>JACPVR010000001.1 GCA_016197405.1 Mycobacterium sp.
AGATCACCAACCGGCGGGGTGTGCACCTCCGCCCGGCTTCGACACCCTGACGGCCACCGCGGCGGTATCGATGTAAAAATCAATGAAGCGGATGGCTACCGCGCGGAACTCGCACCTCGCTAGCACGCACCGTTACCAGCTCGTTATCGCCGGTCGATGAGTTCAGGGACGACTTTCGTTGCACCCCATAGGCGTTTCCAGTCGGCGTTGTGCGTGACGCCATTCCGCGCATTGCATGTCGGTATACGTCCACGCCACCTCCGAACATTCATCCGCCGGCGCCCGACGGCCCACTGCCGCACGACGGTATCCGTCCGAACAACGTCACCTCACGTCAGGACTGGCCCCAGACCTCGCGCAAGGACTTCCGGGGCGATACCGATCGACGGAAGCTCCAGTTCCCCACACTTGGCCCCGAACGTTATTACGTCACTGTGACGAATTACAGCCACAGTGCCCGCACTACGGAACCGCTGTCCGACAACGACACTCCGGCGTTAGCCAACCGGATCCAGTTCGTCGCCATCCACCAGCAGGTCCCGCCGCGCGCGACAGTTGGCAACCCCGGTCAGAGTTTCTCTCCCCGCACAGCTACCCACATCGATTTCGATCTCATTCGATCAACGAGCGCGACGTTTCAGCGACCGCATCCCCCTTGAGCCCTTGTCGGCGTTTGACCCCCCTTCGATGCACATACCCTAACTGGTCAACTAGATTCGTCACTGTGACATAATATGTTGCGCTGCAGTCGATCTCAGCATTTCCACCAAGTCGGCTTGCATTGACAAACACGCCTGAAAGCGCCGCGACGTGTGGGTCTCGCGACACCGCGACTAGAGGCGACGAAACCGAACTTCGCCCGTAACCAAACAAGCTGAGTAGCGTTCGGCGCGGTGACTGCTGCCGACGATGTTGACCGATCCACCTCAAGTCAGAGTGAAGATCGCAAACCTGAAAGTTCGCTGGATGCATTGCCTCTCAGAACGATCGATGCCCAGGTAGCGCACCGATCAGATCGACCGGCCGTCGGGCACACTCCCGTTGGGTGTCCACGAGCCGCCTCCCTGGTCGCGGGCTCTCAATCGGGCGAACCCCCGTCAGCTAAGCCTGGTCTGTCGTTGGACTTGAGTAGTCCCACGACAATGTTCTTACCGGTGTCACCCGGATGTAGGTGGCACCTGGTCTTGACTCGGTGGGCCATTCCGATTCTGGCACGCCCCGCCTGCGGGCACCCTCTCTCGCGAGCTCCAGTGCTTCGCCTCGTTCACGAACGATGCGGGCGTGACCTTGGATCATCACTCCCCGGATATCGGCCATGCTCGATCCGTCTTCGACCATGATGCTCACGTTCGGGTTGCGCTCGACGTTGGAGACCTTGCGTGTCCCGTCCCGCACGCCCATGATGATGTCGCCGCCAAGGCGGAAGTATCCCAGGGGCACCGTGTGCGGGAATCCATCCTGGTCGATGGTGCTCAGTGCCGCCCAGCCCGGGCGGCTGTCGAGGAACGCCTGAATTTGTTCGTCACTCAATTTTCTTGGCATAAGCGAGGTTAACAAGAGCGAACTCGAGCCTGGACGTGGCGGATCGGCGGAGCCGGCTCGTGACTTGCAGCGTGCGAAACGCATTGCTCGGGTCGATGACGAACACCGTCACCTGAGAATGCCCGCTTGAGTATGTCCATGGGAGGCTTACGTCGGCGAGTATCGGCCAGCAGTTTTGACGACGGTCCAACCCTAGGCCAAAACGACGCTTGAAAACCGCGCCACATGGTCGTGGCTATGCCCAAGGGGGTGATCTCGTCCCGGTTCAACCCGCGTTGGTGACCAAAGTTATCGTCCTCCAATGATTTCCGGGTTGCGAACCCGGCAGAGCGGACCCAGGTCGCCGCACCAGAGCCTTCGCGGGCAGCGACCTCACTTCTGCTTTCGGAGTTCCTAGCGGAATATTGGGATCGGTAGGCCCCGCCCCATGGTGTGATTTCGGCATGAAAACGAACGTGAAGCGCACTGTCGCCGCAGCCCTGATGACCGGTGTCGCCGCCGCTGCGGCCATGGGCTTCGCCGGCACCGCGCAGGCGACCAACGGAGCCGGCGAAGGCCCGATCGACGCCTGGAGCAACTACGAATGGTGCCCCGGCGATCCGATCCCGCAGTCGGACAACCCGCTGCCATTCGACACAAACGGCTGCCACTTCTGGCACTACCAGTCCGTCCGTGACGGCGCTCCGACGCTCTACTGGATCGTCGAGGGCCGCCGGCCGAGCCCGTGCCCGCCGATCTCCTTCATGTGCCCTTGAGGACCGCCCACGGACCGCGGCTGGTATCGCCGCGGCGACGGCGAACCGCCGAGGTACTTGTCGTCCGCTCGGGCTCTGCGCGGCCCGGTCGCGGCCGGCCAACCCTCAAATTCCCGCTTTGACGGTTGCCGTAGTGACGTAGGTGATCCACACAGCCATGGCCCCATCGACGATTGCTGTCATCTCGTCTGTTGTAGCGCCGTCGCGAGCCTGCATCGACAGGCTGTTGAGAACGGCGGTGTAGAACGTGGCCATGGAGTCGACATCGACACCGTCGGGCAGATCGCCGTCGTCGATTCCGCGGCGCAGCCGCTGTTTGACGAGATCCCTGCCGTGCCTGCGCCGTTCGGCAAGGAAGTCACGGATCCCTTGGTTGGCGCAGATGCAGGCGGTGACGACCAGCATGCAGCCCGGCGGGCGCCCGGGCAGCAGGTAGTCCTCGGCGTTGCCGCGCAACATCGCCTCGATCGCGGCGCGGGCAGTGGGCTCGTCGGACAGGGCACGGGCGGTGCGATTACCGGCGGTGGCACCGTAAAGCGCGACGGCGTCGCGAAACAGCGCTTCCTTGTTGCCGAATGCGGCGTAGAGACTGGGTGAGCCGATGTTCATCGCCTCAGTTAGATCAGCCAGCGAGGCGCCTTCGTAGCCGTGCTCCCAGAAGACGTACATCGCGCGCTGCAGCGCCGCCTCGCGGTCGAACGCGCGCGGACGTCCCCGCGGTGACATGGCGCACCTTTCTCTATCGATCGGCACAGAATTCGTTGACTGTCCGACCATACCGTGCAAATGTATATCGACCACTACAGAATTGGGAACACGATGGACGCCCTCCACGATCGGGTCGCGCTGGTGACTGGGGCGAGCAGAGGAATCGGCGCTGCCATCGCTTTGCGGTTGGCGCGCGATGGCGCCGACGTGGCCATCACGTACGCCTCGTCGAACCGTCACGCCACCGAAATAGTGGACCAGATCAAGGCGCTGGGCCGGCGGGCGATCGCGATCCATGCCGACAGTGCCGACCCTGCCGCGGTTACCACTGCCGTTGAGTGCACCGCCGACACCTTCGGACGACTCGACATTCTGGTCAACAACGCCGGTGTTGTTGCGTTGGGTCCGATCGAGCGGATAACGGTGGCCGATATCGACCAGACGTTGGCGGTCAACGTGCGCGCCGTCATCGTGGCCACGCAAGCTGCGATCGGGCGTATGCCCGACGGTGGGCGGATCATCAGCATCGGCAGCAATGTCGCCGAGCGAACACCATGGCCCGGCGGCAGCCTGTACGCGGGCAGCAAGGCCGCGCTCATCGGGTTGACCCGGGGCCTCGCTCGAGAACTTGGGCCGCGCGGCATCACCGCTGTCGTAGTACAACCCGGACCCACCGACACCGAAGGTAATCCCGCTGATGGCCCACACGCCGCTCAGGCAATCACCCAAATCCCACTCGGGCACTACGGACAACCTGCCGACATCGCCGACCTGGTCGCCTACCTCGCCGGACCCGGCGGGCGCCACATCACCGGTACCGCCATCACCGTCGACGGTGGCCTGAACGCCTGAGATCCGCGACTCCCCTACGCCGTCGTGGCGACTGCACTAGAGGCGGTTTCACAGAATCGACATTCGAGTCGCCAATCGGATTGTGCTGAAAGTGATCTTGCACTGATCCTCACCAGCCTGTTGGCCAGGACTCGATCGCGTTGGCCGCCGTCATGGGGTGCGGTGGGTCAACGGCGCCGTTGGCCGACGACCGTCGAACGGGGCAATCTTCCGGCGCGTGAGTGGCCGTTGAGCCCGTCGCCGGTGACGATCACGTCGAAGCTCAGATTCAACCGCATCGGCTTGGTGACCTTCTGCTGCCAGGTGGCCCGGTCACCATCGAACGCGATGTTCTGCAGCGATACGGTGTCGTCGTTGTATGTCGCCGTGCCGACGATGCCGTCGTCGGTGCCGGTAAAGCTATAGTCCACGGCCAACGAGCCGATCGGTGTCTTGATCGTCACGTCCCAGTCGCCCAATAGGCTCATCTATACCTCCATCGGTGTGCGCCCAGAGGGCGTCCATACGGTGCCGCGGCGCTCGTATTCGAACAACTCCTCGACGGCGTGCGCGACGCGCGGTCCATAGCTGCGTTGCAGCAGATGCAGCGCTACATCCAGGCCTGAGGTGACACCGCCGCCACTGATGAAATCGCCGTCGTCGACCACGCGGGCGCGCACCGCGCGCACCCCGGCCGCATCCAGGACATCCAGGCCCAACCAATGCGTCGTTGCATGCCGGTCCTCGATCAGCCCTGCCATCGCCAGCAGCACCGAACCACCACACACCGTGACTACGGTGACATCGGGATTCTGAAATGCCCGGCGCATCAACGGAATCAACGGAGTGTCGAGGGCCCGAGCCAAGAGCACTGGAATGGTTTGCACGCCCTGGTCGGGATCACCGGCGATGGGCCCGCTGGCCCCGGGAACGATCACATACCCGGGCTTGGTCGGATCCAACGTGTGGGTGGCCCTCAGCGAGAGCTCCCGGGTGCCGCTGACCACATCGCGTGGACCTTCGGCCGTCACCAGTTCTACGACGAGGTCGCCTCCCACGGCATCGCTGCCGGCGGATAGGACCTCGAATGGTGCGATCACATCCAGCGGATCGAACGCTTCGAACAACACTATTTGCGCGTGCACGCGATCCATGATGGTTGCGCTGGCGCGTCCAGACCAGTGACCAGAAGGACACGTTTCGCCGGTATATTGCCAATCATGTTTCGCGTCGCCGTGCTGGCGCTACCCGACGCCGTCGCCTTCGACCTCGCTACCCCGATAGAGATCTTCGACCGCGCGTCGCTACCTGACGGCCGGCCGGGCTACCAGGTACAGGTGTGCAGCGCCGAACCCGTCGTTCGTGCCGGCCCGATCCGCATCGCGACCGACTACGGACTGGAGGCGCTGCGCGAAGCCCACACCATCGTGGTGCCGGGGCGCCACACCGTCACCACCACCGTGGCGGAACCGATCATCGAGGCCCTGAAAGCGGCCCACGCCAACGGCATTCGGATAGCCTCGATCTGCACCGGAGCGTTCACCCTGGCTCAGGCCGGCATCCTGGACCATAAGCGCGCAACGACCCACTGGCGCGGTGCCGATCAATTTCGGGCGGCGTTCCCAGCCGTCGAATTGGACGCCGACGTTCTCTACGTCGACGAGGGTCAAGTGCTCACTTCGGCGGGCGCATCAGCGGGCCTGGACCTGTGCCTGCACATGGTGGCACGCGATTACGGCAGCGCAGTAGCTGCCGACACTGCCCGAATGGCCGTGGCCCCCTTGCATCGCTACGGTGGCCAAGCCCAGTTCATCGTTCGTAATCGACGGCCGGAAAGCACCCAACTCGGCCCGTTGTTGGGCTGGATCGAAACCCACGCACATCAGCAACTCACGCTGGCAGACATCGCGGCCCAAGCGGCCACCAGCATCCGCACCCTCAATCGCCGGTTCCAGGCCGAAACCGGACAGACGCCGATGCAGTGGGTCGCCGGCGTGCGGATACGCCATGCACAGGAACTATTGGAACGCACCACCGAGGGCATCGAAAACATCGCCCGTCGAGTCGGTTTCGATTCACCCGCCAACTTTCGCGAGCAATTCAAGAGGACTGCTGGAGTGTCACCGCAAACCTACCGCGCCACGTTTCACGATCAGGGGCAACAGTAGTCCTATCTGGCCGCTACGGCCGGCGCGTGACTGAAGTGCCCGATCGCGTTGGACGAACTGATGACCCGGTCGAACACTGCCGGATTTTCATTGACTCTAAGTCAATGAAAAGTTAGGGTGGTGCTCTCTTCGTCCACATGCACAACAGACAACGATGGGACCTACCAGTGAGCACACTGAGCCGAAGCGATATCGCCACCGCCGAGGACGTGAAGGCCGCCATTCGGGACAACGCTCCCCTGATCAAGGCGAATGCCCGTGATTCCGAAGCGCAGCGGCGTGTCTCGGAGGAGACCATCGATGCGCTCAAGGCAGCCGGCGCTTTCCGGATCGCCACTCCCCGCAGCCACGGCGGACTAGAGACGAGCTTGCGCGACATGATGGATGTGTCGGCGCTGATCGCCGAATCCGATGGCGGCGCCGCCTGGGTCGTCACGCTGTCCAACATCAATGCCTGGGTGGCGGGATTGAACGGGGGCCAGGCAGCTGACGAGGTTTGGGCGAACGGACCGGACGCCATCATCGGCGGCGTGGTCGCCCCGTCGGGCACCGCGCGGGCAGTCCCGGGTGGGTACCAGGTCAGCGGCACGTGGGCGTACTCGTCGGCAAGCCTTCATGCTGATTGGGCCGGCGGTGGTGTGTATCTGCTGGACGAGGACGGCGAAGTCATCGACCAAGGGATGGTGTCACTTCCTCGCGGGGACTTCCGCATCGAGGACACCTGGTATGTCGCCGGGATGCGCTCGTCCGGCAGCAACACCGTCATCGCCGAGGACGTGTTCGTACCTGAACACCGATACGGCTCTTTGCTGCCTGTGATGATGGGCTCCTACTTGGCCGATCATCCCGACGCACCGTTCTATCGCTCCGCCATCGGACCGATGCTAGTGATGGTCTTGGTTGGGCCTCAACTCGGATTGGGCCGCGCTGCATTGGAATTGGTGACCACCAAAGCGCCGGGCAAGGCTCTTGCATACTCGACGTTCGAACGACAAGCCGATTCGGTGGCGTTTCAGCTTCTGATCGCCGAAGCCGCCATGAAGGTCGAAACCGCACACCTGCATGCCTTCCGTGCCGCCGACGACGTGCAACGTTACGCAGACTTGGGAGTCTTTCCCGACACCGATATCCGCGCCCGGATCCGTGCCGACTCGGCAGTCGCCATCCGCAGTATCAACGAGGCGATCAATATCTTGCTCGATGCCAATGGATCCGGAAGCTTCGCCGAAGTCAATGCCATGCAACGGATCTGGCGCGACTCCAACGTGGCTGCTCGGCACGCGGTGATCCTGCCGCAGGTGTCCATGGAGACCTACGGAAAGGCCCTGCTCGGCATCGACGACCACATCACCCAGATCCTCTAGGGCCCAACCACTTCCCCGGCGCTACCCCCACCCTTACGAAGACTTCGGAGCACTATCAGCAATGGCGAGCATCGAAACATCCAGGAGCATCGACGCGCCGCAGACCCAGGTCTGGGACGTCGTCGCCGACCCCCGCAAGTTCGAGCAGTGGAACACCTTGCACACTCGATGGCAGGGTGAGGCGCCCACCGAACTGGCGCTGGGCTCGCAGGTCACCGAGGTGGTGTCGATCATGAAGATACCCAATACTGTCGACTTCACTGCCGTGGCTTTCGAACCGCCGCACCGGGTGTCGCTGGAGGGCAAGGGCACCGGCGGAATGAAGGTCTCGCTGACGTTCTCGGTGATTCCTGACGGCGAAGACAAGGCTGTGGCAAGCATCAAGGTCGACGTTGCCGGCGCTCTGCTGTTCGGCCCCATGGGCAAGCGCATCGAGAAGACTCTTGTCGCCGAGCTCGACACGTCATTGGGAAGAATTGCTGAGATGCTGCAAGCGCCAACGATTTCCGGTTGAATCCTGTGCCACCTCAGGATCGGCGATGAGCCGCGCCCGCCGGAGATCTGGCGCAATGCGGCAGGTGATTGGCCCCTCAGCGACCGAGGAATGCCCGGAGCTCCGCGACGAACTCCTGCGGCTTCTCCAGATGCGGCCAGTGGCCGGTACCCGCAATCTCCACGACGGATGCTGTAGGAACCAGCCTCAGGAACCTCTCCACATCTGATCGCGAGGACAACGGGTCGCCGGGACCGCGGATTATTTTTGTCTGGCAGGAGATTTGGTCCAGACCTTGGTTGGGGTCCTCGGCGAACGTCGAAAAGAGCACGGGGAACGAGCCGCGGGCCCCGAGTGCAGACATCACTTGCATCATCACGTCCGGATCAAGACACTCCGGACGTTCCACGAAGGCGCCCAGCAGGAGCTTGAGAAGTTTGGGCGATGATGCGATCCGGCTCGCGATGAACCCGGGCACCGGCATACCGATCGTCATCAGTTCAGCTAGAAGTGTTGCCACCGAGAGCGGTTCGCGGAACACCGTTTGCGCCGGACGCCGCGGCAGTTCAGTCAGTGACAGTATCGGTCCACCGGTGATCACCAGCTTGTCGACAAGTCCTGGACTGCAGATGGCCAGACGAGTACCGACGATCGAACCCATGGAGTGCCCCACCACGGTAACCTTGGCGACCCCGAGCTCGGCACATGTCGCTTCCACTGAGCGCGCCAGTCCGGTGAAACTGGTATGCGCGCTGGAGTATTCGGAGTGACCGAAACCAGGAAGGTCCAATGCGACGACGCGGTGCGACCGCGCCATCTCCGGGATGATCTCGACAAACCATCGCCAACTCGCCGAGATACCGTGCAGAAACAGCACTACCTCATCGCCACCGGCATGATTGTTGACGTCGACCAGATGCAGACGTTTCCCGTTGACCTTCAGATCGGAAGTCACCGTCTGCCAATCGAAGTCTTGCCAGCGACCGTATCGATCGGCGCGTCGGTCCCTGTCCTTGATGGGTGGCACTACCGCAACTTCCCTCGTACCCGGCTGTCTCCATGAACGTTACAGCTTCATTGACACCGGGTCAATGAAATCGTAGCCTCAGTTGTGGCGCTTTCCATCGTGCGCGGAACTGGTCGCCACTACCGAGCCTGAGAGGTATCCGAAACACATGAACCAGGCAAGAATGCCGAATTGGGCTGACTGCCCATGATTCTGGTAACCAGCGCCGGAGGCAGTGCCGGCCGGGCATTGGTGCGTGAGTTGCGCAGCCGCCAGCTGAATTCTCGGGCCTTCGTCAAGAACGACGAACAGGCACGTGCTGCGCGCAGCGACGGAGCCACCGATGTCTTCATCGGCGACATCCAATCGGCACGGGACATCGACGCCGCCATGGTGGGTGTTCGCATCTTGTTCCACGCGACGCCGACGAGCATCGTGCGTGAACTCTCGATGGCCGATGCACTGGTGGCGGCATGCCGCGCGAACGGTGTCAAACACATCGTGTACTTCTCGGTCATCCATCCCGAGATCAAAGAGATGTTCCACCATCAAGAAAAGCTGCGCGTCGAAGGGGTGTTCCAGCAGTCGGGGATCCCGACCACTTTCCTGCGAGCCTCCCACTTCATGCAGAACTACCTGGACTTCTGGGAGTTTCTGTTGGCAGGCACCCTGCCGTATCCGTCTGCGCCGGAACGCGTCATGGGAGTCGTGGATGCCGAGGATGTCAGTCTGGTCGCCGCAAACGTCTTGACTGCTCCCGACGACCACCTCGACCGCATCTACGACCTGTCCACCCAGGAACTCAACCGCCATGAGATGGCCCGCATCTGGAGTACGGTCTTGGGCCACCGGGTGACGGCAGTTCGACTCCCCCCGGCCGCGCTACAAAACCCATTGCGCGCGACGGGCGCCGCCGTCGTCATCATGCGCCACTCGCTGGCATCCACGGGATTGTCGGCTCTTCCCCACATCCTCGAAGGTTTCAAACAGTCATCCAACGCACGCGGAGTGCGCAACTGGTCGCAGGAATCCCGAGACTGCTACGAGCGCATGATGATGTACTACGACGCCAACGGCCTGCCCGCAGGCGACATGACCGTATTGCCGGCCTTGCTCGGCCGCCAGCCCACAAGCTACGAGGAATTCGCCCGGCGCGAAGCCGCTCGGCGGGGCATCCGGTGAACTGGCGTCACAGACCAGAACCATCGGCCAAGGCCCGAGCACACCTGAAGATCTGAGGCTATTTGCGCGAACGTGGCCGGGTGTTCCCTTCGAAGGCGGCGATGGCGGCATCGACGTTCAAATCGGTATCGAGGGAATGCGCACCTCTGAGTGCTGAGACCGAAATCGTGACGAAACACTCCACCATCGTCGGGATGTCGAAACACTCGTCGTTGTTCAGCCAGTACACCGCCGCCTCGTCAATCGCAGCGACCGCAGCACGGCCCATCATCGTCCAGGCCGGATTGGCGGGATCGACGCCGAGGATGGCGGCGAAACTTGCGAGCGCGCGCGATCGCGCAGACTGGAAGATCTCCCACGCCTCGGGATCGGCGCTGCTTCTCCCCAACACACAGCGCAGGGCGAGCCCGCGATGTTCTGCCAGGTAGCTCAGATGCGCCGCGAACGCCTGCCGAACCAACTCAGCCGGCGGCAGTGCGGGGTCGACCAGAAATGCCGCCTCCATTTGCGTGGCAACCGCACGCATGGCAGCCAGGTAGATACCTCGCTTGTTGCCGAAATAATGAAACAACAGCCCGTGGGCAACCCCGGCACCCTTGGCGATGTCGGTCACCGCCACCTCGTCGTAGTGACGTTCCGCGAAAAGCTCGATGGCGGTGTCGACGAGTCTCCGTCGCGTCTCGGCAGCTTGTTCGGCACGGGTCGTACCGGTGGTGCGCCGACTCGACATCGTTGCCAATCCCTCGGTCGGTGGCAGTTCGGCTGCCGCTGTCTCTGGTAACGACAACCCTAACCGGAGAACCATTCACCAATCCGACATCGACACCCGATGAGGCGCGTCATCCAGCGGCGACCCCGTGTGCTGCCGCGACGCGTTGCGCGAATTGCTCGTAGCTGGTGGCCGGCCGCGGCAATATCTTCGGCAGGTCATCGAAATTGCCCGCGGGCAGCCCGTACACGTCGTAGTACTTCATCATCTGCACATAGGTGTCCTGAGCATCCGACGGCCAACTACGAAACCCACGTGCGTTCGGGGCGGCGCGGAGGCCACGAACGATGGCGGGCAGGGAAAGCAGCTTGGTCGAAACCAGTGATCGCCCGATCGCAGCGCTGAAAGGTCCGACGGCCAGGAGAGGATTCGTCAACGACTCCGGTGGCAGCCGAACGGCGGTCATGGGGTGGCCGAGTACCCGGCTCCAGATTCGCGCCATCTCATGGCGATTGAGTTCGACGGTGGACAGGTCATATGTCTTGCCGATGTGGCCCTCGGGATTGGTCAACACATTGGCCGCCGCGGCAGCGATGTCCTCGACGTCGACCACGCCCATGCGACTATCCGGCGAGGTGGGATACGGCAGTAGGCCCGCGCCGAAGAAGTCCCAGAAGTCCAGCACGTTCTGCATGTAGTGCGAGGGACGGAGGACCGTCACGGGCAGACCGGACTCCCGTAGCATCCCCTCGGCCAGCAGCTTCTGACGATGGTGGGGAAGCTCTGCGATATCGGGGTGGATCACCGAGTGGAAGACGACGTGGTTCAGCTGTTCGGCCTTGGCCGCCGCGATCATCCTTTCGACCACGGGGAGTTCGTTGACGAGCTGCGTCGGAGCGGCGTGATAGATCTGCTTGACTCCGCGAAGCGCCGCTTCCAGGTCGCCGGGTTGGCGGAGGTCGCCGATGACGACCTCGGTGGCTCCGTCGGCTTTCGATCGCCGCGCTTGTTCTTCGTTCTTGACGAAGGCCCGCACGTCGCGTTCGTTGGCTACGAGATCTCGAACCAGCGGACGTCCTACTCCCCCTGCTGCGCTGGTAACCAGAATCATGGTCGGCTCCTATCGTGGGATATGAATGATGCTGAGTGATCGCTGATTTCAGGTATCGAGCGGCCGCAGCGAGCGCGCCAAGGCCGGCAGGAGCAGACGCCGCGGGATCAGTCTTGCCAGTGCCGCGGATATCGAATTACCGACCCCCGAGACCACGGAGGGTGGAGTGCGGCGGCGATCGAGTGCCCTCAAGCCCGCCGCTGCGACCTCGTCGGCGGACTGCAGTCGGCCCACCACTGTGGCGGTTTCACCGATCACATCGAAGAACTCGGTGCGGGTGGGACCTGGAGCGAATGAGAAGACCTTGACGCCGTGCTGTTTCGCTTCATACCAAAGGGATTGACTGAAGCTGAGCACGAAGGATTTCGACGCCGCATACACGGCCAGCGAAGGCACCGGTTGATATGCCGTGGTGCTGGAGACGTTCACGATGGCTCCATGACGACGGCGAACCATTTCGGGCAGGAACGCATGACACAGGTCGACCACCGCTCCGACGTCGACCGCCAGCACCCGCGCAAAATCCTTGGCGTCACCTTCAAGAAAGGGCCCTTGAGTGGCGAAGCCCGCGTTGTTGATCAGGAGGTCGATTTCCCCGTCGACCAGCTCGCGCAGCCTGCTACCCGGCGCCGCCCCGGACAGGTCGAAGGCAATACGGGTGCATGAGATCCCGTACTTCGCCTCGAGCTGATCCGCGAGCGCGTCGAGTCGATCCTGCCTGCGGGCCACCAACACGAGGTCACACCCCCGCGCTGCGAGTGCCGTAGCGAAGGCAGTTCCGATTCCCGAACTGGCGCCGGTGACCAACGCTCGCGAAGCGCGATATCGGTTTCTCACTGTTGCGCCCTCCTCGGATTTCTTGTCGCTCGAGCCAGTTCGATGGCGGTGCGAGGCCGCCACAATGCGACTATTGCATACTGAATGCAATTAACGCAATTACGCGTACGATCGGCGGGTGAGCAAGAAGACGCACCGGAGCCAATCTGAGCGTCAAGCGGCCGTCGAGCGCGTACTGAGGGGTCAGCGAGCCTCGACTGTCGCGCGCGAATTGGGCGTGCACCCAGCCACGCTGTACCGGTGGGTCAACGACGCGTCCGGAGGTGCTACCGAGTCCACGCCAACCGATCTCCGCTTGATGCACGCCACGCAGGCGTTGTTGCAGGATCACGACTACGGCCAGATCACCGTGGAGGAAGTCGCCCGGGTGAGCGGTGTGGCACTTCGGACGGCCTTTCATCATTTCGACAACAAACGCGACCTCTTTCACGCGGCGATCGACAACGCGGCGACGGTGTTGATCAATGCCATGGGGCAGCGCTATCTGAGCGTGCAGTGGCCGGACGAGCCGTTACCGCAGCTGGGCCTGTTCCTGAGGCTCTCGGCCGAAGCCATCTACGCGACGCCGTCCGCGCACGTCTTGTTCCGCGACCTCGGGGTTCCGCGGTCGGACAGTTTCGCCCTACGTTGGCACGACACCTTCGAGGAAGCCGTAGCTCAGATACTCACCAGAGCCGCGCGAGCCGCAGCGATCGATCCCGATACCGACATCGCGGCCGCGGCCAAAGCGATCACGGGCGCGATGCGCGGAATTCACGCGGCGGTATTCGAAGGCTGCGACCCCGCACAGGCTCTGCGAATAATCGATCGACTCCACCTCACGGTGCTGCCGGGGTGAGCGATTCACAACGCAGCAACGGATGACACCCCTCGTTGGGGTCCACGAAGACTCAGGGGCAAGGTCGCCCATCCGCGCAGGACGCGGGTGCCACGCCGATTGCCCGCTCCCGATGCAGTCGCCGTCGGATTACGTTCGAAGAACGTCCGCAGACCCACCTCGCCCTCGGCCCTGGCGAGCGCTGCTCCGAGGCAGAAATGCCTCCCGCCGGAGAAGGACAGATGACGCCCGGCGTTCTCGCGGGTGACGTCGAACCGGTGCGGGTCTTCGAACACCTTTGGGTCGCGATTGGCTCCGGCCAAGTACAACACGACCGCCTCGCCTGCCTGCACCGTCGTCCCCGCCACTTCGATGTCCCGCAATGCAAAACGTGCTGAAAGTTGAACGGGCGATTCGAGTCGAAGGATCTCCTCTACCGCGTTCGGCCAGCGTTGAGGTTCTTCGAGTAACAACGCGAGCTGCGCTGGGTTCTTCAGCAGAAGGTCGATGCCGTTGCCGAGCAGATTGACCGTCGTCTCGAAGCCAGCGGCCAACACCAGACCCGCGGTCGCGAGCAGCTCCGCGTCGTCGAGTCGGATCCCGTCGTCGCCTGCCTCGATGAGCTGGCTCAGCAGATCATCGCCGGGAGATTCGCGGAGCTGCCGAATGTGGTGGGTCAGCCAGGCGGTGAATCCCTCCAGACCGCTCTCGACGGCCAGATACTGCGACCATGACAGCCCGACATCGAGGCTGGGCGCAGCGAGTTCACCGAACTGCAGGATCCTCGAGCGGTCCCCCTCCGGCACGCCGAGGATGTCCCCTATGACCGTGATCGGCAGCTGCGAACAGTAGCGCTCCACGATGTCGACGACCCCATCGCCATCGCCGAGAGTGTCGAGGAGTGCGGTCGCGGCCTGCTGCACCCGTTGCCGCAGCGCGGCAACGGCTCTGGGCGTGAAGACCGATGACACAGTTTTGCGGTACCGGGTGTGATCCGGCGGCTCCACCGTCAGCATCGACGGCGGCATCAGCGGATGCATGCGGTTCTTGGCCCGGGTGCGCTGTTCGATCCGGCGCAGCGGACTCGGCAGGTTCTTGCCGATGGCGGTCACCGTGAAGTCATCGGATCGCAGCAACTGGTGGGCGGTCTCGTGGTCCGCTGTCAGCCACGCCGCTCGGCCGCGGACCAGACTGCCGGCCGCGTGCAACTCGTCGGCGAACGAACCGGGGTCGGCGCGCACGGCCGGGTCCGCGATCAGCCTGGCCTGCGGATCGCCGCGACGCGCACCCAATGCCGCCGCACCACGGACCACGCCGTGCAAGGCGAACCAGTGCAGGCGCTGCCGGGCTGTCACATGAGCAAGCCTAAGGGGCTCGAAATCGATGCGATTGGATCAGAGTCCAACCCAAGGGTCATGTTTTGGAACTCACACCCTAGCCATGCACTGTTGTTGCGCATTGACTGCTCATGTCTTCGACAAGCCCCACGAACCGACGGAGGCTACTACGTGGTCGTATTGGTCAGATGCGCGTGAGCAAACTGCACACCGAAAATCAGCTGTGGCCGAGCTATGCCGGTCCTGGTGATCTTGCCGAAATCGAGGCGATACCACTGGAAATGCGTGGACTGCCCGATTCCACGTACGCGCTGCTTGAGCGGGCCGCCGCGCGCTGGCCCGAACGCACCGCCTTCCACGTCCTTGCCGACGCCGAGCACTGGGAGCAGCCCGTCTCGGTCAGTTTCGGTGACCTGCTCACCGATGTCCACCGGATCGCCAACGCACTGCGGCATCTGGGCGTGCGCCGCCAAGACGCCGTGGCACTGATCGCACCCAACTGCGCCGAACTCATCCCCGCCACCCTGGCAGCCCAACTCGCCGGCATCGCCGCGCCCATCAACAGCGCCCTGTCCCTGGAACACATCACCGAACTACTACGCCGATCCGGTGCGCGTGTCCTCATCGCCGCCAGCGCCGAACTGGACCCCGCAGCCTTCGATATCGCCCGCCACCTCGCCCGCACCGACGCCGTCGACGCCGTGTTGTTGCTGGCGCCGACCGATCAGAGCATCCCGATCGCCGACCCGCTCGACATCGACGGCCATTGCGTTGTCCTTCTGCGCGACTACGCTGACTGCTTCGACGGACACCAGTTCGACGGCCAACCCCCCAACGCCTCCGATCTGGCCGCGCTCTTCCACACCGGCGGCACCACCGGCACCCCGAAGCTGGCCGCTCATACCCACGCCAACGAAGTCGCCGATGCCTGGATGATCGCCGCCAACACGACCCTCGACGAGGAATCGGTCATCTTCGCGGCGCTACCGCTGTTCCATGTCAATGCCCTGGTGGTCACCCTGCTGGCACCGATGTTCCGCGGGCAATCCGTGATCTGGGCCGGCCCGCTGGGCTACCGCGACCTCGCCCTCTACGGCAACTTCTGGAAGATCGTGCAGCGCTACCGAATCAGCGCGATGAGCGCGGTCCCCACCGTGTATTCCGTTCTGGCCCAATGCCCCCTCGATGCCGACATCTCCAGCCTGCAACACCCCCTGGTCGGCGCCTCGGCGTTACCACCATCGGTACGCGACGCGTTCACCGCGCACACCGGACGACATCTGCTCGAAGGCTACGGACTCACCGAGGCAACATGCGCCAGCGTCCGCAGCTTCACCGACGCCCCCCGACCCGGCGCAGTCGGCCAACGCCTGCCCTACCAGAACATCAAAGCCGTCCACATCAGCGAAGACGGCACCTGGCAGGACCTGCCCGCCGGCGAAGTCGGACACCTCGCCATCTCCGGCCCCTGCGTATTCCCGGGATACGTGGTGGGCCGCGACGACGACGGACTTGTCCTCGACGGGCTCGGCGCCCTCGCCGACGGCTGGCTCGACACCGGCGACCTGGCCCGCGTCGACGACGACGGCTTCGTCTACCTGACCGGCCGCGCAAAAGATCTCATCATCCGCGGCGGCCACAACATCGACCCCGCCACCATCGAAGACGCCCTCCTGACACACCCCGCAGTCACCGGCGCCGCCGCAGTGGGACGCCCCGACGTGCACTCCGGGGAAGTTCCCGTCGCCTACGTCACCCTCACCTCACCGAATGCCGCGACCGCCGAAGAACTCCGCACCTGGGCCACCGACCGAGTCTCCGAACGCGCCGCCGCCCCCAAACTCATCACCATCGTGGCCGACCTGCCACTCACCGCGATCGGAAAACCCCACAAAGTTCCACTGCGCGCCGACGCCGCCCGCGTGGCGGTAAGCGATGCACTGGCCGACATACCCGGCGTGACACAAGTCCAAGCCGAATCCGACGGCGGCACACCCATCGTGACCGTCACCGTCGACACCCCAGCCGAAACCCACTCCATCACAACGCTGCTCGACCAATTCACCATCGCCTGGCGGATCGCGCCTTCCGGTGACTGATGTTGGGGCCCTGTCCAAGTCGCTGGTCGGTGACGCCCTCAGACGATATCTGCGGATCTACCACCGACACACGGTCACCTTTGAGGAGAAACCACCGGACGAACAGGTGCTCATCGTCGCCAACCATGGCTTCGGCGGGCTGATCGACCTCAACGTGCTCGCCATGTCGGCGGTCATCGCCAAGGCCGGATTGACCCGTCCGACCACCGTGCTGGTGCATCAGATCGCCTGGACCCTGGGGCTGGGCGATCTCATCGAGGCACTCGGTGGCAAGCTCGCCGGACGCAAGGCGGCCGACGACGCACTTGCCGCCGGACACAACGTGCTCGTCTTCCCTGGCGGCGACATCGACGCCGCCAAGAGTTGGTCAGACCGCAACCGCATCAAGTTCGACGGACGAGACGGCTTCGCCCGACTTGCGCTCGACCACGCAATACCGGTCCTGCCGGTCGTCACGGCAGGCGCGGGCGACTCGGTCCTGGTGCTTTCCGATGGCCGACGGATCGCGGAAGCACTCAAACTGCCTGACCGCATACGCGTACGCACCCTGCCGGTCAGCCTGTCGATCCCCTGGGGTCTGAGCGTCGGACTCGTCGGTCTGCTGCCCTACTTGCCGCTGCCCAGCAAGCTGCGCACCGCCGTCCTACCCGTGATCCGCCCGATACCAGCCGAAGAACCTACGGCTCTGGCGGCCCGTGTCATCGAAGCCATGCAGCACAGACTCGACGAATTCGTGGCAGGCTGACTTTCCCGACGCCGGAGTGTTGCGAGTTATGTTGCTGCGTTCGCGATTTCACGATCCACTGCGTGGCGGTGCAGGTCTACAAAGTTCGCGGTGGCACAGTTCACAGCAGCTGGAGTGCGCAACGGCACATCGGCGAAAATGTCGCAGATTAAGTTACCGGTGAGTAGGCTCGACACTCGACCGGGTGGGAGTAGCAATGGGCGAAACGAAATTTTTCGATATTCACGGTGTGAAACAAGCCGTCGTGGACGAAGGCGAGGGCGATGAGGTCCTCTTGTTGATTCACGGCATGGCGGGCAGCGCCGAGACGTGGCGAGCAGTGTTGCCTCAGCTCGCCAAGAAGTACCGTGTTGTGGCCCCTGACTTGCTGGGCCACGGTCAATCGTCCAAACCGCGCACCGACTACTCGTTGGGTGCATTTGCGGTTGGGTTGCGTGATCTGCTCGATGAGCTCGGCGTCGAGTCGGCAACGGTCGTGGGTCACTCGCTGGGCGGCGGCGTCGCGATGCAATTCCTGTACCAACACCCCGACTACTGCCGCAGGCTCGTGCTGATCAGCAGCGGTGGGCTCGGCCCCGATGTCGGCTGGATCCTGCGTCTGCTCGCCGCCCCGGGTGCGGAATTTGTCATGCCGCTGATCGCGCCTTCGCCCGTCCTGCGCGCCGGTAACGCGTTGCAATCCTGGCTCAGCTCGGCCGGCTTACGCTCACCGCGCGGCGCCGAGATCTGGCGTGCGTATTCGTCATTCTCCGACAGCGAAACGCGTGAAGCATTCCTGCGCACGCTGCGGTCGGTGGTCGACTACCGAGGGCAGTCCGTAAGTGCACTGAACCGGCTGAGCCTCAGAGCAGACCTGCCCACCCTCGCAATTTGGGGCGAGCAGGACACCATCATTCCGGTCGACCACGCTTACGCGGCGTTAGAGATTCGTCCCGACTGCCGCCTCGAAGTGCTGCCCGGCGTGGGACATTTCGCGCAGGTCGAGGCGCCCACCGAGGTGGTCGATCTCATCGATGACTTCATCTCGACGACCACACCCGGCGATACCCACAGCCAACAGTCATCCCGGCGGTAGTACAGGCCAGCACAAATCATGTTGCCGCGTTGACGATTTCAGAATCCACGGCATGTAGAAGCCGCTTGAGCTCGTGCCGCTCGGTCGGTGTCAGCTGCGCAAGCAGCCGCTCGTCGGCAACCCGTACGGCAGCCTCGGCGCGCTTGAGCAATGCCTTCCCTTTGGCGGTGAGTCGCGCCGGCAGCGAGCGGCCGGAGGCGACACTGGCCGGTCGTGCGACAGCACCCATGTCTTGGAGCCCACGCAGAACCAGATTCATCGCCTGCGGCGACACGTTTGCACCGCGGGCAAGCTCGGCACTGGACTGTCCCGGGCACATCGACAGCTGCCGCATACAGACGAACTCCGGCAGTCCCAGGCCCAGTGGTGCGAGCTCGTCGCTCACCTGTGGCCGCAACGACGCCATCACCCGGTACAACAAGAAGCCCAACGGCTGGTCCTCGTAGTCAGGCATGTCGAACATGCTGACACATGATCACCGAGCACAGCTCAGAAGGTGTCGATCCCCGTCAACGAGCACTAAGGGCCAACACCGCGACATCGTCGTCGACGCGAAGTCCGGCGAGCACCCCTTCGACAGCCGTCACAATCTGGGTGGCCGTCGTGGGCGCATGCGTCGCCACGAAGTTCAGCAACGCACCGTCGTCGTCGTAACGCTCAGCGCCCGAGCCGATTCGGGCTTCGGTCAGGCCGTCGGTATAGAGGAACAACGTGTCACCCGTACGCAAATGCAAGTGTGTCGAAACGAATCTCGGACCGCTGAACAAACCGACGGCGTGCCCGCCGGCGATCTCCACATATTCGGTGGCGCCGTCGGCGCGGATCAGTATGCCGGGCGGATGCCCCCCGGTGGCCATCTCGACGTCGAATCCGGTGTCGCCGCGAACCGTGATTATTCCGAAAAGCACCGTGCAGAAACTATTTTGGCCGTCCATATCGTTCTGGGTGAAAACGATGTCCAGATTGTGCAGCACCGCGACGGGGTCGTCGTCGTACACCGCGGCAGCCCGCAGGGTGTAACGCGTCAGGGATGTCAGGGCCGCCGCGGCCGCACCCTTGCCGCAGACATCGCCCAGGAAGAAGCCCCACTTGCTGCGCGTCAGCGGGAACAGATCGTAGAAGTCTCCGCCGACGTCGGCTGCTGCGGCGTGATACGTCGCGGCGGCATCCAGTCCTGGCGGTGGAGACAACGCCGGCGGCAGCAGCGACCGTTGCAACGTGGCCGCCAGATGCTCGGCTCGAGCCTGTTCGAATTCGGCTCGTTTGCGCGCGGCGAGCAGTTCACGTTCGTAGGCCCGCCGGTCATTGCCGTCTTGGACGGTTATCCGGAACAGCGCCGGTCTGCCGTCGGGGCCGACCGCGGTGTTGGCGGAAAGGAACACCGGCCACCGAGAACCATCGGCGCCCACCAGATCGACTGCGATGCCGCGGAGCTGCCCGTCCATCTGCAACAGGGCCGCAAAATGGGTTTCGAAGTGTATCCGGCTGCCCACCGACAGCAGGTCGCCGAACGACCGCCCGGTCAGCTCCTCGCGCGACAACCCCAGCCAGGTGCACAGCGTGCTGTTCACCGTCACGATGCGGCCGTCGGGCAGTGTCGCGAGCAATCCGCATGGAGCGTTGTCCAGAAGGTCCCTGGTGGGGTCGGGATCGGCGGGCCCCGCGGCGGAGCTCACGCGGAACGGGCGAATGCAGCGATCGCCTGCGCTGTGGCTTCTGGCGCGCTGACGTGCGGACAGTGCCCCGAACTGTCCAGCGTCACCTTGCTGCTGCCGCGGATGTGCCGGTGCACGTAGTCGCCGACCTCACGTGGCGCCAACGAATCGCGTGCGCATTCGATGACCAGGGTCGGCACCGAGACGCGCTGCAGATCGGCCCGGTTGTCCGACAAGAATGTGGCGCGGGCGAAAACGCTCGCCTTGGCCGGGTCGGTGCGGCAGAACGTCTCTGCCAGCTCCGCTTCGAGCTCCGGCCGGTCGGGGGTGGCCATGATGACCGGCGCCATGGCTCGCGACCAGCCCAGATAGTTGGTGTCCAGCGATTCCAGCAGCTCGTCGATATCGGCGCGGGAGAAGCCGCCTCGGTAGCCGTCGTCGTCGAGATAACGCGGCGACGGTGTCAGCAGGACCAGTCTGGTGAGCCTGCTCGAATCGGCCGCGACCGCCAGCACACCCATCATCGCCGCGACCGAATGCCCCACGAAAACGGCATCGTGCAGATCCAGTTCACGTGCGATGTCCAGGATGTCCTGGGCATATCCGTCCAAAGTGGCGTAGCGGTCCGCATCCCAAGCCGACGGATCCGAGGATCCCGAGCCCACATGGTCGAACAGCACAACGCGGAACTCCGGTTCCAGATACGGCACCACCAACCGCCACAGTTGCTGGTCGCAGCCGAAGCCATGGGCCAGCACCAGCGTCGGCCCCGTCGGATTACCCACCGTGCGCACATGGTTGCGGGCGTAGGTGTCCACGGCGCCAGTTTCGCATCTGGCTGCGCAGGTCAGCAACGAACACCGGACCGGGGGTTCAATGCCACGGTGTTCCCACGGCCGCGGCGCAACCGTCGAGGATCTCCGCGAATCCACGGCGGAAAACCCGTGAGGTGACCGCCTCCATTGCCGCTCCACCCGCGCGCAAGGGGTGACTGAAGGTGGTGACCCAGTCGACATGGGTGCCGCTGTCACACGGTGTGAACGTCATGGTGCCGCCCTCGTGCACGACGGCGGGAAACGAACGCAATATCCGGTAGGAGTAACTGCGCGGCGGATCGTAGGCCGTGATCTCCTCGCGCAGCCACACCCCGATTCCGGTCACCTCCCGCACCGCACCGACACCGGGCGACGGCGAATCCGCGCGGTAACCCGCGGTCAGCAACAGTCGGGCGGCAGTCAGGCTGGCCGGCTCGGACAGCCAGGCGAAGACGCGCTCCTGCGGTGCGGCGATCGTGCGCTGCACATGCAGCCGAACCATGAATCTCTCCCCCCGAGATGATGATTTCCCCCACATGCTATCCCCGCCCGTCGACGCCAGGTGACGAACGACGGGGCAAGATGGTGCCACCATGACAACCGACATCAGCGTCTCGCCGTGGTCGAACCGGCTCTGGAATGACATCGAGACGATCTTCGACGCCACCCTGCGTCATCCATTCCTCACGGGTCTGACCGACGGCACCCTGGACCCAGATGTGTTCGGGCACTACGTCGCCCAGGATGTCCACTACCTGCGTGACTACGCCCGTGCGCTGAACATCGTGGGGGCGAAAGCTCCCACCCTGGCCGGCACCGCGATGTTCGCCCGGCACGCCGCCGAGGTGTTCGAGGTCGAACTCGCACTGCACAGCAGCCTGCTACCCGACCTCGGGCTGGACCCCGCCGCCGTCGACGCGACACCGGTGGCGCCGACCACCCGGGCCTACACCAGCTATCTGCTGGCAACCACCTACGGCGGCAGCTTCGCCGACGGCCTTGCCGCGATCCTGCCGTGCTACTGGATCTACGCCAAGGTCGGCGCCGCGCTCGTCGAGCGGGGCTCGCCCGATCGGCGCTTCCAGGCGTGGATCGACAGTTACGCCGGGGAGGAGTTCGCGAGCACCGTCGCCGAGGTCCTGGCGCTGGCCGACACGACCGGTCGCACCCTGAGCGCCACCGAAGAACGAGGCGCTCGTACCCACTTCGTGACGACCGCCCGGTATGAGTGGATGTTCTTCGACGCCGCCTATCGACTGGAGACGTGGCCGGTATGAGCTACCCGGAATTGTGGGGCCGATACCGAGCGACATCCGGTCTACAACGAGATACGCGCGCGGTCGCGTCGCGCCACACCGGTGGCCGCGTCGAAGAAATAGGTCTGCTCGGGCGGTAACAGCAGCCCGATCCGGCTGCCGGACTCCAGCACGGTGCCGGCCGGCGCGTGCACGATCACCCGGGTGTCCTCGACCAGTGCGGTCACCAGGGCGTGGCTGCCCAAGGGTTCGACGAAATCCACGCGGGCCGCCACCATGCCGTCGGCGTGATGGGTGCGCAATTGCAGGTGTTCGGGCCGCGCCCCGACGGTGACCGGACCGTCGGTCGTTGCCGGCGCCGTCACGGCGGCACCCCCGATGTGCAGGACACCGCCCCGCACCTCACCGGGGAGCAGATTCATCGGCGGGCTGCCCATGAACGCCGCCACGAAGGTGTTGGCCGGTCGGTTGTAGATGTCGTCGGTGGTGCCGATCTGCTGCACCTCACCGTCACACATCACGCACAGCCGGTCTCCCAGCGTCATCGCCTCGACCTGGTCGTGGGTGACATATATGGAGGTGACCGGAAATTCGCGCTGCAGTCGTTTGAGGTCGCCGCGCACCTGGTTGCGCAGTTTCGCGTCGAGGTTCGACAGCGGCTCGTCGAGCAGGAATGCCTGTGGTTTGCGAACCAGCGCGCGCCCCATGGCGACTCGCTGGCGCTGCCCACCGGACAACTGACCGGGTTTGCGGTCGAGGAGTTCACTGATCTGCAGCAGTTCGGCTGTTTCCCGGACCCGCCGATCGGTCTCGGCCCGCGGGGTGCGACGCTGCCGCAATCCGTAGGCCAGATTGCGGTACACCGTCATATGCGGATACAACGCGTAGTTCTGGAACACCATGGCGATATCACGCTGACCCGGTGCCAGCGCGTTGACCACCGAACCGCCGATCCTGATCTCGCCCGATGTGGGTTTGTCGAGGCCGGCCAGCAACCGCAGCGCCGTGCTCTTACCGCATCCCGACGGCCCCACCAGGATCAGGAACTCACCGTCGGCCACCGTGAGATTGAGGCCTTTGAGAGCGACAGTATCGCCCGAACGGCCGCCCGGGTAACTGCGCACGACGTCGCGAAACTCTACCTCTGCCAACGTTGCACTCCCATCTCTGCCGCCCCCATAGTCAGCCTTTCAGCCCGGTGCTGGCCACCGACTGGACGAAATACTTCTGGGCGCCGACGAACACCAGCAGCATCGGCAACAGGCTCATCACATTGGCCGCCATCAAAAGTGGCCACTTGACCCGGTGCGCACCCTGGAAGTAGCTGAGCCCCAACGGAATCGTCATCTGGTCCTGTGACGTGATCACGATGAGCGGCCAGAGAAAATCATTCCACGATGTCAGCACCGTCAAGGCCGCCAGCGTCGACATGGCGGGCAGCGACAACGGCAGTACGATCCGGAAGAGCACGCCGAGCCGCGATGTCCCGTCCACCCGGGCAGCCTCCTCCAGTTCCACCGGCACGGTCTGAAAGAACTGGCGCAGGAAGAAGATTCCGAATGCGGTAGCCAGGTTCGGCAGCATCAACGCGCCGATGTGGTCGATACCCAGACCTTCCCAGACATTGTCGCCGAACCACTTCACGATCAGGAACACCGGGATCATGGTGACCTGGAACGGCACCATCAGCGTTGCCATCAGGGTCACGAAAAGCACTCCCCTGCCCAGGAACCGGACGCGGGCGAAGGCGTAGCCGGCGAGGCTGCATACGATCAGATTACTGACCAGCACCACCAGCGTGACCAGTGCGCTGTTGAGGAAGAAGTGCCCGAACGGCGCTGAGTTCCAGGCCTCCACGTAGTTGGAGAATTGCGGACTCTGCGGCAACAACACCGGGGGGAACCGGTTGGCCTCCCCTTCGGTCTCCAGCGAGGTGATGAGCATCCACAACAGCGGGACGAGCAATACGAACGTCATCGGGATGAGCACCAGATGCCACGGGCTGAACGGCAGCCGTAGCCTGCGCCGCGGCGCAGGCACCTGCTGCGCGGCGGTCTCGGTGGGGCGGGACTGTGTCGTGGTCATGAGTTGTGCACATACCTTCGCGCCAGCCGGAACTGCACAGCGGTGATCACCAGGATCACGACGAACAGCGCATAGGCCATCGCCGCGGCGTATCCGGCGTCGAAGTGCACGAAAGCCCGGTCCCAGAGGTAGTAGACGATCACGGTGGTGGCGCGCAGCGGGCCGCCGCGGGTGGTGACGTAGACCTCGTCGAACAATTGCAGCGCGTTGATCGTCAGCCACACCAGCAGGAAGAGATTCGCCGGGCCCAGCAGCGGCACGGTGATGGTCCGGAAACGGGTGAACGCGCTGGCGCCGTCGATCGCAGCGGCCTCGTGTAATTCGGCCGGGACTCCCTGCAGCGCAGCCAGATAGACGATCACCGAGAATCCGGTCCATCCCCAGATCGTCATCACGACGATGACGTAGAGAGCCTGTGACGGCGAAGCCAGGAAAGGTTGCGATGGCAGCCCGACGGCGTTGAGCGCAGCGTTGACCAGACCGTAGTCACGATCGGTCAGCCACAGGAAGATGATGCCCTGCGAGATCGTCGAGACCGCCATGGTGATGTAGGCCGCGGTCCGGTACAGCGAGATGAAGCGCAGTGACCGATTCATCGCCGCGGCGATCAACAGGCCGACCAGCATGGTGCCGGGCACGAACAGCGCGGTGTAGACGATGGTGTGTCTGATCGCTTCGACGAAAAGCGGATCCTGCGCCAGCTTGCGGTAGTTCTCCAGCCCCACCCACGGCGTCTCCGGTGTCAGCAGGTCGGAATGCTGGAACGACAGCTGCAATGACATGAGCACCGGCAGCAGACCGAATATGCCGATCAGCACCACCCCGGGACTCACCAGGGCCCAACCGGACACCGTCTCCGTCCGGCTCAGACGTCCGAGCAACGCACCCGGTCGCCGGACGGAGACGTCGTCAGCCATGTCCGTTGATCTCCGGTCGCCTATTTCGCGGCCAGCGCCGAGTCGGCGGCCGCGGCGGCCGTGTTCAGCGCCTCTGCCGGCTGCTGCTTGCCGAGCATGACCGCGACGATGGCCTGTCCCAGTGCCTCGGAGACCTCCGGGTACTGCTCGACGGTGGGCCTGACCTTCTGCACGTTGGACAGGTTCTCCACGAATGTCGATGTGCCGGGAACGTTCTCGTTGAGCTTGTTCAGTACTTGGGGATCCTGGCCTACCGAGGTCCTGATCGGCAGATCACCGGTGCCCAGCGAGAACGCCTTGACCTGCTCGGGTGCCGACAACCATTTGACGAAATCGATGGCGGCCTGCTTCTTCTTGTCGCCGTTGTCGAAGACGACCCAGTTGTCCGGTCCCGCGATGGTCTGGTGACCACCACTGGATCCGGCGAACGTCGGCATCACCGAAACGCCGTAGTCGATATCGGACAGTTGGCTCAGATCCCATGGGCCGGTCACCAGCATGCCGACCTTGCCGCTGTTCATCAGTTTCGGCCCGTTCTCGTTGGTGGTGTCCAGGTAGAGCGACTTGTCGGTGACTGCCATCTTCTGCAGGACCGTCAACGCTTTGACACCCGCCTCCGAATTGAACACCGCATGTGTGTTGTCCGGCGACAAGATGTCGCCACCGGCCTCCCAGAGCATCGGGATGTAGTGCCACACCGTGTCCTCGCTGCCATCCGCCGGGATCAGCCAGCCGTACTGTCCTTTGGCCGGGTCGGTCAGTTTGGCAGCCGCCGACTGGAAGTCATCCCAGGTCCAGTTCGGGTTGGGTGGTTCGATGCCGGCGTCGGCGAACAATTTCTTGTTGTAGACGATCGCGAGGTTGTCGACGAGGGCCGGCACGCCGACGATCTTGTCGCCGACGGTGGCCGCGTCGCGTTCGGCCTGATAGAAATCGTCCCATTTCCAGTCCGGCTTGCTGACCTCCGTCGACATGTCGACGACCTGCGGGATCTGGGCGATATTGGGCGACCAGGAACCGAACATGTAGGCCACATCAGGTGCGCTGCCACCGCGCACCGCGGTCAGAACCTTCTGCAGCACAAGGTCGTTGCTTGAGTACAGTTCGCTGACCGACACATCGGGGTGCGACGAGTTGTACTGGTCGATGAGGCCCTTGAACACCTCCCCCTCGGTGTCCTGGTAACCGTGCCACACCGCGATCTCGGTCGGTCCGGACGAAGTGGAGCCACCGCCGCCGCATCCGGCGAGGGCAAGGACCAAGCCTGCAATCAGTGCGATGTAGAGCCGTGGTCTGGTCACGGTAGATCTCCTTTGCTGGCGGTACCTGGGACGGACGGGGTCGGGCTTTTGCATGGCGACATCACGTTCACAGCGCCAATGTCGTGCGCAGAGGTCCGGGCAGCAGGTTGCCGTGCGCTGTTGTCAGTTCGTCGCACAGTGCCCAGATCTCGTCGACGGTCAGTGTTGCGGCGGTATTTGGGTCGACCATCGCGGCGGCCCGCACCAACCGCGGATCGGAATCCACGGCGGCCCGAACCGCGAGTTCGACCGGACCGAGGAAACTGCGGTTGAGCGCGGCGCACTGCGCCGGCAGGTCACCGACTTTCATCGGATGCGCGCCCAGCGCGTCGATCACGGTGGGCACTTCGACTGCAAGGCCGTCGGGCAGGTTGGTGATCAGACCGTCGTTGACGATATTGGCGGCGATGACCCGCGATGTTCCGGTCTCCATCGAGTGGATGACCTGCGGGGCGTACTCGGTGGACCCGGTGTCGATGGCCAGGGTCTGGCTTTCGGCCAGTTCGGCACGGACACTGGCATATTCGGCCAGGTTGGCTTCGCTGATCGAGACGTACTCGCCGATGTCGAGCCGCAACCGGTCCACCTCGCCGGGATTGCGCAGGTACCACGGGACGTACTCACTGGAATGCTCGCTGGTCTCGGTCGGGTAGTAGCCGAGGCGGCGGTACATGTCGACCCGCACCCGCCTGCGCAGTTCCGGGTCGGCGGCGATGCGTTGATCCAGAAGTGGATACAGATCCTGACCGCCGCGCTGCCAGCGCAGCACCCAGGCCTGGTGGTTGACGCCCGCAGACCAGTAGGACACCTCGTCGTAGGGAACACCGACGATTTCGCACAAGCCGACCATCGTCCAGTACACCGAGTGGCACAGACCCAGGACCTTGAGCCGGGGCGCGACGTGGTGCAGGAACGTGACGTTCATGGCCATCGGGTTGGTGTAGTTGAGCAACCACGCATCGGGGCACACCTCGGTCATATCCCGGGCGATCCCGGCCAGGACCGGGAATGTCCGCAGTCCGCGGAAGATCCCACCGATACCGATGGTGTCGCCGATGGTCTGGTGCAGTCCGTACCGTTCGGGGATCTCGAAGTCCCGCACCGTGGCCTCGTGCATACCGACCTGGATGACGTTGATGACGTAGTCGGCACCCTCGAGGGCCTTGCGACGGTCCGCGACGGCCGACACCTCGGGGTGGGCGCCCGCCGCGCGTGCGGTCGCGTGCGCGATGGCTTCGGCGGTCTCCAGGCGTTCGGCATCGATATCGTGCAGGACCACCCGCACCGAGGTCAGTTCCGGGAAGGAGAAGATGTCGCCGAGCAGCTCGCGGGTGAATACCGCGCTTCCGGCGCCGATGATGACGATCGTGGGCTTCACAGGTGACTCCTGCTCATCAGATGGTGCAGCGCATCCGGACTCAACGGCCGGCCGCTGCTCTTGGCGGCATACAGGGCGGCGCCCACCGCGGGGTCCAGGACGGGGCGCCGGATGTCATAGGTGACAGGCAGCCGGTTCATGGCCGCCTGGAAGAGCCTGAGAAATGTCTCGTCGGAGAACATTCCGCCCGAATAGGACAACGCGACGGTCTCCTGTGCGGTGAACCCGAGCGCCGTTCGGGCGGTCTCGACCAGTGCCACCAGTTCGTCGGCCGCGTCGGCCAGGATACGACCGGCTTGCGCATCACCCCGCTGCGCCGCGGCGCATACCGTCGCAGCCAGCGCGGCGATATCGCGGCGGTTGCCGTCCCACTTCTCGATCACCACACCGACGGCGTCGAGATCGTCGTCGATCTGCAGCGCCCCCCTGAGCAGTTGGTGCAGTGGCCCCCGCGGCAGTCTGCCGTCGCTCATCCGGCTGAACGCGTTGAGCCCTTGGGTGGCAACCCAATAGGCCGATCCTTCATCGCCGAACAGCTCGCCCCACCCGCCGACTCGACGACCCGCCCCCTGTCGCCGGCCGTAGGCCATCGAACCGGTGCCGCTGATCACGTTGATCCCGTCCTCGGTGGCCAATGATCCGGCCCAGCCACACACCATGTCGTTATCGCAGCTGTAGCGGTCATGGCCCAGGACTCGGCCGACAACGGCGTCGAGTTGTCCGATATCGGCGCTGGCTTCGCCGTAACCGGGAAGGCCGAAGAATGCCGCGTCTATACCGGCGGTGTCGATATCGGCCTGCCGGCAGATATCGCCGATGCCCTGCGTCAGGACTTTCTCGACGACCGCGATCCCGTCGCGGAAGTAGTAGGTGCTCGGCGCTGTGCAGCGGGCCAGTATCTCGCCGGTCGAGTCGACAAGCGCGAAGGCCGTTTTCGAGCCTCCGCCGTCAACCCCGAGATAACAGGCCATGACCGATCACCGCCCGGCCATCGGGTAGATCGTGACACCGCGCACGACCCGGCTCACCTCACCGGACGGAAACGGATTGTCCGGTGTCTTGCCGTATCCCAGGGAGGTGAACAGCGCGATGAACTGTGCGTACACCAGATACGGCAGTGCCACCAACGCGTCGTCGATGCCTGTCAATCCGGGCAGCACGACCGCGGGTCCGAGTTCCCGCGCGATGGGCTCGGTGCTGATCACGGTGACCGCATCGGTGCCGAGCTGGGCGCGGATCTCGGCGACGATGTCGAGGTCGTAGCGCCGGGTGTAGGCATCGGTGGATACGAAGACCACCACCACGGTGTCGGCGTCGAGGACCGATTTGGGGCCGTGCCGGAAGCCCAACGGCGAGTCGAAATAGGTCACCACCTCCCCCGCGGTGAGCTCCAGCAGTTTCAGGGCCGACTCGCGCGCCAAGCCCTGCAGCGGTCCGCTGCCCAGATAGACGAACCGCTGTTTCTTGCTCTGCGCCAGGGAACGGATGTCGGGCTGCATCTCGATGACGTATTCGGCTGCGCGCGCGAGGGATTCGATGTCGCCACGCTCAGCAGGGCCCAGCGTCAACAGGCAGGACAACAGCATCGAGGTCAGGCTGGAGGTCATCGCGAAACCGACGTCGTTGGTCCGCTCCGGCATGTAGAGCACCAGCGAGTCGGTGCGCCCGATGTGTGCGTTACCGAGTTCCCCGTCGCGCCCGCAGGTGACGATGAGATGCCAGACCTCGTCGACCAGCTCATCGGCGAGCGCGGTGGCCGCGAGGCTTTCCGGGCTGTTTCCGGACCGACCGAAAGACACCAGCAGGGTCGGCGTCGGTCGATGCAGCCAGTCCTGGGGGTTGGCGACGATATCGGTGGTCGCGACGGCTTCGACGCGGCGATCGAGATGTCGGCGCAGCGCCGGTGCGGCGATCTCGCCTGCGAACGCGGAACTTCCGGCACCGGTCAAGATAACCCGGAGATCGGGTCGCATCAAGAGTGGCGCGAGGAATGCGTCGACCCGGTCGTCGGTTTCACCGCCGACCTCACGCCAGACATCGGGTTGCTGGATGATTTCGAGAATCGTTGCGCCGCCGTCCATCTGGGCGGGCACCGAGGTCTCGGTCTGCGGGCGGGACTCAGGCATCTGTCGGCTCCGGAATCGGCAAGGCGGGGTTACAGGCTCGGGCGTACGGGCGCAGGGCGTCTCGGATACGGTCGATGACCAAAGGCTGCGCTGCAGCTTCGAGCTCACCCGCGCGGATCCGGTCGTATTGGGCGGGCAGGAACTGGCTGATCAACGGCATCGGGATACCGACGCGGTCGAGGTTGGCCAGCAGGGTGCGGCGCGCGGCGTCGACGGCGTCATCGGCCCAGTAATAGCGCAGCCGGTCGCTGTAGCTGTAGCGGCGTGCGGTGCGCTGCGCCCGCGGGTCGCCGGTGTAGTAGCCCTCCCAGTACCCGGGCTCGGCGAGCATGGTGCGCTCGAGGATCTCGATCAGGTTCGACCGTGACGTCCGACCGATGATCTCGGTCTCGATCATCGCCAGCGCGAAGAGTGCCTCGCGCATCGCGAAGGTCAACCCGGGGCCGACCTTCAGGATCGCCCAGTGGTCTTCGACGAGTTGGCGAAGTTGGCGGGGCCGTTGGTAATCGGTGGAATGTGCCTCGAAGACGAGGGTGTCCTCGGTGTCGAGCACGTGCCGCAACTCCGCGGTGGCGCCGTGGTCGTAGTCGATGACGTTGAGGTGATCGAACTCCACGCCGGGTTGGACCACCAGGGCGGCGACCCGCGGCCAGACGTCGCCCAGGCCGGCCCCGTCGAACGCAGACCGGTGGGCGGCGATGGTGCGCCGGGCCCGGTCGGCAGGTGTCGGCGTCAGCACGCCGAGGGTCTCGTGCGCGCCGCCAGGAACCGGAACCTCGGTGCCGATGACATACCTCGGGCCGGCCGAACCGACGCGCTTGGCGGTGTCCTCCGCGACCCGCATCAGGCGCGCGGACCGCTGCGCGACGATCTCGTCGGGCAGGATCGCGGGATCGTCGGCACAGGACATACTGCAGTCCAGATGGATCTTGGTGTAGCCCGCCTCGACGTACGCTGCGATCAGATCGTCGGCGTTGGCCATTGCAGCACCGGCATTTTGGCGCTGCCAGCGGTTCGGTCCGAGGTGGTCGCCGCCGAGCACGACACGCTCGCAGGCGAACCCGCATTCATCGGCGATTCCGTGGACCAGGTCCCGGAACTGCGCGGGCCGAAGGCCGGTGTAACCGCCGAACTGGTCGACCTGATTGGAGGTGGCCTCGATCAGCACATAGCTGTCGTCTGCGGCGGCCTGGGTGATGGCGGCCTGCACCACCGTGGGATGAGCAGAGCACACCGAGTAGACGCCCACGGGCACACCGGTTTTGTGTAGTCCGAGGGTGTCGGCCAGGCTGCCGGCGAACGCGGTCCGGCTCATCGGCGATCACGCTCCCCCACCACTTTGCACAGCCCGGCGACGGTGTCGCCGATGGCCGACCGCCCGGCTGCCAGGTACCTGCGCGGGTCGGCGAGCTGATCGTCGGCGGACAAGATCGGGCGAATCGCACCGGTGTAGGCGATATTGAGCGCCGTCCCGACGTTGATCTTGCGGATACCCGCTGCGACGGCCTGCCGAAGCTGGTCGTCGGGCACCCCGGAGGATCCGTGCAGAACCAGGGGAACCGGCACACTGGCCGCCAGCTTCTCGATCAGTTCGATATCGAGGCAGGCGTCACGGGTCGTCATCGCATGCGTACTTCCGACGGCCACCGCCAGCCCGTCGACACCGGTGTCGTGGGAGAAGCCGGCAGCCTCCTGCGGATCGGTCCGGACACCGGACGCGTGAGCGTCCCCCTTCCCACCGATCTCGCCGAGCTCAGCCTCGGCCCACAAACCTGCCGCGTGCGCGCGCTGAACGAATGAGCGCGTGCACTCGACGTTTTCGCGATAGGGCAGCTGCGCGGCGTCGACCATGATCGATGTGACGCCCAGCGCACCCGCCGAGGTGATGGCCTGGTCTATCAGGGCGACATCCTGAAAGTGGTCGAGGTGCAGTGCCAACTGCGCCGACGAGTCGGCGGCGATCAGCCCGCACGCCGAGACCAGCGGGGCGATGCGTCCGCCGTGAAAAGCCACGGTGTTCTCGCTGACCTGCATTATCACGGCGACACCGGCGCGTTCGGCACCCTCGGCGATACCTTCGGCGTGCTCGATGCTGATCACGTTGAACGCGAGAACCGCGGTATCGGCCGCGACTGCGGCCGCGATGAGGTCGGCGGTGGCGGCCAGGGTCACGGTGTCACGTGCCGTGTCATCGATGCATCCGGTCGGTGCGTGTGGAACATTCGCCAATCATGAGAAGCTCGCTCAAAGCGCGCAATGCCAACCGCCGAAACGATCAGTAAAACTGATCGTCTCATCTTCTCGCCCCAAAGGAGTCATGCGATGTCGATCAAGCGCACCGACCGGATGCGGGCGGTGCTCTCGCTACTGCGCGACCGCGGTGAGGTCGCGTCCCAGGACCTGTGTGTCGAACTGGGCGTGTCGCCGGCGACGCTGCGCCGCGACCTCAGTGAACTGGAGGAACAGGGTCTGCTGGTGCGGACCCACGGCGGCGCCCGCGCACTCGATCCCAGCGGCAGCGAGATTCCGGTCCGGCTCCGCGATCACCGGACGCTGGCCGTCAAACGCCGGATAGCCCAGCATGCGGCGGCGCTGATTCCGGCCGGGGCGCACGCGGTCGCGCTCACCGGTGGTGTCACCACCGGCGAGGTGGCCAGATCGCTCAAGGGCCGCCCGCACATGACGATCGTGACGAATTCGCTGACGATCGCCGCGGATTGCGCCGTCGACGCCCACATGAAGGTCATTGCCACCGGCGGTTTGGTGCGGGCCAATTCCCTTGAGGCCGTGGGCCCGATGTCCGAGCACGCCTTTCAGGTGATCACGGTCGGTACCGCGGTCCTCGGCGCCGACGGCATGTCCGCCGAGATCGGCGCGACGACCTTCGATGAAGCCGAGGCCCGCACGGCCATCGCCATGGCGGCCAACGCCCAACGCGTCATCGTCGCGGTCGACGGGTCGAAGATCGGGAAGGTCACGCTGGCCAAGATGGTTCCGCTGAGCCAGATCGACCATCTGGTGACCGATTCCGGGGCCGATGCCGGGCAGCTGGAGCGGATCGAGGCCGCAGGGGTGGCGGTTCACGTCGTCGATGTGGGCGAAGTGTGACCTCACCGGGCCGCCCGGATGTTAGCGTGACCTGCATAGCAAACGGCGACACGAGTCAGGACACGACATGAGCGGCTCCCGGTTAACAGCCCGGCGGTCACGACATGCCGCCGTCGGAGCGGCCGCCGTGCTGTGGGCTGTCGGCACCGCACTGGTGCAGAGTCCAGCCGCCCAGGCCGATCCCGACCTGGTGATGACCGGCGCCGGCGATCGGGCGTCAGCCGAGAAGACCATCGCCATCGGCTACGTCGAGAAGCAGTACGCCTGCACACCGGATCTCACCGCGAACCTGGAAGCCATCACCTGGGACAACCCACCTGGATTCGTTCCCGGCAAGGGCGGCACCGGAATGATCACCGACGCCGATGACCGCCTCGGCGGACAGTTCGCCGCCCAGTACGTGGCCGGCCGCTGGGAGATCAGCTACCTGTACTGCTGAGGCTTGCCCTTGACCTCAACTGTCGTTCAGGTAGAACACTGACCGAATGACAACTCCGCCAAGACAACTCTTCGACGACGCATACCAAAATCACACTGCCCCTTGGGTGATCGGCGAACCACAACCGGTGATCCTGGAATTGGAGGCAGCCGGCGCGATCCACGGAACGGTACTGGACGCCGGCTGCGGACTCGGCGAACACACCATCGCACTGACCCGGCTGGGCTACGACGTACTGGGTATCGACTTCGCCCCGACCGCCATCGAGCAGGCCCGCGAGAACGCGGCCCGGCATGGGGTGCGTGCCCGGTTCGAGGTCGCCGACGCGATGGCCCTCGACGGCGAGCCCGGCTACGACACCATCATCGACAGTGCGCTGTTCCACATCTTCGACGACGAGGACCGCGCCCGCTATGTCGCGGCCCTGCACCGCGCCGCAAAGCCCGGCGGCACGGTTCATGTGCTGGCGCTGTCGGATGCCGGTCGCGGCCTCGGACCGCAGGTGAGCGAGGTGGCCATCCGGGAAGCCTTCGGGCGCGGCTGGGAACTTCAGTCGCTGCGTACCGCCACCTACCGTGGCGTGGTCGGGGAGGCTCAGGCCGAGGCCATCGGGCTGCCGACGGGCAGTGTCGTCGACGAACCCGCCTGGTTGGTACGGGCCCGCAGAATCGAACTTTCGTTAGGTTAACCTAACTCGTGTGGGCTTTTCGTATGCATCCGTCATAGCGGCGAAACACCTGTCCCCGCGCCTGCGCCGGATAACCCTGCAGGTCGACGAACCCGAGGTGGTGAACGTCAAACCGGGCGGCGACTCCGCCGTCGGCGTCTACTTCCCCGGCGTGAGCTCCGACGGGGAACCCGCGGCGCCGCATCCGGACGCGGGTGCCGAAGGCCGCAACTACTCGGTCCGCCATGCCGACGGCGACCGGATCGTCATCGATATCGCGTTACACGCGCGTGGGATCGCGACGACCTGGGCCGCCTGCGCTGGGCCGGGCGACCGGGTCGGCCTCGACCACGCCCGGTCCTGGTATCGCCCGGAACCAAGCACCCAGTGGCAGCTGCTGGTCACCGACCTGTCCGGGCTGCCCGCCACGGCCAGGATCATCGACGAACTCCCCGGCGGCATGCCGGTCACCGCGTTAGTGGAGGTCCCCGACGCCACCGATCTGCAGTATCTGCCGTCACATCCCGATGTCACCGTGGTGCCCGCGATCGGAACCGGAAACGGCCATGCCGCAAGCCAACTCGCCCGATTGGTCACCGAGCTGCCACAGCACAGCGGCCGTGGGTACTGCTGGTTCGCAGCCGAGGCCGCCGAGTCCAGGCGTGTCCGCAAATATTTTCGCGGTAACGGATGGACCGTCGACCAGCTCGACATAACCGGTTACTGGCGTTTCGACTCCGAGACCTGGGATGCCAAATTCGCCATGGTCGCCGACGATATCGTGGCCGTCTGGGAGCGCGCCGTCGCCGACGGCAAGGGTGAACGGGTCGCGGACGAGGAGTTCGACGAAGCCCTCGAGCGGGCCGGCCTGTAGGTATCTGTGTCCGCACCGACAACCGCACCGGCAGCGCCGGCACCGGCCCCGCACTACCCGTCCGGACGCAGCCGCACCATCGGACTGGTGGTGGCGGCCGCGGTGCTCATCGTGATGTGCGCCGCCAGCCTCGCCATCGGCACCCAGAACGTCTCCTTGTCGACGGTATGGCAGGCCCTGACCGACTATCACGACACCGGCGATCAATGGATCGTGCACGACCTGCGGGTGCCGCGCACCGTGCTGGCCGTTCTGGTCGGCTTGGCGCTCGGCCTGTCCGGAACCCTCATCCAGGCCGTCGGGCGTAACCCACTGGCCGATTCGGAGATCCTCGGCATCAACTCCGGTGCAGCGCTTTTCGTGGTCTGCGCCATCGCCTTCCTCGGCACGAACGGCATCTGGACCTACATCTGGTTCGCCTTCGCCGGCGCCTTGTTCGCGATGCTGCTGGTCTACCTGGTCGGGATGACCGGCCGTGCCACCGTCACGCCGGTGCGGGTGCTGCTGGCCGGTGTCGCGCTGGCAGCGGTGATGGACGGTATCGGGTTCGCCGTGCGGCTGCGCAATCCGCGGGCCTTCGACAACATGCGCTTCTGGGACTCCGGCGCGCTCGACGGCCGACCGTTGGAGGTCGCCGCCGCTGTCACCCCGTTCATCGCGATCGGCGTGGTCCTGTGTGTCGTCGTCGCGCGTTCACTCAACGTGACGGCGCTGGGCGACGACCTGGCAAAGAGTATGGGCGGCAATGTCGCCCGCACCCAGATGGTCGGCCTGATCGCCGTGACGCTGCTGGCCGGCGCCGCCACCGCCGCGGCAGGCCCGATCGGTTTCGTCGGGCTGATGGTGCCGCATGCGGTACGTCGGTTCACCGGACCGGACTGGCGCTGGATTCTGGCCTACGCCACCCTCGTCGCACCCGCCCTGTTGTTGGCGGCCGATATCATCGGCCGGGTCGTCATCCGCCCGGCCGAACTGCCCGCCGGTATCGTCACGGCGTTCCTGGGTGCGCCGGTGCTGATCTGGCTCATCCGCAAGCGCGGAGCCGATCGATCATGACCACAATGCAATTCGGGCGCCGCCAATGCGTCATCCGGGTCGGCGGCATATCGGCTCGGGCATCGTGGCGCGCCATCATCGCGGTGGGCGCCCTGCTCGCCGGGGCTGTCGTCATCGCGATACTGGCCCTCGGGATCGGTAAGTACACCGTCGCCCCGGCCGATGTCCTGAGGGTGCTGCTCGGAACCAACACCTCGTTCGACCGTGTCGTGGTCCTGCAGTGGCGGATGCCGCGCATGCTGATGGCACTGCTGATCGGTGCCGCGTTGGGGGTTTCCGGGGCGATCTTCCAGGCATTGACCCGAAATGCGTTGGGCAGTCCCGACATCATCGGTATCAACTTCGGCGCCTATACCGGGGCCCTGATAGTGCTGGCCGGCTTGGGCGGCGGCTACTACGCGGTGGCCGGCGGAGCCCTGATCGGCGGTCTGGTCACCGCGGTCCTGGTGTACGCGCTGTCCTACCAAAACGGACTGGCCGGGTACCGGCTCATCGTCGTCGGCATCGCGGTCAGCGCGGTGCTCAACTCGGTGAACCAGTGGATCGTCATCAAACTCGATCACCACACCGCCGTCACCGCCGCGGTGTGGCAACAGGGCACCCTGAGCGGACTGAGCTGGTCACAGGTGCTCCCGATGACCGTCTGCCTGATCGTGGTGACCGCTGGCCTGCTGGCACTCGGGCCGCAGCTACCGGTGCTGCAGATGGGTGATGACGCCGCCGGTGCGCTCGGCGTGCACCCCGACCGCGCCCGGGTGGCCTACCTCGTCCTCGGCGTGGCTTTGGTGGCCGTGGCCTGCGCCGCGGCGGGACCCATCACGTTCATCGCTCTGGCCGCACCGCAGATCGCGCGACGGCTCACCGCCAGCCCCGGTGTGGGTCTGGTGCCATCGGCCGCGATGGGTGCGGTGCTGCTCCTGGTCGGTGACATCATCGCCGCACAGTTGTTCGGTGACAACGAATTACCCGTCGGCGCGGTGACCGTGTCGCTGGGCGGGGCTTACCTGGTGTACCTGCTGGTGACCCAGGCGCGCAGACGCTGATGAGACAGAAAGCGACGTCACGATGACTGTAAAGCCGGACACCGCCGACCCGCGGCTGCGCGCCGAGCACGTCTCGATCGGCTATGACGAGAAGCCGATCGTCGACGACCTGTCCGTTGCGGTACCCGACGGGCGGGTGACCGTCATCGTCGGACCCAACGCGTGCGGCAAATCGACCCTGCTGCGGGGATTCGCACGGCTGCTCAAGCCGACCAGCGGCTCGGTGATCCTCGACGGTCACGACATCGGAACGCTACACACCAAGGAGGTGGCCCGCCGGTTGGGACTTCTGCCGCAGACATCGGTCGCCCCCGAGGGCATCAGTGTGGCCGACCTGGTGTCGCGTGGTCGTTTCCCGCATCAGAAGGTCATGCGGCAGTGGTCGCGTGACGACGAGTCCGCGGTCGCAGAAGCCATGCGGCACACCGGCGTCACCGAACTCGCGGGCCGCCTGGTCGACGAACTGTCCGGCGGTCAACGCCAGCGGGTGTGGGTCGCGGTGGTGCTGGCGCAGCAGACACCGCTGATCCTGCTCGACGAACCGACCACCTACCTCGACATCGCGCACCAGGTCGAGCTGCTCGACCTGTTCGCCATGCTCAATCGCGAGCAGAACCGCACCGTCGTCGCGGTGCTGCACGACCTCAACCACGCCTGCCGCTACGCCGACGAGATCATCGTCATGAAGAGCGGAGCGATTGTCGCCCAGGGCAATCCGAACACCGTGGTGACCGAGGCCCTCGTCGAGCACGTCTACGGTCTGGGTTGCCAGATCATCGACGATCCGCAGACCGGTACGCCCTTGGTGGTGCCGCGCGCGTCGGCGCACCTGCGCCGGCGCGGCTAGGACACATCCGCCAGCACCGGGTCGGGCGCGTTGGTGAGATAGCCGCCGCCATGGCCGAAGTAGTCCATGGCGTTGTGGTCGATGCCGTCCTCGGTGCGCACCACGTCGAGCACCAGACCCGGCGACTGGCCGCGGTAGGCCTGCGCACCGGCCACGATGACCATGCCGCCGTCCTCCTCGATGAAAACCCGCCCCGGGGTTCCGCCATAGGTGCACCGCGATACGTGCGATGCGATGACGCGCAGCCGCTCTCCACGGAAATAGGTGTAGGCGTTGGGATATGGGTCCGACAGTGCACGGACGAATCGTTCGATGTCAGCCGCGGGCCAGGTCCAGTCGATGAGGCTGTCACGGTCTGAGCGCTTGTGGAAGAACGTCCGCTCCGCGAGATTCTGCGGTATCGGCACGGCGGTGCCCGACTCGATCTTGTCCAGTGCTTCCTCCAGGACATCGGGCACCAGGTCCAGCGTGTCGAGCACCAGGCTGGTACCGGTACTGGTCGGGGTGATCTCGACGGACCGTTGCACCAGGACATCTCCGGTGTCGAGCTCGTCGTCCATCAGATGCGCCGTCAGCCCGGTATGGGTCGCGCCGCTGATCAGCGACCAGATCACCGGCGAGAAGCCGGTGAACTTCGGCAAAAGCGAATCGTGCAGATTCAGCGTCCCGTGCTTCGGTATCGCGAAGAGTTCCTCCGGCAGCCGGGTGCGCCAGTTGTTGGCCACCATGACGTCGGGCTTGAGCTCGGCCACCCGTGCGATCAACTCCGGCGTCGGCCGTTTGGCCAGGAATACCTCGACACCCTCACTGCGGGCCAGGTCTTCCACCGAGTCGGCCCAAATCGATTCATAGGCATGGTCACTCGCCGGGTGCGTCACCACCAGGCACACCTCGTGGCGAGACTTCAGCAGCGCCTGCAGGGTGCGGTGGCCCCAGGTCTGATATCCCAACATGACGACGCGCACAGTCAATCCTCCCAGCGGTCCAGCTACCCGGTAATTTGGTAAGCCTAACCTTTGATAGCATGCATTCCGGCCGCCGGGGCATCCACGACCCGCAAAGCCGATGACCACTCGAGGTGCGCAACCATCGAGACTTCCACCGTAATACGGTGTCACTGCAACGTACGGGAGGAACGCTTTGTCCAGCAATCCCTTTGACGACACGGATGGCCGATTCCTCGTCCTCGTCAACGGCGAAGACCAGTATTCGCTGTGGCCGGTTTTCGCCGACGTCCCAGGAGGGTGGACTGTCGTCTTCGGCGGCCCTGACGGGGTGGACCGCGACAGCGCGATGAACTACGTCGACCAGAATTGGACCGATATGCGTCCGCGGACGCTGCGTGAGCAGATGAGCGCCGCCGATGTGACGTACTCGGCGTGAATGCCGCGGCACACAACGTCATTGACCGCACCTTCACCGGTGCAGGGGTGCTGCGCCGCACCGTAACGCGCAATTGGCGCTGGCTGACCTCGGGTACCGGTCTGATCGCGGTACACCAACTGTGCGAGGTGTCGGTGCCGGTGCTGATCGGCATCATCGTCGATCGCGCCGTGGCGACCGGCAGTGTGCGCGCGATCATCGGCTGGATCGCGGTGCTGGCGGCATTGTTCGTGCTGCTGACCGTGGTCTACCGGTACGGCGCCCGGCTGTTGATGTTCGCCATCGCCCGCGAATCCCACCTGCTGCGGGTGGAATCCAGCGCCAAGATCCTCGACCCGCTTGGCATCGACACCGACTACAAAGTCGGTGAGCTGCTTTCGATCTCCTCCGATGACGCCGACGAGGTGTCCTACCTGCTCGACTACATCCCCCGGATCGCCGCCGCGATCGTCGGCACCGTGGTCTGCGGTGCCGTACTGCTCGCCATCGACTGGCCGCTGGGGCTGATGGTGCTCATCGGTGTGCCCGTGGTGGTCGCGGGTCTGCAGCTGACCGCGCCGCTGATCGCCCGGCGCGTCGAGGAGCAACAGGCCCAGATCGGTCGCGCCACCGCACTGGCCACCGACCTCATCAGCGGGCACCGCCCGCTGCAGGGCATCGGCGCACAGGGCAATGCCGCCGCCCGGTACCGCGTCGCGAGCCGTCGCGCGCTGGCGGCCACCCTGCATGCGGCGCGGATCCAGAGCATCCATTCCGGCGCCTCGGCGGCCGCCGGGGCCCTCGCGGCCATGGCGGTCGCGGTGGCCGCGGCGTACTTCGCGATCCGCGGCGACCTCTCGGTGGGTCAGTTGATCACGGTGATCGGCCTGGCCCAGTTCCTCATCGAACCCTTTTCGCTATTGGCCATCGTGCCCAGCTGGGTCGCCGAGGCCCGGGCATCGGCCAACCGCGTCGCCAACGTGCTGAACTCCCCCGCCCGCCACCAGCCGCACACACCCGTGCCCGTACCCGCCGATGTGCCGCCGGGCACCTTGTCGGTCCGCGACGCCACGCACGGCAGCCTCGACGGGCTGTCGCTCGATGTCGGGCCCGGCGAGTTCGTCGCGGTGCTCACCGCCGATGCCCGCGACGCGTCCGCACTGATCGATCTGCTTTCCGGTGACGAACGCGCGCCGGGCGCGGGGACCGTCCGCGTCGGCGGCCGCCGCATAGACGAGATCCCAGCCGGGCAACGCCGGCGCAATCTGCTCGTCGAACATCACCTCAGTGCGCTGTTCAGCGGCACACTGGGCTCCAATCTGCTGGTGACCGGCGGCCGCGACGAGCGGTCCGTCGCGGCCGTCCTGCAGGCCTCCTGCGCGGTCGATGTGGTCGAACTGCACGCCGACGGACTGGACCACCCCGTGATCGAACGGGGCGCAAGCCTTTCCGGCGGTCAACGACAACGCTGGACGCTGGCCCGGGCCCTCATCGCCGATCCCGATGTCCTGGTCCTGCACGATCCGACCACGGCCGTCGACGCAGTCACCGAACAGACCATCGCCGACGGCATCCGCCGGCTGCGCAGTACCGACGGGCGCAGCACCGTGGTGCTGACCAGCAGTCCGGCGCTGCTCGCCGCCGCCGACCGGGTGGTGCTCGTGGTCGACGGGCGCGTGCGCGGCGAAGGTACGCATCGCGAACTGGCAGAAGCCTTTTCCGACTACCGTGAGCTGGTCACCCGATGATCTCCGACGAACCGATCACCCCGCCGGTGCTGCCGGTCGCCACCGCCTCACGCGCGATGTCCTGGCTGGCGACCGATCTGCGCAGCCGGCGCTCCGGTGTCATCGCGGCGACCGTTGTCGGACTGGCGGCGGCGGCCGCGTCGGTGGTGCCCATCTATCTGCTGGGCACCCTCGTCGACCGCGCCGACGGCGGTGACGGCACCGGTGGCCTCGTTGTTCTGGCATGCGTCATCGCGCTCGCCGCTCTTCTCGGCGGACTCGGTACCGGGCTGGCGTCCTATCTGACCGCACGCATCGGCGAACAGACGCTGGCCGATCTGCGCGAGCAGGTACTCGAGCGGGCCCTGAACCTGCCCGCCACCATGATCGAGGAAAGCGGCCGCGGCGATCTGCTGTCGCGCGTCGGACCCGATGTCGCGGTGGTCGCCAGGGCGGTGTCGCAGGTGCTGCCCACCATCCTCAACTCGTTCTTCCTCGGCGTGGTCACGCTGGCCGGTATGACGAGCCTGGACTGGCGTCTCGGTGTGGCCGGCGCGCTGGCGATACCGGCCTATATCGCGGGCCTGTGGTGGTATCTGCCACGCTCGGCCCCGATGTACGCCGACGAACGCGTCGCCATCGCCAATCGCGCCCAGGTCACGGTGGAAGCCATCCAGGGCGCCAAGACCATCGCGGCCTACGAGATGCACGACCGGCACCTCGCCGATATCGACCGGGCATCGGGCCGCGCGCGCGATATCTCGATATCGGTGTTCACCTTCTTCACCCGGCTCGTCGGACGGGTCAACCGTGCCGAATTCATCGGTCTCGCCGCGACATTGGTGGTCGGCTTTCTGCTGGTGCGATCGGGCGCGGTCAGTGTCGGACAGGTCACCGCGGCGGCGCTGATGTTTCACCGGCTGTTCAACCCGATCAGCGAACTGATGTTCAATTTCGACGAGATCCAGTCGGCCGCGGCCAGCCTGGCCCGCCTGGTGGGTGTCGTCGACCTGCGCACACCGCTCGACGACACCTCGACGTCGGGGTCCGTGCCGGCCGGTGCCGATGTCGAGGTCGCCGGTGTGTCGTTCGCCTACGGCTCGGGTCCCGAGGTGCTGCACGATGTGTCGCTGCGCATCCCGGCCGGAACCCGTTGCGCACTGGTCGGATCCACCGGCGCCGGTAAGACCACGCTGGCGGCCGTCGTGGCGGGCCTGCTCACCCCGACCAGCGGTCACACCAGTATCGGCGGGGTCGATGTGGCCGATGTCGATCGCGCTCAACTGCGCCGGTGGGTCGCCACCATCACCCAGGAGGTCCATGTGTTCTCCGGGCCGTTGATCGACGACCTGCGTCTGGTGGCGCCGCAGGCCGATCGTGATGAGATCTGGGCGGCACTGCATCAGGTCGGCGCCGGCCGCTGGGTCGAGAACCTCGAGGACGGCCTGGACACCCTGGTCGGCGAACAGGGCGTGGCTCTGACCGCCGCCCAGGCCCAGCATGTCGCGATGGCCCGTCTGGTGCTGGCCGATCCGCGGGTCGTCGTACTCGACGAGGCCACCGCGGAAGCGGGCAGCGCGCACGCCGCCGAACTGGAGGATGCTGCCGCCGCGGCCACCAAGGGCCGCACCACCCTGATCGTCGCGCACCGGCTCACCCAGGCGGCCAGTGCCGACCAGATCGCCGTGATGGACAACGGACGCATCGTCGAACGCGGCACCCATTCCGAACTGATATCGCTCGACGGCCGCTACGCACGGTTCTGGCAGGCCTGGAGCACACACAACTGACACCGCACCTGCTCCGCACGCAGAAGTGCTGCGGGGCAGGCGTTTCGAATTTCTCACGGAGGGTTGCTCGCACGTGACCGCAAGCTCGCTGGACATCACCGAACTCCTCGAACAGTGGAACAACCACTCGACCCCGGAGTGGACCTCGACGGTGCCCGCACTGTTCGCCGCCCAGTGCGCCGCCACCCCGGACGACGTCGCCGTGGTGCACGGCGACCGGGTGCTGACCTACCGCGAACTCGACGAGCGGGCCGCGCAGCTGGCACACGCGCTGCACGCGGCACTCGGGCCGGACATGGCCCCCGAGACCGTCGTCGCCGTCGGCGTTCCACGCTCCGCGGAGATGGTGGTCTGTGTACTGGCCACCATGATGGCGGGCGCCGCGTTCGTGCCGCTGGACCCCACCTGGCCGCAGCACCGCCGCAGCCAGGTACTCGCCGACGCGGGGGCCCGTGCCGCATTCGTCGCCGGTGACGACCAATCAGCCTGGCCGGTGACGACTCTGGTCGTGGATCTCGATGACTGGCGCCATGACCAGCTCTCCGGCCAACCGCCCGTCACGGTTGTCGAGCCGGCCCAACTCGGTTATGTCATCTTCACCTCGGGGTCCACCGGCAAGCCCAAGGGCGCGATGATCCGCCACGAGGCGATCGCCGAGCGGCTGCGGTGGCAGCGTGACCACATCCTGGGGTTCGGTGCCGACGACGCCGCATTGTTCAAAGCACCACTGTCGTTCGACATCTCGGTCAACGAGATCCTGCTACCGCTGATCAGCGGCGGCCGGGTGGTGGTGGCCCGCCCCGACGGGGAGAAGGACCCGGAGTATCTGCTGGAGCTGATCTCCACGCAGCGCGTCACCTTCGTGTACCTGGTGTCGTCGATGCTCGATACCCTGCTGGAACTGGATCGCCTCGCCACCGCCGAAGGGGCGCCCAGTGCACTGGCGTCGCTGCGGCACGTGTGGTGCGGCGGCGAGGTGCTGACGCCCGGATTGTTCAACCGATTCCGACGCCAGCTGTCCACCACGCTCTACCACGGATACGGTCCCGCCGAGGCGACAATCGGTGTCTCCCATGTGATCTACCGCGACACCGCGGAGCGCATCGCGACCTCGATCGGCCGGCCCAACCCGCACACGCAGCTCTATGTGCTCGATGACGATATGCGCCCGGTGCCGCCCGGCGTCGGCGGCGAACTCTACGCAGCCGGCTTCCTGCTGGGACGCGGCTATGTCAACGCGTCATCGCTGACCGCGTCGCGGTTCGTCGCCAACCCCTTCGACGACAACGGCTCCCGGATGTACCGCACCGGAGACCTGGCCCGGTGGACCTCCGACGGCGCGCTGGAATTCCTGGGCCGCGCCGACAACCAGGTCAAGATCCGTGGCAGGCGAATCGAACTGGAGGAGATCGAGTCCCAGCTCGCCGACCACCCCGCGGTGCGCCAGGCCGTCGTCGACGTCCACCGCCACGGCGGCGCAGATCATCTGGTCGGTTACCTCGTCACCACCGACTCCCACACCAACGACGCGGCACTGCACGGCGAGATCGCCGACTGGGCACACACCCGGCTGCCGGACTACATGGTCCCGACCCTGTTCGTCGCGCTCGACCGGATACCGTTGACCGCCAACGGGAAAACCGATCGTCGTGCCCTTCCCGCACCGGAGATCACCGACGACCGGACGCTTACTCCACCCCGCACCCCCCGGGAAGCTCTGCTGTGCCAGGCGTTCGCCGACGCACTCGACAGGCCCGCCGTCGGTGTGGACGACGACTTCTTCACCCTGGGCGGAGACAGTATCGTCGCGATCCGGGTGGTCAGCCGGGTCCGCGCGCAGGGTTTCACGCTGCGGCCCCGCGACATGTTCGCCCACCGCACCGTCGAAGCACTCGCTCCCCTGCTCGTGGAGTCCGCAACCGTCGACCAGACGGCCGAACAGGTGGCGCCGACCGGGCCGGTCACCCCTACACCGATCCTGCGCTGGCTCGCCGAGGCCGGCGAGTCCGGATCGGTGCTCGACGGCTTCTTCCAGGGCATATCGCTGATCACGCCGCCCGACCTCGACGAGAACAGCCTGCGCGGTGCGATCGCCGCCACCGTCGCCCGCCACCACGTGTTGTGGGCGCACACCGAGGACGGTCCGGCGAACCTGCAGATCCCGCAGTCGGCTCCCGAAACTCCCATGACGACAATCGATATCGGCGCGGAGGCGGATATCGCCGCGGAAGTCGAACGGCTACGTGATCAGCTGGTCGCGGCGCTGGACCCACAGCACGGGGTGATGATCGGCTTCGGCTGGCTGCGCCGCCCGCAGGCAACGGGCCGGCTCGTCGTCATCGCCCACCACATCGTGATGGACGGTGTCTCGCTGCGCATCATCGCCGAGGACCTCGCCACAGCGGCCGAACGACCCGGACTGGAGAAAGCGGCAGGTACGTCGTGGCGGTCCTGGGCCAAGCAGCTCGCCGACGCCACCGCCGACGGCGCCTTCGACGCCGACCTGGAGTACTGGCAGGCAGTCTGTGCAGTCGACGAGCAGCCCTGGTGTGACCGGCCACTGGAAGCCTCACGGGACACCGTCGCGACCGAGAGCCGCCACACCGTCGAGGTTCCCGCGGACATCGCGGAGGCGATACTCAGCGCGGTTCCCGGCCGGATCCACGGTCACGTCAACGATGCGATGGTCGCCGCGCTGTACCTGGCACTGCGTGAATGGCGGGCGGCGCGCGGCGGCGACGACGACACCCTGGTCATCGAGATGGAAGGCCACGGTCGCGAGGGCCAGCAGGTCGGCGACGTCGACCTGTCCACGACGGTGGGCTGGTTCACCACGCTGTACCCCGTCGCCCTCGCGGCGACCGATTTCGATTGGCGCAGCGCACTTTCCGGTGGCGCCTCGCTCGGCGCAGCCGTCCGTTCGGTCAAGGACCAACTGCGCGCGGTACCGTCGCACGGACTGTCCTACGGTGCGCTGCGCTACCTGGGCGGCCGCGCCGATACCCTGCGGACCCAGCCCCAGGTGTTGTTCAACTACCTGGGCCGCTTCGACACCACCGAACAACCGTGGGCCGTCGCCGACGACGATGTCGCGGTCATGGAGGACCGGGATCCGGCGATGCCGCTGCCGCGTCTGCTCGAGGTCAACGCCGAGGCGGTCGACACCGCTGCCGGTCCGATATTGCGTGCCACGTTCAGCTGGCCGTCGCAGGCGGTCGCCGGAGCCGAGGTCATCGCAGTGGCCCGACGTTGGACCGAGCTGCTGGCGAAGATCGCCGGCAGCGAAGACGTCCGCGGCCACAGTGTGTCCGATTTCGCCCGGATGGCAGTCACCCCCGGGGACGTGGCGCAGCTGGAAGCCGGCTATCCAGGGCTGGTCGACCTTCTGCCCTTGACACCGGCCCAGCAGGGCATCTACTTCCACTCCACCTTCAGCCGTCGCCACGATCCCTATGTGGTGCAACAGATCGTCGATATCACCGGAGCGCTGGACACCGATCGCTTCCAGCGCGCCACCGAGACCGTCGTCGCCCGGCACCGGTGTCTGTCGGCGGCCTTCACCACCATTGCCGACGGCACACCCGTGTCGGTATACGCCGCACCGGTCGCCCCGGATTTCGCCGTGGTGGACGCGCGCGATGCCGCGGACCCGGCCGCGGTCGTCGCACAGCATGCCGAATGGGAACGCAACCGCCGCTTCGACCTCGCGGCCCCGCCGCTGACCCGCTACACCCTGGTACGCCGCAGCGACGAACGGCACACCATGATCCAGACGGTGCACCACATCGTCGCCGACGGCTGGTCGGTGCCGATAGTGCTCGACGACCTGTTGACCGCCTATACCGGCGATGACTTCGACGTTCCCGCACCACAATTCGCCCGGTTCACGGACTGGCTGGCGGCACGAGACACCGCCGCCGACGACGCCGCCTGGGCCACGATCCTCGACGGCATAACCGAGCCGACCCGGATCGCCGCCGCCGACGGCGGACAGCGTCTGCCCGCCGCATCAGGTTTCGGCGCACGGACCGCCACGGCGGCGGCCCGCGCCGCCGTCGCGGCGTCGGCCGGCAGTGCCGGGGTGACGATCGGGACGCTGCTGCACACCGCGTGGGGTCTCAGTGCCGGGCTGCTCACCGGCAGTGAAGACATCGTCTTCGGCACCGTGGTCTCCGGACGGGGCGGTGATGTCGCCGGTGTCGACACCATGGTGGGTCTGCTGGTCAACACCGTGCCGGTGCGGGTCCGGTGGGCAGCCACCGACACCGCCACCGAGGTGGCGGCGCGCCTGGCCCGCGTCGAGTCCGACGTGCTCGAACATCACCACCTTCCGCTCACCCGGGCGCACCAGATCGCCGGCGTCGGTGAGCTCTTCGACTCGCTGGTGGTGATCGAGAACCTCGGCGCCAGTGCACATGCGCGCGGAGGGCTCGCCCTCGGCGATATCGACGTGGTCGAGGCACCGCACTACCCGCTGACGATCATGATCGCCGTTCACGACGACATCACCGTGACGGTCACCAACGACCGCAACCAGGTGTCGGACACCTTCGCCGACACCGCACTGCAGGCATTCACCGACGTACTCGCCGCCATCACGGCCGACCCGGCAGCGGTATGCGGGCAGATCGCGCTGAGCGACGCCCCACCCGCAGCGCCCGCCCCCGCGGCGACGACGGTGACCCGACTGCTCACCGATGCCATCACGGCACACCGCGACCGGACCGCTCTCATCGCCGGCCTGGACAGCCGGACCTTCGCCGAGCTGGACGCCCGCGCCGGGCTGCTGGCCCGTAGGCTCGTCGCGGCCGGGGTGCGACGTGGCGACACCGTGGCGCTGGCGATATCGCGCACCCCGGATCTGGTCGCGGCGATGTGGGCCGTCATCGCGACGGGCGCGGCGTATCTGCCGGTCGACCTGGCCTATCCGCGCCCCCGCATCGAGTTCATGCTCAGGCATGCCCGACCCCGTGCCGCACTGGTCGACGAACGCGGCAACGCCGTACTGGATGGTGACCTCGGCACGTCGACCACCCTGGTGCACACCGGTGATCCGGCCGAGACCGGTGAACCCTTCGAGCCTGTCGGCGTCGGACCACTCGACGCCGTGTCGGTGCTGTTCACCTCCGGTTCCACCGGCGAGCCCAAGGCTGTGGTGGGAACCCACGGTGCCCTGGCGAACCGGCTGGAATGGGCCCGCACCCAATGGCAGGCCACGACCCGGCTGGCCAAGAGCTCACTGTCGTTCATCGACGGCACCACCGAGCTGTTGGCCGGACTCACGGCGGGGGCACCGACGGTACTGGCCGGCGACGACGAGATCCGCGACGGCCGCCGACTGGCCGGGCTGATCGCCGCCAACGAGGTGCGCCAGCTGGTGGCGGTGCCGTCACTGGCCGCGGCCCTGGCCGACGAACACCGCGCCGACGTGGCCGCACTGCGCCGATGGATCGTCAGCGGGGAAGCGCTGGAAGGACAACACCTCGACGCGCTGCGCACCGCCTGCCCGGATGCCGAGATCGTGAATTCCTACGGATCTTCGGAGGTCACCGGCGATGTCCTCGCCGGTGCACAACAGGACGACGGTATAACGCTGGGCTCCGCGGTTGCCGGCGCCGGGATCCGCATCCTGGACAACCGGTTACGTGACCTGCCCGTCGGGACGATCGGCGAGATCTACGTCAACGGAACACAATTGGCCCGCGGCTATCTGCACCGGCCCGCCCAGACCGCCACCCGGTTCGTGGCGGCGCCCGACGGAGGACGGCTGTACCGCACCGGCGACCTCGGTGCGCGCCTGGCCGACGGCCGGATCGTGTTCGCCGGCCGGGCCGACGGGCAGCTCAAGATCAACGGCCACCGGGTCGAGCCAGGCGAGGTCCAGGGCACACTGTGCGCCATGCCGGGCGTGCTCGACGCCGCGGTGATCGGTACGGGTTCGGCGCTGCACGCCTTCGTCGTCGTCACCGACGACTCCCCCGGCCCGGACGCGCTCACCGCAGCCCTGGCCCAGGAGCTGCCGCGCCATCTCGTGCCGGCATCGATCCGCGTCGTCGACGCGATACCGCTGCTACCCAACGGCAAACGCGACAACGCGGCGCTACGCGAACTCTTGAACTCCACCGACTCCGCCGGCACCGAGCCGGCCCGGATGCTCACACCGACCGATGCCACCCAGCGAGTGATCGTCGAGGTGATGGCCGCCGTGCTCGGACGCGACAGCATCAGCGCCGACGCGGACTTCTTCGCCTCCGGCGGTGACAGCATCGCCGCGATCCGCCTCACCAGCAGACTGGCCCGGGCCGGCTACCAGGCCGGCACCGAGGACGTATTCCGCAGCCGCACCGCGATCGCGCTGGCCGCCCTGCTGGGCGACCGCACGACCCGGCCCGCCGTCGACGACGACCCCGTCGAACCGTTGCGCACCGTCCGACTGTCCGCCGCGACCATCGACCGGATCACCGGCGCCGAAGCCGTCGAGGACATCTGGGCGATGTCACCTCTGCAACAGGGGGTGTACTACCAGAGCACCTTCGGCGATTCCGGCCCGACCTATATCGCACAGAACATCTTCGAGTTCGATCGCCGGATCGACTGCGACGCCATGCAGCGCGCCTTCACCGCGTTGCTGCGGCGCCACCCCCAGCTGCGGGTGGGATTCCGGACCGTCGAACACGCCGAGCCCGAACCGGCCGCCGATGCCACCGCCCTGGTCCAGGTCGTGATCAGCGACCCACCGTCGGCCATCGCGGTGGTCGACCTGAGCACCTACGCCGCCGATGATCCGGCGGTGGCCGGGGCCGCCCGCGACATCGCCGACACCGATCGCAGCACGCCGTTCGACGTCGCGAAACCGCCGCTGCTACGCCTGACGATCCTGCGGCTACCCGACGGCCGCGACCGGATGCTGCTGACCTACCACTTCCTGCTGTTCGACGGCTGGTCACGCGAGCTGGTGCTGCGCGAACTGTTCGCGCTGTACGAATCCGGTGGCGAAACCGGCGCCATCGAGCCACACGGCGATCTGGTGGTGCGGCACCTGGACTGGCTGCGCACCGATGGTGACCCGGAAACCTCCGACGCCTCGCACGCCTGGCGCACGGTGCTGTCCGGGCTCGCCGAGCCGACGCTGGCCAGCGGTGTGGAACCCGGTCACCCCGACGCCACGCCTGCGGTCGAACCGGGGCGCATCGTGGTCACCGTTCCCGAGCGCATCACCGATCAACTACACAGGCGCGCAAACGAACTAGGTGTCACCCTGAACGCCGCGGTGACGGCCGCCGTGGCGGTGGTCACCGGCTACCACGCGGGCACCACCGATGTCGTCCTGGGCACCACCGTCGCCGGACGCCCCGGCGAACTCGTCGGGATCGACGAGACCATCGGGTTGTTCCTCAACACCGTCCCGGTCCGGGTGGACGTGTCGCCGACGCGCACCGCCTCGGAGGCCATGCGCGCCGTCGGCGAGCAGCGGATCTCCATGATGCGCCACGATCATCTCGGACTCGGCCAGATCCAGCGAGCCGCGGGCGATTCGGGTGGCGCACTGTTCGATTCGCTGCTGGTGCTGCAGAACTTCCTCGACGACGACACCTTCACCGACCTGGAAGCCCGGCACGGCATCGTCGGGGTCAGCTACCACGACACCACCCACTTCCCGCTGACCTGGGTCCTCACCCCCGGCCGCGAGTTGACGGTGAAGCTGGAATACCGGGTGATCGGTGACGACCGCGCCGCCGAGATGGTGACCCAACTGCTCGACGTACTGACGGCGATCGCCGGGCAACCCGATGTCAGGGTCGGCGCCGTCGACCTCGTCGGACCACAGCGCCGCGCCGAGCTGGAGCAGCGCTGGGCGTCCACCGAACGGCCTTTCGAGCCGCTCACGGTGGCCGAATTGCTTTCCCGCCGAGCAGAATCGGTGCCCGATGACATCGCGCTGGTCTTCGGCGAGCAGTCATTGACCTACCGTGAATTCGACGACCGGGTCACTCAGTTGGCCCGATTCCTGCGCCGACGCGGCGCGATGCCGGAATCCTTCGTCGCGCTGGCCCTGCCCCGTTCCATCGACATGGTCGTGGCGTTGTTCGCGGTGCTGCGCGCCGGCGCGGCCTACCTGCCGCTGGAACTGGACCTGCCGCTGGACCGGCTACGCACCATCATCGACGATGCCCGCCCGATCCTGCTTCTCACCACGGGTTCTCGCCACGAACTCATCGAGTGCGCGCACGGTCACGGTGCCGGCGTGATCGCCATCGACGAACCCGACACCGTGACCGCGCTGGCCGCAACACCGACTGAGGCACTGACCGATGACGAGCTCGGCGGCTTCGCCCGCGGTGCGCAGCGGTTGTCGCACCCGGCGTACCTGATCTACACCTCGGGTTCCACCGGGCGCCCCAAAGGTGTCCTGACCGGCTACGCAGGTCTGACCAACATGTACTTCAACCACCGCGAAGCCATCTTCGAACCCACCATCGAACGCGCCGCCGCGACGGGTCAGCTGCGCATCGCGCACACCGTGTCGTTCTCCTTCGACATGTCCTGGGAAGAGCTGTTCTGGCTCGTCGAGGGCCACCAGGTGCACATCTGCGACGAGGAGCTGCGCCGCGACGCCCCCGCCCTGGTCGCGTACTGCCACCGGCACGGCGTCGATGTCATCAATGTGACCCCGACGTATGCCCATCACCTGCTCGACGCCGGGCTGCTCGACCGCACCGGGGGGCACACTCCCGCCCTGGTGCTGCTCGGTGGCGAGGCCGTCGGCGACAGCGTCTGGTCGGCGCTGCGCGACGACCCGGATTCGGCGGGCTACAACCTGTACGGGCCCACCGAATACACCATCAACACCCTCGGTGGCGGTACCGACGACAGCGTCACACCGACTGTCGGGCAGCCGATCTGGAACACCCGCGGATACCTTCTGGATGCCGCGTTGCGCCCGGTCCCCGACGGGGCGACCGGCGAGCTCTACATCGCCGGCGCCGGACTGGCCCGCGGGTACCATCACCGCCCCGGACTGACCGCCGCCGCCATGGTCGCCGACCCCCACGTGCCGGGTGGACGGATGTACCGGACCGGAGACCTGGTGCGTCGCCGCTCCGACGGTCACCTCGACTTCCTCGGCCGTGCCGACGACCAGGTGAAGATCCGTGGTTATCGCGTCGAACTCGGCGAGGTCGAATCGGTGCTCGCGTCCGCGGACGGCGTGGCGCGCTGCGCCGTCGTCGTCCGGTCGAGCGCGGCCAACCCGCCGGTGAAAACCCTTGCTGCCTACGTCATCCCCGCGCACACGCCAGACGACGAGTCGGCATTCGTCATAGGCCTGCGCGATCACCTGGCCGCGGCCCTGCCCGGTTACATGGTGCCCACCCGCTACGGAGTCGTCGATGCGCTGCCGCTGACCATCAACGGCAAACTGGATGTCGCGGCGCTGCCGGAACCGGTCGCCGCCACCCGCGGTGACTCCCGCTCGCCGCGCACCGACCGCGAGGCCACGCTGCTGGCCATCGTGGCCGCGGTGCTCGGGTTGGACGACACCGCCGGTCTTGGGGTCGACGACGACTTCTTCGCGCTGGGGGGTGACAGCATCTCGTCGATCGCGGTGTGCGGTCGTGCCCGAAAGGCCGGTATCGGCATCACACCGCGGGATGTCTTCCGCCGGCGCACCGTGGCTGCGCTGGCCACCGTCTCGGGCACCACCGCCGCCGCGCCCGCCGTACCCGACAACCCGGTCGGTGACATCGCAGCCACCCCGATGCTTGCCGAAACCGAACAGGCCGACACACCGCTGGCGAACTTCTACCAGTCGATGGTGCTGACCACCCCGGCCGGAATGACCTCAGCGCACATCGAACTCGCGCTGCAGGCGCTGCTGCATGCCCATCCGATGCTGCGGGCCCGGCTCGACACCGGCGACGGCTGGACCCTGACGGTGCCCGAGGCCGCACCCGCCGCGGCATCCGTCGTCACCACCGAGACCGGACCGCTGACCGCGACCGATGCCGCGGCTGCGCGCAACGCCGCCGCCGCCGAACTGGCGCCGGCCGACGGTGTCATGGTGCGGGCCGTATGGTTCGACACCCCGGGCAGCAACGGGCAACTGCTGCTGGTCATCCACCACCTGGTCATCGACGGTGTGTCATGGCGCATCATCGGCGACGATCTGGCCAGGGCCTGGGCCGATATCCGCGCCGGGCGCGCAATCGAACTCGACGAGGTGCCCACATCGTTTCGGCGCTGGTCGAAGGCGATCGCCGGCACCCGATTCGGCGATGCCGACTACTGGAACGACGTCCTGGCGACGCCGGATCCCGATCTGGGTGTGCGGCCGCTGGACCCCGCGGTCGACACCGCGAGCACCGTGCTCAGCCGCAGCGTCTCGTTACCCGCTCAGGTCAGCTCGGCACTACTGTCCTCGACCCCGGCCGCCATGCACGGCGGTGTCAACGATGTGCTGCTCACCGGACTCGCTCTGGCACTGGCACAGTGGCGATCGAATCGCGGACGCTGCGAAGGCACCGCGGCGGTGCTGAACCTGGAGGGCCACGGCCGCGAATCCGATCTGGTCGCGGGCGAACCGGACCTGTCGCGCACCGTCGGCTGGTTCACCGCGATCTACCCCGTCCGCATCGATCCGGGCCCGCTGGCCTGGGACGACGTGCTGGCGGCGGGCCCGGCGTTGGCGGCCTCGGCCAAGGCGGTCAAGGAACAGTTGCGTACCGTCCCCGGCCGCGGCCTGGGCTACGGCGTCCTGCGCTATCTGGACACCTCGGCCCCGATCACCGGTGCGGCGCCGCAGATCCTGTTCAACTACCTGGGCCGGTTTTCCGGCGGGAACGGCCGGGACTGGGAACCGGTGGCGGGCTTCGGCGCTCTGACCGAAGGCGTCGACCCGACCAATCCGGCAGTGGCACTGGAGATCAACGCACTGGCCGAGGACCGGCCCGACGGCACCGTGCTGACCATGACACTGGCCTGGCCCGCGGCACTACTGGGAGCCGACGACATCGACGAGCTGGCCGAACTGTGGTCGCAGGCACTGACGGCACTGACCCGCTGCGCGGATCTGGCCGGACACACCCCGTCGGATTTCGGTCTCATCGACCTCACCCAGGCCGATGTGGACCGCTGGCAACACGACGGTGCACTCGAGGAGGTGCTGCCGCTGCTCCCGCTGCAGGAGGGTATGTACTTCCACAGCGCATACGGCGACGGCGTGGACACCTACCAGGTGCAGCAGATCGCCGAACTGTCCGGGCAGCTCGACCCCGATGCGCTGCGCACCAGCATCGGTGCTGTGCTGGGCCGTCATCAGGCATTGCGCGCCAGCTTCCGGGAACTCGAAGACGGCAGGATCGCACAGGTCATCTCCTCCGGTGTCCCGGTCGAGTTCGAAACCGTCGACGCCTCCCCCGCGGAGCTGGAAAGCATTGCGGCACAACAACTGGCGCGGCCGTTCGATCTGGCCACCGCACCGCTGGTGCGCTACACCCTGGTCCGACTGGGCCCCGGCGAGCACCGGCTCATCCAGACGATGCATCACATCATCGCCGACGGCTGGTCGTATCCGGTGATATTCGGCGACATCGTCGCGCAGTACAACGCCGCCGTGGCGGGCGGAGCCACTCCGGCGGCGGTGACGGTAACCCTGCGCGACCACATCGAGGCCGTCACCGGCGGCGACCGGGAGTCGGCGCGTACCGCCTGGGCCGACGCGCTGCGCGGTATCGAGCCCAGCATGCTGCGCCCCGGCGGGGACGCGGACACCGGAGGGCATGTCGGCGAACATCGCAGCGCCGTACGACGGTTGTCGCCTGATCTCACCGCGGCACTGGTGCAGACCGCGCGGACGCGCGGCGTGACGATGTCGACGGTCCTGCACGCGGCATGGGGTCTGCTCCTGGGCCGGTTGCTCGACCGGCGCCAGGTGGTCTTCGGGTCGACGGTCTCCGGTCGCGGAGGTGCGCTGGAGGGCACCGAATCCATTGTCGGACTGTTGATCAACACCATTCCGGTACCGATGTCCTGGCAGCCGCGCACCACCATCGCCGCCGCGATGGCCGACCTGCAGGAACAGCAGAGCGCCCTGCTGGACGCCCAGCAGCTCGGCCTGCCGGAACTCGCCCGGCTCGCCGGAGTGCGCGAATTCTTCGACACCATGGTCGTCGTCGAGAACTTCCCCACCGTGACCGGCGGGGCCGGCGAGGACCCGCGGTCGTGCCGGTTCACCGGTTTCACCGGCACCGACGCACCGCACTATCCGGTGTCCTTCGTGGCCTACCTCGACGAGGAGCTGACCGTGGAGATCAAATACGACGCCGCCGTCGTGACCGAAACCCAGGCCGACCGCTACGGCGAACGGGTGGAACGGATCCTCACCGCATTCGCCGAGAATCCCGACATCACGGTCGGCAGCATCGACCTGCGCACCGCCGCCGAACGCGAACTGGTGGCCGGTGACGTGTCCCGACCCGGGCCCGATCGCACACTCGACGAGGCGTTCGGCAGCGTCGCGCGACGTTCCCCCGATGCCGTCGCCGTGCGCTGCGGTGATCGGCAGCTGACCTATGCCGAACTGGACGCCCGCGCCACCGCCGTCGCCGCGGCCCTGCGGGCCCGCGGTGTGCGGGCCGAGTCGCGGGTGGCGGTGGCACTGCCCCGGTCGACCGACCTCATCGTCGGCCTGCTCGCCGTCGTCAAGTCCGGCGGAACCTACGTGCCACTCGACATCGACTCTCCGGCGGCCCGGCTGCAACACATCCTCGCCGACTCCGCACCGGTGTGCGTGCTCGCCGATTCCGCCGGCCGGCTCGGAGCAGCGGGTGTCCCGGTGGTGGTGCTCGACGAGGCCGCCGTCGAGACCTCGACCGGCATGCCCGCCACCACGGTGCGCCCCGATGACGCCGCCTATGTCATCTACACCTCGGGCTCCACCGGTGTGCCCAAAGGCGTTGCCGTCACGCATCGCAACGTGATGGCACTGTTCGAAGGGACCACGCAGAGCCAGGACCCCCTGTTCGATGTCGGTCCCGACGACGTGTGGACGATGTTCCACTCCGCGGCATTCGACTTCTCGGTGTGGGAGTTGTGGGGACCGCTGCTGCACGGCGGCCGCCTGGTGGTCGTCGAACAGGCGGTGGCCCGCGACCCGGACCGGTTCCTCGAGCTGCTGGCCATCGAAGGTGTCACGGTCCTCAACCAGACGCCTTCGGCGTTCTACCCGCTGATCGAGGCCGATCGTCGCGTGCAGCCCGATCTGGCGTTGCGCTACGTCATCTTCGGGGGCGAGGCACTCGATGTCCGCCGGCTCGCCGACTGGTACCGCCGACACGATGCCGCGTCCCCGCGGCTGGTCAACATGTACGGCATCACCGAAACCTGCGTACATGTCTCGCATCGCGGCATCGGCACCGCTGACACCGCGGCGGCCGACAGCGTCATCGGCGGGCCGATCCCGGGATTGCGGATCCATCTGCTGGACAACAACATGCAACCGGTGGGAACCGGTGTGGTCGGTGAGATGTACATCGCCGGCGGTCAGGTGGCCCGGGGTTATGTCGGCAGGCCGGGGCTCACCGCAAGCCGGTTCGTCGCCAACCCGTTCGACAGCGACGGCGAGCGGCTCTACCGCAGCGGTGACACCGCCATGTGGACCGAAGCCGGGGAACTGGTGTACCTGGGGCGCTCCGATCACCAGGTCAAGGTCCGCGGGTACCGCATAGAGCTCGGCGAGGTCGAATCGGCGCTGGCCGCGCTGCCCGGGATCGCCAACGCCGCCGCGACGGTGCTGCACGACGAGACCGGACGCGCCCGGCTCATCGGGTACCTGGTGGGACGAGAGCGGATCGACACCGCAGCGATCCGCGCCGCACTGGAAGAGCGGCTGCCCGGCTACATGGTGCCCTCGGCGCTCGTCGCCCTCGACGCCCTGCCGTTGACCGTCAACGGGAAACTGGACCGGGCGGCACTGCCGGCACCCGTCGAGCCCACCCAACCAACCGCTGCCCCAACGGCTCCCGCCGGCTCCGCCGACGACACCGCGCTGCTGCTCGCCGGTCTGTGCACCGAGATCCTGCGCACGCAGGTCGGTGTCGACGACGACTTCTTCGCCATGGGCGGTGACAGCATCGTGGCGATCCAACTCGTCAACCGGGCCCGCAGGCACGGGGTGCGGATCACACCGCAACAGGTTTTCACCAGCCGTACTCCTGCGACGCTCGCCGAAGCGGCCGGGGCGGTCACGGTCACCGCGGCCCACGAGGATGCCGATGATTCGGGTCCCGACCTCGGCGAGGTGCTGTTGACCCCGATCGTCACCCGGCTCGCCGAACTCGGTGGCACGGTCAAGAGGTTCAACCAGGCCGAATTGCTGCGGGCCCCCGTCGGGGTGACATCCGAGCAGCTGACCGCCGCCCTCGACGCCGTCGTGCAGCGGCATGACGCACTCCGGATCCGGTTGCAGCGCCCGATTCCGGTGCTGTGGTCCCTGGAAACCACTGCCGGCTCGCCGGTTTCGATTCACCGAGTGGATGTCAGCGGGCTCGGTGAAGACGAGCTGCGCGAGACCATCGCGGTGCAATCCGATGGCGCCGCGGACCGACTCGACCCCGACGCCGGGACCGTCCTGGTGGCGGTCTGGTTCGATCGTGGCACCGAGGCCGCCGGTCGGCTTCTGCTGGTTGCGCATCACCTGGCAGTCGACGGGGTGTCCTGGCGCATCATCGTCGACGACCTCGGTGAAGCACTCCGACAGATACAGGCGGGCAAGCCGCCCCGGCTGGCACCGGTGCCCACATCGATCCGCAGCTATGCGCGCATGGTCAACGAAAGTGCGCAAGGCGCCACGCGTCTCGCCGAGTTCGAACACTGGACGTCGGTGCTCGCACCCGGCGGCGAGCTCGCACCGGACTGCAACACCGTGACCCTCACGGTCGGCGCCACTCGCGACCACGAGGTACGGCTGAGCGCCGAGGAGACGCTGCCGCTGCTGACATCGGTTCCGGCGCTGGCCAACGCCGATGTCACCGAAACACTGCTCACGGCACTGTATCTGGCGATAGTCCGCTGGCGAGCCGGACGCGGCGGCACCCCCGAGGCACCGCTCGTCCTCGATCTGGAACGACACGGCCGCGACGGCTGGGCCGAGGATGTCGACCTGTCCCGCACCGTCGGTTGGTTCACCTCGATCGCCCCGGTCCGGCTGCTCGCAGACGCCGGACACGACCCCGTCAGTGCACTCAAGGCTGTCAAGGAACAGGTGCGGGCCGCACCCGACGGTGGCCTCGGGTTCGGTCAGCTGCGCTACTGCAACCCACGCACAGCGGCCGCGCTGGGCCGGCTACCGGTTCCCCAGGTGCTGTTCAACTATCTGGGGCGATGGCAGACCGACAGCAGCGAGGACTGGAGCTCGGCACCGGAGATCGACGCCCTGCGTACCGGGCCCGACCCGGATCTGGGCACCCCGTACCTGCTGGAGATCAACGCGATCTGCGATGACACCGTCGACGGTCCGCGGCTGCGGGCCACCTTGACCTACGCCGACGGCGAACTGGACGCAGGTACCGTCGCCGAACTGGGTGAGTTCTGGGTCGCCGCGCTACGCGAGCTCGGCGGGGCCGCCACCGGTGCGACGCCGTCCCCGGCGCTGACACCGTCGGACCTGCCGCTGGTCGACCTTTCCCAGACGCAGATCGACCAGGTGCTGACTGCGCTCGCAGGCGGTGTCGAGGACATCTGGCCGCTGTCGCCGCTGCAGGAGGGCGTGTACTTCCAGGCGCGCTACGCCTCCGCCGCGGTCTACATCGTGCAGAACGTCTTCGATTTCTCCGACCCGATCGATGTCGACGCCCTGAGCACCGCGTATTCCATTGTGTGCCGGCGCAATCCGGTGTTGCGATCGGCGTTCTTCGCCGACGATCTGCCGTACCCGGTGGCCGCGATCGCCGCCGCCCCGGCGTTGGAGCCCGACGTGGTGGACCTGACCGGCCTCGCACCGGACCGGGCCGCCGAACGTCTGGCCCAGATCACCGCAGACGACCGGTTGCGTACCTTCGATCTGCAGTCAGCTCCCCTGGCCCGGATGACGATCGTCCGGTGCGAGCACTCCGATCGGCTGATCTTCAGCTACCACTTCCTGCTGCTCGACGGCTGGTCGCGTGAACAACTGCTGCGTGAACTCTTCGCCGAGTACTCCGCCATCAGGCGGGGGCTGCCCGGGGCCGATCTCGACGAGCCGGCCGCCGACTTCACCGACTACCTGCGCTGGCTGGCCGGCCAAGACCGCGAGGTCTCCGCGCAGCGCTGGGCCCAGGCACTTGCCGGCCTGCAGACACCCACGCTGCTGGTTCCCGCAGCAGTCGGCACCGATCCGACGCTGGCGTTGCGACTGGAATTCACCCTCACCGAGGAACAGTCCACCGCACTGACAGCGACTGCGCGGGATGCCGGCGTGACACTCAACGCGATGATCAGTACCGCTCTGGCACTGGTCCTCGGTTATGAAACCGGTTCCGACGATGTGGTTTTCGGGTCCACCGTGGCCGGGCGACCCACCGAACTCGACGGTATCGACTCGGTGATCGGACTGTTCCTCAACACCGTGCCGACCCGGGTCCGGCTCGACCCGGCCCGCTCGATGGCCGACACCATGCGCGCGGTGCAGGCCGACCGGCTGACTCTGATGGACCACGAGTATCTCGGGCTGGGCGATATCCAGCGCAGTGTGCTCACGGCCAACCCGGACAACGCTGCGCTCGGCGGCGGCGGTCCGCTGTTCGACAGTCTTTACGTCCTGCAGAACTTCCTCGATGACGACACCTTCACCGACATGGAGTCCGAACACGGCATCGTCGGCCACGATTCCGTCGACGCCTCGCACTACCCGTTGACCTGGGTCGCCTCACCCGGGCGCCGGTTGTGGGTCAAGCTGGAATACCGGCCCGACGTCGTCGACCGTGGTTACGCCCAGCAGCTGCTGGACCGGCTGCGCCAGATTCTGCTGCAGATGGCCCAACCATCCCGCCAGACAGCCGCATTGGCCGCGTTCTCGGTCATTCTGCCCGAGCGGCAACGAGAGCTGGCAACGCGGGACGCCGCCACCGATCACGACCTGCCCGCCGCCACGGTGATGGATCTGTTGGCCGACGGCGGCGACGATGTCACCGGTGCGCCTGCGCTGGTATGTGGTGAGCACAGCATCGACCGCCGTGAGCTGCAGGACCGGGTCAACCAGTTGGGCCGGATGTTGCGTGATCGCGGTATCGGCTCCGAAATGACCGTCGCGCTGGCCATTCCGCGTTCCATCGATGCCGTGGTCGCCCTGTTCGGGGTCCTGCGTTCCGGCGCCGCTTATCTGCCACTGGAGTTGGACTACCCCGACGATCGGCTGGCGCTGATGTTGGCCGACGCCGAGCCGGTCTGCGTCCTGGCGACCGAGGCCACCGCCGCACGTATCGCGTCGGTGACGCCCGACGGTTGCCACGTCGTGACCCTCGACGACCCCGACGTGCGGGAAGCGCTGTCGGCGGCCGGAACCGACTGGGACGGCTACACACCGCAGCCCGACGAACCCGCGTACGTGATCTACACCTCCGGTTCGACCGGCAAACCCAAAGGTGTCGTCACACCGCACCGCGGGCTGACCAACATGCACCTCAATCACCGCGAAGCGATCTTCGCGCCGGCCATCGCCCGCGCCGGCGGTCGACGCCTCAAGATCGCGCACACGGTGTCGTTCTCCTTCGACATGTCCTGGGAAGAGCTGCTGTGGCTCATCGAGGGACACGAGGTGCACATCTGCGACGAGGTGCTGCGCCGCGATGCTGGCGCGTTGGTGGCCTACTGCCACCGCCACCAGATCGACGTCATCAACGTCACACCCACCTACGCCGCCCTGCTCTTCGAGGAAGGCCTGCTCGACACCGGCGGTCATCCCCCGGTGCTGGTGCTGCTCGGCGGTGAGGCAGTGTCCGCGGCGGTGTGGAATCGGTTGCGTGACAGCGATGATTGGTACGGCTACAACCTGTACGGACCGACCGAGTACACCATCAACACCCTCGGCGGTGGCACCGACGACAGCGCGACACCGACAGTCGGGCAACCGATCTGGAACACTCGCGCGCACATTCTCGACGGCTGGCTGCGGCCGGTACCCGATGGCGTGGCCGGTGAGCTCTACATCGCCGGCGCGGGCCTGGCTCGCGGTTACCTGAAACAGCCGGCACTGACCGCGGGCCGCTTCGTCGCCAACCCGTTCGGGCCCGGGCGCATGTACCGCACCGGCGACCTCGTCGTCCGCGGCACCGACGGCAACCTCGAATTCCTGGGCCGCACCGACGACCAGGTCAAGATCCGTGGGTACCGTGTCGAGCTCGGTGACGTCGAGAATGCGATGGCGGCCTTCCCCGGTGTGGCCCAGGCGGCGGTCATCGCCCGTCCGGACCCGACGACATCGGGATCGGCACGCCTGATCGGCTACATCGTCCCCGCGGACGGCCAACCCGCGGAGCTCGTCGGCGAACTGCGCGCACACCTCAAGACCGTGCTGCCCGCCTACATGGTGCCCACGGCGATGACGCTGCTCGACGGACTGCCGCTGACCGACAACGGCAAGTTGGATGTCCGGGCGCTGCCGGATGTCACACCGGCGACCGGACACGCCACGAGCCGCCCGCCGCGGACGCCGGCCGAGGAGTCGCTGTGCGCACTGTTCGCCGAGGTTCTCGGCATCGACACGGTCGGCGCCGACGACGACTTCTTCGATCTCGGCGGGCATTCGCTGCTCACCATCCGATTGATCAGCCGGGTACGTTCGGAACTCGGCGCTGAGATATCGCTCGGCGATGTCTTCAACAGCCGCACCGTTGCCGCGCTCGCAGCGCGGCTCGACGGCGCGAGCTCCGCGGTTCGGCGACCGGAGCTCGTTGCGGGACCGCGCCCCGACCGCATCCCGGCCTCCTTCGCGCAGCAACGCCTGCTGGTCCTGGACCGCCTCGGTGACACCACGGCCTACAACTACCCGCTGGTCTTCCGGGTGCACGGTGAGCTTGACCTCGCGGCGCTGCGTGCCGCGCTGACCGATGTCGTCGACCGGCACGAAGCACTGCGCACGGTGTTCACCGAACACGACGGGGTGTTCGTGCAGGACATCCTGCCCGCCGGTACACCGGTGCCGTTCCGGCTGGTCGACTGTGCCGAGTCCGATATCGCGGCCAGGATCGCCGAGGCCGCCGAGTACCGATTCGACCTGCGTTCGCAGATCCCACTGCGGGCCGAGGTTTTCCGCACCGGCGCAGCCGATCACACGGTGGCGCTGCTGATGCACCACATCGCCACCGACGAATGGTCCGACGGACCGTTCGTCACCGATCTCAACACCGCCTACCTTGCGCGACGCCGCGGCACCGAGCCGGTCCTGGCGGCGCTGCCGGTGCAATACGCGGACTACACGCTGTGGCAGCGTGATCTGCTGGACCGCCTCGGTGACCGCCAGCGCCGGTTCTGGCGCACCACGCTGGCCGATGCTCCCGACGAGCTGACCTTGCCCACCGACCGGCCCAGACCGGCACGGCCCACCGGGGCCGGCGGCACCCTGCACGTCGAGCTGCCTGCCGACACCGCCGCGGCGATCCGGAAACTGGCCGAGGACAACCAGATCAGCATGCTGATGGTGCTGCACGCCGCCGTCGCGGTGCTGGTGCATCGCCTCGGCGCCGGTGCCGATATCGTCGTCGGAACCCCGGTCGCGGGCCGGGACGAGACCGCGTTGACCGATATGGTCGGCTTCTTCGTCAATACCGTGGTGCTGCGTACCGACCTGTCCGGCAACCCGGCATTCGAGGAGTTGCTGTCGCGGGTACGCGCCGCAGACCTGGCGGCGTTCGCCAATCAGGAACTACCGTTCGACCAACTCGTCGAGGTTCTGAACCCGCCGCGTGTCCCCGGCCGAAACCCGTTGTTCAATCTGTTCATCGGTTACCACCTGCGCGACGGCGCCGATGCCGACATGTTCGGGTTGCCCACCGAATGGGCCGAAACCCCCGTCACCGCAGCCATGTTCGACCTCGGCTTCACCCTGATCGATCAGCGCGACAACGGTACGGCGACCATCATGGCCGAGTTCGCGGCCGACCTGTTCGACGAATCCACCGTCCGGACCCTGACCGAGCGGCTCGTCACGGTGTTCGGCCGGGTGGGCGCGGACAGCGCTGCCCGAATCGGTGCCATCGACGTTCTCGGCCCCGCTGAACGCGACTCGTTGATCACCGCTCGCAACGACACCGACCACGACGTCGCCGCGGACTCGCTGGCCGGGCTGGTGGCGCGGCAGGCGCAGCGGACTCCCGATGCGGCAGCGGTGCTCGTCGACGGCCGCGAGTTGACCTACGCCGACCTGGACACCTGGTCGGACCGGCTGGCCGCGGCACTGACAACCAGAGGTGCATGCCCCGGGTCCGTCGTCGGGGTGTCGTTGCAGCGCTCCGCCGAACTGATCGCGGCCCTGCTCGCGGTCGCCAAGACCGGTGCGGCGTTCCTGCCACTTGATCCGGAATATCCCCAGGATCGGTTGTCCTACATGATCGAGGACGCCAAACCGGTGGCTGTCGTCGACGACCCGGCCTGGGTCCGGGAGATCCGAGACACCGACACCGGCTGGCACGGCCCACACGTCGATCCCGGCTCCTGGGCATATGTGCTGTACACCTCCGGCTCCACCGGACGCCCCAAGGGGGTGGCCGTCGCGCATGCCGGTATCACCAACCGGATCGCCTGGTTGCAGCACGCCTATCCGCTCACGGCCGGCGACCGGATGCTCGTCAAGACACCGATCAGCTTCGACACGTCGGTGTGGGAGGTGTTCTGGCCGCTCAGCGTCGGCGCGACCCTGGTGATGGCCCGACCCGGCGGACACCGCGATCCCGGCTACCTGGCCGATACCATTGCCGCGCAGCGGGTAACCGCGATCGACTTCGTACCGTCGATGCTCGAGCTGTTCCTGGAGGAACCCCGCTCGGCGCAATGCCATTCGTTGACCCGGGTGACCGTGGGAGGTGAGGCGCTCTCGTCCGAGTTGGCCGAGAAGTTCACCGCCGCCTTCGGCGGTGCCGTCGCGCTGCACAATCTCTACGGCCCCACCGAGGCCGCGGTCGACGTGCTGGGCTGGACCGCGGACGGCGGTCCGGTGGCCCTGGGGGTACCCGGCTGGAATGTGCGCGCATACGTCCTCGACGAGTACCTGAACCCGGTGCCGGCCGGAGCGCCCGGCGAGCTGTATCTGGCCGGCGTGCAGTTGGCCGACGGCTACCTGCACCGCTGTGGTCTGACCGCGCAGCGCTTCGTCGCCAGTCCGTTCGAGCCGGGCGCCCGCATGTATCGCACCGGCGATGTGGTGCGGTGGCGTGCCGACGCCCAACTGGAATACCTGGGCCGATCCGATGACCAGATCAAACTGCGCGGCGTCCGGATCGAACCCGGTGAGATCGAGGCCGTGCTGGCCGGCCACGGTTCGGTGAGCTCGGCTCGGGTGCTGGTGCGTCATGACCGCTTGGTGGCCTACTACTTGCGCGATCCCGAATCTCCTGTGGTAGAGGATGATTCGCTGCGCGCACATGCCATCGCCGCGCTGCCTGTCCACATGGTGCCATCGGCGTTCGTCGAGGTACCCGCCTTCCCGTTGACACCGAGCGGCAAGCTGGACCGCAAGGCACTGCCGGATGCCGAGCTGCGCTCGGGCGGCGGACGTGCGCCGCTGACCGATACGCAGCGCCGTTTGTGCGCGGTGTTCTCCGATGTCCTCGGCGTCGAGGTCACCGATATCGACGCCGATTTCTTCGCGCTCGGCGGGCATTCCCTGCTGCTGGTCCGGCTGGCGGCCGCCATCAGGCGCGCGTTCGGAGTCGAGGTTTCGGTTGCCGATCTGATGGTCGCCCCCACCGTGGCCGATGCCGACGCCCTGTTGCACACCGGTGACGGTATGCCCGACAGTCTGGCTCCGGTGCTGGCGCTACGGGCCACCGGTAGCCAACCCCCGCTGTTCTGCATCCACCCGGCGAGCGGCCTGAGCTGGCAGTTCGCCGGCCTGAAACGGCATCTGCCGCAGGATGTCCCACTCTACGGACTGCAGTCGCCGCTGTTCTCCGGAGAGCAGCTGCCCGCGACGATCGGCCAGTTGGCGTCTCGGTATGCCGATACGGTGAACGCGGTGGCGCCAACCGGACCGATCCGCCTGCTCGGCTGGTCGTTCGGCGGCACGCTGGCGCTGTTGATCGCACAGCGCCTGCGGAGCGCGGGCCGCGATGTCACCTTCGTCGGGATGCTCGACACCCGCACCGACATCGTCGAGGGCGACGCGGTGTTCGACGCCGACGCGGTGTTGGCCGGACTGCTGCGCGAGATGGGTTTCCCGGTCGATCCGCAGGCTCGTATCAGCGTGCCCGAGGCGGTGGCACTGGTCCGGTCCAGCGGTGACGCGATCGCCATCCTCGACGATGACCAGATAGCACTGGTGATCGAAAACTACGTCGCCGCAGAGCGCTTCACGGCCGGTGCGGATTACGGACGCTACGAGGGAGACGTCTTCTTCGTGGACGCCACCATCCTGGAGATGGAGTTCACCGGTGTGGCCTCAGCGGGCTGGCGCGACGTCATCGGCGGTGAACTGCGCACGATCGCGCTACCGTGCCGGCATTCCGAATTGATGGATGCCCAGACCCTCGACAGGCTCGGTCCGTTGATCGCCGCCGAGCTGCGTGGATGACGGATGCGAAAACGCCAGTACCCACCGGCAGTGCCGATGGGTACTGGCGTCGGTGTGGGTCAGGCGTTGGCGAGATCGGCCACCGGGCGGCCGTTCAGCGCGTTCGCAAGCTGTGGAGTGAGCACGTCGAGTGCGTACAACATGGCATCGGGTCCGCTGTAGGTCAGCGCGTCGTTGAGGTGGGACTCGTTGTTGGTGTACAACGTCCTGCCCTCGCGGACCACACCGAGCCGCGCGAAGGCCGGCGACGCCAGCATGTCCTCTTTGGTCGCGCCGTCGATGAACAGCACGTCGCGGTCGAGCAGGTCGAGCTTCTCTTCACTGACATCGCCCACCACATCCTGGGCCTTGAAGCCCAGTGCGGTGAAAAGCGAACGGCGCGGGTCGTTCTCGCCCAGCAGGTAGTGACCGCCCTGGGACGGACCGAAATCGACGACCAAGGTCTTGCCCTCGAACTCCGGGTTCGCCTTCTTGGCCTCATCGATCTTGCCCTGGACCTTGGCGACCAATTCCTTGGCCTCGGCTTCCTTACCGAGCGCCTTGCCGGTGGTCAGCAGCTGGACGTTCCACGGCGTCTCCTCGTCGGCGTAGTCGGCGGACTGGATGACGGTGGGCGCGATCTGGGAAAGCCGGTCATAGGTCGGCTTGTCGATCGTCTCGTAGATCGCGATGATCAGGTCGGGTTTCTGGGCGGCGATGGCCTCGAAGTCGATCTCATCGGCACCCCAGGTGGTCACCCCTTTACCACCGGTCGCGGCCTTGACCCACGGATCGTTGTTGTAGGAGCCGGAGAATTCCCGCGTGCTGACCGGCACGACGCCCAGTGGCAGCACGAAATCCTGGTCGGTCCAGCCGACGGTGACGACCCGACTCGGGTTGGCCGGGACCTTGGTCTCGCCGAACTTGTGGGTGATGGTCACCGGCCCGGCTTGCGGTGCGCTCTCGGCAGTCTCCTTCGCCGAACCGCAGCCGGCCAGCAGACCGGCCGCGAGCACGACCGCGACGACGGGGGCGAATACGCGGCCCCATCTCCGATGATTCAACTGCATGTGCTGATTCCTCTTCCCTCGATGCAAGTGCGGAATTTTAGCTTAGGCTCACATAACTATATGCTGAGCACGCCAGGCCGGGGGAAGCACCCCTATCCGACAGGAAGTCGAAGCGTCACAAGCGCTTTGACGACAATTCCACGCCCGCGGCGACAAACAACGAAGGTCTTGCGCCGTTTGCAAAATAGGTTAGCCTCAGCTTATAAATTCTCAGGCGGGGGCACGCACTTTCATATTCCTATGTCGCAGAAATCTGCGGCGAGAGGGGCGAGCATGCAGCGGACAGTACTCGGCAGCAAGATCCACCGGGCCACGGTGACGCAAGCCGATCTGCACTACGTCGGGTCCATCACCATCGATGCCGAACTGATGGCGTCGGCCGACATCGTGGAGGGCGAGCAGGTCCACGTCGTGGACATCACCAGCGGTGCCCGGCTGGTCACCTACGCCATCACCGGAGCGCCGGGTTCTGGCGTGATAGGCATCAACGGTGCGGCAGCACATCTGATTTCACCGTCGAACCTGGTGATCATCATGTCTTTCCTACAGCTCGACGAGGCTGAACGCGCCGCCCATCTGCCCAAGGTGGTCCACGTCGACTCCGACAACAGGATCGTGGCGCTCGGCTCCGATCCGGCCCAGCCCGTTCCCGGCGCGCTCGACCAGTTCGCGAGCCGTTCATGACGGGGACCAACGGCCACTTCGCGTCCAACGGCGACGGCCCGATGCTCGACCTCGTCGGCGTGGGCTTCGGACCGTCCAATCTGGCGCTGGCGATCGCGATATCCGAGCACAATGCCAAGCCCGATGTCACCGACCCCGTCACCGCGGAGTTCGTCGAACTCAAATCCGAATTCGGCTGGCACACCGGGATGCTGATCCCGGGCGCGACGATGCAGATCTCCTTTCTGAAAGATCTCGTCACACAACGTAACCCGCAGAGCGAATACACCTTCCTGAACTACCTGACCGAACGTGGCCGGCTCACCGAGTTCATCAACTACAAGACCTTCTTCCCCACCCGGTTGGAGTTTCACGACTACCTGAGCTGGGCGGCCGAGAAGGTGGACGCCTCGGTGCGGTACGGCACACGGGTGTCGGGGGTCCGCGAAATCGACGGCGGCTTCGAGATCGAGGTGACCGGGACCCATGCCGGTCACCTCAGGGCCAGGAACGTCGTGGTCGCAGGGGGACTCGAGCCGCAGCTGCCGCCCGGGGTCATCCGCTCGTTGCGCCAGGTCCACAATCACGGCTTCCTCCACGACCTGGACCGCATTCCCCATCCCCGGCACAACCGCTACGTCGTGGTGGGCGCCGGGCAGAGTGCCGCCGAGGTGTGCGCCTACCTGCACGACCTGTCCCCGGCCAACGAGGTGCACGGGGTGTTCGCCAAGTACGGCTACAGCCCTGCCGACGACAGTCCCTATGCGAACCGGGTTTTCGATCCCGATGCGGTGGACGACTTCTTCTCCGCCGACCCCGGCGTACGCAGGCAACTGATCAACTATCACCGCAGCACCAACTACTCGGCGGTCGATCTACCACTCATCGAGGAGCTCTACGCGCGGGAGTACGCCGAACGCGTGGCCGGCGATCGGCGACTGTTCATGCGGGGCGCGTCCAGCCTGCAGTACACCGACGAGTACGACGGCGGGGTCAGAGTGCAGATCCTGCATCACCCGACCGGCACGGTCGACGAGATCGATTGCGATGCAATCATCTACGCCACCGGGTTCCGGCCCGCGTCACTGCGCGGGATACTCGGCGACCTCTACGACAACCTGGTCCTTGAGAGCGGCCAGCCGGTGGTCTCACGCGATTACCGGCTCGCGACGTCACCACCCACGATGGGCGGTCTGTACATCCAGGGCAACACCGAGCACACCCACGGGCTGACATCGTCGTTGCTGTCCAATATCGCCGTGCGCAGCGGCGAGATCCTCGGCTCGATCGAAGCCACTCGACTGAACCCGGTGGCTGCCGCGCTGCGGTGACGCTTGTAGCATACGGAGCTACTGATTCCCAGTGCTACGATTGCTACATGAACGGCGCACGTCCGGCACGGTACGACATCGCGGAACACGCTGATCACGTCGAGGTCCGCGGGGTCAGCCGCGGACGTGTCGCCGAGGCTCTGGACCTGTTGGACAGGGTCCGCGCCCTGCAAGCCGATCACGCCGCCGACACCCGGGAGACCCTGGTCCGCACGCTGATGGCCGGGAACGTCCCGCTGACACCGCCTGCCACCGTCGCGCAGGCGCAGCGCCTGGCCGGCCACCGCGACGCGCTGCTGGCCTCCGGTGTGCTCACCCAGTCCTCGCTGAGTCAGCTGCGCGGGGATTCACGTCCATCGAGCACACGGACCTGGCTGGCGCGCCGCAAACAGGCTCGCGCACTGTTCACCGTCAGCCACGGCGGGCGAACCCTGATCCCTGCCTTCCAGCTCGACGAGCACGGGGAACCCCGGCCGGAACTGCAGCCCATATTGGCCGTACTGCTGGATGCCGGCGTGCATGGCTGGACCTTGTGGACCTGGTTGACCTCGCCGACCAGCCTGCTGTCCGGCGAGGTCCCCGAACGCCTGGCGCGTACCGCCGGGCAGCGGGTGCTGCGGGCCGCCCAACGGTTCGCGGTCACCGCCGCCGCCTGAGCAGCCGATGCCGCCCACTTTCGCGCCCGTCGATCTGGCATGCCCGGATCCCGACGAATGCCCGGTCATCACCCGGCTGCCCCGGTTGCGCAGCGTGCCCGTCGGCGCGGGTACGGCGTGGTATCGGGTCTACGACGCGACCTGGGGCTACGACGAGTACAACCCCGGTTACGGCGACGCCCGGTTCTCCCCCGTCGACGATCCGGCCACCGGCGTCCGGCTGCCCTGCATGTATCTGGCTGCCACCCCGACCGCGGCGCTGCTGGAGACCGTCTTTCACGATGTCCACCACCGCAGTGCCCGCGTCATCTACGAGCGCGACCTCCGCGGCAAGCTGCTGGCCCACGTCCGCACCCCGTCGATGGCGATCGTCGCCGATCTGCGGGACCCGGAGCTCGACCGACTGTCGCTGCGCCGCGACGGTGTCGTGTCGACGTCGGCCGAGCACTATCCGTGCACCCGCCGGCTGGCCACAACGGCACTGGGCCGCTCCCACGGCAAACGCACCCTGCACGGTCTGCTGTGGCATTCACGCCAGGCCGAGCTCGCCCGGTACGAATCGGTCGAGGCGATGGTGTTGTTCGGGCGACCCCGGTACAGCTCGGCCCGCGGCAGCTGGACGATGTTCGGGCCCGGCGCCTCGAGCCTCTACGACGGACCCGGCCGGTTGCTCGTGGAGGAGATTGCCGAAAACCTCGGAGCGGTAATCGAACTCGACTGACGTGGCCGAGCCGATCACCGACGCGTAGGCTCACCGGTGCCCGGAAAGGAACCGATATGCCGACCGCAACGCCTTCACCGATGCCGGCGGCCTTCATCGGCCACGGCAGCCCGATGAACGCACTCGAGCGCAACCGGTACACCACCGCCTGGCAGGCTTTCGGGCGCGACGCCGGGCGTCCCCGGGCCATCCTGGTCATCAGCGCGCACTGGTATATCAACGCCACCGCCGTGACCACGATGCCGCGACCGCGCACCATTCACGACTTCTACGGCTTCCCGTCCGAGCTGTACGACGTGCAGTATCCGGCGCCCGGCCTGCCCGAGCTGACCGACGAGATCGCCGAGACCGTGCGCCCCACCTGGGTGGGCGCCGATCAGGACAGCTGGGGTATCGATCACGGCACGTGGTCGGTACTGGTGCATGCGTTCCCGGACGCCACCATCCCGGTGGTGCAGTTGTCGATCAATGCCGAGAAACCGCTGGACTACCACCTCGACCTCGGTGCCCGGCTGGCACCGCTGCGCGAGCGCGGTGTGCTCATCATCGGTAGCGGCAACGTCGTCCACAATCTCGGCGCCATGGATGCGGGTCGGCCCGACGACGGATTCGATTGGGCGGCAAGATTCGACGACAGCGTGCGAGCGGAACTGAGCACCGATCCGGCCGATGTCCTGACGGTTTCCGGGCACCGGGATTACCCGAAGGCCGTCCCCACCCCCGACCATTTCATCCCGATGCTCTACTTCGCGGGTCTGGCCGGTGCGGGCGCCCAGCCCGCGGACGTCCTCGTCGACGGCTACACCTACGGTTCGCTGTCGATGACCTCCTACACCGTCGGAATGAGCCACCCGCCGCAGTCCTAGCCCCACCACCAGGACCTACCGACGAAACGTCCTACGACCGGCGCGGTCGCGCACCAGTCGCTATGCTTGCGCCTTTCCGCCGGGCCGGGAGAAGGAGGAGCGCAGATGTCTGCCGACGCCACCGATGCGACGGCCGCGGGTGCGCCCAAATCCAGCGGACACATCCGCCTGACGTCGCACACCGGCGGTTTCGGTGCCCCCGCTATCGAGTGGGATGCGCCGACGCCCGCCGGGCGGGGACCGCTGATCGGCACCACCACCAACCGGGCCCACCGCAATGTGATCGGCACCCACAGCGGCTCCTACAGCGTCTACCGAGCACTGGCCGTCGCGGCCGGGGCGCTGTCACGCGAACACCGCGCCGACCTGACCAACACCTCGCCGACGCATGCCATCGGCCCGTATCCGCAGTGGAGCGAACCGGGGCAGATCGTGAGCCTGGACCCGTGGGGAGCCACGGTCGCCGATGTGTTCGGCACCGAGCTGGCCGCGGGCTACGACATCCGCCCGACGATCGCGGTGACCCAGGCCCACGTCATCCTGCCGGAGATCACCGAGGCCATCGCCAAGGGCCGCCTGCACCCCGATGGCCGCACACTGCTGCCCAGCGGCGCGGCGATGGTCACCAAGGCCGCCGTAGAACCCGTCTGGCACCTGCCGGGGGTGGCGTCCCGGTTCGGCTGCAGCGAGACCGATCTGCGTCGCGTGCTGTTCGAGGAGACCGGGGGCATGTATCCCGAGCTGGTGACGCGATCCGATCTGGAAGTGTTCCTGCCCCCGATCGGCGGCCAGACCGTCTACATCTTCGGTGACGCCCGCGACCTGGCCGACCCGGAGATCGAACTGACCGCGCGGGTGCACGACGAGTGCAACGGCTCGGATGTGTTCGGCTCCGATATCTGCACCTGCCGGCCGTATCTGACGCACGCCATCGAGGAATGCATCCAGGGTGTGCAACGCGGTGGTGTCGGACTGGTCGCCTACTCCCGCAAGGAAGGCCGCGCACTCGGCGAGGTCACCAAGTTCCTGGTGTACAACGCCCGCAAGCGGCAAGAGGGCGGTGACACCGCAGAGGCGTACTTCGCCAGGACCGAATGCGTTGCCGGCGTACAGGACATGCGATTCCAGGAATTGATGCCCGACGTCCTGCACTGGCTCGGTGTCCGCAAGATCCACCGTCTGGTGTCGATGAGCAATATGAAATACGACGCCATAACCGGTTCGGGAATCGAAGTCGGTGTGCGGGTGAACATCCCAGACGATCTCATTCCAGCAGACGCGCGGGTCGAGATCGATGCCAAGATGGCGGCCGGCTACTTCACGCCGGGACCGGTACCCGATGCCGAGGAACTCAGGAAGGCCAAGGGCCGGGGGCTGCACGGGTGAGACCAGCCGGCACGACGTCCGGCCGGGCCGAGGCGCTCGCCGAACTGCGCACCACCGCCGCGATCCGTCAGCGGGCTCGATCGTTGTTGGAGCGCGCGCAGGAAGGCGGCTCCCGCTGGTTCGAGGTGCATGCCGCGGCGCTGCCGGCAGCCGCGGCCGAAGTGGCCGAGGTCTGCCGTACCCGCTACCCCGACCTCGCGATCCCCTACCACAGCAGGTGGCGGCATTTCGAAGCCGGCGGCGTGAACCGCAAGGCTGCGCTCGATGCCCGGCTGGCCGACCACGACCCGGCTGCCCGGGCCCGCGCCATGATCGACCTCACGGTGGTCAGTGTGCTGCTCGACGCCGGCGCAGGTCCGGACTGGCACTACCTCGAAGAGCCCGGCGGCCTGCGCTTGAGCCGATCCGAGGGCCTGGGGGTGGCGAGCTGGAATGCCTTCGGGACCGGACTGTTCGCCGCCGATCCCGCCCATCCCCTACAGGTCGACGCGGCCGGACTGCGTGCGCTGACACCCGCCTCGCTCGGCACGGCGTTCCAGGTTGGGCCCGACAATCCGCTGGTGGGACTCGAGGGCCGGGTGCGGCTGCTGCATCGGCTCGCCGACGTGCTGGCCGCCCGGCCCGAGGTCTTCGGCGCGTCCGGGCGCCCCGGTGGCCTGTTCGACGTCGTCACCGCCGGTCGCGACGACGTCGCCGCGCACGACATCCTCTCCCACATCCTGGCGGAGTTCTCCGGTATCTGGTTGGCCGACAACACCATCGACGGTCACCCGCTGGGCGACTGCTGGCGCCATGAGGCGGTCGACGGGCCGGGACCGACCCGCGGCTGGGTCCCCTTTCACAAACTCTCGCAATGGCTCACCTACTCGCTGCTCGAACCGTTCGAGTGGGCCGGCGTAACCGTCCGGGACCTCAACGCCCTGACCGGCCTGCCGGAATACCGCAACGGCGGTCTGCTCCTCGACACCGGTGTGCTGCAGTTACGCGACCCCGACTGGGCCCATCACGACTGGCAGGTCGGCGACGAGCTGGTGGTCGAATGGCGGGCACTGACGGTGGCGCTCCTCGACGAGCTTGCACCGCTGGTACGTGCGCAGCTGGGCGTCGACGCCGAGACGATGCCGCTGGCACGCGTCCTCGAAGGCGGCACCTGGGCGGCGGGCAGGCAGCTGGCGGCGCGGTTACGCCACGGACTGCCACCACTGACGATCATCAGCGACGGCACAGTCTTCTAGGAGCTGGGAAAACGTGGGAAACCAAGCCAACGTAACACTCGTGGATCATCCTCTGGTCCAGCACAAACTGACGCTCATGCGCCGTAAAGACATATCCACCAACAGCTTTCGACATCTGTGTGTCGAACTGTCGGCCCTGATGGCCTACGAGGTACTGCGCGACCTGCCGTTGCACGATATCGACATCGAAACACCACTGGAACACACCACCGGCCGCGTCGTCGACGGCAAGAAACTGGTTTTCGTCTCCATCCTGCGGGCCGGCACCGGCATCCTCGACGGCATGCTGGCCGTCGTCCCCGGGGCCCGAGTTGGACATATCGGGCTCTACCGCGACCCCAAAACCCTTGTCGCCATCGAGTACTACTTCAAGCTGCCCGGCGACCTGCACGAACGCGACGTGGTGGTCGTCGACCCGATGCTGGCCACCGGACACTCCGCGATCGCCGCCGTGGACCGCCTCAAGGAACACCGGCCGAAATCCATCAAGTTCGTCTGCCTGCTGACGTGTCCGGAAGGGATCGACGCCATGGCCCAGGCACATCCCGATGTCCCGGTCTACACCGCGGCCATCGATCGCGAACTGGACACCCACGGCTACATCCTGCCGGGTCTCGGTGATGCCGGAGACCGGATATTCGGGACGAAGTGACCCCCGCGCCCGGATACGCTGAGAACGTGGAGACCCGGTCAGGGCGGCCCCGCCTGGGCACTGTGCAGCACAGCGCAGCTCAATCCCGCATTCTCGCAGCGGCTTTGGACCTGATAGCCGAGCACGGCGTCAGCGGCACGTCGCTGCAGATGATCGCCGACTCCATCGGTGTCACCAAAGCCGCTGTCTACCACCAGTTCAAGACCAAGGACGAGATCGTCGTCGCGGTCACCGAATTGGAACTGTCGCAACTGGAAGATGCGCTGGCCGCGGCGCAAGCCGAAACCGATCCGGTGTCAGCGCGAAAAGTGCTGCTGACACAGGTGATCGACATGGCGGTGCGACGGCGACGCTGGATCCGCACGCTACAGAATGATCCGATAATCGTCCGGTTGCTCGGCGAGCACGCGCCGTTTCGGGAATTCATCAGCGAGCTCTACGGCATCTTGCAGGACGAGCCGGACGACACCATCGCGCGGGTGACCGCGGCGCTGTTCTCCGGGGCGATCGCCGGGGCGGTGGTCAACCCACTGGTCGACGATATCGATGACGACACCTTGCGCGTGGTGCTCACCGCCCTGGTCACCAGGATTCTCAACCTGCCCGATTAACCGGTCCGCGCTACTCCTATTGCCGCCAGAATAGCCGATCGGCTACCCTCGGCTCGGCGGAGTCATTTCGCCGCGAAAAGGGGTGCGATGCAGATCCTTGCCCGGGCCGAGGAGCAACCGACGACGGCCAACATCAAGACCCAGCTGATCTGTCTGTGGATGGCGCCCATTTTCGGCGTCGTCTACCTGGTGGCCTTCCTGGCCTTCCCGGGCTTCTTCCCGCCCATGTCACCGCAACTGAGCGCCGGCGCGGTCGCCTCGTTCTATACCGAACACACCGCGGCGATCCGGTTCTCGATGATCACCTACGACCTGTGCGGTGTCATGCTGCTGCCGTTCTTCATGGTGATCGTGGTCCATCTCAAACGGATGACCACGCAGAGCCACGTGTTCGCCTACTGCTACCTGACCGCGGCGGTCAGCGGTGCCACGTTGTTCGCGTTGTCGAACATCTTCTACCTCGCAGCGGCGTTCCGGCCCGATCGCGGCGCGGATCTGGTGCTGCTGCTCAACGATATGGCCTGGCTGCTTTTCGTCGCCCCGGTCGGCGCGGTCGTCGCGATGAACCTGCTGCTCGGCGCCGCGGTCTACTTCGACACCGGCAGCGGCGGCAGTCCACATCCGGTATTCCCGCGCTGGATAGGGCATTTCGCGGTGCTCACGGCGCTGGCGATGGCACCCGCGGTCTGCGCTTCGGTCGTGCACACCGGGCCACTGGCCTGGGACGGCCTGGTGTCCTTCTGGTTGCGCAACGGCGCGTTCGTACTCTTCGTCGCGGTGATGTTCTTCGCACTGCGCAATGCGGTGTACAACGAGGCCGTCACCGAGGGCGTGGCCGCATGAGCACGGTGGCCGGCGCCGAACCGGTCGCGACCACCGGGCCTCGCACGGCGGGCAAACGCGATGTGTGGCTGGTGTTCTGGATCGTGCCGGTGTTCTACACGGCATTCGGTGCGATCTTCTTCCTGCTGGCGCGCACCATGCCGCCACCGCGCCCCGACATCTCCACCGGCGAGATGGTCGGCTGGTTCGGCCAGCACGCCACCACCATCCAGATCGGCTTCGCGCTGCTGGTACTCATCGTCGGCGGCGCCGGTGTCGCCAACGGCATCGTGGCTTACCACATGAAGCGGATGAGCGTCGGCTCGGTGCTGGCCTACACCTACCTGGGTGCGATGTCCGTCGGCGCCCTGCCGGGTTGCCTGCTCGTCGCGTTCTGCTTTCTGGCAGCCACATTCCGCCCCGACCGCGACCCGGAGGCGATAGCGCTGCTCTATGACCTCGGGCTGCTGTCCTACGTCGGATCGCTGGGCTGTTTCACCACCGCCTACTTCGCCTTCGCGGTGGCGATCTTCTACGACCGCAACCGGATTTTTCCCAAATGGCTTGCCTACATTTCGATCTGGCAGATCGTCACCGAGGTGATGGCAACCCCGGTTTTCGTATCGAAGGCCGGCCCGTTCGCGTGGAACGGATCGATCGCGTTCTGGATGGGCACCGTGGTGTTCGGCGTCTGGCTGATGTGCGTCATCACCTTCCTCAAGAAGGCAACCGAATCGGAACCCGCCGACGAACCACCGCTGGATTGAGGGCGTCGATGACCGACACCGAACAGAGCTCGCCACCGCACGTTCGACGGCCCCCGGGTCCGCACCTGCCGGGCGACACCCACATCTGGGTGATGGTGCTCGGCGACCTGTTGATATTCGGTGCCTATTTCCTCATCTTCATGGTGTACCGGGCGATGGCGCCCGAGCAGTTCCTGGCATCGCAACAGCACCTCGATATCACCGTGGGTGTCGTCAATACCGTTGTACTGCTGACGAGTTCGTGGTTCGTGGTGCGCGGTGTGCAGAATGCCCGGATCGGCGATCCGACGCGTGCCCGGCGCCTGATCCACGTCGGCGGGGGTTTCGGGCTGTTGTTCATCGCGATCAAGGCCTACGAATGGTCGACCAAGATCGCGCACGGCTACACCTTCGGCACCGACGAGTTCTTCGGCTTCTACTACGTCCTCACCGGAGTGCACCTCTTTCACGTCGCGCTGGGTCTGGTGATCCTCGGGGTGGTGTCGCGAGAACTGAGCAACCCCAGGCGTCGGCGAGTGTCGATGATCGAATCCGGCGCCATCTATTGGCACATGGTCGACCTGCTCTGGGTCGTCATATTCGCGCTGTTCTACGTGATGAGGTGATGCGATGAGCACCGTGACCCGCACCGCCACGCGTCCGGCGACCTACGCCTGGGTCGCGCTGTGTGCGATAACGCTGCTGTCCTGGTGGCTGGCGCCCGGCCATTCGGCGACCGACGTCGCGGTCGCCAGCGTGCCGATCACCGTGGCGGTCGTGGCGCTCGGCTTCGTCAAAGGTCGGCTCATCATCCGCTACTTCATGGAGGTACAGACCGCACCGCGGTGGCTCAAGGTCGCCACCGACGCCTGGCTTGTTGTGCTGTGGCTGGCCATCCTCGCGATCTACCTGTTCTAAAACACCGGTTCACCTTCCCGCCGCCGCCGATCAGTACAGTCGGTGTGCAGACCCGCAGGCGAGGAGGTGATCGGTGACGCAGGCCGTCGTCGTCGGCTTGGCTCTGCTCGCCGCTCTGTGTGCCGCGGTCGGCATCGTCGTCCGCCAACTTGCGACCCAGCATGTGCCCGAAGAACACGGGATGAGCTCGGTGATGGTTTCGGCGCTGTTGCGCAACCCGATGTGGTGGGCCGGCACCGGCAGTGCCGTCGCTGGTTATGTCTTCCAGGCGTTGGCGTTGTCGTTCGGATCGCTGCTGCTGGTGGCACCGTTGCTGGTGTCGTCGCTGCTTTTCGCGCTTCCGTTGAGCGCCCGCGCGGCCGGGGTGCGGGTGACGCGCGGCGAATGGCTGTGGGCCATCGTGCTCACGGCGGGTCTGGCCCTGTTCGTTCTGGTGGGCAGGCCCAGGGAGGGCCACTTCACGCCCACGACCGCGGCCTGGCTGATCGTCGCCGTGGTGTGCGTGCCGCTGATCACGCTCTGCGTGGTGGGTGCCGCACGCACCATCGGCACCCGGCGTGCGGTGTTGCTCGCCGTCGCAGTCGGAGTGATGTTCGCGTTGGTGGCACTCCTGACCAAGCTGTGTGCCCACCGGTTGGAGACCACCGGCCTGGGCGCGATGCTCAGTACGACGGCGCCCTACCTCTTGGTACTGGTGGCCGCGACGGGCACGGTGCTGCAGCAGTCGGCGTTCCATGCCGGCGCCCTGCAGACCTCGGTGCCCACGATGCTGGTGCTGGAGCCGGTGTTCGCGGTTTTGCTGGGCATCTTGGTGCTCGGCGAACAATTGACGGCGCACGGTCCGGCGGTGCTGGCGCTGCCGGTCGCCGTCGCGGCGATGCTGGCCGGCACCATCGCGCTGGGTCGCGATACCGGTGCGCGTGACGAACGGATTGCGCGGGTCGCCGCGCCGCAGGCGTAGGGGCCTGCGCGCCTGCTACGCCTCGCTGAGGGCCGAACTGTCCGAGACCGCAGCGCAGTGATCGAAACGCATCTGCACCACGGTGCCTTCAGATCCCCGTTCGATGACGGCCAGATCAGCAAGTGCGCGCATCAACTGGATGCCGCGTCCGCGCGTGTGACTGCGATGCGGCGGGTCTCCCTCATTCCAGGCGCCGTAATCGACGACCACGACGGTGAGGCTTCCCGTGGCGCTGCTGTACTGCGCGTCGATGGAGACTGTGCCGGCTTCCGGGAAGGTCCGATAGGCGAACTCCGCCGAGTTGGTCAACGCCTCGTTGACCGCCAACACGACATCGCTGAATTGCTCTTCGGTCAGCTCCAGGTGGGTACGCAGCCACCGGCCGAATTCGTTCCTGATGCGCGCCACGGTTCGGGCGTCGGCGACTCCCACCCGCGAATAGCGTGTGTCGGCAGTGTCGGCACCCTGAAACGAAGCGTTCATGTCGCTACGGACTACCCACTGGGCCGTCCGTCACACCTGCATCTCTTGCAACGCGTCGTCACGCGTGGGGTAGACGCCGATGAAGTCCGCGATGCCGGTGATCTTCAGCGGTCGGCTGGTCGCCGGTCCGTCTGCGACGACGACGAGCTTGGTCTGCGATCCGGCATCTTCGTGTGCGGCCACGATCACCTGCATACCGGCGGACGCCAAGAAGTCGACGTCGAGGAGATCGACGATCACGGCCGTCGGCTGCTTACTCAGGGAGTCCGCGATTGCCTGCGATAGTTGCGGTGCGGTCAACATGTCTACGGCACCCGATACCGAAACAACGGCGACGGTACCGACCGATTCCTGGGCGACGGCGAAATTCGCCATGTCGGGATCGGAGGATGACGTTTCCTGCTGGGCGTCCAAGACTCACCTCGTTGATTGGGCTCGCGAAATGCAGATAATGTCGCGCTCGCGCGGCTCGGTCTGAACCAGGCAAGGTGTCGCGATAACTACACGACTGACCACAGATTAGCCCACCGTTCTTCCACAGCGCGGATCGCCGCGACCCGGTTCACCAGTCTCCGCGTCGCGCCTCCGGTGCGTGTGGGGCAGCATCGGGACCCGCTGCCGGGTCGGTTGCCGACCATCCGGTACCCGCGCACAACAGGTCCTGCGGCATCGAGACCGTCGTCGGCATCGGTATCGGCAGGCCCGGAATGGTCGGGATTCCCACCGCGCCGGGCGCCAGCATCGACGCGCCGGTCGCCATCAGCGGCGCCGCGATGCCGGTAACCGGAGCCATTGCTCCCCATACCGGTGCTGCGAACGCGCCCATCGGTGCGAGCAGTCCGCCACCGCCACCTCCGCCAGCGCCACCACCGGCTCCTGCGCCACCACCGGTTCCTGCGCCGGCGCCTCCACCGGTTCCGGTTCCTGCGCCCCCGGCGGTTGCCGCGCCGCCACCACCGGTACCCGCGCCGCCGGTACCACCACCTCCGGTGCCCGCGCCGGTGCCACCGCCGCCGGTACCTCCGCCACCACCAGCGCCGGCGCTTGCGCCACCCGCGCCGCCGCCACCGGTACCCGCTCCGGTGCCGCCACCTCCGGCTGCACCGCCGCCGCCTCCGCTACCGGCACCCACGCCGGTTGCGGCCGCATCGATAACCTGCCCGGCTCCGGCACCACCGGTACCTGCGCCACCAGCTCCGCCTGCACCTGCTCCGCCGGCACCACCCGCACCCGCGCCCCCTGCACCGGCACCACCGGCACCGCCTCCGCCGGCACCACCGGCACCACCGCCTCCGCCGGCACCACCTGCGCCGCCGGTGCCTCCGATACCCGCGGCGGCATCGACTACTGGTGCGGCGACTGCTGCCGGGGCGCCCACGCCGCCGGCAGCAGCATCGAGGACCGGCGCAGCGACCGGCGCTGCGCCTAGTTCTCCGGCACCCAGCCCACCTGCCACGGCTCCACCCTCGGCGGCAACCGGAGCCGCCGCAGCGACAGCTGGAGCAGCCGCGGCATCGGCGACGGGCGCTGCGGCCGTAGCCGCCCCGAGCTCGCCCACACCGCTTCCGCCCCCGACGGCTCCGCCCTCGCCACCACCGGCAGCCGCAGCCGCGTCGGCAGCGGGCGCCGCTTCCGGCGCACCGATCGGAGCGCCCGCAGCATCCGCGATGGGAGCGCCTGCGGCGTCTGCAATCGGGGCACCCGCGATCGGTGCCGCCGCAGCATCAGCTACCGGGGCAGCCGCCGCATCGACGATGGGCGCACCGGCGGCATCCGCGATCGGAGCACCTGCAGCGTCCAGGACAGGCAGCCCGGCAACACCGGCACTGCCGGCACCCGCACCGCCGCCACCACCGGCACCCGCGCCACCTGCACCAGCTCCGCCGCCGCCAGCTCCACCCGCACCGGCTCCACCGGCACCACCGGCTCCACCGGCACCACCTGCTCCGGCGCCAGCGCCACCTGCACCACCGCCAGCTGCATCTCCGCCGGCAGCGGCGTCCACAACCGGAGCAGCCTCGCCCGCGACACCACCGGTTCCTTCGCCGCCGGCTCCGCCGCCGCCGGCACCTTCACCGCCCGCGCCACCGCTGCCGGTACCAGCGGCATCGACGACCGGGGCCACCTCGCCGCCAGCATTACCGCTGCCTCCGCCGGTGCCGCTGCCTCCGCCGGTTCCGGCGCCTTCACCGCTACCCGCGGCATTGGCCTCAACCGCAGGGGCAGCCGCAGCTTCGACCACGGGCGCAGCTGCGCCCGCACCGCCACCACCAGCGCCGGCGCCGCCACCACCGGCCGCACCGCCGCCACCGGCGCCACCGCCGCCAAGGGCACCGAGTCCGCCTGCGACAGCACCGAGACCGCCACCACCGCCACCTCCGCCGCCCGCGACGGCGTTCGCCATGTCTGTCACTGCGCCGGCACTCTGGCCGGCGACTCCGGCACCCCCACCGGCGTTGGCTGCACCCCCGCCCGAGGCTCCGGTTTCGACGGCGGCCTGACCTTCGGCGCCGCCACCAGCAGAACCGCCACCGGTAGCTCCACCGCCACCGCCGGCACCTCCTGCACCGCCACCGGCAGCATCGGCGACCGCGGCAACATCACCGCCGCCCGCACCACCGCCGGTGCCCGCACCACCACCGGCACCGCCAGCACCCGCGTCACCACCACCAGCACCACCAGCACCACCAGCACCCGCGCCCGCGTCACCCGCGCCCGCTCCACCGGCACCAGCTCCACCCGCGCCCGCTCCACCGGCACCAGCACCAGCTCCACCCGCGCCCGCTCCACCGGCACCAGCACCAGCTCCACCCGCGCCGCCCGCGCCGCCCGCACCGGCTCCACCTGCTCCACCCGCGCCCGCGCCACCGGCGCCCGCGGCAGCCGCGGCGTCGGCGACGGCCGCCGCATCAGCTCCCGCTCCCGCGGCACCGGCACCGGCGTTGTCGACTATGGGTGCGGCTTCGCCCGCTGCTCCCGCGTTGTCCTGAATCGCGGCGCCCTCGATACCGGGACCGCCCGCACCCGAGCCACCCGCTCCCGGTCCGCCTGCACCCGAGCCACCTGCTCCGGGTCCGCCATGAGCCGCGCCCGCGTTGTCCACGACGGGCGCGCCTTCGCCGGCCGCCTGGCCGGCGGGAACCCCGGAAGCCTGCGCGATGGGCGCAGCCTGTCCCACCGGAATCCCGGCGGGGATACCGGCAGGAATGCCGCCACCGCCCGGGATGCCTGCGGCACCGGGGATCGCACCGGGCACTCCGGCGGCATCGATCACCGGCAACCCTGCCCCACCGGCACCGCCACCACCGCCGCCTGTACCACCACCCGCACCGCCTGCGCCACCACCAGCTCCACCGGCACCACCCGCACCGGCTCCGCCTGCACCACCACCGGCTCCGGCACCACCGGCTCCGCCTGCACCACCCGCTTCGAGCGCCGCGGCGCCGCCGCTACCACCAGCCCCGCCGGCACCAGCCCCGCCAGCCCCGGCTCCGCCGGCACCGCCCGCGCCGGCACCACCCGCACCACCGGTGCCGCCGCCGGCGGCGTCGACCACAGGTGCTGCCGTAGCACCGCCCGCGCCGGGCCCTCCACCGCCCAGAATCGCGGGCGGCGCCAACATGTCAGCGAAGCTCTGCGGCGAGGTTGCCAGTTGCTGGACCATGCCGAGGCAAGGCACGCCCGGGCTCGTCACGAAAGACGGATCGGCTGCAGCAACCGGCGAAACCGCAGGCGAAAGGGTCAGCACCGTGCCGAAGACCCCCGCGGTCATCAACGCGATCGCGGCTGAACGGTTCTTCCTGGTTGCCATGCCCATCCTCTTGTTGCTGCAGTCGAACGAATGAGGCGAACGTATCGGCGTAGCTGTTTTTGCCCTGACGTCAAAACTCGCGTTTATGCAATCGTTGCGAATGCGAGCCGCTCCGGTAACACCGGTGTTTCGTGGCATTTCGGCGATAGCTGGGCCCGCTGCGGGACGGAGTCGTTACCGTTGCGAAACAGTTTGCCGTCAGGTGCGACACTGCCAACTGGCAAACCCACGGCGGCGCGGACCGGCTACGCCGCCCACACCTGTCACGGCAAACCCGATGAACGGCTCAAAACACGTGTCTCGAAGGTATTGCCACACAGCAGGATCCGCCGTGCCGGCAATCGACGAAGGCTAGATGCCGGTCCAGGCGGAATCGATCATTGCCGCCACATTGATCGCTTGGGCTTCTTTGGATTCGGGGGCGTCGATCTGATCGGCGACGTGCTGGGCGGTGAAGCGGCGAATCTCGGCATCCACACCGCCGATCACCCGCAGAACCTCGCCACGGATCGACTTCGACGACACATGCACGCTGATATCGGTCGGTCGCGGTTTGGCGACGTCGAGGATGAGCACCAATGGCTCGGCAGCGCGTGCCGTGGCACGCAGCGCCACCTCGCCGTCGACGTTGAACCGCTGTTTGTCCACTCGCAGATCGACCAGCAGGTCGATGACCAGCGGAATCCGGATGTCGAACGTGATGGTCTCCCCCAGCCGACGGATCGCCCGCGGGTCGCCGATGCTGACCCGAGCGCTGACCCGGGCGATTCGCCCCGGACCTTGCGCCATCGGGCCCATCTCGAACTGGTCACCGGCGATATCGGCGAATGCGGCGGCGACACGCTCCTCGGTCACCGCAAGCTCGAAGAAACGCCGTCCCCATTCCTCGTATGTCACGTAGTCGTGGGAGTCCATAGTCCTGTCACCGTCTCACGTCTACCCACGGCAGTCCGTCATTACGCGCCGAACCAGTGTCGAGCACACTGGTCGGGTGCGCGCCGACAGCACCGCCTCGCCTTTTGCCTCATTGTCACGCCGGTGGCCACGACGCCGCGGACCGGCCCAGTCCGAGGCGGCGCTCCGGATCGCGCCGGACCCGAACGGGCCGATCCCGCCGATGCGGGGCCCTTGCCTTCGGCGGCCGAGATGGCGCCCACCCATCCATATGGAAATCATTGCCACGGAATGCCTTTCGTCGACGAGAGCCGAAATACCCACGCAAGAAAGACAATCGGAGGATTGTTGATGAGCACCGCCTCTTTCACCATGCCGCTGCGGGTCCGCTACGTCGAATGCGATATGCAAGACCGGGTCTTCAACGCCCACTACCTGACCTGGGTCGACATGGCGCACACCGATGCCCTCGGTGAACTCACCGCGGGATACCAGACCCTGACCCGAGCGGGCATCGACCTGGTGGTCGCAGCGGCTCAGCTCCAGTTTCGCGCGCCCGCACGGTTCGACGACCGGCTGGTGGTCACGACCACCATTCATAGCCCCGGGACGACGTCCCTACGAAGCGATTTCGTGATCGCCCGAGACGACACCGTGCTCGCCGAAGTAGTCATGACGCACGTGTGCGTCGACGCCATCAGCTATCAGAAGCAACCCTGGCCGGACTGGCTGCGGGCACAGCTACCCCGTCCCTAGCCACTGCGGTCCATCCACTCCGCGATGGCCCTCACCGCATCGCCGAAGAAAATGCGGTACGGCCGGTCGGCGACGTAGCCGATATGCGGTGTCAGCACGGCATTCTCGAGTGTGCGCAGCGGGTGCTCGGGCGGCAGCGGCTCGGTGTCGAAGACGTCGAGTCCCGCTCCGGCAATGGTGTGGTTGCGTAACGCGTCGACCAAGGCCCGTTCGTCGACGAGCGGCCCGCGCGAGGTGTTGACCACGTACGCCTCCGGCTTCATCGCGGCCAGTTCGGCCGCACCGACGATCCCCCGTGACCGCTCGCTGAGCCTCAGATGGATCGTCAGTACATCGGCGGTGCGGAAAAACGTCTCGCGGTCAACGTAGACGGCGCCGAACTCGGCTGCCGCCTGCGGTGTCAGATTTTGACTCCAGGCGATCACCGTCATCCCGAACGCCGTGCCGATACGTGCCACCCGGCCCCCGATGCGCCCCAGACCGAGGACCGCGAGAACCTTGCCCGAAAGCTCGCGACCGACCGACACCTGCCAGCCACCGTTGCGCACCGAGGCGATCTGCGCGGGTAGCTCCCGTACGACCGAAAGGATGAGCGCCCAGGTCAATTCGACCGTGGAGTCCACCGTTCCGCCGGTCGTACCCACATGGATTCCGCAGTCGGCCGCGGCCTCCATGTCGATGGCGGCGTTGAACGGGCCGGTCGAGGCGATCATCTTCAACCGGGGCAGCCGCTCCAGGACCGAGCGCGGCAACGGTGTGCGCTCGCGCATGACGAACACCACGTCGAACGGTTGCAGCCGCCGCACCAGCTCGTCGGGGTCGCCGATGTGTTCGGTGAAAACCGTGATGGCGGCGCGGTGCGCGACCGGTGACCAGTCGGCCATCCTCAGCGCCACGTCCTGGTAGTCGTCGAGGATCGCCACCTGCACGCTGCCACTGTCTCATCGCCGGCACCGGTGTGCACAGTGTTCGGGCCGACGTCACGATCTTTCGATTCGCTCCCGGCACGGCGTCCGCGCCCGCGCAGTAGGGTTCCCCAGCATGGGCCACGATCACGACCATCATCCGAACCGGGACCTGCCGCCGGGCATGGTCGAGCAGCTGGAGATCGCGTATTCGGGAATGGTGTCGTTCGGGCACCGCCCGTTCCTGACCGAGCCGGAACAACTCGAATCGTGGGCGCCCGATGTCGCCATCGTCGGCGCGCCCTTCGATGTCGCCACCACCAACCGTCCCGGGGCCCGATTCGGACCGCGGGCCATTCGGGCCACCGCCTATGAGCCCGGGACGTATCACCTCGACCTGGGGCTGGAGATCTTCGACTGGCTCGAGGTCGTCGACTACGGCGACGCGTACTGTCCGCACGGCCAAACCGAGGTGTCGCACAACAACATCCGCGAGCGCGTACACGCGATCGCCTCGCGCGGCATCGTCCCCGTCGTACTTGGCGGCGACCATTCGATCACCTGGCCCTCGGCCACCGCGGTGGCCGACGTGCACGGCTACGGCAATGTCGGCATCGTGCATTTCGATGCGCACGCCGACACCGCCGACATCATCGAAGGCAATCTCGCCAGCCATGGCACTCCGATGCGCCGCCTCATCGAATCCGGCGCGGTGCCGGGCACCCACTTCGTCCAGGTCGGCCTGCGCGGATACTGGCCGCCGCAGGACACCTTCGAGTGGATGCAGGAACAGGGCATGGTGTGGCACACCATGCAGGAGATCTGGGAACGCGGGTTCAAGGCGGTGATGGCCGACGCGGTATCCGAGGCGCTGGCCAAGGCCGACAAGTTGTACCTGTCGGTGGATATCGACGTCCTCGACCCGGCGCACGCACCGGGTACGGGCACCCCCGAGCCCGGCGGTATCACCAGCGTCGACCTGCTGCGCATGGTGCGGCAGCTCTGCTACGAACACGATGTGGCCGGTGTCGACGTCGTGGAGGTGGCTCCGGCGTACGACCACGCCGAGCTGACCGTCAACGCCGCGCACCGGGTGGTCTTCGAGGCGCTGGCCGGGATGGCGGCACGACGCAGAGATGCGGCCGGGGAGAAGGCCGGACCACCGTCGCCGCAGGCGAGATGACCGGCCTTCGCTAATTGCTGGACATGTGTCCAACGGGACTCGGTCCGATTCCGGCCAGCGGAACCGGCCTTTTCCAGCGCGAATTCTCGTCGAACGCCGGTTTGAGCCGTCGGTGAACAGTCTCTATAGTTAACCAACCGGACAGCTGTCCAGGTTCGGTGCTTCATCGAGGAGGGGCCATGGCGTACGTCATCACGCAGAACTGCTGCAAGGACGCCAGCTGCGTACCGGTATGCCCGGTGGACTGCATCCGGCCGACCGGTGCCGCAGGCGAGTTCACCGGAACCGAAATGCTCTACATAGACCCTGAGGCCTGCATCGATTGTGGCGCCTGCATGGAGGAATGCCCCGTCGAGGCGATCTACTACGAGGACGATCTGCCCGACCAGCTGAGCCGGTTCAAGGACATCAACGCCGCATACTTCGCACAGCATCCCCTCGAACCGCTGAACATCGGCCATCCCCGCAAGCACAAGCCCGTCGAAGCCGGCGCGCTGCGCGTCGCCATCGTCGGAGCCGGGCCGGCCGCCTGTTACGCCGCGCTGGAGTTGCTCGAAGTCGACGGTGTGCAGGTCGACCTGTTCGAGCGGCTGCCCACCCCATTCGGACTGATCCGGTCCGGCGTCGCACCCGATCACCAGCACACCAAATCGGTGGTGAAGTTGTTCGAGCGGGCTTTCACCCACAAACGTTTCGGCTGCCACCTCAACATCGAGATCGGTGAGAATTTCTCCCACGCCGACCTGCTCGCCCACCACCACGCCGTCATCTACGCCGTCGGCGCATCCGACAGCCGGCAGCTCGGAATACCCGGCCAGGATCTGGTCGGCAGTCACGCGGCGGCCGAATTCGTCGGCTGGTACAACGGACATCCCGACCATGCCGCGCGCGATTTCGACCTGACCGGCGAGCGAGCGGTGATCGTCGGCAACGGTAACGTCGCCCTGGACGTCGCACGGGTTCTGTTGATGTCACCCGACGAACTGGCGCAGACCGACATCGCCCAGCATGCGCTGGAAGCTCTCTCGCACAGCAATATTCGCGAGGTCGTCATCGTGGCCCGGCGCGGACCGCGGTCCGCGGCATTCTCGGCCGGGGAATACCTGGCACTGGGCCACCTCGACGGGGTGGACGTCGTCATCGAGGGTGGCGACGCCGCACCGGATCCGGACGACGATGTCGAGACCACGCTGAAACTCGAACTCACCCGCGCCTACGCGCAGCGCACCCCCACACCAGGTAACAAGCGCATCGTGTTCCGCTTCTCGACCACGCCCGTCGCGGTGCTCGGCAGCGATCGCGTGCAGGCGCTGCAGGTTTGCGACAGCGACACCGAGGAGACCGCCGAGATCGGTACCTCCCTGCTGCTGCGGTCCATCGGATACCAGGGAGTCCCGTTGCAGGGCTTGGAATTCGACAATGCGCTGGGCCGCATCCCCAACGAGGACGGCCGGGTGCTGGGCGCGGACGGCGCACCGGTACCCGGGGTGTACGTCACCGGCTGGATCAAGCGCGGGCCTCGCGGCGTCATCGGGACCAACCGCACCTGCGCCGAGGAGACGGTCACCAAGCTGTTCGAGGACTTCGACGCCGGCGCACTGACCAAGGACGTCGGCGATCGCGAGAGCCTGCGCGCGCTGTTGACCGAACGCGGCCTGTCCCCCGTCGACTGGACCGGCTGGCGCGATATCGACTCGGCCGAACGACAGCGGGGACGCGACCTGTCGCGACCACGTGTCAAGTTCGTCGAGATCGACGAAATGCTTTCCGCTATCGGTAAATAACCATCACTGCGCGCGTCGCCGCCACCGGCGCCAACCACCGTAGAGCAGCGCGGCGACCGCGAAGTTGACGAAGTAGGCGATATCGGCGCCGTGCCAGGCCTGCGCGACAACGCCCTGGATCAACGTGGTGTTCATGAAGGGCATCGCCGCCCCGTAGGACACGACGAAAACCGTGACGGCGGCGATCGCATCCCGGCGGTCGGTGCGCTCCAGCGCGGGATTGATACTGCGCCGGCCGCCGACGCGCAGCTTCCAGTCGATCACCACGATCGCCACAAACGCCGGTATCCAGTACCCCACCAGCAGCAGCACATCGGTGAACCGCGACGCGGTGTCGCTGGCATGCAGCCACATGATGAGGCTGAACGCCAGCACGGTGACCACCAGTGCCGAGAACGGCCGCCGGACCCGCACACCCATGGTCTGCAGGGCCAGTGAACCGCTGTAGTCGTTCATGGCGCTGGACCCGACCGAGGCCAGCGCAACGGCCAGTAGCGCCACGACACCGAGAACGCCGCCGCCCATCACACCCTGCACACCCTGCGCAGTCTGATCGGCGAGCAGATCGGCGCCGGCAATGCCGATGCCCTGCACGAACAGGTACGCCGAGGCCAGTCCGGCGAAACTGAACACGAAGACCCGCGGCGGCGGGGACTGGGCGGGCAGATACCGGCTGAAATCGGCCGCGTAGCTGGCCCAGGAGATGGCCAGACTGAAGGCGATGGTCACCTCGAGAACGAAAGCGCCTGCCAGATCCGCCCCGGCGACAGTGGGTGCGGTGACCACCTGATGGCCGTTGATCAGCTTGACGGCCAGCAGCACGAACGTCGCGAGTAACACCACGGTCAGCACGGCCTGCACCCGGTGGATCAGTTCGTAGCCGAAGAAACCGACGGCGCCCTGCAGCGCGAGCACGATCAGCACACCGGCCCAGAACGGGATACCGAACAACAACGCCAGCGCCTCGCCGCCGAACAACCCGACAAGCCCGTCCCAGGCGATCGAGGACAGCCACTGCAACGCCGCGGGCACCACCACCGCATCGCCGAAAGCCATTCGGGAATTCGGCAGCTGGGCCGTGCCGGTGCGCGGGCCCCAGGTGCACAGGTACGCCACGACCAGCGAGCCGAGCACCGTTCCGATCGTCATCGCCAGCAGTCCGAGCCAGAACCCCAGACCCAGCACGACGGCCAGCGTCCCGGTGAAAACGCCCGTCATCGTGACCTGCGGCGCGAACCACACCGTGAACATCCGGCCCGGGCGCCCGTAACGCTGATCCTCGGGGATGGGCGCAATTCCGTGGGTCTCGACCGAGAGGTCACCCGCGGCACTGGGCCGGTGGCCGCTGAACGCGTCGGCGGTCAGATGGGATTCAAGACTCACAGGGTCTCCTGCCGGCTCAGCGGTGTGGGTCCCCATTCGACCACGGCGGGTTCATCCGATCGGACCCCGGTTGACCGGCGTGAAAGCCCAGGCCGGGGCGTCGAGCCCGGTGGACGGCGGGTCGGCATCGGGTAGCGGGGGTGTTTAGCGGTCCCCCGGGCCCGGGAAGGTGAGCATTGATGACGAATTTCACAGCAGCAACATGGGCCGAGCGTTGGGACGGATTCTGGGCGGGGCCGATCGGCCAGTGGTTTGCGACGAAAGGACTGGCGATCGTGGTCGCCGTCGTCTTCGCGATCCTGGCCACCCGCTTGATCAACTGGTCGGCGCAGCGCATCAGCCGCCGGCTGGCCCGCGGTGGCGAAGGCACGGGCCTGGTGGCCTCCGAGGCCGTCAAGCACCGCCAGGCTGTGGCGTCGGTGATCTCATCGGTGGCCATCGCGGTGCTCTACGTCGTGGTGGGAATGCAGGTCATCTCCGAGCTCGGGCTCTCGGTCGGTTCGCTCGTCGCGCCTGCCGCGGTTCTGGGCGCGGCGCTGGGTTTCGGCGCGCAGCGCATCGTGCAGGATCTGCTTTCGGGGTTCTTCGTCATCACCGAGAAGCAGTACGGCTTCGGCGATCTGGTGCGGCTTTCGCTCACCGGTTCATCGCTGGAGGCGACCGGGACCGTGGTGGATGTGACGCTGCGGGTGACCAAGCTACGAAACAGCGATGGTGAGGTCGTGACGGTTCCCAACGGTCAGATCTCCAAGACCGTCAATCTGTCCAAGGACTGGGCGCGCGCCGTCATCGACATCCCGGTTCCCAGCGGTGCCGACCTGAATCGGGTCAACGAGGTCCTGCACGATGTGTCGCGCGCGGCGATGGAGGATCACTCGGCGCTGAACAGTCTGCTGCTCGACGAACCGTCGGTGATGGGTGTGGAGAGTATCCAGGTCGACACCGTCAACGTCCGGATGGTGGCGCGCACGCTGCCCGGCAAACAGTTCGACGTCGGTCGTCAGCTGCGCACGCTGGTGATCTCCGGTTTGCGACGGTCCGGTATCTCGACCCCGGCCGGCGCCACCGCCACGGTCGAGACGATGGGCACCGATTTCGCGCCCGATCAGCGCACACCGGCACACACCGGTGCGCAGTGAACGACCCGGTCCGTCCGAAACTTCGATAGCCGACATAATCAACACCGTGTCGACGACGGGTACCCGAACCTCCCCCGGAATCCTGGTCGCGGGACTGGCCGTCATAGCGCTGACGGTCGCACTGCTGCAGACCGCCGTGGTTCCGGTGCTGGGTGTCATCGCCCAGCAACTCCAGGTGTCGACGGTGGCGGTCAGCTGGGCGGTCACGGCGAACCTGCTGGCCGCGGCCGCGGCGACACCGCTCATCGGCCGGTTCGCCGACCTGCACAACAAAAAGCATGTCCTGCTGGTGGTGCTGAGCGTCGTGCTGGCCGGCTCGCTGCTGGCCGCGGTGACGACGTCGCTTCCGCTGCTGATCGTCGCGCGGGTGCTGCAGGGCGTCTCGTTCGCGCTGTACCCGATCTGCGTGGCCATCCTGCGCGACGAACTGCCGGCCGAAAAGGTGGTGCGTGCGCTCGCGGTGTTGTCCGGGACATTGGGTTTCGGCGGCGGCGTCGGTCTGGTGGTCACCGGCCTGCTGATGAACGGCTCGGCGGGATATCACCGTGTCTTCTGGCTCACCACGGCGTTCACCGTCGTCGTGATCGTCCTCGCGGTCCTGATCGTGCCGTCCCGGCGAAGCGAAGCCCGCGGCACCATCGATTGGCTCGGGGCTGCCGGGCTCGCGCTCGGATTGACGGTGGTCCTGCTGGCGATCACCCAGGGCAATACCTGGGGCTGGGCATCGGCACGCACCATCGGCTGCGTGACGCTGGGCGTCGCGGTGCTGACCGGCTGGTGGTTCTGGGAACGGCGCTGCGAACACCCACTGGTGTCCACCCGGATGTTGACCCGGCGGGCGATGTTGCTGACCAACCTGGCAACGGTCTTCGTCGGTATGGGGCTGTACTTCGGGTTCCTGGGGCTGACGCAATTCGTCCAGATGCCCCGGGAGATCACCGGTTACGGATTCTCGGCGAGCGTGCTGCACGCCAGCCTGGTGTTCCTGTTGCCCGGTGCGATCACCGGTTTCGTCACGGCGACCGCCAGCGGCAGGCTCATCGACCGGTTCGGGGCCCGGCCGGTGCTGGTGTTCGGGGCGATCGCCGGCATCATCGGCTTCCTGGCGCTGGCGCTGGCGCATTCGGCACCGTGGCAGGTGATCGTGGCGGGTATCTGGACCAACGCCTACATCAGCCTGGCCTACGGAGCGCTGCCGGCACTGGTGGTCGGCGAAGCCGCTCCCGGAGAGACCGGTGTGGCCACCGGCGTGAACGCGATAGCGCGCACGGTCGGCAGTTCGGTCGCCGCGGCGCTGGTCGCGGTATTGCTGGGGCACTCGGTCGGTAGCACCGGCCTGCCGGCCGAGGGGGCTTTCGTGACGATCTTCTTCGCCGGTGCGATCACCGCGGCGCTGGCGACCCTCCTGATAGCGGTCTCCGGTGGGCGGCATCGGCCGTCCCGATCACCCTCGGCGACAGTCGATTCCCGCGCGATGAATCACGAATGGGGCTGAGGTCTACAGTCGCATTCCGTTGAACGTGGGGCTGCCGAAGTCGATCTGCGCGGCCGGGTTTGCCACCGCGGTGATCAGCCCGGTCCCGAACGGTCCGACGCTGTCGAACAGGGTCGCCGAGCCCACCGCGATACCGTCTGCGGCCCAATGCGCATCGGCCTGGGTGCCCAGCCAGCCGTCCTCGGGCAGGCGCGCCAGTGCGACGGTGAGATCGCCGTTGATGTAGCCGATTCCGTGGGTGCCCAGATTGGTCGTCAGACTGGTCGACTCGGCGATCATGGCGGCACGCACGAACGGCGTGTTGGGCGTTGCCGCGACGACGGCGATGGTGCGGTCGAGAAACCTTGTCCGCGAGGCGTTCTGATGCTCGCCCACCTTGCGGGTCCAGCCGACCTCGTCGCTGCCGGTGAACGGTGTTACCGCCGAGTCCGGTTCCGATTCGGCCGCGGCGGGCATGACGAAGTCGGGCACCGGGCTCCACTGCTCCCCCGGCGGCGGGCTGGACCGGCGGTAGGACACCAGCACCCCGCGCGCGACCGTGACACCGTCTTGCACCACATCGCATTCCACGTTGCGAACCCGCCTGCCGTCGCGGACCAGCCGGGTCTGCACCGTGGTCAACACCCCGCGGGCGGCCTTGAACAGGTCGACGGTCAGCCGGGTGGGCATGAAGTCGTCGGCTCCGTGCCGGCGTTCCATTTCGCGGGCCGCCAGTCCGACGATCGCGGGACCGTTGAGGTGATCGTCACCCCAATGACTCTGCGCGTACCGGGTCGGCTGGAATCCGCCGTCCACCGCAGTGAAATGCGCAGGCTGCTCGTCGCTCATTGGCGCATCCTCGCACAGCCCCGCAGGGCGCCGGTTTCAGCAGCCGGCCTCGGCGGGCACCGACACCGGGGCGGGTCGGGCGCCCGAGCGCGCCGCGCCGATACCGGCGGCCACCACGAACCCGATTCCCAGGACCGCCGCAGCGCTGGGCACCTGGTGCAGCACGGCCAGGCCGATCAGCAGCGCGAACGCCGGTTCCACACTCATCAGCGTGCCGAATGCCGAAGTGGTCAGCTTGCGAAGCGCCAGGAATTCCAGGATGAACGGCACCACCGGCAGCAGCACCGCCAGACCGATGCCGATGAGCAGCAGGCCAGGGGTCATGCGGCCGAACACCGATGGCCCGACGATCACCGTCGCCACGATGGCGGCCACCGGCATCGACACCGCCAGACCGTTGATACCGCTCACCGAATCACCCACCCGTTGGGTCAGCAGGATGTAGCACGCCCAGCAGACCGCCGCGCCGAGCGCGCAGGCTATGCCCACCAGGTCGACGTGGGCGGCCCACGGCTCGGTGAGCAGCAGCACGCCGACACCGGCCAGTGCGGGCCACAGCAGCCGCCGGCCGGCGCCCGCGGTGGCGACCGCGACACCGAGCGGGCCGAGGAATTCCAGCGCACTGGCGGTACCGAGCGGGATCCGCGCGACGGCGGCCATGAAAAGCAGGGTTATCAGCCCGGTGACCACGCCGAGGGCCACCGTCACCGCGAAACTGCGCGCGGTGAAATCGCGGGGACGGGGGCGCACGATGAGCAGCAACAGCACGCCGGCCCACATCAGCCGCAACCAGGCCGCCCCTTCGGCGCCGACACGGTCGATGAGCAGCACCGAGACGGCCAGTCCCAGTTGTACACACACCATCGAGCCCGCCGCCATCAGCGTGCCGGTCCGCGCCTGATCTGCCATATCCGCATTGAATAAGACGCAGACCGTTTGTGTCCACGTGATATTCGTGGACATATTGTTCGTGATTGATGAACAATCACGGGATGGATGTCCGCCGTCTCGAATTGCTGCTGGCGTTGTCGCGGCTGGGCTCGATGCGCGCGGTGGCCGAGTCGGCGCGACTGACAACCTCGACGGTGTCGCAGCAGCTCGCCGCACTGGCACGCGATACCGGCACACAGTTGATCGAGCCCGACGGGCGCCGGGTGCGGCTGACTCCGGCGGGCCTGCGACTCGCCGAGCATGCCGTCTCGATCCTGGCCGCCGTCGACGCCGCCCGGCTCGATCTGGACCCCGGCGCGGAACCCGCCGGCACCGTCCGCATCGGTGGCTTCGCCACCGGAATACGCGTGTCACTGCTTCCGGTGCTGCGCGAGATGGCCACCAGCCATCCCGATGTCGACGTGATCATTAGCGAATACGAACCGTTCGAGGCGTTCCGACTGCTGCTCGACGATGATCTCGACCTCGCGTTGACCTATGACTACAACCTGGCCCCGGCCGCACTGGACCCCGTCCTGGAAACCGTGGCACTGTGGTCGGCCCCATGGGGATTGGGCGTACCCGCGCACCTGCCCGATGTGGTGGCACTGCCGGACTATCGCGACAGCCGCTGGATCGTCAACTCCCGCAACACCGCCGACGAGGACGTGGTGCGCACGCTTTCGGCCCTGTCGGGCTTCACCCCGCAGATCACCCACCAGATCGACAGCCTCGACCTGGTGGAGGACCTCATCCTCGCCGGCTACGGTGTCGGCTTGTTACCGCTGGGCCGGCCGACACGGCCCGGGCTCAAGGTGCTGCCGCTGGAGAATCCGCGCGTGGTGATGACGGCCTACGCCACCGTACGGCGCGGGCGGTCCAGCTGGCCGCCGCTACGGCTGGTGCTCGAACGCCTGCGCCCCGGCGGAACGCCTGCCGCGCAGCTGCCGCACTGGCCCCGCAACACGGCATAGCGCCGCCGCGTCACTGCTGGGCGTCCACCACGGGTGCGCCGGCCGCAGCCAGTTTGTCGGAGTCATTGGTGATTTCGTCGACGATGGTGTGCAGCCAGCGGATCTTCTCCAGTACCGCCGCGGGTAGCACGAACGGGTAGAGATCGTCGCGTCCCATAGACCTGTTGACCATGTTGAGCCCCCAGGACAGCGATATCCACAACTCGATGAGGGAATCGAATCCGCTGGGGCCCAGCACACGCCGATCGAAGGTTCCCGAAGCCGGAGCGAAGCCGAACGCGGCCGCGGTGTCCAGGGTGTCGCGGATGTGCAGATAATGCGCAAACGTCTCAGCCCAGTCCTCAGCGGGATGCATTGTCGCATAGGAAGATACGTAGTTCTTCTGCCAATCCGGCGGTGCACCGTCGCGGTAGTGCCGGTCCAGCGCTTCCTGATAGTCGGCGTCGGGATCACCGAACAATCCGGTGAACTGCTCGAGGTAGTCCGGTGAGGTGGAGACCAACCGATAGAAGTAGTAGTGGCCGATCTCGTGGCGGAAGTGCCCGAGCAAGGTGCGGTAGGGCTCATCCATCGACACCCGCAGTTGTTCGCGGTGCACATCGTCACCCTCGGCGAGATCGAGCGTGATGACGCCGTCCTCGTGACCGGTGAAAACCTTCTCGGTGGCACTCGACAACAGGTCGAAGGCCAGGCCGTACTGCGGATCGACCTTGCGGTCCACCACCGGGATCTTCAACTCGTGCAGCTCGGCGATGAGCCTGCGCTTGGCCTTCTCGGCCAGCGCGAAGGCCGCCAGGGCGACGGTGTCGGCATCATTGGGCCGTGTCCTGGTCAGCGCGCACGACGTGCACAACTGGCGGACAGGCTCGATCTTGACGAGCCAGTTGCATTCCGCGAGGTGCATGTTGGCGCAGAGCTGGTACTCCCCGGCGTCGACGGCACCGGCATGCTCACTTTCCTCGCCCCTGGCCAGGACCAGAAACGCCATATCGTCCAGCGAGAAGCCGACCTTGCTGCTGCAGGACAGGCATACCGAGTTCTCGAACGCGAGATGCTGACCACAATTCGGGCATATGAAGTCCCGCATACCACTCCCTCGACGCGCGTACTGGAGGCCCGTTGACCCCGCGCTCGTCTCTTCCCGCTGCGACAGCGCGCTAAACCGCGCCCGCACCGGATCGAGACGTCGTGTCCGCCGCCTGCGGTTGTGCCAGCTCAGGCGGATATCCAGCGAGTTCGTGGCACACTGTTCGGATGGTTCACGACGACCCGCGCACCGGCGACTCGCTGCCTACCGCCACGGCGACACAGGACAGCAGCGCGGCCAGCGATCTGGTGATCGCGGCGGCGGCCGACAACAGGATCACGCCGTCCATGCTGGGGCGGATGCTGGTCAGCGCCAGCCGCAGCATCGACGACGAGGATGACCTGCTGACGTTGTTGCAGCACGTCGCCGAGATCGCCCAGGAAGCGGTCGACGGCGCCGACAGCACCGGGGTGACCATCGACCTGGGCGGGCGCACCTACACCGCGGTGCACACCGACCAGCGCACGCTCCGGGTCGATTCCGAGCAGTACCGCGCCGGTGAAGGGCCGTGCCTGCACGCGTCGCGGACGCGAACCATCGTGCGCGTCGATTCCGACGACGCGACCACGGCGTGGCCGCAGTTCGCCGCCGCAGCCCGCGAGGAGGGCATCCGCAGTTTCCTGGCCGCCCCGCTCTTCACCGCCGAGCAGACTCTGGGCTCGTTCAATCTGTACGGTCGCGCACCCTACGCGTTCAACGCATTCGACGTCGAGGTGCTCGATATGTTGACCGCGGCCGTCTCACGGGCCATCGGCGATTTCGCACGGTTCCGCTCGGCCCGCGATGTCGCGACCTCGATCGAACGGGCACTGCAGACCCGCGCTCCCATCGAGCAGGCCAAGGGCATGCTGATGGCCATCCACCAGATCGATGCCGAGCAGGCGTTCGGGCTGCTGCGCAAGCAGAGTCAGGAACGCAATGTCCCGCTACGCACCGTCGCCGCGGAGTTCGTGGCACAGCTCAGCGGCGCCCAGCGCGCATCCGACGAGCCGTCCGCGGTCTGACACAGCCGCTCGAACTTCCTGCCGCACAACGACATCGCGTTACGAGATATCGCCGTTCTCGCCTTCGGGATTACCCGGAGCGCCCGGGTCGGGTTCCACGGTCGGCACGAACGTGGTCGTCTCCGGTGGGACCACGATCTCGGTGCTTGTGCTGTTGGGCGGCACGGGCTCCTCACCGAAACTCTGGCCTGCGGTGCCCACCGAGAGCACCAGTGGTACCGCGGTCAATGCGGCGGCCGCGCCGATGGTGGCCGCTAGCCGACGGGTGCGCTGACGATCGAGATTCATGATGGTTCCTCCCACGTTTTTACTGTTCAGGACGTGTCGGGCCACGGCTTGCCGCTACGCTGCGCGCGAAACCGCGTGCAGTTCGGCTACCCGCATCAAGACGCGGCCTAAACAGAACGCCGGAAGGAAACCCCGGGAGCGCCGGTGGGCGCAGACGTCAGTTGCCGGTGGCGGCGACGGCGTCGGTCAGGGTGGAGTAGACCGGCACCAGTTCGGTGACGCCGACCAACTTCAACGGCCGGCTGGTGGCGGGACCATCGGCCACCACGAAGACGTCGATCTCCGGCGCCGCATTCTCGCGGGTGGCGATCAAAACGCTCATCCCTTGTGAGGCAAGGAATTTCACGTTCGTGAGGTCGATGATCAACGCGGTCGGGCGGCGCTTGAGGCAGCTCTTGATGGTCGACTCCACCCGCGGCGCGGTCAGCATGTCGACCTCACCGGACACCCCGACGACAGCCACCTGATCGAGCCAGAGCTCGGTGACATCACAGTCGATTTCATCCGACATGAAGCCGGGACGAATAGTGGTTTTCAGATTGTTCAGCATTGAGCCTCGCGATATCGAACCGCCTAACGGGCGGTGAGCGTTCGCGCTGTGCAACGGCTTCAGACTAAACCAGAATCGTGCGCTGTCTCTGATACTAGCGCGCCGACGGTCGCAATGGCCACAACATCGGCGTCTAGGTGAGATTCCGCCGCAGCGGGGCCCTGCCCTCGGGTTGTGTCGGCGGTGGCAGCAGGGGGTGACGCGCAACCACCGGCACGGTCACGGCCGCATCGGTGGTGACCTCGACGTCTTCGCCGCCGTGCCGGATCCGCAGCCGCCCGTGCGGGCCGTCGCGCAACGTGTACGTCGCCTGCTCATGCGTCACATCGACGGTCACCCGGAAACCGCGCCAGCGAACGCGGAACGTCAGCCTGGTGATCCCGTTGGGCAATTGCGGGGCGAACGCCAGGACCTCCTCGTCGTCACGCAATCCGCCGAACCCGGCGACCAGCGCCGTCCACGCGCCGGCCAGCGACGCCATGTGCAGCCCGTCGCGGGTGTTGTGGTGCAGGTCGCGCAGGTCGATCAGCGCGGCCTCGGCGGCGTAATCGTGCGCCAGTTCGAGGTGTCCGACCTCGGCGCACAGCACCGCCTGCGTACATGCCGACAACGAGGAATCGCGCGTGGTGCGCCGCTCGTAGTAGTCGACATTGCGGGCCTTCTGCTCGGCGGTGAACGCATGGCTCACCCAGTGCATCGCCAGCACCAGGTCAGCCTGTTTGATGACCTGCGACGGGTAGAGCCGAACGTAGGGCTGGTGCAGCAGCAGCGGATAGACGGTGTCGGCGTCGAAGGTCCACTCGCGCAGCCTGGTGAACCCTTCGCATTGCTGATGCACCCGGAGTTCCTCGTCATACGGCAGGTGGGTGGCGTCGGCGGCGTCGCGCCACGCGGCCATCTCCTCGGTGCCCACACCGAGGTTCTCGGCGGCGTCGGGATGTCGCTCGCAGGCCTGCGCGGCGATCCGAAGATTCTGTGCGGCCATCAGATTGGTGAAGATGTTGTCGCGTACCACCGCGGTGTATTCGTCCGGCCCGGTGACACCGTCGATATGCCAGATACCGCTACGGTCGTGATGGCCCAGCGAATGCCACAGCCGCGCCGTTTCGACGAGCACCGCCAAACCGCATTCCGCTTCCAGCGACTGATCCCCGGTCACTACCCGGTATCTCTCGAAAGCCGTTGCAATGTCGGCATTTACGTGCCATGCAGCGGTCCCGGCCGGCCAATAGGCCGAACATTCCTGGCCGCGGATCGTCCGCCAGGGAAAGGCCGCGCCGGCGAGATCCAGCTCGGCTGCCCGCTCCTTGGCCAGGTCCAGGGTGGAAGCCCGCCAGCGCAATGCGTCGGCCGCAGCCTGCGGCGCGGTGTAGGTCAGCACCGGAAGCACGAAACCTTCGGTGTCCCAGAACGCGTGTCCGTCGTAACCGGTGCCGGTCAGCCCCTTGCCGCCGATGGCCCGGCGCTCGGCCCGTGCGCTGGCCTGCAGGACGTGGAACAGGCCGAACCGGACCGCCTGCTGGCAATGCGGGTCGCCTTCGACTTCGACATCGGCGCTGTCCCAGAAATCGTCGAGATACTCGCGTTGCGCATCGAGCAGGCCCTGCCAGCCGGTGTAGCGGGCGCCGTCTATCGCACCGGCGACCTGGTCCCGCAGTGCCGGTCGCGACCGTAGGCTCGACCAGCCGTAGGCCAGGAATTTGACGATGCGCAACTTCTGCCCCGGCCGTAACCCGCAGATCACCGTGGTACGGGCGAGATCCTCGCTGGCCTCGGTGGACACCTCGACGCGGCCCGGTACGTCGACGACATGGTCCATCGCCGCCGCCATCGTCAGCTTGCTGGCCCGGGTCCGGTGCAGCAGCACCGCCTGCTGGCCGCTGCACTCGTGGGCCACCGGTTCCAGCGGACTGCGCAGCACAGCGGCAACCCGCGGATCGGCGGACGCCTCAGGTTGGTCCTCGTTGGCGACGAGTTCGGATTGCACTGTTATGCGGGCGAATTCGTCGACAGCTTCCACGATGTACTCGATCGCGGCAACGCTGCGGTGCACCAGGGAAACCAGCCTCGTCGAGCGCAACGCAATCGTCTTGCCTGCCGGTGAACACCAGCGCGCGTGCCGGGTGAGAGTTCCGGCGCGCAGATCCAGCTCACGCTCGTGCTCGAGGAGGTCGCCGTACCGGACGTCGAACGGTTCGTCGTCGACCAGCAATCGCAGGATCTTGCCGTTGGTGATGTCGATCAGCGACTGCCCCTCTTCGGGGTAGCTGTATCCGGCTTCGGCATACGGCAGCGGGCGCAGTTCGAAGAACGAGTTGAGGTATGTGCCGGGCAGCCCGTGTGGCTCGCCTTCGTCGAGATTGCCCCGCAGACCGAGATGACCGTTGGACAACGCGAACAGCGACTCCGACTGCGCCAGCAAGTTCAGTTGCAGCGTGGTCTCGCGGATATGCCACGGCTCGACGGGGAAACTCTCGTCTGATATCACCACGACGCCAGCAGTTCAGCCAGGTCGCTGACGACGATGTCGGCGCCGTTGCGCCGCAGTGCTTCTGGATCACCGACCCGGTCCACACCGACGACGGTTCCGAAGTGCCCAGCCCGGCCCGCCTGCACGCCGGAAACCGCATCCTCGAAAACCGCGGCGTCGCCCGGAGCGACACCGAGCAGTTCTGCGCCGCGCAGATAGGAATCCGGGGCCGGCTTGCCCTTGAGGCCCTCGGTGCGGATGGTCACACCGTCGACCCGGCACGTGACGAAGGTTTCCAGTTTCGCGATCTGGAGCACTTCGCGGGTGTTGGCGCTGGAGGACACCACGGCGACGGGCAGGCCGGCATCGGTCACCGCGGCCAGATAGCGCCGGGACCCCTCGAACACCGTGACACCGTCATGGTGCAGGGTCTGTTGGAACAACTCGTTTTTTCGGTTGGCCAGCCCAAAGATGGTGTCGGCGTCCGGACCGTCGCCGGGTTGGCCCTCTGGTAGCTCGATGTCGCGACTGGCCAGGAACGTACGCACACCGTCGTCGCGGGTCCTGCCGTCGACGTAGCTGCGGTAATCGGAGTGTTCGTCGAATTCCGGTGACCTGCCGGTGGCCTGGAGGAAGGAGTCGAACATCGCCTTCCACGCCTTGCGGTGCACGCTGGCGGTGTCGGTGAGAACTCCGTCCAGGTCGAACAGGCACGCGCGCACGCCCTCGGGTATTCCCAGCGCAGTCACGACTCTGTTTCTACCCGCCTGGGCGTCGGACGACACCTGCCGTCCGACGTCCAGGGTCCACCGTCCTCGTCAGCCGGCCATGAATTCGTCATAGGCCGAGGCCAGCACGGGCGACAGCAGCGTCACATTGCACTGGCGCTGCGCGTCACCGATAGGCGCGAGGATGCCGCGCAGTTCGTGGTACTCCTGCGGATTGGCGGTGAAATACCCGCGGATGTTGGCGGCGGCCTGATCCCGCGGCTGGCTGTATGCGGCGGTCACCACGGCATTGGCGCCGGGGTGAGCGCCCAGGTAGGCCTGCGCCGATCCGGTCACCGAACCGACGGTGCCGTCGAGCGCGGCGCGATCGCAGGACACCGGTGCCGCGGCGGCCGACGGTGCCATCAGCACTGCGGCTGCCACACCGCCGATCACAGCTGAGGCGCAGATACCCGCGCGGCGTCGGCGCATCGCGGTACCACTGACATTTGTGCTCATGTTGTTCCCTCACGAATCGGTCGTCGAATCCCCCGGACCGAAATCCAAAGTAGCGCAACGCAGAATCGGAATTCGGTGCTGTTCGCCCGCGAAGAACTCCCCCGCTGCACGCCGCCGCGGTGTTACATGCTGACGGCGTGAGATAGGACTCAATCCGGCCGTGAGATCTGTGAATAGCGCCAGATTGCAACGGTTTTTCTTAGCTCCGGCGGTCGGCTCTTAGATGATCGTGATCTGAGCCGTTATCAAATCGTCACCATCGAGTTCCGGTTGAGCAGCGAGCACGCGGGCTATCCCGCGCCGATGACACAACCCCGAAACGACAAGAGTGAAACCGACGTGGGCTCAGACGATCACGTCGCGTCCTCACGCGCCGGCGAGGAGGATGACGGATCGTATGTGGGCCGAGCATCCTCCGACGACGACTTCGGCTCCGGTGAAGACGGAGCGCAAGCCCGAGCCGAGCAGACCTGACTCGATCAATCGCGGAAGATCTCCACACCGAGCGGCCGGTGATCCGACAGGGGCATCAGCGGCGTGCGCAGCGCGCGTCCCCGCAGTGCGGGATCGTCGGTCGCGATGTGGTCGAGTTGGCGACGCGGGGCAGGGGCCGGAAACGTCGGGGCGACGGCGAGCGTGCGCAGCCCCGACCAGCGATGGACGGCAACGGGCGGCATGTTCAGGTCGCCGACCAGTATTCGCGGGCCGGCAAAACCCCGCATATCGCGATAGAGCAGGTGCAGCTGGCGCCGGTTCCATCCCGGGATGAACGACAGATGCGTGTTGACCACGGTCAGCGGCCCGAGCGGAGTCCGCAGCTCCGCCAGCACCGCGGCGCGTGGCTCGTCGTGGAGTCGGGGAAACCGGACCGGCATGCGGGGCAGCCGCAGAACCTGCCAACTGGTGGCCGGGAAACGGCTCAGCAGAGCGATTCCGTAGGCAGCTGTACCGGGATGTTCTTGGCCCGTGGCCGCCATCCACGTCGCTCCCGGTGTTCCCGAGATCGCGGCGACGAAGCGGTGGTCGACAGCGCCCATGGCCTCGGCCGCCACTGCGGTCAGATCGGCGCGGCCGGAGCGGGGCTGGTCGAAATCGACCTCCTGCAACGCCAGCACATCCGGCGCGAGTTCGGTGACAGCCTGCCGGAGCAACGCGGGATCGACACCGCCGCCGACGGTGCGTCCGTGCAGGATGTTGAAGGTGACGAACCGGATCATCGGCGCCGTGGGGTCACCGCGCGCCGGGGACGTGCTCGCGAACTGCCACCGAACGACCGTCGCCGGTAGCGAAGACATCGATCACCACATCGGCGTCCCGGTACCGGCCGGCCGGTATGAGACCGGGCGTCGCGGCGATCAGTTCGTGGGCGCCGTCACCACTGAGCGGGTAGTCGGCCACGGCGTGCCGCCAGTGCGCCGCGATCACCGTCGCATCGGGCGCCAGCCGCGCACACTCCCGTCGCATCACGGCCGTCAAGGTGTCGGCCTCCAGGTAGTAGGCGACCTCACTGAGCACAAGGAGATCGAACGGTCCCTCGGGCCACGAAGCATCCAGTGAGCCACGTTGCAGGGTCACCTTGTCGCGGCATCCCGCGGCCGTCAGGCGGGCGTCGGCGCTGCGCAGCGCGGCGTCGGCGACATCGATGGCGGTGATGTGGCCACACCGCGGCGCCAGCCGCTCGGTGAGCGTTCCGATGGAACAGCCTGGCTCGAAGGCGTGCCGGTAACTGCGTTCCGGGAGCAAAGCCAGGGTTATGGCGTACTTGCGTTCCTCATACCAGCGCGAGGCCAGTAGCCACGGATCGTCGGCGTCGGCATAGATCTTGTCGAAATATCCGTCGGGCAGCCGAGCGGTCACCGGAACAACACCTCCCCCACCGACATCAGCCGGCGCAACACGAACGGCGGCACCACCGCCGGTGTATCGGGTCCGGCCGCTTCCAGCTGGCTCTGGAAGCATTGCGCGGCATGATATTTGCGTCCGACCGCTTGCCGCGTCAGCGGTACCGAATAGGCGCGCTGCCACGGTACCGCCGCATCACCGGGGGTGGCCCAGTGCCACATCCAGATCGGATACTCCACCAAGGTCACGCCGGTGCGTTCGCAGGCGCTCGCCGCGGCTCGCCCGACCGCCTCATGGTCGGGGTGGCCGTCGCCACGCCAGTTCGCCGCACACCACGTTCCCGGCGGGGACCCGTCGAGGATCTCGATCAGCGCCTCGGTGAGCGTTGCCTCGTGGTCGCCGAGCCGACCGTCGGGCAGACCCAGTGACGTCGGAGCGGGGATCCTGAGCAGTCGGGTGGCCTGTAGCAGTTCGTTTCGCCGCCTGCGCTCCAGATCAGCCCGCTCGAACGGCGACGCTTCGGGGTCCGCGCCGCCCCCGTCGGTGGCAGAGACGACCTCGACGCCGACGCCGGCAGCCGCGAGCTGCGCCAAGGTGGCGCCCAGACCCAGAGTCTCGTCGTCGGGATGGGCCGCCACGACCACCAGCTTGGTGCAGTCCTCAAGAGTCAGTTGCGGCAGCCGGTCGGCGGCCAGCCAGCTCGCCAGCGGGGTGCCACCACCGGCTATCGGTACCGCTGCGAACCTGGCTCCGTTGCCGCTCACCGGCGCGCTCACGCGAGCCGGCCCGCGAGGCGCCCCAGCTCGGCCAGATCGCGTTCGGCATGGCTTTGGCGTACGTAGACCGTCAGGTCGGCGACCCGCTGGGCGTGCCGGCCGTCCTGGCACAGCGGGCCGGGGCCCAGTGCGCGCCCGGTGCGCGTCAGCGCCTCTTCGACGGCATGCTCGACCACTGCCCGGCAGCGCAGTGCCGCCAATTGCGCTGTCCCGCAACGATCGAATGGATCGGCATCGATCTGCGCGGCGGTGGCGGTCAATACTGCCTCGGCGGCGGTCAATGCCGCATCCACCGCCCCGAGGTGGGCCAGGGCGTGCGGGTCGACGGTCTTGTCGCCGTTGGCGCGCCGGTACAACGGGCCTGCGACGGCACGAGCGCCTCCCAGCCAGCACGCCGCGACGCCGATCGCGCCATGCCAGAAACCTGGCCGGGACAGGTAGCGGCCCGGCTCGCCCACGGCGACCGCGCGCGCTTCGGTGAACTGCACCGTTCGGGTGTCGCTGCCCGCCATCCCGGTGTTGCGCCAGGTACTCGGCAGGGACCTGACTCCCGGGTCGGCGATCTCGACGGCGAACAGCCCGCGCTGGTTGTCGCCGAGGCGGCCCGTGATGAGCGCGTGGGTGCACAACCCGGCACCCGAACACCACGGCTTGGTACCGCTGATCAGGTAGTCCCCGTCGGCCGTCGGCGTCGCGGCCACCACGCAATCGGGTGCTTCGGCTGCCCATACCGCCCACAGCTCGTTACGTTCCGGCGGTTTGCCGCCCAGCTCGTGCAGGATGGCGACGGCATCGGCGTGGGCCTCGGCGATGCGGGCCGCGACGATGTCCTCCTGCGCGAGTAGCTGCAGCCGGCGCCAGCGGTCGGCGGTATGCCCGGATGCCGGTAGCGGCAGGTCCAGGCGCCCGCTTTCGAGCCAGTGCCGGACGACCCCCGCGGTCACGCGGTTTCCTCTCGCACCATGGTGGTCAACATGGGAGTTCAGGTACCCGGTTTGACGGACACGCAACCTCAGCCGGGCGCCAGTCCCGACGCCGACGCGATCAGTGGTCGCGCAGTTTGGCGATCAGTTTGCCCTTGGTGAGATCCGAATAGCCCGACATCCCGAGTTCCTTGGCACGCTTCTTGAGCTCCGGCACGGTCCAGTCGTCGTAGGAACCCGCCTTACCGCCCTTGCGGCCCACCGCCGAGTTCCCCCGCGCCGCCGCGGCGTTGGAGATTCGGGCCGCCTTTTCCTTGGAGTCGCCTTCTTTGCGTAGATCCTGGTAGAGCTTCTCGTTCTTGATGGATGAGTTCGGCATATCGCACCTCCTGATCCGGTTCGGGCTGAAACCTCAGGATTCCCGCGCTGCCGGCGGCCAAACACCACCTGTCCCGCCACGTCACCGGATCAGCGCACGTCGAGGTTTTCGCCGCGCGCAGCACGGGTAGGCATCGCGTACGCAGGCCCCAGCCCGAGCGGTGTTGCGTTCAATGAGTCTTCGGCTATCAACCTGGCTACCAAGGAGTTTGCAATGGCTGCACCAGTCATCGAGTCGACCGGCGACGTCGTCGCCTACCTCAAGTCCCAGCACGAGGCGATCAAGGCGTTGTTCATCGAGACGTTGGACGCCGCCGACACCGAGACCCGCCGCGATGCCTTCACCCGGCTGCGGACCATGCTCGCGGTGCACGAGACGGCCGAGGAGATGGTGGTCCACCCCCGCGTTCGGCGCAAGGTCGACGGGGGCTCGGACATCGTCAAGGAGCGGCTCGCCGAAGAGCACGATTCCAAGGTCGCGCTGCGCGATATCGAAGATCTGCCACTGGACAGCGCCGAGTTCAGCAAGGCGCTGATCCATCTCCAGCAGGCGGTCATCCGCCATGCCGAACGCGAAGAGACCCTGGAGTTCCCCGAACTCGAAGCCGAGCTGAGCCCGGGTGAGCTCGCCAAGCTCACCGACGCGGTCAAGGTCGCCGAGCGCATCGCGCCCACCCGCCCGCATCCCGGTGTGGAGTCCGCGGTCGCCAACATGGCGGTGGGACCGTTCGCCTCGGTGTTGGATCGCGCCCGCGACGCCCTGGCCGGCGCGCTGGGCACGGATCGATCGACCTCATAGCCCGACGGTGACCCAACCTTTTTCCTGCGACGGCGCGGTGGTCGTCATACCGGCCCACAACGAGGTCCGGCGACTACCGCGCTGTCTGAAATCGATTCTCACGGCTGCCGCATGTGTGCCGGTACCGGTCAGTGTCGTCGTGGTGCTCGACTCCTGCGACGACGGTAGTACGCGTCTGGATGGGCAGTTCGGTTCCGACGTGCACTTCATCGAGGTCGACGTGCGCAGTGTCGGAGCGGCGCGCGCTGCGGGTTTTCAGCATGCTCGAAAGATCTGCGCCACCACAGGATCCGATGACAGCGGGATCTGGTATGCCACCACCGATGCCGATACCAGGGTGGACCCGGACTGGCTGATCCGCCAGCTGGCATCGGGGGCTGACATGGTGCTGGGTATCGTGCGGATCGCCAACTGGCGGCAGTTTCCCGGCCGGGTCATCCAGCGCTATCTGCGGGCCTACGACGCGAAAACCGACCCGGACGGCGGCCACCGCCACATCCACGGCGCCAATATGGGTTTCACCGCGCAGTCGTACTGGTCCGTCGGAGGTTTCGCGGACCTGTCCAGCGAGGAGGACGTCGACCTGGTTCACCGATTCGAAGCGGCGGGCCACCGCGTTCACCGCGATGCCGGACTGTCGGTGGCCACCTCGGCGCGGCAGGTGGGTCGGGCGCCCAACGGTTTTGCCGCGCACCTGCGGAAAGTGTCGGGTAAACGCAGGAACGGTCCACACGAGGAGGGCCAGCAGAGCGGAGAGGCGGTGATCGTGTGACGGCGGCGAGACCGGGTACCCGTCGACAATGACTACCCCCGGACTCATCGTCGTCGGCAGCGGGCCTGCCGGGATCAGCGCGGCGGAAACCTTTCGGCGCCACGACAAAACCCTGCCCGTCACGGTCGTGACCACCGACCCGCACCCGCCCTACGAGCGACCGCCGCTGAGCAAGGAGTATCTGCGCGGTGCCACCGACGAGGTGGAGCTACACCCGCCGCAGTGGTATGCCGAACGCAACGTCGATGTCATCGGCCCCGCGGCCGTTGCGAACATCGACACCGCAGCCCACACCCTGACCATCGACGGCAACACCACGGCCTACCGGACGCTGATCCTGGCCACCGGGGCCGACCCGCAGCCGCCTCCGGTTCCCGGCGGGGAAATCGCACGACTGTTGCGGTCACGTGCCGATGCCGACGTCATTCGCCGTGAGACGACGAGTGCACAATCGGCGATCGTCATTGGTGCCGGGTTCATCGGATGTGAGGCGGCCGCGTCGCTGGCCATGCGTGGCCTGTCGGTGACAATCGTTGCGCCGGAACCCCTTCCGCAAGCCGCCCGGTTCGGCGAGGACGCCGGCCGGCGACTGCTTGCCCTGGTGCAGAGCGCCGGGGTGCGCTACCGGGGCGATGTCGAGGTGACCTTGATCGAAGAGGGTGGCGTCCACCTGGCCGACGGCGATGTCCTGCGGGCCGACCTCGTACTCGCCGCGACCGGCGTCAAACCCAACAGCCACCTGGCCGAGGCGGCCGGTCTGCACATCGAACAGGGCCGGATCCTGGTCGGCCCGGACATGGCCACCTCGGCCGCCGATGTCTACGCCGCGGGCGACGTGGCACTGGCCCACAACACCACGGCGGGCCGTCACCTGGCCGTCGAGCACTGGCAGGACGCACTGGACCAGGGGTCGGTCGCCGGAGCTGCCGCAGCGGGCGTGCGCTCACAGTGGGACGGCGTACCCGGCTTCTGGAGCACCATCGGCGAGAGCACCGTCAAGTACCACGCCTGGGGGGACGGGTACGACAGCCACCGACTCGTACAGCGCGACAACGGTTTCACGGTCTGGTACGAGTCCGACGGAGCGCTCGTCGGAGTCCTGACATACGAGGCCGACGATGACTACGAGCAGGGTGAGTCGTTGATCGCCGCGGGTAAACCGGCTCCGGTCTAGCCGGCGAAACGGTCGAGGATGGTCGCGCAGAACGCGGGGAGATCCTGCGGGGAGCGGCTGCTGATCAGATTGCCGTCGACGACGACCTCCTCGTCCACCGGGGCCGCACCGGCGTTGCGCAGATCGGTGCGCAGGCTCGGGTACGACGTCAGCGTTCGCCCCGACACCACCCCTGCCTCGATCAGGGTCCACGGTGCGTGGCAGATGACGGCGACCGGCTTGCCGGAGTCGACGAACTCGCGTACGAAACCGACTGCGGCGTCGTCGAGTCGAAGCTTGTCGGCGTTGACCGTGCCACCGGGGATGATCAATGCGTCGAAGTCGTCGGTGGAGGCCTGCGACACGAGGCGATCGACGCTGAACTCCCCCGCCGGTTCCAGGTCGTGGTCGCGGGCGTCGATCACACCGCTCTGCAACGAGAGCAGGGTGACGCCGGCACCGGCATCCTGTACCGCGGCCCTGGGTTCGGCGAGTTCACGGCGCTCAACGCCGTCGGTGGCCAGAATCGCGACTTTCTTACCCTGCAACGCGTTACTCATCGCCTGCTCCTTTGAAGACATCGGTGCAGCGGGCGTACCCACATTGCGGCGGGTCTATCGCGTCGGGTCGGACGCGGTGAACGTTTAGGTCCGAACCACCCGGGTAGGCAGCACCCAGTCGACCAACGAGGAGATGCCATGAACACCTCGACCACGACCGACGGTGCCGTTTCCGAACGCCTACCGGCCAAATCCGCCACCACCAACTGGGTGCTGGCCTTGCTGACGCTGCCCGCGGCCGCCGCGGTGGTGGGGTACGCCTTCGTCCGGGTCATGGGAATGGCCGCGTGCACCACCGCCACCTGCCCGCGAATGGGCCCCGGCGAACTCGGGTTCACCGCGATCGTCTACGGCACCCCCGCCGTCGCGATCGCCGCGGTGCTGCTGTCGTTCGTCACCGCCCGAAAACCGCGTGGTATCGCGGTTCCGGTGATCGCGTGGCTGCTGATAATCATCGCCGCCGCCGCGATCCTGCTGACGTTCCCGTGATCTAGGAGCGTGCCGGCACCGGGCCGCGCGGGTTGAGGAACTGGTAGTCACCACGGGGGTAGACCACCATCGGCCACCAGAACCACCGGCCCAGCAACGTCGCGATCGACGGCATCAGCAGCGAACGGACGATCAACGTGTCCACCAGCAGACCGATGGCGATCGTCGAACCCATCTGCGCCAGCACCACCAGCTTGCTGCCCAGCATCGCGGCCATCGTGGCGGCGAACACCAGACCGGCAGACGTCACCACACCGCCGGTTCCGGCCATCGAGCGGATGATGCCGGTCTTGAGCCCGGCGTGGATCTCTTCTTTGAACCGGGACACCAACAGCAGGTTGTAGTCGGCTCCGACCGCCAGCAGGATGATGACCGACATCAGCATGACGATCCAGTGCACGTGGATTCCGAACAGGTTCTGCCAGATCAACACGGAGATACCGAACGACGCGGCGATCGAACTGCCCGCCGTCGCGACGATGACCAGTGCGGCCACCGCGCTTCGGGTCAGGATGAGCATGATCATGAAGATCAGCGTCAGCGCCGAGACCACCGCGATCATCAGGTCGTAGCGGGCACCGTCGGACATGTCCTTGTAGGTCGCCGCCACGCCGCCGAGATAGATCTTGGCATCCGAGAGCGACGACATCTTCAGGGCGTCCTGCGCCGCCTTGCGCTCGGAATCGACCCGCGCGATGCCTTCCGGGGTTGCCGGATCGCTCTCATGCGTGATGAACATGCGCGCCGACTTACCGTCCGGTGACAGGAACATCTTCAGGCCGCGCTCGAAGTCCGGGTTCTGGAAGGCCTCCGGCGGCAGGAAGAACAGGTCGTCGTTCTTGGCCTGATCGAAGCTCTGCCCCATCGCCAACGCGGTGTCGTTGCTCGCCTGCAGCTGATCGAGCAGCGCCTTCTGCGAGTTGTACGACGCCAGCGACAGGTCCCTGCTGGTCTTCATCGACGCAATGGTCTGCGGTAGCAGAGCGGTCAATTGCGGTGCGAGATTGGCCAATTGGTCGGTGTTTCCCTGGACCGCACTGGTCTGGTCGGTCACCTCGTCGATCCCGTCGAGGGAATCGAACAGTGCGCGGCCCGCGGCACACATCGGGATGTCGAAGCAGTGCGGTTCCCAGTACAGATAATTGCGGATGGGCCGGAACTGGTCATCGAAGTCGGCGATGTGGTCGCGCAATTGTTCTGTGGTGTCCAAGAGTTCACGCGACTTGGCCGCCGAGTCCTGCGTCAGTTTCGTCTGCTGAAGCGACAGTTGGTACTGCTTCTCCATGATGGCGATCGAGACGTTCGTGGCGTCGATCATCTTGAGCTGGGTGTCGAGCTGATCCCGCTGGAACGGCAGGTTCATGTTGTTGGTCTGACCCTGCACGCTGGTCTGGAACGGAATCGAGCTGTGCTGGATCGGGATACCGAGCGGGCGGGTGATGTTCTGCACCATCGCGATGCCCTCGGTGTGCATGACATTTCGTGCGACGGCGTTGAGCACCAGCATGTCCGCCGGGTTGCGCATATCGTGTCCGGATTCGACCATCAGGATGTCCGGATTCATCCGGGCCTCCGAGAAATGCCGGTCGGCGGCGGCGAACCCGATATTCGTCGGTGCATCGGCCGGCAGGAAGTAGCGATCGTTGTACGCCGGTTTGTAGCCCGGGATCGCCACGATGCCGATCAGCACCACGAACAGGCTGGCGACCAGGATGGGTGCCGGCCAACGAACGACCGCCGTGCCGACGCGACGCCAGAACCGGCTCTGCGGAGGGCGTTTGGACTCGTACCAGCCGACCCGGGTGCCCAGGAACAACACCGCGGGGCCCAGTGTGACCGCCGAGGCGACCACCACCACCATGCCGATCGCGACCGGCGCTCCCATGGTGCTGAAGTACGGCAGCCGCGAGAAGCTCAGGCAGTACGTGGCGCCGGCAATCGTCAGACCGGAGCCGACGATGACCGGGGTGACCGATTTGAATGTCGTGTAGTAGGCGTCTTCTCGGTCCTCCCCCATACCGCGTGCTTCGCGATAGCGGCCGAAGATGAAGATGCCGTAGTCGGTGGCGGCGGCAATCGCCAACATGGTCAGGATGTTGCCGGCGAAGGTCGTCAGCCCGAAGAAGTTCTGCATGGCCAGAACGGCGATCACGCCGCGCGCTGTCAGCAATGCGATGAAGGTCAGGAACAGCTGGACCACGGTGGTCTTGATCGAGCGGTAGACGACCAGCAGCATGACGGCGATCGCGACCAGCGTGTACAGCGTGATCTGGCCCAGGCTGGCATTGCCGATGACGTGCATGTCGTCGGTCAGCGCGGCCGGCCCCGCCACGTACGCCTTGACACCCGGCGGCGCCTTGGTCTCCTCGATGACCTTGCGGACCGCCTCGACACCCTCGTTGGCCAGGGTCTGGCCCTGTTCACCGGCCAGGTTCAGCATCACGTAGGACGCCTTGCCGTCGGCGCTCTGCGCGCCGGCCGCCGTCAGGGTGTCGCCCCAGAAATCCTGGATGTGCTGGATGTGCTCCGGATCCTGCTGGAGCTTCTTGATGATCTCGTTGTAGTAGTCGTGGGCGTCGGGCCCCAGCGGCTTGTCACCCTCGATGATCACCATCACCGTGGCGTTGGAGTTGAATTCCTTGAAGTTGTCGCCCATGCGTTTCATGGCGATCACCGACGGCGCGTCGTCCGGCGTCATCGGCGCCGAATGCAGCTCACCGACGACCTCGAGCTGCGGGGCGATGACGTTCACCAGGACCGCGATGGCCAGCCAGCCCAGGATGATCGGTATTGCCAGGATGCGGATGGTGTGGGCGAAGACAGGACGTTTCTGCGCGCCGGCGGGCTCGGCGGTGGCGGTTGCGTGGGTCATGCGGACTTCACCAGGCAGTACGTCTGGGCATTGACACCATCGGCTGATTGCTCCTCACGAACGGTTCCATTCACGGTGACTCGGCAGCCGATCTGGTCGCTGTCGGTCCGTGCCATCAGGTTGGCGCTGACCGTCGGCAATGTCGTGGACAGCGTCAGCGACCATGGCAACGGCGCGGTGACCAGGTGGACATTGGCGTCGGGGTCGAAATAGCTGATCTGCGCGGTGCTTCCCGGCGGGCCGTACACGTCGTAGACCATCACCTTGGGGTTGAACTGGACGATCTCGATGCCACCACCGGCGTTGGCGTTGAGATCCTCGGACGCGAACATCCGGTGCAGCCGCGAAACCACCAGGCCGGAAACCGACAAGACCACCACCAGTACCAACGGGATCCAGGCCTTCTTCAGCCAACGACCCACCGGGATTGATTTCACACCAGCACCTTTCGACCGACCCACACCGAACACCGAAACCTGCACCGGGGTCAGCCGTATTCCTCCGACGTCGTGCGGGGTGCCGGCAGTCCGGCGTTGTCCACCAGGCGGCGCAGCACCGGTAGCGCCACCACGGCAGCCAGTTGCAGCGCGTTGCGGTCTTCTTCGGAGAGTGCTTCCAGCTGTTCGGCCAGCCGGTTGCGCCGCTGCGTCCTGCGCACGTCGAGCAGATCCCTGCCTGCGTCGGTGATGGCGACCAGCGCGGCGCGCCCGTCGTCGGGATCGCTCAATCGCGTCACCAGACCTTGGCGTTCCAGCCGCTGGATCAGCTGCGTCATCGACGGCTGGCTGGTGCCCTCGGCGCAGGCCAACGTCGTCAACCGGGCCGGACCCTCCCGGTCGACCCGGTTGAGCAGATACGCCGCCGCGGTACTCAGGCAGTCGCGGTTACTGAGGCAGCGCACCGTCAGATCGGTGCTCTGATCGAGCACGGCACCGATCTGCTCGACCGCGTCGAGGAGGGGCTGCTGCTCTGGCACGACTGATATATATCAGCGTCCCTATGTATGAGCAAATTAAGCGCAGCTAATGAATCGCCTGAGAAGCGCTGGCTGCGACACCTTGCGAAATGCTGTGAAGCTGGACACAGCAGTCTTGCCGCACCCGCCGACCGGCGAAAACCGCACCACGATCGGGTGAATCTACATAGTGTCCGCTATGTATCTGGGCATCCATGCACTCGACGGCACAGCCAGGGTGTGACGTAGTCGACCCAAGGCTGTGAGCGGCATCAGCCGCCAGAGGCGGGAAAGTCAACAGATTCCATCGCAAAAGTGAAAATCAGATGCGGAATCGGTTGCGGTGACCCTCCCGATGGGTGATTGTTGATCCACACCGTTCATATCTACGAGGAGCACTCTCCTGACTGAGACCGGCACCGAGGCCACAGATCGACAGACGGGACGACAACAGCGTCACGCGTCCGGCGGCGGCCCGGTCATCGAGATCGACCACGTGACGAAACGATTCGACGACTACGTGGCCGTCGCCGAGGCTGATTTCTCCATCGCACAAGGCGAATTCTTCTCGATGCTGGGGCCGTCGGGCTGCGGCAAGACCACCACGCTGCGGATGATCGCGGGATTCGAGACCCCCACATCAGGCGCGATCCGCCTGGAAGGCGCCGATGTCTCGCGCGTCCCGCCACACAAACGCAACGTCAACACCGTGTTCCAGCATTACGCGCTGTTCCCGCACATGACGGTGTGGGACAACGTCGCCTACGGACCACGCAGCCTGCGTAAGAGCAAGGCCGAGGTCAAGCGACGGGTGGACGAACTGCTCGACGTCGTCCGGCTCACCGACTTTGCGAAACGCAAGCCTGGTCAGCTCTCCGGCGGCCAACAGCAGCGCGTCGCGCTGGCACGGGCGCTGGTCAATTATCCCAGCGCGCTACTGCTCGACGAACCCCTCGGCGCCCTGGATCTCAAGCTGCGCCATGTCATGCAGTTCGAACTCAAACGCATCCAGCGCGAAGTGGGCATCACCTTCGTCTATGTGACGCACGATCAGGAAGAAGCGCTGACGATGAGTGACCGCATCGCGGTCATGAACGCCGGCAATGTCGAACAGATCGGCACGCCCTCGGAGATCTACGACCGTCCCTCGACGGTGTTCGTGGCCAGCTTCATCGGGCAGGCCAACCTGTGGCACGGCCGGCAGGTCGGCCGGTCCGGCGATCTCGTCGAGGTCGAGGTGCTCGGTTCCAGGGTGCGCGCCCGCCCCGGTGACACCACGATCGAAACCGGCGGCCAGGCCACCGTGATGGTGCGCCCGGAACGCCTGCGGGTCTCCATGCAGGCACCGACTGCCGGCGATCTGGTGTCGGTGCCGGCCACGGTGACCGACCTGACCTTCCAGGGTCCGGTCGTCCGGCTGTCGCTCACCGCGCCGGACGAGTCGGCGATCATCGCCCACGTCGGCCCCGAAGAGGACCTGCCCCTGCTGCGTCCCGGCGACCAGGTGTATGTCAACTGGGCCTCGGAGGCGTCCCTGGTGCTGCCCGCCGCGGACATCCCGTCCACCGAGGACCTCGAGGAGATGCTCGACGATTCCTGAGGCGTAGCCGAAACATCGCGCACCGCGCTGTCCACCGACCACCACCTGGGTCCCCTCCCACGGCTGACGAAAGGCGACTAGCCATGGCCTCCAAGAACTCTGACCTCGATCCGCGTCTGCTTGCCCGCCTCTCGGCCACCGCCACATCACGGCGCCGGTTCATCGGTGGCGGCACGGCGGCGGCCGCCGGCCTGGCCCTCGGCGGCACCCTGCTGGCCGCCTGCGGCTCCAACGGCGGTTCCTCGAGCAGCAGCAGCGCGACCGCGGCACCCGATGACGGCTCACCGGCATCGGGCACCCTGCGCATCTCGAACTGGCCGTTGTACATGGCCGACGGTTTCGTCGCCGAGTTCCAGAAGGCCAGCGGGCTCACCGTCGACTACAAGGAAGACTTCAACGACAACGAGGAATGGTTCGCCAAGAACAAGGAGCCGTTGTCGCGCAAGCAGGACATCGGGGCCGATCTGGTGGTGCCCACCCAGTTCATGGCATTGCGCCTCAAGGGTCTCGGCTGGCTCAACGAGATCAGCGACACCCGCGTCCCGAACAAGAAGAACCTGCGGCCCGATCTGCTCAACGATGCCTCCGATCCGGGCCGCAAATACACCGCGCCATATATGACGGGCATGGTGGGCCTGGCCTACAACAAGGCCGCGACCGGACGCCCCATCACCAAGATCGACGACCTATGGGACCCGGCGTTCAAGGGCAAGGTCAGCCTGTTCTCCGATATGCAGGACGGGCTCGGCATGATCATGCAGTCCCAGGGCAGCTCGGTGGCAGAGCCCAATATCGAGGGTGTGCAGAAGGCCGTCGATCTGGTCAAGGAACAGAAGGACAAGGGTCAGATCCGCCGCTTCACCGGCAACGACTACGCCGACGACCTGGCCGCGGGCAATATCGTTATCGCCCAGGCCTATTCGGGTGACGTCGTGCAGTTGCAGGCCGACAATCCCGACCTGGACTTCGTCATCCCGGAAAGCGGCGGCGACTGGTTCATCGACACCCAGGTGATCCCCTACACCACCCAGAACCAGAAGGCTGCCGAAGCCTGGATCGACTACGTCTACGACCGGGCCAACTACGCCAAGCTGGTCGCCTTCACCCAGTACGTCCCGGTGCTTTCGGAGATGACCGACGAGCTCAACAAGATCGACCCGAAGCTTGCGTCGAACCCGCTGATCAACCCGCCGCAGGATTACCTGGACCGGCTGCACACCTGGGCCGCGCTCACCGATGAGCAGACGCAGGAATTCAACACGGCATACGCCGCCGTCACCGGTAGCTAGGCGGCGGCCCTCGTGGCAGGAGTAGCCAGCAGCAGTCGCCAGCGCAGCAAGATCGCGCCGTATCTGATGATCTTGCCCGCGCTGGCGTACCTGGCGGTGTTCTTCGTGGTGCCGTTCTGGTCGCTGCTGCGTACATCGCTGTCGACGATGGGCGGTTCGATCTACCTGCCGCAGCTGAGTTTCGCTTGGCAGTTCAGCAATTACGGGCATGCGCTGAGCGCATATCAGGACCAGATCATCCGTTCCCTGGTCTATGCGTTCAGCGCGACCGTCATCTCGCTGCTGATCTCCTATCCGCTGGCCTATGTCATCGCCTTCAAATCCGGCCGTTACAAGAATCTGCTGCTGGGACTCGTCGTGCTGCCGTTCTTCGTGACATTCCTGGTACGCACGCTGGCCTGGAAGACGATCCTGGCCGACGACGGTTTCGTGGTCAGCACCCTGGATTCCATCGGTGTTCTGCCGTCCGACGGACGCCTGCTGTCCACCAGCTGGGCGGTGGTCGGCGGTCTGATCTACAACTCGATGACATTCATGATCCTGCCGCTCTACGTCAGCCTGGAGAAGATCGACCCACGGCTGCTGGAGGCGTCCAAGGACCTCTATTCCACGAGCGCCCGGGCATTCGGCAAGGTCATCCTGCCGCTGTCGTTGCCGGGTGTGTTCGCCGGCAGCCTGCTGGTCTTCATCCCTGCCGTCGGCGACTTCATCAACGCCGACTACCTCGGCAGCACCCAGACCACGATGATCGGCAACGTCATTCAGAAACAGTTCCTGGTGGTCAAGGACTACCCCGCGGCGGCCGCACTGAGTTTCCTGCTGATGGCGATGATCCTGGCGGGCGTGCTGTCCTATACCCGGGCCCTGGGAACGGAGGACCTGGTATGAGCATCACCGTCGCCGCGACCGGCCCCGACGTCCCCGAGACCGAGAGCCCGTCGAAGGTCCGCGCCCGGCGCAGTCTGATGGGCAACGGCAAATTCGGCGACATCATGCTGCGCATCGTCGCGGGTCTGGTGCTGCTCTACATCTTCCTGCCGATATTCGTCATCGTGTTGTTCTCCTTCAACAAGCCGGTGGGCAAGTTCAACTACACCTGGCAGGGCTTCACCCTGGACAACTGGGCAGACCCGTTCAAGTACCCGGCGCTGACCAAGGCGCTGCAGATGAGCATCACCGTGGCCGCGGTCTCTACCGCGATTGCCCTCATCCTCGGCACCCTGCTGGCGATAGCCCTTGTCCGCCAACGGTTCCGGGGCAGCAAGTCGGTCGAGACATTTCTGGTGCTGCCGCTGACGGCGCCGGAAGTGGTGATGGGTGCATCGCTGCTGACCCTGTTCCTCGACCTGGGCTGGGCGACCGGATTCGGCACCATCCTCATCGCGCATGTGGCATTCGAGATCAGCTTCATCGCCATGACGGTGCGGGCCAGGGTTCGTGGTTTCGACTGGACGCTGGAAGACGCGTCGATGGATCTCGGCGCCGGTCCCGCGCGGACCTTCTTCAAGGTGACGCTGCCGCTGATCGTCCCCGGCATCATCGCCGCGGCCATGCTGTCGTTCGCACTGTCGCTGGACGATTTCATCATCACCTACTTCGTCAGTGGCTCCACGGTCACCTACCCGCTGTTCGTCAACGCTGCGGTCAAGGCCGCGGTACCACCGCAGATCGATGTGCTGGCCACCGCGATCCTGGCCATCAGCCTGGTCATGTTGCTGGTGGGAACGCTGTACCGGCGCAAGCGCATCGACACCTGAGGCAGCCGCACCGGCGTTTACGCCGGCGAAAATTCGGGTACCGGTGCTGTCATGTCACAGGGACGGGTGCACGATGCGGTTGATCAGGCCACCAGTACCCACGCGTTCGAATACGGTGCGCGCGCCGGGTACGCCACCAGTGCGCTGCTGCACCTGCTGATCGCCTACATCGTGATCCGGCTGGCATTCGGCACCGCGGGTAACGCCGACCAGTCCGGTGCGCTGGCGACGCTGGGCAGCCAGACCGGCGGTGCGGTCGCATTGTGGGTCGCGGCGGTCGCACTGTTCGCGATGGCGCTGTGGCGTCTCGCCGAAGCCGTCGTCGGCAGCCATCCCAATACCCCTGGCGAACACGACAAGGGCGCCGAAAAACAACTGAACCGGGTGAAATCGATTGCCCTGGCCGCGATCTACTGTGGGTTGGGCATCTCGGCGATCCGGTTCGCATCGGGAGCCGGGCAGTCCAGCGGCCAGCAGAATGCCGGGCTCAGCGCCCGGCTCATGCAATCCGGGGCCGGCAAGGCCGCGCTCGTCGTGGCCGGGCTGGTGATACTCGGTGTCGGTTGCTACCACATCTACAAGGGCGTGTCGCAGAAGTTCCTCGACGACCTCAACGTGCACGGCGGGCCGATGCTGACGCGTATCGGCACTGTCGGCTACATCGCCAAAGGTGCCGCTCTGGGCGGTGCGGGCATGCTGGTCGTCATCGCCACGCTCAATGCCGACCCGGCCAAGGCCGCCGGTATCGATGCCGCCGTCAAGACCTTGGGCCAGGCGCCGTTCGGCAAATTCCTGTTGATCGCGGCCGCCGTCGGCTTCGCCGCCTACGGTGCATGGTGTCTTGCGTTGGCCCGTTACGCCAAAATGTAAGTCGCGCGCCGCTATTCGGTGAACAGCTGCAAACGCCGTAGCACCGCGCCGTCGGCGAAATCGGCGATCACCACTCCCCGGCCGCCGGCGCCGTGAACCGACGCCGTCAGCGAGCGGCCGGCAGCCAGAATCTTCTCCCAACTGACACCGCGCAGCCGGGCGGCCAACTCATCGGCGCCGATGTTGAGCGTGGCACCCTGGCTGATGACCCGCCGGACGGCCAGCTCGTCACCCACCGACAGCGCGGTCAGCAGGTCGTGCAACACGGTGTGGGCACGTCGGCCCGGCCGGCGGAAACCCGTCAGGAAACCCAGCGAACCGCCGATACCCTGATTGGCCACCAGAGCCCTGGCCAGGCCCAGTCCGACCGGAACGGCGGGAAGGCCGTTGCCGGCGAACTGCCGCATCATCGACGGGAGTTCCCAATATGCCTGCAGGTGGGCGATTTTGAGTTCGGAATCGGAATCGCGGATCGCATAGCGCAGAATCGCCGGAATGGCCATCACCACGCCTGGTCCCATCGCCACCCGCAATGTCAGGTCACGCACCACCGTCCGGTCGGAGACGAAATCGGCGTCCCGGTCGAAGACCACCTCACGCGGCGCGATGAAAGTGTCGTAGAAACGTCCGATCTGGCCGTGCCCGACGTGCGGTCGTGAACCGACCGGGTCCTCGACGCGCGCATCGGAGGTGAACAACGCTATCCAGCCGCTGCGGTCATGCCTGCCGACGGCGTCGGCGGAACGCTCGGCGGCAACCACCAGGTCGGCGTCGGCGGGTGAGGCATTCAACGCAGACCAGCTGTGTCACTGACGATCTCGATATCGGCGGCACGCATCGCGGTCAGTGCGCCCGCCGTCGATACCGGTGCGACACCGGCGGTGAGGTCGAGCAGGACCCGGGTGGTGAACCCTTCCCCGACGGCATCCAGCGCGGTGGCCCGCACGCAGTGGTCGGTGGCGATACCGACGACGTCCACCGCATCGACCCCACGGCTTCGCAGCCAGTCGCCCAACCCGGTGTCGTGCTCGTCGGTGCCTTCGAAGCCGCTGTAGGCGGCCGCGTAGGCGCCCTTGTGGAACACCGCCTCGACGGCCGCGGTGTCGAGCTCGGGATGGAACTCGGCACCGGGTGTGTCCACGACACAATGCCGCGGCCAGGAATCCACATAGTCGGGGGTGTCGGAGAAGTGCGCACCGGGATCGATGTGGAAATCCTTGGTCGCCACCACATGGTCGTAACCGTGGGGACCGTCGAGCCGCGCAGTGATGGCGCGGGCGACTGCGGCCCCGCCGTCGACCGCCAGCGAACCGCCCTCACAAAAGTCCTTTTGAACGTCGACGATGATCAGCGCGCGCATCGCTCCACCGTAACCGCTTGGGCAGTACAGTGAAACGGCTCTTGGCCAGCAAGACCGCGGACGGAGGACTGATGGGTACGGTCGGTTTCGCATGACGGCCTTCGACTTCTTCCAGGCCGCGGAATTGCCCGCACCGGCGGTGTCGCTCGATGACGCCCGCGATATCGCCGGCCGCCACTTCGGTATGGACGCCACCATGACGTCGCTGGGCAGCCAGCAGGATGCCAACTTCCTGCTGACAGCCGGTACCGGGGCAGCCCTGGCGGTGCTCAAGGTGGCCAATCCCGCCTTCAGCCGGGTCGAGATCGAAGCCCAGGACGCCGCGGCCCGGTTCGTCGCCGAACGCGAACCCGGTGTCCGCACCCCGCACAATGTGGCGCCGGCCGGGATCGACCCGATCGCCGAGATCGCGCACCCGGGCGGCGGCGCGCTCTACGCCCGCCTCATCGCCCACCTCGACGGCGGAACGATGAGCGGTGAGTCCTATGTGTCCCCGCAGCGCTGGGCGGCGCTGGGTGCGCTGGCCGGGCGGGCCAGCCGGGCGCTGGCCGAATTCGACCACCCTGGTGTCGACCGGGTGCTGCAGTGGGATCTGCAGCACGCCGACCGCACCATCGACCTGCTGCTGCCCTGTATCGCCGACACCGGCAGGCGCCGGCTGGTGGCGGCGGCGGCGAAAACGGCCTGGCGCACCGTGACGGATCTGGCCGACAAGCTGCCGGTTCAGGTCATCCACTGCGATATCACCGACGACAACGTGGTGTGTGCGCCCGATGGTGCCTGCGACGGCATCATCGACTTCGGCGACCTGACCCGGTCATGGGCGGTCGGCGAGCTCGCGGTCGCGGTGTCCTCGGTGCTGCGCCACAGTGGTGGCGAACCGGCGGCGGCACTGCCGCTGATCACGGCCTTCGATAAGGCACGTCCGCTGAGCAGCGCCGAGATCACCGCACTGTGGCCCCTGGTCGTGCTGCGCGCCGCCACCCTGGTGGTCAGCGGCAACCAGCAGGCATCGATCGATGTCGACAATGACTACGCCACAAGCGCTCTGGAGTCCGAATGGCGGATCTTCGAGCAGGCCTGCGCGATACCGGGCGAGGTGATGACTCCGGTGATCGCCGAGGCCCTCGGCCGGCCCGCGGCGAGAACTCCCCTATCGGTGACGGTGCCGATGTTCGGCGGTATCGATCCGGCCACCGTGGCGGTGCTCGAGTTGTCGGTGGATGCCGACGCCGCCGACGGCGGGCGATGGCTCGAGCCCGATTGCGAGGACCACCTGGCGTCGGCGGCTTTGCGCGGCGGAGCCGGCGCGGCGATCGGCGCCTACGGTGAGCCCCGGATAACCCGATCCGTGCTGCGACACAGCGAATCCCCCGCGACCGTGCCGACCGGTATCGATACCTGGCTACCGGCACCGGCGCCACTGATCGCGCCGTGGGCCGGTGTCGTGACGGTCTCCCACGACCAGATCACGCTCTCCGGTGCCGAGCGCACCGTGGTGATCCGCGGCCGCGGTCTGGCTGCCGAGGTGGCCACGGGGCACGCCGCCGATGCCGGCACGGTGCTGGGCACGGCCGCCACGGGCCGGCTCTGGGTGCAGGTGACCGCAGATTCCGAGGTCGCGGTGCCCGCCTTCGTCCGGCCCGAGTACGCGCCGGGCTGGCTGGCGCTGACGCACGATCCGGCGCCGCTGCTCGGCCTGCCCGTCACGAGCGCCGTCCGCGAGGACAGCCAGACCCTGTTGACCCGGCGCGGCCGGGCCTTCGCCGCGGTGCAGGAGCAGTACTACCGGCGGCCGCCGCGGATCGAACGCGGCTGGCGCGAACACCTCGTCGCCGACGACGGCCGCAGTTACCTCGACATGGTCAACAACGTCGCCGCGGTCGGCCACGGCCACCCCCGCCTGGCGGATGCGGTGGCGCGGCAGTGGCGCAGACTCAACACCAACTCGCGGTTCAATTACGCTGCGGTGGCGGACTTCTCGGAGCGGCTGGCCGCCACCCTGCCGGACCCGCTGGATACCGTCTTCCTGGTCAACTCGGGATCGGAGGCAGTGGATCTGGCGCTGCGGCTGGCTTTCGCCGCCAGCGGCCACGACTCCGTGGTGGCGGTTCGCGAGGCATATCACGGATGGACCTATGCGACCGACGCCATCTCGACCTCGGTCGCCGACAACCCCAACGCGCTCTCGACCAGGCCGGCCTGGGTGCACACCGTACCGTCGCCCAACAGCTTTCGCGGTGACCACCGCGGGGCCGACGCCGCGCGGTACGGACCCGAAGCCGCCCAGATGATCGAAGACCTTGCCGCGCAAGGACATCCACCTGCCGCCTTCATCTGCGAGCCGTTCTACGGCAACGCCGGTGGTATCGCCCTGCCCGACGGATATCTGGCCGCGGTCTATGCCGCCGTACGTCGGGCGGGCGGTCTGGCGATCGCCGACGAGGTGCAGGTCGGCTACGGCCGGCTGGGCCGGTGGTTCTGGGGATTCCAGGGCCAGGCGGTGGTGCCCGATATCGTCACGGTGGCCAAGGCGATGGGCAACGGCCAGCCGCTGGGCGCGGTCATCACCACCAGGGCCATCGCCGATGCCTATCGCAGCCAGGGATACTTCTTCTCCTCCGCCGGCGGCAGCCCGGTGTCCTCGGTGGTCGGGCTCACCGTGCTCGACATCATCGAAGACGAAGGCCTGCAACAGAATGCACTGGTGGTCGGCGAGCACCTGCGGGCCCGGATCTCCGAGCTGGCGCAGCGCCACCCGTTGATCGGCGCGGTGCACGGCAGTGGTCTCTACATGGGCGTCGAACTGGTACGCGACCGTGAAACCCTGGAACCCGCTGCCGCCGAGACGGCCGGGATCTGCGAACGGATGCGCGAATTGGGTGTCATCGTCCAGCCCACCGGCGACCGGCTCAATGTGCTCAAGATGAAACCGCCGATGTGCATCACGATGGACTCGGCGGATTTCTACGTCGACATGCTCGATCGGGTACTCAGCACCGGTTGGTAGTGGCGAGCCAATCGCGCTGACGGGCGACGAAATCCGCGTCGACCACCGCGCCGTGTCCCGGGACATAGCGGGCGGTGGGCCCGCCCACCGCCAGCACCCGGTCCAGCGTCGCCGGCCACCGCGCCACGTCGGAATCGGGCCCGACGGCCGGATCGCCGGATTCCTCCACGAGATCCCCGCAGAACACCACCACCGGATCGTCGGCATCGCGTGGGGCGACCACGACGATGAGATCGTGGTCGGTGTGCCCACGCCCCGGCCACAACACCTCGACGGTTCGGTCACCGATATCGATCACGCCGCCGGTGGCCGGGTCCGCCGGCGCTCGCAGTGCCGCCAGCGTGGCGTCCACCGGCCCCGGTGCCGCCCCGTAACCGATCGCCTCGGCCCGCAGCCGGTCCGCGCCGGAAGTCAGCGTGGCGGCCACCTCAGGGGCGCAGTAGACACGCGCGGCGGCGAAAACCGAGGCTCCCATGATGTGGTCGAAGTGGTCGTGGGTGAGCACCAGATGGGTCACCGGGCCCCCGCCGAGGCCCGTACCGATGTCATCTGCCACCGAGGTCGCCTCGGCGAGCGTGGTGCCGCAGTCGATGACGACCGTGCCGGCACTGCCGACCACCACACCCACCGTGACATCGAGGAAGTCCAGCCGGCAGCGGTGAACCCCGCCCGCGAGTCGCTCCCAGTTCTGCTGCATCCCGACAGTGTCCCCGGCACCGCCGCTGACCGTGCGCGTTGCGCCGCTTAGCTTGGCGAATTAAGGTCTGGACACATGTCCAGACACTGCAGAGGCGCCGTGCGCGCCCCAATGACCCCCCGTCGCGTGGTGCTGTGACAGCCGGCCTGCGAATCGCGTTGCTGTCCTACCGCAGCAAGACCCACTGCGGCGGACAGGGCGTCTACGTGCGCTATCTGAGCCGCGGCCTGGTGGAACTGGGCCACCATGTCGAGGTCTTCTCGGGCCAGCCGTACCCGGAGGGTCTCGATCCGCGGGTGGTGCTGCGCGAGGTCCCCAGTCTGGACCTGTATCGCGAACCCGACCCGTTCCGGGTGCCGCGGCTCAGCGAGATCCGCGATCGCATCGATGTGCTCGAGCTGGCCACCATGTGGACCGCCGGGTTCCCCGAGCCACGCACCTTCGGGTTGCGCGCCGCCCGGCTGCTCGGCGATCGTCTGGCCGATTTCGACGTCGTGCACGACAACCAGAGCCTGGGCACCGGGCTGCTGCGGATCGCGGCGTCGGGTATGCCGGTGGTGGCCACCGTGCACCATCCCATCACCAGGGACCGCGTTCTCGACCTGGCCGCCGCCACGTGGTGGCGCAAACCCCTGGTGCACCGTTGGTACGGGTTCGCCCAGATGCAGAAGCGGGTCGCCCTGCAGATCCCCGACCTGTTGACGGTCTCGGGAACCTCGGCTGCCGATATCGCCGAGGATTTCGGCGTGCACCCCGACCAGCTGCATGTGGTGCCCCTCGGTGTCGACACCACGATGTTCGCCCCGACACAGCAGCCCCGGGTGCCGGGCCGCATCATCGCGATCGCCAGCGCCGACGTGCCGCTCAAGGGTGTGTCCAATCTGCTGCACGCCGTGGCGAAGCTGCGCACCGAACGCGATGTCGAGCTGCAGTTGGTCTCCCGGCTGGAGAGCAAGGGACCGACCGAGAAGCGCATCGCCGAGCTCGGCATCTCCGATATCGTGCACATTTCCAGCGGCCTGCCGGACGCCGAGCTGGCTGCCCTGCTCGCCTCGGCCGAGGTCGCCTGCATCCCATCGCTCTACGAGGGCTTCTCGCTGCCCGCGGTGGAGGCGATGGCCAGCGGTACGCCCATTGTCGCCAGTCGCGCCGGCGCCCTGCCCGAGGTACTCGGTTCGGAGGGTCTGTGCGCCGAACTGGTGACCCCGGGTGACGTCGAGGAACTGACCCAGATGCTCGGCAACCTGCTGGACTCCCCCGACCGGCGCCACCAGCTCGGTGCGGCCGGCCGACGCCGCGCCGTCGAGGTGTACTCGTGGAAATCCGTTGCGGCACAGACAACCCGGGTATATGAACGTGCGATCGAGAGGGCGCGCCAGTGCTGACCGTCGATTTCGACCGGCTCGGAGTGGGACCGGGCACCAAGATGATCGATGTGGGCGCGGGCGCCGGCAGGCACAGTTTCGAGGCCTACCGGCGTGGCGCGGACATCATCGCGTTCGACATGGACGCCGCGGAGCTGGCCAATGTCGCGACGATGTTCGAGGCGATGGCACAGGCCGGCGAGGTCCCCGAATCGGCCCGGGCCCAGGCCGTGGTCGGTAACGCCCTGGAACTGCCCTATCCCGACGCCACCTTCGATGTGGTGATCGCCTCGGAGATTCTCGAGCATGTGCCCGAGGACGAAGCCGCCATCGCCGAATTGATCCGGGTGCTCAAACCCGGTGGGTCGTTGGCTGTCACGGTGCCGCGCTGGTTGCCCGAACGGATCTGCTGGCTGCTCTCCGACGAGTATCACGCCAACGAGGGCGGCCACGTCCGGATCTACAAGGCCAGTGAACTGCGCGCCAAGATCGCCGGCCGTGGGATGGCCTTCACGGGGTCACATCATGCGCACGGCCTGCATTCACCGTTCTGGTGGCTCAAATGCGCTGTGGGAGTTGAAGAATCCGAGCACCCCGCCGTCACCGCCTATCACAAGATGCTGGTGTGGGACATGATGCAACGCCCGTTGCTCACCCGTGCCGCCGAGGCGGCACTGGATCCGTTGATCGGCAAGAGCGTGGCGCTGTATTTCGGCAAGCCGGCACGGGCGCGGGATTCGGCGGTCGACATTGCTGTCTGATGTGCCCGAGGTCGACGGCGTATTCAGTGCCCAGCAATGCCTGGACACGGCGGCCTCGATCGCCCGCACACAGGAGCCCTCCGGCGCCATCCCCTGGTCGGTCACCGGGCACACCGACCCGTGGGATCACGTCGAATGCCTGATGGCGCTCACCGCCGCCGGGCTGATCGAGCCGGCACGGGCCGGTTTCGAGTGGAGTCGCCGCGAACAGCGCCCGGACGGTTCCTGGCCGATCCAGTACCGGGCCGGTGTCATCGAGGACGCCAACAGCGACAGCAACTTCTGTGCCTATATCGCCACCGGTGTCTGGCATCACGTCCTGGTCACCGGCGACGACGGTTTCGCCGAACGGATGTGGCCGACGGTGCGGGCCGCGATCGACTTCGTCCTCGGCCTGCAGCTACAGGGCGGTGAGATCTGCTGGGCCCGTTCGGATTCGGGCCTGCTGGAGGAAGCGCTGCTGACCGGCTCGGCCAGTATCTACCAGAGCATCAGATGCGCGCTGGCACTGGCCAACCACCTCGGCGAACCGCAGCCGGAGTGGGAGGTGGCGGTCGGCAGGCTCGGCCATGCGATCGTCGCGCACCCCGAGTCCTTCACCGAGAAGCCCCATCACTCGATGGAGTGGTACTACCCGATCCTGGGCGGCGCCCTGCGCGGATCGGCTGCCGAAGCCCGAATCAATGATCGCTGGAGCGATTTCGTGGTCAGCGGTCTGGGCATCCGCTGTGTCGACGACCGGCCGTGGGTCACCGGCGCCGAAACCTGTGAGCTGGTACTGGCTTTGGACGCCCTCGGCGACCACGACCGCGCCTACGAGCAGTTCGCCAACATGCAACACCTGCGGGAACGTGACGGCTCGTACTGGACCGGCCTGGTGTTCTCCGACGGCAAACGCTGGCCGGTGGAACGGACCACCTGGACCGGTGCGGCCGTGGTGCTGGCCGCCGACGCGCTGTCCGGAGCCACCGGTGGGCACCACATCTTCCGCGGTGAGACGCTGCCGCGGGGCCTCGCGGTCGATTTCGACTGTGAGTGCGTGACGCCGTGACCCGTCAGCCGGGGATGACGTCCCCGGCCGCGCCGGACACCCGTTCCAGCACCCGCAACGACCCCAGCATCGAGACCTCGCGGAACGCGCCGCTGTCCAGCGCCCGCCGGTAGATCAGATAGGGCGGGCGGCCACCGTCGGCGGGATCGGGGAACACATCGTGGATCAGGAGTGCCCCGCCGGGGGAAACCCAGCGCGCCCAGCCGTCGAAGTCCTGCTGCGCGGCCTGCTCGCTGTGCCCGCCGTCGATGAACAGCATCCGCAGCGGCGTGCGCCAGTCCCGCGCCACCACCGCGGACTTGCCGACGACGGCGACCAGATTGTCCGGCAGGTTGATCGCGTCCAGGGTGTGCCGGAAGGTCGGCAGCGTGTCGAACAGACCGGTGTGCGGGTCGACCATCGTGGTGTCGTGATACTCCCAGCCCGGTTGATGTTCCTCGGAACCGTGGTGGTGGTCGATGGTGTAGACGATGCTGCCGGTGCGTTGCGCCGCCGCGCCCAACAACACGGTGGATTTGCCGCAGTACGTACCGATCTCGACACCGACGCCACCGTCGAGATAACCGCTTGCCGCGTCGAAAAGGGCCTGACCCTCGTCTGCCGGCAGAAACCCGGTCACCTGCTCGGCCAGCGCGAACAGCCGTTCGCACGGATCTGATGTTTGCTCAGCGATATCGGTGTCCGAGTGCGTCATGAACGCAACCTAGCCTGTCCGCGGTGGCCACGGCCAGCGGGCATATTGCCGCACCCCCGGGGTTGTAGTAGCGTCCGGACATGTGTCCGAACCGGTAGCTCGGGAGGCGACCCGGCGTCGGCTGACAGCGAAACAAGCCGACACCGTCGACCGGCTCGGTAGATCCGCAGTCGACGTCTTGAGCCGTGAGGGATTCTCCGGCCTGACCATCCGGATGGTGGCCGCCGAGGCCGGCGTCGGGGCCGCAACCGCCTACACCTACTTCTCTTCCAAAGAACATCTGGTCGCCGAGGTCTTCTGGCGCCGGCTCGCCACCACGCCCACCCCTCCCGACGACTCTCCCGATGCAGCCGCCAGGGCGGTGGCGGTGCTGCGGCATATTGCGCTGCTGGTCGCCGACGAACCAGAACTGGCCGGAGCGGTCACCAATGCGCTGCTCGGCAAGGACCCCGATGTGGAACATCTGCGGTTGCGGATCGGCGCCGAGATAAACCGGAGGCTGGCCACGGCACTGGGCCCGGACGCCGATCCGGCTGTCGTCGACTCACTGGAACTGCTCTACGCCGGGGCGCTGGTTCGTGCCGGTATGGGTTATGCGTCCTATCAGCAGATCGCCGACCTGTTGGAACGCTCGGCGCGGATGCTGCTCGCCTGATGACACGGTTGACCGCTGTGGCGTTGGCCGTTCTCGGAGCGCTGTTCTTGCTGCCCGCACCCGTCGGCCACGCCGACTGCACCGCCGGCGCGGGCCAGCTGGATTGCGACTTCCAGCAGCGGATCTCGCAGGCCGACTCCTATCTGGCCGACCGGCCCGGCACGGTCGGATATGTGTTGCGCGACCGGCTGACCGGAGCGGTGTACCGCAATGCCCGGGCCGACGATCTGATCTGGTCGGCCTCGACGATCAAGCTGGCCATCGCGGTGGACCTGCTCACCCGTAACCGATCCGGGGCCATCAGGTTGACGCCCGGTGACCAGCAGTTGATGCAGGCGATGATCCACTCCTCCGACAACGACGCGACCGACACACTGTGGTCGCGCTACGGCGGTGGCGATCACCAGACTTTCAACCGCGACTTCCCCGCCTACGGCATGACGTCGTTGACACCGCAGCGAGGGTTTTCAGACATCTTCCCGTACTGGGGTTTTCAGAAGACGACCGCCAACGACCTGGACCGGTTGATGACCTTCACGCTGACCCGGATGACATCGCTGGAAACCGCCGCGCTGGTCAGTGAGATGCAAAACGTCGACGCCGACCAGCAATGGGGCGTGTGGGGTGCCGGACCGTCGATGGCACCCGGCAACAAGAACGGCTGGTCGCAGGAGCAGGGCGGCTGGGTGGTCAACTCGGTGGGGTTCGCCGGGCCGGGCCAGCGATACACCCTGGCGGTGATGAATGCCCTCGGTGGCGCCGGCGGCTATGACGACGGCGTGGCGACGACCACCCGGCTCGCCGAACTGCTGCTCGCCGGCCGAAGCTCCTGACCTACGGGGACAAATTCGACTGTGCTCCAGTGTGATCCAGCCGTGAGGTTTGCGGGCGGGCCGCGCGGGGAACCCCGGCGCAATGTTGCTTCGGAGAATCGCTCGTCCCATGCTGGCTGTCGCTTTCGTCGGTCAGGGCGTAGAAGCCCTGCGCAGCCCGAAGCCGGCGGCTGATGCCGCCCGGCCCGCGCTCGAAGGACTGCAGAAACTGCCCGAACCGGTCGGCTCCAATGTGCCGAGTAACGCCGAGACCGTCGCGCGGGTGACCGCTGCGGTGCAGATCGGTGGCGGTCTGTTACTGGCCACCGGCAAGGTTCCCCGGCTGGCGTCGGCCGCTCTGGCCGCCACCGTCATCCCGGCGAACCTGGGCGCGCACATGTTCTGGAACGAAGTGGATCCGGAGCGCAAGGCCGCCAAGCGGCGCGACTTCCTCACCGATATCAGCCTGCTGGGCGGCCTGATCATCGCCTCGGCCGATACCGCAGGCAAACCGTCGCTCGGGTGGCGGGGCCGCCGGGCGGCCCGCCGGTTGTCCGAAAGTGTCTCGGCTGCGCTGCCCGGCTCGGCTTCCGGGACCGTCATCGACGGCGAACTGGGCGAGCGCGTCGGTCATGCGCTGACCGAGGGACTGCATGTCGGCGCCGAGCGTGGGCGCGAACTCGCCGCGGTGGCCGCCGAGCGCGGCGCGCCGTTGTTGGAAGCCGCCCGCGAGCGCAGCGTCGAATTGGCCGAGCGCAGCGCTCCGTTGCTCGAATCGGCCCGCGATCGCGGTGCCGAACTGGCCACCGACGTCGCCAAGACCGCCCGCAAGCGCGGTGCCAAGCTCGCCGAGCGCAGCACCCCGGTACTCGAATCGGCGCGGGACTGGACTTCGGATCTGGCAGAGCGAAGCGTTCCTGCGCTGGAATCGGCGCGCGACCGTACCGCCGAACTTGCCGCCGATGTCGCCAAAGCGGCTCGCGACCAGGCCGATGAACTGGCCACCCAGACCCGTGAGAAGCGGCGGGCCTGGCGCAAGCGCTGACCGTATGACGTGCGTGAAGCCCGTTCGCGCACGTCCTGGCGGGGTAGATTGTCCTGACCGTCCAATCGATCAGGAGCCATAAATGACCACGGGTGACTACCCACCGCCGCCGGATCCGAATTTTCCGCCTCAGGGCGGATACCCGCCACCTCCACCGCCACCGGGTTACGGCCCACCTCCTGGTGCCCCGCAATACGGTGCCCCGCAGTACGGTCAGCCCGGCGGGTATCCCCCGCCGCCGCAAGGTCAGTTCGGTCAGCAGCCCGGTGATCTGTGGCCGCGCTTCTTCGCCCGCCTGATCGACGGACTCATTGTCGGCATCGTCGCGTTCGTGCTCGCGCTGATCTTCGGATTGCAGAGCAATATCCTTGTGACGGGCCTGTTCTCGGGTGTGCTGACCTTCGCCTACTTCGTGGCTCTTGAGGTGACGCAAGGTTCGACCATCGGCAAGAAGGTGCTCGGACTGAGCGTGCACGGTCCGGGCGGTGCACCAAAGCCGGACGTCAAACAGTCCGCGATCCGCAACTCGTTCACGCTGTTGTCGGTGATCCCCTATATCGGCGGACTGCTGGCACTGGTGGCCTACATCGTGATCGCTGTGACGATCAACGGCAGCCCCACCAAGCAGGGCAAGCATGACGAATTGGCCGGCGGCACCCAGGTCGTCAAGGGCTGATCGAAGAACCAGAGATGAACATTGCGGCCCCGGGCAGATCTGCCCGGGGCCGCAATGTCTTTGCGATCAGATCACCAGGTCCAACAGCAGAACCACGATCAGACCGGCAACCGAGAGCACTGTCTCCATGATCGACCAGGTCTTGATGGTCTGGCCCACCGACAGCCGGAAGTACTGGTTGACCAACCAGAATCCGGCGTCGTTGACGTGGGAGAAGAACAGCGAACCGGCGCCGACCGCGAGCACCACCAGCGAGACCTCACTGCTGGGCAACCCCTCGACCAGACCGAGCACCAGGGAGGAGGCGGTGATGGTCGCCACGGTCGCCGAACCCGTGGCAAGCCTGATCAGCACTGCCAGCACCCACGCCAGGACCAGCACCGAGATGTTGACCTCTTCGGCCCAGCGGGCCAGCAGGGTGCCGATACCGCTGTCGACGAGCACCTGTTTGAAACCGCCACCGGCGGCGACGATCAAGATGATGCCTGCCACCGGAGGCAGTGATGATTCGACGACCTTGGTGATGTCCCCGCGCGTCATTCCCGCACCGCGCCCCAGCGTGAACATCCCGACGATGACGGCCAGCAACAGTGCGATCAACGGTGTGCCGAGAATGTCGAAAATCTGCCTGAACCATTGGCTTTCGTCATCGATGAAGATGTCGACGAGCGCCTTGCCCAGCATCAGCCCGACGGGCAGCAGCACCGAGAACAGTGTTATCCCGAAGGACGGCCTGCGCCGGTCGGCACCGTCGGCGAATCGGTCATCGGCGTCGAAGGTGTCGGGCGCGCCGACGACGACCCAGCGGCCGGCCAGTTTCCCGAAAAGCGGTCCTGCCACGATGATCGTCGGGATGGCGACGAGTACACCCAGCGCGAGTGTCAGGCCCAGGTCGGCGTTGAGCAGACCGACCGCGGTGAGCGGACCCGGATGTGGTGGCACGAAACCGTGCATCGCCGAAAGGCCTGCCAGTGCCGGGATTCCGACGGTTATCAGGGACAGACCGGACCGCTTGGCCACCAGGTAGATCACCGGCATCAACAGCACCAGGCCGATCTCGAAGAACATCGGCAGCCCGATGATGGCGCCGACCAGTGCCATCGCCCACGGCAGCATCCGCGGTGAGGCATGCCCGACGATGGTGTCGACGATCTCGTCGGCACCGCCGCTGTCGGCCAGTAGTTTGGCGAACATCGCACCCAGCGCGATCAGGATGCCGACACCGGCTGCCGTGGTGCCGAATCCGTCGCTGAAGGATTTGAGCACCTTGGTCAGGTTCTCCCCGGCCACCAATCCGACGGTCAGCCCGCCGAAGATCAGGGCGAGGAACGGATGCAGTTTGACGATGGTGATGAGCACGACGATGACGGCGATACCGGCGACGAACGCCAGGATCAACTGCCAGCCGGCGGCCACCGGCTCGGTTAGCTTCGGCGCATCCGCAAGGAAGGTCAGCGCGGAGTTCATCGGTTCTCCTGTCCGGTTCGTGAAATGTATTCGTCCACAATGGAATCGATGCTCTGATCGACATCGATGGTGATACCGCGTTCGTCGGGTGTCAGCGGTTCGAGGGTCTCGAACTGAGAGGCCAACAGCGACGCGGGCATGAAGTGACCGGGCCGGCTGGCCTGCCGGCGCCCGATCACCTCGGGTGTGCCGGTCAGGTGCAGGAACTCCACGGTCGGCAGGTGCCGCAGCAGCTGCGCGCGATAGCCGTGCTTGAGCGCCGAGCAGCTCATCACTCCGCCGTCGGCGTGCTCGGCGAGCCATTGTCCGATGCGCTCGAGCCAGGGGTAGCGGTCGTCGTCGTCGAGCGCGTGACCGGCCGACATCTTGGCGATGTTGGCCGGCGGGTGCAGGTCGTCGGCATCGGCAAAGGGAACGCGCAGCCGCTGCGCCAACGCGGCCCCGACCGTCGACTTACCCGATCCGGACACCCCCATCACAACGATCGGTGCTCCCATGACCCCTGCTCTCTCGAATGCCGCCTCGGCATACCCCGACTGTGCTTGGCATCACACATCATGGCGCAATAGTCATATCATTGCAAGAAAATCACGAATTGATATGGTTTAACCCTGCTCAGCCGCAGTTATGACAGCATGTGTGCGTGGATTCGGAGCAAAACGTCGGCGAGTTGCATGCCAACCTCCTGGATGCGCTCGGTACCGGGATCGCGTCGGGCCGCCTGGCCGCGGGACAGGTGCTGACCCTGGATGGTGTGAGCACCGAACACGGGGTATCTCGCAGCGTCGCCCGGGAGGCCATCCGGGTGCTGGAATCGATGGGAATGGTGGCGTCGCGCCGCCGTGTCGGAATCACCATTCAGCCCGCCCGGAAATGGCATGTCTTCGATCCGGCCTTGATCCGGTGGCGACTGGACGCCGGCGACCGCGCCGCGCAGCTGTTGTCGCTCTCGGAGTTGCGCCGCGGCTTCGAACCCGCCGCCGCCGCGCTCGCCGCCCGGCGGGCGGACCCCCACCAGTGCCGCATCATGGCGGCCGCCGTCTCCGATATGGTCGTGCACGGCAGATCGGGCGACCTTGAGTCATACCTGCTGGCCGACAAGGTCTTTCATCGAACGCTCCTGGAAGCCAGCGGTAACGAGATGTTCCGGGCGCTATCCGATGTCGTCGGCGAGTTGCTCTCCGGGCGCACCCATCACGGCATGATGCCCGAGCGGCCAAACCCTGCGGCGATCCAGCTGCACGACGAGGTTGCCCGCGCCGTCCGGTTACGCGACGAGGCGGCCGCCGAACGCGCCATGCGGGCCATCATCGACGAGGCATCGGCTGCGGTGGCCGAGGAGTTCACCCCGGTCGACGAGGCCTGAGCAGCGTCAGGCCTCGTCGACGCTGAAGTTCATCATCAGGCCGTCGACCTTGGTGACGGTGACGACCGCATCGAGCTTGTCGCCACCGCTTTCCAGCGTGCACTTGGCGGTGTTGTCCTTCTTGCCTTCCAGCCCGGATTCGCAGGTGACGTTCTCGACCTCGATACCGTTCTGCGTGCTCACCAAGTCACCGACCTGCTTCTGCAGCTGTTCCTGCGACAGCGCCGGCGTCATCTCATAGCTCACCGTGCTGCCGTCGACCTTGGTCACCGCGACGATGGGCTCGAAAGCGTTGGTCGCCGAGAGCACCACCTCGCACCGGGTGGTCTGGCCGACCTCACCCTTGAGATCGTCCTTGCAGGTGACGGATTGCGGCTTCTCACCGGCCTTCTCCAGGCGCGACGAGATGTCGTTCTGCAGGTCCGCCGCGGACACCGTCGGCGTACCGATGCTGAAACTGCAGCCTGACAGCAGTGCGCCGGTGGCTGCCGCCGCCGCGACAGCGATGGCCAATGTGCGCATATCTTCCCCCTGGTTTGCTCAACCGGCACCCGGCTGCCGTTGTGCACGCAACATAGCAAGTCCTGCGCGACGGTGATGATTAACTGCACGGGTGACGAGAGAGAAAGTGTTGGCGCGCCGCTTCTTCGACCGCTTCGAACCGGTGCATGCCGTCACCTACTTCGCCCCCGAGGCCCGCGCGGCGATGGATGCGCTGGGCTACCGCGGCTTCTGGATGGGCTATTTCGCCGGCCGCGCCGCCCCGCTGGGACGGGCGTCCGCGGAGTTGGTGACGGCGATGTTCTACAACTTCTCGCCCGCGCACGTGCAGCGCTCGTTGCCCGGCGCCTGGGATATCGCCGCGCCGGAGGCAGCGTTGCGGGCGCGGCTGGAGTCCGCCGTCGCCGCGCTGCGCCGATACGGACTCGACGACGGCGCCGAGGTGGCCACTGCCGCCGACCTGGCCGCCAAAGCCGCGATCGCCGCGGCGCCGGACGGCAGAGGCCTCTTCGCCGCCAACGCGGCCCTGCCCTGGCCCACCGCGCCCCTGGAAAAGTTATGGCATGCAACGACATTGCTGCGCGAACAGCGCGGTGACGCCCACGTCGCCGCGCTGGTGAGCGTGGGTGTGAACGGCCGCGAGGCCAACGTCCTGCACTGCGCGGCCGGTGGCGTGCCCGCCGCGTTCATCAAACGCAGCCGCGACTACACCGACGACGAATGGCGCCGCTGCGTCGACCGGCTGGCCGGGCGCGGTTTGCTGTCGGCCGGCGGTGAGCTCACCACGGCGGGCGCCGAACTCAAAGAGCACATCGAGGCCGTCACAGACGCGGTGTCGCTGCCGGTGCTGGACGCCCTGACCGACGACGAGGTGCAGACGCTGTTCGCCGTCCTCACCCCGATAACCCGAGCCGTGGTGGCCGGCGGCGATCTGCCCGCGGCCACCCCGATGGGTCTGCGCCGTGACGAGCTCGACGACGAGAGCGCGCACCTGAGCTGATCGGGCGATCAGCTCAGATATTGCGATTCCACTCCATCCAGCCGAGGCCGGTGCGCCCGTCGGCCATCCGCACCGAGACCCAGGCCCGGGGAAACTGGCTGACCCGGCCGTCGGTGGCCACCAACCGAACCGGTGCGTGCGCCACCACCTCGACGGCGGCCACCAGGTCGCCGGGTTGCAGCGTCAGGTCGGTGCGCACCGGCAGACCGTTGTCGGCGAACGTCGCCTGCGCGCTGACGGTCTGCAATTCCACCAACGGCTCACCCGCGCGTTGCGCGTAGCCGATACCGATGGGCGGCATCCCTTCGATGCGGATGTCGACACCGTGCAGGTGCGTGCCGTCGTCGAGGTGCAGCGCCGTCCAGACCCAGTCCATACTCCACCAGTCGCGCACGCCCCAGGAATGGTCGCGCTGGCCGGCGACGCCGTCGATGCTGTGCGAGACCCCGTCGATGGTGACAGTTCCCGTCACGGTGCAGGGAATTTCGTAGCGGGGAGTGATCCGGTACTGATACGGCGTGCCCGCGCTCTGCCACACCAGATCCATTGCCACCTGCACCGCGCGGCCGCTGTCCCCGCGCAGCAGCGCCGCCGGGTCGTCGAACGCCTGCCCGGTGCCCCACACGGTGATCCGGTAGGACTGCAGCGGCTGGTCGGCATGCTGGGTGAACACGACACCGGCGCCTTTGGCGTCGGTCGGATCCTCGGGCACCGCGGCGGCGAAATCGTTGAGCGCGATGGTGGGCAAACCGGGACCGCACAGCAGCGCGTTGATCCAGGCCCGGTCCTCGTTGGGGTAGAGCCCCAACCGCACCCACCCCCCGACCCCGGTGTCCGGGTCGGCGAAGTCGGCATACCAGCTCTCGTTCCACAACTGCTCATCGCCCGGTGGGTGCGCGATCTCGTCGGTGGCATTGGGCTGCAACGGTTCCGGCGCCCCGACAACGGGCAATACGGTCAGCGCACCGGTATCGAGCACGTGACTGCAGTGCCGCTGCAACATCGTCATGAACATCTCGTCGCCGCGCTCGGTCTGCACCACCAGCATCGAGGAGACGATCGCCATCATGACGCCGAAGAAGCTCTGCCTGCGAACCGCCTCCCGGACCTCCGCCAGCGTCAGCGCCGCATCGGGCCCCAGCGCACGGTGGTAGGCGCCGAGCAGTTCGTCGTAGTGCTCGCGGCGGACGTCGGTGGGCAGCGCACAGCCGAGGAAGTAGGCCAGGTCGGTACAGGCCGGACCCCAGGTCACGGTCTGCCAGTCCACCACCGTCAACGCCCGGTCGGCGCCGGCCTGCCCGAACAGCAGGTTGTCCAGCCGGTAGTCGCCGTGCACCAGCCCCATCGGCCGGTCCGGCTCGCCCTCGGCGGCGAGGTAGGCGTCGAAGGCGGCCACCAGTTGCTCACACACGGCGCGCTGCTCGCCGGTCATGGCCGAGGCATAACGTTCGGCGAAACCCGCGTAGAGCGCCGCGATCAATGCCTGGCTCACAGGTGCTTCCCGGTTGAGCCAGGGTGTCCCCGCGACGGCGTCGTCGCCAAGCACCGAACCGTGTACGCGGCCCAGTTCGGAGACCGCGAGCAAGGCCTGTTCGACTGTGGCACCGCGTATCTCGTCACCCACCAGCGCCGGTGAGGCGTCGTCGAGGACCAGATCGAATATGCCGGTGTCCGGGTCGTAGGCGCCGTGGTAGCAGTGCGCCACCGGACCGGACAGCCGCGGCGCCAGATCGGTGTAGAACTTGACCTCCCGCTCGTAGAGGCCCAGTGCCTGCCCGGTCTGCCTACTGGTGGGGTCGGCAGCGGCCACCTTGAGCACCACCGACGCCGGGCCGGCAGACCGCCCGGCGTAGGTCAGCGACACCCGGTAGCACTCGCTCATCTGGCCGGTGCCGATACGTTCGAACTCGAATCCGGCGACGGTTCCGGCGGCCAGGACGGTCGTGAGCCATTCGGCGGTCAGGTCGGCGGGGCGCTCGATGGCGGCGGTGGTGTCGGTGCGCATTCGACCAACCTAGGACACCATCCTTGACGGGCGTCAAGAATTCAGTGATGTCCGTCAGAACTGTGGCACTGCGCAGGTGAGGGCGCCACGTCGAGGGCCGGGTTGCGGTCGAAGAAGCCGAACGGTTTGAGCCAGAAGGACACCACGTCGACCGACATGATGGGCCATTCCTCCGGCCGGGTGATGTGGTGGATACCGAACACGTACCACAGCACCACATCGGTGTTGTCGATCGAACGGTTGGCCTTGGTCCAGGCCCCCAGCCCGGTGTCGGTCGCCGACTGGTTGACGAATTCCCCTGCGGGCCAGCGCTCGTCGGGATGGTTCGGGGTGACCCAGAGTGTGTGACCGATGACGGTGGCACGTTGGAAGACCGGCGAGGCCGGGTCGAACATCGCGGGCAACGCGCCACCGGGGGCCAGTTTGTAGGCCGGATGGGTGCCCAGACCGTTGACGACGTTGGTGTTGACCACCTTCCAGGCGCGCTGCGTCGCGAAGTTCATGTCCTGGATGCCTTCGCTCTCGGTGCGCAGCGGCACATTTCGCTGCACCACCGAGAGCCCATAGGGGTTCTCCGGGCTGATCGGCTCGGCGTAGGACTCGCTCATGTAGACGGTGTTGTCGGTGCCGTCGACGTCGAGATCCAGGCGCGCCACCAGGAAATGCTGATGGAAGGGCGCGTAGGTGCGCTCGTCGACCAGCGTGCCGTTGGGGTGCGAACCGCCGGGCGCGAACGGTGTGGTCACCATGATCCCGGTGGCCCGCACCTCGCATTCGATATTGCCGTCCTGGTGGAACCGCCAGTAGACCAGGTACTCGTAATTGGCCACCGTCACATGGCAGGACACCGTGAGCCTGCGCATGCGCCGCACCTCGGCGCCGGTGTCGTGGTCGACGTGCTTCCACAGCACGGCGTTGTCCTCTTCGTGGATGCACACCGCATTGCGGATCACATGCGGCTCCCCCTTGCTGTTGTGCAGGGTGGCATCGAGATAACGGATCTCACCGAGGCAGTCGCAACCCAGTTCCAGCGATGTGGTCATGAAGCCCAGGCCCCATTCGCCGATGTCGAATGCGGTGCGGCGGTAGTGGTCGTCGGAGGGGTCGCGGTAGGGAACCATCATCTCCGCGAACGACATCCGGTGTGCGACCGAACGATCGCGGTCACCGTCGCGGTAGCGGACCTGGTGCAGCGTCATCCCCTCGCGGTGGTTGAAACCGATGCGCACACTCCAGTTCTGCCAGCGCAGCAGGTTGCCCTCCAGGGTGAACGACGGCCCCTCGGGCTGGGTGATCTCCAACGGTTTGAGGGGTTCGCGCCGCGATGCCGCGCGCAGCCGTTCCGGGATGCGTTTGGGGGCGTACTCCCCCATGACGGCGGCGGGCTGCACACCGCCGTTGTCCTCGATGCGCAACAGTTCCATCGAGTTGAGGTCGATGACGCAGTGCAGACCGCTGACCGGATTGGCATAAGGGTTGGCACCGGGTTCCTTCTTGACCCAGGTGTCCGACCAGCCGATGCGGCGATCGCGGAACTCCGGCGGCGCAACGGCATTGCCATAGGTCCAGGTGTCCATGAAGACCAGGTCCAGGTCGGTGATCCCGCGTTTGGCCAGTGCGGCGATCACCTCGGGATGCGAGCGCAGCACCCGATCGCACTCCTCGAACTCGTCGACGGTGAAGTTGGCCTGCACGCCGGGAACATGTTCGAAGGATTCGATCCGGTCGTCGGTCAACGACACGGTGGCGCGGTAGGTGGCGTTGTTGCCGCGGTCCAGACACAGCGCCAGCGCCCGCCGCGGCGGGCGCGCGCCGCCGTCCTCGAAATCGGCGAGCTCGGCCTTGGCCGGCTCGATCATCTCGATGCATGTGATGCGCCAGCCGTCGGCCACCCCTCGATCACGGCGCAGGATGGCGCTGACGGCGGTGAACTCGGCTGCCGACAGCGGATCCAGTGGATGATCGACGACTTCGGTGACGGTTTGGCTCATCGGTACATCCTCTGCCGAAGGATTCAGCGGCGCAGCCGCTTTTGGTCAATCTACTGCGCGCCTCAGGTGGCCAGCGTGAACCCGTCCCAGGCCGCGCGTCGGTGCGGATGCGGATCCAGTTCGATACGGCTGCGCCGGTCGAAAACCAGTACCGGACGCTCGTGCAGCGAATACGCCGGCCAACCGTCGCCGGGGGTCCCGGTGCGCGCGAACTCCCGCCACCTGGTCTGCACGTCGCGGCTGACCCGGCGTGCCGACCGGCGGTCACCGGCCGCGGTCAGCAGCGACCCGAACCGGGTCCGGTAGATGTCGAAGACCGCGAACAGTTCGGTGGCATGGGTGGCCCCCAGACCCGACCAGTGCAGCGGCCGCGGCGCGTAGTCGTAGCGGTACACATAGGTCGGTGCGTGCGCGGCCCGGGCGTCGGCGACCTGCCAGGCCGCCGAGGTGAACGCGAAGTCACCGCCGATCCGTACACACGCCGCCGGTGACGGATAGTCCGGGTAGGCGTCGATGATGCGGTCCCTGGTGGCCGCGCCCGCACCCGCCAGCAGCGCCTCGATGGTGTGCTCGGTGGTGGGCAGCAGTTTGAGGAACCGGGTGAACAGCCGGGCTTCCTCGGCATTGCTCCCGACGATGAGCGGCACCGAATTCGCCCGGCCCGTGCGCATCGCCTCGATCGGCTCGACCGGCAGGATGTCGTCGCCGTGGCGCGGTCCGACCGGGAACGCGCCGAGCATATCGGCCGTCGTCGCGTCGATGAGCTTGTCGAGCGCATTGACCAGGTCCGCAGGCGCCGCCGTCATCAACGCATTGGCGGCGTCGGCCCGGCGCGCCCCGATGAGTGCGGCGTAGCGGTCGGCGAATGTCGCCGCCACCTCGGTGGAGCGCACCATCCCGGCTGCCGGACTCTCCGAGATCGCTTGGGCGAAAAGACCTTCCGCGGCGGGTACGGCGAGCAGCATCATGACGGCCTGCGCGCCGGCGCTCTCACCGAAGATCGTCACGTTGCCGGGATCGCCGCCGAAAACCGCGATGTTGTCGCGGACCCATTGCAGGGCCAGCACCAGGTCACGCAGGTAGAGGTTGGAATCGATGGGGTGCTCGGGTGTCGACAGCGACGACAGGTCGATGCACCCGAGGGCGCCCAGTCGGTAGTTGACCGACACGTAGATGCAGCCGCGCCTGGCCAGAGCGGCGCCGTCGTAGATCGGGGTGGCCGAACTGCCGAGAATGTAGGCACCGCCGTGGATGAAGACCATGACGGGAAGCGGACCCTCACCCGGCTCCTCGGGAGCCACCACGTTCAGCGTGAGGCAGTCCTCGCTCATCGGCTGGTACCTGCCGATACCCGTCGCGGTGTACATGCGCTGCTGGGGCGCACAGTTGGCGAACGCGTGACAGTGCCGCACGCCGCGCCACGGCTCGGCGGGCAGCGGTGCGCGGTAGCGCAGCGCCCCGACGGGCGGCTTGGCGTAGGGGATCGACCGCCAGCGATGGACCCCGTCGCGGGTGAAACCTTCGACGACGCCCGAGCCAATGGTCCTGCGGACAATGCGATCGTGCATTACCCGACGGTAGCGAACAGGTGTCAAGTCCGCCGTGCCGGACTCGCCATCGAAGCGGCGGCCGCTACGGTTGCGGTTATGCGGATCGTGGTCCTGGTAGCGGCTGTGCTGCTGCTGGCCGGCTGTTCGGAGTCGGTGAGCGGGCAGGCGCAGCGGTCACCGGAGCCGTCCGCGACCAGCACCACACCCCCGAAACCCACCACGAACTCCACGGTGACCTCCACAGTTGCCCCGGCTCCCCCGCCGAAAGGCGCGCCGATGTCGGCGGTGGTGGCGTGGGTCGAGGCAGGCACACCGGCCGAGCCCGCCGATTTTCACAGCGCCGAACGCGACGGTGACAGCACACAACTGGGCTCCGACATCGCCTTCGTCACAGCGGCGGGCACACAGTGCATGACCGATGCCACGGCTGCAGGCGCGCTGGCCTGCCTGGTGCAGCTCGGCGATCCGCCGGAGCGCCCCGCCGACAGCTACGGCGAGTGGAAGGGCGGCTGGGTCGATTTCGACGGCACCACCGCACAGGTCGGATCGGCGCATGCCGATCCCGGCAGGTTCGCCAAGGGCACCGGCGCGCTGCTGGGCGAGGGCAGCTCGCTGCGGTTCGGCGACTACCAGTGCCGCGACGACGCGGCCGGGCTGCTCTGCGTCAACTACGCACATCAGTCGGGGGTGCGCCTGGCCGAGACCGGTGTCGAACCCTTCGGCTGCCTGACGCCGGTCGACAAGCCCGACGCGGGACTGACGTTCCGCTGCTGACGGCCTGATCGGCGGACGCGTCGGGTCAGCGCCAGCCGTCGGCGGCCTTGGCGGCCTGAAGCAGCGCGGCACACAACTCGGTCAGCTCGCCGCTGTCGGCACCCTCGGCGACGGCGGTCGCCACATCCTCGGCGGCGCAGCGCACCTGGAACACCCGGTCGGCCAGTTCAGCGGCCTCGTCGGCGGTCAGCACCACCGCATCCTCGGGCACCGAACTGCCCTTGACCATGGCTCGCTGCTCGTAGGCACGCTGCCGGCAGGACTGTCTGCAGTACTGCCTGCGCCTGCCGATACCGGAGTCGGTTCCGGTGATATCCCGGCCGCACCATCGGCACACCGCGGGACGTGATCGGCGTGTCACGCCTGCCGACTCTAGACCGGCTGCGGCGCGGCGCCCCGCATCACCGGTATCCTGGACAACTGCGTCGCAGTACCCGGGAACTGTGCGGCCCGTTCGGCCGTTGGGTAACCCGGAAAGATTTGCGCAAAAGGAGTGTTGAGATGGCTGATCGCGTACTGAGAGGCAGCCGCCTCGGAGCAGTGAGCTACGAGACGGACCGCAACCACGACCTGGCCCCCCGCCAGGTGGCGCGGTACCGCACCGACAACGGCGAGGAGTTCGACGTCCCGTTCGCCGACGACGCCGAGATCCCCGGCACGTGGCTCTGCCGCAACGGTCTGGAAGGCACCCTGCTCGAAGGTGACCTGCCCGAACCCAAGAAGGTCAAGCCGCCGCGCACGCACTGGGACATGCTGTTGGAGCGTCGTTCGGTCGAGGAACTCGAGGAACTGCTCAAAGAGCGCCTGGAGATCATCAAGACGCGTCGCCGCGGCTAGTTCGGCGCCCCGCGCACCACTCGTTCAGCGCACGACGCCGCGGGCGCGGTCGACACGACCGCCGATGCCCCACTGCGCAACCTTGACCATGGCTTCGCGGATGTTGGAGCCGCTCATCTTCGAAACGCCGAGCTCGCGTTCGGTGAAGGTGATCGGCACCTCCACCACCTTGAATCCGTTCTGGATGGCCCGCCAGGTCAGGTCGATCTGGAAGCAGTACCCCTTGGAGTCGACGGCCGACAGGTCGATCTTCTCCAGCACCTCACGCCGATAGGCCCGGTATCCCGCGGTGATGTCGTGGATGTCGGCACCCAGCAGCACCCGCGAATAGGTGTTGGCGGTCTTGGAGAGCACCAGCCGACGCCACGGCCAGTTGCGCACCGTGCCGCCGGGCACATAACGCGAACCGATCACCAGGTCGGCGCCGGCGTCGACAGCGTCCAGCAGGCGGTGCAACTGCTCGGGGGCATGGCTGCCATCGGCGTCCATCTCCACCAGCACCGAATACTGCCGGCCCAGACCCCACGCGAAACCGGCCAGATACGCCGCACCCAGACCGTCCTTGACGGTGCGGTGCATGACGTGGACACGGTCGGGATCGGCCAGCGACAGCTCGTCGGCGAGCTTTCCGGTGCCGTCCGGGCTGCCGTCGTCGACGATGAGGACGTCGGTGTTCGGCCGGGCGGCATGCACCCTCCCCAGCACGAGCGGAAGGTTCTCGATCTCGTTGTAGGTCGGGATGATGACCAGGGTGCGCTCACTGGGAGACTCGCCGGTGGTCATGGGACTCCTTGATTGTCGTCGGGTCCGCCGCTGCTGTCGTTGTGCGGCACGGGCCGTCGGCGACGAGTGGGACGAATTAACCGACCATTCTGCATGATGCCCGCGATAACAGCTAAAAAACCCATCCCGACCAGGACCGATTGCACCACCGGACCCCAGCGGGTGGCGGGGGTCAGCGCGGTCTTCAACCGGATCGCGGTATCGAGGAATGCCGGCTGGAAGAACTCGGTGCGGGCCAGCTCGCGGCCGTCGGGGGCGATGACGGCGCTGATACCGGTGGTGCCGGCGACCACCACGTAGCGGTCGTGCTCGACGGCACGGGCGCGGGCAAACGCCAGCTGCTGTTCGCTCATCGTCGCGTCGAAGGTCGCATTGTTGGTCGGCACCGCCAGCACCTGCGCACCGTTGAGCACCGATTCGCGTGCGGCGCGGTCGAAGATGACCTCCCAGCAGGTGGTCACCCCGATCGGGACGCCCGCGGCGTGCACCACACCGTCGCCGGAGCCCGGCACGAAGTAGCCGGCGCGATCGGCGTAGGACGACAGGTGCCGGAAGAAATCCCGCCACGGCAGATACTCGCCGAACGGCTGGATGATCTTCTTGTCGTGGCGCTCGGCCGGACCGGTGAGCGGGTCCCACACGATGATGGTGTTGGTGGCCGTCGGTTTCTGTGGCGTCCAGTCGGGCGTGGAGACCACACCGCCGACCAGGATGGGCGCGTTGATCGCCACCGCGGCGGTGGTGATCTGCTGGCGGGCGTCCGGATTGGCCAACGGGTCGATATCCGAGGAGTTCTCCGGCCAGATGACGAACTGTGGTTGCGGGGCGCGCCCGGCCCTGACCTCCTCGGCCAGCCGGACCGTCTCGGCGACGTGATTGTCCAGGACGGCGCGTCGCTGGGCGTTGAACTCCAGGCCGAGGCGCGGGACGTTGCCCTGGATCACGGCGACCGTCACCGGCGGCGCGTCGTCGGATCCCGCCCCGGACTGCCGGACGTGCGGATCGACCAGCGCGACCGTCAGCAGCACCGCGGCCACACACAGGCCGGGCACCAGCACCGCGGGCGGATGCGACGGTTCATCCGCAGGCGGCTTATGCCGCCACCAGGACACCACCTCGAGGGTGAATGCCGTCAGGCTGAATCCCAGCACGGCAACGGCCAGTGAGAGCAGCGGTACACCGCCGAGCTGCACCAGCGGCAGCAACGGTCCGTTGGTCTGACTGAAACCCACGACGCCCCAAGGGAAACCGCCGAACGGCACGGTGCTCTTGAGCCATTCGGTGCTGACCCACACCAAGGCGAACCACAGCGGCCAGCCCGGCAGCGTGCGCACGATGACGGCGAACAGGCCGAAGAGCGCAGGGAAAAGCGCACACATCGCGGCCAGCAGGATCCACGGAACAGCGCCGACCAGGCTGCTGATCCACGGCAACAACGGCAGGAAAGCCGCCAGCCCCACCAGGAAGCCGTACCCCAGGCCACCCCAGTAGGTCGTCGACGGCCGGGTCAGCACCGCGGCGAACACCGCAAACGACAACACCGCGGCCCACCACCACCCCCACGGCGGGAAACTGGCGTACAGCAGCGCCCCGGCCGCGACGGCCGCCAGCATGCGGGGCCAGCGGGTCTTGAACCAGCCCGGCACCGCGCCGAGTACCCGGCGCGCCCTAACCATCGAGGCGTCCCGAGATGACCGATCCGCGATGCACCGTGGCACGGCAGTGTGGCAGCGGGTCCGAGGGCGCCAGCCGCGGCAGGGCAGGGACGCGGGACCGGGAATCGGTGGACCAGCGCTGCACACCGTCGGCGGGCGCGGCGACTTCGAGTTCGTCGGTCTCCCACACCGCGTAGGACGCCGGCGCACCGGGAACGAGGGTCCCGGTGATGCCGTCGCGGACCCCACCGGCCCGCCAGGCGCCGCGGGTGGCAGCCGAGAACGCGGCCCGCGCCGAGATGGCACTACCGGGCGTGTGGTGGGTGCTGGCGGCGCGCACCGTCGCCCACGGGTCGATACCGGTCACCGGGCTGTCGGAGCCGAAGGCCAGCGGCACACCGCTGGATGCCAACAACGCAAACGGGTTCATGCCCGCGGCCCGCTGTTGTCCGACGCGCTGCGCGTACATACCGTCCGTGCCGCCCCAGAGGGCGTCGAAGTTGGGTTGCACACTGCCGATGACGCCCCAGGTGCCGAGTTTCGCGGCCCGCTCGGCACTGACCATCTCCAGATGCTCCAGGCGGTGTCCACAGCGCGCCACCGCGGCGACGCCGACATCGGCCACCACCTGTTCCAGCGCGTCGACCACCGCCGCGACGGCGGCATCGCCGATGACGTGGAAGCCGGCGGGCACCCCGAGCTGCGTGCAGGCCGAAAGATGCGCGGTGATCTGTCCGGCATCCAGGTAGCGGTTTCCGCAACAGTCGGGTGCATCGGTGTAGGGGTCCGTCAGCCACGCGGTGTGCGAACCGAGTGCGCCGTCGACGAACAGGTCACCGGCCAATCCGCGGGCACCGGTCTGCTCGAGCAGATCCTGTGCTGCCGCAACGGAATCGACCGCCTCACCCCAGTATCCGGTCACCTCGACACCGTGGTTCACGACGCGCAGCTCGGCCCAGTCGGCCCGGCCGCCGATATCGGGTCCTGCGCATTCGTGCACTGCGACGATGCCGGCCGCGGCGAAGGCGTCGAGGGCGGCGACGCGGGCCGCGGCGCGCTGGGCGGGGGTCAGCAGGTCACGGGCCGCCGCGCGCACCCGGTGGTGCGCGTCGGCCGACAACGGACCCGGCGAGCTGTCGGCGGGGATGCCGGCGATGCGGCGCAGCGCCGTGGAGGCCAGTGCCGAATGCACGTCGATCCGCGACAGATAGGCCGGCCGGTCCCCCAGCACGGCGTCGATGTCGGCGGTGTCGGGCAGCGCACCGTCGGTGTCGGCAGGCCAGCCGGACTCGTCCCAGCCGTGCCCCCAGATGACACCGTCCGGGTGGGCGGCGGCATATCCGGCCAGCAGTGCCAGCAGATGCGCTTTGGACGTGGCCTGGCGCAGGTCGAGACCGCTGAGGGTCAGCCCCGTCGACGTGACGTGCACATGACTGTCGACGAAGGCCGGCGCCACGAAGGCGCCCTGCAGATCGATCACGTCGGCATCGGGGAACTGCACAGCCGCCACGTCATCGCTGCCCAGCCAGGCGACGGCGTCGCCGCGAACCGCCATCGCGGTGGCATCGGGATGCGTCGGGCTGTGGATGCGTCCATTGCGCAGCACCGTCGTCACGCAGAAGAACGTACTTGGCCGACCCGTAAGTGTTGTTATTCGGGCTTGCGGACGACCGCGGGCACCTCGGGGTCGTACACATCGACGACCTCGCCGTCGATGTAGTCACCCCGGCCGGCGAAGCCGCGGCCCTGCCCCGGCAGGTCGACGAAGGCGACGCGGCGGGACAACGCGCGAGCCGCGACGGCACCGGCGACCGGGCGCAGCGCGGCACGGGTCGGCGGCAGCAGCAGCAACAGGCCCGCCACGCTGGTGACCAGGCCCGGCACCACGGTGAGCACGCTGCCCAGTGCGACCAGCACACCGTCGGTGACGCCGACGGCGGGATCGCGCATACCGCGTTGCAGCGCCGCCAGCTGCCTGCGCAGCTGCGAACCGGCCAGCGCGATACCGAGCACGAACGCTCCGATGAGCAGTAGCACCGTCCAGCCGAATCCGATCGTCGCCGTCAGGGCCACGATGACGGCCATCTCGACGACCGCGTACAGGAGGAACAACCGCATTGCCATATGTGACCAACGCCCGGGAACGCCGACAGGTTCCACCCGATCAGTGCGCGGGCGGCGCGGTGATCTCGATGGCGGCGTGCACCTTGTCGACGCCGCCGCGCACGACGGCCTGCGGAATCCACCACCAGGCGTGCCACCAGTAGCGCCTGGTCACCATGTTGAAGACCCGCCGCGTCTCCGACTTCGGCAGGTTGCGGGCCACGGCCTCGACCGGCTCCCCCTTCGGTTTGCCCAGCACACCGCACTTCTGGATGGTCACCCGCGGCGTGTTGTTGATCCGCTTGGTCTTCCAGGACCCGTCATCGGTGCTGATCAGCAGCCGCTCCCCGTCGGGAACACCCCACACCGCGGTCGGCTTGGGTCGGCCGTCCTTGGTGAACGTGGTCAGCAACAGGTATCGCTCCTGGGCGACCTCGATGAAGGTCGGGGAGTCATCGGCCATCAGGCACCGCCTTGAGTTCGAGCGCGACGTTGTTCTTCATCCCGCCGCGCAGTTTGGAGAAGAAGTTGAACGTCTTGCCGATTACCCCGTATCGCCGCGAGATAGCGTCATACGCGTCTGCGGTGCGGGCCTTGTTGACGGTCGCGACGGCCTCGACCGCCTCACTTTTGACGTTGCCACGCATATCGCACTTGGCGATGGTCACCCGCGGCGTGTTGCGGATGCGCTTGACCTTCCAGGACTGCTCGCCGGTGATGACGATCAATCCGTCACCGTCGGGAGCCGCCCAGATCGCGGTCGGCTTGGGTCGGCCGTCCTTGGTGAACGTGGTCAGCAGGATGTACTCGGAACCGGCGATATCAGCGAAGGTCAAGGCCATGACCTCAATTTAGCCTTCCGGTGTCAGCGTTCGAGTTCGCCTTCGGCTTCCAGCAGCACCTGCCGCAGCCCGGCCAGGGTCGCCGCGTCGGGCTTGGCCCACATCTGCCGTTCGACGGCCTCCAGCAGGCGCTCGGCCATACCGTGCAGCGCCCACGGGTTGGATTCGGCCATGAACTTGCGGTTCTCCGGATCGAGCACATAGCTCTGCGTCAGCTGCTCGTACATCCAGTCGGCCATCACATGCGCGGTGGCGTCGTACCCGAACAGGTAATCCACGGTGGCGGCCATCTCGAACGCGCCCTTGTAGCCGTGGCGGCGCATGGCGCTCATCCATCGCGGGTTGACCACCCGGGCCCGGAACACGCGGGTGGTCTCCTCGTCGAGGGTGCGCGTGCGGACCGCATCGGGCCGGGTGTTGTCCCCGATGTAGGCGGCGGGCGCCTTACCGGTGAGTGCACGCACCGTGGCCACCATGCCGCCGTGGTACTGGAAGTAGTCGTCCGAGTCGGCAATATCGTGCTCGCGGGTGTCGGTGTTCTTGGCCGCCACCGCGATACGCCGATAGGCGCGGTTCATATCGTCGGCCGCCGGTGCCCCGTCCAACCCACGGCCGTAGGCGAACCCGCCCCATGCGGTGTAGACCTCCGCCAGGTCGGCGTCGTCGCGCCAGTTGCGGCTGTCGATGAGCTGCAGCAGCCCGGCGCCGTAGGTCCCCGGCTTGGAGCCGAAGATCCGGGTGGCGGCCCGGCGGTCGTCACCGTGCTCGGCGAGGTCGGCGTGATAGTGCGCGCGGATGTAGTTCGATTCGGCGGGCTCGTCGAGGCCCGCCACCAGTCGCACGGCATCGTCGAGCATGGTGACGACGTGCGGGAACGCATCGCGGAAGAACCCGGAGATCCGCACCGTGACGTCGATGCGCGGCCGGCCCAGCTCCTCGAGGCTTATCGCCTCCAGGTCGACGACGCGGCGCGATGCGTCATCCCATTTGGGCCGGACACCCAGTAGCGCAAGGACTTCGGCGATATCGTCACCGGCGGTACGCATTGCCGAGGTGCCCCATACCGACAGACCCACCGACTCCGGCCATTGCCCGTAATCGGTGCGGTAGCGCTCCAGCAGCGAATCGGCCATCGCCACACCGGTTTCCCAGGCCAGCCGCGACGGCACGGCTTTGGGGTCCACGGAGTAGAAGTTGCGCCCGGTCGGCAACACATTGACCAGTCCGCGCAGCGGTGAGCCCGACGGGCCGGCGGCGATGAACCGGCCGTCCAGCGCGCGCAGCACCTGGTCGATCTCCTCGGCGGTGCCGGCCAGCCGGGGCACCACCTCCTCGGCGGCGAATCGCAGCACCGCCGCCACCGCCGGGTTGTCGGTGATGCCGGCCACGGCGTCGCGGTCCCAGCCGGATTCCTGCAGCGCGGCGATCAGCCCGCGGGCCTGGCTCTCGACATCGTCCACCGAGACCCGGCTTTCGCTGCCGTCCTCGGCCAGGCCCAGCGCCTCGCGCAGGCCGGGCAGGGACTGCTCGCCGCCGAACAACTGGCGCGCCCGCAGGATTGCCAGCACCAGATCGAGTTCGGCTTCCCCGGTGGGCTTTTGGCCCAGGATGTGCAGCCCGTCGCGGATCTGTACGTCCTTGATCTCACACAGCCAGCCGTCGACGTGCAGCAGCATGTCGTCGAAGGAATCCTCGTCGGGCCGGTCCTGCAGGCCCAGGTCGTGGTCCATCTTGGCAGCGCGCATCAGCGTCCAGATCTGCTGGCGGATGGCGGGCAGCTTGCCCGGATCCAGGGCGGAGATGTTGGCGTGCTCGTCGAGGAGTTGTTCGAGCCGGGCGATATCGCCGTAACTCTCCGCACGCGCCATCGGCGGGATCAGATGATCGACCAGGACGGCGTGCGCACGACGCTTGGCCTGGGTGCCCTCACCGGGATCGTTGACCAGGAACGGGTAGATCAGCGGCAGATCGCCGAGCGCGGCGTCGGTCCCGCAGGATGCCGACATGCCCAGGGTCTTGCCGGGCAGCCACTCCAGGTTGCCGTGTTTGCCGATGTGCACCACGGCATCGGCGCCGAAGCCGGCGTCGATCCAGCGGTAGGCGGCCAGGTAGTGGTGGCTCGGCGGCAGATCGGGATCGTGGTAGATCGCGACGGGATTCTCGCCGAAACCGCGCGGCGGCTGCACCATGAGCACGGTGTTCCCCGATTGCATTGCCGCGATGACGATTTCGCCGTCCGGATCATTGGTTCGGTCGACGAACAACTCGCCGGGCGGCGGCCCCCAGTGCTCGACGATACCGTCGGTGAGCTCAGTGGGCAGGGTGTCGAACCAGGCGCGGTAGTCCGCCGCGGAGATGCGGATCGGGTTGGCCGCCAGCCGGTCCTCGGTCAACCAGTCCGGGTCCTGTCCCCCGCGTTCGATCAGCGCATGCACCAGGGCGTCACCGTCGCCGGCATCGACACCGGGTACCTCACCGATCACATAACCGGCGGTCCGCATGGCCTGCAACAACGCCACCGCACTGGCCGGGGTGTCCAGCCCGACCGCATTGCCGATGCGGGCATGTTTGGTGGGGTACGCCGAGAACACCAGCGCCACCTTCTTTTCCGCGGGCACGATGTGGCGCAACCGGGCATGGCGCACCGCCAGGCCGGCGACCCGCGCGCAACGTTCGGGATCGGGCACATAGGCGATCAGGCCGTCGTCGTCGATCTCCTTGAAGGAGAACGGCACCGTGACGATGCGGCCGTCGAACTCCGGCACCGCGACCTGCGTCGCAACGTCCAGTGGCGACAGCCCCTCGTCACCGGCCGCCCAGGACGCGCGTGAGCTCGTCAGGCACAGCCCTTGCAGGATCGGGATATCCAGTGCGGCAAGGTGTTCGACGTTCCAGCTGTCGTCGTCGCCACCGGCGGATGCCGTCGCGGGCCGGGCGCCGCCCGCGGCGAGCACCGTGACGACCATCGCGTCGGCGGTCGCCAGCTGCCGCATCAGCTCGGGTTCGGCGGTGCGCAACGAGGCGCAGTACAGCGGTAGCGGACGGCCGCCGGCGTTTTCGATCGCGGTACACAGCGCCTCGATATAGGCGGTGTTCCCGGCCAGCTGCTGGGCCCGGTAGTACAAAACCGCCACAGTGGGCCCGTCGACGTCGGCGGCGACCCGCTGCAGGGCCCCCCAGGTGGGGATGGCCGCCGGAGGTTCGAACCCGACACCGGTCATCAACACGGTGTCGCACAGGAAGGCGTGCAGATTGGCCAGGTTGGCGGTGCCGCCCTGCGCCAGATAGATGTGCGCCTGCAGGGCGATGCCGGCCGGCACCGTGGAGCGTCGCATCAACTCGGCGTCGGGCGCCTGCTCACCACTGACCACCACCGTGGGCACGCCGCTGGCCAGTACCGCGTCGATACCGTCCTCCCAGGCGCGATATCCACCGAGCACCCGCACCACCACCACGTCGACACCGTCGAGCAGGCCGGCGAGGTCGTCGACGAGCAACCGCGACGGGTTGGCCCACCGGAAATCGGCGCCGCTGGCACGGGCCGTGATCAGATCGGTGTCGGACGTCGATAACAACAGAACGGTGGGTTGCGGCACCCGCCCTTTCTACCGCACACCGCAGTATTCGAATCGTCGCCAGCGAAATGATGGACGCGCCGGACCGCACTGCCGAGGATCGGCGTCATGGGTTTACTCGATATCCGCAAGCTCGGCGCCCATATCGGCGCGGTCATCGACGGGGTGCGCCTGGGCGGCGACCTGGCACCCGCCACCGTCACGGCGATCAACGATGCGTTGCTCGAGCACAAGGTGTTGTTCTTCCGGGGCCAGCACCATCTCGACGACGACGGCCAGGCCGCATTCGCCGGCCTGCTCGGTGTGCCGACGGCGGCGCACCCCACGGTGACATCGCGGGGGGACCGGATCCTGCCGATCGACTCCCGCTACGACAAGGCCAACAGCTGGCACACCGATGTCACGTTCGTCGACCGCGTTCCCAAGGCCTCGTTGCTGCGCGCCATCACGCTGCCGGAGTACGGCGGCACCACCACCTGGGCGAACACCGAGATCGCCTACGCCGACCTGCCGGATGCCCTCAAGGCGCTGACCGAGAATCTGTGGGCGGTGCACACCAACCAGTACGACTACATCCGCTTCGACGCCACCGATACCGCGACGTCGGAAGAACAACGCCAGTACCGCGAGGAGTTCGTCTCGGATTACTACGAAACCGAGCATCCGGTGGTGCGGGTGCACCCGGAGACCGGTAAGCGGGTGCTGCTGCTCGGGCATTTCGTCAAACGATTCCTCGGCCTGAGTGCGACCGAGTCGACGGCGGTCTTCAACCTGCTGCAGAGCCGGATCATCAAGCTGGAGAACACCGTCCGCTGGAACTGGCAGACCGGTGATGTGGCGTTGTGGGACAACCGCGCCACCCAGCACTACGCGGTCGCCGATTACGACGACCAGTACCGGGCCCTGAGCCGGATAACCCTGGCCGGCGACATCCCGGTCGCCGTCGACGGCAGACGCAGCCGGGCCGTCAGCGGCGACGCCTCGAAATACTCACCGATCGACGAGGTTTTCCCGCGGTCCGCGGCGCTGGCCGGCTGAACTGGTCGTACCGTGGACGGGTGACCCGCACCCGAGCCGATGACGCCTGCCCGGGCGCTCTGCAGGTGCATCAGGCCGCCGACGGCGCCCTGGTGCGGGTGCGGCTGCCCGGCGGCATGATCACCGCGGCGCAGCTGCAGGTGCTGGCCAAGTTGGCCGCCGGCCACGGATCCGGATCGCTGGAGCTGACCTCACGAGGCAGCCTGCAGCTGCGAGGTATCGGCGATCCCGGACCCGTCGCCGATGCGATCGCGGCCGCAGGGCTGTTGCCGTCGCCGACCCATGAGCGCGTGCGCAATATCGTCTCCTCACCGTTGTCCGGCCGCGCCGGCGGCCTCATCGATGTGCGTGACCGGGTCGGCGAGCTCGATGCCCGGATCCGGCAGGACCCGGTGCTGGCCGGCCTTCCCGGGCGGTTCTGGTTCAGCATCGACGACGGCCGCGCCGACGTCTCCGGTCTGCGCGCCGATGTCGGCGTGCAGGCGGTGCACGGTGACGCGGTCGCTGTGCTGTTGGCCGGTGTCGACACCGGTGTCCGGTTACCCGAGGCGCAGGCGGTGCCGACACTGATCCGGATCGCCGAGCGATTCCAGCAGATCCGCGGAAAGTCTTGGCGGATAACCGAACTCGACGACACCGCGCCATTACTGGACGGGTTCACCCCGACGGTGCCGCCCGGTGACACCTTCCCGGCGACCCTGCTGCCGCCGGTGGGCTGGATCCCCCAGCACGACGGCCGCGTGACGCTGGGCGCCGCCGTCCCGCTCGGGGTGCTACCCGCGCGGACCGCGGAGTTCCTGGCCGCCATCGAGGCGCCGCTGGTCATCACACCGTGGCGTTCGGTGCTGGTGTGCGACCTGCAGGAGGAGACCGCGGAGGTTTCCGTGCGCGTGCTGGCGCCGCTGGGCCTGGTCTTCGACGAGAACTCCCCGTGGCTGTCGGTGACGGCGTGCACCGGCAGTCCGGGCTGCGAACGCTCGCGCGCCGATGTGCGCGCCGATGCCACCGCCGCGGTCGAATCGGGCCAGACACCGCCGCATCGCCGGCATTACGTCGGGTGTGAGCGGGCCTGTGGCAGCCCCATCGGCGGCGAGGTCGTGGTGGCCACCCCGGATGGATACCAGCCGCTGGAGCGTCACCCGTAGGGTGATCTGGTGCTCGACTACATCCGCGACGCGGCCGAGATCTACCGGCAGTCGTTCGCGACGATTCGCAATGAGGCCGATCTGGGCCGCTTCCCCGACGACGTCGCGCGCGTGGTGGTGCGGCTGATCCACACCTGCGGTCAGGTCGACGTGACCGACCATGTGGCGCACACCGACGATGTCGTGACCCGCGCACACGCCGCGCTCGCTGCGGGCGCACCGGTGCTGTGCGATTCTTCGATGGTGGCGGCGGGCATCACCGCGGCCCGCCTGCCCGCGGACAATCAGGTGATATCCCTGGTCGCCGATCCCCGCGCCCCCGAACTGGCCGCCCGCACCGGAAACACCCGTTCGGCAGCAGGTGTCGAATTGTGGGCGGAGTCGTTGGCCGGCGCAGTGGTGGCGATCGGCAATGCTCCGACCGCGTTGTTCCGGCTACTCGAGCTCGTCGACGACGGCGCCGGTGTGCCCGCGGCGGTCCTGGGCGGCCCGGTCGGTTTCGTCGGCTCGGCGCAGTCCAAGCAGGAACTGATCGACAATCCGCGCGGCATGTCCTATCTGGTGGTGACCGGAAGGCGCGGTGGCAGCGCGATGGCGGCCGCGGCGGTCAACGCGATAGCGAGCGAGAAGGAATGACCGGCACGTTGTGGGGTGTCGGGCTGGGCCCGGGCGATCCGGAACTGGTGACGGTCAAGGCGGCCCGGGTCATCGGCGAGGCCGACGTGGTGGCCTATCACAGCGCGCGGCACGGGCGCAGCATCGCCCGCGGTATCGCCGAACCGTATCTGCGCGAAGGCCAGATCGAGGAGCACCTGGTCTACCCGGTGACGACCGAGACCACCGAGCATCCCGGCGGATACGCCGGCGCCATGGAGGACTTCTACGTCGAGGCCGCCGACCGTATTGCGGCCCATCTGCAGGCGGGCCGCAATGTGGCGCTGCTGGCCGAGGGCGATCCGCTGTTCTACAGCTCCTATATGCACATGCACACCCGGCTGACCGAACGATTCGACGCGGTGATCGTGCCGGGGGTGACATCGGTGAGCGCGGCGTCCGCTGCGCTGGGCACGCCGCTGGTACAGGGCGAGGAAGTGCTCTCGATTCTGCCCGGCACCCTGCCCACCGCCGAGCTGACCCGCCGGCTCGCCGACGCGGACGCTGCCGTGGTGATGAAACTCGGGCGCTCGTTTCCGTCTGTGCACGAAGCACTTTCGGCAAGCGGGACGCTGGATCACGCGTTCTATGTGGAGCGGGCCAGCACCGTGGGCCAGAAGGTGCTGCCTGCCGCCGATGTCGATGCGGCCAAGGTCCCGTACTTCTCTCTGCTGATGCTGCCCGGTGGACGTTCCCGCGCGACGGCGACCGGCTCGGTGGCCGTGGTGGGCCTGGGACCCGGCGATCCCCAATGGATGACGCCGCAGAGCCGCCACGAGCTGGCGGCGGCCACCGACCTGATCGGCTACGGCCCCTACCTGGACCGGGTGGCGGTACGCGCCGGCCAGCAACTGCACCCCAGCGACAACACCGACGAACCGGCCCGGGCGAAGCTGGCCTGCACGCTGGCCGAGCAGGGCCGGTCGGTCGCGGTGGTGTCCTCCGGTGATCCGGGTGTGTTCGCGATGGCCACCGCGGTTCTCGAAGAAGCCGAACAGTGGCCCGGTGTGCAGGTGCGCGTCATCCCGGCGATGACGGCGGCGCAGGCGGTGGCCAGCAGGGTCGGCGCTCCGCTGGGCCACGACTACGCGGTGCTCTCGTTGTCCGACCGGCTCAAACCGTGGGATGTCATCGTCGCCCGGCTCACCGCCGCCGCGGAAGCCGACCTGGTCCTGGCGATCTACAACCCGGCCTCCAAGACCCGGACCTGGCAGGTCGCCGCGATGCGCGATCTCCTGTTGCAGTACCGCGATCCGGGCACCCCGGTGGTCATCGGGCGGGACGTCTCCGGTGCGCGCGAGGAGGTCCGGGTGGTCCGGCTGGCCGATCTGGACCCGGCGCAGGTCGATATGCGCTGCATGCTGATCATCGGCTCGTCGCAGACCCGGGTCTACGGCGACCGGGTGTTCACCCCGCGGACCTATCCGAGTTCCTGAACCCAGGCCACGGCGTCGTCGACGGTACTGACGGTCCGCACGCCTGCCGGCGGCGCGGGCCGGTCGATCATCACGACGTCGACACCCAGCGCCGCGGCGGCATCGAGTTTGGGCCGCGTCATCGCGCCACCGCTGTTCTTGGTCACCAGGGCATCGATTGCCCGGCTCTGCATCAGTGCCCGTTCGCCGGCGAAGTCGTACGGTCCGCGCGAGAGCAGCAGCTCGTGGCGGCGCGGTAACGCCGTCGAGTCCGGCGCGGTGACGGCGCGGATCAGAAACCAGGCATCGGATTCTGCGAAAACGGCGGTGCCGGAACGTCCGGTGGTCAAAAAGATCCGCGAATGGCCGTGCTGTCGGACGTATTTCACGGCTTCGGCATCGGAGGCGACCAGTGTCACCCCGTCCGGTGACCAGGCCGGCCGGGCCAGTAGCAGATGCGGTACCCGCAGCTGCCCGCACGCTGCCGCGGCGTTGGCGCTGATGGTCGCGGCATAGGGATGGGTGGCGTCGACGACGGCGTCGACGGCGTTGTCGGCGATCCAGTCGCGCAAACCGGGCACCCCACCGAAACCGCCGATGCGCACCTGCCCGACGGGTAGCGCCGGATCCGGCACCCGGCCGGCCAGTGAGCTGATGACCTCGACGCTGCCGTCGATCCGGGCCGCCAATGCCCGCGCTTCGGCGGTGCCGCCGAGCAGCAGAACCCGCATCAGTGCCGAACCCCGCGCCGCCGGCCCGACGAATACAGATAGCTGTCGGTGAACCCTTCGGCGGCAAGGACGTCGCCGATGACGATCACCGCGGTGCGCGTCACTCCGGCCGCGCGCATCTGATCGGCGATGTCGCCGAGGGTGCCGCGCAGCACGATCTGGCTGGGCCAGCTCGCGAATGCCACCACCGCGGTGGGCGTCGTCGCGGCATAACCGCCTGCGGTCAATTCGGTGACGCAGGTGTCGATCTGCGCGGCGGCCAGGTGCAGTACCAAGGTGCCGCCGACGCCGGCGAGGGTACGCAGGTCCTCACCGGCAGGCATGGCCGTCGACAGTGTCGCCACCCGGCTCAGGGTTATGGTCTGCGCCACGCCGGGCACGGTGAGTTCGCGTCCCAGCACCGCGGCGGCCGCGGCGAATGACGGCACCCCGGGCACGATCTCGTAATCGATACCCAGGATGTCGAGCCGTCGGCATTGTTCGGCCACGGCGCTGTAGATCGACGGGTCACCGGAATGCAGGCGTGCGACATCCAGTCCGGCGGCGTCGGCGGCCGCCAGCTCGCCGATGATCTGCTCCAGGTTCAGCGGGCCGGTGTCGATGACGCGGGCGTCCTTCGGGCACAACGCCAGCAGATCGTCGGGCATGATCGACCCCGCGTACAGGCAGACGCCGCAGCGTTGCAGGAGCCGGTGGCCGCGCACGGTGATCAGGTCGGCCGCGCCGGGGCCGGCGCCGATGAAGTAGACCGTCATGACTTGATCATGGCCCACTGCGTCACCGGCATCGCCGGGCGCCACCCGGTGAAACCGCCGACGGGTTCCCCACGGTAGTGCTGGAACCGCCGCAGCTCGCCGCCGAGCTCGCTATAACGTTGCACCAGAAACGCTTCCGATTCGGCCGTGACGGTATTGGCGACCAGCCGGCCGCCACTGGGCAGCGCCTCCAGGCAGGCGTCGAAAACGCCGGGGTGGGTGATACCTCCGCCGATGAAAATGGCCGATGGGCGGGGCACACCGAGCACGCCACCGTCGGACAGCTCGGCAGCGCCGAAGGCCTCCGGCGCTGCGCCGCACACCTGCACCGCGGCGCCGAAGGCCAGCGCGTTGGCGGCAATGCGGGCGCGCCGCAGCTCGTCTCGTTCGAACGCCACTGCACTGCAACCGTGTCCGGCGCGACACCATTCGATTGCGACACTGCCCGACCCCGAGCCGACATCCCACAGCCGTTCACCGGGTCGCGGCGCCAGGGCCGACAACGTCACCGCGCGCATCGATTGTTTGGTGAGCTGCCCGTCGTGGGCGAAGACATCATCGGGTTGTGTCGCGAGCACCCGGTCATCCGGCAGGTACTGCACCGCAACGACATTGAGATCATCGATATCGTCGGGCGCCTCGGCGACCCAGTGCCGAGCGGTGCCGTCGCGGCGGCGTTCGGCCGGGCCGCCGAGCTGCTCCAGCACCGTCAGCACCGATTCACCACGCCCGGTCTCGTACAGCAGCCGCGCCAGTTCGGCAGGCTCACGGCCGTTGCGGGTCAGCACGACAGCCTGCCCGCCGCGGCGCACCGCGGTGTGCGGGCCGGCCATCATCAGGCTTATCACCTCGGTGTCCTGCACGGACCAGCCGAGCCGGGCGCAGGCCAGCGTCACCGACGACACGTGCGGCAGCACCCGCACCTTGTCCGGACCGCACAACCTGATCAGCGAACCGCCGACACCGTGCAGCATCGGATCGCCGCTGGCCAGGACGTGCACGTCGCCGGAGAAATCGCGCAGGGTCGCGACCATGTCCAGCATCGGTGACGACCACTGCCTGCGGTCCGCGGTGACGGTGTCGTCGAGCATGCCGAGCTGCCTTGGGGAGCCGTAAACGACTGTTGCCCTGCGCAACTCGTCACGTGACGGCATGGCCAGGCCCGCCATACCGTCTGCTCCGATTCCGATCACGGTGATCATCGCGGCATCCGCCGCCACACCGAGCGCGGCAGCATCCGCATGACGAAGACCAGGACGGCGAGTGTGCCGGGCACCCACACCGCCGGGCGACCCCTCGCCAGTGCCCGCGCGGTCGCCTCGGCGACCTGGGCAGGTGTGCTCGACAGCGGCGCCGGGTCCATACCCTCGGTCATCCGCCCGATGACGAATCCGGGCCGCACGATCAGCAGGTGCACCCCGGTTCCGTGCAGGGCATCGGCCAGCCCGCTCGCGAAACCGTCGAGCCCGGCCTTGGCCGATCCGTACACGTAGTTGGCGCGGCGCACCCGGGCACCCGCCACCGAGGAGAACACCACGATCCGCCCGCGGCCCACACCGCGCATACCGGCGGCCAGCTGGGTCAGCAGACTGACCTGCGCGACGTAATCGGTGTGCACTATCGCCACCGCGTGGTCGGCATCGGTCTCGGCTCTGCGCTGATCGCCCAGGATCCCGAACGCCAGCACCGCGGTGTCGATCGGGCCGTGTTCGGTGCTGATCTCGGCGAGCACCGGTCCGTGGCTGGTCAGGTCGTCGGCATCGAACGCCTTGACGTGCACTGCTGTCGCACCGGCCGCGCGAAGATCGCGAACCTGCTGGTCCAGGCTGTGCCCGTGCCTGGTGGTGAGGATCATCGTCGCTCCCGGCGCCAGCCGGCGGGCCAGTTCGACGCCGATCTCACTGCGGCCGCCGAAAATCACGACAACTCGCCCGGCGTCCTCGCCCGTGTCTTTCATGGTTGCGATTATGTCCTGCGCTAGCGTGGGGACCGATGGCGAATGCAACGACGAGGCTCACCAACGAAGCGCTGGCCTTCCTGACCGAGCGGCACTTGGCCATGCTGACCACCCTGCGTGCCGACGGTTCGCCGCATGTCGTCGCGGTCGGTTTCACGTTCGACCCGAAGACCCACATCGCCCGGGTCATCACCACCGGAGGCTCGCAGAAGGCCGTCAACGCCGACCGTGCGGGCGTCGCAGTGCTAAGCCAGGTCGACGGTGCACGCTGGTTGTCGCTGGAGGGCAAATCCAGTGTCAACACCGACCCCGAAGCGGTACGCGATGCCGAGCTGCGGTACGCGCAGCGCTACCGGACACCGCGGCCCAATCCGCGCCGGGTCGTCATCGAGGTGCACATCGAGCGTGTGCTGGGCTCCTCTGAACTGCTGGACCGCAACAAAGACGACTGACGGTCGTCACGGCGCATACCCGACGGCGGCCTTGACCTCCAGGTACTCGTCGAAACCGGAATCGCCCCACTCACGCCCATTGCCGCTGCGCTTGTAGCCGCCGAACGGTGCGGCGATGTCGAAGGCGTGATTGATGGCTACCGAACCCGCGCGGATCCTGCGCGCCACCGCACGCGCCTGGTCCTGATCGGCTGCCGAGACATATCCCGCCAGACCGTAATCGGTGTCGTTGGCGATATCGACCGCGTTGTCCAGGTCGTCATAGCCGAGGATGCACAGCACCGGGCCGAATATCTCCTCACGCGCGATCACCATGTCGTTGGTGACGTCGGCGAAGACCGTCGGCTTGACGAAGTAGCCGGCGTCCAGCCCGTCGGGCCTGCCGGTGCCGCCGACGACGAGCGTGGCGCCCTCGTCGATCCCCTGCTGGATCAGGCGCTGGATCTTGTCGTACTGCGCCTTGGAGGCGACCGGCCCGATCGCCGATTTGTCCGCGAGATCGCCCACCGTCACACCCGATCCGACCTGCTGCGCGATCGCGATGGCCTCGTCCATCCGGGACTTGGGAACCAGCATGCGCGACGGCGCATTACAGCTCTGCCCACTGTTGAGCATCATCACCCTGACGCCCGCCGCGACCCCCTTGGCGAAACCGTCGTCGTCGAGGACGATGTTGGGGCTCTTACCGCCGAGCTCCTGACTGACGCGCTTGACCGTCGGTGCGGCGTTGCGGGCCACCTCGATACCGGCGCGCGTCGACCCGGTGAAGGACACCATGTCGATATCGGGGTGCCTCGAGATCGCCGCTCCGACCCCCTGCCCGTCGCCGAAAACCATGTTGAAAACGCCCGCCGGAACGCCTGCGGCGGCGAGGATCTCGGCGAAGATCTGGGCCGAGTACGGTGCGACCTCCGACGGTTTGAGGACCATGGTGCAGCCGGTGGCCAACGCCGGGTAGACCTTGACCGCGATCTGATTGAGCGGCCAGTTCCACGGTGTGATCAGGCCGCAGACCCCGACGGGTTCCTTCATCAGCAAGGTCGATCCGCGCTGCTCGTCGAATTCGAAGGCGGTGAGCACGTCGATCGCGGTGGCGAGGTGTCCCAGACCGAGATTCACCTGGGGTCCGGCCGCCAGTCCGGGCGGGGCACCCATTTCTTCGCTCACCGCATCGGCCAGGTCGCCGGCACGTTTCTGATATTCGGCGAGGATGGCACCGAGTAGCGCCAGGCGCTGCTGTTTGGTGGTCTGCGACCACGAGCCGAAAGCCCGGCGGGCGGCGAGCACCGCGAGGTCGACATCCTCGGCGGAACCGTTGGAGATGCGGCCGGACACCTTCTCCGTGCGTGGGTCGTCGACGTCGATGGTGTCGGGACGCACCGGGTCGACCCACTGACCGTCGATATAGAACTTCAGGTATTCGCGCATGCCGACAACTCTTCCCTATCGAACTGCGCAGCGACCCTGAATTCGCATCGGCGGGCGTCCCGGCACCCTCAGAGCGGCACCACGATAAGATCGTGTGGCCGGTTGTTGACCGATTCGGCGCCGTCCTCGGTGACGATGACGATGTCCTCGATCCGGGCGCCCCAGTTGCCCGGGAAGTAGATTCCGGGCTCGACCGAGAACGCCATCCCGGGCTGCAATGGGAGCTCGTTTCCGGCGACGATGTAGGGCTCCTCGTGCACCGAGAGGCCGATACCGTGGCCGGTGCGGTGGACGAAGTACTCGGCCAGCCCGGCCTCGGCAAGCACTCCGCGCGCCGCGGCATCGATCTGCTCGGCGGTCACGCCGGGCCGAACCGCGTCGACGGCGACCCGTTGTGCGCGCTGCAGGACCGAATACTGCTGGGCCACTTCCGCACTCGGCTCGCCGAGACTGTAGGTCCGGGTGGAGTCCGAGTTGTAGCCGGGTTCGTACGGACCGCCGATGTCGACGACGACGATATCGCCGGCCTGCAGTTCCCGATCCGAGACCTCGTGGTGCGGATCGGCACCGTGTGGACCCGATCCCACGATGATGAACGCCGCCGCCGAATGCCCCTCGGCGACGATGGCTTGCTCGATATCGGCGGCGACCTCGGCCTCGGTTCGTCCCGGCACCAGGAATTCCGGGACCCGGGCGTGGACGCGGTCGATCGCCGCGCCGGCCTTGCGCAGGGCGTCGACCTCGGCGGGGTCCTTGACCATCCGTAGGGTGCGCAGCACGTCGGTGGCCAGTACCGGTGTGGCTCCGAGCTTTTCGGCCAACGGCAGCAGGTGCAGGGCCGGCATCGCATCGGTGACCGCGGTGGCCACCGGTGCACCGCCCAGCGCCGAGACCACCAGGGCGTAGGGATCCTCGCCGTCGACCCAGTCCTGTACCGCAAGACCCAGTTCGACGACCGCCGATTCGCGCAGCGCCGCCAGTTCCAGCCGCGGCACCACCACGGTCGGCTCGCCCGACACCGGGATCACCAGTGCGGTCAGCCGCTCGAAGGTCTGCGCGCGGGAGCCCACGAGATATCGCAGGTCGTAGCCCGGCGTGATGATCAGACCGGCCAATCCGGCATCGGCGGCGGCTTTCGCGGCCGCCTGCAACCGATCGGCATAGACACCTGTTTCGAAACGGGCGGGAGTCATGGTCCCAAGGTTAGCGGGCAGAGCCCTGTCGTTAACTGATCAACTGATCTAATATTAGATCGTGCGATCAAAAAACCCCACCTTCATCCAATCGGCGCGCCGGGCCCAGATCGTGCAATGCGCCATCGAGGTGGTCGCCGAAGTCGGCTGGCAGCAGGCATCGATCCGCAGGATCGCCGACCGGGTGGGTGTCGCGATGAGCGCGGTGCTCTACCACTTCGGCACCAAGGACAACCTGGTCGAGGCCATCATCGAGGAGATGTACCGCGCGGCACTGGCCGTCATCGCCCCAGCGGTACAGGCCGAATCGACGGCCGCCGGAAAACTCGCCGCCTACATCCGGGCCAACGTGCGCTATTTCGACACCCACCGCACCCACCTGACGGCGTTGACGCAGATCAGCGCGAGTCATCAGCCCGGCGACGGGCGGCGACTCGACCAGCTGGGCCTGCCTCCCGAACTTGCCGAGCAGGTGGCCGAACTCGACCCGGTGGCGATACTCGTTGCCGGACAACGCGATGGCGAGTTCGGCGACTTCTCCGCCGAGTCGATGGGAATCGCATTGCGCGGCGCCGTCAACGCGGCGGTGGAGAAGATCTTGCATGATCCCGATTTCGACGCCCCCGCCTATGGCGAAGACCTGGTGGCCGTCTTCGCAACCGCAACCGGGGCACAGCGATGAGCGCGGTGGTGATCATCGCGGTCGGCAGTCGCGGCGATGTCGCACCGCTGACCGGGGTGGGAGTGCGCCTGAGCCAGGCCGGCCACCAGGTGACCATGGTGGCCTACCCGCCCTTCGGCACGATGATCACCGACTGCGGTCTGCGATTCCGTGCGCTGCCCGCCGATCTCGATCCGGCAGCCGGCGGCGAGGTCTCCCCGGTGAAGGAGCTTGCCGCATTCGCCGCACCGGCCGGGATGCGCGCGCTGGGCAGTGACATCGTGGCCGCGGTGCGCGACGAGCCGTGCGACATCCTGTTGCTCTCGCCCTTTGCCGAGCTCGCCGGACATGCCCTGGCCGAGGCCAAAGGCGTTCCCGCGCTGGGTGTCCGACTACAACCGCTGTCGGCGACCGCAACATATCCGCCGGCGGTGCTCGGCGCGTGGTCGGCAGGAGCTGCCGGGAACCGACTGGCCGCCGATGCCGGCAGCTGGATCGTCGATCGCCTCTATGGTGGCGTCGTCGCCGATCTTCGGCGTCGGCTCGGGCTGCCGAACACCTCCGCCAGGGCGCTACGGGCCGCCCGCACCCGAGCCCATTGGCCGATACTGCACGGCTATTCACCGGCCGTCGCGCCGCGCCCGGCCGACTGGCGGCCGGGGTTGGAGGTCACCGGATACTGGTGGCCTGCGCCGACGGCGGGCTGGCTGCCGCCCGCCTCACTCGGCGAGTTCCTCGCTGCCGGAAGTCCGCCGGTGTTCGTCGGATTCGGCAGCATGATGACCACGCCGAAACGCGCTGCCCAGCTGTCCGAACTCATCGGGACGGCGGCACGCACTGCCGGCGTGCGCGTCATCGTCCAGACCGGGTGGACCGGACTCGATATCGTCGATCACGACATGCTGACGATCGGCGACACCCCACACGACTGGCTATTTCCGCGAGTGGCCGCTGTCGCCCATCACTGCGGCGCGGGCACCACGGCCGCGGGGTTGCGCGCGGGTGTGCCCACCATTGCGCTGCCGGCCTACGGGGACGGCCCGTTCTGGGCGAACCGCCTCGCCGCACTCGGCGTGAGCGCGGGCACCATCGCACAGCGCCGCCTGAATGCCGAGCGGTTGGCCGCGGCCATGCGAACCGCGGTCGACGAACCCGATCTGCGACACCGCGCACACGCCGTTGCCCGCACACTGTCCGGCGAGGACGGCGCAGGTCGCGTGGTGTCCGTCGTCGAATCCCTGCTCGGCCGATCCACCTAGGAGAGAGCGCCCGATTCGACAATGGTTGGCTAGAGGTATGACGACCCCGGCTGCTCCCCTGGTCCTGCTCGACGGCGCCAGTATGTGGTTCCGCTCCTATTTCGGCGTGCCGTCCTCGGTCACCGCACCGGACGGTCGACCGGTCAACGCCGTCCGCGGTTTCATCGACGCGATGGCCACCGTGATAACCCGGCACCGCCCCGGCCGGCTGGTGGTGTGCCTGGACCTGGACTGGCGCCCGCAGTGGCGGGTCGATCTGATCCCGTCGTACAAGGCGCACCGCGTCGAGCAGGAAGTCAGCGGTTCGGCACCCGATGTCGAAGAGGTGCCCGATGACCTCACCCCGCAGGTCGAGATGATCGCCGAACTGCTCGACGCATTCGGCATCGCGACCGGCGGCGCGCCGGGATTCGAGGCCGATGACGTGCTGGGCACCCTTGCCGCACAGGAGGATCGGGATCCGGTGGTGGTCGTCAGCGGCGACCGCGATCTGCTGCAGGTGGTCACCGACGAACCGGTCGCGATCCGGGTGCTCTACCTGGGCAAGGGCCTGGCCAAGGCGATCCTGTGGGGTCCCGACGAGGTCGCCGAGAAGTACGGTCTACCCGTCGACCGCGCCGGCGCCGCCTACGCCGAGCTGGCGGTGTTGCGCGGTGACCCCTCCGACGGACTGCCCGGTGTCCCGGGCATCGGTGAGAAGACCGCGTCGACGCTGATATCGCAGCATGGCTCGTTGGAGTCCCTGCTGACCGCGGCCGCCGACCCGAAATCGACTGTGTCCAAAGGAATCCGGAGCAAACTCGCCACCGCTTCGGATTATCTGGACGCGGCGGGCCCGGTGGTTCGGGTGGCAACCGACGCCCCGGTGACGCTGTCGACGGCCACCGACGTGCTGCCGCTGGCCGCCGACGATCCGAAACGGGTCGCCGCGTTGGCAACCGAGTACGGAGTCACCTCGTCGATCGGGCGGTTACAGAAAGCCCTCGACGCGCTGGACGGCTGACCGACTACTTGGGCCTGCCGACCTCGTAGGTGCCCTTGTCATCCTGGAATGTGACGGTGACCTGGCGCTTGGTGCCGTCGATGCTCACCTCGCAGGTGAAGGTATCGCCCTTGCGCACCGTCGGGTTCTGCCCGTTGTTGCACTTGACGTCCTTGACGTTCTTGGCGCCGTAACCGTTGGATTCATCCGACAGGATCTGCTGCACACCCGACTGCGCCTTGCTGACGTCGAGCTTGGTCGTCATGAAGAAACCGGGCTTCCAGAAACCGAGCACCAGGACCACCGCGACGATGATCGCGGCGAGAACACCCAGGATGGTTCCGATGGCAGCCATCGAGTTCTTCGACGAACCGGCCTCGGGAGCCCCGAACGGCGGCTGGCCGTACTGCCCGGGCTGACCGTACTGCGGGGGTTGTCCGTACTGACCGGGCTGACCGTACTGCGGCGGCTGACCGTACTGACCGGGCTGGCCCGGCTGCCCGGGTTGACCCGGCTGGCCGTATTGCGGCTGCCCGTAAGGAGGTTGTCCGTATTGCGGCTGCCCGTAGGCGGTCGGCTGCTGATACGTCGGCTGCTGGCCGTAACCCGGCGCCGGCGGAGGCGGCGTGTAGCCGGGCGTCGACGGCGGCGGTGTGTACGACGGGTACTGCTGCGGCGTATACGCGGGAGTCTGCCAAGCCGAGTTCTGGTCACCGCCGGTGGGCGGCTGCCAACCCGAGGATTCCGGAGCCGGGGCCTGCGTCGGCTCCGAGGTGCCGTCGGCCGGCTGCTCGGAATCCGGGTACGGCTGCGTTGGGTCGGATCCCTGGGGTCCGCTCATCGTCTCTCCTCAATGTCAGGTGACCTCAACCGTAGCGTTTGCAACACCCTACCCGCCATCAACAGCGACGACGCCGCGCCGCATGTCGTCGATGGCGCGTTTCGCCGCCGCGCGAACGGCCGCATCCGGGGACGCGATACGCACCTGATCCAGCAGGTCGAGCACCTGCCGGCACCAGCGCACGAAATCCCCGGCCGACAGCGGCGTTCCGCTTCCGCTGACGTCTGCGGCCTCCAGCGAAGCGGCCAGATCGCCGGTGGTCGCCCAGCGGTACGCCACCGCCGCGAAGCCCTCATCGGGCTGTCGTGACGGCGCGATCCGGTGCCGGTTCTCGTCGGTGCGCAACTGCGCCGCCAGGCGCTGGGTGGTCTGCAGCGCGCGCCGCAGTGCCACCGTCGGCGGATTCGACATCTGCGGTGACGGACCGTCGCTGCCGCGCGATTCGTACACCACCGCCGACACCACCGCGGCCAGCTCGGCCGGTGCCAGATCCTTCCAGGCGCCGGTGCGCAGGCATTCGGCGACCAGCAGGTCGCTTTCGCTGTAGATCCTCGACAGCAGCCGGCCATCGTCGGTGGACTTCAGATCGCCCCCGCTGCCGCGCGTGGTGATGAAACCGCGTTCGGTCAGCAGTCCGACGATCCGGTCGAAGGTCCGGGCCAGCGAATTGGTGGCCGCTGCGATCTTCTCGCGCAGCTGGGTGTTCTCCCGTTCGACGCGCAGCAGCCGCTCCCGATCCGCGCGATCTCCTCGCGGTTGCCTGCCGCGTGCACCGGGTGGCGGCGCAGTTCGATACGCAACAACGCCAATTCGGGATCCACGTCCTGGTCGCCGTCGTCACCGCTTCGGCGGCCCTTGCCGCGCGGCACCGCGAGACCGGCAGCCGCCGATCGCAGCGCCGAGGCCAGGTCGCGGCGCACCCGGGGCTGGCGGTGCTCGACCCGTTTGGGCAGCGACATGGTGCCGATCGGCGCGGCCGCCCCGGAGTAGTCCGCCGTCGAGATCCGGCCCGCCCAGCGATGTTCACTGAGCACCAGCGGCCGCGGGTCCTCATCGTCGTGGGCGGGTTCGAGCACTACGGCCAGTCCCCCGCGCCGACCCGAGGTCACGTTGATGATATCGCCGCGGCGTAGTGCCGCCAGTGCGTCGGTGGACGCTTGGCGGCGCTGCAGTCGCGACGAACGTGCTTGTGCCCGTTCCTTTTCCGAGATCTTCGCGCGCAGGCGCACATAATCCAGGGCTGCGCTGTCGGCACCGCCGAGCTCGGCGGCGATCTCGTCGCGCAGCTTCTCGCCGCGCTCGGCACCGCGCACCAGACCGACCACCGACCGGTCGGCCTGATACTGCGCGAACGAACGCTCCAGCAGCGCACGGGCCTGATCGGGTCCCATCTGGTGCACCAGGTTGATCGTCATGTTGTACGACGGCGCGAACGACGATTTCAGCGGGAACGTCCGGGTGGACGCCAGGCCGGCCACTTCGGCGGGCTCGATGTCCGGGTGCCACAACACCACCGCGTGGCCCTCGACGTCGATACCGCGACGACCGGCGCGTCCGGTCAGCTGCGTGTACTCCCCCGGCGTCAGCGGCGCGTGCTGTTCACCGTTGAACTTCACCAGCCGTTCCAGCACCACCGTGCGGGCCGGCATGTTGATTCCCAGAGCCAATGTCTCGGTGGCGAATACCGCCTTCACCAGCCCCGCGGTGAACAATTCCTCGACGGTGTGCCGGAAGATCGGCAGCATCCCGGCGTGGTGGGCGGCCAGTCCGCGCAGCAGCCCCTCACGCCACTCGTAATAGCCCAGCACGCCCAGGTCGGACTCCGGCAGATCTCCGCACCGGCGGTCGATGACCTCGGCGATGCGGGCCCGCTCGGAGTCGGTGGTCAGCCGCAGCGGCGAGCGCAGGCACTGCTTGACCGCGGCATCGCAACCGGCCCGGGAGAACACGAAAGTGATTGCGGGTAGCAGCCCTTCGCGATCCAGGGCGGTTATCACATCGGGTCTCGACGGCGGCCGGAACAGCGTCGGCCGGTGGCCGCGGTTGGCGCCGCGGCCCCGCGGCTGCCAGTCCGAGAGCCGGTCGGCCTCCCGACGGTTGGCGATGTGGCGCACCAGGTCCGGGTCGACCAGCAGATTGTGTCTGGGGGTGTCGGCGTCGTAGTCGAAGAGGTCGAACAGCCGTTTACCGACCAGCATGTGCTGCCACAGCGGCACCGGGCGGTGCTCGTCGACGATGACGGTGGTGTCGCCGCGCACGGTCTGGATCCAGCCGCCGAACTCCTCGGCATTGCTCACCGTCGCCGAAAGGCTGACCAGCCGCACCTCCTCGGGCAGGTGCAGGATCACCTCTTCCCACACCGCACCGCGCATCCGGTCGGCGAGAAAATGCACCTCGTCCATCACGACATGGGAAAGACCTTGTAGTGCAGGTGAATCGGCGTAGAGCATGTTGCGCAGCACTTCGGTGGTCATGACCACCACCGGAGCGTCGGAGTTCACCGACTGGTCGCCGGTGAGCAGCCCGATGCGTTCGGGACCGTAACGGCGCACCAGGTCGGTGTGCTTCTGGTTGCTCAGCGCCTTGATCGGGGTGGTGTAGAAGCACTTACGGCCCGCCGCCAGTGCCAGGTGCACCGCGAACTCGCCGACGACGGTCTTGCCCGCGCCGGTGGGAGCGCACACCAGCACGCCGTGCCCACGCTCCAGCGCCTCGCAGGACCGCTGCTGAAAACCATCCAGGCCGAACGGCAGGTCGGCGGCGAACCGCCCCAGCTCAGGTGACGTCGTCATGGATGCTGCCGGCGGGAGCCACCGGCTCCGGCGAGTCGATGACCGAGGCGGTGTCGTCGGAGAGTTCTTCCCTGGCGGCTTGTTTGGCCTTGCGCCGGTCATGGATGCGCGCCACCTGGATCGCCACCTCCAGCAGCAGTGTCAGCGCCAGACCGAGGGCCAGCATCGAGAACGGATCCTGTCCGGGGGTGGCGACCGCGGCGAAGGCGAAGACACCGAAGATCAGGCCGCGCCGCCAGGCCTTGAGCTTGTCGTAGCTGATGATGCCGACCAGGTTGAGCATGATGAGCAGCAGCGGGAATTCGAATCCCACGCCGAATACCAGCAGCAGGTTGATCAGGAAGCTGAAGTACTGGTCGCCGGAGAGCGCGGTGACCTGCACATCGCTGCCCACCGTCAACAGGAAATGCAACGCCTTGGACAACACCACGTAGGCCAGCACCGCGCCGCCGATGAAAAGCGTCGCCGCCGAGACCACGAATGCGACGGCGAAGCGGCGTTCCTTGGCATACAGACCGGGTGTGATGAACGCCCACAACTCGTAGAACCACACCGGGCAGGCCAGCACCACACCGGCCAGCAGGCCCACCTTGAGACGCAACATGAACTGGTCGAACGGGGCGGTGGCCAGTAGTCGGCAGCCGCCGTCTGCACTGATATCGGCGCGCGCCGACGCCGGCAGCGAGCAATAGGGATGGCGCAGCCACTCGCCGAGGCTTTCCAGCCCGAACAACGTGTGGCCGTACCAGAAGAACCCGAGGATCGTGGTGACCACGATGGCCGCCATCGAGATCAGCAGGCGGGTCCGCAGCTCCCGGATGTGGTCGACGAGCGACATCGTCCCGTCGGGATTGGTCTTGCTGCGGCGGCGACGGGGATTGAGCCGCTTAACGACGCCGGGAGTCTTCACAGGCGGGTATCGGTCGTGCCGCGCCGGCTGCCCGGCGGGCTGTCACTGGCCGGGTCAGGACGGGCGGACGTCGGTGTGGCCGGGCTCGGTGACCGGGGCTTGTACCCGTTCGGACTGCACCGGGGTGGCGGCAGGCGCCGACGGCGGCTGCTGCTCCTTACCGTCGTTCTGCAGTTCCTTGACCTCGGACTTGAAAATTCGCAACGACTTGCCGAGTGACCGTGCCGCGTCGGGCAACCGCTTCGCCCCGAACAGCAGAATGATCACGACGGCAAGAATTGCCCAGTGCCACGGACTCAGAGCGCCCATTTCGGTTACCTCCAGACCTGATCTTGCCGTGCGTCCCGATGGTACCCCGCCGCCTCGTAGGCGCCCAGCGCTGCCGCGGCGGCGTCGCGCACACGCTGCGCCAGTGTGTCGGGTTCGAGCACCGTCACCGCGGAGCCCAGGCCCAGCAACAGCCGGGTCATCCACTCCTCGGAGGCATAGGTCAGCGCCGCCTCGTACTGGCCGTCGGGCAGTTCGGCCAGCACCCGCATCGGGTAGTAATCGAGCATCCAGACGGCCTCGGGCGCCAGCCGCAGCCGTGCCGAGGGCAGCGCCGGGTCGGCATCGAAGAGCGAGGTGTCGGTCGGTTCGGCAACCGCGGGCGCAGGCGGCGAAGAACGCTCGTCGAGAACCCTCGCGTCGACGATGCGATCGAACCGGAACAACCGCACGCCTTCGGCCTCGCGTGACCAGGCCTCCAGATAACTGTGTTCGGCGATCAACACGATCCGGATCGGATCGACGGTGCGCGTCGACAGCGTGTCGCGCGATGCCGAGTAGTACTCGATGACCAGTGCCCGTCCGTCCCGGACGGCCGCGCGGACCGCGGCCGCGGCCAGGCTCTCGGCCGGTGCCTGTTCGGGCTCGGCCGAGGCCGCGCCGTGTGCCAGGGTGCCCGCGGCCGACTCGATCTTGGCGATGGCATTGCGTGCCGCCTCCGGATCGACCAGGCCCGGCACATCCACCAGGGCCCGCAGCGCCATCAGCAGACCGGTCGCCTCCGGGGAGGTCAACCGCAGCGGCTGGTCGATACCGGCGGAGAAGATCACCTCGATGGTGTCACCGGAGAACTCCATGTCGATCAGATCGCCGGGCCCGTATCCGGGCAGGCCGCACATCCACAGCTGGTTGAGGTCGTCGCGCAGCTGTTTGCGGCTGACCCCCAGATCGGCGGCGGCCTCGGCGTAGGTGATCCGCGGGTTGGCCTGGAAGTACGGCACCATGTTGAGCAGCCGCACCAGCCGCGTCGAAACCCCACTCATAGCGCGATCCGCTCCGCTCCTCGCTGGGACGTCATCGCGCCACCAGCGAGGACAACCGCTCCAGCACGGCGTCGCGCAACGAGTCCGGTTCCAGCACGATGGCATCCGGCCCGTAGCCGGCAAGCTCGCGGGCCAACTGGTCGCGGTAGCCGATATCGACCTCGATGACCTCGCCGGAGCGCCCGGCCAGCTCCAACGGCCCTGTCGACACACCGGAACGGCGCAACGCGGTGGCGCGGCCGTCGGCGACCCACACGCGGGCCGACAGTCCGGTGGGTGTCTCGCCGGTGACCTGGGCGACGATCTGGCGCAGGTCCACACCGGCGGGGCGGGTGACGGCACCGGGCGGCCCGATCGGCGTGACGCCGGCACCGATGCGCGACAACCGGAAGGTCCGGGTGGCGTTGCGGTCGCGGTCGTGGCCCACCAGATACCAGCGCCGTCGCTCGGTGACGACACCCCACGGTTCGACGGTGCGCACGGTATAGGGCTCGGTGCGCGACGGCCGGTGCTCGAAACGCACCGCCTGCCGGGCGTCGATGGCCGCTTGCAGCACCCCGAGGACGTCCTCGGAACCCCGCAACCCGGGCAGCCCGGTGAGCGCCAGGAAGGACGCCGGTGCCTCGTTGTCGACGTCCACGCCGCCGGCGCGCAGCTTGAGCAGGGCGCCCTGGGTGGCGTTCACCAGCTCCGGTGACTCCCACAGCTGCGCGGCCACGGCGACCGCGGCGACCTCGTCGGGTGAGAGCTCGATATCGGGCAGCGCGTAGGCGTCCCGATTGATCCGGTACCCCTCGGTGGGGTCGAGCGCCGACACCCGCCCGGTCTCCAACGGGATACCGAGATCACGCAATTCGTTCTTGTCGCGCTCGAACATTCGCGAGAACGCTTCGTCGCTGGGACTGTCGCCGTAGCCGGCCACACTCTTGCGGATCCGTTCGGCCGGAATGTAGCCGTGTGTCGACAGCAGCGCGATGACAAGGTTCATCAGCCGTTCGACTTTGGAGATCGCCACCCGGGTAAGGGTAGTTGTCACATGCTGGCGATGAGTCGCTTGACTCGCTCGTCGACCGAACGGAACGGGTCCTTGCACAGCACCGTGCGCTGAGCCTGGTCGTTGAGCTTGAGGTGGACCCAGTCGACGGTGAAGTCCCGGCCGGCTTCCTGCGCCGCGGTGATGAACTCGCCGCGCAGCTTGGCGCGCGTCGTCTGCGGCGGGGTCTCGACGGCCTCGTCGATCTCCTCGTCGGTGGTGATCCGGGCCGCCAGACCCTTGCGCTGCAGCAGGTCGAAGACGCCCCGCCCACGCTTGATGTCGTGATAGGCCAGGTCGAGCTGGGAGATCTTCGGGTCGGACAGCTCCATGTCGTAGCGATCCTGGTAGCGCTGGAACAGTTTGCGCTTGATCACCCAGTCGATCTCGGTGTCGACCTTGGCGAAGTCCTGGCTCTCGACGGCGTCGAGCTGACGTCCCCACAGGTCGACGACCTGCTGGATCTGGGTGTTGGGTTCGCGGGTCTGCAGATACTCCACGGCGCGGGCGTAGTACTCGCGCTGGATGTCGAGCGCACTGGCCTGCCGCCCGCCCGCCAACCGCACCGGGCGTCGTCCGGTCAGGTCGTGGCTGACCTCGCGGATGGCCCGAATCGGGTTGTCCAGCGAGAAGTCCCGGAACGCGACACCGGCTTCGATCATCTCCAGCACCAACGATGCCGAACCCACCTTGAGCATGGTGGTGGCTTCGCACATGTTGGAGTCGCCGACGATGACGTGCAGCCGGCGGTACTTCTCGGCATCGGCGTGCGGTTCGTCGCGGGTGTTGATGATCGGGCGGGAACGCGTCGTCGCGCTGGAGACGCCTTCCCAGATGTGCTCGGCGCGCTGGCTCAGGCAGAACGTCGCGGCCTTCGGGGTCTGCAGCACCTTGCCGGCACCGCAGATCAGCTGGCGGGTCACCAGGAACGGCAGCAGCACATCGGAGATCCGGGAGAATTCCCCGGCGCGCACGATCAGATAGTTCTCGTGGCAGCCGTAGGAGTTGCCCGCCGAGTCGGTGTTGTTCTTGAACAGATAGATGTCACCGCCGATACCCTCGTCGGCCAGCCGCTGCTCGGCATCGATCAGCAGATCCTCCAGGACGCGCTCACCGGCGCGGTCATGGGTGACGAGCTGGATGAGGTTGTCGCATTCGGCGGTTGCGTACTCCGGGTGGCTGCCCACGTCGAGGTAGAGGCGCGCACCGTTACGCAAGAAGACGTTGCTGCTACGCCCCCACGACACCACCCGACGGAACAGGTAGCGGGCGACCTCGTCCGGAGACAGCCGCCGATGACCGTGGAACGTGCAGGTCACACCGAATTCGGTTTCGATGCCCATGATTCGTCGCTGCACAGAATCGAGCTTACGGGGTGCTGGGTGTCCTTGGCGCGCAAGCGTTGGCAACATGTTCGCATCGGCCCGTCGGGACAGCCCGGTATCCGTCTGTGTACATTTGTTCACTCAATGCTTGCGAACGCCCGAAAGGACCGCGTCGATGACCTTCTCCCTGGAACTCCCCGCCGACGTCGTCGAGGTGCGCGACTGGGTGCACGAGTTCGCCGCCGAGGTCATCCGGCCGGCCGCCGCCGAATGGGATGAGCGGGAGGAGACCCCGTGGCCGGTCATCGCCGAGGCCGCCAAGATCGGGCTCTATTCGGTGGATCTGTTCGCCACCCAGTCGACCGAGCCCAGTGGCCTGGGCATGCTGGCGGTTTTCGAGGAACTGTTCTGGGGTGACGCCGGCATCGCGCTGTCGATCGTCGGGTCCGGGCTGGCCGCGGCATCGCTGGCGGCCAACGGGACACCGGAACAGATCGGCGAATGGGTGCCCCAGATGTTCGGCACCGCCGACGAGCCGCTGCTGGCGTCGTTCTGCTCGTCGGAGCCCGGTGCCGGATCCGATGTCGGGGCGATCATCACCCGGGCCCGCTACGACGAGGCCACCGACGAATGGGTGCTCAACGGAACCAAGACCTGGGCCACCAACGGCGGGATCGCCAACGTGCACATCGTGGTGGCCTCGGTGTACCCGGAACTGGGCTCGCGCGGTCAGGCCACCTTCATCATCCCGCCCAACACCCCGGGGCTCAGCCAGGGCCAGAAGTTCAAGAAGCACGGTATCCGGGCGTCGCACACCGCCGAGGTCGTGCTCAACGAGGTCCGGTTGCCGGGCCGGTTGATCGTCGGCGGCAAGGAGAAGTTCGACGAGCGCATCGCCCGGGTGCGCGCCGGGCAGAGCACCTCGGGCCAGGCCGCGATGAAGACCTTCGAACGCACCCGGCCCGGTGTCGGCGCGATGGCCATCGGGGTGTCGCGCGCCGCCTACGAGTACGCCCTGGACTACGCGCAACAACGCGAGCAGTTCGGCCGCAAGATCGGCGACTTCCAGGCCATCGCCTTCAAGTTGGCCGATATGAAGGCACGTATCGACGCCGCGCGGCTGCTGGTGTGGCGGGCGGGCTGGATGGCGCGCAACAACATCCCGTTCACCGCCGCCGAGGGCTCGATGGCAAAACTGGTGGCCAGCGAGACCTCGGTGTACGTCACCGACGAGGCCATCCAGATCCTGGGCGGCAACGGCTACACCCGGGACTTCCCGGTCGAACGCATGCACCGCGACGCCAAGATCTTCACGATCTTCGAGGGCACCAGTGAGATTCAGCGTCTGGTGATGGCCCGCACCATCACCGGGCTGCCACTCAAATAGCCCCTGTGGATAACGGACGGCGCGATCGGCCGGTGTGCTGCCAGCATGCGGCATGGCCGAAAACACCGTCAGCGTCGATCTCGACGCAATGCGCACCCTCGCCGACCGGGTGGAACGAAACGCCGACGCACTGAGGAAGTTCTGCTTCCCCGGTATCGACCGGGATATGGCCGGTTCGGCGACGGCCGCCGCCATGAGCCCGGATCGGGTCGCGGCCCGTTTCGACACCGTGGTCGCCGGCATGCTGGCGTGGGTCTGCGCGGCCCGCACCTCGGCACGGGCCTTCGACGGCGCTGAGCAGGACAACACCCGCCGGATCAGCGGATCATGAACCGCCCCAGCATCAGTCAGGTGCAGGCCTGGCGCCCCGACGCTCTGCGCGAGCTGGCCGACGTCTGGGAAAGCGCTGCGGCGCGACTCGACGAGGACGGTTCCGGACTCCTCGCCCGGGTCGACGGCACGGCCGGTGCCACCGCGGACAGTGCGCGGGACCGGCTCGCGGCATCCGCCGATGCGGCACAACAGGTTTCGCGTGCACTGGTCGCCGCCGGCGCGGCCGCCCGCGCCGGCGCGCCCCGGATCGCGGCGGCCCGCAACCGGGTGCTGGACTGTGTCGCCGAGGCGCGCGCCGACGGCTCAACCGTCGCCGATGACGGGACGGTCTCCCCCGCCGCGCAGGCCGACGGCCTGCTGCGCCTGCTGTCCGGCTCCGATGACGTCGCCGCCCGGGCGTTGTTGGCAACGCAGGCAGCAGGACTGACCGCGTCGATCACCGCGGCACTGGATGCGCTGGCGGCCATGGATGCCGAAGTGGCACAGTCGATCGACGCCGGTTTCAGCTGCGCCGAGACCGCTCCGGCACCGACCCGACCGGCCGGCGCGTGGCCGGTCGAGGGCACCGATGTGGTCGCGGCCTGGCCCGTGACGAGTCAGGACCGCATCGCCGGGCAGATCGCCGCGATGACACCCGAACAGCGCGCACACCTGGTCACGTCGATGCCACACCAGATCGGCAACACCGATGGTGTGCCGTGGGATATGCGCGTCGCGGCGAACCGGATCAATATCGCCGACGCGATCCTGACCGCACGGCACGCACTCGACGTGCCCGTTGAGGCGAAGGTCCGGGCCGTACTGGCCGCCGGCATCGGAACGGCCGGTGCCGAACGGATGTGGCCGGCCACCGCCGCCAACCCGGTCACCCGCGCCGCGGCCGTCATCCAATACGACCGGGATATCACGCAGCGCATGGCTTTCTACCAGGACCTGCTGGCCGATGTGCCCGATCCCACCCGGCGCACCGACACCCTGGTGCCCCGGCAGATCCTGGCATTCGACCCGGCCCGCGCATCGCTGGTGGAACTGACCGGCGATCTGCGCACCGCCACCAGCGTCGGCGTACTGGTTCCCGGGCTCAACACCACCGTCACCGGATCGGCGGCCAACGACGAGGATTCCCGCCGGTTCGTCGCGGCCGGCGGCGGGCGGGTCGCCATGATCACCTACCTGGGCGGCCCGTTCCCCACCGGAGAACTGGCGGCAGGGCTGCTCGACGCAGCCGATCCGCGTTACGCACTGGACATGGCGCCACGCCTGGTGGCCTTCAGCGAGGACGTCAACCGCACCGTCGACGCGACCGGTCGCGCCATTCCGGTCACCTACATCGGGCATTCCTACGGTGGTTCGATTCTGGGCACCGCCGAACGTCTCGGTCTGACCGCCGACCGCACCCTCTACGTCGAGGCCGCCGGAGCCGGTGTGGGCGTGCATGATCCCGGCGACTGGCACAACCGCAACCCGGACGTGTTGCGCTTCACCATGACCGCACCCGGCGATCCGATCGAACTCGTCCAGGGCTTCCCGACGGGTCCGCACGGAGCCGATCCCGACGATCTGCCCGGCGTCATCCGCCTCGACACCGGGCGCCGGTTGGACGGCACCCTGATGTCCGGGCTGGCGGCACACTCCGATGTGTTCGACGAACCCTCCGATGCCTGGCGCAATATGCTCGGCGTCATCACCGGCGACCGCGAACTGCTCAAGGTCTATCGGTCGGCGGGGTGAGCCGGACCCGTGCGGTCGACGGCAGCCAGCGTCAACGCCCTGACCACACTGTGGCGTCCCAGGTCGAGCTTGAAACCGTTCTGCGACAACGGTTGGGCACCGGTCATCGCCAGTTGTGCCGCGGTGTGAAACGCCGCCGAGGTGGGCCGCTGCCCGAGCAGGGCGGCTTCCGCGTCATGCAGCCGCCAGGGAGAGGCGGCCACACCACCGAGTGCCAGGGCCGCCGCGGTGATGACACCGTCGTCGATGTGCAGACCGGCGGCCACCGAGACCAGCGCGAAGGCATAGCTGTGCCGATCGCGGACCTTCAGATACCAGCAGTGGTCGTGAAACCCAGACGGCGGCAATTCGATCGCGGTGATCAGATCGCCTGGGCGCAGCACATTGTCGACGTGGGGGGTATCGCCGGGAAGGGCGAAGAACCGGTCGATCGGCACGGTGCGCCGCCCCGCGGTGTTCTGGACGTGCACGACGGCGTCCAGGATCGCCAGCGCAACCGCCATGTCCGACGGGTGGGTCGCCACACAGTGCTCGCTGGCACCGAAGACGGCGTGTTCTCGATTGAATCCGCGCCGGGCAGCACAACCACTGCCGGGATCGCGCTTGTTGCACTCGGCGAAGGCCGGTTGCATGAAGTAGGGGCACCGGGTGCGCTGCAGGAGGTTTCCGCCCGCGGTGGCCATATTGCGCAGCTGGATGGTTGCGCCGCTGAGAATGGCGTGCGAGAGCACCGGATACCGGGTGCGCACCAGCGCATGGTTGGCCAGCGCACTGTTGGTGACCCCCGCCCCGATCAGTATCCCGCCGGAGTCAGCGGACCTGATCGAGCTCGGTGCCAGTCGCCGGACGTCGACCAACGCGCCGGGTTCCTCGACACCGCTTTTCATCAGGTCGACGAGATTCGTGCCGCCGGCGAGGTATTTCGTGCCCGGGTTGCCGGCGACCTGCCGGATGGCATCCTCGATCGTCGCCGCGGTCCGGAACTCGAAGGGTTTCACGTCTGGTGTCCCTCGACGACGGTCTGGATGGCCTCGACGATGTTGGCGTACGCGCCACACCGACAGATGTTGCCCGCCATGCGTTCTCGTATCTCGGGCACCGTGAGGTGCGCGCACCCGTCGACGACGTCGGCGCGGGTGCCGTCGAAGGTGGCCATGCTCAGATCACCGCGGCGATGTTCGGCCAGCATGGCGTGCGCCGAGGAGATCTGACCCGGTGTGCAGTAGCCGCACTGCATTCCGTCACAGTCCAGGAACGCCTGCTGCAGCTCGTGCAGTTCGGTCCCGTCGGCGATCCCTTCGATGGTGAGGATTTCCGAGTCGTCGACCGAGACTGCCAGGGTCAGGCAGCTGACCACCCGTTCACCGTTCACCGAGACCGTGCAGGCACCGCACAGTCCGTGGTCGCACCCCTTCTTGGTTCCCGTCAGGTGCAGCCGCTCGCGAAGGACGTCGAGCAGAGTGGAACGGACGTCCACCGTCACCGGGTACGACTCACCGTTGACGAGCAACCGCAGGGCATGGTCAAATCCGCCGGTCGTCATGGCGTCTTCTCGGATTGCGGATAGGGAATCATCAGCTGCTCCAGGGTGATCGGCAGGTCACGCAACCGCTTACCGGTGGCGTGCGCAATGGCGTTGGCGATGGCGGCGGGCACCCCGCAGGTACCGATCTCTCCGATGCCGCGGACGCCGATGGGGTCGAGATCGAAATCGGAACTGTCGACGAAGGTGATGTCGAACTCGGGCCGGTCGGCGTGCGTCGGCAGATAGTATTCGCCGATCGGCAAGGCGGTCGCCTGGTCGTACGGTATCTGTTCCAGCAGTGCCATCCCGAGCCCGAAGGTGATGCCGCCCATCACCTGATTGCGTGCGAGTTTGGGGTTGAGCACACGTCCGCAGTCCATCACCGCCACCCACCGGGTGACGCTGGCCCGCCCGATCTGCTCGTCGACCTCGACCTCGCAGAAGTGCACGCCGAACGATTGCGATACTGTCGCGTCCTGCTGCGCGGCAGTGCTTTTGGTGACGAAGGTCAACTGATCGCGATAAGCCGCGACCTGCTCGGCAGGACACGCGGCGATATCCACCTGGCCGGGATCCGCACCGTGGTACCGCGAGTCACGATCGGCGATCAGTGCTGCGACGAGCCGTCGTCGCCATTCACCGGCGGCGGCGAACACCGCGGAGCCGACGGTGGCGGTCGTCTGCGATGCCCCGCTGTAGGGTGCCGCCGGGAAAGCGGAATCGCCGGAGGCGAAGCTGACCCGTTCCATCGGGAGGCCGGTGAGCTCGGCAGCGACCTGCGTCATCACCGTGCGCACTCCGTTGCCGACTTCGTGTGTCGCCGAGGCGAACTGCACATTGCCCGCCGAGTCGGTCACGACGCTGCATCCGGCCGGCATGCGCCGGCCCGGATACGTCGCGGTCGCCATGCCCCAGCCGACCTGGACGCCGTTGCGCCGCATCGATCGCGGCGCCCTGGACCGCTCCCGCCAACCGAAACGCTGCGCACCGGTTTCGTAACACTCCAGCAGATGCTTGCCCGACCACGGTTTACCGCTGGCCTGGTCGACATCGATGTGGTTGCGGATGCGCAGATCGAGTGGATCGATATCGAGCTCAGCGGCGAGCTCGTCGACCGCTGACTCGAGCGCGAAGAGCCCGGGCGCCTCCCCTGGCCCGCGCATGAAACACGGTGTCGGGGCATTGACGCGGGTCGTCCGGTGGGACACCACGAGATGCGGTGAGCTGTAGAGAAATCGGGTGGACAGACCTGCGGGTTCGCAGAAGTGCGCCACGGTGGAGGTTTCGGTCTCGGTGTGGTGTTCGGTGCTGGCGATCCGGCCGGCGCGGTCGGCGATCAGGGTCAGGTTCTGTTCGGTGCGGGGCCGATGTCCGGTGGAGGTGAACATCTGGTCGCGGGTCAGCACGAGTTTGACCGGCCGGTCCACCGTTCGGGCGGCGACCGCGCACAACACGACGTGCATCCACAGGAAGCTCTTCGACCCGAAGGCGCCGCCGACCAACGGCGCCAGGATTCTTATGCGGTCCTCGGCCATCCCGAGTTGGCGGGCGAGAGCCGTTCGCTCCCCCGCGATCCACCGGGTGCTGTCGTGAACGGTCAGATTGTCACCGTCCCAGTACGCGATGGTGGCCGACAGCTCGATGGGGTAGTGCGCGTTGCGGGGTGTGGTGTACCGCACGACGACACGGTTCGACCCGGCGTCCGGGCCGGGCGGCTCGCCGCGACGATCCTGCAGTTTCTCGTCTTCGAGCTTCACGAAATGGTCGGGCCGGTAGCTGCCGTGGCGGATCTGCCCGACAGTCCCTGCGGACACCGGCGCGGACCGATAGTCCAGGTCGAACAGGGCGGCCGCATGGGTGGCGTTCTCCAGGGTGTCGGCGACGACGACGGCCAGGTGTTGGCCCACGTGCTGGACGCTGAGGTCGGACAGCGGCGGTCGCCGCTCGAAAGGCAGGTCGGCGGTGAGCTCTTCCGGCAACTCGTGCAGCACGGGACAGTTCAGCGGCGTCAGCACGTGGAGCACCCCCGGTGCCGCGCCGGCCCGTTCGGCTCCGGCGCGAACCGATTCCTCGGTGACGCGTCCGTGTGCGGTCTGCGACTGCACCAGCACCGCGTAGGTGAGGCCGGGGACGTCGGCATCGGCGGTGTAGCGCGCCCGTCCGGTCACCTTGTCGACGCCCTCGACCCGGTTGACCGGCCGTCCCACGTTGTCCGACGCCGCAGGCATACCGGAAACCTCTCGTCGCGTGTTGTCCTGCTCAGCGTGACCGCTGTCGCCCCTCTCGTCATCAGTCATGTGACTGATGACGCGTGCGCTCACCGTGCGGACAATTGGTGCTGGCGGTGCCCGCGATTCCTGCCAGCGCCAATGACAGACGGCGTCCAGCCGAGCAGAGTCGACGGCAGCACCATCAGCCCGGACAGGAAGCCAGGACCACGATGCCGCATCTTTTCTCACCTCTGACCTTGCGCGATGTGACCTTCGCCCACCGCGCATGGATGTCACCGATGATGCAATTCGCCGCGGTGCCCGACGGTCCCGATACCGGCGCCCCCACCGACTGGCATCTGCAGCATCTCGGTTCGCGTGCGGTGGCCGGCGCGGCGCTGGTCATGGTCGAGGCGACGGCCGTCGAACCGGCCGGACGCAGTAGTCATCACGACCTCGGGCTGTGGAACGACCGGCAGGCGGTGGCGTTTCGCCGGATCACCGACTTTCTGAAGGCTCAGGGCACCGTGCCCGGAATCCAGATCGTGCATGCCGGACGCAAGGGGTCCACCGGTGTCCCCTGGCCCGACGACTCCCGGGCGCCGCATGAGCACTGGCAGACCGTCGGTCCCAGCGATGTCCCCTTCGGCAGGTTGTCGTCGCCCGCGCAACTGAGCGTCGGGGAGATCGCCACCACCGTCGACGCTTTCGCCGCTGCCGCCCGCCGCGCCGCGCAGGCAGGTTTCTCGGTACTCGAAATCCACGGCGCCCACGGCTATCTCATCCACCAGTTCCTCTCCCCACATTCCAACCTGCGCCGCGACGCCTACGGCGGTCCGCTGGAACACCGCATGCGTTTCGCCCTCGAGGTTGCCGAAGCGGTGCGTGCCAACTGGCCCGCCGGGCTGCCGTTGTTCTTCCGCGTCTCGGCCACCGACTGGCTGGCCGGCGATACCGACGACCAGCGGCCCGGGTGGACATTGGCCGACACCCTGGAATTGGCCGGACGACTCAAAGCGCTCGGTGTCGACCTCATCGACGTCTCGTCAGGCGGTTCGGCTCCGGACGCCAAGATTCCGGTCGCGCCCAGCTACCAGGTCCCGTTCTCGGCCAGAGTCCGCAAGGAGATCGAGATCCCCACCGCGGCGGTCGGTCTCATCACCGAACCCGAACAGGCCGACAGCATCATCGCCGACGGCGAAGCCGATGCGGTGTTCCTGGCCCGCGTGCTGTTGCGCAACCCGGCCTGGATTCGGCAGGCCGCCGATCAGCTCGGTCACGTCCTGCCCCACCCGGTTCGCTACGCACGGGCGTTCAGCTGATGCGTGCTCTCGTCGTCGGCGGATCGCTCGGCGGGCTGGCAACCGCGCACGAACTGCGTTTCACCGGAGCCGATGTCGCGGTCTACGAGCGCTCGGTGGACCGAACGCAACCACGCGGCGCGGGGATCGTCATGCAGTCCGAGGTCGCCGAATTGCTCGGGCGCCTCGGCAGATCGGTGCCCTCGGTGAGCGTGTCGCTGTCCGAACGCCAACAACTGCATCGCCATGGTGAGCCGAGCCGCTACTCGGCACCGCAGTGGATGACCGCCTGGGACACCCTCTACCACGCGCTGCGCGAATCGCTCGCAGGTGTACCCGTACGGCTCGACAGCTCGCTGGAACACCTGAGCCGCGACGGCGGGCAGGTCACCGCGACATTCGGTGACGGCCACAGCGCGGTCGGCGACTTCGTGGTCGGCGCCGACGGTATCGGTTCCACCACCAGGAGACTGCTCACCGGCCGCGACGATCTCCGCTACGCCGGCTATGTCGCCTTCCGCGGCTTGGAAGCCGAATCGGATATGCCCGAACAGCTGATGGAACTGCTCGCCGACAGGTTCACCATGTACGCCGTTCCCGGCTTGCAGATGCTGTGCTACCTGGTGCCGGGCGCAGCGGGGCAGCGCGGCGCGGGGCAACGCCGCGTCAACTGGGTCTGGTACGTCAATACCGCCGAAGACCGGTTGGCCCCGCTGATGACCGGGCGCGGTGGTCAGCACTTCGATCATTTCCTGCCGCCCGGTGAGCTGACAGACTCGTCACTGGCGGCACTGCACGAGCTGGCCGAGCGCGAGCTTCCGGCACCGTTGGCCGAATTGCTGGGATTGTCAAAGGTTTTCCTCCAGCCGGTGTTCGACCTTGCCCCGGCGCGCATGGTGGCCGACCATGTGGCGCTCGTCGGCGACGCGGCGGGAACAGTGCGCCCGCACACCGCGTCGGGGACGTCGAAGGCGTTCGGCGATGCCGCCGGATTGGCGCAGGCGTTGGCCGGTTGGCGTCCCGGAACCGAACTGCCCCTCGCCGCGCTGCAGACCTGGGAAGTCGACCGGCTGTCGCACCTGCAGGCCGTCGCACAGGCCGGCGTCAGGCTGGCGACCAGGTCCGGTCTGGGCCCGTTCCCTGCGGTGCGAACTCCCGCAGTTCGTGACGCCGGCTGACACCCAGCTTGGGATACGCCTGGTAGAGATGCGATCCGATGGTGCGTGGCGACAGCTTGAGGCGGGCCGCGATCTCACGGTTGGTCAGACCGGACGCGGCGAGCGTGACGATCTGTTGTTGCTGGGCGGTCAGCCCTTCCAACGCGGCCGGCGTGCGGGTCGGCGGCGACGCGCCTCCGGCGGCACGCAGCTCGGACGCCGCGATATCGGCCAGCGGGTGCGCTCCGAGTCGATCGAAGGTCTCCAATGCCGCGCTCAGCTGGGTCCGGGCTTCGCTGGGGTGTCGCGTGCGGCGTAACCATTCGCCGTAATGCAGGCGAGCACGCGCCTGCTCCAGCGGCCAGTCCTGCCCCGCCGGATCGAATACCGCGAGCCGGTAGTGGTGTTCGGCCTCGCGGTCCGGGGTTGCCACCAATGCCAGCGCCTGGTGGCGCAACAATCCCAACCGCACCGGCGGGCGCGATCCCAGCCGGTCGGCGATGCCGGCGATGACGGTTCGTGCCTCCGCGGTCCTGCCACAGCGGGCCGCCGACCACGCCAGTTCGGCCATGCCGCGGTAGGAGACCACGAAATGCGCCGGCCGGCCATCGGTGCCGAACAGCCGCCCGAACAACTGGTATGCACCCTCGAAGTCACCGGCGCCCGCCGCGCTCCAACCGGCGGCGCGTATCGAGGCGACCTCGGTGGCGAGTGACTCGCCGGTGTGACGAGCACCGTTGCGCGCCCGGTTCAGCGCGTTCTGCGAGCCTGCGCGATCACCTCGGTAGGCCAGGAGTTGCGCTCGGCACGAGGCGATTTCACCGTCCAGTAAGGTCAGCTCGGAGACCGCGGGCATCGCCGCGGCGTCGTCGAGCAGTCCCGACAGCGCTGTCCAGCGCCCGGTGTCCAGCAGCGCCCAGGCAAGTGGGGCCAGCAGATGGGTGAAACCGCGCAGGCCACCGGCGTCGGTGAAGAGGTCGACGGCCTGAGCCAGGTCCCGGGCCGCGGTCGCGCTGTCCTCGGCCAGGTAGGCCGCCAACCCGGTCACCAACCGGCGATACGGTTCCACCGCCGCCGGGCCGGGCCGTTGCCAGCGCTCGTCCAGCGTGCCGTCGGCGAGCAACCCGATATAGGCGCGTTGCAGGTCGACGGCATCGGCGGGAAATGCCCCGGGCAGCTGCGCACCGGCACTCCTGGCATCCGGCATCCGTGACAGCCAGCGGCGTAACAGATCTCGCTGCCGTCGATCACCGGAGTGGTAGGCAGCCGACGCGGCCACCGTGACGAGATGTAATGCGAGCGGTCCCGGTGGTGGGTTCGGATTGTCGAGCACCGAGTGGATCAGGCCGTTCGCCTCCGACAGGCGCGCCGACTGCAGCAGTACCGAGGCCCGGGTCCATATCGCGTACCCGCGCAGTGTTGCGTCATCAGTGCCGGCCACGGCGCGATCGCTCAGTGACCGCGCCCAGGCGGGGTCGCCGGCGAAGTTCGCCGCGCGGGCGGCCAGACCGTACCGACGGGCCGCGCTGACGTTGTCGGTACTCAGTTCGGCGGCGCGCTGCAGCCCCCGCGCGATGTACAGCTCGTCGCCATGCCGCAGCACCGCGGTTTCGAGTGCGGCGGCGGTGTTTTCATCGGGATGGCGGGCGGCCGACGCGGCGTGCCAGGCCCGGCACAGTGGGTCGAGCCGCGCGGATTCCGACAGTGCCAGATGCGCGATGCGACGCTCGTGCGGGCTGCTCTCGGCGTATGCCGCGGTGCGCAGGAGCGGATGGTCGAACCGCACGAGCCCGTCGTCGGTGATGGTCAGCAGACCCGCCGACACGGCCGGATCCCAGCGGCTCAGGTCCGGTCCGAGTCCCGCGGCCTCGGTGATCGCATCCACCGACTCGGTGCCGACACCCGCGGCCGCATGGCGCATCAGCGCGCGGCAGTCCGGTGGCAGACCGGCCAGCAGCCCGACGAATTGGGCGTAACCGCCGCCGGGTCCGGCGATGCCCTGGACACGGAACTTCGTCACCCCGGTGCGGGCGCAGGCGCGGGCGGATTCGATCAGAGCCAGCGGGTTGCCGCGTGACCACCGCACCAGTTCACCGCGGAGGGCGGGTGCCGGCGGCCGGAGTTGGGTTTCGAGCAGTTCGGCTGCGTGCCTGTCGTCCAGGGGCGCCACCTCGACAACCTGTGCAACCCGGTCCATTCCGTTCGGCAGCGCACCGTGACGGGCGCTCAGCAAGGCACGCACCCGCGCTCCGGTCAACCGGGCGATGACGTAGACCAGGACGTCGTGGGAGTACCGATCGAGCTTGTCGACGTCGTCGACGACGAGCAGCACCGGGGCTGCCTTGGCGACCATGGCGAACAACGCCAGCACTGCCTGCTTGAGCAGCACCTGCGGCGGTCGGGGTGCCGGGGATGATTGCAGCGCCTCGGACAGGCTCAGGCGCAGTGGCGCGGGCAGGCTCTCGACGGCATCGACGATGGGCCAGAGCAGTTCGTTGAGCGACTGGTACGGCTGCGGTGAGTCCTGTGCGCCGGCTGCGGCGAACAGGACTCGGATGTCACCGTCGGACACCGATGTCACGGCATTGCGCAACAGTGCCGACTTTCCGATTCCGGTGGGACCCGCCAGCAGCAACGCGGGCGGCGCACCATCGGCCCCGCGGGCGACGTTCATGGTCAGCTCGACCAGTTCGTCCTGCCCGATGATCACCTCTGCGAGTGTGGCGGCGCCGCGGGCCGCCGCTCAATGTCGGCGATCACACAAATTGGGCATAATTATGTACCCGCGACTATGACTCCGCGACCTGCTGGACCGTCAGCGCGGCGCTGAAGTGCACCGCGGCGGCCGGGTCGGCGAGGTCGACACCGCACAACGATTCGATGCGGCGCAATCGCTGCGTGACGGTGTTGGGGTGCACATGCAGGGCGCCGGCCGTCGCACCGCGGTCGAGCCTGTGGTCGAGGTAGGTGCGAAGCGTCCCGATCAGATCCGTGTGATGGGCTGCGTCATAGGCCAGCAGCGGCCCCAACGCACGGTCGGCGAAGGCCACCAGTTGCGCCGAGTCGTCGAGTTGCAGCAACAGACCGAGCACACCCAGATCTTCCAGCCGCACAACGGTATTCGTTCGGCCCGCGCGGATGGCGATATCGAGCGCACCCTTGGCCGTGCGGTAGGCCCCACCGGAGGTCGTGGCATCGCGCGGCGACACCGCGACCGTTGCCCTGACGGCGGATCCGGCGGCCATCGCCTCCTGCATCATCGCCGCGTGGTCGCCGTCGGCGCGGTTGTCGTCGACGGGCCACATCGTCACGATGTTGCCGCGGTGCATGGCCACCAGCGGGCGGGGGCGGTGTCCGGCCACGAGTTCGGAAACCGTGTGCAGTGCCCGCTGATAGAGCCGGGTGTCGTCGACCGGATCGCCGCCGGCTGTCAGCGCGCCGACGATGGCGACATGCGGACGCGTCAGATCATGCCCGAGCCGTTGCGCGCGCTGCGTCAGCTGTTCGGATGGCACCGGGCCGCCGGCGAGCAGGTCCGCGAGCAGTTCGCCACGCAGCCGATGTTCCACCTCGGCTGCGGTTCGCATTCGCAACAATTCCAGCGATATGACTATCGACGCGTGCTCGACGGCGCGCGCTCCGATCCGATCCAGTGCAGATTCACTGCGGGCGAACCAAATTCGCGCAGCGGTGTCGTCATCGAGTCTGGCCAGGGAGACGTAGAACCGGGTGCCGTCGTCGACGGCGGAGGCCACCAGCGCCGGTGCGGACGCCGTCTGCGCATCCAGGATCGCACCGGCGCGCCACGCGGTGTCCGGCAGTTCGGCACGGTCGCCCGCCACCGCCAGCACGGTGTTACTGGTGTCGTCGATGAGCACCGGTCGCGCGATCAATTCCGCGAGCACCGCGGCGATGCCGCTCAGACCACCTGATCGCAGCGTGACCGCCAGCAGTCGCTCGTGGATCTGCTCGGAGCGGGTCAGCACATCGCGCTGATCGCGCAGCGAGTCGTTGAGCCGGCGGAGTTCGTCGAGCCTGTTGGCGGAGGTGACGGCGATGGCGGCGTGGTTGGCCAACAACGACAGCCGCTCGATCTCGAAGTCGGTGAAGGTGTGGACCGGTTTGTAGTAGCCGTTGAGGGTGCCGAGGATCTCCGCACCTGCCACCAACGGAACGCTGACGATGGCCCGGTAGCCCTGCTCGCCGGCGACGCCGCCCCACGGCCCGAAGTCCGGTTCGGCGGTGATGTCGCGCAACGCCACCGGCCGGCCGCCGCCGAAGGCACGGCTCGACGGCGATCCGCTGCCAAGGCCTATCGGCCGATCGCTGTTGACCCGTGCCACGTACTCCGGGGACAGCCCGCTCCATCCGGTGATGAGCAATTTCTCACCGGCACGGTCCGGGGTCAGCACCCCGACGAAGTCGAATCCCAGCAGGCTGCGGGCGGTATCGGCGACCAGGTTGAGGACATGGCGCAGATCGGTCGCCGACGTCGAGACCGAACTCAGTTCGCGCAGCGCGCCCAGCCAGGTCAGCAGTTCCGAACCCGGCTTGCCGCGAGTGTCGACCGATGTCATGCAGCCAGAATGCCAGTGAAGTGTCCGCAAGCACACAAAAGCCGCAAAATGCTGTCTGCGTTGACATTGAAGTGGTCGTTTGGTGTGACGACACTCATAGCATGACTCAAACCGTCGACGGCATCACCGGACAGGACGCTGCGCCGATCGCGCCGGACATGCGCACCATCATCAACCCCGCGACCGGTGCGGCGATACAGACCGTGCCCGAACACGGCGCCGCCGGTATCGACCGTGCGGTGGCCACCGCCCTCACCGCGTTCCAGTCCGGGCCCTGGCCGGCGATGGCGCGTAGCGAGCGGGCCCGGCTGCTGCTGCGCATCGCGGACGCCATCGAGGCGGCATCGGAGCGGCTATACACCCTCGAAGCCCTCAACAACGGCCGCCCGATCACCGAGACCCGCGCCCAACTCTCCCGGGTACCGGAGTGGTTCCGCTACAACGCCGGCCTGCTGGCGGCACAGCGCCAGGCCGTCCTGCCCGGTGATGGTCCCTACCTGACGTATCAGCAGCGGCTGCCGCTCGGTGTGTGCGGGATCATCACTCCGTTCAACCACCCGCTGCTGATCCTGGCGCGCAGTGTGTCCGCGGCACTGGCCAACGGCAACACCGTGGTGGTCAAACCGTCGGAGCTCACCCCGCTGACCACGCTGGCACTGGCCGACATCATGTCCGAGGCCGGCTTGCCGGCCGGCGTGGTCAATGTGGTCACCGGTGCCCGCGAGGCCGGTGCCCGGCTGACACAGCATCCCGACATCGCGAAGATCACCCTGACCGGCGGTACCGAGGCGGGCCGAGCCGCTGCACAAGCCACCGCCGCCCGATTCGCCCGGGTGACAGCCGAATTGGGCGGTAAGACGCCGGTCGTGGTGTTCGACGACGTGGACCCGGTGGCCGCCGCCGAAGGCGCCGCGTTCGCGGCGTTCGTCGCCGCAGGCCAATCCTGTGTCGCCGGTTCACGATTCCTGGTGCAGCGCGGGGTCTACGACGCATTCGTCACGGCACTGTCCGAGCGCGCGCAGGCCATCCGGATCGGTGACCCCACCCTGCCCGGCACCCAGATGGGACCACTGATCAGCGCTCGCCAACGCGACAAGGTCCATCAGTTGATCGACACCGGAGTCAGCGAAGGCGCCCGGCTGGCCGCCGGCGGAAATATCCCGGAACTGCCGGAACCGTTGCAGGACGGCTTCTTCCTGCAACCGACCGTGCTGGCCGATGCCACCATCGACATGACCGTCGCACGGGAGGAGATCTTCGGGCCGGTCGCCGTCGTCATCCCGTTCGACGACGAAAACGACGCCGTGCGAATGGCGAACGACAACCGGTACGGGCTGGGCGCGGGCATCTGGACGCTCGACGTCGGGCGGGCACACCGCGTGGCATCTCGCATCACCGCCGGCATGGTGTGGGTCAACGACCACCACCGCCTGGAACCGTCGCTGCCCTGGGGCGGTGTCAAGGAATCCGGGATCGGCAAGGACGCCGGCACCGAATCGTTCGACGACTTCTCGTGGATCAAGACCATCGTCGTGCGCACGGCGGCCGACACCGTGGATTGGTACGGCGGCGCAGACCAGGGCCGGCTGAACTGATGCGCACACCGCGGTCACACAACGAAAGGCACGATCAGATGTCGCAATACGCAACACCGGGGTGGCGCACCGAGATCAGCCGAACCCAATGGCTCGTCCTGGCGGGCACCACACTGGGATGGGGTCTGGACGGCTTCGCCGGCAGCCTCTACATCCTGGTCCTCGGTCCGGCAATGGCAGAACTGCTGCCCAACAGTGGAATCGAGGTCGCTCCCGCCTCGATCGCCTACCACGGCGGTCTCACGGTCGCGCTGTTCCTGATCGGGTGGGCCACCGGCGGAATACTCTTCGGTCTTCTCGCCGACTACTTCGGGCGCACCAGGGTGTTGTCGGTGGGGATATTGACCTACGCCGTCTTCAGCGCCATGGCCGCGTTCGCCGACACCTGGTGGCAGCTGGGCATCCTGCGCTTCATCGCCGGTCTGGGTTCCGGTGTCGAGGCGCCCGTTGGTGCGGCGCTGATCGCCGAGACGTGGCGCAACCGCTACCGTGCCCGCGCCTGCGGGATCATGATGTCGGGCTACGCGGGCGGATTCTTCGCCGCGGCCGCGGCGTACGCCCTGTTCGGCAGCCACGGCTGGCGGCCGATGCTTTTCCTGGCCGGCGTCCCGGCGTTGCTGGTCTGGTTCATCCGGCGCTATGTGCCCGAACCCCCCGAGATCGATGCACACATGAAGGCGCGCCGCGAGCGCAAACGGTTGGGCACCAACACATCTGCGGACCGCTTCGTCCTGCGCCGACTGTTCGAGCCGCCGCTGCTGCGCCCGATGCTGGTGTGCACGGCGCTGGCGACCGGTGCACTGATCGCCTTCTGGAGCGTCTCCACCTGGTATCCACAGATCCTGCGTCAACTCACCGCGGCCGAACAGCTACCGGCGGCGATCGCCGACCACCGGGTGGCGATGGCGGCGATGCTGTTCAACGCCGGCGGCATCATCGGCTACGCCTCGTGGGGATTCCTGGCCGATGTCATCGGACGGCGCCGCACCTTCCTGATGAGCTTCGCGGTATCGGCCGTGGCCGTCGGATGGACGTTCCCATTCGCCCGCGATTACACAGAACTCCTGATCGCCATGCCGTTCCTCGGCTTCGGCCTGTTCGGTGCACTGTCCGGGACCTTCATCTACGCCCCGGAACTGTTCCCGCCGAGTGTGCGCGCCACCGCCCTGGCGGTGTGCAACAGCGTCGGTCGATACATCACCGCCCTGGGACCGCTCACCGCGGGCGCCATCGCGACCTCGTGGTTCGGCGGCAACCTGGGCGTGGCCACAGCGTGTGTGGCCGCCCTGGGCCTGGTCGCCGTCGTCGGACTCGCCTTCGCACGGGAGACGCGCGGTGAACCGATGCCTGCCGACCCCACCCATGATCTGACCACCCACCACAGCGAGAAGAGCGCATCATGACCGACTACACGGCAGCGACCGCCATCGTGATCGGGGGCTCCATCGGGGGCCTGACGACCGCACTGTTGTTGCGTGACATCGGCTTCACCGTCGACGTCTACGAACGCACACCCGGCGCACTGGACGGGCGGGGCAGCGGTATCGTCCTGCAGCCCGACACCGTCCGGTGGTTCACCGAGCGCAGCTCGCAGAACCTGGCCGACCTGAGCACCTCGACCAACTACGTGCAGTACCTCGACCGGGAAAGTCAACTGCAGTACCGCGAGAAGTGCACGTGGACCTACACCTCATGGGGGACCTTCTACCGTGCGCTGCTCGCCGATTTCGGCACCGAGCACTACCACTACGGCGAATACGCCTGCGGTTTCAGCCAGGACGAGCAGCACGCTACGGTCCGGTTCGTCAGTGGCCGAACAGAATCCGCCGACCTGGTGGTCTTCGCCGACGGCGTGACCTCGACCGCCCGGCAACGCTTCGACGCCGACGCGACATTGCGCTACGCCGGTTACGTCGGCTGGCGCGGCACCGTGCCGCTGGGTTCCCTCGACCCGGCAACCCAGGCCATCCTGCACGACGCCATCACCTACGACGTGATCCCGAACTCGCACATCACCATGTACCCCATCCCCGGCGAGAACGGCCTCGACCTGGAACACCGGCTGATGAACTACGTCTGGTACCGCAACGTGCCTGCCGGTCCCGATCTCACCGAGATGCTGATCGACAAGCGCGGATTTCCCGGGTCGGTGTCGGTACACCCGGGACAGGTCCAGGACCGCTATGTCGCCGAGATGAAAAACGCCGCGGTCGAATTACTCGCACCGGCGGTCGCCGAGGTGGTGACAGCAACCGAAACGCCTTATCTTCAGGTGCTTTCCGATGTGCGCTCGGCGCGGATGGCACAGGGCCGGGTGGCGCTGATCGGTGACGCGGCCTGCGCGGCCCGTCCACACGCTGCGGCGGGCACCGCCAAGGCCGCGGCAGACGGCTGGACCCTGGCTGCCGCCCTGAGCGAAGCCGGTGGGGATATCGCCGCCGCACTGACCAAATGGGAACCTGCTCAGCTGCAACTGAGCGATTCGCTGCTGCGCCGCGTCGTCGCGATGGGTGAGCGTTCGCAGTTCAGCAACACCTGGACACCGGGTGATCCCGACCTCCGCTTCGGCCTGTACGGGCCGGGCCGTTAGCCGACAACTTCAACCGACCACACTGAAGGGAAACCCCATGACAGACAACAAGTTCCTCACCGATCTCCCCCTGGCCGGCGAGCTGGTGGCCTCCGATTTCCAGAGCTGGCCGGACTGGCTCAAGGACGAGTTCGACCAGCATTCCGACGACGGCATGGTCGGATCCCGGCTGCTCAGCGAGAATGACCGGGTGCGGGTATGGGAGATCCGGCTGGCGCCGGGCGAACGGTGGCACGCTCATCGCCATGTGCTGGATTACTTCTGGACCGCGATCAACGCCGGCAGCAGCCGGCAGCACACCCATGACGGCACCACGCGTGAGGTGTCCTACCAGGCGGGAGAGACGAGGCACTTCCACTTCGGGCCCGGCGAGTATCTGCTGCACGATATCGAGAACATCGGCGATGATGAACTGATCTTCACCACCGTCGAACATCTGGACAGCGCGAACGCCGCGCTGCCGATCGGAGCGCCTCGCTCGTGATAACCCGGCCATTGGCACCCGGCGTGGTCGACGTCCACGCCCACTGGTTGCCGCGCGAGCTCTTCGAACTGCCCGGCAGCGGGCCGCACGGCGTGATGCATGATCGCGACGGGCAGCTGTACCTCGGCGACCTCCCGCTGTCGATCGCGACGAGTTCGATGAGTGATATCGCGGCGATCCGCGACGATATGCGGCGCGCCGACATCGGGGTTCGCGTGCTGTCGGCGCCGCCGTTCGCCTTTCCGCTGGAAAGCGGGCCGGATGCCGACCGGTACGTGGCCAGCTTCAACGAGGCACTGACCGATGTGGTGTCCGACGCCGACGGCGCACTTCTGGGCCTGGGCCTGGTCACCCTGGCCGATCCGCACGCATCGTCCACTCAGCTGGAACTGCTGGCAGGCACCGAAGGCATCGCGGGTGTGGCCATCCCGCCGCTGGCCGGTGGGCAGTCACTCGACGGCCCGGCGCTGCAGCACGTTCTCCGCGAAGCGTCGCGTCTGGATCTGGCGGTCCTGGTGCATCCGATGCAGTTGCCCCGGCCCGAGTGGGCGCTGTATTACCTGACCAACCTGATCGGCAATCCCGTCGAATCCACCACCGCCGTCGCGTCGTTGATCCTGAGCGGACTCAAGGCCGAACTGCCCGGTCTGCGCATCTGCTTCGTCCACGGCGGCGGTTGCGCGCCAGGGCTTGTCGGTCGATGGACGCACGGTTGGACGATGCGCGAGGACGTCCGCCGGGCGACGACGCGGCCACCGCAGGAAGCGTTCGCCGAACTGTTCTTCGACACCGTCACCCATGATGCGCGGCTACTGCAATTCCTCTGCGATGTGGCCGGCCCGGAGCACGTCGTGTGCGGTAGTGACTACCCGTTCGACATGGCCGAGGCCGATCCGGCGCGATTCGCCGTCGAGCATGGGCCCGGCCGCGCCACGTTGGTCCGCGCGGCCAGGCGCTACCTCGGACTGGAGCCGGATGGACAGCAGTAGGCACCCGAGCATCGACGCCGGGCTCGCCCAGGCGCTGTGCTGGGGTGTCCCGCTGTCGATAGTGGATGCCCCGCAAGCACCCTTGTCTCCCCCGCGCGGGGATACCGCGCGGCGTTCCCTGCTGGGCCGCCTGCTCACCTTCACCACGCGGGCGACCTAGGTTATCCACAGAGCCGATTTCGTCCACACGCTGCACTTTTACCGCTCTGTCTGTCACACCCCGATGCCATAATCGAAAGCATGTTCGATGGCCTTCCCGGCGTGGACGCCCTGCACGAGGTCGATGACGCGACCGTCATCGCCGCCATCGAAGGCTGGGCCCGGGCAGAATCGGCGGCCGCCGCGCGACGGCTGGCGTGGATCGGTGAACTGGTCCGCCGCAACTGCGAGGACGACGACGACCCGCGGGCGCTGTGGGCGTGCGACCTGTGGGCGTGCACGGTGGCGGAGGTCGGTGCCGCGCTCAATGTGAGTCGCGGGCGCGCCAGCACGCAGATGAACCTGGCCGAGGCGTTGCGCACCCGGTTACCCAAGATGGCCGAGCTCTTCCTGGCGGGCGCGTTATCGCCGCGGCTGGTGTCGGTGATCGCCTGGCGCACCCACCTGGTGGACGCCGACTCCGAGGCGATGCGGCTCATCGATGCTGATATCGCCCGGCAGGCAAGCACTTTCGGGTCGCTGTCGGAGGCCAGACTGGAACAGGCCATCGACGTCGCGGTGCAACGCCATGATCCCGACGCCGTCGTGCGGTTCGAGGTGGCAGCGCACGATCGCACTGTCGAGTTCGGCAAGCCCGATGACGAGACCGGCACGTCCTCGATGTGGGGCCGGCTCTACCGGACCGATGCCGAGGTGCTCGACCGGTTGTTGACGACCATGGCGCGCAGCGTCTGCGATGCCGACCCGCGCACCGTCGGCCAGCGACGCTCAGATGCCATGGGCGCCGTCGCCCACCGCGCCGACCGGCTGGTGTGCCAATGCGGTAAACCCGACTGCCCCAACACCACCGCACAGCCCGCGCCGCCGGTGATCATCCACGTCGTCGCCGACCAGGAGGCGGTGAACGCTGCCACCGAAAAGCGCCGGGCCCCGGGCGGTGTGCTGCTCAGTGGCGGCGCCATCCCCACCCCGTTGCTCGGCGAGCTCCTCGGCAACGGGGCGAAGCTCAAGCCCCTGCTGGTTGCGTGCGACGATGCCGAACCGCGGTACCGTCCGTCGGCGGCATTGCAGGAATTCGTGCGCTGCCGCGACCTGATGTGCCGATTCCCCGGCTGCGAGGTACCGGCCCAATCCTGCGATGTGGACCATACGATCCCCTATCCCGTCGGGCCGACGCATCCGTCGAATCTCAAATGCCTATGCCGAAATCACCATCTGCTCAAGACGTTCTGGGGCGGGACCGGGGGCTGGACCGACGTGCAGCACCCCGACGGCACGGTGGTGTGGACATCGCCGGCGGGCCGCACGTACCCGACGCAGCCGGGCAGCCGGTTGTTCTTTCCCCGGTGGGATGTGCGAACCGACCCGCTGCCGGGGTCCCGGATCATCGCCGAAGGATCGCCGAGCCGCGGTCTGATGATGCCGACGCGCCGGCGCACCCGAAAGGCCGAACGCGCGCAACGCATCAAAGCCCAACGGGCATCGAATGATACGAGCTGAGCGTCAGCCGATACCGGCCAGCTTCTTGCATTTCGCCTCGCCGGCCAGATAACCGGCGATGTCCGGTGACCCGCCGGTCACCGAGGGGTTGAGCGCGTCGGCATACCCCTCGGTCTGCATACAGGCGACGTAGCGGGCCTGCTTGTCCCTGATCTCCTGGTCTTGATGGCGCGAGTACCAGACCGAGATCGCCACGGCGACGGCTATCGCCACCATGGCGAACGTCAATCGCCGGCTACGCGTCACCCGGGGTCAGCTCGCTTTTGGGCAGCAGCGCTTCGAGCGTCGCGCCGGTGATCCGGCGAAACGCCCGGCGCGGACGGTTGGCGTCGAGGATCGCGACCTCCAACGTGTCGGCACCCAGAACTCGCGGTTCACCATTGGCGCCACCACCAGCCTGCAACGCGGTCACGGCGATCGACACCGCGTCCTCCAGGCTGGCGTTCTCCGAGTAGGAATCCTTCAAAGCCAGCGATATCGGCTCGGTGGTGCCACCCATCACGACGAAGTGCGGTTCGTCGGCGATCGACCCGTCATAGGTGATCCGGTACAGCTCAGGAGCTTTCGTCTCGCCGTAATGCGCGACCTCGGCGACACACAGCTCGACCTCGTAGGGCTTGGCCTGTTCGGTGAAAATGGTGCCGAGGGTGTTGGCGTAGACATTGGCCAGCTGCCGGCCGGTCACATCGCGGCGGTCATAGGCATACCCGCGGGTGTCGGCGAACTGGATTCCACCGCGGCGCAGGTTGTCGAACTCGTTGAAACGGCCGACGGCGGCGAAGCCCACCCGGTCATACAGTTCGGAGACCTTCTGCAGTGACCGCGACGGGTTCTCCGCGACGAACAGCACACCGCCGGCATACGCCAGCGCGATGACACTGCGGCCGCGCGAAATACCCTTGCGCGCAAGCTCACTACGCTCACGCATCGCCTGTTCAGGCGAGATGAAATACGGGAAGCTCATTCGTCACCTCGCGGCGCGGCGTTGACACCAGAATTATCGTCGGGTCCGAAAGTGTCACTGCGCGAGCGGCTTTCGATGACCTCACGGGCCAGCGCGGCGATCCGATCCTCTGGGACATCCTCGGCACCCTCGGCACCGATGGTGACCGCGGTGGGATAGATACCGCGCACCAGATCGGGACCACCGGTGGCACTGTCGTCGTCGGCGGCGTCGTAGAGCGCCTCGATGGCGACCCGCAGCGCCGAATCGACGTCGGTGACGCGGCCGTACAGCTTCTTCATCGACGACTTCGCGAAAATCGAGCCCGAGCCGACCGACTGGAAACCCTCGACCTCGATATTCCAGCCACCGGCGGCGTCGAACGACACGATGCGGCCCGCACCCTGAGGATCGGGATCATCGAGGTCGTAGCCCACCAGCAACGGCAGCGCCACGAAACCCTGCAACGCGGCACCCAGGTTGCCCCGGACCATGGTGGCCAGCCGGTTGACCTTGCCCTTGAAGCTCAGCGCGACGCCTTCGAGCTTCTCGTAATGCTCCAGCTCGACGGCGTAGAGCCGGGCGAATTCGACCGCGATCGCCGCGGTACCGGCAATACCGGTGGCCGTGTAGTCGTCGGTGATCGACACCTTCTGCACGTCGCGGCTGGCGATCATATTGCCCTGGGTGGCCCGGCGGTCGCCCGCGATGAGCACCCCACCGGGGTACTTCAGCGCGACGATGGTGGTGCCGTGCGGCAGATCCGCGCCGGAGCCGGTCACCGGAGTGGCTCCCCCAGGCAGCAGATGTGGCGCGTTACGACGCAGCAAGTCGGAGAACGACGACTGGTCGAAAGATGGTGCGCTGCTGGTGGCCGAACGTTCCTGCATCGGCCAGGTCACTGGCCGCCCTTTTGGACATAGGCCCGGACGAAGTCTTCGGCGTTCTCCTCGAGGACGTCGTCGATCTCGTCGAGCAGATCGTCGGTGTCCTCGGTCAGCTTCTCGCGACGCTCCTGGCCGGCTGCCGTGCTGGCTGTCGCGTCGTCGTCATCGCCGCCGCCACCGCCACGCTTGGTCTGCTCCTGAGCCATCGCTGCCTCCTGTGTAACTCGGTTCTGTCAGCCTACCGGTCGGCACACGATTTGCCGGGTATAGCCGATCACGTTGACGCTAATTTGTGAGCTGCTCCACCAGCTCGGCGGCACTGTGCACCGAGTCCAGCAGTGCCCCGACGTGGGCTTTGCTGCCCCGCAACGGCTCCAAGGTGGGGATGCGGACCAGCGAGTCGCCGCCCAGGTCGAAGATCACCGAGTCCCAGCTGGCGGCCGCGATATCGGCACCGAACCTGCGCAGACACTCACCGCGGAAGTACGCCCGGGTGTCGGTGGGCGGGTTGCTGACGGCATCGAGAACCTGCTGTTCGGTGACGAGCCGCTGCATCGAACCGCGGGCCACCAGCCGGTTGTAGAGGCCCTTGTCGAGCCGCACATCGGAATACTGCAGATCGACCAGATGCAGCCGCGGGGCCGACCAGCCCAGATTCTCGCGCTGGCGGAACCCCTCCAGCAGGCGCAGTTTGGCGGGCCAGTCCAGCAGGTCCGCGCATTCCATCGGGTCGCGCTCCAGCAGATCGAGCACGTGCGCCCAGGTCTCGACGACATGGGATGCCCGCGGGTCCGGATCCCGGCTGTCCACCAGCTTGGCCACCCGGTCCAGGTAGATGCGTTGCAACGCAAGGGCCGTCAGCTCACGCCCGTCGGCCAGCGCCACGGTGGCCCGCAAGGTGGGGTCACGGCTGATGACGTGCACCGCGTGCACCGGCCGAGCCAGCGCGAGATCGGTGAGGTCGACACCCTCCTCGATGAGGTCGAGCACCAGCGATGCGGTCCCGACCTTGAGGTACGTCGAGGTCTCGGCCAGGTTGGCGTCGCCGATGATGACGTGCAGCCTGCGGTACTTGTCGGCGTCGGCGTGCGGCTCGTCGCGGGTGTTGATGATGCCGCGCTTGAGCGTGGTCTCCAGCCCGACCTCGACCTCGATGTAATCGGCGCGCTGCGACAGCTGGAAACCCGGATCGTCGCCGGAGGGCCCGATACCGACCCGGCCGGAACCGGTGACCACCTGGCGCGACACCAGGAACGGCGTGAAACCGCTGATGACGGCCGAGAACGGGGTCTGACGGCTCATCAGGTAGTTCTCGTGGGTGCCGTAGGAGGCGCCCTTACCGTCGACGTTGTTCTTGTAGAGCTGCAGCTTGGCGGCACCGGGCACCGAGGCGACATGGCGCGCCGCGGCCTCCATGACGCGTTCGCCGGCCTTGTCCCAGATCACCGCGTCCATCGGGTCGGTGACCTCGGGTGCGGAGTACTCCGGGTGCGCATGGTCGACGTAGAGCCGCGCCCCGTTGGTGAGGATCATGTTGGCCGCGCCGACCTCGTCGGCGTCGACTATCGGTGGTGGCCCGGTCGATCGGCTCAGATCGAATCCGCGGGCATCCCGCAGCGGCGACTCCACCTCGTAATCCCACCGGGTCCGTTTGGCCCGCTGGATACCCGCTGCCGCCGCGTAGGCCAGCACCGCCTGAGTCGAGGTCAGAATCGGATTCGCGGTCGGGTCGGACGGCGAGGAGATGCCGTATTCGACCTCGGTACCGATGATCCGTTGCATGCGCCCAACAGTAGCGAGTCGACGACGCGCCGAGGGACGAGGGGCGAAGGAGCGAGCGATATCTGACCGAGCGAGTCGACGACGCGCCGAGGGACGAGGGGCGAAGGAGTCGGGGATTTGACGCCCGCGGCGGCGTGGGTGGTTGCGCTGCCGCCGGACACTTGGTGGAGTGAGCGGCACCATGACGGGCTTTGTGCTGCACAACGCGACACTCATCGACGGCACCGGCGCCGAACCGGTCCCCGCTGCGGTGGTCGTCGTCGACGGCGGACACATCGCCTGGGCCGGCCCCGAGAACACCGCGGGCGCGGCCGATATCCCGTCCTCCGCGGCCCGGATCGACCTCGGCGGCAACACCATCTGCCCCGGCTTCTTCGACTGCCATGTGCACTTCGGTCTGCCCGGCCCGAACGGCAGCGTGCTGGAACGTGCGCTGCGTCCGCCGTCCTACGCCTACTTCCAGTTGTTGGAGCGGTTGCGGGTCACCCTGCACAACGGTGTGACGACCGCGCGCGACCTGATGGGTATCGACGCCGGGGTGCGTGCGGCCGTCGCCGACGGCCTGATCGACGGGCCGCGGCTGCTGGTCGCGATCGACATGCTCAGCCAGACCTCGGGGCATGCCGATTTCCACCTGCCCTCCGGTATCGATCTGACCCCTCTGGTCGGCGGGTCACTCGTCGACAGCGTCGACGCGGCGCGCACCCGTACCCGTGAACTGATCCGGGCGGGCGCCGACGTCATCAAGGTGGCCTCCAGCGGCGGGGTGTCCTCCCCCAACGACGATCCGTCCTGGCTGGGCATGCGGCGCGAGATGATCGCCGCGATCGTCGAGGAAGGCCGCAACTACGGCGGCCGGCCGGTGGCGGCACACGCCATCGGTCATGCCGGCATCAGCGCCGCGGTGCAGGCCGGTGTGCACAGCATCGAGCACGGCTACGAACTCGACGACGAACTGCGCCGGCAGATGGTCGCGCAGGGCACGTTCCTGGTGCCGACCTTGCTGGAGACCATGAAACCGGTGACGGCGTCACCGCAGGGCGCCGCCAAGAGCGCGAAATGGCATGAGATGGCGCATGAGTCGATCCGCGCCTCGGCCGCCGCCGGCATCAAGATCGCCACCGGCACCGACGCCGGTCTGGGGCCGGCGCACGGCACCAACCTCGCCGAACTCGGTCTGCTGGTGAAGTTCGGCGGGCTGACACCCGCGCAGGCCATCGTCGCCGCCACCGCGACATCTGCCGAATTGTGCGGTGTGGCAGATATTCTGGGCACCGTGACGGCCGGCAAGATCGCCGATCTGGTGGTCGTTCGCGGTGATCCGCTCGCCGATATCGACAGCCTCGGGGACCCGGCCAACATCGTGATGGTCGTCAAGGACGGCCGCACGGTGGGCAATCGCGGCGGCTTCGGATGACGACCGTCGACCGCAGCGCGCGGCTGGCCGCCGAGCAGTGGTTCCTGCGCAGCGGGCTGCCCGCGGTGCTGCGGCCCGGCGTGCTGGTCCGGCGGGTGTGGCCGCGCTCGGCGCCTGCGCTGGCCGCCTATGCGGTGGTGATGATGTCCTCGGTTCTGATCGTCGTGGTGACCGGTAAGACCACCATCGACATCGAGGGTGCGCCGACGCGCGGAGAATGGTTCGTACTGGCGATCATCGTGCTGGTTCTGCCTGCCGCGGCGCTGGCGGGTTGGCTGGTGTCGCGCATCGGCTCGCTGCGCGCACGCTCCACCGCGTCGGCGGTATCGCTGGCGGTGGTGATCGCCGGCGGGTTCGCCGGCGGCCCGACACCGCGGCTCTACCTCGACCTGCTGATCGAAGCGATCGTCATCGCGACCATATTCCTGTGCACCGCAACGGGAGCCGGTTCGATCCTGGGGTGGGGCGTGCGGATGACGATGGCCAACCTGAGCCAGACCGGGCAGCTGTTCGTGCGTGCCCTGCCCGTCGTACTGCTGACGGTGCTGGTGTTCTTCAACACCTACGTCTGGCTGATGGCCGATATCGTCAGCCGCGTCAGGATGTGGCTGGCGGTGGGTTTCATGTTCCTGATCGCCGCGGCGTTCCTGACGTCGAGCACATTGGATCGGGTCCGGCCGATGCTGCGGGTGGAAGCCAAATCCGAAGAGGACGACGCCCGGCTGGTGGGCACGCCGTTCGAAGACTTGCCGGACCGCCCGCAGCGCGTACCGCTCTCTCGTGGCGAACGCCTCAACGTGGCTTTCGTGCTTGCGTTTTCACAGATCGTGCAGGTCTTCGCGGTCGCGTTGTCGACGGCGGTGATCTTCTTCGTCCTGGGCCTGATCCTGCTCACCCCGCGTCTGCTGGATGCGTGGACACGCGGCGGATCCTCCGACGGCCAATTCCTGGGTATGACCCTGCCGGTCCCGCAGTCACTGATCCAGATCACCATGTTCCTGGGTGCGCTGACATTCATGTATGTCTCGGCGCGCGCCGTCAGCGACAAGGAGAACCGGACGTTGTTCCTCGACCCGCTGATCGACGACCTGCGGCTGGCACTGGTTGCGCGGGACCGGTATCGGACGTCGACCGTGGCGAAATGAGCTAGATTCTGTCCTCGTGAAAGGAGGCTGCCGTGGCCGACGACCTGCGCGGTAAGCGTTATGGCGAGGTCCTGCTGGTGCACAGCACGCCGGACGGACCAGTAGCAACCGTTTACAACACCTTTCCGCTCAACGACTGCCCGGCCGACCTCTGGTCGAAACTCGACGCCACCGAGCTGGCCACCGAGAACGGTGCCGTCGCGGCAATACTCAACGGTCCCCGGTACTGGCTGATGGACAGCATCGAGAAGCCCGGCGGCGACACACTCGAGCGCCGGACATTCGGTGGTATCGAGATGCTGCGGCAGGCCACCGTCGCGGTCACATCGATGAATCCGCAGCCCTACCACGCCAATGCCGTTGACCGACGGGCGGTTTTCGTCTTCGCCGCCGGGCGACCGGTTTTCGAGCTGGTCGATCCGCAGGGCCGACGCTGGGTCATGCAATCGTGGAGCCAGACCACCGACCCGGCGCTGTCGTACGAGGATCTCCCCGCGCTGGCGGGCCGGCTGACGCCACCGGCCGGCTGGTCCTACCAGACCCGTACGCCGGCAGCCGATCTGCGCGTCGACACCAGCACCACGGTCGCCCAGGTGCTGCAGGACAATCTCGCCAACACCTATTCACTACAGGCCTGAGTGTCCGACCTGCGGCGCATCCACGAATGGTTCCTGCACCGCGGGCTGCCGCTGGTGCTGGGCCGGCGGGTCCGCTCGCGCCGGCTCGTCGAACGCTCGGCCCCGATGGTCGCCGGTGTCGGCGCCCTGACGGCACTGACGATGCTGCTGGCCGATCTGACCGGAGAGCAACCGAACTACGGCTACATCCTGCGGCTCGCGGTCATCACCGGTGTGTTGGTGGTGGCACCGTTCGCGCTGGAGATCCTGCACCGCATCGGCACCACGGCCTCGGAGGCCGGACGGCGCTCGGCGGCGCTGTTGGTGATGGCGATCTTCGTGGTGGTGATGCCGGTGACGGTATCCGGCTGGTCGGGCGCGGCGCTGGCCGAGGCGCCTGCCTTCCTGGTGGTGTCACTGCTGGCGGTCTGGTTCACCTACCTCGGATTCGGCTCGATCCTGTTGTGGGCGTTCCGGTTCGCCTGGATCCAGCTGGGCGCGCTGGGAACCCTGATGAGCCGGGCGCTTCCGTTGTTGATGCTGACGGTGGTCGTCTATTTCACCGGTGAGCTGTGGCAGCTCGCCGCCCGGATGACACGGCAAAGACTCTGGCAGACAATCGGATTCCTCGCGCTGGTGGCGATCGTCTTCATGGTGACCACCATTCGCGACGAAGTCCGTGCGCTTCGCGAGGATCGCTCCGAACAATCGGATCCGGCAGCACTGCTGGCCGGTACGCCACTGCAGCCTGTTCCCGGGCACCAACCCGCCCGCACACCGTTGTCGCGCGCCGAACAGGCCAATGTGGTCGCCGTCATGGTGGTGGCACAGGCGATCCAGGTGGTCCTTTTCACCGCAGGCCTTTTCGCGTTCTTCCTGGCGCTGGGCATCATCGCCATCCCCGACGACGTGACGGTCTTGTGGTCCGCCGAGCAGACCTGCGATGTCGGCCAACCACCTTGTGCGGGAACATGGTTCGGTATCCACATTCCGATACCGCAGACCGTGGTGCACACCTCGCTGTTCGTCGCGGTGCTCTCGGGGCTGTATTTCACCGTCAGCACCAGCGTCGACCCGTTGTACCGGCAACGATTCTTCGACCCGCTGATCGCCGATGTCGCGGTGAGCCTGGCCGGCCGCGACGCCTACCTGGAACTGAGACAAACTGCCGAAAGTGAGCCGACGGCATCGGCGTGAAAATATGGCGCTGACGTGCGATTTCGGGTGTGCGCGGGACCGCAGGCAGCCGCGCGTTAGTTGACAACGCAATGATCGCACCGGCAGCGCCAAAGTATTTGCTGCGGCACCCGACCGGCCGGTTCTACACTGCCGAAACGTCACCACTGCCGGGGCGAGAGCCGGCAGTTGCGGCGCGCTAATTGCCGCTCCCCCAAAGGAATCCGCCATGAAGAAATTTCTCGCTCCCGCGGTCGGTGCGATATTCGTCTACGGCATGGCATTTGCCTCACCGGCCTACGCCGACGAGGGCTCGTACTACGACGCACTCACCACGGGTGGCATCGTCGCAGACGATGCCGCGCTGAAACTCGGTTACGCCATCTGCAACGAGATCGCCGCGGGGGTGCCCGAAGGCACCACCGTGGTGGAGATCTACCAGAACACCGGCAACGACATCACCGCGGCGCACGCCCAGGTGCTCTACGACGCCGCCGCGGCGTTCCTCTGCGAATAACCGGCGCTACAGGTACTGCCCCAGGTTCGACTCGGTATCGATGGCCCTGCTGGCCGACGAACTCTTGCCGGTGACCAGGGTGCGGATGTAGACGATCCGTTCGCCCTTCTTGCCCGAGATCCGCGCCCAGTCGTCCGGGTTGGTGGTGTTGGGCAGGTCCTCGTTCTCGGCGAACTCGTCGACGATGGAATCCAGCAGGTGCTGGATCCGCAGACCCCGCTGACCGGACTCCAGCACCGACTTGATCGCGTACTTCTTGGCCCGGTCGACGACGTTCTGGATCATGGCGCCGGAGTTGAAGTCCTTGAAGTACATGACTTCCTTGTCACCGTTGGCGTAGGTGACCTCCAGGAACCGGTTGTCGTCGATCTCGGCGTACATCCGGTCCACGACCTTCTCGATCATCGCCTTGATGGTCTGCGAACGGTCTCCGCTGAACTCGGCGAGATCGTCGGCATTCACCGGCAGGTCTACCGTCAGATACTTGGAGAAGATGTCCATCGCCGACTCGGCGTCCGGACGCTCGATCTTGATCTTGACGTCGAGGCGTCCCGGCCGCAGGATCGCCGGATCGATCATGTCCTCACGGTTGGAGGCGCCGATGACGATGACGTTCTCCAGACCTTCGACACCGTCGATCTCACTGAGCAGCTGCGGAACGACGGTGGTCTCCACATCGGAGCTCACACCGGTGCCGCGGGTCCGGAAGATCGAGTCCATCTCGTCGAAGAAAACGATGACCGGGGTGCCCTCGGAGGCTTTCTCCCTGGCGCGCTGGAAGATCAGCCGGATATGCCGCTCGGTCTCACCGACGAACTTGTTGAGCAGCTCGGGACCCTTGATGTTGAGGAAGTAGGACTTCGCCTCCCGGGCATCCTGGCCGCGCATCTCGGCCATCTTCTTGGCCAGCGAGTTGGCCACCGCCTTGGCGATGAGCGTCTTACCGCAGCCCGGAGGACCGTAGAGCAGCACACCCTTGGGCGGGCGCAGCGAGTACTCGCGGTAGAGATCCTTGTGCAGGAAGGGCAGTTCCACGGCGTCGCGGATCTGCTCGATCTGCCGGGTCAGGCCGCCGATGTCGTGGTAGCTGACATCGGGGACCTCTTCGAGCACCAGGTCTTCGACCTCGGCCTTCGGGATGCGCTCGAAGGCGTAGCCGGCCTTGGTGTCGACCAGCAGCGAGTCGCCGGGACGCAGCTTGCGCGGCCGGTCGTTCTCGTCGAGCTCCATCATGAGGTCGGCGACGTCGGCGGGCAGGTCTTCCATCGCGACCAGCGGTTCGGCCAGCCAGACGATGCGTTCCTCGTCGGCATGCCCGACGACCAGGGCGCGATGTCCGTCGGCCAGGATCTCGCGCAGCGTGCTGATCTCGCCGACGGCTTCGTAGGTGCCGGCCTCGACCACCGTCAGCGCCTCGTTGAGACGGACGGTCTGGCCCTTCTTCAGTACCTTGACGTCGATATTGGGCGAGCAGGTCAGCCGCATCTTGCGGCCCGAGGTGAACACGTCGACGGTCTCGTCGTCGGCAACCCCGAGCAGGACGCCGTAGCCGCTGGGCGGCTGGCCCAGCCGGTCGACCTCTTCACGCAGGGCCAGCAGCTGCTGGCGCGCCTCTTTGAGCGTTTCCATCAGCTTGGCGTTGCGCGCCGCCAGGGAATCGATACGGGCTTCGAGTTGATGGACGTCACGCGCGCTGCGCGCACCGCCCGGGGCGCCCGCTGCCTCCTGGAGCTGTTCGCGCAGGACTGCCGCCTCTCGGCGCAATTGTTCCAATTCGGCAGCATCTTCGGGGGACATGGGCACCGCGTCGCGGCCCTCTGAACGCTCTGACTCGCTCATGTTGCGCTCCTCTCCCGCACCGAAAGTTGGTGCAGTAACAACTCCAACGCTACCGGCGATTCAACGAACATGTGCGCTCTAGAAATCCGACACACGGGCGGCACTGTTAACCTCGACCTCCAGTCGGGCCGAACGAAAGGACAGCCGTGACCCTGAAATCCCTAGCCAAAGGCGTAGCAACCTTGGCAGGTGCCGCTGCGATCGCCGGTGTTGTGTCGGCCGGTGTGACGACGACCGCAACCACCGCGGCACCCGCTGTGACGCCCGTCGTGTTCGGCGCACCCATGCCGCTCGACCCGGCTCCCGATCTGCAGGGTCCGCTGTTGCAGACACTCAACGGCCTGGCATCCGGTGGCTCGTTCCGCGGCGCCAAGAGCGCCTACATCCAGGGCGGTATCGGCCGGATCGAAGGCATCGCCGCTGACAGCGCCTATAACAAGGCCGTCGCCAAGGGACAGTTCCCGCTGTCGTTCGTCGTCGCCGATATCGACGCCAACGGCCCGGTGGCCACCGCGAACGTCACCGCGACCGCTGCCACCGGCGGCAGCGCCACCCAGCCCGTGACCTTCGTCGCCGGCCCCAGCCCGAGCGGCTGGCAGATCTCGAAGGATTCGGCCCTCAACCTGCTGTCCTCGGTCGGCTGATCCTGTTTCGAACCGCAGTCCTGGGCGCCGCCACGTTAGTGGCGGCGTTCTGGCTGTCGGGGTGCAGCCATGACGCCCCGCCTGCGGCCACGCCGCAGGCGCCGTCGACGGCCCGCGCCCCCGCCCAGGGGGCGACGCTGCCGAATCCGCAGGCGTTGACCGGCGTACTGGACCGGCTCGCCGATCCCGCGGTACCCGGGGCGCAGAAAACGTCGCTGGTCGAGGCGACCACAGCGCAGGATTCAGCTGCCCTGGACAAGTTCACCAAGGCGCTCTCGGACAACCAGATGCTGCCGCTGACGTTCGTGGCAACCGATCTGGCCTGGTCCACCACCGACCCGGGCAATGTCTCGGCGACGGTCAACATCATCCCGCCCGCGCCCAAGGACGGGTCGGCCTTCACGTTCCCGATGGATTTCAAGCCTGCCCAGGGCGGCTGGCAGCTGTCCCGCGACACCGCCGACATGCTGTTGGCATTCGGCGACAACCCCACACCGGCGCCGGCTACTCCTCCGCGTTAGGGGCTTGCATCAGCTTCTTGCGCCGCAGTGGCGTCGGCGTCACGGTGCCCTCGGCGAGCCGCCGGGCCGAGATCAGGAATGCGGTGTGGCCGCGCATGTTGTGCTGCGGGCGTACCGCCAGCCCTAGCACGTTCCACCCGCGCTGCATGGTCTCCCAGGACCGCGGCTCGGTCCAGCACTGCTGCTCGCGCAACGCCTCGACGGCGCGGGACAGCTGGGTGACGGTGGCGACGTAGATGATCAGCACGCCGCCGGGCACCAGCGCACGCTTGACCGCGTCGAGCACCTCCCACGGCGAGAGCATGTCGAGCACCGCCCGGTCGACCTGCTCCCCCTCGGGCGGGGCCGGATAGTCGGCGAGATCGCCCATCACCAGTTCCCAGTTCTGCGGCCGCTCCCCGAAGAACGTGCTGACATTGCGCACGGCGTACTCGGCGTGGTCGTCGCGCAGCTCGTAGGAGATGACCTTTCCGGTGGGCCCGACCGCGCGCAGCAGCGAACACGTCAGGGCGCCCGACCCGGCACCGGCTTCCAGCACGCGAGCGCCGGGGAAGATATCGCCCTCGTGCACGATCTGGGCGGCGTCCTTGGGGTAGATGACCTGCGCGCCGCGCGGCATCGACATCACGTAGTCGATCAGCAGTGGACGCAGCACCAGGAACGAGTCACCGTTGGTGGACTTGACCACGCTGCCTTCCGGCAGGCCGATGACGCCGTCGTGGGCTATCGCGCCTCGGTGGGTATGGAATTCCGCGCCAGGAGTCAGCACCATCGTGTAGTGCCTACCTTTGGGGTCGGTGAGCTGCACGCGATCACCCTCGGCGAACGGACCGGTTAACGACACAGTGGACCAGCCTGCCATGCCTTGTCGGAGCCGCTGCATAGGCTGCGAGGTATGCACCGCCCCGCTCTGTCACCATCGCGGGCCGCTGACTTCAAACAGTGCCCGCTGCTGTACCGGTTCCGGGCCATCGACCGGCTACCGGAACCACCGACGGCCGCCCAGGTCCGCGGCTCGGTGGTACACGCCGCGCTGGAACGGCTCTACGGGTTGCCCGCACCGCAGCGCGGGCCGCAGACCGCGCGCTCGCTGGTGATCCCGGCCTGGGAGGTGCTGATAGCCGAGGAGCCCGAGCTGGCGCAGGCGTTCGCCCCCGAACTACGCGATCAGCTGCTGGCCGAGGCTCGTGACCTGCTGTCGGGTTATTACCGGCTGGAGGATCCCACCCGTTTCGACCCGGATTGCTGCGAACAGCGCATCGAGGTGGAGCTGGCCGACGGCACGCTGCTGCGTGGTTTCGTCGATCGCATCGACGTGGCGGCGACCGGCGAGCTGCGGGTGGTGGACTACAAGACCGGCAAGGCGCCGTCGCCCACCTGGGCCATGCTGGAGTTCAAGGCGATGTTCCAGATGAAGTTCTACGCCGTGGCGCTGCTGCGCTCGCGCGGTGTGCTGCCCACCCGGTTGCGGCTGATCTATCTGGCCGACGGCCAGCTGCTCGACTACTCCCCCGATCTCGACGAGTTGCTGCGATTCGAGAAGACTTTGATGGCGATCTGGCAGGCGATTCAATCCGCCGGTGTCACAGGCGATTTCCGGCCCAAGCCGTCGCGGCTGTGCGACTGGTGTGCCCATCAGGCGCTCTGCCCGGCATTCGGCGGCACCCCGCCGGTCTATCCGGGATGGCCGGAGGCGGCATGACCGACTGCTACTACCGCCGGTTGCCGGCCGATGGCGACGTGCAGGTTTTCGAATCCACCCATGCCACGGCCAGCAACTGGGACCCCAGCATCCAGCACGGTTCACCGCCGCTGGCACTGCTGACCAAGCTGATCGAGGAACAGGCCGCCGGAACCGGCCTGCGGGTCGGCCGGTTGTTACTCGACATCCTCGGTGCCATCCCGGTGGCACCGGTGCGGGCGCGGGCCTGGGTTGTGCGGCCCGGCAAGCGGATCGCGCTGATGGCCGCCGAGCTCGCACCGGTCGCCGACCCCGCACGCCCGGTCGCCCGGGTGCAGGCCTGGCTGCTTGCGCCCAGCGATACCGCCGATATCGCCACCGATCGGCATCCGCCGCTGACCGAAGGTGAGTGCGATGCCGAGCCGCATGCCTGGGCAGGCGCGACCGGTTATCTGGACTCGGTCAGCTGGCGCAGGCAGCGCGGCGAGGACGCCGGCGCCGCGGTGGCCTGGTTCAGTCCACTGATACCGCTGGTCGATTCCGAGGATGTCACCGATCTGCAGCGGCTGGCGATGGTCGTCGATTCCGCCAACGGTGTCGGTGCGGCGGTCGATCCCTCGGCTTTCGTCTTCATGAACACCGATACCGCGGTCCACCTGCATCGGCTGCCGCGCGGCAACGACTTCGCGGTGCGTTCACGCGGGTCCATCGGTCCCGACGGTATCGGCGTCACCACCGCCGAGATCTTCGACCGCGACGGATTCATCGGGACATCGGCGCAAACTCTGCTCGTTCAGCGCCGCTGAGCGGTTTCGGCTGCCGAAAAAGTCTCGGCCTTCCCTGAATCTGTTCTCAGTCCCGTCTCAGCCGTCACAGGCATCTTGTGTCTAACGCACTGTGTCTAACGACGGTTAAGAAAGAGAACAACACACGATGACGATGCCGCCACGGTATCCGACGGGCAGCCCGCAGAACCCGTACCAGAGCCCCTACGACTGGCACTACGCCCAGCCGACGCCGCCGCCTGCGCCGACCGACCCGGGACGGCAAAACCGTTCCCGCCGTGGGCCGATCATCGTCGGCGCGGTAGCCGTCGCGCTCGTCAGCGGCGCGGTCGGCGCGTCGGCGGCGGTCGCCGCGGGTGGACACGACGAGACCGCGGCGACGGTGCAAGCCGTCGCACAGGCGCCCGCCGCGGCCCCCGCGCAGGCTCCCGCACCGGCCCCGGCCGCCAAACCACCGGCCGGTTCGGTGGAGGAGGTCGCCGCCAAGGTCTTGCCCAGCGTCGCCAAACTGCAGATCACCATGGGCAACCAGGGCGGTGAGGGCTCCGGCGTCGTGCTGTCCGCCGACGGCCTGATCCTGACCAACAATCACGTGGTGGCCCCGGTGGCCGATTCCGGCGACGGCGCCCAGCCGGCCGCCGACGGCGGCGGCGACGTGTCGAAGACGGTGACCTTCTCCGACGGCCGGACCGTGCCGTTCACGGTGGTCGGTACCGACCCGGTGGGTGATCTGGCTGTCGTTCGCGCCCAAGGTGTTTCGGATCTGACACCGATAGCCCTGGGATCGTCGAAGGATGTCAAGGTCGGCCAGCAGGTCATCGCGGTGGGCTCCCCGCTGGGCCTACAGGGCACGGTGACCACCGGTATCGTCAGCGCGCTGAACCGCCCGGTGGCCGCCGGTGACGAGCCGGGCGGCAAGCTCGCGGTGCTCGACGCCATCCAGACCGACGCCGCGATCAATCCCGGGAACTCTGGCGGCGCATTGGTCAACATGAACGGTGAGCTCATCGGGATCAACTCCGCCATCGCCAGCCTGGGCTCCGGCGACCCGAGTTCCGGTGGCGCACAGAGTGGTTCGATCGGCTTGGGATTCGCCATCCCCTCCGACCAAGCCAAGCGCATCGCCGACGAACTGGTCTCGACCGGTACCGCCAGCCATGGCTCGCTGGGCGTGCAGCTCAGCAGTGACCGCACGAGCACCGGCGGCGGTGCGGCAATCGCCGGCGTCGCCGCCGGCGGTCCCGCGGCCACCGCCGGCCTGCCGGACGGCGCCGTCATCACCAAGGTCGACCAGCAGGTGATCGACGGTCCGGAGGCCCTGGTGGCCGCGATCCGTTCGAAGGCACCGGGAGACAACGTGACCCTGACCTACACCGACGGTTCGGGCAATCCGCAGACCGCTCAGGTCACACTCGGCTCGGCCTGATCCCAGCCGTCGGCGCGCCAGCACACCCAGTCGATCTCGACGAGCGCGCCGACGGCAAGGCCGGTCACACCGACACAGGTGCGTGACGGCAACCGCCCCGGAAACCAGGCCGCGTACGCCGCGTTGAAGGCGGCATAGTCCGACCAGTCCAGCAGGTAGGCGCGCACCGAGACCACATCCTCGAGACCGCCGCCGCACAGTTCGGTGACCCGCACCAGATTGCGCAACACCTGGTCGGTCTGGGCCGCGACATCGTGGCCGACGATATCGCCGCTGGTATCGGTGGGCATCTGCCCGGTGACATACAGCGTGGGCCCGGCGGCGGTGGCGTGCGCGAACGGTGCGACCCCGGGCGGCACACCCTGTCCCGGGGTGAAGGTGAACGAGCGGATCCCGCTCACGCCGCCGGCCAGCGCGGGAAGCACCTTTTGTCGATACGCCCGTGCACACCCTGGCGCTGATCGACGACCTGGGTGACGGTGAAGTCGACCGCGACCGACATGAACGAATACGCATCGGCGGGACTCAGACCGTACACACGTTGCAGGATATCCAAGGTGCGCAGCGCCGCCGCCTTCATCGCCGCGTCCAGAGTGTCGCCGAAACCGTGCACCAGCAGTTCAGTCGCAGTCTCCAGCACCGGTACGGTGAACGGCAGGTCGCGCCGAATCGTCAAGCGCAGCAACCCGTTCAGCGAAGATTCCAGCGCCGTTCCGCTGATCTCACCGTCGCCCTGTGAGACGTGCGGGTCCCCCACCGACAACAGTGCGCCGGGCACCTGCACCGGGTAGTACATCCGCCCGCCCGCCCCGATACGCCAGTTGTCGACATTGCCGCCGTGATCACCCGGCGGCACCGACGACACCCGCTCGGCTGCGGCCGGTGCCACACCCATCGTTCCGAAATGCGGCCGCAGCGGTACCAGCACACCCGGCAGCGCCGGAGTCCGCGCAGCCGGATCGGGATTGACGATGGTGCCGGGAGCATCGGCAAGCGGTGTGGTGGTCCAGTCGAACCCGAACAACGCCCGGCCCAGCATCGCCTCGGCATCGAGCTGGTAGATGGTGACGCGCTCGGTGGGAAGCTCGGCGTAGAGGTGACCCCAGTGCGCGGCGAGGTTGGATCCGTACGGCAGCCGCGGGGTGGCCGACAGAATGTCCACCTGCAGAACGTCACCCGGGCGCGCCCCCTGCACCGCGATCGGACCGGTCAGCAGATGCGGGCCGGGACCACGGTCGGTCACGGTGTCGAAGACCTCGGTGATGGCGGCGTCCATCAACAGGTCCGGGGCATCGCCGGCGTGATGGGTGAGCGTCTCGATCGCCACGATGTCCCCCGAGGCGACCGTCAGCTTCGGCGTCAGTCGTGGATCGAAGTAACCCCAGTGGACGGTCGATGCCGTCGCAGGCAGGTAGTGCTGCATCGCGTCGATGATGCCAGTGCGACGCGGTTTCGGCCTGTCGAGAAGGGCCGCTCTCAGTCCGCGGTGAGCGGCGTCATCTCCTCGAGCATCGTCGGCACCAGTTCGCTGACCGTCGGATGGATGTGCACGGTGTGCGTCAGCGTCGTGTACTTCGCTTTCGCCGACATGATGTCGAGGATGCAGTGGATGACCTCGTCGCCACCGACCCCCAGGATCGCGGCGCCGAGGATCTGCTCGGTCTCGGCGTCCACCACGATCTTCATGAAGCCTTGGGACTCACCCTTTTCCACCGCGCGCCCGACCCGCGTCATGGGTCGCTTACCCACCAGGGCCTTGCGGCCGGACTTGAGGACCTCGGCGACCGTCATACCGGCGCGCCCCAGCGGCGGGTCGATGTAGAGCGCGTAGGTGGGGATGCGGTCACTGACGCGGCGCGGCTCGTCGTCGAGCAGGTTGGCGGCGACGATCTCGAAATCGTTGTAGGAGGTGTGGGTGAATGCGCCCTTGCCGTTGCAGTCACCCATCGCCCAGATGTGTTCGGCGGTGGTGCGCAGCGCATCGTCGACAACGATGAAGCCGCGCGCGTCGGTCTCCACCCCGGCCAGCTCGAGTCCCAGCTCGTCGGTATTGGGCTGGCGGCCGGTGGCCACCAGCAGGTGCGTCCCGGCGATGGGTGTCGCGCCGGCACGTGGGATCAGCTCGAAACCGTTGTCACGCTTGACGATCTGCATCCCGGTGGCATCGAGTTCGGTCGCGATGCCTTCGCCTTCGAGGATCTCTTTGATGGTGGCCGAGACATCCTCGTCCTCTCGGGCGGTAAGCCGGGGGCCCTTCTCGACCACGGTGACCGCGGCACCGAAACGCCGGTACATCTGCGCGAACTCCAGGGCGATATAGCTGCCGCCCACGATCACCAGATGCTCAGGGACCGAATCCAACTGCAGGATACCGACATTGGTCAGATAGTCGATATCGGAAAGGCCCGGGATGTCGGGCACCACGGCCCGGCCGCCGACGTTGAGGAAGAACCGGTCCGCCACCAGCTCCTGGCCGTCGACGGTCATGGTGTGCGGGCCGGTGAACCGGGCGTGGCCGCGGATCAGGGTGCACCCGTCCATCCCGTCCAGCCAGCTCTCCAGGCCGTCACGGTCGTCCTTGACGACACCGTCCTTGCGCGCCTTGACCTTGGCCATGTCGACGGTGATATCGCCGGTGCCGACACCGAAGTCGGCGCCGCGGCGTGCGACGTGGGCGGCGTGCGCGCTGGCCACCAGGGTCTTGGTGGGGATGCAGCCGTAGTTGACGCAGGTGCCGCCGACCAGTTTGCGCTCGATCACCGCGACGGTCTGCCCTGCCGCGGTGAGCCGGCCGGCCAGCGGCGGGCCGGCCTGTCCGGCGCCGACGATGATCGCGTCGTATCGCTGGGTCACGCGATACCCGCCAGGTAGACGATGACCAGTCCACCGACGACCGCGACGGCATCTTCGACGAGCGCGGCGGGCAGGTCCTTGCCGAACTTGGCGGCCAGGAATCCGCGGGCCTGCGCGCCGCCGAGGGTGCCCAGCACGGCGCCGATGACACCGGCGCCGATGGCGCTGTAGATGTGGCCGAACGGCGTGCCGATCACGGCACCGGCCACCGCGCCGATGACCAGGCGCGTCGCGAACTGCGGTGTCGTCTTGCGGCTCGGCGTCTTGGGCAGCTGGTCGGTGATGAGTTCCCCGACGGCCAGGACGCTCAGGATGACGACGGCGATCACGCTGCCGATCCAGGAGGCCCAGGTGCCGTCCAGATTGAGCCAGCCCAGAAAGGCTGCCCAGGCCAGCACCGCCAACGGCGTCATCGCCCGCAGGCCCGCCACGATTCCGATCAAGAGCGCAAAAAGCAGAGCAGCGAAAACGGGATTCATAAGGGGACGCTAACACCGCGGGCGACCCCGCGCCCGGGTATCAGAAGCGGCAGAACCTGATGTCGGAGGCCAGAATTGCCTTGGCGCCGATGGCCGCCAGCTCGTCCATGATGGCGTTGACGGTGCGGCGCGGCACCAGCGCGCGCACCGCGACCCAGGCGGGATCGGCCAGCGGCGCGATGGTCGGGGACTCCAGGCCGGGCGTGACCGCGGTCGCCTCGTCCAGCACGCTGCGCGGGCAGTCGTAGTCGAGCATCAGATACTGCTGGCCGAAGACCACGCCCTGGACCCGGCCGGCGAGCTGGTCGCGCGCTGCCGCGGTGTCCGGGTCGGCATCGCTGCGCTCGATGAGCACCGCTTCGGAATCGCACAGCGCCTCGCCGAAGGCCACCAGCCCGTGCAGGCCGAGGGTGCGACCGGTGCCGACGATATCGGCGATCACGTCGGCCAGCCCGAGTTGCACCGAGATCTCCACCGCACCGTCGAGCCGGATCACGGTGGCCTCGATACCCCTGGCGGCCAAGTCTTTTCGGACCAGGTTCGGGTAGGCGGTGGCGATCCGGCAGCCGGCCAGGTCGGGGATCGTCCAGTCCCGGCCCGCCGGGGCGGCGTAGCGGAACGTCGAGGAGCCGAAACCCAGCGCCAGCCGTTCGGCGACCGGCGCATCGGACTCTCGCGCCAGGTCGCGGCCGGTGATACCGAAGTCCAGCTCCCCTGAGCCGACGTAGATCGCAATATCCTTGGGCCGCAGGAAGAAGAACTCGACGTTGTTGGCCGGATCGACGACCGTGAGGTCCTTGGGGTCACGACGGCGCCGGTACCCGGCCTCGGACAGGATCTCGGCGGCGGACTCGCTCAGCGCACCCTTGTTGGGAACCGCGACGCGCAGCATCGCGCTCACAGCTTGCCGTAGACGTCGTCGAGGGTCAGGCCGCGCGAGACCATGAGCACCTGCGTCCAGTACAGCAACTGGCTGATCTCCCCGGCCAGCGCCTCGTCGGACTCGTGTTCGGCGGCCAGCCACACCTCGCCGGCCTCCTCGAGGATCTTCTTGCCCACGGTGTGCACCCCGGCGTCCAGCGCGGCGACGGTAGCGCTACCGGCAGGACGCGTGCGCGCGCGTTCGGTGAGTTCGGCGAACAACGCGTCGAAGGTCTTCACGGCAGGCGATTGTTCCATGTCGCCGCCGACCGGGGCCAACGAGTATCAGGCAGGTGCCGGTTTGTCGGCGTGCAGCACCTCGGCGTGCATGTCCTCCAAGGACACCCCCTTGGTCTCCATGACCCATCGCCAGACGAACAAACCGGACAGGATCGCGCACAGGCCGTAGAAGCCGTAGGCCAGACCCAGGTGCTCGCGCAGCTCCGGGAAGGTAACGGTGATCAGCCAGTTCGCCGCCCACTGACCGGCAGCGGCCAGACCCAGCGCGGCCGCCCGGATGCGGTTGGGGAACATCTCGCCGAGCAGCACCCAGACCACCGGGCCCCAGGACATGCCGAACGCGACCACGAAGAGGTTGGCGGCGATCAGTGCCACGACCCCGGAGGCGCCGGGCAGGCTGGGCTTGCCGTCGACGAGCGTGGCGTTGGCGAAGATGACCGCCATGGTGATCAGGGTGACCGCCATGCCCGACGAGCCGATGATCAGCAGCGGTTTGCGGCCGATCTTGTCGATCAGCGCAATGGCGATCAGCGTCGTCAGCACGTTGATCACCGAGGTGATCACGGTGTAGATGGCCGACTCGTCGGCACTGAATCCCACCGCCTGCCACAGCACGTTGGAGTAGTAGAAGATGACGTTGATACCGACGAACTGCTGGAAGATCGACAACCCGAGACCGACCCACACGATGCCGTAGAGGCCGAAGATGCCCTTGCCGGGACGGCGTAGATCGCGCCAGGACGGCTTGTCCTCGCGTTCCAGCGTCTCCCGGATCCGGGTGATGGTGATCTCCAGGTTCTTCTGACCGAGCAGCGTGGAGAGCACCTTGCGGGCTTCTGGGATCTTGTGGCTGGCAACCAGATAGCGCGGCGATTCCGGAATGGTGAAAGCCAACGAGCCGTACACCAGTGCCGGGATGGCCATCACCATGAACATCCAGCGCCAGGCCTCCAGGCCGAGCCACAGCTCGTTGTCCGGACCGCCGGCGATGCGCTGCAGGATCCAGTTCACCGCGAAGGACAAGAAGATGCCGGACACGATGGCCAGCTGCTGCAACGATCCGAGCCGGCCGCGGATACTCGGCGGCGATGTCTCGGCGATATAGGCCGGTGCGATCACCGAGGCCACGCCGACACCGATACCGCCGACGATCCGGAACAGCACGATGATCCACACCGACGGTGCCACCGCCGTGCCGATCGCGCTGACCAGGAAGAACACCGCAGCGATCTTCATGACGGCGATACGCCCGATGCGGTCGGCGATCCGGCCGGCCGACAGCGCACCGACGGCCGCGCCGAGCAGGGCGGAGGCCACCGCCAGCCCGAGCGTGTAGTTGTCGATACCGAAGTCGGACTGGATCGAGTCGACAGCGCCGTTGATCACGGCGCTGTCGTAGCCGAACAGCAGGCCGCCCAGGGCGGCCACCGATGCGATCCGGATCGCGGTCTTGCCGGAGGAGAAGTCTTCGTCAGTGATCGCCGACGGACCGTCGGAGACCGGGGGGCCCTGGCCAGCCATGGGGCGTCCTTTCGCAGCACTGCGTGAGGTGTGTCACTCCACGATTGCACAGTCGGCGCGCGCGGTGGGCCATATCAGGCGGTGCGTTCACCGGCCCGGTCGTCGAGCTCGGCGTGCACCGTGTGCAGATCGGCCACCGAGAGCCCGCTCAGCGAATTCACGTGCCTGCGCCGCAGGCTGGGGGGCACCTCAACCTCCTTGGGCACCACCAGCACCGGGCACCCGGCATCCTCGGCCGCCGCGGACCCGGTCACCGAATCCTCGATGGCCAGGCAATCAGCCGGGTCGAATCCGAGGAACTCCGCGGCCCGCAGGTACACATCCGGCGCGGGTTTACCGGTGGGGACCTCGTCACCGCACACCGAAAACGAAAAATAGTGCCGGCCAATACTGTTGAGCGCCTGCTCGGTCAGGTCCCGGCGGGTGTTGGTGACCAGCGCCATCGGCACACCGGCGGCCTGCAAACCGTCCAGCATTTCCCGCGCGCCGTCACACCAGGGCAACCCGGCCTCGAACAGTTCGCCGACGTAGACGTGCAGCCAGTCGACGGTCTGGGCCATCTGTACCGGGTCGGGCTCGAGGCCCAGATCGGCGTAGACGATCCGGATGACCGATTCGGCCGAGCCGCCGACGGTGGCTTGGCGCACCTCGGGCCGAAGCACACCGTCGTGCCGGGAATAGAACTCCTGGATTCCGATATCCCAAAGCTTTTCGGAGTCGACCAGGGTGCCGTCCATATCCCAGAGCACGGCCCGCAATGCTGACCGGCTAGACATCGGACGGGCGGTGGCGAGGGTCGCTGATGAACATTGAGATACTTTCGCCTCCGGCTGGGTCCCGGTAACCCTATCATCACGAAAAAGGTGACGCGCGTGCGGTTCTGCGCTCATCGGCGGCCCGGCGGAAGCGGGTGATCGGGCTCCAGGGCCGGCAGGCCGTCGATGCTGTGCCCGTTGTCACCGGCGATCCGCCTGGTGAACTTCTCCTCGCTCACCTTCGCGTGATAGTCGTCGAGCACCGGGCGCTCGTCGACCAGATCGTAGTAGGGCACCGCATAACCGCAGGCATCGGCGATCCGGTCGACATCGATGACGACGGCCGAGCGGGTCCCGGGATGCAGCGGCCCGAAATGCCCGAGCAGCGAAGAGAACTCGGCGTCATCGGGGCGGACGACGCGACCGGTGCCGTACAGCCGCAGGATGCGCGAACTGCGGGCGAACGAGCAGAACATCACCGTGATCCGGCCGTTGTCCCGCAGGTGCGCAATGGTTTCTGCGCCGCTGCCGAACAGATCGAGATAGGCGACGGTGTGCTCGTCGAGGACCGCGAACGTGTCCCGATATCCCTTGGGCGACAAGTTGATCCGGCCACCGTCCGACGGCGCCGTCGCGACGAAGAACATCGCCTGCTCGGAGATGAACGCCCGGAGCGACTCGTCGATCTGCGGGAAGATCTTCGCCACGTAGCCCTCAGTCCTCCGGGTTGTAGCCGAGGTTCGGGGCCAACCAGCGCTCGGCTTCCTTCAGGGTCCAGCCCTTCCGCTTGGCATAGTCGGCGACCTGGTCCTGAGCGATCCGGCCGACGACGAAGTACTGCGACTGCGGATGTGAGAAGTACCACCCGCTGACGGCGGCTCCCGGCCACATCGCCATCGACTCGGTCAGCTCGATACCGGTGCGCTCCCGCACGTCCATCAGCTCCCAGAGCGTCGCCTTCTCGGTGTGCTCCGGGCAGGCCGGGTAGCCCGGTGCCGGGCGGATGCCGCGGTACTTCTCGGCGATGAGGTCCTCGTTGTCCAGCTGCTCGTCGGGCTGGAATCCCCAGAACTCCGTGCGGACCCGCTGGTGCATCCGTTCGGCGAACGCTTCGGCCAGCCGGTCGGCGAGCGACTCCAGCAGAATCGCGCTGTAGTCGTCGTTGGCCGCCTTGAACTCGGCGATCTTCTCACCGCTGCCCAGGCCCGTGGTGACAGCGAATGCGCCGATGTAGTCCGCCAGACCGGTCTCTTTGGGCGCGATGAAGTCACCCAGCGAGCGGTTCGGGATGCCGTCGCGGTGCTCACCCTGCTGGCGCAGGTTGCGCAGCGTGGTCAGTACCTCGGTGCGGCTCTCGTCGGTGTAGACCTCGAAATCGTCGCCGACGGCGTTGGCGGGGAAGAAGCCGATCACGCCGTTGGCCGTCAGCCACTTCTCCTTGATCAGGGTGTCGAGCATCTCCTGGGCGTCGTCGTAGAGCTTGCGGGCCGTCTCGCCCGAGACCGGGTTGTTGAGGATGTCGGGGAAGCGGCCCTTCATCTCCCAGGCGTTGAAGAACGGCTGCCAGTCGATGTACTCGCGCAACTCGGCCAGGTCGTAGTCACCGAATTCACGTATTCCGGTGCCCTGGGCGGGCACCGGCGGTGTGTAGCCGTCCCACTCGATGGGCGTGCGGTTGGCGCGTGCCTTTTCCAGCGTCAGCATCGGCCGCTCGTTCTTCTGGGCATGCCGTTCGCGCAGCGACGCGTAATCCTTCTCGGTGGCCTCCAGCAGGGCCGGCCGCTGCTTGTCGTCGAGCAGGGCGGCGGCGACGGGAACCGAACGCGAGGCATCCTTGACCCAGACCACCGGCCCGCTGCGACGCGGCGACACCTTCACCGCCGTGTGGGCGCGCGACGTGGTCGCGCCGCCGATCAGCAGCGGGATCTGTAGCCCCTCGCGTTCCATCTCAACGGCGAAGTTGACCATCTCGTCCAGCGACGGGGTGATCAGACCGGAAAGCCCGATGATGTCGGCGTCGTGCTCCTTGGCCGCGGCCAGGATCTTCTCCGCGGGCACCATCACGCCGAGGTCGATAACCTCGAAGTTGTTGCACTGCAGGACGACTCCGACGATGTTCTTGCCGATGTCGTGCACGTCGCCCTTGACGGTCGCCATGATGATGGTGCCGTTGGTGTCCTTCTTCGCCGCCTCGCCGGGCAGCGGCTGCGCCTTCTCGGCCTCGATATAGGGCAGCAGGTAGGCCACGGCCTTCTTCATCACCCGGGCCGACTTCACCACCTGGGGCAGGAACATCTTGCCCGCGCCGAAGAGGTCGCCGACGACGTTCATGCCGTCCATCAGCGGGCCCTCGATGACCTCGATGGGCCGCCCGCCGGCAGCCTCGATCTCGGCCCGCAACTCCTCGGTATCGGCGTCGACGTTGGCGTCGATGCCCTTGACCAGGGCGTGGGTGATGCGCTCGCGGACCGGCAGGCTGCGCCACTCGGCGGCTTTCGGATCTTCGGTCTTCTCCGACTTGTTGAACCGTTCGGCGATTTCCAGCAGCCGCTCGGCGGCATCCTCGCGCCGGTTCAGCACGACGTCCTCGATGCGGTCGCGCAACTCGGGGTCGATCGAGTCGTAGGGCACCAGCGCGCCGGCGTTGACGATGCCCATGTCCAGGCCGGCCTTGATGGCGTGGAACAGGAACACCGCGTGGATGGCCTCGCGCACCGGGTTGTTACCGCGGAACGAGAACGACACGTTGGAGATGCCGCCGGAGATGTGCACCCCGGGCAGGTTCTCCTTGATCCAGGCGCAGGCCTCGATGAAATCGATGCCGTAGGTCGCGTGCTCCTCGATGCCCGTCGCCAGCGCGAAGCAGTTCGGGTCGAAGATGATGTCCTCGGCCGGGAAGCCGACCTCTTCGGTCAGGATCCGGTAGGCGCGTCCGCAGATCTCCTTGCGGCGCTCCAGGTTGTCGGCCTGGCCCTGCTCGTCGAAGGCCATCACGACGACGGCGGCGCCGTACTTGCGGCACAGCCGTGCTTCTCGGATGAACTTCTCCTCGCCCTCCTTCATGGAGATCGAGTTGACGATGGGCTTGCCTTGGACGTTCTTCAGGCCCGCCTCGATGACCTCCCATTTGGAGGAGTCGATCATCACCGGGACGCGGCTGATGTCCGGTTCGGCCGCGATCAGCTTGGTGAACCGGTCCATCGCGGCGACGCCGTCGATCATGCCCTCGTCCATGTTGATGTCGATGACCTGCGCACCGACCTCGACCTGCTGCAGGGCCACCGACAGCGCGGTGTCGTAGTCCTCGGCCTTGATCAGGTTGCGGAACCGGGCGGAGCCGGTGATGTTGGTGCGCTCACCGATGTTGACGAACAGCGAATCGGAGGTGATGTTGAGCGGTTCCAGGCCCGACAGGCGGGTGGCCACTTCGATCTCCGGCAGCTGCCGTGGCGTCTTGCCCTCGACGACATGCGCGATCTCGGCGATATGTGGCGGCGCCGTCCCGCAGCAGCCACCGACCAGGTTGACCAGGCCGGCCTCGGCGAACTCCGCGATGTAGCCCGCCTGGCGTTCAGGAGATTCGTCGTACTCGCCGAACGCGTTGGGCAGCCCGGCATTCGGATAGCAGGACACGAAGGTGTCGGCGATGCGCGCCACCTCGGCGATGTAGGGCCGCATCTCCGGCGCGCCGAGCGCACAGTTCAGCCCGACCGCGATGGGCCTGGCGTGCCGGATGGCATTCCAGAACGCCTCGGTGACCTGGCCGGACAGCGTCCGCCCGGACGCATCGGTGATGGTGCCCGAGATGATGAGCGGCCAGCGGCGGCCGCGCTCCTCGAACAGCGTCTCGACGGCGAACACCGCGGCCTTGGCGTTGAGCGAGTCGAAGATCGTCTCGATGATCAGCAGGTCGGCACCGCCGTCGACGAGTCCGTTGACGGCTTCGAGGTAGGCCGCAACCAGCTGGTCATAGGAGACGTTGCGGGCGCCCGGATCGTTGACGTCGGGCGAGATCGACGCCGTCCGCGTCGTCGGTCCGATGGCGCCTGCGACATAACGGGGCCGCTCCGGGGTGCTGAACTCGTCGGCGGCCTTGCGCGCCAGCGCCGCGCCTGCGTAGTTCAGTTCGTAGCTGAGGTCGGCCATGTCGTAGTCGGCCAGCGAGACCGCGTTCGCATTGAACGTGTTGGTCTCCAGGATGTCGGCGCCGGCCTCGAGGTATTCGCGGTGGATGCCCTCGATGATCTGGGGCTGCGTCAAGGTGAGCAGGTCGTTGTTGCCCTGCAGGGCGGTCGGCCACTCGGTGAACCGGTCACCGCGGTAGCCGGCCTCGTCGGGCCGGTCCCGCTGGATCGCCGTGCCCATCGCACCGTCGATCACCATGATCCGCCGACGTAGTGTCGCCGTCAGTTCGTCGGTGCAGTCGGGACGGATGTTGGGCACAAAGGTGTCCGGCTCACAAGCCTTCACGTGCACTCCTTCCTTAGCGGAAGGCGTCCTTGACTCTGCCGAGCGTGGCGGATGTCCGAAGGGACCGGCCCCCCGGATAACCGTTGCAACGCCTCTCGACCTCGAAAAGTCTACGTCGTCCCCCGTTTGACGTCTGAACGCCCAGTTCTAGGTTAACCAGAGTGCCGCCGAACCTATTTCGGCTGCTGGGCACCGGCACGGCTCCCGCCCCGATCGCCGGCCTGCTCTCATCTGTGGCGGACAAGCCTTACGCTGGCCTGGTGACCCCTCCGGAGGCTGATCTGCCCGAGCTCCGCAACACCGTCGTGGTGGCGGCATTCGAGGGCTGGAATGACGCCGGCGATGCCGCAAGCGACGCGTTGGAACACCTGGACGCGATGTGGGAAGCCGAGACGATCATCGAGATCGATGACGAGTCGTACTACGACTACCAGGTCAATCGGCCGGTGATCCGGCAGGTCGACGGTGTGACCCGGGAGTTGGTGTGGCCGTCGATGCGGATATCGCACTGCCGGCCGCCGGGCAGTGACCGTGACATCGTGCTGATGCACGGTGTGGAACCCAATATGCGCTGGCGGACGTTCTGCGCCGAGTTGCTGGCGATCGCCGACAAGGTCAATGTCGACACCGTCGTCATCCTCGGGGCGTTGCTGGCCGACACCCCGCACACCCGGCCGGTTCCGGTGTCGGGTGCGGCCTACTCCCCCGAGTCGGCGCGGCATTTCGGCCTGGAGGAGACCCGCTACGAGGGACCGACCGGTATCGCCGGGGTTTTCCAGGACGCGTGTGTGTCGGCCGGGATCCCCGCGGTCACGTTCTGGGCCGCCGTTCCGCACTACGTGTCGCAGCCGCCCAACCCGAAGGCCACCGTGGCGCTGCTGCGCCGGGTCGAGGATGTGCTCGACATCGAGGTCCCGCTGGGTGACCTGCCGCAGGAGGCCGAGGAGTGGGAGCAGGCCGTCACCGAGATGACCGCCGAGGACGACGAGATCGCCGAATACGTCGCATCGCTGGAGCAGCGCGGTGACGCCGAGGTCGATATGAACGAGGCGCTGGGCAAGATCGACGGCGACGCGCTGGCCGCGGAATTCGAACGCTATCTGCGCAGGCGCGGGCCCGGCTTCCGGGGTTAGTTCGCCGAGCGTGCGTCCAGTGCGGCGTTCGGCCCGATTTTTCGCAGCAGGTTCACGTTCGGTGACGGACGATCAGCGGAATCGGGCCAGGTATTCGGTGAAATCCCAGCCGGCCAGGAAATCCCGGCCGGCCCGCAGTCCGTCGGCGTAGAGGGCTTCTTTGTCGTGATCGGACAGGTCGAAGTCGAGCACCCCGACATCGGTGGTGTTGACGCTGATGGTGCGGGCCCGCACCCACGGCTGGTTCAGATAGGTCTGGTCCCGACCCACCAGGATGGTGGTCACCACCTGCTCGAGCAGCGTCGGCGGGCGCACCAGGTGCAGCAGCCGCAACGCCGGGATCACCTGCTCGTTCTCGGCGGGCAGGTCGGGTAGCAGGGTCACCCCGAATGTCGGCCAGCGCGGTTTGCGGCCGTCGGTGCGGTCCAGCGAGTCGATCGGGAAATTGGACAACAGCCCCCCGTCGACCAGCGTCGACGTCCGGCCCTGCGCGCTGGTCAGGGTGGCGGGACGATAGAAGAACGGGATCGCGGTGGACGCCCGGACGGCGTCGGCGACCGACTGCTGGTCGGGGTCGAGACCGTAGATCCGTTGGTAATCCCAGGGCAGCCGGACCAGCTGACCGAGCGTGACGTCGGCGACCGTGACGACCAGGCGGTAGCGCTGCTCGACGGGCAGGTTGCGATCGGCGATGGCCAGATCGGCGAAGGTGGAGATACCGAACCGGGCCAGATGGTCCTCGACCCACTTGTGCAGCGCGTCACCGCGGTAGATGCCGTCACCGGACAGCACCCCCCAGGCCGGCCCGACCAGCGGGATGCGTTCGATGGGCCCCTGGTCGAGCAGCGCGGGATAGTCGATTTCCATGGCCAGCGTCTTGAGCAGTGCGGCGTCGACATGTCTGCTCTGCACCGCAGCGGCCAGGATGGCCCCGACGAGCGCACCGGCCGAGGTACCGGAGATACGTTGCGGTTCGTAACCGGCGTCGACCAGCGCGGCCACCGCCCCGACCAGGCCGAGGCCCTTGACCCCGCCGCCGGAGAGCACCAGGTCGGCGCGTTTGGGCTCCGGCATCAGGTCTTCACCGGTTTGGGCGATTGCCAGGTGCCGTTGAGCGCGTCCGGTTTGGGCCAGTAGAGCCGCAGTACCAGCGCGAACGGTCCGGACGGCGCCGGCAGCCAGTTGGCTTCCCTGGCCGGGCCCGGCGATTCGTTCTGGATGTTGATCGTGTAACCGCCGTCGGGATCTTTGATCAGGCTCGGCAGCATCGCCGAGTTGATCAGGTAGCGGTCGATGGGATTGGCCGACAGCAGGCTCTGCGGCATCTCGTAGAGCGTCAGCGACCAGAACGCGTTGACCGGCGGCAGTTGGCCCGGCTCGAACCGGAAGGTGTACTTGTTGGCCCCGGTCAGCGGCGCGCCCGCCGAATCGTTGGAGAAGTTCGGGTAGACCGCCTCCGCCGCGGTGTTGCCGTAGATGCCCAGGACGGCGCCGGCCATCCGGTACAGGTAGTTGCCCGCCAGGTCGGCCCGGGTGCCGAAGAGCTGGGCGGAGGTCAGCTGGCCGGTGTCGATCTTGTCTTTCTTGAGGGCGTCGAATTCCGCCCAGGCGTCGGCCATTCCGCCTTCGATGGCGGTACGCATCTCGGGGCTGAGCTTCTCGGCGTCGAAATCGCCGTCCGGGCCGACGCCGATGGTGGCGAAACGGTCCCGCAATTCCCTCTCCTCGGGCAGCACCGGCGCGAACCGGAGGGCGAAGTTGAGGATCTCGAAGAATTGCGGCGAGGTGCGCTGCTGCTCGGCGGTCAGCGGCGGCACGAAATCGATGGGCGGTGCGGCGGCCGGCGCCGGCTTATTGAGGAACACCGAAAGCGGTGCGACCTGGTAGCCGGCCTGGATCTTCTTGACGTTGTCGAGATCGCTCGGGCCGAAGAGCTGGGTGCGATAGATGATGAGCGCCAGCTCGGTATCGGACTTGATGACCTCGTCGACACCGGCGGGTTTCTCGCCGGTCCAGTTCGGGCCCGCCAGCAGATACCTGCCGCCGCCGTTACCGGTGGTGCGGCTGCCGAGATAGGCGAAATTGTAGGTGTAGCCGTCGACGAATTGCAGTGAGTAGTAACGGTTCTGTTCGATCGGCGGGACCGTGAGCACCAACGGCTCGGCGCGCAGATCCGCACCGACCATCGAATAGGGGGTATCGGAGTTCGGGGTCTGGATGGCGGTATCGGCCGGGGTGAAAACCCGGGCGGTGTTGTGGATCTCGTTGAAACCGCCCTTGTACTCCGGATTGTCCTTGTTGACGAAGTAGGCGTATTGGACCCGGTAGTTGTCGACCATGGGGAAGCCGTAGATGTAGGCCTCTTTGGCGATGGCACGGGCCTGTTCGGGGGTCACCGGCGCCGGTGCGGCCGACGGCGCGGTGGTGGCGGTGCTCGTCGCGGCCGGTTTGTCGGTGCCGGTGGCGCACCCGGCAAGAAGCAGCATTAGCAGTGCGATCCCGAACTTCTTCACATCGCGAACGTACCCGTTCTAGAGCTGCACACCGAGCAACGCGTCGACCGCTGTGCGCACCAATTGTGGTGCGGTTTCGTCATGCCCGCCGTATTCGATGCTGTCGGTACACCAGCCGTCGATGGCGGCAATGGCCTTCGGCGTGTCGAGATCGTCGGCCAGATACCGGCGTACCCGGGCGACGACGTCTGCCGCATCCGGACCCGCCGGCAGCATGGTGGCGGTGCGCCACCGGGCCAGGCGTTCCTGCGCCTCGTCGAGCACCTGCGGGCTCCAGTACCGATCGGCGCGGTAATGCCCGGCGAACAGGCCGAGCCGGATGACCGACGGATCGACCCCCTCGGCACGCAACTGGGACACCAGTACCAGGTTGCCGCGGCTCTTGGACATCTTGTGCCCGTCCCAGCCGATCATCCCGGCGTGCACGTAGTGGCGCGCGAAACGTCTTTGCCCGGTTACGGATTCGGCATGCGCCGCGGAGAACTCGTGATGCGGGAAGATCAGGTCGCTGCCACCGCCCTGCACGTCCAGGCCCATGCCGAGGCGCGTCAGCGCGATCGCCGCGCACTCCACATGCCAACCCGGGCGGCCCGGGCCGAACGGGGACGGCCAACTCGGCTCGTCGGGTCGCTCGGCCCGCCACACCAACGCGTCGAGTTTGTCGGCCTTACCGGGCCGGTCCGGATCACCACCGCGCTCGGCGAACAGCGCCGCCATGGTGTCGCGGTCGTAGCCGGACTCGTAACCGAACTGCGCCGTGGCATCGGCACGGAAGTACACGTCGGGGTACTGCGGATCGTCGACCACATAGGCCGCTCCGGAGGCCAGCATCGCCGACACGGCGTCGACGACCTCGGCGATGGCGTCGGTGGCGGCGACGTACTCGCGCGGCGGCAGCACCCGCAGCGCGGCCATGTCCTCGCGGAACAGTGCGATCTCCCGGGCCGCCAGGTCGCGCCAGTCGATACCGTCGCGGTTCGCGCGCTCGAACAACGGGTCGTCGACATCGGTGATGTTCTGCACGTAGTGCACGTCGAGGCCGGCGTCGAGCCACATCCGGTACACCAGGTCGAAGGTCAGGTAGGTGGCGGCGTGACCGAGGTGGGTGGCGTCATACGGGGTGATACCGCACACGTACATGGTTGCGGTGTTTCCCGGCGAGACCGGCCGGACCTGTCGGTCGGCACTGTCGTAAAGGCGCAGCTGCGGCCCTTGCCCGGGCAGATCAGGAACCGCTGGTGCCGACCACGATTGCATGATCAGAGACTCTATTCGGTTGCGTTCGCGGTGTTGTCAGCGCGCCGACCGGATGGCCTCGAGCAGCACGTCGGCCAGCTCGGGTCGGCACATCAACAGGTCGGGCAGGTAGGGGTCGGGCCGGTTGTAGAGCATGGGCGAGCCGTCGATACGGGAGGCGTGCATACCGGCCGCCCGGATCACCGCGCCCGGGGCCGCCGAATCCCATTCCCACTGTCCGCCGGCGTGGATGTAGGCGTCGACGTCACCGCGCACCACGGCCATCGCCTTGGCTCCGGCCGAACCGATGCGGACCATCTCGAATTCGAGGGTCTCGGCCATCCGGTACAGCACGCGGGGCGGCCGGTGGGTGCTGGCGGTGATCCGGATAGGTCGGTCGGGGTAGGTGCGTGGACCTGGCATGACGGTGTCGGTCCGGTACACCTCACCGCGGGCGGGCAGTGCCACCGCGGCGTCGGTGAGTTCACCGTCGGCACCACCGATGCGTTGCCACAGCGCGATGTGCACGGCCCAGTCGTCGTGGTGCTGTGTGGAGTACTCGCGGGTGCCGTCCACCGGGTCGATGATCCACACCCGGTCGGCCTGCAAACGGGCCAGATCGTCGGGCGCCTCCTCGGACAGCACGGCATCATCGGGCCGTTCGGCGCGCAGCCGCTTCATCAGGAGCGCGTTGGCCTGGAAGTCGCCACTGTCGCCCAGCGACCACGGATAGTCGAAACCGATCTCTTCGCGCATCGCCAGCAACAGCCGGCCGGCGTCGGCGGCCAGATCGGCGGCCAGCGCTGCATCCGACACATCGGTGGAATTTCTCGGCGCCGCGCTCACCCGTCCAGTATCCGGGGTCGGTCACGTGGGCGCCGGGTGGGTCCGGTCCAGGTAGATTCGTCCTCATGCGGACATCGGCAATCCTCGGCGCGGCAGTGGTGTTGGCGGCCACCGGAATCACCGGCTGCACGTCGTCGCTGCAGACACCGTTGGTGGGCACCACCTGGGAGCTCGAAGCGATCGAATCGATGGATGATGCCCAGGGCACCACCAAGATCCCCGACCCCGGCAAATTCTCACTGACGTTCGACAAGGCCAACAAGGCGCACTTCAACTTCGACTGCAATTGGGGCAAGGGCACCTACCAGACCAAACCCAGCGGTGACGGCTCGACGGGCAACCTGACCTTCGGCCCGATCACGACGTCCAACGACCGGTGCGCCCAACCCGCGCTCAGCGAGACGGTGATCTCGTCGATGTCCCAGATTCGCAGTTACGTCTACAAGGACGGGCAGCTGAGCCTGTCCAAGGAAGCCGACGGCGGCATCCTGCACTACCGGCCGGCCTGATCGTCAGAAGGCGGGCCAGGGAATGGGCCGGTGCCGGTCGGGTCCCGGCATGACGGGATTGTCCAGCAGGCCGCGTGCGCGCCGGCGCAGCGCCGCCACCTCACCGCGGGTGATGTGCACCCGCAGCGCCTCACCGAGCTCGCCGCCCAGCGCGGCCGCCAGCGCCCCAACCGACTCCAGGGTGTCGTCGTCGACCGGTTTTCCCGCCCAGCCCCACAGCACGGTGCGTAACTTGTCCTCGCGGTGCAGGCAGAGCCCGTGGTCGACGCCGTAGACCTCACCGTCGACACCGTGCAGGATGTGCCCGCCCTTGCGGTCGGCATTGTTGACCAGCACGTCGAAGACCGCCATCCGGCGTAGCCGGGGATCATCGGCGTGGATCAGGGTCACCTCGTCACCGGCGTAGTCGTAGGCCTGCAGGATCGGCAGATAACCGGCGGGGAGCGCTCGGGGCGGGCACAGATCGACCAGATCCGGTTGTGCCGCTTGATCGTCCTGCTGTTCGTCGGCGCTGTCACCGGGTTGATCGACCCAGAGCTGCAGCATTCCGTCACCGGCCGGGCCGCTACGAATAATGGTGTGCGGCACGATATTCCAGCCCAACGACTCCGATATCAGGTATGTCGCGAGTTCGCGGCCGGCCAGCGTGCCGTCCGGGAAATCCCACAGCGGCTGCTCACCGGCCACCGGCTTGTACACGCAGTGCGCGGTGCTGCCGTCCAGCTCGGCCTCGCACAGGAACGTCGCGTTGCTCGCCGACCGGATCCGGCCGAGAACCTTCAGTTCGCCGTGGCGCAGCACCCGCCTGCGGGCATCCGCCGCCTCACTGCTCGATGTCATCGTCTGACCCGAACAGTTCGGCTCGCCGGTAACCGTTGGTGCGCACACAGATATGGCCGTCGGAGTCCAGCGGCTCCTCACACAACGGACACGGCGGACGGCCGGCCGAGATCACCCGGGCCGACCGGTCGGCGAACTGCCGGGCAGATTCCGGGGTCAGGAAAACCCGCACGGCGTCGGGGCCGTCCTCGGCGTCGTCGAGAACCACCGAGGCGTCGAATTCGGTCTCGGTGACCGCAAGCAGCTCCACCACGACGGTCTGGGCCTCGGAATCCCAGCCCAGTCCCATGGTCCCGACCCGGAACTCGGCGTCCACCGGCATCACCAGCGGGCTCAGATCGTCGATTTCGGCGCCCTCGGGCGGCAGCGGCGTGCCGAACCGGCGGGTGATCTCCACCAGCAGCGCACTGATCCGCTCGGCCAGCACAGCGACCTGCTGCTTCTCCAGCATCACCGAAATGACCCGGGTGTCGTGGACGGCCTGCAGGTAGAACGTCCGGTTGCCGGGTTGGCCGACGGTCCCGGCCACAAAGCGGTCGGGTGTGCGGAAGACGTGAATTGCGCGAGCCATGGCCTCTCCAAAATACCGGTAGAACCGGTAGCGCTCAGTCGGTGGAGCCGCCGACGACAGCGTCACCGCTGTCGGGTGGCGGCGCTGACAGCGCCGCGGCCAGCGCCGCGCCGGTGTGGTTGACGTGAACCACGAACGGGCGCAGTGGCGTGTATCGGATGACGCTCATCGACGCCGGGTCTGCGGTGATGCGCTGAAAACTGTCCAGATGCATACCCATCGCGTCGGCGATGACCGACTTGATCACATCGCCGTGTGTGCACGCCACCCACAAAACGTCGCCGCCGTGTTCGTCGGCCAGCCGGCGATCATGTTCGCGCACCGCTGAAACCGCGCGCGCCTGCACCGCGGCAAGACCTTCGCCGTTGGGGAAGACCGCGGCGCTGGGTTGCTGCTGAACCACCGACCACAGCGGCTCCTTGACCAGCTCGCCGATCTTGCGTCCGGTCCAGTCGCCGTAGTCGACCTCCGACAGCCGATCGTCGACCTGCGCCTGCAGGCCCAGCTTGGCGGCCAGCGGTTCCAGGGTGCGTTCGCAACGCAGCAGCGGCGACCGGATCAGCGCCTTGATCGGCAGCTCGGCGGTCCGGTCGACCACCGCGAGGGCCTGTTCGCGGCCCTTGTCGTCGAGGTCGACACCTTCGGAGCGGCCGGCCAGTGTGTGGGCGGTGTTGGACGTCGAGCGTCCGTGCCGCAGCAATATGACGGTCATCTGCAGATCCCCGCGGTCACGTCGCCGCCACCACGCCGGTGCCCAGCAGCACCAGCACCACCACACCGAGCACCACCCGGTACCCGACGAACCAGTACATGCTGTGGCGCACCAGGAACTTGAGGAACCAGGAGACCGCGGCCAGGCCCACCACGAAAGCGATCACCACCGACACCAGCAGCTGTAGGCCGGTGGCGCTCATCCCCTCGGTGACCGGGGCGAAGGCATCGGGCAGCGAGAACAATCCCGAGGCGAACACCGCCGGGATGGCCAGCAGGAAACCGAACCGTGCCGCCAGCTCGCGGTCCAGGCCCAGGAAAAGCCCGGCGCTGATGGTCGCGCCGGAACGGGAGACCCCGGGCACCAGTGCCAGGCACTGCGCCAGCCCCACGATGATGCTGTCGCGCCAGGTGAGCTGTTCGGCATGGCGGACCTGGCGTCCGAAGTACTCGGCGGCGGCGATGACGGCCGAGAAGACGATCAACGCCGTCGCGATGATCCACAGGTTGCGGGCACCGCCGCGGATCAGATCTTTGAACAACAGCCCGAGCACGCAGATCGGGATGGTGCCGATGATGACGAACCAGCCCATCCGGTAGTCGACATCGCGGCGCGCCTTGTCGAAGAGCCCGACGAACCACGCCCGCAGGATGCGCCAGATGTCCTTGCCGAAATAGACCAGCACCGCCAGCTCGGTGCCCAACTGGGAGACGGCTGTGAACGACGCGCCCGCGTCGTCGGCGAAGAAAACCCGCGACACGATCGCCAGATGGCCCGACGAGGACACCGGCAGAAACTCCGTCAGGCCCTGCACGATCGACAGGATGATGACCTGAAGCCAGGACATCGGGTCCACCACAGCGCTATCCACGCAGATGACCGTACAGGCCGAATGCTGGGAGCGATTGTCAGCGGGCCAGCGCCGCGAGCACGCAATCGCGCACCACGGCGGACACGCTGCGCTCGTCGCGAAGGTCCACCCCCAGCACGCTGCGCTGCGCCTTGGCCACCACATCCTCGGCCTGCGGTACCGGTCCGGCCAGCCGCGGGCGGTACACCTCGACGACGAGCGTCTGGTGTTCGATGTGGAAGGAGAAGCTGCGTCCGTCGCCGACACGGCCGTAACCGTTGGCGTGCACCCCGGTGGTGATGTCTTCGAAGGTGAAACCCGACTCAGCGCCGTCAGGATCAGGGGCCAGTGCCATGGAGCAAAGATACCCACGCGGCCGACCTGCTACTCCTGCCACGTGAACCGGTCCCCTTTCGCTGTTCCCTAGAATCGCTGGACGACGCCCGTCCCGTACCGTTCCGTGAGAGATGTCACCGATGACTAGAGCTGTATCCGCAGGCCGGCGCCTTGTCGCCGGAACGGTCGTGGCGGCGGCGCTGCTGAGCGGATGTGCGTCGAATCCGGTCAAGCCCGCGCCGCCCACGGTGCCGCCCGCCACCGCGGCGGCCGCACCGGCACCGTCGACGACACCGGCCGGTGAAATTCGCAAACTCGGCGGATCCCCGCAGGCGGCGATGGTCGAGAAGGGCAGCTCGGCTCTGCTGGTGCTCGGCGGTGGCGGGGCCGCCGACACGCTGACGGTGCTGACCCGCGAGCCCGGTGTGCCGCGGACCATCAACCTGCCCGGACCTGCGACGGCGCTGAGCCAGGACGCTCCCGGTACCGCACTGCTGGCGACCCGCGGCGGCTATCTGCACGTCGACGTGGCGGCAGGCACCGTCCGGCGCGTCGACATCGACGGCGAGCAGAACACCGATTTCACCGCCCTCGCCCGCCGCGCCGACGGCACGCTGGTGCTCGGCAGCGCCGACGGCACGGTCTTCATCCTGGCCTCCGGCACCGACGGGGAAACCGCCGTCGCACACCGCGAGAAACTCTTTGCCCGCGTCGATTCGATTGTCACCCAAGGCAATACAGCGGTCATTCTGGACCGCGGGCAGACCTCGGTGACGGCGGTGGACGCCGAAGGCAACCCGGCCCAGGCGTTGCGCGCCGGCGAGGGCGCCACCACCATGACGGTCGATCCGGCGGGCCGGGTGCTGGTCGCCGACACCCGGGGTGACGAGCTGCTGGTTTTCGGTGTCGACCCGCTGATGCTGCGGCAGCGCTATCCGGTCCCGGAGGCGCCCTACGGGCTGGCGGGTTCACCGCGGCTCGCCTGGGTGTCACAGACGGCGGCCAACACCGTCATTGGATACGATCTGGCGACCGGCATACCCGTTGAGAAGGTGCGATATCCGACCGTGCAGCAACCGAACCTGTTGGCCTACGACGACGCCTCCGGCGCGTTGTATGTCGTCTCGGGGTCGGGCGCGGGGGTTCAGGTCATCGAGAACGCGGGGCCGCGATGAGTAGATTGCCACGGGGCTGGGACGTCGACATGTCCGACGACTACGAGTGGATTCCGCTGCGGCTACCCCCGGACGTCACCCGGGTCACCGCGTCGACACGGTTGTCCATCGAGGCCGAATACCGCGGCTGGGAACTCACCAGGGTTCGGCTCTACACCGATGGTTCCCGGCGAGTGCTGTTGCGTCGCAAGAAGACCCGTGTTCAGAACCCGCGGGCCGGCGATCTGCCGGAGCTGTAGATGAGCTATGCGACGCTGCGCCGGGCCATGTTCATGATGCCCGCCGAGCGGATCCACACCATGGCTTTCGGCGCTCTGCGCGCCGCCACCGCGCCCACCCCGCTGCGCAGGCAGTTACAGGCCCGGCTGGCGCCCACCGATCCGGTACTGGCCAGCACGGTCTTCGGTGTGCGCTTCCCCGGGCCGATGGGCCTGGCCGCCGGTTTCGACAAGGACGGGCTGGGACTGGACACCTGGGCCGCACTGGGCTGGGGTTATGCCGAGATCGGCACCGTGACCGCCCAGGCCCAGCCGGGCAATCCGGCACCCCGGCTGTTCCGGTTGCCCGATGACCGGGGGCTGCTGAACCGGATGGGCTTCAACAACCGTGGGGCCGGCGAGCTGGCGCTGCGGCTGGCCCGCCATCACCCCGAGATCCCCATCGGGGTCAATATCGGCAAGAGCAAGGTCACGCCGCCGGAGCAGGCCGTCGACGACTACCGCGCCAGCGCGCGGCTGCTCGGCCCGCTGGCCTCCTACCTGGTGGTCAATGTGAGCTCGCCGAACACCCCCGGCCTGCGCGACCTGCAGGCCGTCGAGTCGTTGCGGCCCATCCTGGCCGGCGTTTTGGCCGAGACCACGACGCCGGTGCTGGTCAAGATCGCACCCGACCTCTCCGATCAGGATGTCGACGAAATCGCGGACCTGGCAGTCGAATTGGGCCTGGCCGGAATCGTCGCCACCAACACCACGATATCCCGGGCCGGGCTGCGGACACCGGGCGTGGCCGAGCTCGGTGCGGGCGGCGTCTCGGGCGCCCCGGTCGCCGAACGCTCACTGGAGGTGCTGCGCCGGCTCTACGCACGCGTCGGCGAGGACCTGGTGTTGATCAGCGTCGGCGGTATCGAGACCGCCGACGACGCCTGGGAGCGCATCCTGGCCGGAGCGACGCTCTTGCAGGCCTACACCGGGTTCATCTACGGCGGCGGGTTGTGGGTCAAACACATCCACGACGGCATCGCCGACCGCTTGCACCGCAACGGTTTCGCGTCACTGAGTGCAGCGGTCGGCGCCGAGTCGCGCTAGTTCTGCTCGTAGGTGCCGTAGATGGTGGCGCGGGCGATGGCGTTGCTGAACAGGTTGAAGCCCAGGTATGCCGGTGACGCGTCCGCGGTGATGTCGAGTTTCTCCACCTTGACCGCGTGCACCGCGACGATGTAGCGGTGCGCACCGTGTCCCGGTGGCGGCGCGGCACCGACGAACCGGTGCAGTCCGGCGTCGTTGGCCAGCGTCACGGCCTCACCGGGGAACCCGGCCTGGCTGCCGTCGCCGACCCCGGCGGGCAGATCCGTCACCGTCGCGGGCAGGTTGGCCACCGCCCAGTGCCAGAAACCGGATACCGTCGGCGCGTCCGGGTCATAGACCGTCACCGCGAAGCTGCGGGTCTCCTCGGGGAATCCCGACCAGCTCAGCTGCGGGGAGAGGTCTTCTCCCCCGGCCCCCATCAGTCCGCTCACCTGCGCGTTGGACAGCGGTTGGCCGTCGGTGATCGATTCCGAGGTCAGGGTGAACGTCGGCAACTTCGGCAGGAAGTCATAAGGGTTGTACGGGAACGGCATTGAGCGACCTTTCGTGGTGTGTGCGGATCTAGCAGTTCTTCAGGAAGTGTTCGAGCACCTCGGTGCCGAACGTCAGTGACTCGACGGGTACCCGTTCGTCGACACCGTGGAACAGCGCGGCGAAGTCCAACTCAGGCGGCAACCGCAGCGGGATGAAACCGAAGCAGCGAATCCCCAACCGGGCAAAGTGTTTTGCGTCGGTGCCGCCGGAGAGCATGTAGGGCACCGTGCGGGCTTCGGGATCGACGGCAAGCAGTGCGGTGTTCATCGCAGCCACCAGATCACCGTCGAAAGTCGTCTCGTAGGACGGCAGCTCGGTGACCCACTCACGCGTCACATCGGGGCCGATCAGCTCGTCGACCTCGCGCTCGAACTCCGCCTGCCGGCCCGGCACGATGCGGCAGTCGATGACGGCCTCGGCGGTCGCCGGGATCACATTGGCCTTGTAACCGGCTTTGAGCATCGTCGGGTTGGCGGTATCGCGCAGGGTGGCACCGATGATGCGGGCGATGGGGCCCAGTTTGGCGACCGTGCCGTCCAGATCGGGCGAGTCGGGATCGAAGCTGTGGCCGGTCTCCTCGGCCACCGCGGTCAGGAATTGGGCCACCGCGTCATGCAGCACCAACGGGAACTGGTGGCGGCCCAGTTTCGCGACGGCCTCCGCGACCGCGGTGACGGCGTTGTCGTCGTGCACCATCGAGCCGTGCCCGGCCCGTCCGCGGGCCTTCAGCCGCATCCACAACATGCCCTTCTCGGCGGTCTCGATGAGGTAGAGCCGCCGTTCACCACCGTCGGGCCGCGGCACCGTCAGGGAGAAACCGCCGACCTCGCCGACGGCCTCGGTGATGCCCTCGAACAGATCGGGCCGGTTGTCGACGAGCCATTTGCAGCCGTAGTTGCCGCCGGCTTCCTCATCGGCGACGAACGCGAACACCAGGTCGCGGGGCGGCACGATGTTCTCGCGTTTGAGGTGGCGGGCCACCGCCAGCATCATCCCGACCATGTTCTTCATGTCGATGGCGCCGCGGCCCCAGACGTAGCCGCCCTCCACGGCGCCGGAGAACGGGTGCACGCTCCAGTCGGCCGGTTCTGCGGGCACCACGTCGAGGTGACCGTGCACCAGCAGCGCTCCCCGCGAGGGATCCGCACCCGGCAACCGGACGAACACATTGGCCCGCCCCGCGGCGCCGGATTCCAGATAGGTGGTCTCGTAACCCACCTCTTCCAGCTGTTCGGCGACCCAGCGGGCGCATTCGGCCTCGCCCTTTGTGGTGGCGGGCTCACCGGTGTTGGAGGTGTCGAACCGGATCAGTGCGCTGACGAAGTCGACGACCTCGTCGGCGGGACGCAGGGGTGCAGTCACAGTTCCCTTTCCTACCACCCCCGGGTGGTTTGGGAACGGGGGCTGCGATCCGATAACCTAAGCTGCCCATCTCGCGTAGGTGGGCAATGTCCGAGTGGCGGAATGGCAGACGCGCTAGCTTGAGGTGCTAGTGCCCTATTAACGGGCGTGGGGGTTCAAGTCCCCCCTCGGACACACAATCGCCCGGCTTGGCCGTGAGGGAGCCTGCGTGGTCAGTCGCGTGATCGTCAGCAATGTCTCGCCGTGGCTGCTGCTGGCCGCGCTGATAATCCTCATCGCCGGCGGTGCGCTGATCGCCCAGACCGTGATCCGGCGCCGATTCCCCGGCTTGTCCGGCGATGATCACAATGACGCCACCCGGTTCGCCTTCGGCGTCGTCTCATTCGCCTACGCGTTCTTCATCGGTTTCGTCGTGTCGGCGACCTGGGGCCAGATCAACACCGCCGACGCCAAGGTGCGCACCGAAGGTGCGATCGGCATGCAGCTCGCCAGGGACCTGACGATCTTCGACAAACCCGACGCCGACCGCATCCGAGCGGCCCTGCTGGACTTCGCCAGGGCGGCGCAGGCCGAATGGCCGGCCGTGGCCGCCGGTGACACCTACCCGCAGGCCGATGCCGCGCTGGGACGCCTCTACCGGGCCTACGAACAGGTCCAGCCGGGCTCCGACACCCAGAAGACCTTCCTGGCTACCTCGTTCACCTCACTGAACGCCATGAGCCAGGCCCGATCCGAGCGGGTCATCCAGTCCCGCACCGACACCGGGCCGCCGTGGTCGCTGTGGGTGGTGCTCCTGCTGACCAGCACGCTGGTGATCGGATGCGCCATCGTCTACGGCGTCGAGCGTGCCGCCCTGCACTATCCGATGGTGGCCACCATCGGTGTGTTGGTGGCCGCCAACCTGTTCCTGGTGCTGCAGCTCTCGCACCCGTTCATCGGTGAGATCGGGGTGTCGCCGGAACCGCTGCACGAGATCGAGCGGGCGGCGGCAGGCTAAGTCAGGCCCGATGTCGGAAATCGGCAGCACAGCGCCTCCATCAGCTCGTCGATCGTGGCCAGCTCGGATTCCTTGGCCCGGATGAAGCGCTCGCAGCGCCTCATCCCCACGGCGTTGTCGTTCTGCTCATGTTCGGCCCGCGCCGCGCAGTGATGGGACAGTTCCTCGTTGACGGCCGCCCGAAGTTCGGCAAGCACATCCTGGTAGTACTCGGCCTGTCGCAGATCGCGGTGCGGCGCCGCGCCGGGCGGCTCGCCGATATGGACGGCCGAACTCCGGGGTGCGTCCACGATCACCCTGCCGGACAGGTACTGCTCCCGTTGCGACACCGTCATGGGCAGAGCGTAGGAGCACTCATTTGCGTTGACACTGCCAACATTTCACCGCCGTGTCACGCTGTGCTCACATTCCGCCGAACCGCAGCGTGAGTGTCGCGGCCCGTCAGTAGACATCCCGGACATAGCGTTTGTCGGCGACCATCTCGCGCTTGTAGTCGTGCGCGGCGTCCGCCGACATCCCGCCGTGGGTCTCGATGATCTTGGTCAGTGTGGCGTCGACGTCCTTGGCCATCCGGCCGGCGTCACCGCAGACGTAGAAGTGCGCGCCGTCCTCGATCCAGCGCCACAGCTCGGCGCCGGCATCGGCCATCTTGTGCTGCACATAGACCCGCTTGGCCTGATCCCGGGAGAACGCCAGATCCAGGTGGTTGAGGTGCCCGTCGGCGACCATGTCCTCCAGATCGTCACGGTAGTAGAAGTTCTCGGCACGGTGCTGATCGCCGAAGAACAACCAGTTGCGGCCGGTGTGACCGAGCGCGCGGCGCTCCTGCAGGAATCCGCGGAACGGCGCGATACCGGTGCCGGGACCGACCATGATCATCGGCGTCTCCGGGCCCTCCGGTGGCCGGAAATGCGGTGAACGCTGCAGGAAGACTTCGACCGGTGTGCCGTCGGCCAGATCCGCCAGATACGTGCTGGCCACCCCGCCCCGCGGCCCGCCGTCGGCGCCGCGATACCGCACCACCGACACCGTCAGCTGGACCTCGCGCGGACTGACCAGCGGGCTGCTGGCGATCGAGTACTGGCGCGGCGTCAACCGCACCAGCACCTCCTGCCAGGCCTCCGGTTCGGCACGCACCGCGAACTCGGTGACGATGTCGATACCGTTGCGGTTCTCCAGGTATCGGGCCCGCTCGTCGGTGGAGTTGCGCAGGAGTTTGGCGGCCTTGCCCGCGGACTGCTCGGCGACGAATCGCAACAGGTTCGGTGTCACCTTGCAGATGTCATAGCTGCTCTTCAGCGCGGCTCGCAGGCTTACCTCGGCGCCGTCGACCATGATCGGCTGCGTGCCGGACAGTCCGGTGGCCGCCAGCCAGCCGTCGACCGCGAAGTCGCTGTTGGTGACGTGCACACCCAACGAGTCGCCGACCGCGTAGCTGACATCGTGTTCGGAGATGTCGAAACCGAACTGGCGCACCTCTTTTGCCGCATGCGCGGGCGTGAGCCGGATATTGCGGCACAGCGGCGCCGCGATCGGCTGCTGGCGGGTGAACGGCTGCGCCGGGGTGCGCGCGGCGGTGCCGGCCGGTGTCGCCGGGGCGCCGAGCAGCGCGGTGACCTTCTCGGCCCAGGACTCGATCGGTTCGTCGTCGTAGGCCTCGCACTCGCCGCGGTCGGTCAGCCGGGTGGCACCCAGATCGGCCAACCGGGTGTCCAGCGCCTTGGCATGCCCGCAGAAATTGTCATAGGAGCGGTCGCCGATCCCCAGGACGGCGTAGCGCACACCGGCCAGCGACGGCGCGTCCGGTGCCGCCAGCCGGTTCCAGAAGTCCGCACCGTTGTCCGGGGGACCACCGTCACCGAAAGTGCTCGTGACGATGACCACATCACCGGCGGTCACCAGTTCGGAGACCTCGGTGTCGTCCATCTGACGCAGCCGGGCACCGCCGAGACGGTCGCCGATGCTGGCGGCGAAACCTTCGGCATTACCGGTCTGAGATGCCCACAGCAGCAGCGGTGCACCGTCGTCGACCTCTGCCGGTGCCGCGGCGCCGGCGCGGGAGTGCCTGCCCGCGAGTAGACCGTCGACCCACAGCCGCACCTCGGCACGTACCGGCGCCGTCGGCGGTAGCATCGGAACACCGGGTGCACCGCCGTCGACACCGGTGAAAAAGCCTGCCAGATAGAGCTTCTCCTCATCGGTGAAAACGGGTGCGGCGATGTCGATATCGAGACCTTCGGTTCGCGGCACCGGTACCAGGCGCACCGCGCACACCTTGAACTCCGGTTGCAGCGACGCCTTGTCGACGGCGTCGTTGGTGACGGCGTTGATCGTCAGATGCTCACCGTGTTCGTCATTCCAGTGAAACGGCGCCCAGACGTTGCCGGGCCGCACCCGGTCGGTGACCACCGCGGGCAGTACCGCCCGACCGCGCCGCGAGATGATCTCGACCTGCTGGTCGGCGGCGATGCCCTGCGCCTGCGCGTCGACGGGATTGATCTCGACGAACGGTGCGCTGTTGAGTTTGTTGAGCTTGTCCACCTTGCCGGTCTTGGTCATGGTGTGCCATTGGTGCTGCAGCCGGCCGGTGTTGAGCACCACCGGGAACTCGTCATCGGGCAGTTCGGCGGGGTCCATGTGCGGGCGGGGATGAAACACCGCGCGCCGTGACTCGGTGGCGAACGCCAACCGCGGCCGGTGACCGTCGTCGGTGACGAACAGGTCCTGGCTGACGCCGTCGTTGAGGTAGCGGATGGGATGGCGGTCGGCGTCGTCGGCGGGCGGCACCGGCCACTGCAGCGGGCTGTGCCGCAACCGGTCATAGCTGGCGCCACGCAGGTCATACCCCGTGCGCGGATTGTGGAACCGGCGGATCTCGTCGAAGATCTGCTCGGAGGATTTGTAGTCGAAGGCATCACCGAAACCGAGGTGTTCGGCGACATCGCAGATCAGTTCCCAATCCGGGCGGGCCTCGCCCAGTGGCGGAACCGACTGCTGCAGCAGCGTGAGATTACGTTCGGAATTGACCATCACCGCATCGGCTTCGGCCCACAGGGTTGCGGGCAGCACGATGTCGGCGAACCGGTTGGTGGCGGTGTCGGTGTAGGCGTCCTGGGTTATCACCAGCTCCGCGGTCTGCAGGGCATCGATCACCGTGGCCCGGTTCGCCACACTGGCAACGGGATTGGTGCAGATGATCCAGCACGCCTTGATCTCACCGGCAGCCACCTGCTCGAACATCGCGATGGTGCCGGGCCCGACGTCACTGCGGATGGTGCCGGGCTCCAGCTCCCACTGCTCCTCGACGAAAGCGCGATCGGCTGCCGAGGTGACGACGCGCTGTCCGGGCAGTCCCGGCCCCATGTAACCCATTTCGCGTCCGCCCATGGCGTTGGGCTGTCCGGTGAGCGACATCGGCCCGGAGCCGGGCCGGCAGATCGTGCCGGTCGCCAGGTGCAGGTTGCAGATGGCGTTGGTGTTCCAGGTGCCGTGGGTGCTCTGGTTCAGACCCATGGTCCAGCAGGTCATCCACTCCCCCGCCGCGGCGATCATCTGCGCTGCCGTGCGGATATCGGCTTCGTCGAGTCCGGTGATCGCGGCGACGTGTTGCGGGGTGTAGTCGGCCAGGAAGGCGGGCATGGCTTCCCAGCCTTCGGTGTGCTCGGCGATGAATTCGGCGTCGATATCCCCGTTTTCGACCAGCAGGTGCAGTAAACCGTTGAGCAGCGCCAGGTCGGTGCCGGGTTTGATCGGCAGGTACAGGTCGGCGGCGTCGGCGGTGGTGGTGCGGCGGGGATCGACGACGATGAGTTTGGCGCCGGCCTTGAGCCGGTCGGCCATCCGCAGGAACAGGATGGGGTGACAGTCGGCCATGTTGGCGCCGATCACGAAGAACAGGTCGGCATTGTCGAAATCGGTGTAGGAGCCCGGTGGGCCGTCGGAACCCAGGGACTGTTTGTAACCGGTTCCGGCACTTGCCATGCACAGCCGAGAGTTCGATTCAATGTGCATGGTGCGCAGATAGCCCTTGGCCAGCTTGGTGGCCAGATACTGCGCCTCGATGGACATCTGACCCGACACGTAGAGCGCGACGGCGTCCGGGCCGTGGGTGTCGATGATCTCGCGCAGTCGGCGCCCCGCCTCGGCGACGGCATTGTCGACCGAGACGGGTGCCTGCTCTGCGGTGCGCTCGGGCCGCACCAGTGCCGTCCTCAGGCGGCCAGCGGTGGCGGCCATCAGTTCGGCATGGGTGGCGCCCTTGGTGCATAGGCGCCCGAAATTGGTGGGATGCAGCCGATCCCCGGAGACCCTGGCGATCACGGGCATACCGGTGCCGGCGTCGGGGCGGGTGAGCACTGTCATCCCGCATCCGACACCGCAGTAGGAGCACGCGGTCCGGGTCTCGGTCATATCAGCCGGCGGGTACCGGTTCTGCGGACCTGCCGACATGCTCGCCGCTGTGCGCCCGGTGCGACTGCAGGCGCAGGAACACGAACCAGGTCACGATGGCGCACACCACGTAGAAGCCCAGGAAGACCCAGAACGCGGCGGTGGCCGATTTGGCGTCGCCGACATAGGAGGCCCGCAGCACCACGTTGATGAACACACCGCCGAGCGCTCCGACGGCACCGGCGAAACCGATCAGGGCGCCGGACATACTGCGCGACCAGGCGGCCTTCTCTTCGCGGCTCAGGTCGTCGCGGCCCTGCGCCTTGGCCTCGAAGATCGACGGGATCATCTTGTAGGTCGATCCGTTGCCGATACCCGACAGGATGAACAGGATGATGAATCCGGCGACATAGCCGAGCATCTGGGCGCCGCTGGGTGCGCCGGACTGTGCATCGTCGATCATGCCGGTGCTGACCAGGATGCCGGCCGCGAACGTCATCGCCACGAACGTGTACAGGGTGATCTTGCCGCCGCCGACGCGGTCGGCGAGCTTGCCGCCGAACGGACGAGCGATCGAGCCGAGCAGCGGACCCAGGAAGGCGATCTGAGCGGCGTGCAGCGAGGCCTGCGCAGCGGTGTCGCCACCGGCCAGATAGTTGATCTGCAGCACCTGACCGAAGGCGAACGAGAAACCGATGAACGAACCGAAGGTGCCGATGTAGAGGAAGCTCATCACCCAGGAGTGCTTGAAGCGCAACGCTTCCACCAGCGCGCCGAGATTGGACTTCTGGTTGCGCAGGTTGTCCATGAAGAACGCGGCGCCCAGCGCGGCCAGGCTGATCGCGACAAGGTAGATGGCGCAGACGATTTCGGGTGCGGTGTTACCGATGGTCGCGATGACCAGCAGACCGATCAGCTGGATCACCGGCACACCGATGTTTCCGCCGCCGGCGTTGAGCCCCAGCGCCCAGCCCTTGAGCCGCTGCGGGTAGAACGCGTTGATATTGGTCATCGAGGACGCGAAGTTGCCGCCGCCGAACCCGGCGAACGCCGCCACCAGCATGAAGGTGGTGTAGGAGGTGCCCGGCTGTTTCATGAAGTACAGCGTCAGCAGCGTCGGGATCAACAGCAGCAGCGCGCTGACGATGGTCCAGTTGCGGCCACCGAAGCGCGCCGGGGCGACGGTGTAGGGAATCCGCATGAAAGCGCCCACCAGGGTGGGCACGGCAACCAGGTAGAACTTGCCCGCGGCGTCGATGCCGTAGACGTTCTGCGGCATGAAGAGCACCATGACCGACCAGATCGACCAGATCGAGAAGCCGACGTGCTCGGCCACGATCGACCAGATCAGGTTGCGCCTGGCGATGTCCTTACCGGGAGTCTGGCCGTTCTTGCCCTCCCATGCGTCGACATCCTCGGCGTCCCAGTGCTCGATGTCGCGGTTGCGAGACAGCGATGGTAAGGGCATTGCGGTGGCCTCCAAAGGCTGGTCGATGACACAGTTCGTGTTATCCCTAGGTCTATTAGCTGGGGATGCCGCATCGATTGCCCTTGCGTGACCGAAATGTCAAATGGGCCTCACATCGGTGCCGCGACGACCGTGAGGACTCGGGTATTCACCGATGACTTGTCGAGGCAACGCCCCCGAAACAAACCGCACCTAGCTTCGGGCCATGAGCGACGGCAGCAGTCCCCGTTTCCTGCAAGGTTCGTTCGAGTTCACCGGCGGCGGTTACGACAAACCGGTTCCGCTGGACGACACGCTGCGTTATGTGGTGCCCCAGGGTGCCACCACGCAGCCGGTGTATTTCCGCGGTGGCAACTCATCGAAACAGATGATCAGCGTCGTGCTGATGCGCGACGGAAAACCCATGCGCTACTTCCCGATCGCCGCCAAGGGCGCCACGCATGTCGCGTTGCGCGTGGTCGAAGACCTGCTCGGCGACACCGCGCTGGAGTTGCACGTGGCCGCACCGTCGGGCTGCACCGGCAGCGTCATCGTCGACCTCGGCCTCGTGGAGTTCTGATGCAGCGGCTCGTGGTCGTCGGGAACGGCATGGCCGGGATCCGCGCCATCGAGGAGATCCTGGCTCGCGGCGGCAGTGAACAGTTCGAGATCACGGTGTTCGGTGACGAGCCGTACGGCAACTACAACCGCATCCTGTTGTCGAATGTGCTTGCCGGCAGCGATGACCCGGCCGAGATCTACCTCAACGCGCTGGACTGGTACGCCGACAATGCGATCGATCTGCGCGCCGGGGTTCGGGTGGTCCGGCTCGACACCTTCGCCCACCTGGTACATGCCGACGACGGTTCGACGGTCCGCTACGACAAGCTGATCCTGGCCACCGGCAGCCGGTCCTTCTTCCCGCCGATGACCGGTTTGTGGGCTGACGACAAGACCCTGGCCGACGGGGTTTTCGGGTTCCGCACCCTCGACGACACCGCGGCGATGATCGCCGAAGCCGACCACCGCAGCAAGGCCGTCGTCATCGGCGGCGGGCTACTGGGCCTGGAAGCCGCACGCGGACTGCAGAACCGGGGACTGACCGTCGACGTGGTGCATGCCGGCGCCACCCTGATGAACGCCCAGCTCGACGAACTCGCCGGTGCCATCCTGCGAAAGTCGGTGGAAAGCCTGGGCATCGGGGTGCACGTCAGTGCCCGCACCACCGAGGTCTTCGTCACCGACGGCAGACTGACCGGCCTGGGCTTCGCCGACGGCAGCAGGCTGGACTGCGACATGCTGGTGATCGCGGCCGGTATCCGGCCCAATGTGGGACTGGCACAACGGGCCGGGCTGACCGTGGAACGCGCCATCGTCACCGACGACCGGATGCGCTCGATCGACGATGACGACGTCTACGTCGTCGGGGAATGCGCGCAGCATCGCGGCCAGGTCTACGGTCTGGTGGCACCGCTGTGGGAGCAGGCCAAGGTGCTTGCCGACAACATCACCGGCGCCGACACGGCGGCCGCCTATCACGGTTCCAAGGTGGCGACCAAGCTGAAGGTGGCCGGCGTCGACGTCGCCGCCATGGGCATCAAGGCACCCGAGCATGCCGACGACGAGTTCGTGCAGTATTCCGAACCGCGCCATGGCGTTTACAAGACCATCGTCATCCGGGACGGCAAGCTGGTGGGCGCCACCCTGGTCGGCGACGTTTCCAAGGTGTCGTTCTTGACGCAGGCCTTCGACACCGGGTTGCCGCTACCCGACGAGCGGGTGGCGTTGATGTTCGACATCGGGACACCGGAGGTCGGTGTCGGCGTGAGCGAGCTCGCCGACGACGCGCAGGTGTGCAACTGCAACGGGGTCTCCAAGGGTGCGCTGGTGGCATGTGTGCGCGACGGCACGACATCGGTTTCGGGGGTGATGGCAAAGACCAAGGCCGGCAAGGGATGCGGCTCGTGCAAACAGCTGGTCACCCAGGTGGTGGAATGGGCCGCCGACGGTGCGGTGACCGAGGATCCGTCGGCGTCCTGGTACGTGCCGGGCGTGCCCTATGACAAGCCGACCCTGATGCGTCTGGTCCGGGAACTCCAATTGCATTCGGTGTCCTCGGTTTTCGCGGCGCTGGCACCGGACGGACGCGTCGACGCCGGATCGAAGATGGCGTTGTCGTCGCTGCTGGAGATGATGTGGGCCGACGAGTTCGTCGACGAGAGCGACGCCCGGTTCATCAACGACCGGGTGCACGCCAACATCCAGCGTGACGGCACCTTCTCGGTGGTACCGCAGATGAAGGGCGGCGTGACCAGCGCCGACCAGCTGCGCAAGATCGCCGACGTCGCCGACAAGTACGCCATCCCGATGATCAAGTGCACCGGCGGTCAGCGGATCGACCTGCTGGGGATCCGCAAGGAGGACCTGCCCGGGGTGTGGGCCGATCTGGACATGCCGTCGGGGTATGCCTACGGCAAGAGTTTCCGGACCGTCAAAACCTGTGTGGGCAGCGACTTCTGCCGATTCGGGCTGGGTGATTCCACCGCACTGGGCATTGCGCTGGAGACCCGGTACCAGGGCCTGGCGAGCCCCGCCAAGATGAAACTCGCGGTCACCGGCTGCCCACGCAACTGCGCGGAGTCGTTGTGCAAGGACCTCGGTGTGGTCGCCGTCGATGGTGGGCGCTGGGAGATCTACGTCGGCGGTGCGGCCGGTGCGCATATCCGCAAAGGCGACCTGCTGGCCACCGTCGAGACCGCCGAGGAGGTCATGACGTTGACCGGCCGGTTCCTGCAGTACTACCGGGAGAACGCCAACTGGCTGGAACGGACCTACGCGTGGGTGCCGCGGGTCGGTATCGAACACATCCGGGCCGTCGTGGTCGACGATGCCGAGGGCCTGGCCGCCGGCCTGGACGAGCGGATGGACAAATCGGTTTCGGCGTACCGTGATCCGTGGCTCGACGGTCGCGAGCCCGCCACCGAGGGCCAGTTCCGGACGTCGCTGCCGCTGCTGGCGTTACCGCAGGTTCCGGTGCGATGAGCGATATCGAGCTGGGGTCGCTGGACGAGGTTCCGGTGGGTCAGGGCCGGGCCTTCGCCGTCGAGGGCAACCAGATCGCGGTGTACCGGCTGCGCGACGGGTCACTTCGGGCATTGGACGCGGTGTGCCCGCATCGCGGCGGCCCGCTGGCCGACGGGCTGACCGACGACGCGGTGGTGGTGTGCCCGCTGCACAACCACACGTTCGACATGTGTACGGGTATCGAGGTTTCTGGTAACGGGATGGCGGTCCGCAGCTATCCGGTGCAGGCCGTCGACGGCACCATCCGGATCACCACCTAACCGGTGATTTGGGCGTGTTTTGCCACGCGCAGCGTGGCAAAACATCAGCTGCTGGGACACGCTGCCGAGTAGCAGCTTGCCCACCGGGTTGCGGTGCCGGATGCCGATCACCAGCAGTTCGGCCTCCGGATGATCCATCGCCGCCAGCAGGGCGTGCGCGGCGTACTCGCCGACGGGCTGCTGCACCTCGAACTCCACACCGCAGTCGGCGAGACGCTCTTCCAACCCGCGCACCTCGGTGGTCTGGGCGAACGCGGCGTCGACGTAGGAATCCCCCGCCGTCGAATTGACCACCACCAGTCTGGTCTTGCGCAGTTTCGCCTCGGCGATCCCGGCTTCCAGCGCCGCCCTGCCGTACCGATCCGCGGTGTATCCGATGACGATCATGAGTGTGACGCCTTCTCCCTCTGGTCCTTGTCGTCCTCGACGATCAGCAGCGTCTCCTCGCTGCGGTGCATGAGCTTGAGCACCAGCGGCGCCAGCAGCAGCAGCGCCATCAACACGTAGGTGACGATGGCCACCGGCTCGTGGAACAACGTGCTCCAGTCGCCGCCGCCCAGCTGCAGGCTCTGGCGCAGCTGGCGTTCGATACGCGGTCCGAGGATCACGCCGATGATCAACGGCAGCACCGGCAACCCGAAGCGGCGCATCATCAGGCCCATCAGACCGAACAGCAACAGCATCGCCAGGTCCAGCGGCTGGATGTTGACCGCGAAGGCGCCCAGGGTGGCGAAGAACAGGATGCCGGCGTAGAGGTAGGGCCGCGGGGTGCGCAGCAGCTTGGCCCACAGCGGCGCCAGCGGCAGGTTGATCACCAGCAGCAGGAAGTTGCCGATGAACAGGCTGGCGATCAACGTCCAGATCAGCAGCGGTTCCTTGTCGAACAGCGTCGGGCCGGGCTGGATACCGTAGGACACGAAGGCGGTCAGCATCACCGCGGCGGTGGCGTTGGTGGGCAGACCCAGCGACAGCATCGGCACCAAAGTGCCCGCCGCCGAGGCATTGTTGGCGGCTTCGGGGCCCGCCACACCTTCGATGGCGCCCTTGCCGAACTCCTCGGGATGCTTGGACAGCTTCTTCTCGGTGATATAGCTCAGGAACGTCGGCAGCTCGGCGCCACCGGCGGGCAACGCACCGAACGGGAAACCGTAGGCGGTACCGCGCAACCACGGCTTCCAGGACCGTTTCCAGTCGTCCTTACCCATCCACGGCCGGCCCACCGGGATGACGTCGGCCGGGCGCCTGCGCAGATGCGCCGCCACCCACAACGCCTCACCGACGGCGAACACCGCCACCGCGATCACCACGATGTCGATACCGTCGGACAACTGCGGGATGCCGAAGGTGGCACGCGGCTGGCCGGTCAGCGAGTCGATACCTACCAGCCCGATGGCCAGACCCAACAGCAGCGAGATCAGCCCGCGCATCTTCGAGCTGCCCAACACCGCGGTCACCGCGACCAACGCGAAGAGCATTATCGCCAGGTAGGACGGCGCACCCAGCGTCACCGCGAAGCGCGATACCGCGGGTGCGAACGCCGCGAGCAGGATGGTGCCGATGGCGCCTGCCACGAACGAGCCGATGGCCGCCGTGGCCAGCGCCTGCGCGGCACGGCCCGCCTTGGCCATCTTGTTGCCCTCGATCGCGGTGATCACCGACGACGATTCGCCAGGGGTGTTCAGCAGGATCGAGGTCGTCGAGCCGCCGTACATACCGCCGTAGAAGATGCCGGCGAACATGATGAAGGCCGCGCTGGGACTGACGTTGTAGGTGATCGGTAGCAGCAGCGCCACCGTCATGGCCGGGCCGATACCGGGCAGCACGCCGACGGCCGTGCCCAGCAGCACACCGATGACGGCATACAGCAGGTTCATCGGGGTGGCGGCCTCGGCGAACCCCTGTAGCAACCAGTTGAAGTTGTCCATTTACAGAATCCCGTCCAATATGCCTGCGGGCAGCGGGATTCCGAGCCCGGAGTAGAAGGCGTAGAAACTCGACACCGAGAGCACCGCGCCGATCACGATGTTGCGGACGTAGTGCCTGCTGCCGAGGATGGTGGCGCAGGCGGCGAAGAACACCGCACCCGCGATGGCCCAGCCCAGCGGAACCACCAGCATGATGAGCGCCACGAACGAGGCCACCAACAGCCCCACCGTGCGCCAGTCGCTGGGCATGTTGGGATCGATGTCCTCACCGGCGTCGGCCTCACCGCGCAACCCGCGCGGGATGGCGATCGCCAGGATCACCGCCATCACCACCAGGCCTATCCCGATGACCATCGGGAAGAGCCGTGGCCCAACGGGATCCACCTTCGCGTAGCCGCCGGGCAGTGACAACGCGTCGTAGATCAGGAACCCACCGACCAGCACCAGCACCACGCAGACGATGTACTGCGCGTAGTCCGGGCGCTGCGCCTCTTCGGTGTCCGGGGAATGTGTCTCGGTCATACCAGCCCCAATTCGGTCAGCGTCGACTCGACGCGCTTGTCTTGTTCGGCGAGAAAATCCGCGAACGGCTGGCCGGTCAGGAACGCATCGCTCCAGCCGTTCTTGACCAGCGCGTCCTTCCAGGCCTGGGTGCCGTGCAGTTCTTCGAGTACCTTGACCAGCGCCTGCCGGTCGTCGTCGGAGATCCCCGGCGGCGCAAGCACTCCGCGCCAGTTGGTGAACGTCAGATCGATACCGGCCTCGGTCAGCGTCGGGGCGTCGACCCCCTCGACGCGGGTGGATCCCGACACCGCCAGCACCCGCACCTGCCCCGCCTCGATCTGGTCGACGTACTCGCCGAGCCCCGAGGTGCCCGCGGCGATCTTGCCGCCCAGCAGCGCCGTCAACAGATCGCCACCGCCGTCATAGGACACGTAGTTGACCTTGGCCGGGTCGACACCGACCGCACGCGCGGTCTCCATCGGGAACAGGTGATCAGGGCCGCCGGGTGATGACCCGCCGCCGACGGTCACCTTGGCCGGATCGGCCTTCCAGGCCGCCACGAAATCGGCCACGGTCCGAAACGGCGAATCGGCCGGCACGAGGATGCCCTCCTGCTCCTCGACCATCTTGGCCAGGGCGGTGGCATCCGACGCGCGCGCCTTGGAGCCGTTGGTGAACGTCGCGCCGACCACCCCGAGGCCCATCATCATCATCAGGTCGCCGTTACCGCGCTCGTTCATCAACCGCGCCATCGCGACCGTGCCACCGGCGCCGATGACGTTGAACACCTCGACCCGGCCGGTGATCTTCTCGTCTTCCATGATCTTCACCGCGGTGCGCGCGGTCAGGTCGTAGCCACCACCGGGACTGTTGGGCACCATCATCCGCAGGCGGTGCAGCCCGGACGGGTCGTCGCCGCGCGTCACCCCGCACCCGGCGAGCGTGACCGCCATCCCTAGCGCGGCGAGCACCGCGATGATGCCCGTCGCGAACCGTTTAAGCGTTTGCACTGCGCACTCCCTAAAGTTCACCACTGTGATGTTCAGCAATACTCTTGTGCAGGAGTGACCTGAGTCACTCTTGCGAAAACAACGAAAGTTTTGGTCATTGAGTAAGCGCAGAAGGGGCGCCAGCCTGGCGGGCCAATTCCTGGCCTCCCAGCTCCTGGTCGTCGTCGTGGTGCTGCTGGCGGTGGCCGCGGTCTCGGTGGCCCAGTCGACGCGGGAGTTCCGGGAGGTCCGCGGACAACGGATGATCGCCGTCGCCGAGAACGTGGCGTCCACACCCCTGGTGCGCGACCGTTACGCGGACCCCTTCGCCGGGCGCATCCTGGCCCCCGACGTCGACCGCGCCGTGGCCCTCTCCGGCGCCGACCTGGCCGAGATCATCGGCCCCGACGGCATCGTGCGCGCGTCGTCGGAGCCGTCCCGCATCGGCACGCACGCGGTGTCCGGTGGCGGTGGCGACGCCGGCCGGGCCTGGTTCGGCGATCTCGACATCGACGGTCAGCACAACCTGGTGGGCCAGGTGCCGATCCTCGACATCGACGGCGGCGTGCTGGCGGTGGTGTCGGTCAGCGAACGCTATCCCTCGATATGGGAACTGCTTTCCGGTGCCGGTGAACGGCTGCTGATCTACCTGGGCCTCGGGGCCGCCCTGGGATTGCTGGCGTCCTGGCTGCTGTCCCGGCGGATCAAACGGCACACCCGCGGCCTGGAGATCGCCGAGATCGCCAGCCTGGCCGATCACCGCGAGGCACTGCTGCACAGCATCCGCGAGGGCGTCGTCGGCGTCGCCAACGACGGTGAGATCACCGTCCTCAACGACAGCGCCAAAGAGCTGCTCGGCCTCACCGACGACGCGGTGGGCCGCAAACTCGACACCGTGGGGATGGATCCGGCGATCGCCGAGTTCCTGGTATCGGGCAACTCGCGCGACGATCAGACCGATGTGGTAATCACCACGCGGACAAGGGTATTGGCGCTCAACCGGCGCGCCGCGAGCAGCGGTGGGCACCGTATCGGTACCGTCACCACGATGCGCGACAGCACCGAACTGGCCTCGATGCAGGCGCAGCTGTCCTCGCACAAGAGCGTCACCGACACCCTGCGGGCTCAGACCCATGAATTCGCCAACCAGCTGCACACCATCTCCGGTCTGGTGCAGCTGGGCGAATTCGACGCGGTGCGCGACCTGGTCGGGACGCTGACGCGGCGGCGCGCGGAGATCAGCGACGCCGTCACCCGGCACATCTCCGATCCGGCGGTGGCCGCGCTGCTGATCGCCAAGACGTCGCTGGCCGCCGAACGCAAGGTCGGATTGCGCATCACCGACGACTCCCACCTCGGTCCGCTGACACCGGCACTGGCAACCGATGTGATCACCCTGGTGGGCAACCTCATCGACAACGCCGTCGACGTCTCCGAGGGCAGTACCGCGGCACTGGTCACCGTCGAGGTCGACGACAGCGACGGCCTGACGCTGACGGTCACCGATTCCGGACCCGGTGTGCCCGAACATCTGCGGGAATCGATCTTCGCGCGCGGCGTGACATCCAAACCCAATGGCGCCGACGGTCCCGCGGGCGGCCGCGGTATCGGGCTGGCGCTGGTCCGGCTGGTCACCGCACAGCACGGCGGCAGCGTGCAGGTCGGCGATGCCGGTGCCGAGGCGGGTGGCGGCGCCCGGTTCACCGTCGTCATCCCGCTCACCATCCCGCTGAACCGGGCCAGCTATGCGTGACGTCCTGGTGGTCGACGACGATTTCATGGTCGCCGAGATCCACCGCCGGTTCGTGGGGCAGGTGGAGGGCTACCGGGCCGTCGGGGTGGCGCGCACCGGCGCGCAGGCGCTCACCGCGGCACGCGAACTGCGGCCCGACCTGATCCTGCTCGACGTCTACCTGCCCGATATGACCGGACTGCAGGTGTTGCAGCGACTGCGTTCGGCCGGCGACCGCACCGGCGTCATCATGATCACCGCCGCGCGTGAACTCGACACCGTCAGCGCCGCTCTCGACGGCGGCGCAGCGGACTACCTGATCAAACCGTTCGAACTGCCGCAGCTGCGGGCCAAGCTGGAGGCATTCGCGGCGCGGGCCGATGCGCTGGAATCCGACCGCGGCGCCGACCAGTCGCTCATCGACACGCTGTTCGGCGGCGGTGCCGCGGGGACGAGCGCCGACGTGCTGCCCAACGGTCTCGGCGCCGAGACGGGCCGGCTGGTGCTGGACGCGGTGCGCGATGCCGGCGAGGTGTCGGCGGCCCAGTGCGCCGAGGTGGTCGGGATATCCCGGGTCAGTGCCCGGCGCTATCTGGAGCACTACCTGGGCACCGGTGCGCTGACCCTGCGCCTGCAATACGGCGCGGGCCGGCCGCAGCGGCGTTATCGCATCGCGGACAGGTAGCGCACTACGTGCGACCGGCGCCGCGCGCCGTTTCACCATGGGTCCATGCCAGGCACAGCGGTTCTCCCCCAGCTCGACTACGAGCATCTCGGCGATCCCGAAGAGGCGCATCGCGTCATCGCCCGGGCCCGGGCCCGCAGTCCCATCGCGATGGGCGCACACGGACCGGAGCTGTTGACCTATGACCTGGTGCGCGCGGTACTGCGCGACGACCGGTTCGTGGTGCCGCCGGGCTTCGGGCTGCCCGCCCAGGGCATCAGCTCGGGACCGTTGTGGGATCGCGCGGTGAGCAGTCTGCTGTGCCTCGACGGAGCCGAACACCACCGGCTGCGCAAGCTGGTGGCCAAGACCTTCACCCCGAAATCGGCCGCCCGGATGCAGGACGCGTGTGTGGCCGTCATCGGCGAGCTGCTCGCCGCGCACACCGCGACCGGGCAGTGTGATGTCGTCGAGGACATCGCACGGCCCTATCCGGTGCCGATCATCTGCGCTCTGCTCGGTGCACCGCGTCAGGACTGGGCCAAGTTCTCGGCATGGGCCGACGACGTGCTGCGGTTGTTCAGCTGGGAAGCGGCCGCGAGCGCCGACGACATCCTGCGCGCCTGGGCCGAACTCGACGACTACATCGATGCCATGGTCGACGACCGCAGGGACAGCCTGACCGACGATCTGCTCTCCGATCTGATCCGGGCCGAGGTCGACGGCGACCGGCTCACGCGGGCGGACCTGCGGATGCTGGCGGGCGGGTTGTTGATGGCCGGCACCGACACCACCCGCAACCAGCTGGCCGCAGCCGTCGAGGCGTTGTGCGACCACCCCGACCAGTGGGAGCTGCTGGCGGCGCGTCCCGAACTGGCGCGGGCGGCCGCCGAGGAGCTGACCCGGGCCCGTCCCATAGTGTTCACCACACTTCGGGTGGCCACCGAGGATGTCGAGCTGGCCGGCTATCGCATCGAGGCCGGGACCCTGGTGCTGGCCAACACCGCCGCGGCCAACCGGGACCCGGCGGTCTACCCCGACCCGGATCGCATCGACATCACCCGCGAGGACGCCCCGGCAATGCTGACATTCGGCGGCGGGATCCACTACTGCCTCGGTGTGCATCTGGCCAAACTCGAACTGGCCGAAGCACTCTCGGCGATAACCCGTCAGTTGCCATGCCCGCGCCGCACCGCGGACGTGCAGTGGAAGCCGCTGTCGGGCATCACCGGACCGTTACATCTGCCGGTGCGGTTCAGCACCACCGAGGCGCAGGACGCCACGCTGCTGTCTTGGTGAGGGCCCGGTAGGGTCTAGCCGTGGCACGCACGGTGTTGTTCATCTACAACGATCCCAACGCACCCGAGGCTCTGCTGGGCGAGGTTTTCGCCGAACGGGGCTTCGACGTCGAGACCTTCAATGTGGTGTCGCCCGAACGCGTCGCCGAACCCGCGGTGGACGTGGTGTTCCCGGACCCGCTGCGCTATGACGTGATCGTTCCGCTGGGCTCGCGCTGGTCGGTGCACGACGACGCGCTGCGGGCCACCTGGGTGGGCACCGAGATGAAGATGGTGGCCGATGCCGTCGCGGCCGGGGTCGGTGTGCTGGGAGTGTGCTTCGGCGGTCAGCTGGTCGCCCAGGCGCTGGGCGGTACCGTCGGCCGCTCCCCCGCCCCCGAGCTGGGCTGGTACCAAATCCACAGTGACGCACCGGATTTCATACCCGAAGGCCCGTGGTTCCAATGGCATTCGGATCGGTTCACCGTACCGCCGGGCGCGACCGAGATCGCCCGTAACGCCAACGCGCCACAGGCTTTCACGCAGGGCAGCGCCATGGGGCTGCAATTCCATCCCGAACTCACCGCGCCGCTGCTGGACGTGTGGCTTTCGACCGATACCGACGGTGACATCGGACGCATGGGCAGCGATCCCGACGAGCTGCGCGCGGCCACCGCGGCGCAGGAGGCCACCGCGGCGCAGCGGCTGCGGCTGCTCGTCGACGGTTTCGTGGACCGCGTCGCGCGTCAGTCGTGACCGAGCTGGTGGGCCAGCGCGCCGTCGACCGTCTGGTGGCGGAACCGGTGCGCCAACCCGAGCAACCGGGTTGGCAGCACCCGCTGGCTGGCCTCGGCGAGTTCGCGGGTGCCTTCCCTGCCCAGTAGCAAGGTGGGGCCCAACGACGGGACCGGCAGCACCGCGGGGCGGTGCAGGGTGCGCGCCAGTGCGGCGGTGTAGTCGGTGTTGCGGACCGGCTCGGGTCCCACGGCGTTGACCGGCCCGCGTACCCGGTCGTCGTAGAGCGCCCGGTAGTAGATATCGGTCAGGTCGTCGATACCGATCCAGGACAACCACTGCCTGCCGCTGCCCAGCCGACCGCCCAACCCCACGGTGAACAGCGGGCGCAGCAGCCGCAGCGTGCCGCCTCGGGCGGCCTGCACGATCCCGGTCCGCACCGACACCACGCGCAGGCCGGCATCGGCGGCGGGCGCGGTGGCGCTCTCCCAGTCGGCCACCACATCGGCCAGGAAGCCGTCACCGCGACTGCTGTCCTCATGCAGCAGCTCGTCACCGCGGTCGTATCCGTAGAAACCGACGGCCGATGCACAGATGAAAGTCGTTGGACCGGAAGGTGTGTCGACGGCCGCCTGCGCCAGCCGCCGGGTGGGTTCGATGCGGCTGTCCCGGATCGCGGCCTTGTGCGAGGCGGTGAATCGGCCCGCGATGGACGCCCCGGCCAGATGCACGACGGCATCGACACCGGCCAGCAGGTCTGCCGCCGGATGCTGCGGATCCCAGGTTCGTTCGTCGTCGCCGGTGGCGGTGGCGCGCACCAGCCTGATGACGCGGTGGCCGCCGGTGGTCAGCAGCGCGCACAGCGCCGATCCGACCAGACCGGAGGAGCCGGTGACGGCGACGGTCAGCGGCCGGTCCAGGTGGTGGGCGGCGTCCTGTTGCGCCAGCAGGTCATCGGCCAGTTGGCGGTGCCGGTAGGCGAACATCGGACGCAGCAGCGCCGCGGGCACCGGCGCATCGACCCGGTCGCGCATCAGCGTCGTCTGGTCACCCTGGTCGATGAACTCGTGGACATGGCGCCACGGTTTGACCCCGGCCACGACGAGTTCGTCGACGAAACGCCGTGGCGGGTCGTATTCGGCCGGGTTGTGGTGCGCCGGCCAGGACAGACCGCCGGGTAGTGCCAGCACCGCGGTGCCATCGGCCAGCGATGCGGCTTCCTGGCGCGCCGACAGCGGCTGCCAGGGCGGGATGAGCCGCAACATCGCGCCGGGGCGGGCATGCCAGGCGAACACCTCGTCGCGCGGTCGTCCGATGACGCTGGTGTACTCGATACCCACGGGCTCCTCCTGATCGACGATGCTGCCAGGGGTTACCCAACAAGTACCGAATCTGATCAGCGGAGTGGCTGTGCCCAGATCAGCTGGGCTTGTGCTCTTCTTCTGCCTCGTCGGCGGTGTGCTCCGGCGCAGGATCCGCGGTCTCGGAGGTTTCCTCGACGACCTCGGGCTCAGGTTCGGCCTCGGCGGTGGCTTCGGCTTCGGGCTCGGATGCGGTGACCGCCTCGGTCTCGACGACCTCGGTGTGCGCCTCGGGCTCGGGTTCGGCCTCAGCCTCGGGCTCGGCCTCGTCGGGATACTCGGCGTCGAAGTTCTGATAGGTGTCATCCACGGTGGTGCCCGCCGCCGCCGCGTCACCATCGGCCGCGACCGGGGTCGCGTCGCGCTGCGAACGTTCCCGGATGGCGTCGACGATCAGCAGGATCACACCGAGCACACTCGCCGCGATACACACCCAGGCGACGAGTTCGTTGCTGGTCACCACCGCGGTCACCAATGCGGCCAAGCCCACGACGGCGAGCACGAGCGCAACGATCAACATCGACCGATCATCCCCTTGCCGGAATATCCGAGATCTACCCGGGACAGGTTAGTTGTTGCCCCGGTTGTACTGGTTGAAGCCCTCGTTGCCCGCGCTGGAATCGACCGGTGCGGCCGATCCACGCTGACCGAGCTCCTCGAGCTGCGACTCCAGGTAGGTCTTGAGCCGGGTGCGGTACTCGCGCTCGAACGTCCGCAGCTGCTCCAGACGACCTTCCAGCACGGTGCGCTGCTGGTTGATGGTGCCCATGATCTCGGAGTGCTTGCGCTCGGCGTCGGCCTGCAGGGCGTCGGCCTTCTCCTGCGCCTGGCGCAGCTGGGTCTCCGAACGGGTCTGAGCGTCGGCGAGCATGGCGTCGGCGCGCGACCGGGCATCGGCCAGGGTGGCCTCCGCGGTGCGGTTGGCCTCGCTGATGGTGGCCTCGGCGTTGGCACGGGCGTCGGCGAGCAGCTTGTCGGACTCGGCCTGCGCGCTGCCGGTGAGCCGGTCGGCGGTGTCCTGCGCCAGGGCCAGCACGCGAGCGGCCTTGAGGTGCGCCTCTTCGCTGATGGGGGCGGCGGGAGCAGGCGCGGGTGCCGGCGGTGCCTCGTACACCGGCGCCGCGGGCTGTGGTTCCGGCTCGGGTTCGGGCTGGTACACCGGGATCGACTGGGTGGCCTGTACGCCGCCGGAGCGGGCACCGGCGAGCTCGCTGTCGAGTTCACTGACCCGCTGGCGCAGGTCGGCGTTCTCCTCGATCAGTCGGGTCAGCTCGTTCTCGACCAGGTCGAGGAACGCGTCCACCTCGTCCTCGTTGTAGCCGCGCTTGCCGATAGGCGGCTTGCTGAACGCCACATTGTGGACGTCGGCTGGCGTAAGCGGCATCGTCTGCCCCCTCAAGTCTGGATGGTCGAACCGATCTCACAAGCTAGTAGAACGAGCGACCTCGGTGGTAGCCGTACTGTAACTGGCGTCCATCCTGTCACACCAGACCCGCAGGTTGCGCCTGACACCCATAATTAAGAGCGAAACTCAAAGTTTGTCATCGGGTCTTCTCGGCGTGTCAGACACAAAAACGCGCCGTTTTGGGCTATAAAGCCACGCCACCGCGGACGAGGGGCCCAGGGTCAGACCGCGGCGTTGAACGCCAGCTGCATGCCGACGAACGCCACCAGCAGTAACACCATGATCGACAGGTCGAGCCGGACCGCGCCGATCGTCAGCTGCGGGATGAGCCGGCGCAACAACTTCACCGGCGGGTCGGTGATGGTCATGATGATCTCCAGGATCACCACGGTGAAGCCGCGCGGGTGCCAGTCACGGCTGAACGACCGAATGAACTCGACGACGACCCGGGCAATGAGCAGCAGCCAGAAAAGAAACAGCGCAAAGCCCAGGATCTGGAAGAAGACCGCCAACGCGAGCCGACCTAACTGACGAATTGTGACGTGCCGACACCGGCGGTGTCGGGGGTCGCCGGATCAGCCCCGACGCCGCCGCCAGCCTACCGACAGATATCGCGTGCGGCATCGGGCCCCGGCGCTTGCGGGCCGAACACGAGAACCGCACCCGATCGCGTGGATCAGGTGCGGTTCTCCCAGCATGGGAGATGAATCACGGTCAGCGGGCGTAGAACCCGGCTTCTGCCATCCGGCGGCGCTCCTCCGGGGTGACCTCGACGTCGGCCGGCGACAGCAGGAACACCTTGGTGGCGACCTTGTCGAACGAGCCGCGCAGCGCGAAAGCCAGACCGGCGGCGAAGTCGACGAGGCGCTTGGCGTCGGCGTTGTCCATCGTCACCAGGTCCATGATGACCGGGGTGCCGTCGCGGAACCGCTCACCGATGGTGCGGGCTTCGCTGTAGTCCTTGGGACGCAGCGTGGTGATCTTCGACAGCGGGCTGCCTTCCTCGAACATCATCGCCATCCGGCGCGGATCCATCGCCAGCGCACCGCTGGTCGCACCCCGCAGGGGGCTCAGACGTGGTGTGGCGCGGTCGAATTCGCGCGGACGGAACCGGGCGTCCCGGTCCTCGGGGTAGCCACCGCGGTAGCCGCCCGGGTACTCGGCGTCGGCGTCGTACTCCCGCTCGGAGTACCGCTCGCGTTCGGGGTAGCGCGCCTCGTCCTCGGCGAACCGCTCGCCGCGACGGGCATAGCTGCGGGCCTGGCCGCGGTCGTCGTCGTAATACTCGTCCTCATAGTCGTCCAACGGCGCCATCCCGAAGTAGGCCTTGACCTTGTGCAGTGTGCTCATCGCTGACCCTTCTCGACAGAGCTGTTGTGGAACATCTACGTGTTTACCGGTGCGGCTGGTGTGGTACGTGATGAAGATGTGACTGGAGTGACTACTCACGGTGACGTTACGGGCCGAGGTCCCATAAGCGCGGTACCGACACGCACACAAGTTGATCCGTATTTGACGGCAATCTCCAGGTCGCCCGACATTCCCGCGGACAACCCGGTAGCTTGCGGATGACCCTTCTGCACCCGGCGGTGTTCTTCGGCCAGTCGGGCGAACGCCTGATCCGGATCAGCATGCAGCGGTGGCACTCCCATCACTCCGACCAGGCTCAGCGCCGCACTTGCGGCCACCTGATCGCACAGCGCATCCACGCCGGCGGGATCGCCGACATCGACCCCGCCGCGTGACACGTCACCGTCGAGGCTTATCTGGATGTACACCCCCAGTGGGGCGTGTCGGGCGCCGTCGGCCAGCGCCCGGTCCGCCGCCGCGCCCAACGCCGTCACCACCCGTGCGCTGCTGACCGAATGCACGGTATGCGCCCACCCGGCAATCGATTTCGCCTTGTTGCGCTGGATCTGGCCGATCATGTGCCAGGCGATGTCACGCGCCGGGTAATCGGACCCGCCGCGCGCCGCGGGCAGTGCCGAGACGGCGGCGATCTTGTCGCGGGCCTCCTGGTCGCGGGCCTCGCCGAACGAGCGGCACCCCAACCGGCGCAGGATGGCGACATCGGAGGCCGGAAAGAACTTGGTGACGGGCAGCAACTCGATGTCGGCGGGTTTGCGGCCGACGGCTTCGGCGGCATACGCCAACCGCTGCCGCAGTTTCGCCAGCGCGGTGGTCAGTTCCTCTTCACGGCTGGGTGCGTGCGTCATGGCATCCACACCACCGATGCCAGCCGTCCGGTCGGCGCGTCGCGCCGGTGGCTGAAAAGCGTTCGGTCGGCGACCGTGCACCGCGGGTCGATCGCCACCTCGGCGACGCCGAGTTCGCGTACCTGCCGGGCGATCCCGACGCGCAGATCCAGCCCGGGCGTACCCGTGGCGGTCCGGGTCCGGCTGCCCGGCAACGCGGCTTCGACCTCGTCGGCCATCGCCGCGGGCACCTCGTAGTTGGCTCCGCTGACCGCCGGACCCAGCAGTACCGACACGTCTTCGACGTGCGCGCCCGCTTCCAGCATCTTCTCCAGGGTGCGGACCACCACACCGTTGGCCGCACCGACGCGGCCCGCGTGCGCGGCGGCGACCACACCGGCACGCGCATCGGCCATCAGCACCGGAACGCAGTCGGCCGTCACCACCGCGAGGGCGAGCCCACGAACGGTCGTCACCAGCGCATCGGTGTCCGGGATGACGGGATGACCGCCGGGCGGCGGCTCGTCGACGAGCTCGACGTTGACACCGTGCACCTGGTTCATCCAGACCACATGGGTCTCGTCCAGGCCCAGGGTCGCGGCCAGCCGGGCGCGGTTGGCCGCGACGGCGGCCGGATCGTCACCGACATGGTCCCCGAGATTGAAGGTGTCGAACGGGGGTGCCGAGACACCACCCGCCCGGGTCGTGGTCACGCGACGAATGCGAGTGGTCACGAGAGCGCGGTACCGATACGCGTCGCTAGTGGCGCATGAACGGTGGCACGTCGACATCGTCATCGTCGTCACCGCCGCCGACACTCACGGTCTTGCCGTTGGTGTGCAACGGTGTGCTGGCCACATCGGCCGGATCGAAGACCGACGATGTGACGGCGCCGACGCTGCCGGCCCGCGCGGAGGCGATCACCGGACCGGCGCCGGCCGTCGCACCGCCGACGACGGGCTTACGACCGGTCGATCCGGCCTCGAAGCCCGCGGCGATCACGGTGACGCGCACCTCGTCGCCCAGCGAGTCGTCGATGACGGTACCGAAGATGATGTTGGCGTCGGGGTGTGCGGAGTCCTGCACCAGCGAGGCGGCCTCGTTGATCTCGAACAGGCCCAGGTCGCTACCGCCGGCGATCGACATCAGCACGCCCTGGGCGCCTTCCATCGAGGCCTCCAGCAGCGGCGAGTTGATGGCGATCTCGGCGGCCTTGAGCGCCCGGCCGTCACCGCGCGCCGCGCCGATACCCATCAACGCCGTGCCCGCGCCGCTCATGATGCCCTTGACATCGGCGAAGTCGACGTTGATCAGACCCGGGGTGGTGATCAGGTCGGTGATGCCCTGCACACCGTTGAGCAGCACCTCGTCGGCGCTGCGGAAGGCGTCCATCAGCGATACCGCGGCGTCGCCCATCTGCAGCAGGCGGTCGTTGGGGATGACGATGAGCGTGTCGCAGCTCTCGCGCAGCGAGGTGATACCGGCCTCGGCCTGGTTCGAGCGGCGCTTGCCCTCGAACGAGAACGGCCGCGTCACCACACCGACGGTCAGCGCGCCGAGCTTGCGCGCGATGGTCGCGACGACGGGAGCGCCACCGGTTCCGGTGCCACCACCTTCACCTGCGGTGACGAAGACCATGTCGGCGCCGCGCAGCAGCTCCTCGATCTCGTCCTTGGCGTCCTCGGCGGCCTTGCGGCCCACCTCGGGATCCGCGCCGGCGCCCAGGCCCCGGGTGGAATCCCTTCCGACGTCGAGTTTGACGTCGGCATCGCTCATCAACAGCGCTTGCGCGTCGGTGTTGATGGCGATGAACTCGACGCCCTTGAGGCCTTGTTCGATCATGCGGTTGACGGCATTGACGCCGCCGCCGCCGATGCCGACCACCTTGATGACGGCTAGGTAGTTATGCGGGGGGGTCATCGGTCGCCTTCCTCCCAGTTCGTGGGTTCCAACCGAACTACTCGACCGTGTCCCTAAACCCTCAACCTCAACCATAGGCTTAGAGTTATGTCAAGTAGTTCCGTGCAAACAGAACCGTAGGGCGGCGCCGCGAGCTAACCGCGCAGGCGCGCCGATAATTCTCCCGGCGAGTTTGTTTATTTGACCGTGGGCAGATCGGGGCTCGACACGTCGTAGGTGTGCCCGGGCTGGGTCAACAGAGCGGCTAGCTTCTCGGCCTTCTCATCGGTGCGGTCATTGGTCCCCCACACCACGGTGCGACCATCGGTCAGCGTCAGGGTTATCGAGGCCACCGACGGCGCGGCTATCCGGCCCACCTGACCAGCGACTTCGGGTCGGAGCGCGGTGAGCACCTGCAGCGCCGCCTTGGTGGGCGCATCGGCGGGGCCCGGGTTGTCGACGTCGATGTAGGGCAGCGCCGGCGGCGGCGGTCCGGTCGCGAAATCGACGCCGTCGCGGTCATACAGATGCGGGCCGTCAGGAAAATCCTTGACCGCCACCGGAATCCGTTCGACCACCGTTATCCGCAGCGTCGACGGGTACTCCCGTTGCACGCGCGCACTGGCGACGCGCCGGATGGTGGCCACCCGGTCGGCCACCACGTCGGTGTTGATCTGCAGCAACGGGGTGCCGACCGCCACCTGCGCGGCGCCGAGCACCTCGTCCTGGGTCAGGACGGCGGTGCCCACGACCAGCACCGTGCGCGCCGACATCAGCGGGGTGAAGTACATGATCAGGCCGAACCCGACCGCCAGCACGGTCGCCACTATCGCGATGACCAGCACCTTCAGGCCGCGAACGGCCCCGCGCGATACCGGTTTCTTGGTCTCGGCACCGGCGCTGGCGACCCGGCGTTTGGCCTCGCGGCGGGCCTGCTCGATGGCGGTCGCCCTGGCCTGGGCGTTACGTCGCTCGGCGCGCTCGCGGCGCGCCCGCCGGCGCGGGCCTTCCTCGTCGTCATCGGACGGCACCTGGGTCGCCTCGTCCGGCGGCGCCTCGGCCGCCGCGCCCGCGGTGTCGGCTTGGATCTCGGTCTCGGCCTCGGCCTCGGTGTCGCCGCCGTCGGTCGGCTGGGTCACCAGTTCGCCCTGACCTGCAGCGCGGTCAGGATCTCCCCGCCGAGCATCGTCACGTCACCGGCACCCATGGTGACGATCACATCACCGGGCCGGGCTACTTCGGCGACCTGTGCGGCCACCGCGGAGAAGTCGGGGATATAGCTGACCGGGACGGTGACATGCTCGGCCACCGTGCCGCCGCTGATACCGGCGAGCGGTTGCTCGCGCGCGCCGTAGACGTCGAGCACGAAAACCCGGTCGGCGCCGCTCAGTGCGATACCGAAGTCCTCGGCGAAAGCCTTTGTCCGCGAATACAGATGCGGCTGGAACACCACCAGCGTGCGGCCCCCGCCGCTCTGCTCGGCGACGGTTCGCAGCGCGCCGAGCACCACCGAGACCTCGGTCGGATGATGCGCGTAGTCGTCGAAGACCCGGATACCGTTGGCGGTACCGACGAGCTCGAAACGCCGCCGCACCCCTTCGAAACCGGCCAGCCCGTCGAGCACCGTCTCCACCGGGGCGCCGACCGCGGTCGCGGCCAGCAGCGCCGCGACGGCGTTGAGCGCCATATGGCGGCCCGGCACCGACAACCGCAGCGCCCGGGGCCGCGGCTCACCGGCCAGTTGGACTTCGGCGACGGCCCCGGTGCCCTGCTGCTTCCAGCTCAGCAGCTGCCCGGCCAGCGGCACCGGGCCGGGAGCCGATCCGTAGGCCAGCACCGACACCCCGGCCGCGGCGGCACGTTCGGCCAGCGCGGCCGCACCCGGATCGTCGGTGCACACGATCAGCGGGCCGCCGGCGACGATGCGCTCGACGAAGGAGTCGAATACCGCGGTGTAGGCCTCGCTGCTGCCGAAGAAATCCAGGTGATCGGCCTCGATATTGGTCACCACCGCGACATCGGGGGTGTACTCCAGCAGCGAACCGTCGCTCTCGTCGGCTTCGGCGACGAAGGTGCTGCCGCTGCCGTGGTGGGCGTTGGTGCCCGACTCCCCCAGCTCGCCGCCCACGGCGAACGACGGGTCGAAGCCGGCGTGCTGCAGCGCCACGATCAGCATCGAGGTGGTGCTGGTCTTACCGTGCGTGCCGGTGACCAGCACCGTGGTGTGCCCGGCCATCAGCTTGGCCAGCACCACCGGCCGCAAGATGATGGGGATACCGCGACGCCGGGCTTCGACGAGTTCGGGGTTGGTCTTCGGGATGGCGGCGTGGGTGGTGATGACGGCCGTCGGCCCGCCGGGCAGCAGATCCAGCGACGCCGCGTCGTGACCGATCCGGATGGCGACACCGCGCGCCGTCAGCGCCCGAACGCCGCGCGACTCCTTGGCATCCGAACCCGACACCTGCGCGCCGCGATCCAGCAGGATGCGCGCGATACCGGACATGCCGGCACCGCCGATGCCGACCATGTGCACGCGGCGCAGTTCCTCGGGCAACGGCGCGGTCATCGCGGCACCCGGGTCTGCTGGGCGATATCGAGTGCCACCCGGGCCACCTGCTCGGCGGCGTCGCGGTGCCCGACACCGGCGGCGGCGGTGGTCATGACGGCCAGCCGGGCGGTATCGGTGAGCAGCGCGCCGACGGTGTCGGCGACGAAGGCGGGCGTGAGGTCGGCGTCGGCGACGAGCAGTCCACCGCCGGCATTGACCACCGGCAGGGCGTTGAGGCGCTGCTCGCCGTTGCCGATCGGCAGCGGTACGTAGAGGGCGGGCAGCCCGACGGCGGAGACCTCGGCCACCGTCATGGCACCGGAACGGCAGATCGCCAGGTCGGCGGCGGCATACGCCAGGTCCATCCGGCTCAGGTAGGGCACCGCGACATAGGGCGGATCACCGGGTGCCGGGGCCGGCAGATCCAGGGTGTTCTTCGGGCCGTGTGCGTGCAGCACCGAGATCCCTTGTGCGGCCAGCTGCGTGGCGGCCGCGGCGACGGCGCGGTTGATGGATTGCGCGCCCTGCGAACCGCCGAACACCAGCAGCACCCGGGCGTCGGGGGCGAACCCGAACTCGGCGCGCGCCGCCGATCGCAGCGCGTCGCGATCGAAGTTGGTGATGCTGGCGCGCACCGGCATGCCGACGACCTCGGCGTCCAGGCCCGAGCCCGGGACCGCGGCCAGCACCCGCCGGGCGCTGCGGGCACCGAGTTTGTTGGCGATACCGGCGCGGGCGTTGGCCTCATGGATGACGACAGGGACCCGCCCGCGCGCCGCCAGATAGGCCGGCACCGCGACGTAACCGCCGAAACCGATGACCACATCGGCGGCGACCTCTTCGAGGATGGCCCGGGTCTGGGCGACCGAGCGGCGCAGATTGCGCGGCAGCCGGACCAGATCACCGGTCAGTTTGCGCGGTAGCGGCACCGGTGTGATGAGCCGCAGGTCATAACCGCGTTCCGGGACCAGCCGCGTTTCCAGACCGCGTTCGGTGCCCAGTGCGGTGATGCGCACGAGCGGGTCGATCGCCGTCAAGGCATCGGCCACGGCCATGGCCGGCTCGACGTGTCCGGCCGTGCCGCCACCGGCGAGAACCACCGAGATGGGGGCGGGCCCTGTGACCGAGTCGTTCACCCGTAACGCTGACCTTCCAATGTTCGTTTTCCCTGCGACTGGCCGCGCCCGTTGCGGGCGGCGGCCGGAGTCCGGGGCTGCACCTGGCGCCGGCCTGCCGCGCGCTGGCCGTCTCCATGATGCACTGGCTGCCGATCGCGCCGTTGCCCGGAGTCCGATCGCGCCGGTCGCCGCGCGGGCTGAGCTGCGGGCTTCTTCTTGGCCGGGGACTTACCGGGCTGCTTGGCCTTGATCTGGCCGGGTTTACCGGGTTTGGTGCGCAACCGGTCGCGCAGCGCCTCCACGCGCGTCGGTGAGTACGGCGCGGGCAGCGGCAGCCGCAGCAGCCGGTTCATCCGGTCGGGGCGACCGGCGCGCAGCGCCGCCACCGCGTCCGGTTCGTGCCTGGCCGCGTTGGCGATCACCCCGATCATGAACAGTGTTGTCGCCGTTGACGTTCCGCCCGCCGATATCAGCGGTAGCTGGATGCCGGTCACCGGCAGCAGGCCGATGACATAGCCGACGTTGATACAGGACTGCCCGATGATCCACATGGTGGCGGCGGCGGTCAGCAGTCGCAGGAACGGGTCGGCCGAGCGGCGCGCGATCCGCATACCGGTGTAGGCCAGCAGGCCGAACAGGCCCAACAACCCGACCGCCCCGACGAGTCCGAGTTCTTCGCCGATGATGGCGAAGATGAAGTCGTTGTGCGCATTGGGCAGGTAGTTCCACTTGGCGGTGCCCTGCCCCAGGCCCTGCCCGAAGACCCCGCCGTTGGCGAGTGCGTATTTGGCCTGCTTGGCCTGGTAGCCGGCGCCCTGGGCGTCGGCGGCCGGATCGAGCCAGGACCGCACCCGGTCGGACCGGTAACCGGCCGATACCGCGAGCACGGCGCCGGCGGCCAGCGCGGACAACAGGGAACTGAGGAAGACCCGCAGCGGCAGGCCGGCGTACCACAGCAGTGCCAGCAGGATGATGCTCAGCGACACCGTCTGCCCGAGGTCGGGCTGGGCCACGATGAGGGCCAGCGCGATCACCGCGCCCGGCACCAGCGGGATGAGCATCTCGCGCAGCGAGGCGCGTTCCATCCGGCGTGATGCCAGCAGGTGGGCACCCCAGATGGCGAAGGCGATCTTGGTCAGCTCGGAGGGCTGCATGGAGAACCCGGCGATCACGAACCAGCCCCGGGTGCCGTTGGCCACCGTGCCGATTCCGGGGATGAGCACCAGGACCAGCAGCACTATGGTGCCGGCGAACGCCGGGAACGCCATCCGGCGCATGAAACTCACCGGGGTGCGGATGGCGATGTAGAAGGCGAACAGGCCGACGACGGTCCAGAGCACCTGTTTGGCGAAGATGGTCCACGGGGAGCCGTCCTCGTCGAAGGAGTGCACACCCGAGGCCGACAGGACCATGATCAGGCCCAGCGTCACCAGCAGCGCCGCCACCGCGACGATGAGGTGAAACGACGTCATGGGCTTGCTCAGCCAGGCACCGAACCGGGTGCGCGGCACCGTCGGCGCCGTCGCGGCCACCGGCGCGCCGGTGCCGTCGGCCTGGTCGGCGCTCGCGTCGGCACCGGCAGAACCCCGGCGGCGCAAGCGGCTCAAGACGCTCGCCATGACGAACTACCGTGCCGCGGTGTCGAGGGCGCGTACTGCCGAGGCGAACTGGTCGCCGCGGTCGGCATAGCCGCCGAACTGGTCGAACGAGGCCCCCGCTGGGGCCAGCAACACGGTGTCACCGGGCGTGGCCAGCTCACGCGCCGCGGCGACGGCCTCGGCCATCACCGCGGTACCGATCGCAACCCCCGGCGCATTAATCACTCGAGTCACAGTGGACTCATTAGTCACATGCACCCCAGCATCCTCCCCCGTGGCCACGTGGACGACGGGGACATCGGGCGCGTGTCGTGATAACGCCTCGGCAACCTCGGCGCCATCCCGGCCGAACAGCACCGCGCCGGCCAGCCGATCGGCGACCCGGGCGACCATATCGTGCACCGAAGCGCCCTTGAGCAGGCCTCCTGCCAGCCACACCACCCGCGGATAGGCCAGTACCGACGCCTGCGCGGCGTGCGGATTAGTGGCCTTGGAGTCGTCCACATAGGTGACACCGTCGATTTCGGCAACGACCTCGGCGCGGTGCCGGCCCACCCGGAACGCCGCCAGCGCCGCGGCGACGGCATCGGCAGGCACACCGACGGCCCGGGCCACGGCCGCCGCCGCCAGCGCATCGAGCACCCCCACCGGACCGGCGACCCCTATCGAACTCACCGGTGCCAGCGGCACCCGGTCACCGAACGCGTCGTCGACCAGCATGCCGTCGCGCACGCCGAGCTCGCCCGGACCGGGCTCACCGAGCCGGAACCCGGCCTTCACCTGGGCACCGGAGGCATCGAGCAGCTCACCGGCGATCGGGTCGTCCAGACCGGCGACCGCCACCCGGCCCGCCAGCGCGCGGGCCTTGGCCGCGGCGTAGGCAGCCATGGTGCCGTGCCAGTCCAGGTGATCCTCGGCGATGTTGAGCAGCACACCGGCCTCCGGCGCCAACGATGACGACCAGTACAGCTGGAAGCTGGACAGCTCCACGGTCAGGAACTCGCCGGGCTGTTCCAGGACGTCGACGACGGGGCTGCCGATATTGCCGCACAGCAGGCTGGTGTGCCCGGCGGCGGTCAGCATCTCGTGCAGCATCGAGGTCGTGGTGGTCTTGCCGTTGGTGCCGGTGACGACGAGCCAGCGCCGCGGCGGCCCGTACCGGCCGGAGCGGTCCAGCCGCCAGGCCAGCTCCACATCACCCCACACCGGCACCCCGGCAGCGGCGGCCACGGTCAGCACCGGTGAACTCGGCGGCAGGCCCGGGCTGGTGATCACCAGCGCGTAATCGGTTGTGGCACCGGCGAACCGGGACACCGCGGAGTCGGCGTCGATGACCCGCACACCTTCGAAGGCCAGCTTCTGCAGCGCCGAGACATGATCGTCGGTGACATCGGCCAGCACACCCAGCGGCGCCAACGCCGCCAGCACCGACCGGCCGGTGACACCGGCGCCGGCGATCAGCACCCGCGCGCCGGGCTGGAGCGGGCCGAGCCCGGGATCTGCCACCTCAGGCGCCGATCGCGGAGAGCCACTCACCGTAGAACAGCGCGACCCCGAGCCCGCAGGCGATTGCGGTCAACAACCAGAACCGGATGATCACGGTGGTCTCGGCCCAGCCGACCAGCTCGAAGTGATGGTGGAACGGCGCCATCCGGAAGACCCGGCGGCCGGTGGTCCGAAACGCCAGGATCTGCACCACCACCGAGACGATCTCGGCGACGAAGAGCGCACCGAGCACCACGGCCAGCACCTCGGTGCGGCTGGTCACCGACAACCCGGCGATGATGCCGCCCAGGGCCAGCGAACCGGTGTCCCCCATGAAGATCTTGGCCGGCGCGGCGTTCCACCACAGGAATCCGATACAGGCTCCGGCGGTGGCGGCGGCGATGATGGCCAGGTCGAGCGGGTCGCGCACGTTGTAGCAGCCCAGCCCCGGCGCCGTCGCGCAGGCATTGCGGTACTGCCAGAAGGTGATCAGCACATACGCGGCGGTGACCATGCCCATGCTGCCCGCGGCCAACCCGTCCAGACCGTCGGTGAAGTTCACCGCGTTCGACCAGGCCGATACCAGCACCACCACGAACAGGACGAACAGCGCGGGGACCAGTGTGACGGTGGCGATCTCGCGCACATAGGACAGTTCCGGGCTGCCCGGGGTGAGACCGTCGCTATTGCGGAAACCCAGCACCAGCACGCCGAACAGCACCGCCGCGCCGATCTGTCCGACGGTCTTGGCGGTCTTGTTCAGCCCGAGGTTGCGCGACCGGCGGATCTTGATCAGGTCGTCGACGAAACCGACCGCACCCAGCGCGGTGGCCAAACCCAGTACCAGCAGGCCCGACGCCGACGGCCCGTCGCCGTGCAGCATCACCCCGATCAGGTGGGTGCCCAGGTAGCCGGCCCAGATGCCGGCCAGGATCGCCACACCGCCCATCGACGGGGTGCCGCGTTTGGTCTGGTGGCTGGGCGGGCCGTCCTCACGGATCTCGTGGCCGAACCCTTGCCGGGTGAAGGCCCGGATCAACAACGGTGTCAGCAGGATCGACACGGCCAGCGACAGCCCGACCGCGATCAGGATCAGTCTCATCGGCCGACGTCCCCGGTCTGGCCGCTCAGGCGCTCGGCCAGCGCACCGAGACCGGCCGAGTTCGATGCCTTGACCAGAACGACGTCGCCGGGCCGCAGCTCGTCATGCAGGAGCGCCAGAGCCGCGTCGGCATCGGGGACCAAGGTGGCCTCCGCGCCCCACGAACCTTCCATGACCGCCCCATGGTGCATGGCGCTCATAGGCCTCCCGTTCCCGACGACGATAAGTCGTGTCACATCTAAGCGCACCGCCAGCCGGCCGATGCGATCGTGTTCCGAAATCGCCTCGTCACCGAGTTCGGCCATCTCACCGAGTACGGCGAAACTGCGGCGGCGTTCGCCGGCACCGTCGCCGCGCGCCATCCAGGCCAACGCCTGCAGACCGGCGCGCATCGAATCGGGGTTGGCGTTGTAGGCGTCGTTGATGACCGTGACGCCGTCGGCGCGCGTCGAGACCGCCATCCGGTGCTTGGACACCGGGCCCGCGCCGGCCAACGCCGCCGCGACCTGTTCGACGGTGGCCCCGCACTCCAGCGCCACCGCGGCGGCGCACAGCGCGTTGGAGACCTGATGGTCACCGTGCACCGCGAGCTGGACTGCGACCTGCGCGTCGGCGGTATGCAGGGTGAACCGGGGCCGGGCCAGCTCGTCGAGACCGACCTGGTCGGCCCAGATATCGCCCGCACCATTGCGGCCGACCCGCACCACCCGGGCCGCGGTCTTGTCCGCCATCGCCGCGACGGCATGGTCGTCGGCATTGAGCACCACCACCCCGGAGGCGGGAACGGCTTGCGGCAGTTCGGCTTTGGTATCCGCGATGGCCTGACGCGAGCCGAATTCGCCGAGATGCGCGGTGCCCACGTTGAGCACCACGGCGATCTGCGGCGGCGCGATGGCCGCCAGCGCCGCGATATTTCCCGGGTGCCGCGCCGACATCTCCAGGATCAGGTAATCGGTGTCGGGCGTGGCGCGCAACACCGTCCACGGATGACCGAGCTCGTTGTTGAACGACCCCGGCGGGGCGATCACCTGGCCGAGCGGCGCCAGCACCGCGGCCAGCAGATCCTTGGTCGAGGTCTTCCCCGACGACCCGGTGACACCGATGATCGTCAGTCCCCCGGCGACCAGCTTCGCGGCCACCGCAGCGGCCAGCCTGGCCAGCGCGGCCAGCACCGCCGCACCCGAGCCGTCGCGGTCGTATTCGAGCACCCCGGCACCGGAGTCACCCGGCTGCGGGTCAACCACGATCGCGGGCACGCCGACGTCGCGGGCCGCCAGCACCGCGACGGCTCCGGCAGCCACCGCCGCGGCGGCGTGGTCGTGCCCGTCGCTGCGCGCACCCGGCAGCGCCAGGAACAGCCCACCGGCGGTGACGGCACGCGAATCGAATTCCACCGTCCCGGTGACCACGGTGCGCTGCGCCTCGTCCGCGGTGACACCGCTGAGCCGGCCGCCGACGATATCGGCGATCTGCGCCACGGTCAGCTCGATCATGCGCCGTTCCCCAGCTTGCCCAGCGCGTCGGCGAGCTCGACGCGGTCGTCGAACGGCCGCGTCTTGCCCAGTGCGGTCTGACCGGATTCGTGGCCCTTACCCGCGATCAGCACGACGTCACCGGGCTGCGCCCAGCCGACGGCATATTCGATGGCGGTGCGCCGGTCGCCGATCTCGACGATCTCGGCGCCGCCGGGCACCGCGCGGGCACCGGCGATGACCTCGGCCCGGATATCGCCGGGCTGCTCATCGCGCGGATTGTCGTCGGTGACGACGACGAGGTCGGCCAGTTCCGCGGCGACCTCCCCCATCGGCCGGCGTTTGCCCTGGTCGCGGTTACCACCGGCGCCGAAGACCACGGCGATCCGTCCCGCGCCGTGGCCGCTGCGCAATGTCTCCAGCACAGCGCGCAGCGCGCCGGGCTTGTGCGCGTAATCCACCAGCGCCAGGAAATTCTGGCCGCACTCGACGGGTTCGAGGCGACCCGGGACCCGCGCGTCGCGCAGGCCCGGCGCCGCCTGCTCCGGCGCCACTCCGACGGCGTCCAGGATGGCGAGCGCGACAAGACAATTGGCGATGTTGTAGCGGCCGGGCAACCGGATGCCGATGCGGTGGTGCACGCCGGCGGGGTCGACGACACCGAATTCCTGCGATCCGCCGGGCCGGGTCACCACATCCTCGACGCTCCAGTCGGCGGGCCCGTCCACACTGACGGTGACCGGCGCCTGCGCCCGGCTCGCCATCGCCCGGCCGGCGTCATCGTCGATGCATATCACCGCGGCCTGGGCGTGCAGCGGTGACTGCGGGTCGAAGAGCCGGGCCTTGGCCTCGAAATAGTCGGCCATGGTCGGGTGGAAGTCGAGGTGATCACGCGAGAGATTGGTGAAACCGCCCACCGCGAAGCGCACACCGTCGACCCGGCCCAGCGACAGCGCGTGGCTGGACACCTCCATGACACAGGTGTCGACGTGGCGTTCACGCATGGCGGCCAGCAGCGCCTGCACAGCGGGTGCCTCCGGTGTGGTCAGCGAGCTCGGGACGTCGACGCCGGCGACGCGGATACCCACCGTGCCGATCAGGCCCGCGGTCCGGCCCGCGGCGCGCAACCCGGCCTCGACGAGATAGGTGGTGGTGGTCTTGCCGGACGTACCGGTGACACCGATGACCGTCACGGCCTGCGACGGGTGGTCGTAGACCTCGGCGGCCAGTGCGCCCAGCACCGATCGGGGCGCGGGATGGACCAGTACCGGCACGACGGCGTCGGTCAGCAGTGCCACGCCGTCGGCGTCGGTGAGCACCGCGACGGCGCCGCGTTCGACGGCGTCGCCGGCGTAGATCGCGCCGTGCGCCGACGAACCGGGCAGGGCCGCGAAAAGGTCCCCGGGCTGGGCGTCCTGACCCCGCAATGTCACGCCGCTCACGGTGACGTCGACGGCAGCGGGCCCGTCGTGGGCCGTCACCGCGCCGACCCGGGCAGCGAGCGCGGATAACCGCACACCCGAAGTGGCGGTGGGACGAAGGGGCGTCGACACCGGCATCACCCTACCGAGGCTGCGTCCTAGTCAGCCTGCAGCGTCAGCGGCGGGCCGGGGTCCGGGGACAGCGGCACGTTCTCACGCTGCATCAACCACGATGCGATGTTGTGGAACAACGGGGCCGCCGACGAACCGGGGCTGCCGTCGGCGGCGCGATGCGGCGCATCCATCATGATGCCGACCACATAGCGCGGGTTGTCGACGGTGGCCATCCCGGCGAAGGTGATCCAGTAGACGTCGTCGTAGTAGCAGCCGCATGCCGGGTTGATCTGCTGGGCGGTACCGGTCTTGCCCGCCATCTGGTAGCCCGACACCGCGGCCGCCGGGCCGGTGCCCTGCTGGACGCCGGTCGGGTCGCGCTGCAGGATGGCGCGGAACATGTTGCGCACGGTCTGCGCGGTCTGCGCCGACACCACCCGCACCCCCTCGGGTTTGGGCTCTTCGGTCCGGGTGCCGTCGGCGGCGATGGTGGCCTTGACGATGCGGGGCGGGACGCGCACGCCGTCGTTGGCGATGGTCTGGTACAGGCCGGCCATCTGCAGCAGCGTCATCGAAAGGCCCTGCCCGATAGGCAGGTTGGCGAAGCTGCTGCCCGACCACTGGTCGATCGGTGGAACCAGGCCGGCGCTCTCACCGGGCAGGCCGACACCGGTGCGCTGACCGAGCCCGAACTTGTCGAGCATCTGCGCGTAGCGCTCGGGCCCGACGCGCTGCGCCAGCATCAGGGTGCCGACGTTGGAGGACTTCCCGAATACACCGGTCGTGGTGTAGGGCATGACACCGTGGTTCCAGGCGTCGCGGACCGTGACACCGCCCATGTCGATGGAGCCCGGAACCTGCAGCACCTCATCGGGATTGGACAATCCGTATTCGATGACCGATGCCGCGGTGATGATCTTGTTGACCGAGCCCGGCTCGAACGGTGACGAGACCGCGAGGTTGCCCATCTCCCGGTCGGCCTGCCGGCCGATGTCCTGTGCCGGGTCGAAGGTGTTGTCGTTCGACATCGCCAGCACTTCACCGGTTTTGGCGTCCAGCACCACCGCGGAGACGTTCTTGGCGCCGGAGGCATCCTTGGCCTGCTGCACCTGCTGCTGGACGTAGTACTGGATATCGTCGTCGAGGGTGAGCTGGACGGTCGATCCGTCGACGGAGTCGTGCCGGTTGCGATAGCTGCCCGGGATCACCACGCCGTCGGAGCCGCGGTCGTAGGTGACCGAACCGTCGGCGCCGGCGAGCACGGCGTCCATGGAATCCTCCAGCCCCAGCAGGCCGTGGCCGTCCCAGTCGATACCGCCGACGATATTGGCCGCCAGCGATCCGCCCGGGTACTGACGCAGATCCTGGCGTTCGGTGCCCACCTCGGGGAACTTCTCGACGATGGCGTCGGCGATCGTGGGGTCGACGGCGCGGGCCAGGTAGACGAACGAGTCGTTGCTCTGCAGTTTCTTGAGCACGGTGGCCATATCGGGCCGGTTGTCCAGGCGGGCCGAGACCTCGCGCGCGATCTCCTTGAGACGCTGCTGCGGATCGGGTGCGGCCGTGGACTTCTCCTTGGCTTCGGCGAGCTGTTTGCGGATCCGGACGGGCTGGAAGGTCAGCGCCCTGGCCTCGATGGTGAAGGCCAGCTTGTTGAAGTTGCGGTCGACGATGCTGCCGCGCACCGCCTTCTCCACATCGGTGACCTTGAGCTGACCCGCGGCCTCGGCGCGCAGCCCCGCCGCGCGCGGCACCTGCAGGTAGAAGAGCTGGCCGGCCGCCACGAGCAGGACCAGCAGCATCACGATATTGCCGGTGCGGTGCCGAAAGCCGAACGCCGAAGTGCGCGGGCCCATTTCGGTGGGCTGGCGGGTGCGCTTGGCCTTGGCAGGGCGGCCTTGCTGGGGTGCGCCCTTGGCCGGCTTGGGGTTCTTGGCCGGCTTGCCTGCGCGTGGGCTCATGCCGGTGCCCCCGGCACCGCGGGAGCCGGTACCGGGACCGCGGCGTCGACCGGCGCCGGGGGTGCAACGTCTGCGGGGGCGGCGGGCGGGACGACGGGGATGACCGGGATGGTGCCCAGTGCGGGGATATCGACCGGGGCCTGATCCGGGGCCGGCGCGGCGACCGGGGCGGGCGCGGCAAGCGGCGCCGGGAGGGCACTCGGCGACGGGGTGCGGACGAGGACCTCAGGTGACGCACCACCAGCAGGTACCGGCATACCGGGCAACAGTACGGGTCGTTCGCCGCGGACCGGGGTAGGCGGCGCGGGTGTCGGCGTGGCTGCCGCGGGCGGAACCGGGTCGGGCAGTTTGACGTTCAGCGGCGGCGGCGGCACACCTTCGGCGGGCTTCGGCGTGCCGACGACGATCCAGTTCCCGGCCGGGTCCTGTACCAGGTGCGCGGTGTCGCGGGACGGGATCATGCCCAGTCCGCGCGCTGCCTCGGCCAGCGCCGGTGCGGCCTGCGCTTCGAGGACCTCGCGTTCGAGGGCTTCCTTCTGTTGCAGCAGACCCTGATTGACCGAGCGGGCGTGGCCCAGCTGGTAGGACCGTTCGGCGGCGTCGGTGGAAAGCCACAGCGTCACGCCAAGGCCCAGCCCGAGCGCACCGATGATCAGGACGACGAACGGCACCCGGGCCGCGAGGCGCTGCGGGCGCAGGTCGATCTCGGCCAGCCGGGTCAGCCGGACCAGCAGCCGCTGCTTGAGCGGGACGCGGGCGATCTTGGGCGCCTTGGCCTTTCGGGCCTTGGCACGCGCCTTGGCCTGGCTGGTGTTCTTCGCAGGCGCCTGCTTGCGCATCGGCGCGGTCGCGGGCCCATGCCGCTGCGGCCGCTGCTCACGGGCCGGGCCGGACACCCGGGCGTTCTTCGCGCGCCGCTCACGCGGGGGCGCTTCGGCGGGCCGGCGGCGTTCCTGGCGGCCCGACGCGGGTGCGGGACGCCGGCGCGGCGGCTTGTCCTCCCGGACCGCGGTGCTGCGGGCCCGCCGGTCACCGGATCGTGCCGGGGCCGCTTTCGGTGTGTTCTCGCGCCGGATCTTCATCAGCGTCCCCCCTCGTTCGTTCGCTGTACGGCCCGCAGGCGGACCGCGGCGCTGCGCGGATTTCGTTCGATCTCGTCGGCGTCGGCACGCTCGGCACCCCGGGTGACGGCGCTGAAGACGGGCCCGTAACCGGGCAGTTCGACGGGCAGGCCCTCGGGCGTGCGGCTGGCCGTGGCGGCCGCGAAGACGCTCTTGACGATGCGGTCCTCCAGCGACTGGTAGGCCATCACGACCACCCGGCCGCCGGGCACGACGGCGTCCAGGGCCGCAGGCAGGGCGGCGCGCAGGGAATCGAGTTCGCCGTTGACGGCCACCCGCAGCGCCTGGAAGGTGCGCTTGCCGGGATGGCCGCCGGTGCGGCGGGCCGGTGCGGGGATGGCCTCGTAGAGGATCTCGACGAGTTCGGAGGTGGTGCGCAGCGGCTGGCGCTGCCTGCGCCGGATGACCTGGGAGGCGATCCGGGAGGCGAACTTCTCCTCACCGAACTCGCGCAGGATCTGCGCCAGCGCGCCGTGGTCGTAGGTGTTGAGGATGTCGGCCGCGGTCATCGGCAGGTCGGGATCCATCCGCATGTCCAAGGGCGCGTCGGCCGAATAGGAGAAACCGCGCTCGGCGCGGTCGAGCTGCATCGAGGACACCCCGAGGTCGAAGAGCACGCCGTCGACCGACTCGTTTTCGGCGTAGCCGCATTCCTGCAGGGCCGCGGCGATGCCGTCATAGCGGGTGCGCACCAGCGTCGCGCGGTCGCCGAACGGGCGCAGCCGGGCACCGGCGATTTCCAGCGCGCTCGGGTCGCGGTCCAGGCCGATCAGGCGCAGGCCGGGAAATTGGGTGAGGAATCGCTCGGAATGACCGCCGGCACCCAGTGTCGCGTCGATGAGAACCGCACCGGAACCATCGGCGGCCTGCCGGGTCAGCGCCGGGGTGAGAAGTTCGACGCAGCGGTCCAGCAGGACGGGTAGATGGCCGAAATTGTCTGCCACCCCGACACCTCCACTGGTCCCCACACTCCGATGTGCATCCGCGGTGTGCACGGATGCCACCCCTGCACCGAGGTCCCTGTCCGAGAATCCGGACCTGGCGTCGGGGAAGTACGCCAGGGTCGGTTCGGGCAGAGGCCACGGTGCACGGGCTGCACCCGGCAACGTCGCAGGATTAAGTACTGTCGCGGAGTGCTTCATCGCTGGCCGCGGAGAAGTTCTCTTCGTGGGTCTGCTGGTAGTTCTGCCAGGCCGCGGCATCCCAGATCTCCAGGTAGTCGACGGCACCGATGACGACGCACTCTTTGGAGAGTTCGGCGTAGCGACGGTGGTCGGCTGACAGGGTGATCCGGCCCTGCGCGTCGGGATGCTGCTCGTCAGCGCCTGCGGCGAAGACGCGCAGTCCGGCGCGGGCCTCCGGGTTGGACTTCGAGGCCTCCACGGCCCGGCGGGCACGCTCCTCGAACTCCGCACGCGGATAGACGGCCAGGCTGTGATCTTGACTCTTGGCGACCATCAACCCTCCTGCCAGCGCGTCCCGGAACTTGGCGGGCAGCGTCAGCCGCCCCTTGTCGTCGAGCTTGGGCGTGTAGGTACCGAGAAACATCGCGGCACCTCCTACGACCCCGGAGTCTTCTTCTCTCCGTTAGCTGCCACCATACCCCACAATCCCCCACTTTGCTCCAATTCATGCCACACAAAGGGTGTCTTCCCCCCACCGCACCCGCAACAGGGCAATTCGGTCCCCACACCGATCCGGTGCGGGGCAGGCGCGACAGGCAAACAGCCTGTTCAGAGGCTCAGAAGGGTTGTGGTGTGGCGTGGTGGGGACAGGTGGGGGAAGTGTGGGGCCGCTACCCTGCCCGGTGTGTCGCTCACCCGCCTGGGCGCACGAAAAAAGGGGCAGCCGGAAGGCTGCCCCTTTATCTGAGTTGTCGGCTCGGCTACTCGTCGAAACGACGACGGAACCGGTCCTCCATCCGACTGGTGAACGACCCACCCGAGCCCTTGGCCTTCTTGATGGGTGTCACACCACCCTTGGTGGGCGCGGACTGGTCCTTACCGGTCGACCGAGGTCCGGTCACCGCGACCACCGCACCGGCGAACATCACCACGAAACCGATGATGCTCACGATGATGAAGGCGTGGTTCTGCGCGTAGAACGGCACTCCGGCAATGAGCATCGCCAGGCCGACCACGAAGAGGGTCACACCTTTGAGACGACGCCGAGCCGATGTCGCGCGCAGCGTCCCACCACGGACACTGGACGCAAACTTCGGGTCCTCGGCGTAGAGCGCGCTCTCGATCTGGTCGAGCATGCGCTGCTCGTGCTCGGAGAGTGGCATTCGGCCCTCCTTGCCGGCGAGCGTGGCGTCGGGCGAACACTGACAGTTGACGACTGCCCGCAGGTTACGGGCAACTAACAAGATGATACGAGCAGAATCACTGCAGTACCACCTCGTTCGCTAAGGGATTCTACGACGAGAGTGGCCGCCCCGAGGACAGCCCCGCCCGTGACCATAATGGCGGGTGCGACATCCGGGCCATCAGAACACTCAGCGGGAGGGCGACAGGCGTTGGTGACCTACCTGATCGACCTGTCAGCGCACGATATGCAGCGCCGGCTCGGCGAAGCACTCACGGTGTACGTCGACGCCATGCGCTATCCCCGCGGAACCGAGGACAACCGGGCGTCGATGTGGCTCGAACACAGCCGCCGGATCGGCTGGAAAGCCGTCGCCGCGATCGAAGTCGAGGACGCGCCGGACCCTGCCGGCACGGGCGCGCCCGACAGCGCGATGCTGGCCACTGCACCGCTGCTCGGTATCGCCTACGGCTATTGCGGTGCTCCCGACCAGTGGTGGCAGCAGCAGGTGGTGGCCGGATTGCGCCGCGGCGGCACCCCGACACCGGAGATCGAAAAGATCATGACCAGCTATTTCGAACTCACCGAGCTGCACATCCACCCCCGCGCACAGGGCCGCGGGCTCGGTGAGGCACTGGCCCGCCGGCTGCTGCACGACCGCTCCGAGGCCAACGTGCTGTTGTCCACACCTGAGATCCACGGCGAGGGCAACCGGGCATGGCGGTTGTACCGCCGACTCGGGTTCACCGACATCATCCGCGGCTACCACTTCGCCGGCGACCCGCGCCCGTTTGCCGTCCTGGGACGCGCCCTGCCGCTGTAGGGGCAGGAATCGCACTGCGGCGCAGCGCCCCGAAAACGCCGCGGTCTGGCACGATGACCGGGTGCGCGCCCGCCATCACCGCCGCCTGCTGTCGCTTGTCGTACTCCTGTTGGTCTTAGCCCCGCTGGCCGTCGGCTGCGTACGGGTCCGCGCGTCGATCACGGTGTCCCCCGACGATCAGGTGTCGGGTCAGATCATCGCCGCCGCCAAGCCCACCGACGACGATGACAAAGGCCCGCAGTTCACCGACGATCTGCCGTTCGCCCAGAAGGTCGCGATCTCGCACTACGACCAGGACGGTTATGTGGGCTCCAAGGCGGTGTTCGCCAACCTGAGCTTCGCCGAGCTGCCGCAGCTGGCCAATATGAACCGCGAGGCAGCCGGCGTCGACCTGTCGCTGCGGCGCGCAGGCAGCCTGGTCATCCTGGAAGGCCGCGTCGACCTGACCTCACTGTCGGACACCGATGCCGAGGTGTCGCTGACGGTGTCGTTCCCCGGCGAGGTCACCTCCACCAACGGTGAGCGCATCGACACCGACGTCGCCCAGTGGACGCTCAAGCCCGGCGTCGTCAACACCATGAGCGCCCAGGCCCGCTACACCGATCCGGCGACCCGGTCGTTCACCGGCGGCGCCACGGTCCTCGGAATCGCCGCCGCCGCGGTGGCCGGGCTCGTCGCGGTGCTGGCCTGGATGGCCCGTGACCGCTCCCCCCGGCTCGTCGGACCGCGGGAACGGGACTGACCCCCGGTGCGTGCGCGCCGGGGAATATGGCAGCGTGACCCGGGCGGCCCGGCACCGCCAAGGGCACACACAACTTCAGCCTTGCTGGATAAACTCTGCCAGCGGGATGGGGATCAGGAGAAAGGGGCGTCACGCTGAGCGTTGACGCAGCGGCACCGACAGCCGTCGAACTGGCCACCGCCGTGACCGAGCAATTGCGGGTCTACCTCGGCGAACGCCGGCGCGCGGCGGCATACATCGGCCAGGACTACGACGGTCTGATCGCCCGGCTCGAGGAATTCGTGCTGCGCGGCGGTAAACGGCTGCGCCCGGCGTTCGCCTACTGGGGCTGGCGCGCCGTGGCCGACGATCCCGGCACCGGCGGTGTGCCCGCCGATATCCTGCGGCTGTTCGCCGCCCTGGAACTGCTGCAGGCCTGCGCCCTGGTGCACGACGACGTCATCGACGAATCCGACACCCGTCGCGGTATGCCCACCGTCCACAAGGCCTTCTCCGCGCTGCACCGCGACCGCGGCTGGCGCGGCTCGGACACCCAGTTCGGGATGTCGGCCGCCATCCTGCTCGGCGACCTGTCGCTGGCCTGGGCCGACGACGTCGTCGCGGGAGCAGAGCTGCCGCCCGACGCCCACCGCCGGGTTCAGCGGGTGTGGTCCGACATCCGCACCGAGGTGCTCGGCGGGCAGTACCTCGACATCGTCGCCGAGGCCGGCGGTGCCGACTCCATCGACTCGGCGATGACGGTCAACACCTACAAGACCGCGTCCTACACGGTGACCCGGCCGCTGCAGCTCGGTGCCGCGGCGGCCGCCGACCGTCCCGATATCCAGGCCGTCTTCCACACCGCAGGCAACGATCTCGGCATCGCCTTCCAGTTGCGCGACGACGTGCTCGGCGTTTTCGGCGACCCCGCCGTCACCGGCAAACCGTCCGGTGACGACCTGAGGTCCGGTAAGCGCACGGTGCTGCTGGCCGAGGCCGTCGAACGTGCCGAGCGGCTGGACCCGTTGGGGGCCAAGCTGTTACGCGACGGGATCGGCACCGACCTGACCGAACCGCAGGTGCGCGAGCTGTGCCGGGTCATCGAGTCGGTCGGTGCGCTGGCCGCCGTCGAAGACCGTATCGACACCCTGACCCGCAACGGTCTGGAAGCGCTGGGCAATGCCCCGATCGCTCCGCAGGCCAAGGTGGGTCTGGCCGAGCTGGCCCGGTTGGCCGCCAACCGGTCGGCCTGACCCGGACGCGAAAAAGATGTCCACCAACGGATTTGCCACCCAGCTCGGCCGGCTGCGCCTCTTCGCCGGTTCCGACGCGGGCCGCCCGGCGCTGCTCGGCTGCCTGGGTGCGCTGCTGATCACGGCAGGCGGACTGGGCGCAGGCAGCACCCGGCTGCACGACCCGGTACTGGAATCGGCACACCTGTCCTGGCTGCGATTCGGCCACGGCCTGGTGCTGTCCTCGGTGCTGCTGTGGGGCGGTGTCGCGGTGATGCTGGCAGCCTGGCTGTGGCTGGGCAAGCGGGTGATCGCCGGCGGCACCGACGAATACACCATGATCGCCACCACCGGCTTCTGGCTGGCTCCGCTGCTGCTGTCGGTGCCGGTCTTCAGCCGCGACACCTACTCCTACCTGGCCCAGGGTGCGCTGCTGCGCGACGGTTTCGACCCGTATGTGGTGGGACCGATCGAGAACCCGAACATCCTGCTGGACAACGTCAGCCCCATCTGGACGACCACCACCGCGCCCTACGGTCCGGCGTTCATCCTGGTCGCCAAGTTCGTGACGATGATCGTCGGCGACAACGTCATCGCGGGCACCATGGTGCTGCGGCTGTGCATGCTGCCCGGCCTGGCCCTGCTGATCTGGGCTGCCCCCCGGGTCGCGCGCCATGTCGGCGGCAACGGCAGTGTGGCGCTGTGGATCTGCGTGCTCAACCCCCTGGTGATCATCCACCTGATGGGTGGGGTGCACAACGAGATGCTGATGGTCGGGCTGATGATGGCCGGTATCGCGCTGACCATGGAGCGCCACGCCGTCGGCGGTATCGCGCTGGCGACCGCGGGCGTGGCCGTCAAGGCGACGGCGGGCCTGGCGCTGCCGTTCCTGGTGTGGGTGTGGATGCGCAACATCCGCGCGAAAAGCCCCGGTCGCAAGGCGCTGCCGAGCTTCCTGGCCGCCGGCGCGGGTTCGGTGGGGATCTTCGTCGCGGTGTTCGCCGTGCTGTCCTGGCTCGCCGATGTGGGGCTGGGTTGGCTGACGGCACTTGCCGGTTCGGTCAAGATCATCAACTGGCTCACCGTGCCCACCGCGATCGCCAACCTGACCAACGCCGTCGGCGGGCTGTTCTTCAGCGTCAACTTCTACGCCGTGCTGGAGATGACCCGGATCGCCGGCGTCATCGTCATCGCGGTGGCCCTGCCGCTGCTGTGGTGGCGGTTCCGGCACACCGACCGCGAAGCGCTCACCGGTATCGCCTGGGCCATGGCGGTCGTGGTGCTGTTCGTCCCGGCGGCCCTGCCCTGGTACTACACCTGGCCGCTGGCGGTGATGTCCTCGATAGCGCAGTCGCGCGCCTGGATCGCGGCGGTGGCGGGCTTTTCGACCTGGATCATGGTGATCTTCAAGCCCGACGGTTCACACGGGATGTACTCGGTGATCCATGTGCTGCTGGCCTCGGCGTGCGCGTTCGGCGCCTGGTACTACCTCAACCGGGCGCCTGAGCGCGCCGATGCCGAAGTCGCCGCCTAGTAAGCCATCGCCTGCGCGCGCCGCAGCACCTCACGGGCCTGGTGGCTGTGCAGGGCGTCGACCGGGCGGGCGTTGGATGCCGTCTCCCGCGATCCGTCGAAGGTCAGCGTCAACGACGGGTCGGCGGTGAACAACCAGCGCAGGATCTCGGTGTCGCGGTAGCCGCCGTCGCGCAGCACCGCCAGTAGACCCGGAAGCGGTTTCACGACCGCGCCCGACGAACTGAAAAGCGCCTTCGGCACCACCGGCACGCCGCCGCGGCGCACCGCGACCAGATGCCCGTCACGCAGATACTGATGCACCTTGGTCACCGAGATGCCGAGCATCTGTGCGACATCGGAAAGGGTGTAGACCGGTTCGTCGGCGTCGAGCACGTCGTCTCCGGCCGGAATGCTGCTCACCGGGTCAGTCTAAGACCAGCGACGCGGCACCGAGGACCAGATGGCGCAGCCACCGCTGCCACATACGATGGCCCGGTGACCCAATCCGCTGCCCACGACCCGCTGGAAGACACGGTGCTCGACGGCCGGTATCTGGTGCAGACCCGGATCGCCACCGGCGGCATGTCGACGGTCTATCGCGGCGTGGACACCCGGCTGGACCGGCCGGTGGCGGTCAAGGTCATGGACTCGCGCTATTCGGGCGACCAGCAGTTCCTGACCCGGTTCCAGTTGGAGGCCCGCGCCGCCGCACGATTGTCCGATCCGGGCCTGGTGGCCGTCTACGACCAGGGTCTCGACGGCCGCCATCCGTTCCTGGTGATGGAACTCGTCGAGGGCGGCACGCTGCGCGAGCTGCTGCGCGAGCGCGGACCGATGCCGCCGCACGCCGTCGTGGCGGTGTTGCGGCCGGTGCTGCGTGGTCTGGCCGTCGCGCACCGGGCCGGTCTGGTGCATCGTGATCTCAAACCGGAGAACGTGCTGATATCCGACGACGGCAACGTCAAGCTCGCCGATTTCGGTCTGGTGCGCGCCGTCGCGCAGGCCGGTATCACCTCCACCAGCGTGATCCTGGGCACGGCGGCTTATCTGTCACCCGAGCAGGTCAGTACCGGCGATGCCTCACCGCGCAGCGATGTCTATTCGATAGGCATCCTGACCTACGAGTTGCTCACCGGTGCAACGCCTTTCACCGGTGATACGCCACTGGCGGTGGCCTACCGCCGGATGGACCAGGATGTGACGCCACCCAGCATGCTGATCGACGGTGTGCCGCCGCAGTTCGACGATTTCATCGCCAGGGCCACCGCGCGCGATGCCCAGGCGCGCTTCGCCGATGCCGCCGATATGGCCGCGACGCTCGACGCCATCGCCGAGGAATTGGCGCTGCCGCCGTTCCGGGTGCCCGCCCCGCGTAATTCGGCGCAGCACGTGTCGGCGGCGGTGCACGCCAGCCGGGTACACGATGCCCGCCCCACCACGGCCGGTACGCCGGTGCGCAAACCGACCCTGGCGATGACCCGCGGCCCGCAGGATTGGCAGCCGGCGGATCAGCCCGTCGAGGACGAGACCGATTACGGGGTAAGCCATTTCGCGGGTATCGAGATGGCCGAGTTCGCCTGGGCCCGGCATCGGGCGCGCCGGATGACCCTGGTGTGGGTCATCACGGTGCTGATCCTGACCGGCCTGCTGGCGGCCGCGGCCTGGACCGTCGGGACCAATCTCGACGGACTGATCCACTAGCGGCATCCGCACTCACCGCGAGCGAGCGTGTCTGTACGGCCGGGCGCGGCGTGTCGTGTACAGACACGCTCGCTCGCGGAGGGGTTTTAGTCGCGCAGCATCTCGGCGACGAGGAACGCCAGCTCCAGGCTCTGCTGGGTGTTCAGTCGCGGGTCGCACGCGGTCTCGTAACGGCCGGCCAGATCGTCATCGGAGATGTCCTGCGCGCCACCAAGACATTCGGTGACGTTTTCGCCGGTGATCTCGACGTGGATACCGCCTGGGTGGGTGCCGAGGGCATGGTGCACCTCGAAGAAGCCCTGCACCTCGTCGACGATGCGGTCGAAGTGCCGGGTCTTGTAACCGGTCGAGGACTCGTGGGTGTTGCCGTGCATCGGGTCGCACTGCCAGATCACCTGATGGCCGGTGGCCTGCACCTTCTCGATGATGCCGGGCAGCACGTCGCGCACCTTGCCGTTGCCCATCCGGGTGACCAGCGTCAGCCGCCCTGGCGTGTTGTGCGGGTCGAGCCGCTCGACGTACTCGACCGCCAGCTCCGGTGCCGTCGTGGGGCCCAGCTTGATACCGATCGGATTGGAGATGGTCTCCGCGAACGCGATATGCGCACCGTCAAGCTGGCGGGTGCGCTCCCCGATCCACAGGTAGTGCGCCGACAGGTCGTACAGCTTGGGCTTACCGTCGGGGCTCTCGCTGCCGTCGGCCAGCCGCAGCATCGCCCGCTCGTAGTCGAGCACCAGCGCCTCGTGGCTGGCGTAGATCTCGGCGGTGTCCAGATTGCGGTCGTTGACACCGCAGGCCGTCATGAAGCGCAGGCCACGGTCGATCTCACCGGCGAGTGCTTCATAGCGGGCGCCGGCTGGCGAGGTCCGGACGAATTCCCGGTTCCAGTCGTGCACCTTCTGCAGCGATGCCAGGCCCGAAGACGTCAGCGCCCGAACAAGATTCATCGCGGCACTGGCATTGGCGTAGGCGCGCACCAGCCGGGACGGATCGTGGTCACGGACCGCAGCGTCGGGGGCGAAACCGTTGACCATGTCACCGCGGTAGGACTTCAGCCCCAGCGCGTCGATGTCGGAGGACCGCGGTTTGGCGTACTGGCCGGCGATCCGGGCGACCTTGACCACCGGCATCGACGAGCCGTAGGTCAGCACCACCGCCATCTGCAGCAGCGTGCGGATATTGGCGCGGATATGCGGTTCGGTGTTGTCGGCGAACGTCTCGGCGCAGTCACCGCCCTGCAGCAGGAAAGCCTCGCCACGCGCGACGGCGGCCAGCTGGGTGTGCAGCTTCTCGATCTCGGTCGGCACCGTCACCGGCGGGACGCTCTCCAGCACGGTGCGCATCGCCTGCGCCTGGCCGGCGTCCCAGCTGGGCTGCTGCGCGGCCGGTTTGGCCAGCGCCGCATTCAGCCGCTCACGCAGCTCGTCAGGCAACGGCGGCAAGGACGGCAGCTGCTCGATAGGTACATCGACGGTCCAGTTCACCCGTCCATGGTAACCGGGTGCACGAGCCGCTTTTACCACCCCGACCTGCGGATCAGGGCACTTCCCAGCGCGTCCCCCACCGGTCTTCGGGTGCGTCGAGCTTGGTCATGATCTCGAATCGCACCAGGTTGTGGCGGGCGTCGACGAGCGCGTCATGGCTGTCCTTGGGGCGCGGTGGCATCCGCGGGCAGCCGCGCTCCTCCCAGAACTGCCGCAGTTCGCGGGTGAATCGGGGGATCTGCGGCGGCAGGCTCGTCATCGGACCCCACAGCTGGCACAGCGCGACATGGTCGTAGGCCGCCACCCAGGCCCACAGCTCGATGGGCTCGTCGCCGTCGATACCGAAGAACTCTTCGAGGTCTTCGCGGATGGTGCGCCGCGAGCGCCACAGCTTGGAGGCCGGCGGCGGCAGTTTGGGCAGCACATGCTGGCGCACCCAGCTGCCCGCCTGCTCGATCGGGAACTCCGATGACACCGCGTAGTACTCACGTCCGTCCTCGGCGGCCACCCCGATCGAGATCAGCTCGATGGTGCGTCCGTTGTCGATGAACTCGGTGTCGTAGAAATAGCGCACTGCTGCACCCTATCCAGCGGTCTGAGCAGCGTGTTCACCGTCGGCTGCCGGTGTGGCCGACGGTGGCGGGGGCGCCGCGTGGATCTCGCGGTCCAGTTCGGCGTCGACGGCCTTGTCATCGGGGAACGCCGGCATCCCGGCGACCGCGCCCTGAACCCAGAGCACGGCCTGCACGACGGGCCTGCGCAGCCAGCGTTCACGTTCCAGCGCGCGGTGCATCTTGCGCGGACGGTTGGTGTAGCGCCAGCGCGCCCACGGAGCGTGCGGCCGGGACAACCTGATCGCGCCGACCACCAGCAGCGGTGTGATGAACATGCCGATCAGGCCGGTCCACACCTTGCCCTTGAGCAGCACGATGACGGCCAGGCCCAGGGTGACCAGCGCGGCGCCGACCACCAGGGCCCGCGCCGCCACCGATGCGTCGGCACGCCAGATGTTGATATCGAAGAACGACAGCGGGTTGAATCCCAGGATCAGCAGACCCGCCACCGCGACCGCGGCGAACACCGCATCGACCGAGGTTCGGCCGTCCTCGGACCAGTAGACGTCCTGCAGGTGCACGATCAGCGCGAACTCGTCGAGCATGAGCGCGGCACCGATGCCGAAGAATATGGCGGCCGCTGTGAAGTCGCCCACAGTGCCGTCGACTGCCAGGGTCACCATGGTTACCCCGGAGATCAGCACCAGGATCACCCCGATGACCATGTGGTGGATATGGACGGTGCCGTGTCCGATATTGCGCGGCTGCCACCACTTTTTGGGCTTGTCACTGTCGGCGTGTGCCCTGATGTACCGCACGATCGTGCGGGTGATGAAGAAGGTCACCAAGAAGGCGATGAGACACCACATCAGCGGCATCCGGCCCGGCGGTATGGCCAGGTGGAAGTTCAGGTCGAGATCCGTGTCGAGCACGGGCAGAAAATGTACGCGCATCGCGGCGCAGAAGTGCGCAGGAGCACACGGTTCGCACAACCAGGGTCAACACCCAGATAGGCTGTTGCGGTCATGAGTACTCGGCGTTGGCCCGACCGTGGCCTGCAACGCGCGGCGTGGCGGGCCTTCCAGCTGTTGACGGCCATCGCCTTCGGCTACACGGTCTGGCGGTTGCTGGGCCACACCCCGTACCGCATCGACATCGACGTATACCGGATGGGCGGGCGGGCCTGGCTCGACGGGCGCGCGCTCTACAGCGACGACACCTCGTTCCACACCCAGGGCGGTATCGACCTGCCGTTCACCTATCCCCCGCTGGCCGCCATCGCGTTCTTCCCGTTCGCCCTGCTGCCGTTGCCGGTGGCCAGCGCGGCCATAACCGTCACGACACTGCTGCTGCTGGTGGTCTCGACGGTGATCGTGCTGACGCGTCTCGACGTGGCCGCCGACCGGCCCGAGGCCCGGTGGATCCGGTGCTGGCTGGCCGTGGCGATCGTGGCACCCGCGGTGCTCTACCTGGAGCCGTTGCGGTCCAATTTCGACTTCGGCCAGATCAACGTCGTGCTGATGACGCTGGTGATCGCCGATTGTGTGCCGCGCCGGACGCCATGGCCGCGCGGTGTGCTGCTGGGGCTGGCGATCGCCCTCAAGCTCACCCCCGCGGTCTTCCTGGTGTACTTCGTGCTGCGCCGCGACGGCCGGGCACTGCTCACCGTGGCGGTCTCCGTCGTCGTGGCCACCCTGGCCGGTTTCGCACTGGCGTGGCGCGATTCCGTCGAGTACTGGACCAAGACCGTGCACGACACCGACCGCATCGGCACCGCCACGCTCAACACCAACCAGAACATCTCCGGTGCACTGGCCCGGCTGGGCCTGACCGGTGGCGTGCACTTCCTGGTGTGGACGGCGGCCTGTTTCGCGGTGCTGGGCCTGACGGTCTGGGCGGCCCGCCGGGTGCTGCGGACCGCCGACAACGGCCCCGAGACGGTGCTGGCGCTGATCTGTGTGGCGCTGTTCGGCCTGGTCGTCTCGCCGGTGTCGTGGTCGCATCACTGGGTGTGGACGCTGCCCGCCATCATCGTGACGACGGTGCTGGCGTATCGCCGCCGCAACGCGGCGCTGGCCGCGGTGGCCGCGGTGGGTGTCGCGCTGCTGGTGTGGACGCCGATAGTGCTGATGCCCGAGCACCACGAGACCGAGGCCGCCTGGTGGCGTCAGCTCATCGGCGGTTCATATGTCTTCTGGGCGCTCGCGGTCATCGTCGTCGCGGGCGCGACCGCCGGGCAGCGGATCAGCCCGCAGCGGTCTCCGGAAACCGGGCAGGCGGCTGACCACCAGCAGCAGGCGCTCCATCGGCTGTGACCTCTTTGAGGCTGGCCGCGTAGATGTCGACGTACTCCTGGCCGGACAGGCGCATCAGCTCGTAGATGACCTCGTCGATCACGGCACGCTCGATGAACCGGTTGCCGGCCAGCCCCTCGAACCGGCTGAAGTCCATCGGTTTGCCGAAGCGCACGGTGACCTGGCCGAAACGCCAGCCCGATCCCGGCGGGTTGACGACGTTGGTCCCGATCATCGCCACCGGGATGACCGGGACGCCGGTCTCCAGCGCGAGCCGCGCCAGGCCGGTCTTGCCCTTGTAGAGCCGGCCGTCCGGTGACCGGGTGCCCTCCGGGTACATCCCGAGCAGCTTGCCCTGGGACAGGATCCGGCCGGCGGTGTCCAGTGCGGCCTGCGCGGAGTCGGCGTCGGTGCGGTCGATCGGCACCTGTCCGGCCGCGGTATAGAACCAGCTGATCAGCCGGCCCTTGAGTCCGGTCCCGGTGAAGTACTCCGCCTTGGCCAGGAAGGTGATGCGGCGCCGGACCACCAGCGGAAGGTAGAAGCTGTCGGCGACCGCCAGGTGGTTACTGGCCAGAATCGCCGGGCCGTTGGCCGGAACATGTTCGAGCCCTTCGACTTTCGGCCGTCCGAGCAGGGTCAACAGCGGGCCCATGAAGATGTACTTGAAAAGCCAATACCACATGTGCCCTCCGCTCGGGGCCCCACTGCTGCGTGCCCTGCGCCAGACTTTACCGACCCGACTTGCCCGCCACCACAGACCACACCCCTAGGGCGAAAGAATCTCAGTCCTCCACCGTCACCGGGATGTGCTGATAGCGACCCGACCGCCCGGAATCCGGCTCGGCCGGCGCCCCGGCCGGGTCGGTCGGTGGTGTCGGCGGCTGGCCGTCCTCGACCAGCGCGCGCACCACCGCGAGCAGCGCGACGCTGTGCTCGGCGATCACCGTCAGCAGCGGATGCTGCTCCCCGGTGACCAACGCGGCAAGGGCGCACACCGGACACCACACCTGTTGGCATTTGCCCGGCTCGTCGCCGGAGCGGGCGGCGGCCAGCGCGGCCGCGGTCCGCAGCGCGGGGTCGATGCGGTCCAGGATCGTCTGCGCCAGCGCCCGTAGTTCGGGCCCGAGATCGGAATGGCCGAACGGCGGCTGCGACGCGCTCACTTCGGCCACACCTCCGGATCCGGTTGAAAACGTATCGTCAGCTCACTGCCTTTGAGCTGGGCATCCAGCACGACGCAGCGCCGCAGCACCGACGCCAACCGGACCCGACGCCGCATCCCGCCGACGCCGATTATCAGATCGTCGTCGACACGCCCCAGCGTCAGCGAGCCGGTATCGACTTGCGCCAACTGTAACCGCATGCGATACACCGAACCCAGGCCCGACCCCGACTCCAGGTCGACGACGGGTTTCAGCGGCCCCGGCGGGGCGCTGCCGCCGCGGCGACGGGCGCTGTCGAGCAGGTCGCCGAGCGCTTTCGGTCCGATCGGCTCACCGGCCAGATGCGGCACCAGCACCAGCTCGACGTCACCGATGCTGCTCGCGAGCTCGGCCAGCACCGAACGCTGCTCGGCGATCCGCTCGGCGTACCAGTCGAAGGCCGGATGATCGGGCAGGTTGCGATATTCGTATGAATCATCCTGCAGCAGTATTTGATTCACGATCAGCTCGTGGACCCGAACGCCCATCAGCGCCAGTGAACCCAGCGTGCGCCCGGCCTCGGCGGCGACCACCCGTTCGGCGGTGAGCACCAGGTGCGCGCTGACCGCGGCGCCATCGGCCAGCATTGCCGACAGCTCGTCCATACCGGCGCCGATGCGTTCGAGCAGCGCCACCACCGCGGCCGACGGGCCGTCATCGGCGAGGGCCGCCAGCCTGCGGTGCCGCGGCCAGGCCCGCTCCAGGTACAGGCCGAACGTCGAGGGCAGGGTCAGCATCCGCAGCGCGTCGGCGGTGGAGGCGCAATCGACCACCACGTGGTCCCAGTTTCCCGAGGCCGCCAGCGCACCGACCTCGTGCAGCCCGAGGACTTCCTGGATACCGGGCAGCGCCGAAAGCTCTTCCGGTGCAACATTTCCGATATCGGAATCGGGGAACCGGTCGGCCATCCGAGGGGCGATGTCACGCCAGCGCGCCTCCAGCAGGGCGAGGGTGTCCAGCGCCAGGGCGTCGAGGAACCCGGTCTCCAGGTCGGCCAGCACCCGCACCGCATCGCGGCTGCCGGTCGGCGGCACGTCGACACCGAGGACATCACCGAGGGAATGCGCCTGATCGGTGGAGACCACCAGCACACGCCGACCGGCCCGGGCGTCGCGAACCGCGGTGGCCGCCGCCAGGGTCGACTTGCCGACACCGCCCTTACCGACGAACAGGCTTATCCGAGCCGGCCCGGCGGTGTCAGCCGCGCTGGACTCCTTCAGCCCTCGACTCGTTTCTTCAGGTCCTTCAACGCGGTGTCGGTCAACCGCCGCTCGGCCTTGCGTTTGAGCAGTCCGATCATCGGGATCATCAGGTCGACCGCGAGCTCATAGGTGACCTCGGTACCAGATCCCTTGGGCACCAATCGATATGCCCCGTCAAGCGCTTTGAGCAATGAGCTCGACACCAGCCACCAGCGCACCGACGTGCGATCTGCGGGCCACTCGTACTCCAGCACCATGGTGTCGGAGAGCACCGCGGCATCGAGTACCAGCCGGGCGGTGCGCGGGTACCCCTCGGCGTCGGCCTCCAGGACCTCGGTCTCCTTGTACTCCTTGACCCATTCCGGGTAGGTGCCGATATCGGCGATGACATCCATGACAGTGCCGGGATCGGCATCGATATAGATGGTCTGCGCCGTCTTGTCCGCCACGTGAACGCTGCCCGCCTGTCGCATAACTGTTCTTAGGTTCTCGAGGGGCCGGTACCGGCCATTCCTCCCGCTGAGAAACGGTACCCTGCCCCCTGCCGGTTGGCCCGAAATCAGGCCTGCGGAGCGGCCCCCACCTGCCGCGATCGCTCGAGTTCGGTCTTCACCTCGAACGCCATGTTCTTACCCGCCACCCGGCGCGCGTGGTTGAGCTTGGCGAGGTTCATCTTGGCCACCTGCCAGGCCGCGGCGCCGGACGGTTCGGCATGCAGGAAGTAGTGCAACACCACACCGTCGAGTACCGGTTCCAGCCAGATCTCCATGGTGCCGGTCAGTGCTCCGGTCACCGTCCACCGGATGCCTTTGTCGGCGCGGTCCTCGACGACTTCGAGACGCAGATCGGGCCACCAGCGCCGCCAGCGGGCCGGGTCGGCGATCACCGGGCCGACCACCGCGCCCGCAGCGGCGACGAAGGTCTCATCGGCCACCTGGATGCTGTGCATCGACCTAGCTTCACACACGCCTGTTCCCGGGCGTCATCGTGGGCAAAGGTGAAGGCCGTCACACGGGGGCGGGCCGGCGGACTAGTCTGGTGGCGATACCGCTGGTCACAGGAAGGTCGGCAATTGCGTGAAGTGAGCGTTCCCGCGTCCTTTACCGTCGCGGAGACGGACAACATCGTGTCGGTCGTCTACGAACACGAACGGGACGACCCGAATCACCCGATCTACCAGCGCCTGGTCGACGGGAACTGGGTCGACGTCAGCTGCGCGCAGGCCGCGGCCCAGATTCGTTCGACGGCACAGGGTTTGATCGCCAACGGGGTGGCCCCCGGCGACCGCGTCGCCATCATGAGTGCCACCCGGTACGAATGGGCGATCCTGGACCTGGCCATTCTCAGTGTCGGCGCGCTGACCGTACCGATCTATGAGACATCGTCGGCCGAACAGGTCCGCTGGGTGCTGTCGGATTCCGGGGCGGTCCTGCTGTTCGCCGAGACCGATGCGCACGCGAAGATCGCCGCCGAGCTCGCCGACGACCTGCCCGATCTGCGCCGCGTCTTCCACATCAACACCGCGGACCCCAAGGCGCTCGACGAACTGGCCGCCGACGGCGCCGCCGTCGACCCGGCCGAGGTCGCCAACCGGGTGGCCGGTATCCGCGCCACCGACCCCGCGACGCTGATCTACACCTCCGGTACCACCGGACGGCCCAAGGGCTGCCAGCTGACGCACTCCAACCTGCTCTACGAGGTGCGCGGCGCCAAGGCCAGCATGCCGACGCTGCTGGCGAGCGGACAGCGGTTGCTGGTGTTCCTGCCGCTGGCGCATGTGCTGGCGCGGGCACTGACCATCGGGGCGTTCCACAACAAGGTCACCGTCGGGTTCACCAGCGATATCAAGAACCTGATCCCGATGCTGTCGGTGTTCAAGCCCACCGTCGTGGTGTCGGTGCCACGGGTCTTCGAGAAGGTCTACAACACCGCCGAGCAGAACGCCGCCAACGACGGTAAGGGCAAGATCTTCGCGATCGCCGCCAAGACCGCGATCGAGTACAGCGAGGCACTCGACGCGGGCGGACCGGGTCTGCTGCTGCGACTGCGGCACGCGGTGTTCGACAAGCTGGTCTACGGCAAGCTCAGGGCCGCACTCGGCGGCGACTGCACGGCGTCGATATCCGGCGGCGCGCCGCTGGGTGCCCGGCTGTGCCACTTCTACCGCGGTGTGGGCCTGACCATCTACGAGGGTTACGGACTCACCGAGACCAGTGCCGCCATCACGGTCAATCAGGTCGGCGCCATCAAGGTCGGGTCGGTCGGAAAACTGTTGCCCGGCAACAGCATGCGGGTCGCCGACGATGGTGAACTGTTGGTCCGCGGCGGTGTGGTCTTCGCCGGCTACTGGCACAACGAGACCGCGACCGCCGAGGCGATCGTGGACGGCTGGTTCCACACCGGCGACCTGGGCGCGGTCGACGACGACGGCTTCCTCAAGATCGTCGGGCGCAAGAAGGAGATCATCGTGACCGCGGGCGGCAAGAATGTTGCCCCGGCCGTCCTCGAAGACGAACTGCGGGCTCATCCGCTGATCAGCCAGGCGATGGCCGTCGGTGACGCGCAACCGTTCATCGGGGCCCTGATCACCATCGACCCGGAGGCCTTCGTGGGCTGGAAAGAGCGCCACGGCAAGGGCGCCGGCGCCAGCGTCGGTGATCTGGCGACCGATCCCGACCTGCTCGCCGAGGTCGAACGAGCCGTCAAGGACGCCAATCAGCAGGTGTCGCACGCCGAATCGATTCGCAAGTTCCGGATCCTGCCGGTCGATTTCACCGAGGCCACCGGCGAGCTCACACCGACGCTGAAGGTCAAGCGAAAGGTCGTGGCGGAGAAGTTCGCCGGCGATATCGACGCCCTCTACAAGAAGGACTAGCCGAGCAGCCGGCCCAGCCGGTCGGCCATGGTGTCCCAGCGCCACTGGGTGCTCACCCACCGGCGGCCTTGGGCTCCGAGCCGGCCGGCCCGGTCCGGGTCGGCCAGCAGGGCGCTGACGGCCTCGAGCACCGCGGTGCTGTCGCGGCCGTCGACGACGTGGCCGGTTTCGCCTTCCAGCACGGTTTCCGGTGCTCCACCGGAGTCACCGGCGACCACCGGGATGCCGCTGGCCGAGGCCTCCAAGAAGACGATGCCCAGCCCCTCGACGTCCAGGCCCGCCCCCCGGGTGCGGCACGGCATCGCGAACACGTCACCCATCGCGTAGTGCGCCGGCAGCTCGTCGAACGGCACCCCGGCGGTGAAGACGACGTGCTCGCTCACCCCGGTGTCGGCGGCCAAGGTGCGCAGGCGCTCCAACTGCGGGCCACCGCCGACGATCACCAGGGCTGCACCGTCGACCCGGCGGCGCAGCTCGGGTAACACCCGGATCAGCATGTCCTGGCCCTTACGCGGTACCAGCCGGGACACGCACACCACGGTCGGGCGCTCACCGAGCCCGTAACGCGCCCGCAGCTCGGAACGGGCCGCCGGGTCCGGCCGGAACCGGTCGCTGTCCACACCGGGGGGAACATGCTCCAGTGCGGCGGCCGGGCCGAACGCCGAGGCGAACCGGGACCGGGTGTAGCGGCTGACGTAGGTCACGACATCGGAGCTCTCGCCGATGCGGCGCAGCGCGGAGCGGGCCACCGGCAACATCGACCAGCCCACCTCGTGGCCGTGCGTGCTGGCCACCACGCGCCCGGCGCCGGCCCGGCGGGCGCTGGGACCCAGCAGGGCCAGCGGCGCGGCCGCACCGAACCACACGGTGTCGATATCGCGATCGGCGATCAGGTCGCACATCCGGCGGTCGACCGTCGGCACCGGGAGCATCAAGGTGCCGGGATGGCGGACGATCTCGATACCGGCCGCGGCCGCGGCCTCGTCATAGGCCGACGCACCCTTCCAGCGCGGCGCATACACCGTGAGCTGGTGCGCACCGGATTGCGACAGCCGGGTGACAAGTTGTTCCAGATAGGACTGGATGCCGCCCGAACGCGGCGGAAAGTCATTGGTTACCAGCAGGACTCGGGTCATCGGCGGATACGTTACGCGGTCAGCCAGCTCCGCCAGCCGACCAGCAACTGTTGCGGGTCGGCACCCAGTACCTGCCGCAACGCGGTCGGTGCGTCGGCATGGCCGCTGCCGCACGCGGTTTCGTAGAGTCGGCGCAGCGCCGGCGGACCGTACCGGTCGGCGACGAACCGGGCGAAAAGCCAGGCCCGGTCATAGGCCGCCGACAGCTGTTGCGCGGTGCCGGTGAAGTCGGTGTCGGCGGGCAGCGTGGTGCCCACGTCGCGGTATTGCCCCGGGGCGGGCGCCGGGCGGGCGACATAGTCGGCGACGCCCTCGGTGAGCCACCGGGGTGCATCGGCGGCGGTGCCTGCCCGCGCCGCGTAATGAAAGAGTTCGTGGGTCAACACGATCCGTAAGGCCTGCGGAGTCATATCGGCGGCGCCGGGCGCAAGCACGATGCGCTGGCCGGTGGCCACCCGACGCTGCGGGTCGACCTGATCTGCCACCGCAAGGGCCGCGGTATCGCTGCGCGGCTGGGTGCCGGCCTGTTCGGTGAACTGTCGGGCCGAACCGGTGCCGATGACGACGATGTCGTGCGTCCAGTCGGTGCCCCAGAACTGTTCCACCGCCGACACCGCCGGGCCGATATCGTCGCGGACCCGGCTCAGCGTGGCATCACTGGCCGCACCGCCCAGGCTTATCAGCGTGACGGTCCTGCCGTCACCGACGGTCAGGGTGGGAGCTGCTGCGGGAGCCGGCGGAGCCGTCGGTGCGGTGCGCGGCGTATCGGTCATCCGGGACACCCCGACCACAGCGGCGATCAATACGGCGCATGCGGCGACGGCCGCGAACGGCCGGCGCGAACGGGATGGCTCAGTAACGACGGGCGTTGTAGAACGGGCCGGCGCCGTCAAGCGGCACCACCTTCACCGGCTGGCCGTAGGTGGAGGCGTGCACGACCATGCCGTCGCCGACATAGATTCCGGTGTGCGAGGCGTCGGAGTAGAAATTGACGACGTCACCGGGCTGCAGCGCATCGCGTGACACCGACTGGCCGCCGGCGGCCAGCGCCTGGCTGGAGTGCGGCAGAGAGATCCCGGCCTGCTGGAACGCCCACATCACCAGACCCGAGCAGTCGAACGCACCTGGTCCGCCGGCACCCCAGGAGTAGGGGGCCCCGACCCGGGTCAATGCGGCTTGGACGGCGATCGCACCTTCAGGTGCGCCACCACCCTCACCGGGCTGTACGGCGCCCTCCGGCGGGGCCATGTCGCCGGGCGGAATTCCCTCCGGCGGCGCCGGCGCGGCAGGCAGGGCCTCGGGCGCAGGCGGAAGCGCATCGGGCGGTAATGCTCCCGGCGGCCCGGCGGCCAGCACATCGGGTCCCGGCGCGGCCTCCGGTGGCGGTACCGGTCCCGGTGCGGCCAGTGCAACCCGCTGCGACGGCGTCAGCGCCTGGTACTGCGACTTGACCACGGCGATCTGCAGTTGCAGCTGGCTCTGCTTGGCCTGCAGGTCGGCGCGGACCGCGGCGGCCTGCTGGGCTGCGGTCTTGGCCTCGGCGGCGGATTTCGCCGACGCCTCCTGCGCCTGGACGGCTTCGGCACTGATCTTGCGGTAGTTGGCCATCTGCGACGACATCTCGGTGGCCATCACGCGCTGCATCGCGAGCTTGTCGATGAGGCCCTGCGGCGAGCCTGCGGTCAGAATGGCGGCCAGACCGTCGGTGCGCCCACCCATATACATGGCGGCGGCGACGTTGTCGACGGACCCCTGGAAGGTGGCCAGCTGCACCTGGGCGGCGTTCACGGCCGCCTGGTCCTGGATGTACTTGTTGTCCGCGGCGGCCTGGGCCGCGGTCTTGGCGTCCAGGTCGAGCTGTGCGGTGTGCATGGCTTCGGTGGCCTGCTCGGCCTGCCGGGAGAGTTCGTTGAGCTTTGCCAGCGCGTCATCGGCGGGATCGGCATGGACGGCGGACGCAAGGATGCTGCCCAGCATCATGACGCCGACCAACGCACCGATTACAGGCCGCTTTAGAACGCGCTTCACTCGGTGTGTGCCGGAGAGGGTCAAGATTGGGTGTCCTTAAACTGCCTTCGCCGCGCCGCTGCTGCAGGCCGCCGAACCGCCTTAGGTCTCAGACAGGTTACGAAACGGCATCGGCGTTGTCCAACAGGAGAGCCAAATTTAACAGTCCCCGGCGATCGGCGCCCAATCCCCTGCACAGCCGCTCATGCCACGCCGGGCTTGCGCTGACGATGTATCGGTACCAGCCGCAACCGCGGTGCCATACCGGCGTCGGCCAGCACCTCCAATGCCGCCCGCTCATCGGCCAGCAATGTCTCCGGCACACCGAGCAAGACGCTGACCACACAGTCCCGGCAGCCCGGTCCGCGTACAGCACAGTCGTCACAATCGATTGTCACCGGATCGGCCGGTTCACCCTGGCGAGTGTTGTGTCCCATTTCCACTGTCCTCTCGATGTCCGTCGGCCCGAACGCTAAACCCGGCCACCGACAAGAAACCGTGTGAAGGGTGTGACTCATTCGACAGATGGGACAGATGAGGCGTGCGGCCGCCGCTGGGGCCGATGTTGCCGGCGTGGTGCGTGGATATGTCAGGGGTCATCCCTACCGTGACATTCGTGACCGGGCCGCACAGCACCCAGCTGAGCTTCACCGATATCGATCCGAGCGCCGATGTGCCGCTGCGTGAGACCACTTTCGTCGTGGTCGACCTGGAAACCACCGGCGGGCGCGCCCGGCCCGGCCCGGACGGCAGGCAGTGCGATGCCATCACCGAGATCGGGGCCGTCAAATCCGCGGCGGCCGAATCCTCGGAGAATTTGCCACGCTTGTCGATCCCGGGCGCGCGATCCCACCGCAGATCGTGCAGTTGACCGGTATCACCACCGCCATGGTGTGCGCCGCGCCGACCATCGACGCGGTGCTGCCGATGTTCCTGGAGTTCTGCCGCGGCGCGGTGCTGGTGGCGCACAACGCCGGATTCGACATCGGTTTCCTCAAGGCCGCCGCGACGCACTGCGCGATCCCCTGGCCCAACCCGCCGGTGCTGTGCACGGTCAAACTGGCCCGCCGGGTGCTGACCCGCGACGAGGCACCGTCGGTGGCACTGGGGGCGCTGGCGCGGCTGTTCCGCACCAGCACCGAGCCGACCCACCGCGCCCTCGACGACGCCCGCGCCACCGTCGACGTACTGCACGGACTCATCGAACGCGTCGGCAACCTCGGCGTCCACAGCTATCCGGACCTGCGCGCCTACCTGCCCAATGTCACACCCGCGCAGCGCCGCAAACGCGTGCTGGCAACACATCTGCCGCATCGGCCCGGGGTGTATCTGTTCCGCGGTCCGGCCGGCGAGGTGCTCTACGTCGGCACCGCCGTCGACCTGCACCGCCGGGTCGGGCAGTACTTCACCGGGGCCGACCCGCGGGGCCGGATGCGCGAGATGGTCGGGTTGGCCACCGCCGTCGACCATGTCGAATGCGCGCATGCGCTGGAAGCCGGCGTGCGCGAACTGCGGCTACTGGCCGCGCACGCCCCGCCCTACAACCGGCGCTCGCGATTCCCGCACCGCTGGTGGTGGGTGGTGCTCACCGACGAGGCCTTCCCGCGGTTGTCGGTGGTGCGCGCGCCGCGCCACGACACCGCCGCCGGGCCGTACCGGTCCCGCGCTGACGCCGCCACCACCGCCGCGCTGCTGGCCCGGTTCACCGGCGTCCGCACCTGCACCACCCGGCTGGCCCGTTCGGCCCGGCACGGGCCGTCCTGCCCCCAGCGCGAGGTCGCGCCGTGCCCGGCCGGGCGCGATCTCGACGCGGCCGGCTACCTCCCCGCCGCGCAGGCCGCCGCCGACCTCATCGCCGGCCGCGATCACCGCGCGCTGGCGGCCTGCGTCGCCGAGGTGGCAGCGCTGGCCGAACGCAGCCGCTACGAGAACGCCGCGCGGTTACGCGATCACACCGCCGTCGCCGTCGACGCGCTGTGGCGTGGGCAGCGGCTGCACGCGCTGGCCGCCGTCGGCGAGCTGGTGGCGGCCCAGCCCGACGGGGCCGGCGGCTGGCAACTTGCCGTCATCCGGCACGGCCAGCTCGCCGCCGCCGGTACCGCACGCCGCGGGGTGCCGCCGATGCCGGTCGTCGACGCATTGTGCGCGGGCGCGCAGACCGTGCTCTACGAGCCGGCACCGCTGGGTGGCGCGATGGTGGAGGAGACCGGACTACTGGCGCGCTGGCTGGCCACGCCGGGCACCCGGATCGTGCACGCCGAGGACGGCTGGTGCACACCGATCGGCGCGGCGGGACGTTTCGGTGGGTGGGCCGCGGCGGCCCGCTCGGCGCGGCTGGCGGCCGAGGCACTCGTCGACACCGAACACGACGCCCGCCTGCTGGCCGTCGCCAGGGGCACGAGCACGCCGCGCGCGGGGTCTACAGCCGCTGGGTGAACTTCGCCCACTTGGCGAGCAACTGCCCGGCCGCGCCGCTGTCGATGGCCTCGGCGGCACGCGCCAGCCCGGCTTCCCAGGACGGCAGCCACTCGGCGGTGCTGGTCAGTCCGGCATGGGCCACCATGGCGCCGGCCGCGTTGAGGATCACCGCATCGCGGACCGGGCCGGCAGCCCCGGAGAACACCGAACGCGCTTCTGCCGCGTTGGATTCGGCGTCACCGCCGATGAGTTCGGACAACTGCGCCCTGGCGAAGCCGAAACCGGCCGGATCGAAGGTCAGCCGGTCGATGGTGCCGGCCTGCACGCGCCAGATGGTCGACGTCGTCGTGGTGGTCAGTTCGTCGAGACCGTCGTCGCCGTGCACCACCAGCACACTGGAACGCCGCGCCGCGAAAACCCCGGCCATCACCTCGGCCAGGTCACCGAACGCGCACCCGATGAGTCCGGCGCGCGGACTGGCCGGGTTGGTCAGCGGCCCCAGCAGGTTGAAGACCGTCGGCACCCCGATCTCGCGACGTGCCGCCCCGGCGTGGCGCAACGACGGATGGAACTGCGGCGCGAAACAGAAACCGATACCCACCTCGGTGACACAGCGCGCCACCTGATCGGGATTCAGGTCGATCCGCACCCCGAGTGCTTCGAGGGTGTCGGCACCACCCGACAGCGACGAGGCCGCCCGGTTGCCGTGTTTGACCACCCGGATACCGCATGCCGCGACCACGATCGCCGCCATGGTGGACAGGTTGACGGTGTTGGCACCGTCACCGCCGGTGCCCACCACGTCGACGGTGTCGGTGCCGATGATCTCGGTGGGCACCCGGCGCGCATGCGAGAGCATCATCTCGGCCAATTCGTTCACTTCGGCCGATGTCGGGCGTTTCATCTTCATCGACACGCCGAACGCCGCGATCTGAGCCGGCGTCGCGACCCCCGTCATGATCTGGTCCATCGCCCAGCCGGCCTGGCCCGGCAGCAGCGGCTCGCGGTCGGTCAGGCGGCCCAGGACCTGCGGCCATGTCGTGGTCGGATCCAATCCCTGTGCGGCAGTGCTCACCCGCCGATAGTCCCATGTCGGCAAGCCCGCGCCCAAAGCGGGAACAAGACACAGAACACCAAAATCCTCCCCGGGTGGAGTTCGACAACTACAAAGCGTCATACTTCTTCTTGTGACGAGCGCTGTAGGGACCTCGGGAACCGCAATCACGTCGCGCGTACATTCGCTGAACAGGCCGAATATGGTCAGTGTCGGCACCATCGTGTGGCTTTCCAGTGAGCTGATGTTCTTTGCTGGACTGTTCGCGATGTACTTCACTGCGCGCGCACAAGCCGGCGGTGACTGGCCGCCCAAACCGACCGAGTTGAACCTCGCGTTGGCAGTACCGGTGACGCTGGTACTCATCGCGTCGTCGTTCACCTGTCAGATGGGTGTGTTCGCCGCCGAGCGCGGCGACGTATTCGGTCTGCGCCGGTGGTACTTCCTGACGTTCCTGATGGGTGCGTTCTTCGTCGGCGGTCAGGGCTACGAGTACTTCCACCTGGTCGAGCACGGCACCACCATTCCGGGCAGCGCCTACGGCACGGTGTTCTATCTGGCCACCGGCTTCCACGGCCTGCACGTCATCGGCGGTCTGATCGCGTTCGTCCTACTGCTGGCCCGAACGACGATGAGCAAGTTCACCCCGGCCCAGGCGACCGCCGCGATCGTCGTGTCCTACTACTGGCACTTCGTCGACATCGTCTGGATCGCACTTTTCGCCGTCATCTACTTCGTCCGATGAAGCCTATGAACAGGAGTGCTCGGTTGAGGATCTCGCGCCTGGTCGGAAAGACCAGCGACCGGTCACGCAAACGCCTTCGCCGCCGGTTGTCGGCCGGCCTGCTGCTGCTGATCGCGCTGGCTTTTGCAGGAAGCGCGGCGGCTCTTTTGACCCCGCGCCCGCAGGTCGCGGTCGCCGACGAGTCGCAGTCGGCGCTGCTGCGTAACGGCAAACAGCTCTACGACACGTCGTGCATCACCTGCCACGGCGCCAACCTGCAGGGTGTCGCCGATCGCGGCCCCAGCCTGGTCGGCGTCGGCGAGGCGGCGGTGTACTTCCAGGTCTCCACCGGCCGGATGCCCGCCATGAGCCTGAACTCGCAGGCCCCCAGCAAGGCACCCAACTTCGACGAGGCCCAGATCGACGCGCTCGGCGCGTTCGTCCAGGCCAACGGCGGCGGCCCGCTGGTGGTGCGCGACCCCAACGGCCACATCGCGCAGGAGTCCCTAACGGGCGGCAACGTCGCCCGCGGTGGCGATCTGTTCCGGCTCAACTGCGCGTCCTGCCACAACTTCACCGGTAAGGGCGGCGCGCTGTCCTCCGGTAAGTACGCACCCGATCTCGGCGACGCCGAGCCGCAGGTGATCTACACCGCCATGCTGACCGGGCCGCAGAACATGCCCAAATTCTCTGACCGCCAGCTCTCCCCGGAGGAGAAGACCGACATCGTCTCCTACGTGCGGCATGCCGCGGAGGCCCGCAGCCCCGGTGGCTACGGCCTGGGCGGCTTCGGCCCCACCTCTGAGGGCATGGCGGCGTGGATCATCGGAATGGTCGCCGTCATCGGCGTGGCGATGTGGATCGGGGCACGGGCATGAGCAACGACAATCCTGAAAGCGCAGGAGTCGACAAGGGCACTGACAGCCCCGGCCAGACCGGCGAACCCGGTCAGCCGACCGACGCCCAGCTGGCCAAGATGTCGACCGCGGAACTGCTGGCCCTCGGCGGCAAGCTCGACGGTGTCGACATCGCCTTCAAGGAGCCGCGCTGGCCCGTCGAGGGCACCAAGGCCGAGAAGCGCGCCGAGCGAACGGTGGCCAACTGGCTGCTGCTCGGCGGTGTGAGCGGTCTTGCGCTGCTGGTCATCTTCCTGTTCTGGCCGTGGGAGTACGAGCCGCACAGCCTCTGGTACAGCCTGGCGACACCGCTGTACGGTCTGACCTTCGGCCTGTCGATCCTGGCTATCGGCATCGGTGCGGTGCTGTACCAGAAGAAGTTCATCCCCGAAGAGATCACCATCCAGGATCGCCACGACGGTGCCTCACCCGAGCTGCACCGCCGGACCATCGTGGCCAACCTCGAAGATGCGCTCGAAGGCTCGACGATCAAGCGCCGCAAGATGATCGGCGCTTCGCTCGGTCTGGGTCTGGGCGCTTTCGGGCTCGGCACCCTGGTGGCGTTCGCGGGTGGCTTGATCAAGAACCCGTGGAAGCCGGTGGTCCCGACCGCCGACGGTAAGAAGGCCGTGCTGTGGACGTCGGGGTGGACCCCGCGCTTCACCGGCGAGACCATCTTCCTGGCCCGCGCCACCGGCGACAGCCACTCCCCCTTCACCAAGATGCGGCCCGAGGATCTCGACGCCGGCGGTATGGAGACGGTGTTCCCGTGGCGCGAGTCCGACGGCGACGGCACCACGGTGGAATCGCATGAGAAGTTGTCGGCCATCCAGATGGGTGTGCGCAACCCGGTGATGCTCATCCGGATCAAGCCGCAGGACATGAACAAGGTGGTCAAGCGGCAGGGCCAGGAGAGCTTCAACTTCGGCGACCTGTTCGCCTACACCAAGGTCTGCTCGCACCTGGGCTGCCCGTCCTCGCTGTACGAGCAGCAGACCTACCGCATCCTGTGCCCGTGCCACCAGTCGCAGTTCGACGCTTTGCATTTCGCGAAGCCGATCTTCGGCCCGGCTGCCCGCGCATTGGCGCAGCTTCCCATCACAATCGATTCCGACGGGTATCTGGTCGCCAACGGCGACTTCATCGAACCGGTCGGACCGGCATTCTGGGAGCGGAAATCATGAGCCCGAAAATCGGTGAGATCCTGGCCAAGCAGGGTGACGCGATGGATTCGCGGTACCACCCGTCGGCTGCCGTACGGCGCGGGATCCTCAACAAGGTGTTCCCGACGCACTGGTCGTTCCTGCTCGGCGAGATCGCGCTGTACAGCTTTCTCGTCCTGCTGATCACCGGTGTGTGGCTGACGCTGTTCTTCGATCCGTCGATGGCCGAGGTCACCTACAACGGCGTCTACCAGCCGCTGCGCGGTATCGAGATGTCGAAGGCCTACGAGTCCGCCCTCAACATCTCCTTCGAGGTGCGCGGCGGGTTGTTCGTCCGCCAGATCCACCACTGGGCCGCACTGCTCTTCGCCGCGTCGATCATGGTGCACCTGGCACGCATCTTCTTCACCGGCGCGTTCCGCCGGCCGCGCGAGGCCAACTGGCTGATCGGCTCCCTGCTGCTCATCCTGGCGATGTTCGAAGGCTTCTTCGGCTACTCGCTGCCCGACGACCTGCTCTCCGGCACCGGCCTGCGCGCCGCGCTCTCGGGTATCACGATGGGCATCCCGGTCGTCGGCACCTGGATGCACTGGGCGCTGTTCGGCGGCGACTTCCCGGGCACCATCATCATTCCGCGCCTCTACGCCCTGCACATCCTGTTGATCCCGGGCATCATGCTGGCCCTCATCGGGGCGCACATGGCACTGGTGTGGTTCCAGAAGCACACCCAGTTCCCCGGACCCGGACGCACCGAGAAGAACGTCGTCGGCGTCCGCGTCATGCCGGTGTTCGCCGTCAAGTCCGGCGCGTTCTTCGCCATGACGGTCGGCATCCTGGGCCTGATGGGCGGTCTGCTGCAGATCAACCCGATCTGGGAGCTGGGGCCCTACAAGCCTTCGCAGATCTCGGCCGGTTCGCAGCCCGACTTCTACATGATGTGGACCGACGGCCTGATCCGCATCTGGCCCGCCTGGGAGTTCTACATCGGCAACTACACCATTCCGCAGCCGGTGTGGATCGCACTGCTGATGGGCCTGGTCCTGGGACTGCTGACGGTATATCCGTTCCTGGAGAAGAAGTTCACCGGCGACAACGCTCACCACAACCTGTTGCAGCGCCCGCGTGACGCTCCGGTCCGGACGGCGATCGGCTCGATGGCGATCGCGTTCTACATCCTGCTGACGTTCGCCTGCATGAACGACATCATCGCGCTGAAGTTCCACATCTCGCTGAACGCGACGACGTGGATCGCCCGCATCGGCATGGTGATCCTGCCGCCGATCGTGTACTTCATCGCCTACCGGTGGGCCGTCGGCCTGCAGCGGTCGGACCGCGATGTGCTCGAGCACGGTATCGAGACGGGCATCATCAAGCGGCTGCCGCACGGTGCCTACATCGAACTGCACCAGCCGATCGGCCCGGTCGACGACCATGGCCACCCGATCCTGCTGGAGTACCAGGGTGCGGCACTGCCGAAGAAGATGAACAAGCTCGGTTCCGCGGGCTCCCCCGGTTCGGGCAGCTTCCTGTTCGCCGATCCCGAGTCCGAGGACCGCGCGCTCAACGAGGCGGCACACGCCTCCGAGCGACGGGCCCTGACGGCACTCAAGGAGTACCAGGATGCCGAGAACTCGAACGGCTCCAACGGATCCAATGGCTCCAACGGGCATCACTGAGAACTGATCGATCAAGCAGGGGCACCGGGGATTTCCCGGTGCCCCTGCTTGTTTGTCTGACGGGTTTGGCGGGATGGTCGATACGCCGGCCATGACCCGGTTTGTGGTGCTCTGCTGAGCTCGGTGACGGCACGCCAGGACTGCGGCGGGGCGACCTACTGGGGGTACTGGGCGCGGGCGGCTACGCCGGAGAAGCGACCCACCGGGTATGGGCTCAGCTGGAGGCGGCCGACAGCGCGGCCCGAAGCTGGCGCAGCGCCAGCACCGGGATCACCGTCATTCCCAGCGTGATGACGCCGGCAAGGCCGTAGAGCGCCCACGACGCACCGTCGGATTCCACCGCCATGAGATAGGTGGCGATCGCGACGGCCAGCAGGGCGCCGCCCACCGCGGTGAAAACCCCGAAACCGCAGCGCAGCCACAACCGGTCCAGCAGCTCGGGAGGCAGCACCGGCACCGGCGCCAGGCCGGCGGCCTGACGCGCCGAAGCACGGGCACTACGGCTGGCCGCGCGTTGCGCCGCCAGCGGTGTGGCCGCTCGGGCGACCGGCCCGTGCGGGGAATTGCTCAGCTCGGTACGCCGGGCCCGCAACAGCAGGGGCACCGCGCCGGCGATCACCAGCGCCGAGACCGCGATGACGGCATAGAGCAGCCACGGTGTCTTCGAACCGTCCGGTTCGACGGTGGGTTGGTGACCGCTGCCGAGATGGACCAGTGCCACGGTGGCGGCCACCCCGGCCCCGATGGCCAGCAACCACACCACCGCGCACGCGATCCACAGGATCCGATCCAGGGCTGCCGGTTCGAACCGGCCCAGCGGCGTCGTACCCGATACCTCGTTGGCCACTGTCATCAGCAGCTGGTCTGGGCTGAGTTGCTGGTGTTCGACGACAACACGGTGCCGTCACTGGTGGTGATCGAACAATTCAGTTTGCTCACCAAGAACAGGCTGGATGCTTGCACCGAGCCGACCTCCGACTGCGATATCGGTGTCACGGTTAGTGACCACGGGATGTAGACGTTGCGCTGGGTGCGCTGACGTCCGGATGCGTCAATGTAGGTCACCGAGATGATGTCACCGGGCGCCTTGCTGCCGGTGATCGAATAGGTGACCTGGCGCGGCCCCGCAGGCGTCGTCGACGTCGGGGGCGGCGGGGGCGGTGTCGTCGTCGTCACCGGCGGCGGAGGCGGTTCCTCGGTGGTGGGCGGCGGAGGAGGCGGCGGCGGCTCCGGCGTCTGCGTCACCGTCTCGGTCGGCGGCGGCGGCGGAGGCGGTTCCTCAGTGGTGGGCGGCGGCGGAGGCGGCGGGGGCGGCTCGGTGGTGGTGATCTCGTCCTGCACCGGCGGAGTCGAGGTGGTGCTGGGCGCCGGTGTGGCCAGATTGTTGGTGTCGGTCTTGGTGACCAGCAGGGCCACCGAGACCACCAGGGCGATCGCGGCGATGATCGCTGTCACGCCCACCACCCACGGCCAGCGCGGCGGGCGCGGATCGTCGGTCAGCTCCCCTGCCGGCTCGTAGTTGTCGTAGTCGTACAGATTGCTGTCGGCCGGAACGTAGGGTGCGCTGGTGATCTGCTCCGACTCCGGAGCCGAGTAGGCCTGCGACGGAAAATCGTTGCTCGCCGCGAACTTGTCGTCGATGTTGTCCGGGGACGGTCCGTCCGGCACAGGTTCTCCGCCCGTGCCTGAACCGGGTTCTGACCCGGGGGGATTCGGCCCGCTCATCTCTGCCTGTCCTTATCCGCTCTGTCACCGTGTTGTCGATGACAAGTGCCAGGCAACATTACCGAATCGACAGGGCGCAACCGGGGACCGGCGAACCGTGGCGCACGAACTTGCGCCAGATTCGTGACATTTCCCCGCGAGTGCTGCGGTGAACTCAGTGCTTCTCAGGCCCGAGGTAGTACTCGAACACCAGACCGGACACCGAGCTCAGGATGAAGACCACGCCGGCGACGATCAGCCACGGCAGCCACAGCGCCATGCCGACCGCGGTGACCGAGCCGGACAGCGCGATCAGCACCGGCCACCAGCTGTGCGGGCTGAAGAAGCCCAATTCGCCCGCGCCGTCGCTGATCTCGGCGTCTTCGTAGTCTTCCGGGCGGGTGTCCAACCGTCGCGCGACGAACCGGAAGAAGGTTCCGGTGATCAGGCACAGGCCCGCGGTCAGCGCGAGCGCCACGGTGCCGGCCCACTCGATGCCGCCGTACTGGAACAGTCCGGTCAGGGTGCCGTAGCCGACCGCGCACAGTGCGACGAACGCGGTGAGGATCTCGAACAGTCTGGCTTCGATATGCATGTGAGGACCGCCTAGTTCCTGGTCGCCGGCGCCTGGTCGCCGCGGCGCGTTTCGAAGGGCCGCGTGGTGGTGGCGACCGGTGACTGGTTGATCGCCTGCAGCGCTTCAGCATTGGTCTTGCCGGCGATGCGCTGCTGCAGATACGCCTTGAAGTCGTTGGGTTCGACCACCCGGACCTCGAAGTTCATCATCGAGTGATAGGTGCCGCACATCTCCGCGCACCGGCCGACGAACGCACCGGTCTTGGTGATCTCGCTGACCTGGAAGATGTTGTCGGAGTGGTTGGCCTGCGGGTCGGGCATGACGTCGCGCTTGAACAGGAACTCCGGCACCCAGAACGAGTGGATCACGTCGGCCGAGGCGATCTGGAATTCGATGCGCTTACCGGCGGGCAGCACCAGGACCGGGATCTCGGTGCTGGAACCCAGCGTCTCGACCTTGTCGTAGTTGAGGTACGTGCGGTCTTCGGGGTTCAGGCCGCGGATCGCGCCGACGACCTCGTTGCCGTGCTCGTCGACACCCTCGGGCTTGGACGCCTGCGCGGCCTTGCGCTCGGGGTCGGCACCGTCGTAGTCGAAGGTTCCGTCGCCGAAGTCGATCTTCTGGTACCCGAACTTCCAGTTCCACTGGAAGGCGGTGACGTCGATGACGACCTCGGGGTTCTGGTCCTTGTGCAGCATCTTCTCCTGCACCACGACGGTGAAGTAGAACAGCACCGAGATGATCAGGAACGGGATGACCGTCAGCGCCAGCTCCAGCGGCATGTTGTAGCCGAACTGGCGGGGCAGCTCTTTGTCACCGGACTTCTTGCGGTGGAACGCCGCGGTCCAGAACATCAGGCCCCACACGATGATGCCGATGACGAACGCCGCGATGATCGAGTAGATCCACAGGTCGTAGTTGGCGTGCGCTTCCGGGGTGATGCCCTTCGGCCAGCCCAGGCCCACGACGTCCTGCCATGAGCAGCCGCTGAGCGTCACCGCCAGGGCGGTGATGGTGAGTGCCAGACCGACCCTCCGGTACCGGCGCGAACGGCTTCGAGAAACCGCCAACCCGCGGGTCTTCACGTTGGCACCCTCCTGTGTCAGATCCGCTGCATTCATCGCCGACGGGGTCGTCGCGAATCGAATACTACGCAGCGTAGACCACGCCCACCCGGCAGGCTCGACACACCTGCCGAATCCTTTTGGCGTGCCTGCTGACCACTGGTTCGGCGGTACGTGCCGGGTGCGGCATACTGGCTCCCGATGTGCGGACTGCTTGCCCTGGTGTGTGACCCGGAACGGTCCGTCACCGATGCGCTCGACGACGCGGTGGCCGGCGCGTCGCACCTGATGCGTCATCGCGGTCCCGACGAGCCGGGGACCTGGTCGGACGAGCGTGTCGTGCTCGGATTCAACCGGCTCTCGATCATCGACATCGCCCATTCGCATCAACCGCTGCGCTGGGGTCCCGCCGACCAGCCGGACCGTTACGTGCTGGTCTTCAACGGCGAGATCTACAACTACCTGGAATTACGGGCCGAGCTGGCCGAACAGCACGGTGCGGTGTTCGCCACCGAGGGTGACGGTGAGGCCATCGTCGCGGCTTACCACCACTGGGGGCCGGACGCACTGCCGCGGCTGCGTGGCATGTTCGCCTTCGCGTTGTGGGACACCGTCACCGGCGAGCTGTTCTGCGCGCGCGACCCGTTCGGCATCAAACCGCTCTTCATGGCCACCGGAGCCGGTGGAACCGTGGTGGGCAGCGAGAAGAAATGCCTGCTCGACCTGGCCGGCGAACTCGGTGTGGACCTGGAGATCGATCGCCGCGCGGTGCAGCACTACACGGTGTTGCAGTACGTGCCCGAGCCCGAGACGCTGCAGCGCGGCGTGCGACGCCTGGAATCGGGCAGCTATGCGCGGATCCGGCCCGGCCAGGAGCCCAAGATCACCCGCTATTTCCACCCGCGGTTCAACGCCGTGCCGTTCACACCCGGATCCGAGCAGGCACGCTACGACGAGATCACCGCCGTCCTGGAGGACTCGGTGGCCAAGCACATGCGCGCCGACGTCACCGTCGGTGCGTTCCTGTCCGGTGGTATCGATTCGACGGCCATCGCGGCGCTGGCGATCCGGCACAACCCGCGGCTGATCACCTTCACCACCGGTTTCGAGCGCGAAGGCTTCTCCGAGGTCGACGTGGCCGTGGCGTCTGCCGAGGCGATCGGTGCCCGGCATGTCGCCAAGGTGGTCAGTCAGGCCGAATTCGTCGAGGCGCTGCCCGAAATCGTGTGGTACCTCGACGAGCCGGTCGCCGACCCGGCACTGGTGCCGCTGTTCTTCATCGCCCGGGAGGCCCGCAAACACGTCAAGGTGGTGCTCTCCGGTGAGGGTGCCGACGAGTTGTTCGGCGGATACACGATCTACCGGGAACCGTTGTCGCTCAAAGGTTTCGATTATCTGCCCGGTCCGCTGCGACGATCGCTGGGCAAGGCCTCGCGGCCGCTGCCGGAGGGGATGCGCGGCAAGAGCCTGCTGCACCGCGGTTCGCTGACCCTGCAGCAGCGCTACTACGGCAACGCCCGCAGCTTCTCCGACGAGCAGTTGCGTGCCGTGCTGCCCGGCTTCCGCGACGACTGGACGCACACCGACGTCACCGCCGGGCTCTACGCCGAATCCGACGGCTGGGACCCGGTGGCGCGCATGCAGCACATCGACCTGTTCACCTGGTTGCGCGGCGACATCCTGGTCAAGGCCGACAAGATGACGATGGCCAACTCACTGGAACTGCGGGTGCCGTTTCTGGATCCCGAGGTTTTCGCCGTCGCGTCCCGGTTGCCGGTCCAGGCCAAGATCACCCGGACGACGACGAAATACGCGCTGCGGCGAGCACTGGAACCGATCGTGCCCGCCCACGTGTTGCACCGCGCCAAACTCGGCTTCCCGGTGCCCATCCGGCACTGGCTGCGATCCGGTGAGCTGCTGGACTGGGCCGAGACGATGATCGCGCAGTCGCAGACCGACCAGTACGTCGACCGCGCCGGCGTGCGCCGGATGCTCGAAGAACATCGCACCGGTGCCAGTGATCACAGCCGACGGTTGTGGACGGTGCTGATCTTCATGCTGTGGCACGCGATCTTCGTCGAGGAGTCGATCGTGCCGCAGATCAGCGAGCCGACCTACCCCGTCGAGCTCTGACTCCCCCGCCCATATCGCGGGGGGAACTCAGACCAGGGCGGCGGCGATGTCGTTGGCGGCTTCCTCGCCGAAGGCGTCCTTGATCCGGGCGATGCCGGCATCGCGGTTCCAGGTCCATTCCTGGGTGCCGTTGGTCTCCAGCACCAGGACCGCGACCAGCGAGCCCAGCTGCGCGGAGCGTTCGTTGCCCAGGCCGGCGCTTCGTCCGGTCAGGAAGCCGGCCCGGAAAGCGTCGCCGACGCCGGTCGGGTCCACCTTGCTCTCCTCGGGCACGACGCCGACATGGATGCGGGTGCCGTCCGGTTCGACGATGTCGACACCGTCGCCGCCCAGGGTGGTGATCCGCAGCCCGATCTGGCTCATCACCTCGGCCTCGGTCCAGCCGGATTTGCTCAGGAGCAGATCCCACTCGTAGTCGTTGGTGAACAGGATCTCCGCGCCGTCGGTCAGCTGGCGGATCTCGGCACCGGAAAGCCGCGCCAGCTGCTGCGACGGGTCGGCGGCGAACGCCAGACCCAGCTTGCGGCACTCTTCGGTGTGGGCCACCATCGCGGCCGGATCATTGGCCCCGATGATCACCAATTCCGGTGTACCGCTTGCCGATACGTAGTCGGCCAGCGAGATGTTGCGTGCCTCCGACATCGCGCCGGGGTAGAACGACGCAATCTGGGCCATATCGTCGTCGGTGGTGCACACGAAGCGGGCGGTGTGCGCGGTCTTCGACTCCAGCACATGGCCGCAGTCCACACCCGCATTCTCCAGCCAGTTCCGGTAGTCGGCGAAGTCGGCGCCCGCGGCCGCGATCAGGGAGGCGTCACCGCCGAGCACGCCGATCGCGTAGGCGATGTTGCCCGCGACGCCGCCACGCCGAACCACCAGGTCATCGACCAGGAAGCTCAGGGAGACCTTCTGGAGGTGCTCGGCGAGCAGCTGCTCGGCGAAACGGCCGGGAAACCGCATCAAATGGTCGGTCGCGATTGACCCGGTTACCGCAATGGTCACGAATATGCACCCTTCAGTCATTAAGGTCGGCTATCGGAGCCTACCCAACCCCGCGGCCCCGCAACCCCACGCCCGCGTGCGATAACCTGCCTAGCAGAGCCGCGACAGTGCCCTCGCGACCATCTGGGTGTCACCGGCTGATCTGCGCAAATTCCGACCGCAACGCACGCAAGCACCGGGAGAAGCATGGCCGGCCCCTTCCAGCCGCACCAGGGAAATGACCCGATGGCCGGTCCCCCGCTGCCGTATCCGCAGCAGTACCCGTCGGGCCCGTCCTACCCCGGCGCCCTGCCGCCACCGATCCCGTATCCGCGTCGGCGGACCGGCCGCATCATCGCCGGCGCCCTGGTCGCGCTGGCATTGGTGGCGGGCATCGTCGTGGCGATCGTCTTTTCGGCGCGCGACGGCGACTCCGGGGAATCGGCGGTACTGACGCCGGCAACGGTGCAGAACGCGATTCAGGGGTATCTGGACGCGCTGCAGCGCGGCGACGTCGAGACCATCTCCCGAAACGCACTGTGCGGGCTCTACGAAGGGGTCCGGGACCGGCGCACCGACGACGCGCTGGCCCGGTTGTCCAGCGACGCGTTTCGCAAGCAGTTCTCGGCGGCCAAGGTGACCTCGGTGGACACCATCGTGTTCGCGTCAGCCAACAGCGCCCAGGTGCTCTTCACCATGCAGGTCGAACCGGCCGACGGTAGCCGCGGAGACGAGCGTCAGGCCGTCGCGCAGGTTCTCACCCACGACAATCAGGTTCTGGTCTGCTCCTACGTACAGCGCACCGCCGGCACCTTCTAGGAAGAAGGAACCGGCGGTGGCTTACGAATCAACTCAGTTGAACGAGTCGCCGCAGGCGCAGGAGCCCGTGGCGTTGGGGTTGTCGATCGTGAAGCCCTGCTTCTCGATGGTGTCGACGAAGTCGACGACAGCACCCTGTACGTAGGGGGCGCTCATCCGGTCGACCGTCAGCGTGACGCCGCCGAACTCCGCGTGCAGGTCGCCGTCGAGCACCCGATCGTCGAAGAACAGGTTGTACCGCAGGCCCGCGCAGCCGCCCGGCTGGACGGCGATACGCAGCGACAAGTCATCCCGACCTTCCTGGTCGAGCAGCGATTTCGCCTTCGCGGCGGCGGCATCGGTCAGGTTCACGCCGTGAGTGGTAGTGACCGACTCGTCCTGAACAGTCATTGCGTCTCCCTTAATGGCTTGTGTGGCGGGCAGCACCAGGTGCACCCACTTGCTCAACGGTACCTTGTTTTCCCGATATTCCCCGAAGTGTCGGCCCTGTCACCGGGCCGAAGTGTCAGACCACTCGGCGGCGGTTTGGCGCGCCAGGCCGGTCAGCTGATTGCCGGCGTCGTCGATGGCCAGCTGTACCGAACCCGCGTAGTCGGCGATCGCATGGGCCGCGCCGATCCCCGCCGTCGCCAGGGCGGCATCGTCGAGGGTGACCTGGCCGGCCAGCACCAGCACCGGGATACCGAGCGCCCGCGCGCCGCCGGCCAGCGCGCTGACCACCTTTCCGTGCAGCGACTGGTCGTCGAAGCGGCCTTCGCCGGTGATAATGAGCTGGGCTTCGGCGATATCGGCGGCCAGGGCGGTGTGCTCGGCGATGATCGCGGCCCCCGATTCGCGGCGCCCGCCCAGAGCCAGCAGTGCCGCGCCGATGCCACCGGCAGCCCCCGCGCCGGGTTCGGCACTCACGGCCCGGCCGGCTGCGGCATCCAGTTCCGCGGCCCACGCCGTGAGGCGTTCCTCCAGCAGTGCCACCGTAGGCGCGTCGGCACCCTTCTGCGGCCCGAACACCGCGGCCGCACCCCTGGGCCCGAGCAGCACATGCTCGACGTCGGAGGCCGCGATGAGTTCCACCCCGGCGAGCCGTTCGGTCGCGGCGGCCAGCCCGCCAAGCGCCTCGACGAGCCCGCGGCCGCCGTCGGTGCTGCAACTGCCACCCAGTCCGACGGCGATGCGCCGCGCCCCGGCCGCACAGGCGGCGTCGATGAGCTGGCCCACCCCGGCGCTGTGGGCGTTGACGGCGGTGTCCACGGTGGGTTTGCCGGGCAGCAGCGTCAATCCGCAGGCTTGCGCGCATTCGATATAGGCAGTCGCGGTGGCTGTGTCGTAGACCCAGGTGGCCTCGACGCTGCGGACCCCGGGAGCGTCCAGCGGACCCGAGACCGTGCTGTGCCGGAGCTCACCGAGGCGGCTGGCCAGGACGTCGACGAAACCGGGGCCGCCGTCGGACTGCGGTGCCAGCTCCAGGTGATCCTGCGGACGCGCGGTACCCCACCCCGCCGCGATCGCTTCGGCTGCCTGCACCGCGGTCAAGGTGTCGCCGAAACAGTCCGGGGCGATCAGCACCCGCACTGGCGCCGAGCCCGGCTCGGTTGTGCCCGTCATCTGTGCAGATTAAGTGTGGTGACGATGACCTGCATGTCGGGTGCGTTTCGGTCGGCACCGCACGCGACGTAATCTGGCAGGCGTGAAACTGCTGGGCCGAAAGTCCGATGACGGAGACTCCGACGACACTGTGTCGTCCGCGGAAGAGGTCATCTCCGCCGAAGAGGAGGCCGCGCGGGCCAAGACGGCACCCAAAGGCCGTCCGACACCCAAACGCGACAGCGCACGCCGCCGCGGCCCGGTGGCTCCCGCACCGATGACGACGGCCGAGGCGCGCGCACGGCGCAAGGAACTCGCCGGACCCAAACTCAGCCGCGCTGAGAAGAAGGTCGAGCGGATGGAACGCCGCGCCCGGATGGACGAACGCCGCCAGAAGATGATGGCCGGCGAAGAGGCCTACCTGCTGCCGCGCGACCAGGGCCCGGTGCGGCGTTATGTGCGCGATATCGTCGACTCCCGCCGGAATGTGCTCGGGCTTTTCATGCCCGCCGCGTTGCTGATGATCTTCGCAATGCTGTCGGTGCCGCAGGTGCAGCTCTTCATCTCCCCGGCAATGCTGGTGTTGATGGCCATCATGGCGATCGACGCCATCCTGCTGGCCCGCAAGGTCGGCAACCTGGTGGACGAGAAGTTCCCGGCCAATACCGAAAGCCGTTGGAAGCTCGGACTTTACGCCGCGGGCCGCGCCTCGCAGCTGCGCCGGATGCGGGCACCCAAGCCGCAGGTGGCACGCGGCGAAGCAATCGACTGACAGACCCGGTCAGCCATGCGGACCCTTGTGCTCGGCGGTATCAGGTCGGGTAAGTCGCGCTGGGCCGAAGAGGCGATCGCCGAGGCGGTTCCGCCGCAACACCCGGTGCGCTATCTGGCCACCGGCGCCGGTGACGACACCGACGAGGCGTGGACGGCCCGCGTCGCAACCCATCGTGCCCGCCGCCCGGCATCCTGGCAGACCGCCGAAAGCGCAGATGTCGCAACCGAACTGCACTCTCATCCGGGTAGCGCGGCGCTGGTCGACGATATCGGCGGCTGGCTGACCGCGGCGATGGATCGCACCGGCGCCTGGGATTCTCCGCAGACACCGGCCGCATTGCGCGATGCCGTCGGCGATCTGGTCGCCGCGGTCCGCGGGTTCGGCTCGCCGCTGGTGCTGGTCAGCCCGGAAGTCGGGTTGACGGTGGTGTCGGCGACCGCGGCCGGGCGGCGTTTCACCGACGCCCTCGGCATGCTCAACCAGCAACTGGCGGCCGCCTGCGACCGGGTGGTGCTCGTGGTCGCCGGTATCGCGGTGCCGATCAAATCCCAAGGAGCGGGCTAGATGGATTTTCATGTCGTCGCACCGGACCCGGAGGCCGCCGCGGCGGCCCGGGCCCGCCAGGAGACCCTGACCAAACCCCCCGGCGCGCTGGGCCGGCTCGAGGAGCTGTCGATCTGGGTCGCGGCCTGCCAGGGCACCTGTCCGCCACGGCAGTTCCAACGCGCCCGGGTGGTGGTTTTCGCCGGCGACCACGGTGTGGCGCGTTCGGGGGTTTCGGCGTTCCCGCCCGAGGTGACCGCGCAGATGGTCGCCAATATCGCCGCCGGCGGCGCGGCCATCAACGTGCTGGCGGAGCTGGCCGGGGCCAGTGTGCGGGTCGTCGACATCTCCGTGGATTCCGAGCCGCACACCGAGCAGATCGGTGCGCACAAGGTGCGGCGCAGCAGTGGCGACATCTCCGTCGAGGACGCGATGTCCAACGATGAGGTGCTCGCGGCGCTCGCAGCGGGCCGCGCCATCGCCGACGAGGAGGTCGACGCCGGCGCCGACCTGTTGATCGCCGGCGATATGGGTATCGGAAATACCACGGCCGCAACAGTTCTCATCGCAGCGCTGACGGGTACCGAGCCGGTGGCGGTGGTCGGGCGTGGCACCGGTATCGACGACGCGGGCTGGATGCGCAAGACCGCCGCGGTACGCGACGCGCTCTACCGGACCCACAGCGCCCGGTTCAACCCGACCCGCCTGCTGCAACTCGGCGGCGGCGCCGACCTGGCCGCGATGGCCGGTTTCCTGACACAGGCGGCCATGCGGCGCACCCCGGTCCTGCTCGACGGTGTGGTGGTGACGGCGGCGGCACTGGCCGCCGAGCGAATCGCGCCGGGCGCACGGGCCTGGTGGCGCGCCGGGCACCGCTCCACCGAACCGGCGCATGCCGTGGCGCTGGCCCAGCTCGACCTGGAGCCCATCGTCGAGATGCGGATGCGCCTCGGCGAGGGCAGCGGCGCGGCGGTGGCGCTGCCGGTGCTGCGGGCCGCGATCGCCACCCTGGCCGATATGGCCACCTTCGCGACCGCCAACATCTCTGGCCGCGCCGAAGACACCTGATGGGCGCGCTGGCGGGGGCGTTCGCATTCGCGACGGTGCTGCCGTTGCGTACCAGGCATCCGCTGGGCGCGGGCACGCTGACGGCACTGCCGGTGGTGGGGGTCGCGCTCGGAGCGCTGGCCGCGGCGGTGACCTGGGCCGGCGGGCTGGCATTCGGCGACGGGAATCCGATCAGCGGCCTGCTGGCGGTGGCGGTACTGCTGCTGGCCACCCGGGGCCTGCACATCGACGGACTGGCCGACACCGTCGACGGACTGGGCTGTTACGGGCCGCCCGAGCGCGCGCTGGCCGTCATGCGCGACGGCACGGCCGGCCCGTTCGGGGTGGCCGCGGTGGTGCTGGCCATCGCCCTGCAGGGTCTGGCCTTTTCGTCGTCGAGCCTGGCCGGCATCGCCGTCGCGGTGACGGCCGGGCGGGTGGCGGCCGTGCTGGCCTGCCGTCGGTCGGTGCCCGCGGCGCCGGGCAGCGCACTGGGCGCGACGGTCGCCGGAACCCAGCCGGTGTGGGTGGTGGCGCTGTGGGCGGCCGCGGTCGCAGGCGCGGCGGTTTTCGCCACGGCGCGCCCGTGGCAGGGCCCGGTGCTGGTGGTTGTGGCCCTGCTGCTGATGGCGGTGCTGGTGCGGCACTGCGTGCGGCGGTTCGGCGGTATCACCGGCGACGTGCTGGGTGCGGCCGTCGAGCTGACCACCACCGTGGTCGCGGTGGGGCTGGCCGCGGGCTAGCTGAGCCGGGCCATCCAGCCGTGGGTGTCGGCGAAGGTGCCGCGCTGGATCCCGGTCAGGGTGTCGCGCAGCGCCATGGTGACTTCGCCGGGTTCACCGTCGGCGATGGTGAACTCCCCTTCGCCGTGCTTGACCACCGACACCGGGGTGATGACGGCGGCGGTGCCGCATGCGAACACTTCGGTGATCTCCCCCGCGGCGGCGCCCTTACGCAGTTCCTCGACGTCGATCTTGCGTTCCTCGACCGCGAAGCCCGCGTCGGATGCCAACTGCAGCAAGGAGTCCCGCGTGATGCCGGGCAGCAGCGAGCCGGACAGCTCCGGGGTGACCAGCCGGGCCGACCCACCGCTGCCGAAGACGAAGAACAGGTTCATCCCGCCCATCTCCTCGATGTAGCGGCGTTCGATCGCGTCGAGCCACACCACCTGATCGCAGCCGTGGGCGGCGGCCTCGGCCTGCGCCAGCAGCGAGGCCGCGTAGTTGCCGCCGAACTTGGCCGCGCCGGTACCACCGGGGCTGGCCCGCACGTACTCGGTGGACAACCACACGCTGACGGGTTTGATACCGCCCTTGAAGTAGGCGCCTGCCGGTGAGCCGATCACCATGTAGCGGTATTCGTTGGCCGGCCGCACACCCAGACCGGGCTCGGTCGCGAAGATGAACGGCCGCAGGTACAGCGATGCCTCGCCACCGGCGGGCGGCACCCAGGCGCCGTCGACCGCGATCAGCTGCCGTAGCGATTCGATGAAGACCGACTCCGGCAACGCGGGAATGGCCAGCCGCTGGGCCGATGTGCGCAGCCGGGCGGCATTGGCCTCGGGCCGGAACGACACTATCGATCCGTCGGTCCAGCGGTAGGCCTTGAGGCCTTCGAAGACCTCCTGCGCGTAGTGCAGGACGATTGCCGAGGGATCCAGCTGGATCGGCCCGTACGGCAGCACCGCGGCGTTGTGCCAGCCCTGATCCTCGGTGTAGTCGACCGAGACCATGTGGTCGGTGTGGTAGCGGCCGAAACCGGGATCGGCCAGGATCGCGCCCCGTACTTCATCGCTTGCCGGATCGGTGTTGCGGGCAAGCGAGAACTCAAGGGGGGCGTCGGTCATGGGTTCGATTGTATAACCGCGCGCCAGCCGATATTCAGGTCTGTGGCCTGCGGCTAGCGGGTCTTGGCCGGCACGAACGGCGTCGCGACGACCTCGCATTCCACCGGCCTGCCCCGGACGTCGACGGTCAGGCGCGCACCGTCGGCGATATCGGCCCCGGTGTCCAGCAGCGCCAGCGCGACACCGACTTTCAGAGTCGGCGAGAACGTGCCCGAGGTGGTGACCCCGACCGGGGTGTCGCCGTCGAGAACCGTCAGGTCGGCACGCAGCACCCCGCGACCGATGACTTTCAGGCCGCGCAGCAGCCGGCGCGGGCCGGCCTGCTTCTCGGCCAGCAGTGCCTCCCGGCCCCAGAACGCGTCCTTCTTCCAGCCGATGGCCCACCCGCAGCGGGCCTGCAGCGGTGAAATCTCCAGCGACAGTTCGTGGCCGTGCAGCGGGTAGCCCATCTCGGTGCGCAGGGTGTCGCGGGCGCCCAGGCCGGCGGGCTCACCACCGGCGGCGGAGACCGCGGCGGCCAGCGCGTCGAACACCACACCGGCGGATTCCCACGGCGGCAGCAACTCGTAGCCGTGTTCGCCGGTGTAACCGGTGCGGCACACCCGCACCGTCACACCGTCGTATTCGGCGTCGGCCCAGCCCATGTAGTCCATGTCGGTGGGCAGGCCCAGCGCCGCCAGCACCTCGGCCGATTTCGGCCCCTGCACCGCGAGCACCGCATAACTGCGGTGCTCGTCGGTGATCGTCAGCTCCTGCGGGGCAACGGCTTTCATCGCGGCGACGACGGCGGCGGTATTGGCCGCGTTGGGCACCAGGAACACCTCGTCATCGCTGACGTAGTAGGCGATGAGATCGTCGATCACACCACCGGTCTCGGTGCAGCACAGCGTGTACTGCGCCTTACCCGGGCCGATCCGGTTCAGGTCGTTGGTCAGGCACGCGTTGACGAATTCGGCCGCGCCGGGGCCACGAACCAATGCCTTGCCGAGGTGGCTCACATCGAACAGTCCCACGGTGTCGCGGGTGGCGTTGTGCTCGCTGACGGTGCCGGCGTACGACACCGGCATCAGCCACCCGCCGAACTCGGCGAAGCTGGCACCCAGCTCGCGGTGGCGGTCTTCCAACGGGCCGTGCAGCAGGTTGTCGTCACTCACGGACACTCACCCTAGTGATTAGGGTGATGGCCGTGAGCACCGAACCTGGTTATCAGCCCCCCACCGTCAACGTCGCTGCCTCTGTGCCCAAACGCGGTACCGGCTCGGCCGTGCTGATCGTCGGCGTGGTCAGCGGGGATCCGGACAATCCGGACGCCACCGCCACCGTCGTACCGAATCCGTTCCTGGACGCCGAGGCCACCGGTGAGATCGAGGTGGCGCTGCGGGCGCTGGGCGCCAAGGGCGGCGCCGAGCAGGTGACGCGGCTCATCGCGCCGTCACTTCCGGTGTCCAGTGTGCTGGCGGTCGGGCTGGGCAAGCCGCGCGACGAGTGGCCCGCCGATGTCATCCGCAAGGCCTCCGGCACCGCGGCGCGTGCCCTGTCCGGTACCGAGTCCGTCATCACCGCGCTGTCCGAACTCGATGCCGCGGCCGCCGTCGAGGGGCTGATCCTGGGCGCCTACCGGTTCGCGGAGTTCCGCAGCGCCAAGACCGCACCCAAGGACAAGGGTCTGCGCAAGATCACCGCGTTGTCGACGGCCAAGGATGCCAAGAAGTTGGTGGCCCGCGGTACGGCGATCGCCACCGCGGTGGCCACCGCGCGCGATTTCGTCAACACCCCGCCGAGTCACCTGTTCCCGGCCGAATACGCAAAGCGGGCAAAGGCTTTCGGAGAGGCCGCCGGGCTGACCGTCGAGGTGCTCGACGAGAAGGCCCTGGAGAAGCAGGGTTACGGCGGCATCATCGGTGTCGGGAAGGGCTCGTCCCGGCCGCCGCGCCTGGTCCGGCTGACCTACCGATCGGGCAAGCGCAACGCCAAGTTGGTCGCGCTGATCGGTAAGGGCATCACCTTCGACACCGGCGGTATCTCCATCAAGCCCGCGGCCTCGATGCATCACATGACCTCGGATATGGGCGGGTCGGCCGCGGTGATCGCCACGGTCGCGCTGGCCGCACAGCTCAACCTGGGGGTCGACGTCATCGCGACGGTGCCGATCGCGGAGAACATGCCGTCCTCGACGGCGCAGCGCCCCGGCGATGTGCTGACCCAGTACGGCGGTATCACGGTGGAGGTGCTCAACACCGACGCCGAGGGCCGGCTGATCCTGGCCGACGCCATCGTGCGGGCCTGCGAGGACGACCCGGATTACCTGATCGAGACCTCGACGCTGACCGGCGCGCAGACCGTGGCGCTGGGTGCCCGCATCCCGGGTGTCATGGGCAGCGAGCAGTTCCGCGACCGGGTCGCCGCGATCTCACAGGACGTCGGCGAGAACGGCTGGCCGATGCCGCTGCCCGACGAGCTCAAGGACGACCTGAAGTCGACGGTGGCCGACCTGGCCAATGTCAGCGGGCAGCGGTTCGCCGGCATGTTGGTCGCCGGTGTCTACCTGCGTGAGTTCGTCGCCGACGGCGTCGAGTGGGTGCACATCGACGTGGCGGGCCCGGCGTACAACACCGGCGGCCCGTGGGGCTACACCGGCAAGGGCGGCACCGGGGTCCCGGCGCGCACGATGTTCGCGGTGCTCGAAGACATCGCCGCAAACGGCTGACGGCACCGGGACTTACCGGTCGCGCTCCAGCTCGTCGCGTTCGGCGCGGCGGCGCTGGATGCGTCGGCGTTCGTCGAAATCGCGCATGCGCTGGGGGTAGCCCACTTTCTGCACGTCATAGACCGGGATCTGCAACCGCTCGGAGATCCTGCGGGCGTCGGCGGCGCTGCCGAGCCGACGGCGGGTCCACTCACCGTCGCCGGCCACCAGCACCACGGTCAGTTCGGTGACGGTGGTCTTGGGTTCGACGAATGCCTCCACGCCGTGGTGGGCCGCCGTCCACTCGGTGAGGTATTTCATATCGGTGCGCAGACCGGCTCTGCCCGCCGACGAGCCCCGTCCCCGAAACCTGTCGAAAAGTCCCACCCGGTGGCCACTCCGTTCCCGGTCGATGATTAGCGGCAGGCTCAGCGGTGAATACAGCCGTCTATTCGATAGTGCCAGAGGTCACGATCGGGCCAAGTGCGTGACGCAGAGCCAACAATGGTTGGATGATTGCGCCAATCCGTTTGGGCGCCCGATCCGAAACACGACGCTGTGGTAAGCCAGAGATCGACCCGTGACGAAGACCTTCGAGGAGTCAACTGACATGGCCGTCTCCGTACAGATGCCCGCACTCGGTGAAAGTGTCACCGAGGGGACTGTTACCCGCTGGCTGAAGCAGGAGGGTGACACTGTCGAGCTCGACGAGCCACTGCTGGAAGTCTCGACCGACAAGGTCGACACCGAGATCCCGTCGCCCGCCGCCGGCGTGCTGACCAAGATCACCGCGCAGGAGGACGACACCGTCGAGGTGGGCGGCGAGCTCGGTGTGATCGGTGCTGCCGGCGAGTCCGCCCCGGCAGCCGAGGAATCCGAAGCCGAGCCCGAACCGGAACCCGAGCCGGAAGCAGAGCCCGAGCCCGAACCGGAAGCCCAGGCCGAACCGGAGCCGGAGCCCGCCGCGTCGGCGCCCGCCTCCGACGGTGGCTCTGCCACCTCGGTCACGATGCCCGAACTGGGCGAGTCGGTCACCGAAGGCACCGTGACCCGCTGGCTCAAGAAGGTCGGCGACTCCGTGGAGGTCGACGAGCCGCTGGTCGAGGTGTCCACCGACAAGGTCGACACCGAGATCCCGTCGCCGGTGGCGGGGACCCTGCTGTCGATCACCGCCGAGGAAGACGACACCGTCGCGGTCGGTGGTGAGCTCGCCAAGATCGGCGACGGCTCGGCTCAGGCCACGTCCGAACCGAAACCGGAACCCAAGCCCGAACCCAAGCCGGAGCCGAAACCCGAACCCAAGCCGGAACCGAAGGCCGAAGCCAAGCCAGAGCCCAAGCCCGAACCCAAGCCGGAGCCGAAACCCGAGCCCAAGGCCGAGCCGGCCGCGGCCGAAACCGACAGTGGCGAGAGCCCTTATGTCACCCCACTGGTGCGAAAGCTGGCCTCCGAGAACGGAATCGACCTGGCTGCCGTGAAGGGCACCGGTGTCGGTGGGCGGATCCGTAAGCAGGATGTGCTCGCCGCGGCGGAGGCCAAGAAGGCCCCCGCCCCCGCTGCCGCACCGGCAGCACCGGCCGCTGCGGCGCCCGCGGCCGCACCGGCAGCATCGGCACCGAGCCCGCTGGCACATCTGCGCGGCACCACGCAGAAGGCCAACCGGATCCGGCAGATCACCGCCAAGAAGACCCGGGAATCGCTGCAGACCACCGCGCAGCTCACCCAAACCCACGAAGTCGACATGACCAAGATCGTGGCGTTGCGGGCCAAGGCCAAGAACTCCTTCGCCGAGCAGGAAGGTGTCAACCTCACCTATCTGCCGTTCATCGCCCGCGCGGTGATCGACGCACTCAAGGCGCATCCCAACATCAACGCCAGCTACAACGAGGACACCAAGGAGATCACCTACTACGACGCCGAGAACATCGGCTTCGCGGTGGACACCGAACAGGGTCTGCTCTCCCCCGTCGTGCACAACGCCGGTGATCTCTCGCTGGCCGGTCTGGCCCGCGCCATCCACGACATCGCCGACCGCGCCCGCTCGGGCAACCTCAAGCCCGACGAGCTCTCCGGCGGCACCTTCACCATCACCAACATCGGCAGCCAGGGCGCCCTGTTCGACACTCCGATCCTGGTACCGCCGCAGGCGGCGATGCTGGGCACCGGTGCCATCGTCAAGCGCCCGCGGGTGATCGTCGACGCAGGCGGCAACGAGTCGATCGGTGTGCGGTCGATCTGCTACCTGCCGCTGACCTACGACCACCGCCTCATCGACGGCGCCGACGCCGGACGATTCCTGACCACGATCCGTAAACGGCTCGAAGAGGGAGCGTTCGAGGCTGACCTGGGGCTGTAGGTGGCAGCCGCACAGGTGCCACCTCCCACGATCGCGATCGCAGGTTCCTCGGGTCTGATCGGTACGGCCCTGGTGACGGCGCTACGCGCCACCGACCATCGGGTTCTGCGCATCGTGCGCCGGGCGCCGTCGAATCCCGATGACGTGCACTGGAATCCGGAGTCCGGCGAGTTCGACGCCGGCGCGCTGGCCGGTGTCGGCGCGGTGGTCAACCTGTGCGGGGTCAACGTCGGGGGCGGCCGCTGGTCGGGCGCTTTCAAGCAGAGCCTGCGCGACAGCCGTATCGAGCCGACCGAGGTGTTGGCTCATGCGGTGGCCGAGGCCGGCGTGCCGACATTGGTCAACGCCAGCGCGGTCGGCTATTACGGCGACACCAAGAACCGGACCGTCGACGAAACCGCCCCGCCAGGTGCCGGATTCCTGGCCCGGTTGTGCGTGGACTGGGAGGCCGCCACCGACGAGGCACGCCGTGCCGGAACCCGGGTGGTGCTGGCGCGCACCGGTTTGGTGCTGTCCCCCAAGGGCGGACTGCTGGGCAGGCTGCGCCCGCTGTTCGCGCTGGGACTGGGTGCCCGGCTCGGCAACGGGCGTCAGTACATGCCGTGGATCAGCCTGGAGGACGAGATCCGGGCGCTGATCTTCCTGATATCGCATGACACGGTGTCGGGTCCGGTCAATCTCACCGGCCCGGCTCCGGTCACCAACGCCGAGCTGACCGCGGCGCTGGGCCGGGCGTTGAACCGGCCCACCGTGCTGTCGGTACCGGGTTTCGCGGCACGGGTCGCCGTCGGCGATTTCGCCGACGAGGGTCTGCTGTCCGGCCAGCGGGCCATCCCGGCGGTGCTGGAGCGCGCCGGGTTCGCGTTCCATCACAACACCATTGGCGAAGCGCTCGGGTACGCGCTGGCCCGGCGCGGCTGATCGGCCGGAGTAGCGTCGAATCATGACCCCATCGATCCGGTCGGCCTCGACTCCGATCGACGTTCGCGTGTTGGGTTCGCTCGACTACCGGACGGCCTGGGATCTGCAGCGCCAGATCGCCGACGAACGCGTCGGCGGCGGACCGGACACCTTGCTGCTGCTGGAACATCCGGCGGTCTACACCGCCGGCCGTCGCACCGAATCACACGAAAGACCCGGCGACGGTACGCCGGTGGTCGACACCGACCGCGGCGGCAAGATCACCTGGCACGGCCCCGGCCAGCTGGTCGGTTATCCGATCATCGGCCTGGCCGAACCACTCGATGTGGTGAATTACGTTCGGCGCCTTGAAGAGGCACTCATCACGGTGTGCGCCGGGCTGGGTATCGAAACCGGCCGCGTCGAGGGCCGGTCCGGGGTGTGGGTGCCCGGTGCGGAAGGCGGCGTGGCCCGCAAGATCGCCGCCATCGGTATCCGGGTCGCGCGGGCAGTCACCCTGCACGGCTTCGCCCTCAATTGTGATTGTGATCTCGGCAATTTCGGCGCCATCGTCCCGTGCGGGATCTCCGATGCCGCGGTGACGTCGGTGTCTGCCGAGCTCGGCCGCCCCGTCGGTGTGGCCGAGGTCCGGGCGGCGGTGGCCGAGGCCGTCAGCGCCGCGCTCGACGGCGACCTACCGGTCCGCGAACGCCGCGGCGAACGCGTAGCATCGACACAGTGAGTGTGGTCCCGGAGGGTCGGAAGTTGCTGCGCCTGGAGGTGCGCAACGCGCAGACTCCCATCGAGCGCAAACCCCCGTGGATCAAGACCAGGGCCAAGATGGGCCCGGAGTACACCGAGCTCAAAGCCCTGGTGAAGCGCGAAGGCCTGCACACCGTGTGCGAGGAGGCCGGCTGCCCCAACATCTACGAGTGCTGGGAAGACCGCGAGGCCACCTTCCTCATCGGCGGCGAGCAGTGCACCCGTCGTTGCGACTTCTGCCAGATCGACACCGGTAAACCCGCCGAACTCGACCGCGACGAGCCGCGCCGGGTCGCCGAGAGTGTGCAGACGATGGGTCTGCGCTATTCGACCGTGACCGGGGTGGCCCGCGACGACCTGCCCGACGGCGGCGCGTGGCTCTACGCCGAGACGGTGCGCCAGATCAAGGCGCTCAACCCCGGCACCGGCGTCGAACTGCTGATCCCCGATTTCAACGGCGACCCCGGCCAGCTGGAGACGGTCTTCGAAACTCGTCCAGAGGTGTTGGCGCACAACGTCGAAACCGTTCCGCGCATCTTCAAGCGGATCCGCCCGGCGTTCCGTTATCAGCGCAGCCTCGATGTGCTGACCGCGGCCCGCGACTACGGGCTGGTGAGCAAATCGAACCTGATCCTCGGCATGGGTGAGGAACCCGAAGAGGTGCGCACGGCGCTGGTCGACCTGCACGACGCCGGCTGCGACATCATCACCATCACGCAGTACCTGCGCCCGTCGCTGCGTCACCATCCGGTGCAGCGCTGGGTAAAACCCGAGGAATTCGTCGAGCACGCCAAGTTCGCCGAAGGTCTGGGCTTCGCCGGCGTGCTGGCCGGACCGTTGGTCCGTTCCTCGTATCGGGCCGGCCGGTTGTACAACCAGGCCGTCGCCCAGCGTTCCGCTGCCACCAGCTGAATCTTTCGGTTCCACGCAGCCGTATCCTTGCTCCATGGCGAAATCCCGCAATGCCGCTGCAACCAAGGCCGCCAAGGCCGAGGCGAAAGCCGCGCGCAAGGCCGCGTCCAAGCAGCGCCGCAGCCAGCTGTGGCAGGCGTTCCAGATGCAGCGCAAGGAAGACAAACGGCTCCTGCCGTACATGATCCTGGCATTCGTGCTGGTCGTGGCCGCTTCGGTGGCCGCGGGTATCGCCGTCGGCGGTTTCACCATGTACCTGCTGATACCGCTCGGCGTGGTGCTCGGCGCGCTGGTGGCGTTCATCGTGTTCGGCAGGCGCGCGCAGAAATCGGTGTACCGCAAGGCCGAGGGCCAAGCCGGAGCGGCGGCCTGGGCGTTGGACAACCTGCGCGGTAAGTGGCGGGTGACGCCCGCTGTCGCCGCGACCGGCAGTTTCGACGCCGTGCACCGGGTCATCGGCCGCCCCGGGGTCATCTTCGTCGGCGAAGGCTCCCCCACCCGTGTCAAGCCGCTCCTGGCCCAGGAGAAGAAGCGCACCGCCCGCCTGGTGGGTGACGTGCCGATCTACGACATCGTCATCGGCAACGGCGAGGGTGAGGTGCCGCTGGCCAAGTTGGAGCGCCACCTGACCAAACTGCCCGCCAACATCACCGTCAAGCAGATGGATTCGCTGGAGTCCAAACTGGTCGCGCTGGGCACCAAGGTCGGCCCGGCCGGTATGCCCAAGGGTCCACTGCCCAGCCAGGCCAAGATGCGCGGTGTGCAGCGCTCCGTCCGGCGCAAGTAGCTGACAGCCTCACGATCACTCGGCCGCGCAGACTCTGCGGTCCCGCTGCGCGGCAATCCTGTTGCCGTTGACCGTTTCTCTGAATAGCGCGCGGCGCTGTCGCGTGCGCAAATTTCCCGCAAATGGTTTGCCCGCGCGATAACGTACGACGGACTCCGTGACGAGAGGCCCGTATGTGCACTGCCTGTGAGTGGGCGCCCCATTTCAGTTCCTTCGGAAGCAGCACCACCCGCACCAGCCGCCGGACGGTCCTGAGGGCCGCGGCCGTCGCGGTCGCAGCCACCGCCGCCAGCGCCTGCGCACCGGGGCCGAGTTCACCGGTCCAGGTCAGCGGCACGAGCAGTACCGCGGCCGCCGCCGCGGATCACGCGGATTTCGTCTTCCACAACGGCCCGATCTACACCGTGGCGGGACCGACGCCGTGGGCGCAGGCCGTGGCCGTCAAGGGCAACGCCATCACCTACGTCGGTGACGAGACCGGGGCGATGGCGATGGCCGGACCCGGCACCCGTGTCATCGACCTGGCCGGCCGGCTGCTGATGCCAGGGTTCGTCGAAGGCCACACGCATCCCTTCCTCGGTGCGTTCCTCACCTCCGGCGTTGACCTGCAGGTGCCCACCAGCGCCGATGCCCTGGCAGCCATCGCCGCGTACGCCAAGGAAAACCCGGACGGTCCGGTGCGCGGATTCGGTTGGCGGGTGGACATGTTCGGCCCCGAGGGCCCGACACGCGCCGACCTGGACACCGTCCTGCCGGATCGGCCGGGCTTCTTCTTCGCCATCGACGGACACAGCCTGTGGGCCAACAGCAAGGCTCTCGAGATCGCCGGCGTCAGCCGCGCGACCCAGGATCCGATCCCCGGCTTCAGCTACTACGTGCGCGACTCCGAAGGCGATCCCACCGGGTACGTGCTCGAGGTGGATGCCGTGCTCGGCCTCGTCAACGCGATCGAACCGATATCGCCCGAAACCATGGGCAAGCTGCTGGAGACCTGGCTGCCCAAGGCCACCCAGGCCGGTATCACCTCGCTGTTCGACGCCGGCGTCCCGCCCATCGGCAACGATCAGGGTGCGTTGATCAAGCTCTACACCGACGTCGAGGAACGCGGCGCGCTGCCGTTCCGGGTCGTCGCGTCCTACAGCGTGAAATCACCGCCGGTCGACACCGCGGTGCAGAACCTGACCGATATCCGCAATCGGGTCTCGACGGATCTGGTGCAGGTCGGCGTCGTGAAGATCATCGGTGACGGCACCCAGGAGGGCTACACCGCCTGGCTCATCGAGCCCTATGCCGACAAACCCGATTCGACGGGCGGGTCGCCGTTCACCGAGGACCAGTGGCCCCAGCTCATCGGCGCGGTCGACGCTGCCGGTTTCGACGTGCACGTGCATGCCTGCGGCGAACGCACCGCCCGCACCGCACTGGACTCGATCGAGAAGGCCATCGCGACCAATCCCGCGCGCGACCGCCGGCACACCATCGCGCATCTGGTCTATGTCGAGGATCCCGACAGCGCACGATTCGGCAAGCTCGGCGTCATCGCGCAGTTCTCGGCGAACTGGATGTCCGCCGACCCCGACACCATGACCAATCTGGCGGCCCGCTACGGAAAGCCGCGCCAGGAATTGTTCTACCGGGCCCAGGATGTGCTGAAATCCGGCGGCCGGATCTCACTGGGCACCGATTGGCCCGCCGCGGGTTACTTCTCCACCTACAAGCCGCTGGACTCGATACAGATCGGTGTCACCCGGCAGCTGATCGGCGATCCGGACGCGGCGGTGCTGGCCCCGGCGGATCAGAAGATGTCGGTGGCCGAGGCCGTACACGCCAACACCCTGGGTGCGGCGTATCAGATCCGGCTGGACGACAGAGTGGGCTCGGTGGAGGTCGGCAAACTCGCCGATCTGATCGTCTTGGACCGCAACATCCTCGACGGCGACCCGCACGACATCCACTCTGCCGTGGTGACCCTGACGATGATGAACGGCCAGATCCGACACGAGGTCTGACGGTCGGGAGGCTACCTGCGGACGACGGCGGTGAAGGTGAACTTGTCCTGCAGACCGCGACCGTCGGCGTCCATGAAAAGCGCCGGGATCACCAGACTCAGCAGGATCCCGCGCACCAGCGAGCGGCCCAGACCGATGTGCACACGGTCGTCGATCGACACCACCATCAGACCCAGGGCGTATTGACCCGGGGAAAATCCGAACAGCCGCACCGAGACGGCACCGAGCAACAGCCAGATGACCAGTACTGCGGTCGACAACAGACCCGCGGAGAACAGGCCGAACTCCATTAGCAGTGCCGCCAGTCCGTAGCAGGCCAGCCAGTCCACCAGTAGCGCGGCCAGTCGCCGGCCGGTCCGGGCCAGGGACCGCGACCCGGTTTCGGGCAGTCCGAGCGCCTGGCCGGGGTAGTCGCTCGGCGGTTGCGTTTGTGCCGGCTCAGGGCCGGATAACCAGGACGAGATCGAGCGGGCCATGGAGCCAGCATAGGGCCGACGGCAATGGCGTAACGTCGGCGCAACACGCGGTTGACTGGCGTGCAACATCAGCTTCATAGCGTCAACCGCGGGTTACAACAACAACTCGGTGTCAATACGTGCAACCTGCATGGAAAAAGGAGTTCTAAGTGGCAGAAAAGAACGCTGACGACATCTTCAAGCTGATCAAGGACGAGAACGTCGAATACGTCGACATCCGATTCTGCGATCTGCCCGGTGTGGTCCAGCACTTCTCGATTCCGGCCTCCGCGTTTGATGAAAGCGTGTTCGAGGACGGACTCGCGTTCGACGGTTCTTCGGTTCGTGGCTTCCAGTCGATCCACGAGTCCGACATGATGCTGTTGCCGGACCCCGAGACCGCGCGCATCGACCCGTTCCGCGCCGCCAAGACGCTGAACCTGATGTTCTTCGTGCACGACCCCTTCACCCGTGAGGCCTACTCGCGCGATCCGCGCAACGTGGCCCGCAAAGCCGAGAACTACCTGGCCAGCACCGGGATCGCCGACACCGCATTCTTCGGCGCCGAGGCCGAGTTCTACATCTTCGACTCGGTGAGCTTCGACTCCAAGATGAACGGCACCTTCTACGAGGTCGACTCCGAGTCGGGCTGGTGGAACACCGGCGAGCCGTTCGAGGCCGACGGCAGCCCCAACCGCGGCTACAAGGTCCGCCCCAAGGGCGGCTACTTCCCGGTGGCCCCGTACGACCACTACGTCGACCTGCGCGACGAGATGGCCACCAATCTGCAGAACTCCGGCTTCACGCTGGAACGTGGTCACCACGAGGTCGGCACCGCCGGCCAGGCCGAGATCAACTACAAGTTCAACACCATGCTGCACGCGGCCGACGATGTGCTGCTGTTCAAATACATCATCAAGAACACCGCGTGGGCCAACGGTAAGACCGTCACCTTCATGCCCAAGCCGCTGTTCGGTGACAACGGCTCGGATATGCACGCCCACCAGTCGCTGTGGAAAGACGGCAAGCCGCTGTTCCATGACGAGTCCGGCTACGCGGGCCTGTCGGATCTGGCGCGCCACTACATCGGCGGCATCCTGCATCACGCGCCGTCGCTGCTGGCGTTCACCAACCCGACGGTGAACTCCTACAAGCGCCTGGTGCCGGGCTACGAGGCCCCGATCAACCTGGTCTACAGCCAGCGCAACCGGTCGGCCTGTGTCCGCATCCCGATCACCGGCAACAACCCCAAGGCCAAGCGCCTGGAGTTCCGTTGCCCGGACAGCTCGGGTAACCCCTACCTGGCGTTCGCGGCGATGCTGATGGCCGGTATCGACGGCATCAAGAACAAGATCGAGCCGCTGGCCCCGGTCGACAAGGATCTCTACGAGCTGCCGCCGGACGAGGCCGCCAACATCCCGCAGGCACCGACCTCGCTGGCCGCGGTGATCGACAAGCTCGAGCAGGATCACGAATACCTCACCGAGGGCGGGGTTTTCACCGACGACCTGATCGAGACCTACATCTCCTACAAGCGGGAGAACGAGATCCTGCCGGTGCAGATCCGTCCGCACCCGTACGAGTTCTCGCTGTACTACGACTGCTGAGTCGACTGCTGAGTCGCTCCGCGACAACAACCGAGCCCACCCGTCCGGCACACCGCCGGGCGGGTGGACTCGTCTTTTGTCATGGCCGCTACCTCACCCGATCGCGGCCGTCCATCGGGTGCGCGCCGCCTCACCATCCCATGACGCACGCCTGGCAAAGTTTGCTGGCTGAGCAATCCCGCGCGTAATTGCAGCCCCGGAAGCCCCGAGTTACACATCCGGCAAATTTGCCACACTTGCCGTCAAACGAACGCGCACAGCAACTCTGCAGGTTAAGGTCCGATACGGCGCGCGCCGTCGGGCGGCGCATTCGGCGGCGGTGGGGGCTTCATGGGGTATGCGCAGCACGTGGGACGGGTCGGGGCATTGGCCGTCGCTTTGGGTATCGGTTCGGCGCTGACCACGACGCCGTGGGTGGCGGTGGCCGCCCCCGACGACTCCAGCTCGACGGCCGCCGAGAGTCCCGGCAGCGACACCGAGAAGACCGACTCGGCCGCCGGCTCCGTCGGCGACCCGAAATCCGGCGACTCGGACAAGACCGATACCGACACCTCGGCGCCGGACAAGCCGTCCGATACCGAATCCGAACCCGAGGCCGACCCGACAGACAACACCGACACCGCGCCGGACACCGACACCGCCGAGCAACCGGCGGCGCACACCTCGGACAAGACCGCACCGCAGCGGACCGCTTCGCACCGGCAGACCCGCGCGCCAGAGGCATCAGCGGAGTCGACGACCCGCACCGTCGACACCGACGAAGCCGCCCCGGCCGGCACCGCACCCGATTCCGAGCCGGCCACGCCGGCCGCCGCATCCCAACCCGTGCGCACCCCGGTGCGCACCGAAGTCATCGTCCAGCAAGAAGAGCCCCTCACCGTCGACGAGCCGGCGCCGGCTCCCACCGAGGTACGTGCGGTCGGTTTGGCGAGCCTGCTGGCCCCGCTGCTTGACCCGGGCCCGGGCGGCGTACCGCTGCAGTCGCCCGCCGAATGGGCGCTGCTGGCCTGGGCCCGCAGGCAACTGGGAACCGACACCCAGGAGCAGACCGAGGCCGACGACGAGCCCACCGTCTCCCTGATGGCGCGCAGTATCACCGTCAGCGCCGAGACCAACACCGAGCCCGTGATCGATGGTGTCAGCACCGACGACCCGACCCCGGACGGTTATGTGTTCGGCGAGGTGAGCGCGAGCGACGCCGACGGCGACACCCTCAGCTATGCGATAACCGACCCGCCGCTGCGCGGCATCGTGACCATCGGCGAGTTCAGCGGGACCTACTGGTACACCCCCAATTCGCAGGCGCAGCACGCCGCGGCCGCCGACGGCGCCGGAACCGATGCCACCACAGACACTTTCACGGTCACCGTCAGCGACGGGCAGGGCGGCACCGCCGAACGCGAGATCACCGTCGCGATCCGCCCGACCAACACCACCCCCATACCGGGCTCGGTGTCGGTGCACGATATCGACATCGACGGGTCGAAGGTGGTGTACAGCCCGGACAGCGCACACGCCTACACCGTGGTGCATGATCACACCGACGACAGCTGGCATCTGGCCGTGATCGACACCCACACCAACTCGGTGACCTCGGTGCCGGTGGACCGGGCTTACATCAACCTGGTGATCACCCCCGACGGCGCGCACGTGTACGGAATCAACGCCGGGGGCGACGCCGCGGTGCTGGCCTACGACACTGCTTCCGCGACGGCCGTCGGTATCACATTGGGCGGCACCGTGATCGGTACGGCCCTCGCCGCGGACAACGGCGGCTATCTGGTGACCACGATGAGCGCCGACGGCTACGTGCTCAATATCATCGATGCCGCGACCAATGAGGTTCTGCCGGTGACGATTCCCGGCGAGCGTGATGTCTATTCGTTGAATCCGCTGGTCACCTCCGACGGCACCGTGTACGTGGCTTCGCGCCAGCCCACCGGCAACCCCGGTTCCTACACCTGGCTGCTCTCGACGGTCGACCCCGATACCGGCGCCATCGCCACGACCACCCGGCCCAGCTCCGGCTCCCAGCAGGCACCCCGGGTGGTGGTCAGCGCCGACGGCTCACATTCGGCCATCAACGTCGGCGGGCTCACCGTCGTCGACACCGCGACCGGCGCCCGGACGGTTTTCGCCGATGTGCCGACCACGGCCCTGGTGGTGCTCAGCCCTGACGGTCGCTATGCGTACTACGCATCGGGTAGCACCCTGACCACGATCGACACCAGCACCGCGACGGTCAGCACCACGACCGTCGCCGGAGCGCATGCGACGGGATTGTGGAACCCGACTCCCGATGGTCGCTACGCCTTCACCGACGGCGGATACATCGACCTGGTCGGCCACACCTACACCGCGGTGAACTACACGGGCTTCTCGCAGTACACCATCCTGGTGACCGCCGACAGCACCCGCGCCTTCGGCAGCTACGCCGACGGCACGACGTACGGTATCGCGATCATCCAACTACCCACCGGCACGACGACATTCATTCCCGCCGACACCTACCCGGAAGCCGTGAGCCCGGACGGCCGCTACGTCTACGGCGTCGGGTACTTCAGCAACGAGCTGGTGATCGTCGACACCCAACAGGGCACCGCCACCACACTGCCGACCCGGGGCGAACTGTCCTTCTCCGATCTGACCTTCAGTCCCGACGGCCAACACCTCGTGATGCCGGTGTGGCTCTCGTCCGACCATTCGGTGCTGCTGTCTATCGACCTACCGCCGGCCCCGGCGACCGGATACCGCACCGACGATCCCGATCCGATCACCGGAGTCGTCACCGGCGCAATCGATTTCACCGATGATGACGGCGACACCCTGACGTACTCGGTCAGCAGCGGACCGTCGGCGGGCAGCGTCACCGTGGACTCGGCGACCGGGGCCTTCACCTATACCCCGACAAGTGCGGGCGCGGGCGACCACTTCAACGTCCTGCTGACCGACGGCCACGGCGCACAGATCCTGGTCACCGTCGACGTCCCCGGAGCGCTGCCCAACAACGCACCGGTCGCCGGACCGCCGACCATCGGTAGCCCCAGCACCGTCAACGGATCGATCACGGGCTTCGTCACCGCAACCGATCCCGACGGCGACACCGTGACCTACGCGCTGTCCGACGGCCCGGCGCTCGGCGGTTTCACCATCGATCCGCAGACCGGCGCCTGGCACTATGCGCCGAACCCTGATGCCCGGCATGCCGCGGCCGCCGACGGCGCCCCGGCGATCACCGATTCCGTACGGATCGTGGTGAGCGACGGGCGCGGCGGGACCGACACCGTCGTCATACCGTTGGCCGTCAGCCCGGCCAATGCCGCGCCGACCGGCGTTCCGTCGCACGGCGCCGCTACCCCGGCGACCGGCGCGGTATCGGGATCACTGAACGTCATCGACCCCGACGGTGACGCACTGACCTACACCGTGAGCGCGAACCCGGCCAAGGGTGCGCTGATCCTCAACACCGACGGCACGTTCACCTACACGCCCACCGCGGCCGCCCGGCAGAACGCCGGTGCGGGCGCGACCGATGCCTTCAGCGTCATCGCCACCGACGGGCACGGCGCGAGCACCACACTCGATGTCACGGTTCCGGTGGCGCCACCACCTGCCGCGACCAACCCGGTTACCGCGCTGCTGAACAAGATCCAGCAGACGTTGTTCAACCAATCCCCCACCGCCACACCGGTTCAGATCACGCAGCTGGCATCCGGCGTGATCCTGGGAACGGTCGGGGCGAGCGACCCCGAGGACGATCCGCTGGTGTACACGGTCACCAAGGGACCCACCAAGGGCACCGTCGTGGTCAGCGCCGACGGCAGCTACACCTATACACCCAATCCGGCGCTGGCCAACAGCGGCGGCGACGACAGCTTCACCGTCACGGTCACCGAAGCCAACGCGTCGGCACACATCCATGGAACGCAGGGACTTCTCGCCAAACTGGTCAGCTCGCTGACCGGCGGACGGGTCACCCTGCCCGACGGCAGCAGTATCAGCGTCGCGGTGCCGGTGCATGTCACCCAGGTGACCGGCGGGACCATCCCGGCCGTCACCGGTTCGCCGCAGTGGCTGGCGTTCAACGCCGCCGGAACCCGGGCCTACGTGGTGAATCAGGCGGGTAACACCGTGACGGTTTTCGACACCACGACCAGGGCCGTGGTCGGCACCGTGGTGGTCGGCGGTGCGCCGACGATGATCGCCGGGCTTCCCGACAGCAACCTGCTCTACCTGACCAACCGCGACAGCAACTCGGTCTCGGTGCTCGACACCACCACCGACACCGTCGTCGCGACCATCGGGGTCGGCGCGGGCCCGCTGCAGCTCGGGTTCAGCCCGGACGGCGCCACGGCCTATGTCACCAACGGGGCCGGGGATTCGGTGTCGGTGATCGACACCGCCACCAGAGCCGTCGTCGGCAGCTTCGGGGTGGGCGACCAACCCGCCGGTGTGACCGTGCGGCCCGATGGCCAGTTCGTCTATGTCGCAAATCAACTCAGCCGTACGGTATCGGTGTTCAACCGCTCGACGGGTGCCCTGGTGGCAGATATCCCGATGGGTGCACACCCCACCGTGATCACCTTCAACCGCAGCGGAAGCCTCGCCTATGTGAGCAGCGAGTTCAGCGACAAGCTGTATGTGGTCGACACCGCGACCAACACCGTCGTGGGCTCCGTCAACGTCGGCACCACGCCGATCGACGTCGTCCTCAGCGCCGACGGCAGCCGGCTGTACGTGACCAATTTCAGCGGCCGCACCCCGAGTTCGATCAACCCGGGAACAGTGTCGGTTGTCGATACCGCGACCAATGCCGTCATCGACACCATCGCCGTCGGTTACGGCCCGGTGGGGGCCGCCATCACCCCGAACGGGAGTGCGCTGTGGGTGGTGAACTCCGGTGGCAGCATCTCTGTCATCACACTCGGCGGCGGCGGACCCGTCAGCGTGTGATGCTGCTGAGACACTGGCGGCATGCGGGTTCTGGTGCAGCGGGTGCTTTCGGCGAGCGTGACAGTGGATGGTGCGGTGGTCGGTGAGATCACCCCGGACGGCCAGGGTCTGCTCGCCCTGGTCGGGGTCACCCACGACGACGATCGCGCGACGGCCGCGCGGCTGGCCGAAAAGCTCTGGCAACTGCGGATTCTCGACGACGAACGTAGTGCCGCCGACGTTGGGGCGCCGATTCTGGTCGTCAGCCAGTTCACGCTGTACGCCAACACCGTCAAGGGGCGCCGGCCGTCGTGGAATGCCGCTGCTCCCGGACCGGTCGCCGAACCGTTGGTCACCGCATTCGCCGACACGCTGCGGGGCCTGGGGGCCGATGTCGCCACCGGCGTGTTCGGCGCGGATATGCAGGTCACCCTGGTCAACGACGGCCCGGTGACGCTGCTGCTGGAAGGCTGACCGCCGCGAAAATTATCCGGACTGCGGTCCGAATAGTATGCTCACCGTCATGACACAGCAATTGGACGCTCGCCTGAACCCGTACGCCCCCGCTGTATTGAGCCTGTTCCGAGTGGTCTTCGGACTGTTGTTCCTCTGCCACGGTCTTTCGCATCTCTTCGGCTGGCCGGCCGCCGCGGGTCCGGCCGCACCTGTCGGGCTGTGGCCGTTCTGGTGGGCCGGCATCCTCGAACTGGTCACCGCCGTGCTGATCACCATCGGCCTGTTCACCCGCATCGCGGCGTTCGTGGCCTCCGGCGTGATGGCATTCGCCTACTTCACCCAGCACATCACCGTCGACTTCCTGCCGATCGTCAACAAGGGTGAGCCCGCGGTTCTGTACTGCTTCGCGTTCTTCCTGCTGGTCTTCACCGGCGGTGGCGCGTATGCGCTGGACGCCAGGGGCCGCAAAGCCACCGCACGCTGAGCAACCCTTCCCCTATCGTTCAAAAATCGTTTGCCGGGCGGGCCGGATGTGTAACGTCTTACACATCCGGCCCGTCGGCACGTAGGCGCCGCCCCACCCGGCCCGAGCTATCACGCGCCAGACAGCTGTCCGGCTGCGAAAATCCCTCATCACCAATGATTTTCGCGCCTCATTCGTAGAATCACGAATAACATGCGCAAAACCCCCTGGGATCGACGCCCCGAGCGGTCGCCGGCGGCAAAAATCAGCGCAGCTAATTCCTGAAACTCCCTTTCACTTAGCTGCGGGTTCCCTGTACAGTCCGCACATGTATTGACGGTGAAGTCAAGGGGATCGTGATGGGGGCTGGACGTTTCATCGGACGTGTCGGTGGCCTCGCTGTTGCCCTGGGGGTCGGGACCGCGGTGTCCTTCGGTGCCGGAGTGGCCTGGGCGGACGAAACCAGCAGTTCCGCGACCGCAAGTACCAGCGGGTCCGAAACCCGGTCCGCGGACCAGAACGCACCTTCCCCGGCAGCGGCGTCGGGTTCCGATCAGGACACCGACGCGTCCGCGGCTCCCGGCGACTCCGGGCAGGACTCCGAGGCCGATGGCAACGTCGACTCCGATTCCGGTTCGGCCGAGCCGGTCGACGACGATCCCCTGGTCGATGCCCCGGCCTCGGACAAGCCGACGGCGCGGGCGTCACACAAGCGCAGAACGGCAGAGGCCGACGAGACCGAACCCGCAGCCGCGACCCACGAATCCGTAGCGGCGCCGGACTCCGCACCCGACGACGATGCCACGTCATCGGCTCCCGAAGACAACGCTGCACCCGGACGGTCCGATGACGCCACCGGTCAGGACACCACCGTGGCAGCGGTGCCGGTGACCGCTCCCGCGCCGGTCGGCGCCGGCGAGCCGGAGGTGATCGAAGTCGCCTCGATCGCGACGGCCGATCTGACGGTTTCGGGGGGCGACCCGGGTGCGCCAGTGGCCGGTTCCCCGCTGCTGTGGGTGTTGGCCGCGGCGGCTCGCCGCCAGCTGGGCACGAGCAGCGACGAGGAGTCCGGCGATGACGTCGAGGTCCTCCCCGCCGGCCTGGTGCTCCAGCCCACCGAGGTGCCACCGAGTTCTGCTGCGGTGGTGGACAATCGAGCGCCCAGCATCGGAAAGGTGACGGTGGGCAAGCCCAACGCCGCCACCGGGGTGGTGACGGGGAAGGTGTCGGCGTCAGATGCCGACAAGAACCCCCTCACGTTCTCCGCGCCAGTGCAGAGCACCAAGGGCGGTTCGGTGGTGTTCAACGCGACGAACGGTGAATTCACCTACACCCCGACGGCGGCCATCCGTCATTCCGCGGCGCTGAGCGGTGCTCCCGCGTCGGCCAAGACCGATACCTTCACCGTGACGGTGAGCGATGGGTTCGGCGGCACGGTGACCAAGTTGGTGACGGTATCCGTTTCGCCGAAGAACACCGCGCCGACGGTGGCTGCCAGTCCCACGGTCGCGACCCCCAACAGCTCGACCGGTGCGGTGTCGGGGTCGCTCGGCGCCACCGACGCAGACACCGACACCCTCAGCTTCGCGGCCAAACCGAAGAAGGGCACCGTCACCTTCGCCGCCGGTGGCGAATTCGTCTACACACCCACTGCCGCCGCCCGCCATGCCGCGGCAAAGACCGGCGCATCCGCCGCCACCAAAGCCGACACGTTCACCGTCACCATCACCGACGGATTCGGCGGCACCACAACCAAATCGGTGACCGTGGCGATACTGCCCGCCAACACCGCGCCCGTCATCCCCAGCGCAGCCGTGCTCAACCCACCGAACACCTCGACCGGAGTCGTCACCGGCAAGATCACCGCCAACCCCGACACCGACGGCGACACCCTCACCTACACCGGCGCCGGCACCACCAAAGGCAAGGTGACGGTCAACAGCAAGACCGGTGCGTTCACCTACACCCCCACCACCGCTGCCCGCCATGCCGCCGCCGCGCTCACCGCCACGACCGCCGACAAGACCGACACCCTCACCCTGACCGTCACCGACGGCTACGGTGGCACCGCAACCCAAATCGTCACCGTGGCAATACAACCCAAGAACACCAACCCCACGGTGAAGTCCACCGTAGGAAAGCCCAACACCAGCACCGGGATCGTCACCGGCAAGGTCACCGGCAGCGACGCCGACAAGGACGCCCTCACCTACACCGGGCCCGCCGGCACCACCAAAGGCATCATCACCCTCAACACCACCACCGGCGCCTTCACCTACACCCCCACCAACGTCGCCCGCCAGGCCGCCGCGGTGCCGAACGCCCCGGCCACCGCCAAGACCGACACCTTCACCATCACCGTCGCCGACGGATTCGGCGGTACCGCAACCAAACTGATCACCGTGACGATCGCCTCGGCCACGGCACCCAACCATGCACCCACCAGCAACGGGTCGACGATCACCAACACCAACAGCAGCACCGGAGTCGTCACCGGCACGGTCAGCGCAACCGACACCGACGGCGACACCCTGACCTACACCGGACCCGTCTCGACCGCCAAGGGCACCGTGGTCGTCGACGCCGGCACGGGTGCGTTCACCTACACCCCGACCGCTGCCGCGCGGCACGCCGCATCGGCCACCAACGCCTCCGCCACCGACAAGGCCGAGACCTTCACCGTGACGGCGATCGACGCACTCGGTGCCACCGTCACCATTCCGGTGACGGTGACCATCACCCCGCAGAACACCGCTCCCACCAACACTTCCCACACCGTGGGCAGCCCGAACACCGCCGGGACGGTGACCGGATCGGTGACCGCCACCGACGCCGACAACGACACCTTGACCTATTCCGGCTCGGCGACCACGTCCAAGGGCACCGTCGTCGTCAACAGCGACGGCACATTCACCTATACCCCGACCCCCGCCGCACGCGCCGCGGCGGGCGCACCCGGTGCAACCGCTGCCGACAAAGCCGACAGCTTCACCGTCACCATCACCGACGGCCACACCGGATCGGCGACGGTGATCGTCGACGTCGCCATCTCCCCGACCACGGTGAACCATGCTCCCGTCGCGAGTACCCCGGTCGTCGGGCAGCCAGATCCCAACACCGGGGTCGTCACCGGCACGGTGACCGCAACCGATTCCGACGGTGACACCCTCACCTACACCGGCTCCGCCACGACCCCCAAAGGCACCGTGGTCGTCACCTCGACAGGCCAATTCACCTACACGCCGACGGCCGGCGCGCGCGCCGCGGCAGGCGCACCCGGTGCAACGGCCGCGGACAAGAGCGACAGTTTCACGGTCACCGTCAGCGACGGCAACAGCACGACGATCGTCGCGGTCGACGTCACCATCGCGCCCGCCACGACGACTGCGGGAAGCACTGTCGTCACCGTGGGCACCGTGACCGTCAACGGCGAAGTCCTCACCGCGGTGGTGAGTGCCGACGGAACCAGAGGTGTCGTCACCACCCGGACCAACGGCACCAAGACCAGCATCACGGTGATCGATATGAGTACCGGTACCAAACTGGGAAATCCCGTGACAGTGGCCGGTTTCGCCGTGAAATCGACCACTACCGACCCCTCCCCGGTGCAGTTCAGCGCCGACGGCACCCGTGCGATCGTCACCACCCAGGACGCCGCCGGGGTCATCAGGACCACGGTGATCAACACCGCGACCGGCGCTCAGGTGGGGTTCACCCTCAGCGGGAGCTCCACTCGAGTCGTGACGGCCAATCCCACCGGCACCCGACTGGTCATCACCGAACAGGTCGGTAACGGTACGACCGCAAGCCCGTTCACCACCTCGGTGTCGCTGTTCAACACCGCGACCGGCGGACAGGTCGGCAGCAGTCGTTCCTTCAACGGTCTGGCACAGGTCACCTTCAGCGATGATGGCACCCGTGCGGCCGTCAACGCGTTCATCCCCTCTGGATCGACCCTGGTGGGCAAGACCGAGATCACCATCCTGAACACGACCACCGGTGCCCAGGTCGGCACCACCATCAAGCGGACGAGTTTTACCGCGGTCCAACTGAATACCGACGGCAGCCGCGGTCTCGTCATCGCGATATCGGGCTTCGATACCGGCGTGTACACAAGTACCGCCACTGTGGTCAACACCGCCACCGGCGCCACGCTCGGCAGCGCGGTGACCGTCGGCGGACTGGCCAACGCCGTCGCGCTCGACGCGTCCCGGATGATGATGGTCAGCCAGCTGGGCACCAACGGGCAGAACCTGGTGACGCGGATCGCGGTGATCAACCTCAGCACCGGCGCACAGATCGGGAGCACGGTCGAGCTGGCGGGGAGCACCGCGACGGCGGTGACCCTGAGCCCGGACCGCAGCCGCGCGGTGGTCAGCACCACCGCGGGCACGCAGCAGGATGGCAACCTCGTGGCCCGCGTCGCCGTCATCGACACCCTCACCGGCACGAAGGTCGGCAGCACCGTCGAGCTTGCGAATTACTTTGCCGGATATGGCTCGATCACATTCGACACCGGCGGCACCCGCGCGATCCTGACGACCATCTCCTACGACGAGGCCAACGGCGGCACCGGGATCCTGGTGATAGACACCGCCACCGGCGCCAAACTGGGCACGCCGTTCGCCGTCGATACCGCAGCTGACGCGATGTTCGAAGCTCAGCTGAACCCGGCCGGCACCCGGGCAGTGCTGACCAGCACGGTCGACGGCAGCACGGTTGTGACGGTGGTCGACACCGCTGACGGCAGCCGCACCAGCTACACCGTCGACGGGTACGCGAGCGCACCGGCGCAGTTCCTGCCCGGCGGCTCCACCGTCCGTCTCGTCACCGAGATCACCGACCCGGACACGCTCGAACAAGTCAGCTTGTCCACCGATATCGACACCGCATCGGGCGGCGCGGTCAGCACCCCCGGGGCCTCCGAGCCGGGAACCGGATCCGATATCCGCAGCGCGGACGGCACCCGCATCCTGCGTACCAGGACGGTCTATGACGCGGGGACCGACACCAGTACCACCACGGTCACGGTCCTGAAGTTCGTGTGACCAGCCGGCGCTAATCGTCGAGCTGCATATCCTTGCGGAATCGGCGCATACCGTCGATCTTCTCGGCCAGCGTGGCCTGCGGACCGCTGTAGAACATCCACGGCATGGTGATGATCCCTTCGATACCGGCGGCCTGCGCACGCGCGTGGTGCTCGGGGGTGAAGGCATCCGTCAACGGTGTGATGACCGTGAAATCCTGCATGGTCAAACCCTTTTCGGCGCGCAGGACGCGCAGCTTGTCGACCCGCTCGATTGCCGCGTCGGTGGTGATGAGATCACCGATCCAGCCGTCGTGGCGTGCGGCGCGACGTAGGGCGATATCGGAGAGCCCACCGACGTAGATCGGGATCCGCGGCGGCGTGGGCTCCATCTCCAGGCGCGGCGTCTGATAGAACTCGCCGTCGAATTCGACCCAGCCGTGCTGCCACAGGGCTTTCATCAGGTCCAGCATCTCGTCGGTGCGTTTGCCGCGCCGGTCGAAACGCTGACCCAGCAGGGTGAACTCCTCCTCGCACCAGCCGACACCGACACCGAGCTCGAGCCGCCCGCCGGCCAGGGTGGCCGCCGTGCCGATGGCTTTCGCCGCGGTGTAGGGCTCGCGCATGGCCGGGATGTACACCGTGGTGACGAACCGCACGCGGCTGGTGACCAACGCCAGCGCACCGATCATCACCCACGGGTCCGGCCAGTCGGTGAACGCCTCCCAGCGCCGCTTGCCGTCCTTGGTGTAGGGATACGGGGTCGCCAGTGTCTCCAGGTTGACGACATGATCCGGGATTGCGATGCCCTCGTAGCCGAGATCGTCGGCGGCCTTGGCGACCTCGATCGCTTCCCTGGTGTCCAGGAACGCGATGCTGACGTAGAACCTCACGACCGGGCCCAGGCCGGCTGGATGAACACACCGTCGGCCTCGACCGTCGGGCCGTCCGCATCGGCGATGAAACCTCGTGCATACGTCTTGATTCCGTCAACGCGCTCGATCCAGGCCTGCGCCCGCAACGGTCCAAGCGGCGTGCCACGCAGGTATTTCAGGGTGATCGTCCCGGTGAAGAGCGGTTTGGTCCCGCCATTGCTGGCAGCCTCTCCCAGGATGTGATCCAGGACCAGTGCGCTGATGCCGCCGTGCACGTGACCGGGCGGACCCTCGTAGGCGGCGCCGAGGGTGAACTCCGTCGAACACCGGCCGCCGTCGTGCTTGTCGATCTGCAACGGCGGCGCCATCGGGTTCCGGATCCCGATCACCGGGTTGCCCCAGGACTGGCCCTGGCCGTCGACGGTGAAGCGCACGCCGAACGCCCCGTCGATCTGCCTGGCCCGCAGGCTCGCGGTGACCGCCTCGATGGCCTGGCGGGCCTGCGCGACGGTGTCGGCATCGGCCTCGGTGCGAATGGTGGCGTCGAGCAGTTCGCGGACGGCACCGGCCAGCGGCTCGTAGATCGCCCGCTGTTGGGCGGCCTCGGCACTGGTGATCGGCTCATAGCTGAACTGCATCCAGTTTTCATATCATTGATCGAGCTATGAAATGTGGGCAGGGCCTTCCACGGCGGTTATGAGCGTGCGCAGAAGCGAAAACGAACGCGGCGTGTCGGCCGGGGACCCGCATGCTCGCGGGGCGGGGATCAGCCGCCGAAGACCTTGAGCACCACGGCTTTTGCCCGCCGGGTCACCCGCAGATAGTTGTCCAGGAACTCGCTGCCGTCGTCATTGGGCCAGCCCGCCGCCACCGCGACCGCGTTGAGCGCCCGGCCGGGGCCGGGCAGCTGATCGGTGGGTTTACCGCGCACCAGCACCAGCGCGTTGCGCGCCCGGGTCGCGGTCAGCCAGGCCTGACGCAGCAGGTCGACATCGCCTTCGGCGATGAGTTCGGCCGCGCCGATGGCGTCGAGCGCCTCCAATGTCGAGGTGTTGTGCAGCGCCGGGATCTTGTGCGCGTACCGCAGCTGCAACAGCTGAACGGTCCACTCGATGTCCCCCAGTCCCCCACGCCCGAGTTTGGTGTGGGTGTTGGGATCGGCGCCCCTGGGCAACCGTTCGGCGTCGATACGGGCCTTGACCCGACGGATCTCCTGCACCGCCTCGGCCGACACACCGCCTGCGGGATAACGGGTTTCGTCGATCATCAGCAGGAAACGCTGCCCCAGGTCGGGGTCGCCGGCGACCCGGTGGGCCCGCAGCAGCGCCTGCACCTCCCAGGCCTGTGCCCACTGCTGGTAGTAGGCCTGATAGGACGCCAAGGTGCGCACCAGCGGGCCGTTGCGGCCCTCCGGGCGCAGGTTGGTGTCCACCTCAAGGGGCGGGTCGGCACTCGGCGTACCCAGCAACGCCCGCACCTGCTCGGCCACCGACACCGACCATTTGACGGCCTTGGCCTCGGCGATGCCGTCGGCCGGTTCGCAGACGAACAGCACGTCGGCATCCGAGCCGTAACCGAGCTCGCCGCCACCGAGCCGGCCCATCCCGATCACCGCGATCTGCGCCGGCACCACTCCGTCGGCGGGCACGTTGGCCTTGATGACGGCTTCCAGTGCCGCCTGCAGGACCGCGACCCAGATCGAGGTCAGCGCCCGGCACACGTCACGCACTTCGAGCATGCCGAGGAGGTCGGCAGAAGCGATGCGGGCCAGCTCCCGGCGGCGCAGGGTGCGCGCCGCGGCAATGGCTTTCATCGGGTCGGACTGCCGCGCGGCCGCCGCGACCAGCGCCTTGGCCACCGATTCGGGATCGCTCTGCAGCAGTTTGGGCCCGCTGGGCCCGTCGGCGTAGGCCTGGATGACCTCGGGGGCCCGGATCAACAATTCCGGCACGTACGCCGAGGTGCCCAGCACATGCATGAGCCGCTTGGCCACCGCGCTCTCGTCGCGCAGCGTCGCCAAGAACCAGCGGTGATCGGCCATCGCGTCGGAGAGCTTGCGGTAGGCCAGCAGACCGCCGTCCGGATCGGGGGTGTCGGAAAGCCAGTCGAGCAGGGTCGGCAGCAGCACGGCCTGCACCCGGCCGCGCCGGCCACTCTGATTGGTCAGTGCCCCCAGATGGGTCAACGCGCTGCGCGGCGACTGGTACCCCAGTGCGGCCAGCTGGCGTTCGGCGGATTCGGCCGACAATCCCGCTTCGAGCTCGAGTGATCCACCGACCGATTCCAGCAGCGGTTGGTAGAACAGCTTCGCGTGCAGTCGGGATACCCGCACGCTCTGGCGTTTGAGTTCCTCGCGCAGCACTCCGAGCGCGTCGTGCTGTCCGTCGGGCCGGATATGGGCGGCTCGGGCCAGCCAGCGCAACGACTCGACATCGTCGGGGGCGGGCAGCATGTGGGTGCGTTTGAGCCGCTGCAGCTGCAACCGGTGCTCGAGGAGCCGCAGGAACTCGTACGACGCCGTCAGGTTGGCGGCGTCATCGCGGCCCACATAACCGCCCTCACCCAGTGCCGCCAGCGCGTCGACGGTCGAACCCACTTGCAGGGACTCGTCATTGCGGCCGTGCACCAGTTGCAGCAGTTGCACCGCGAACTCGACATCGCGCAGGCCGCCGGTGCCCAGCTTGAGCTCGCGATCGCGCACGTCGGCGGGCACCAGCGACTCCACCCGCCTGCGCATCGCCTGCACGTCGGCGACGAAATCCTCACGCTCATAGGCCATCCACACCATCGGCATCAGCGCGGCCATGTACTGCTCGCCGAGTTCGGCGTCACCGGCGGCGGGCCTGGCCTTGAGCAGGGCCTGGAACTCCCACGTCTTGGCCCAGCGCTGGTAGTAGGCGATATGGCTTTCCAGCGTGCGGACCAGCTGGCCGTGTTTTCCTTCGGGGCGCAGCCCGGCGTCGACTTCGAAGAACGTCTCCGAGGCCATCCGCATCATCTCGCCGGCCACCCGGTTCGCGACCGTGTCGGCGGTCTCACCGACGAAGATGACGTCGACGTCGCTGACGTAGTTCAGTTCGCGCGCACCGCATTTGCCCATCGCGATAATCGCCAGTTTGGGTGCCGACGTGCCCTCCTTGCAGACGCTGTTGACGGCCACCTGCAGTGCGGCGGCCAGGGCGGCGTCGGCCAGGTCGGCGAGGTGAGCACCCACGGTGGGGAATGGCAGCACCGGCTCGTTCTCGACGGTCGGGGCGGTGTCCAGGGCCGCCAGTAGCAGCACCTGATCGCGATAGAGTTTTCGCAACGCGGATGCGACTGAGGCACTTGGTGTTTCGTCGACCACGGCGAGGAACTTCGTTCTGAGTTCGGCGGCGGTGGGCAACTCGGCGCGACCTTGCAGCAGATGCCAGCTCTGCGGGTTGGCAACCAGGTGGTCGCCCAGCGCCAGGGACGACCCGATGGTCGCGAACAACCGCCCGCGCAGGCAGCGATCCTTGTTCAGCGCGCTGTTGAGCTCATCCCAGCCAGGACCGAGTGCATCCGCCAGCCGGACCATGGTTCGTAGCGCCGCGTCGGCGTCGGGTGCCCGCGACAGCGACCACAACAATTCGACATGGTCGTCGGTGTTCCATCCCAGCCGGTCCAGGTCGGCCCGGGCCGGTGGTTCGACCAGCCCGAGGCGCCCGACGCTGGGCAGCTTGGGACGGGCGGTCGCAGGACGTGACACGACAGCAACGGTAACGCACCCCGGCGACTCGCCAGGACACCTGCCTGAGCCGAGTTGCGGGGCCGTCGGACCCAACCGGACTTACAGCGACAGATACGTCTTGAGCTCGAACGGTGTCACGTGGCTGCGGTAGTCCTCCCACTCAGCCCGCTTGTTGCGCAGGAAGAAGTCGAAGACGTGCTCGCCCAGCGCTTCGGCGACCAGCTCGGAGCCCTGCATGGCCTCCAGGGCGTTGCCGAGGCTGCCGGGCAGCTCGCGGTACCCCATGGCGCGCCGCTCCTCGGGGGTCAGCGTCCACACGTTGTCCTCGGCCTGCGGCCCGAGCACATAACCCTTCTCCACGCCGCGCAGGCCGGCGGCCAGCAGCACCGCGAACGCCAGATACGGATTGCACGCGGTGTCGGGGCTGCGGACCTCGATACGTCGCGACGACGCCTTGTTGGGGGTGTACATCGGAACCCGCACCAGTGCCGAGCGGTTGGCCGCACCCCACGAGGCGGCCGTCGGCGCCTCGCCGCCGTGCACCAGCCGCTTGTAGGAGTTGACCCACTGGTTGGTGACGGCGCTGATCTCGCTGGCGTGCTCGAGGATGCCCGCGATGAAGGACTTGCCGACATCGGAGAGCTGCAGCGGATCGTCGGCGCTGTGGAAGGCGTTGGTCTCGCCTTCGAAGAGGCTCATGTGGGTGTGCATGGCCGAGCCGGGATATTCGCCGAACGGCTTGGGCATGAACGAGGCCCGCACACCTTCGCCGAGGGCGACCTCCTTGACCACGTAGCGGAAGGTCATGACGTTGTCGGCCATCGACAGGGCGTCGGCGTAGCGCAGGTCAATCTCCTGCTGGCCGGGCGCGCCCTCGTGGTGGCTGAACTCCACCGAGATGCCCATCGATTCCAGGGCGTCGATGGCGTGCCTGCGGAAGTTCGGCGCCGAATCGTGCACCGCCTGGTCGAAGTAGCCGCCGTTGTCGGCAGGGACGGGCACGCTGCCGTCATACGGGCCGGGCTTGAGCAGGAAGAACTCGATCTCCGGGTGCACGTAGCAGGAAAAGCCCAGGTCACTGGCCTTGGCCAGCTGGCGGCGCAGGACATGCCGGGAGTCCGCCCACGACGGTGAACCATCGGGCATGGTGATATCGCAGAACATCCGTGCGGAGTGGTGATCGCCACCGCTGGTGGTCCACGGCAGGATCTGGAAGGTCGACGGGTCCGGGCGCGCGACGGTGTCGGATTCCGAGACGCGGGCGAAGCCTTCGATGGACGAGCCGTCGAAGCCGATACCCTCCTCGAAGGCTCCTTCGAGTTCGGCCGGCGCGATAGCTACCGACTTGAGGAATCCGAGCACATCGGTGAACCACAGCCGGACGAAGCGGATGTCGCGTTCCTCCAGCGTGCGCAGCACGAATTCCTTCTGGCGATCCATGCCAGCGAGCGTATTCATCGGCTGTTAATTCTGTGTTACGTCCGTGTCGCAGGTGCAAAATCTCCGCGGTGAGGCGGCGGTCAGCAGCGCAGATCTCTCGGCAGGACAGCGTCGACGAGATAATCGACGACGGCGGTGTCGACGCATTCCTGGCCGTTGAAGACCGCAGTGTGCTGAGTACCCTCGAAGGTGATCAGTGGCGCGCCGAGCTGGCGGGCCAGCTCGACCCCCGCCTGGTACGGCGTGGCCGGATCATGCGTCGTGGAGACGACGACGACTTTGCCCGGCGCCACCGGTGCCGCAGCGCCGACGTCACGGGTCGGCGGAACCGGCCAGAACGAGCAGATATCGCGCGGCGCGTAGCCGGTGAACGCACCGTAGGCCAGGAACGGCGCCACTTCACGGATGCGTTCGTCGGCGGCGGCCCACACCGCGGGGTCGATGGGCGTGGGCGCATCGACACAGCGCACGGAATTGAAAGCGTCCTGCAGATTGAGGTAACGCCCGTCGGGCTGGCGACCCTGGTAGTCATCGGCCAGCAGCAGCAGGTCGCCGGGATCGGTGCCGCGCATCAGCCCGAGCAGCCCGCTGGTGAGGAATTTCCAGTACTGCTTGGTGTAGAGCGCGTTGACGGTGCCGGTGATGGCGTCGGCGTAACTCAGCCCGCGCGGATCGGAGGTCGGCGCCGGACGCGCGACCAGCGGATCGACCAGCTGGTGGTAGCGGTCGACGAAATGCGCCGGGTCCTGGCCCAGCGGGCAGCCGGCATCTCGGGCGCAGTCGGCGGCATAGTCGTCGAACGCGGTCTGGAAACCGGCCATCTGGGCGATGTTCTGATCGATCGGACCCACCGATGGGTCGATGGCGCCGTCGAGCACCATGGCCCGGACGTGGTCGCCGTACTTCTCGACGTATTCGGTGCCGATCTGGGTGCCGTAGGAGAACCCGAGATAGTTGATGAACTCGTCGCCGATCAGGCGGCGCACCGCGTCCATATCGCCTGCGACCGACGCGGTTCCCACGCTGTGCAGGAACTCCGCGCCCATCTGCTGGGCACACCGGTTGGCGAACTGCTGGTAGAGCGCTTCGATGTGGGCGACCCCGGCGGGGCTGTAATCGGCCATCGGTTCACGCCGCCAGGCGTCGAACTCGGCATCGGTACGGCAGCGCAATTGCGGGGTGGAGTGTCCGACACCGCGCGGGTCGAAGCCCACCAGATCGAAATGTTCGGTGATCGGGCTGCCCGCCAGCGCCGTGCCCATGCTCGCGACGCTGTCGACCGCCGACGCACCCGGGCCGCCGGGGTTGATGAACAACGAGCCGATGCGCGCGCCGCTGGCCGGGACCCGGATCACCGCCAGGCGCGCCTGCGGTCCGGCCGGCTCGGCCCCGACGGGCACCGCGAGGGTGGTGCACGTCGCCGTCGCGGGCACACCGGTGGCATTACCGAAGAACTGCGTGCAACTTCCCCAATTCTGTTGGGGCACACCGCTGTCAGCAGCCAATCCGGGCTCAGCCGAGGCGACGGGAGTGGCGCCACCGACCAGCAGCAGCAGGCCGAGCAGCGCAGAGCCCACGAGTCCGGTGCGCCGCATCTGCATATCGTTGCATGCGATCGCCGCCGGCCACGCCCCGCGAGGTCACGCGCCGGTATCGAATGAGTTGCGTTGAGAGACGGAAGCCTGGGCGGGATTTCAGCCGAATTTCCGCCCAGGCTTCCGTCTCAACGCCCACGATTCAGCCTGGGCGTCGCGGACCCGGCGGATGATGTCGGCCGGCCGATCCTCCTTCACGACGCGGATCACCACCCAGCCCAGTCGATCGAGCGCTTCCAGTCGTCGCACGTCCCTGATGTACTGCCTGCGGTCGGTGCGGTGTTGCTCGCCGTCGTATTCCACGGCGATGAGGAGTTCCCGCCAGCCCATGTCCACGCGTGCAACGAACTCGCCATCGCCGTCGAAAACTTCGATCTGGGTTTGCAGCCCGGTCAGCCCCGCGCGAATAAGCAATAGCCGCAGCGCCGTTTCCCGCGGCGACTGGGCCCCGGCATCGGCGAGCAAGAGCACGGTCTCCAGTTGACGCAGCCCGCGGGTATGCCGATGCCTCGCTGCGAGCTCCTCGATGTCGGCCAGCTTGACCCCGGTGGCGTTCATGAGCGCGTCGAGGCGGGCGATCGCCGCATCGAGTGCTCCGCGCCGGGCGATGTCGAAGGCGGTGCGCTCGGGCGTGGTGACGGGAATGCCACGGACCAGACAGGTTTCGCCGTCACCCAGGGTGTCGTCGTGACAGCGGATGCCGGCCGGCGGATGCGTGTTGTCCGATATCAATTCGATCGTGGCATCCGCGGGCACCCACTTCGCGCCATGCAGTGCCGACGCGGCGAGCCCACCGACGACCGCGCGCCGACGTGACCACAACCACGCGGCCGTGATGCGCGAGCCCAATGCCGGTCCGACTGACCTGTCCAGGTAGACACCCGGAAAGACGATGCCGAATCGCGTGCGCAGTTGATGCCGATTGAGACGCCCCGCGGCCAGCGCTTCGGCACCCAGGAACGGTTCGGCGGGCATTCCGGGAGCATCCCAGTTCCGGTTGCCCGTCGCCGCCGGCCATCCACAGCCGTCGATACGGAAGCGTGGGCGCGATTTCAGCCGAATTTCCGCCCAGGCTTCCGTGTCAAGCCGACAGGCTCAGCACTTGGCTCCCTCGGGCGGCAGGGTCCCGTTCAGCAGGTAGGCACTGGCGTAGTTGTCCACGCAGGCGTTGCCCTGGAAGACCACGGTGTGCTGGGTCCCGTCGAAGGTCAGCAGGGCCCCGCCGAGTTGCTTGGCCAGGTCGACGCCGGCCTGGTACGGCGTGGCCGGGTCGTGCGTCGTCGAAACCACCAGCGGCGGAGGCAGTCCCGGGGCCGACACCAGGTGCGGTTCACTGGTCGGCGGCACCGGCCAGAACGCACACGTCGGCATCGGCGCATGGCCGGTGAAATCGCCGTAGCTCATGAACGGCGCGACCTCACGCATCCGGCGGTCCTCTTCGATGACCTTGGCGGGGTCGGTGATGGCCGGCTGATCGACACAGTTCACCGCGACGCGCGAGTCGGTGGCATTGCTGTAATGGCCCTGCGAATCCCGGCGCATGTACATATCGGCCAGCGCCAGCATGGTGTCGCCGCGACCCTGACGCAGCTCGGACAGACCGTCGGACAGATGCCGCCACAGGCTCGGCGAGTACAGCGCCATGATGGTCGCGACGATCGCGTCGCTGTAGGCCAGCCCGCGCGGGTCATCGGTCTTGGCAGGCGACTGAACCAGCGGTTCGACCATATTGCGGTAGACGTCAACGGATTTGGTGGGGTCATCGCCCAGCGGGCAGTCCGGCCGGGTGGCACAGTCGGCGGCGAAGTCGTCGAAGGCCTTCTGGAATGCCGCCGCCTGGTCGAGGTCGGCCTGGATCGGATCGGCGTTCGGGTCGACGGCCCCGTCGAGAATCATCGCGCGCACATTCTGCGGGAAGGCCTCGGCGTATGCCGAGCCGATGCGCGTTCCGTAGGAGTAGCCGAGGTAGGTCAGCTTGTCGTCGCCGAGTGCGGCGCGGATCGAGTCGAGGTCCTTGGCGACGTTGACGGTTCCGACGTTGGCGAGGAATTCCTTGCCCATCTTGTCGACGCAGCGCTGGATGAAGGCCTTGGTCTCGTTCTCGATGTGAGCAACGCCGGCAGGGGTGTAATCGACCTGCGGGTCGGCACGGAGGCGGTCGTTGTCGGCATCGGAGTTGCACCACAGCGCCGGCGTCGAGGAGCCCACCCCGCGCGGGTCGAAGCCGACGAAGTCGAAACGCGCCCGGATATCGGCCGGAAGCAGCGAGGCCATGGAGATGGCGGCTTCGATACCCGACTCCCCCGGCCCGCCCGGGTTGACCACCAGCGAGCCGATCTTGTCACCGGTTGCCGGGAACCGGATCAACGCCAGGTTGGCGGCGTCACCGTCGGGCTTGTCGTAGTTGACGGGCACGGCGAGCCGTCCGCATTCGGTGCCCGACGGCAGATCGGACTCCTGCCCGCCCGTGAAATGGCAGGGCTCCCAGCTGACCGGGTCGCCGACGCGGGGCTCGGCCATGACGGCTCGTCCGTTGATGACATGTCCGCAGCCGGCGGTGCCGGCCACCAATACCGCAGCCAGCGCACCGGAGACGGTGACGCGCAGAATCCGGCGGCGGCGATCGAGGCTCATGGCACCACATGCTGCCATGTGTTTCGCCGTGCACCCGGAAGCGCAGGTAGCCGGACGTGCCGTCAGTGTGTCGCGTCGAGCAGTTCCTTCATCCCGACCGCGAAGTCATCGGCCATATCCCAGAGGTCGGGTAGCAACTCCGGGGTCGAGATCAGGCCGACGTCGAGCTTGCCGTTGAGGCTCATCACGGTGATGTTGAGACCGGAACCGTGGAATATCGGCCCCAGCGGATACATGGCCTTGACCTCCGAACCCAGGAAATACAGCGGTACCTGCGGTCCGGGCACATTGGACACCACCAGGTTGTGCACCGGGCGCGCCTCGGTCAGCGCCGACCGGGCGTAGAGCCGCATCGCGACGCCGAAGACCGCGGGCGCGGCGAACTGCGACCAGTCCTGTAGCAACGACGCGGCGATCGCCGAACTGTGTTCCTTGGCAACCGAACTGGCCTCGGCGATGGCCAGCAGCCGTTCAGCCGGATCCGCGATGTTGGTTTGCAGGCTGGTGAACATGCCGGACACCTTGTTGCGTCCCGGACGGTCGGACCGGCCGTGTACCGATACCGGAACCATCGCCACCAACGAGTTCTCGGGCAGTTCGTCGCGGTCCAGCAGGAACTGCCGCAGCACACCGGACACCAACGCCATCACCACGTCGTTGAGCTTGACGCCGAATGCGTTCTTGACCTCTTTGACATCGGCCAGATCGAGCTGCGCGAAGGCCACGTTGCGCCGACCGGTGACACTGGCGTTGAACGCCGTCTTGGGCGCATTGAACGGGCTGGCCATCGCCGAACCGTTGACGGCGCGGCGCACGGTGTCGACGACGGTGGTGACCGTCGCGGGCAGCACCTTGGTCGCCAGGTTCACCGGCCGGGTGGCGAAACGCGCCAGCCCGCGCGCGGCGATCTCCAGCTGCCCGGCGCCACCGGGGGCTTCGACGGGTTCCGGCGCGGGCGCGTCGGGTTCGGTGGTGCACAACTGCGACATCAGGTTCGCGCCGGTGACCCCGTCGACCGCCGCGTGGTGCACCTTGGTCAACACCGCCAGCGAGCCGCCCTCGGCGATGGGTCCCGCGACGCCCTCGATGACCCACATCTCCCACAGCGGCCTGCTTCGGTCGAGTTTGAGCGACGCGATGTGCCCGCAGATCTCGGAGAGCTCGGCGCGCCCGCCGGGCGCGGGCAGCCCGATCCGGTGCACGTGGCGTTCGACGTCGAAGTCGTTGTCCTCCACCCACACTGGATGATCGAGGTTGAGGAAGCTGTCGGCGAGTTTCATCCGGAACTCGGGCATCGCCTTGATGCGCAGCGTGAGGTCGGTCAGCAATCCCTCGAAGGTGTACCCGCCGGGCACCGTCGAGGTGTCCAGTTCGAGCACCGAGCACACGTGCAGCGGTTGCGAAGGGGTCTCCAGGTAGAGAAAGCTGGCGTCGAGTCCGCTGAGCCGCTGGTATCCAGACATCCCGCGATGGTATGTCTGCTCCCCGGGCCGATGTGAGCAAGTCCACTCAATCGTCAGTTCTCCTTTACCTTGCCCAGGTGGCAGACTTGACGGGTCAGACGAACCCGGGGACCCGGTAGGGCCTCGAGGATCGACCCGACCAAACCGAGGGACAACGATGTCTGAGCTGTCTGTTTATGGTGCCGCCGATTCCCAGCCGGCCGAGCGGCCACGCACCAAGATCCGCACTCATCACCTGCTGAAGTGGAAGAACGAAGGCCACAAGTGGGCCATGTTGACCGCTTACGACTACTCGACCGCGCGGGTGTTCGACGATGCCGGTATCCCGGTGCTGCTGGTGGGCGATTCCGCCGCCAACGTGGTCTATGGATACGACACCACGGTGCCGATCTCGATCGACGAGCTGATCCCGCTGGTCCGTGGAGTGGTGCGCGGTGCCCCGCATGCGCTGGTGGTCGCCGACCTGCCGTTCGGCAGTTACGAGGGCGGCCCCGCGCAGGCGCTCGCCACCGCGACGCGCTTCATGAAAGAGGCCGGCGCACACGCGGTGAAACTCGAAGGCGGCGAGCGCGTCGCCGATCAGATCGCAATGCTGACCCAGGCCGGTATCCCGGTGGTGGCGCATATCGGCTTCACCCCGCAGAGCGTCAACGGACTGGGCGGTTTCCGCGTCCAGGGCCGCGGCGACGCCGCCGAGCAGACCGTGCACGACGCGATCGCCGTGGCCGAGGCCGGTGCGGTCGCCGTGGTGCTGGAGATGGTGCCCGCCGAGCTGGCCACCCAGATCACCGGCAAGCTGACCATCCCGACCGTGGGCATCGGCGCCGGACCCAACTGCGATGCGCAGGTGCTGGTCTGGCAGGACATGTCCGGGATGACCAACGGCAAGACCGCGAAGTTCGTCAAGCGTTTCGGCGATGTCGGTGGCGAGTTGCGCCGTGCCGCAATCGATTACGCCAGCGAGGTGGCCTCCGGCGCGTTCCCCGCCGAAGAGCACAGCTTCTAGGTCACCCGAAGACGGGGGCGCGCTTGTTCAGGAAGGCGTCGATACCTTCGCGGCCGTCGGGTCCGTCGGCGTTGGCGGCGATGAGCTTGGCCTCCAGGTCCATCTGATCCTCGATGGTGTTGTCGAACGTCGCGAGCAGGAGTTTCTTCACCGCCGCATTGGAACTTTTTGCCCCAGAAGCGATCTGGGTCGCCAGTTCGTCGACCCGGGTGCTGAACTCAGCGTCTTCGGCGACATAGTTCACCATTCCCCACTGGGCCGCCTCGGCAGCTGAGACCTTGCGGTTGGTGAGCATGAGGTCCTGCGTGCGGCGCACCCCGATGAGCCGGGGCAGGTAATAGGACGCGCTGCCGTCGGGGCTCAACCCGGCCCGGGTGTAGGCCATGGTGAACGAGGCCGACGCGGTGGCCACCACCAGGTCGCCGCTGACCGCCAGCGAGAACCCCGCACCCGCCGCCGCGCCGTTGACGGCAGTGATCAGCACGGCATCCATCCGCGCGAATATCGAGATCGCCCGGTGCAGGTCGTCGGCGATGCTCTTGACGAACGGCCCGGGGCCCAGCGGTGAGGTGGCCATGGCCTTGAGGTCACCGCCGGCGCAGAAGAACCGGCCCGCACCGGTGAGGACCACGACCTTGATGCTCGGGACATCGCAGCGCGCCGCGACTTCGGCCAGCTCGGCCGTCATGGCGTCGTTCATCCCGTTGGCGGCATCGGGCCGGTTCAAGGTGATGCGTGCGATGGCGCCGGACTGCTCGAACAGCAGGGTGGAAAAGTCAGCTGAGGTCACGCGGAGACATTAACGCCTGCGCTGTGCAACCGTTCAGCACTCCCCCTGCGCAGCTCGGCGAAGTCGCCGTCGAAGCCCAGGATCCGAAGAGCACCGTCGGCGATCACCCAACGGTGTTCGCGGGGGCAGCCGTCGTCATCCGAGCGTCGGTTGATGACGGATTCGACAAGACGGAACGGCAGGTCCTCGGCGTCAGCGTGACCGCCGCATTCGGCGATGACCTGACGTGACAGGGCGGCGTACGCCGAACGCAGGTCGGCGCGGCGCTGCCGGAACGCCTCGAACCGGTCCACCCGCAGCTCGGGCAGCAGGTACAGCGCCCCCAGATTCCACCGACTGCCGCAGAGCTGCTCGACGTCGGTGGCGGCCAGCAGGTGCAGCCGCGGGACGGCCGGACCATCTTCGTTGAGCAATTCGGTGGCCAGCTGCAGCGGCTCGTCGACGGTGCCGTCCAGCAGCGCGTCGAGGATGTCGTCCTTGGTGGCGAAGTGGTGATAGAGCGAGGCCTGCCGGATTCCCACGGCGTCGGCGATGCGCCGCGTCGAGGTGCTGGAGTAGCCCTGGGTGGTGAACAGCTCGGCGGCCGCGTCGAGGATCTCGTCGCGGGCGGTCTTGCCGGGCCGCCGGGACTGTTCGAGGCGGGGGCGGCCGCGGCCCTCACTGGCCATGCCGGACATTGTCGCATCGCAACGGCCCCGAACTGGTGACCGACCTCACCGGGCTCCCGGGATGCCGGAATACCTATCGTTTGATAGAAATATGGCAACGCACCCGTAACGGGACCGATATCGGGGCGGAACGGCACGGCGCAAAACTTTCGATTGACAGTTATTTGGCTTGGAGGACATATGACCACCGCATCCACGGACGGGGCCCGGGCGCACGCACGGGCGCAGGCCGCTGCCGCCGGCGCGCAGATGCGTATCCCCGCGACGCCGGCCGATATCGATCCGACCCGGCTGATCTGGGCCGAGTCGGTACCCGCCGGCTCCTACACCACCCGGGTCCTGGCCCGCGGCAGCCGGCTGCGGCTGACCGATCCCACCGGAGCGGCCTGCGCCAACCTGCTGCTGTTCCGCGCCGACGCACCGTGGGAGCGGCTCAATGTCGCCGACACCGTCAAGGTCCCGTGGCAGGCCTACCTCGGCGTGGGACACCCGCTGCTGTCCGACCAGGGCCGGCTGCTCGCGACGATCGTCGCCGACACGTCGGGCCGGCACGACACGTTGTGCGGTATGACGCCGGCAGGTCAGGCCGCGATGCTGTTGGCCGCGCTCAAACACGGCCTCGACATCCGCGACGTGGCGCCATCGGTGTCCTTCTTCTCCGGTGTGCGGGTCGACGCCGACGGTGCACTGCGCCACACCGGCTCGGCAGGCCCCGGTTGTGCCGTCGATCTGCTGATCCACCTGCCGGTCGTCGTCGCACTGGCCAACACCCCGCACCCACTGGACACCGCCTCCGACGGCGGTCCGCTCGATGTCACGGCCTGGCGCGCTACCGAGCAGCTCACCACCCCGCCCAGTACCGAACCGGAATATCTGCGCGCCCTGTTCAACACCGAAAGCACTTGGGCTGCAAGCCATTACACCGAGGAAAGCAAATGACCGTCGCCAACACCGGCCAGCTCGTATCCGACCAGATCGTCGCGGCCTGCGCGCCGTGGTCGGCGATACTGAAAGCCGGCCAGCAGCTGGAGATCATCGACCTACACGGCAACCAGGCGGTCGACACCCTCTTCTACGGTGTCACCGCGTCGGCGACGGGCTTCCGCGTCGATCACCGGTTGCGCTACAGCGCGCAGGCCACCGTCGCCGCCCAGCGCAACATCTTCCTGACCACCGGATCGGTGCTGCGCGCCGCCGACGGCACCCCGCTGGTCACCATCGTCGACGACCAGGTCGGAAACCACGACACCATCGCCGGTGCCTGCTCCAAGGAATCGAACACCCTGCGCTACGGGCATCACACCGCCCACCAGCACGCGTGTGCCGAGAACTTCCTCGCCGAGGCCGCCCGGTGGGATCTGGGCAAGCGCGACATCGTCTCCAACGTCAACTTCTTCATGAACGTGCCGGTCGACGCCGACGGGACACTGGGCATCGTCGACGGCCTGTCGGCGCCCGGGAAGTCGCTGACGCTGCGCGCCGATACCGACACCCTGGTGCTGGTGTCGAACTGTCCACAGATCAACAACCCGTGCAACGGATTCGACCCGACACCGGTGCGCATGGTGATCACCGACTCATGACGACCATCGAGGTGCTGACACCGGGCCTGATGAGCACCGTGCAGGACTGGCCCGGCCGCGTCGGCTACTGGCATATCGGTGTTCCGCCGTCCGGACCGATGGACGACCTGTCGTTCCGGATCGGTAACCGCGTGCTCGGCAATCCCGAGGGCGCCGCCGGACTGGAATGCACCCGCACCGGCCCCGCACTGGCCTTTCCCGACGGTGGGCGGGTGTGCGTCACCGGCGCCCCGGTACGGGTCACGCTGGACGGCGCGGTGGTTCCGCAATGGCAGTCGGTGACCGTGCCACCCGGGGGCCGCCTGGAGGTCGGTGCGCTGACGGGCCCGGGTATGCGCTGCTATGTGCTGATCGCCGGCGGTATCGAAGAAGCCGAATATCTGGGCAGCGCGGCAACTTTCACGATGGCTCGATTCGGCGGACATGAGGGCCGCACGCTGCGCGCCGGTGATGTGCTCTCCGCCGGAGCCGACCCGGGGCCGCACGCCGCACGCCCGGGTCGTGATGCCCGCGCCGCGATGGAGGAACAACCGAGCATCGGCCACCGCTGGCAACTGGCGGTCACCGAAGGACCGCACGGCGCATCGGAGTTCTTCACCCGTGCCGATATGGAGACGCTCTTCGGCACCGATTACACCGTGCATTTCAACTCGGACCGAACCGGTGTGCGGCTGGAAGGGCCGAAACCGCAGTGGGCCCGCCGCGACGGTGGCGAGGCAGGCATGCACCCGTCCAATATCCACGACACCGCGTATTGTGTTGGGGCACTGGACTTCACCGGGGACACCCCGATTCTGCTCGGCCCGGACGGCCCCAGCCTGGGCGGGTTCGTCTGCCCGGTCACGGTGGCCGGCGGCGACCGCTGGAAGCTGGGCCAGCTGGCGCCCGGCGACACCGTCCGGTTCGTGCCGGTGCGCGCCGATCGTGCACCGTCACTGCGCAGTCTCGACGTCGACCGGCGGGCGTGGTTCCCGGTGATCTCGGCCGCCGGGGACGGCGACGACGGAATCCTCGAACAGTACGTGTCGAGGGACGGCACCGAGGTCACGGTGCGACGGGCCGGCGACGGTGGGGTCCTGGTCGAGTACGGCCCGATGATGCTCGACCTGGCGATGCGGGCCAGGGTGCACATCCTGCACGAACGACTCTGTGCGCGCGCACTGCCCGGTGTCACCGAGCTGACCCCGGGGGTGCGCTCCCTGCAGGTGCAGTTCGACCCCGCGACGATCGCGATGACCGAGATCACCCGCCTCATCGCCGAGCTCGACGACGGCCTGCCGGCCAATGACGAGCTGGTGGTCCCCAGCCGGACCGTGGCGCTCCCGTTGTCCTGGGATGATCCGTCGACGCGCGAGGCGATCGAACGCTATATGCACGGTGTGCGCGCCGATGCCCCGTGGTGTCCGGACAATATCGAGTTCATCAGGCGCGTCAACGGGCTCGCCGATACCTCCGACGTGCACGACATCGTCTTCGACGCGCAATACCTGGTACTCGGGCTCGGCGATGTGTACCTGGGTGCGCCGGTGGCCACGCCGCTGGACCCGCGGCACCGATTGGTCACCACCAAGTACAACCCTGCTCGCACCTGGACCCCGGAGAACGCCGTCGGGATCGGCGGCGCGTACCTCTGTGTCTACGGTATGGAGGGCCCCGGCGGTTATCAGTTCGTCGGCCGCACCACCCAGGTCTGGAACCACTGCCATCCGCGCAACGCCGATTCGTTCGAACCCGGCACGCCCTGGCTGCTGCGGTGTTTCGACCGGATCGGGTTCTATCCCGTCAGTGCCGAGGAACTGCTGGACCTGCGCGCCGACATGGCAGCCGGCCGCGGTCAGGTCGCGATCAGCGACGGTGTCTTCTCGATGCGCGATTACCGCGCCTTCCTGGAACGCGAAGCCGACGGTATCGCGACGTTCAAACATCAGCAGGAGACGGCGTTCGCCACCGAACGCCGGGCATGGGACACGGCAGGAGAATTCCGGGGCCGGCGAGCGAGCTGAGCCGGTACACGGCCGGCACCCGGTTGTTCACCTGAGTGTGGCACCCTGTTCAGACTCTGGTCCCCCGACAGATGCGGTCACATGCCAAAAACAGCACGCTTCAAAGAGATCGAGCGCAAGTTCGACGTTCTCGATTCCACGGTGTCGCCCTCCTTCGACGGCCTCGCCGCGGTCTCCCGCGTCGAGCACGCACCGACCGAGTCGCTGGATGCGACGTACTTCGACACCGCAGGCCATGACCTCGCCCGTCACAAGGTGACGCTGCGGCGACGCACCGGCGGGACCGACGCCGGCTGGCACCTCAAACTTCCCGCCGGTCCCGACACCCGCACCGAGGTGCGTCTGCCGTTGGGCGACGACGACGAGTCGGTCCCGACCGAGCTGGTGGACGTGGTGCTGGCGATCGTGCGGGACCGCCCGCTGGCTCCCGTCGCGCGGATAACCACGACCCGTGAGATCAAGGTGCTCTACGGCAGCGACGACGCCCGGCTCGCGGAGTTCTGTGATGACCGGGTCACCGCATGGAGTATCGGCGCCGACGGCACCGGCACCGAACAGCAGTGGCGGGAATGGGAACTCGAACTTCTGCGGGATGCCGAGGACGGCGCCGCAGGCGACATCCTCGACCGGATCAGCAACCGCCTGTTCGACGCGGGCGCACAGCCGGCCGGAACCGGCTCCAAACTGGCCCGGGTGCTGGCCACCGACACGGTGGCGGCCGAGCAACCCACATTCGCCGATCCGGTCCACGCCGCAGTCGCCGAACAGGTCGGCCAGCTCCTGGAGTGGGACCGGGCGGTGCGTGCCGACACCTACGACTCGGTCCACCAGATGCGAGTGACCACCCGCAAGCTGCGCAGCCTGCTCAAGGAGTCCGAGGAGTCCTTCGGGCTGACCGACGACGCCTGGGTCCTCGACGAATTACGGCAACTCGCCGCCGTCCTCGGCGGCGCCCGCGATGCCGAGGTGCTCGCCGAGAAGTACCAGACAGCGCTGGACGCGCTGCCGGCCGAGCTGGTCCGCGGGCCCGTGCGCGAACGCCTGGTCGACGGTGCGCGTCGCCGCTACGACCTCGGCCTGCGGCGATCGCTGGCCGCGATGCGCACCGCGCGTTATTTCCGGCTGCTCGACGCGCTGGAGGAACTGGTCGCCGTCGCACCGGCACCGGCCCAGCCCGGCGCCGAAGCTCCCACCGTGACCATCGACGCTGCGTACAAACGGGTGCGCAAGGCCGTCAAGACAGCGCGCGCCGCCGAGGCCGAGCTGGCCGACGATCGCGACGAGGCGCTGCACCGAATCCGCAAGGGCGCCAAACGATTGCGCTACACCGCCGCTGCCACCGGCGCAGACAAGGTTTCCAACGCGGCCAAGACCATCCAGACACTGCTGGGCGATCACCAGGATGCCGTCGTCAGCCGCACACATCTGGCGCAGCAGTCCGAGGTGGCCTACGCAGCGGGTGAGGACACCTTCACCTACGGGGTGCTGTACCAGCAGGAGGACGACCTGGCACACACATCGCGCGCCAAGCTCGAAGAGGCGCTGGCCGCGCTGGCCAAGGCGGTACGCAAAGCCCGGTAGGGCGAACGAGTTGGCGTGTAAGCCGGATTCTGTTCCGCACGCCTCCGACGAGCGGAGGACGCGCGGCGGCGACCATCCATCTGGACACACCGTTGCCGGGTGCCTCAAGCGGCCTACCCGCAGGCTCGGGCGAGCAGCCCTCGAACGCCTGCGCAGTCATGCCTCACGGCATGACCTTCTTGGCCTTGCTCCGGGTGGGGTTTGCCTAGCCGCTGCGGTCACCCGCAGCGCTGGTGCGCTCTTACCGCACCGTTTCACCCTTACCTCCCTCGCCTCACGGCTCGGGCGGCGGTCTGTTCTCTGTGGCACTTTCCCGCGAGTCACCTCGGATTGCCGTTAGCAATCACCCTGCTCTGTGGAGTCCGGACTTTCCTCGGATCACTCCGCGGCCGCCCAACCAACTCGTTCGCGTCGTCAACGCTACCGGACCGACCCTGTCGGACAAACTCTGTTTGCGAGCCGACTGCGGACACGAAATGGCCCCGGGGTGGGAGCCCCGGGGCCATTCGTCGTGGGAGGTGACTAGCTGTCCGAGCCGCTGGCTGACCCGCCATCGCTGGCAGATCCGGAGTGGGCATTCCCGCGCCCCGAATCGGCAGTCGACTTCCCACTGGTGCCGGTGCCAGACGAGTCGTCATCGCTGGCATCGGACTTCGCAGCGGGCAGGCCCCCGCTGCTCGTCTTGGAATCGGACGGATCGAGCGAGCCGTCCGCGTCATCCTTCGTCACGTTCTTCTCGACGGTGACGTCGGCATCGTCGTCACGATCCGCCGACGAGTTGGACGATCCCGTCTTGGTCGACGACGTGTCCGTCGAGTCATCGGTCGACTCGTCCGTGGCGTCATCGGCTGGTGCCGATGACTCCTCATCGACCGTGGTCACCGGCTCGCTGACCGGCTCGGTGACCGGTTCGCTCACGGGTTCGCCGACGGTGGGCTCCTCGACCACCGGGGTCGACTCGACCGGCTGTGCCGGTGCTTCGGAACCGGTGCTCCCCTGTGCTGCGGGTGTCTCATCGACGACCGACACCGGAGCAGCTTCGACAGTTGCCGGAACCGAAGCCTCTGCGACCTTGTCGACACTTGCTGCCGACCCGGTATCAGCCGACTCGACATCGGCGGTCTGCACCGACTGCCTTGCCGCCGCCGTCGCCGAGTCACTTGTCTCATCGGACGCGGGCTGGGCAGCCAACGCGACGACAGCTGCTGCCGCCGGCGTCTTCAGCGACGGTGAGAAGACGCCCAGGATCTTGGTGAAGATCTTCACGACGCTGTCGACGATCTTCTGCACGCTGCCGGAGATGCTGTGGACGGTCGCCCCCACCATCGATGCCACCGAGTTGGCGAGCATGTTGATGGTCTTGAAGATCTGGGCGATCACATTCAACGGGTTGTTCGGCGTCTCCGAGCCACCGGTCGGCGGCAGTTCCACGTCGGTGGGATGACCGGCGATCCATGCTGCGATGGCGGCCACCACCTCCTTGGGGGTCCAGTCGTCGTGGAACAGTCCGAAGTTCTTCTGACGGTCCTCGGCACCGGTTTCCAGGTCCAGCAGCGAGTAGATGAACTGCGGGCCCACTCCGGCGATCTTCGACCAGGCGTCAATGAAGTCGGTGATAAATGCGGCTTGCTCCGATTCGGAAACAATTGTCGTCGGAATGCCGTATTCACTCGCCCAGATCTTTTTGGCGTCGTCGCCATACTGCTTCATCAGTTTCTGTATCGCCAGCAACTGCTTGTAAGCGGAGTTGGCTATGTCCTTACCCGCCGAGAACTTGGTGTTGTAGTTGTACGGGTGATAGGACAGCGCGTCGAAGTACCCCTGGGCGCCCGATGCGTACATGGCCGCCACGAAGTCGACCGGGTTGATGTTGAAGTTGCCCCAGGTCATGCCCGCCGTGACGACGCCACCGATGACGGTTCCGGACGGATCGACGGCCTTGATGGCGGTGTAGGCCGCCTTCAGCAGGGCCGTGTACTCCGAGGCGTCCGGCGACGGGAACCAGCTCAGGAAGTTCTGCGGCTCGTTCCACACCTCGTACGCGGAGATCTTGGCGCTTTCCGGATCGCCGGTACCTGCACCGTAGCGAGCGGCGAGTTGGCCCATGAAGCTGCCGAAATCATCAGGATTCCGCACCTCCCCGTAGGGCGAAACCGCGTAATCCGTCGCCCAGATCGGTGAGCTGGTCACCACAGCGGCCACCGCGATACCGCGTGCGGCGGCGGCGTTGACGACCTTGTCGACGCTGGCCCAGTTGTAACTGCCCTTGGTCGCCTCGATATCGCGCCACGGGACGAACATCCTGATCTGCGTGACGCCCATGTTGGTCATGGCATCCAGCGCGGTGTTCACCTCGTCGGCGGACATGAAGTACAGCCCGGAGTCGGCAATACCGACCGCGGATGACGACGTATCGATCGACGCCACTTGAAGAAAATCAAACGACGCGTTCTTTATCTTGTTATTGGGCAACACATAAAGCTGCGCGGTAGCACACACCAACGCAAACGCGAATATTGGCACCGCAGTTCTCATGAAACGGTGCACCAACCGACCCCAAAGCGCGTTCATTCCCCACTCCTGACGACTCAAGACGATCTGCCTGTATCCCTCGACTTGACGATCACGGCCAAGTTAACTCCGTGCCCAGAATTGTGCTCAGTTTCCCGAAAATGGGAAGCCAAACCCAGGCGTGAACATGTGTTTGCAGGAGCGGTTGCTTATGCGCAAATTGGGCAGCCACGGCGAACGAAACTCATTTCTTACCAAGCAGTAAGAAATAGTTGCAGAAAGTAACGGATTCAGACTAAATCCCTTGCACCACAGCATGTTTCGATTCATCAGATCCCGCTTTGCGCAGTAAAGAGCTGTGCTAACAACTCAGCTCTGCGTTGGACTGGAAAACTTTTAGACACCTGTCGCAGGTTTTATCCTTACCAAATCTAAGAATCGCCGGCCAAAGATGAATACGTTCGCCCAACGACAGCCAGCAAACACATCACAGAATGCATACAGCCGGTTGACCGGCCAGATCACGCCCAGGTCTCAGGACGGCAACGGAACGTATCGTCACCATGATCACGCTTCGCGGGATAGCTCCACCGCGGGCCGCAGGCCAAAAATTGTGCCCTAACACGGCGTGTCGCACGATGCGACACGCCGATGAGCTAACAGATTGATGTGTTCGAGTACCCGCAGACCTGGCGGTAAAACACCCCGCTGAGGTCGGTTTGAGGGTCGAGCAGGGGCATCGGAGATACCCGCGGCCCGCTATCTCTGGGCTGTCAAGCCCCATGAGTTCCCAGAAAGTTTGCCCGGTACCCGGGTAGGTATGACGGCTGATATCGGACAGATAACAGTCTCCGGCTGGGTGCGTTGCGGTGGTTCAGACACCAAATGGCCCCGGGTCGCGAGCCCCGGGGCCATTCGTCGTGAGTGCTACTGACTGTCCGAGTCGCTGTCTGACCCGCCATCGCTGGCGGATCCGGAGTGGGCGTGATCGCGCCCCGAACCATCGGTGGTCGTCCCACGAACACCGGAGGCAGACGAGTCGTCATCGCCGGCAACCGGTCGAGCAGCGGGCAGGCCCCCGCTACGCGTTCCTTCATCACACGACGCGGACTCCGCATCCGCGTCATCCTTCGCGGCCGCCTTCGCCTCATCCTTCGAGGCCTCATCCTTCGAGGCGTCATCCTCCGTGGAGTCCTCGGTGGTGGGGTCTTCGGTGGTCGCATCGCTTGTTGCGGAGTCCTCGGTGTTGGAGTCCTCCGTGGTCGATTCCTCCGTGGTGGTGTCACCGGCCGGTTCCTCGACCACAGGGGTCTCCGGCGTCTCGACTACCGGAGTCTCAGCCACCGGCGTCTCGACTACCGGAGTCTCGGCAACCGGTGTCTCAGCCACGGGCGTCTCGGCAACCGGTGTCTCAGCCACGGGTGTCTCGACAGCCGGTGCCTCGGCGGCGGCGGTCGCCTCGGTGACCGCAGAGTCTCCCCCCGACGGCGCCGTTGCCGTCGCCGCGTCAGCCGACGCCTCGGTGTGCGCCGCATCCGACGACAACTCCGTCGATGCGACCGCGGCAGCCTGCACAGTCGACGACTTCGTCGGCGACAACGCGCTCAGCACCTGAGTGACGAGTTTTCCGACGGCCTTGACGACACTGGTGAGAAGGTCCTGAACGCTGCCCAGCACGCTGCCGAACGTCTGGCCGAACAGCGACGCCACCGATTCGGAAAGCAATGTGACGACACTGATGACCTGCGACAGGAAATTCGGGTTGGCGCCCTGCTCGGCCGGAGGGAAGTCGTCGACATAGGTTCCGGCGATCCACGCGGCGATCGCGGCCGCGACCTCTTTGGGCGTCCAGTCGTCGTGGAACAGACCGAAGTTGTTCTGCCTGCCGTCTGAGCTTGAGTCCAGATCCAACAGTGAATAGATGAAAGCCGGTCCGACACCGGACAGCTGCGACCAGGTCTGCAGGAAGTCCATGATGAACTGCTTCTGCTTGGCCTCCGAGACTACCGTGGTCGGGATACCGAACTCGCTGGCCCAGACCTGCTTGTCACCGTCGCCGTACTTGGCCATCAATGCCTGGATCGCCAGCAGCTGCTTGTATGCCGAGTTCGCGACGTCCTGGCCTTGCGAGAACAACAGGTTGTAGTTGTACGGGTGGTACGACAACACATCGAAATATCCCGCTGCGCCCGTCTCATACATCGACTTCACGAAGTCCACCGGGTTGATGTTCATACCCATCCACGTGAGCCCGGCGGTGACAACACCCCCGATGACGGTCCCGGACGGATCGACGGCCTTGATCGCGGTGTACGCCGCTTTCAGCAGTTCGGTGTATTCCTTGGCCGACGGGGTGGGGAACCAGGCCAAGAAATTCTGCGGTTCATTCCAGATCTCGTAGGCCGAGATCTTCGCCTCTTCGGGATCGGCGTCACCGGCGCCATACCGGCTGGCCAACGCACTCATGAAATTGGCGTAATCCTGCACATCGCGGGGTTCACCGTAGGGCGACACCGAATAGTCGGTCGCCCACGTCGGGGATGTCGTCACCACGGCGGCAACGGCGATCCCCCGCTCATAGGCGGCATTGACCACCGTGTCGACGGCGTCCCAGTTGTATTGCCCCTTGGACGCTTCGACGTCCTTCCATGGGACGAAAACCCGCAGCTGAGTCACGCCCATGGAGAGCATCGCGTCCAGAGCGGTGTTCACCTCGTCGGGGGTCATGAAATAGAGCGACGAATCGGCAATACCCACCGCAGACGACGATGTGTCGATCGACGCCACCTGCACGAAATCGAATGAGGCGTGCTTGGTTTCCCGATTCGGCAGAACGTAGATCTGGACGGTCGCACAAGCCAGCGCAAACACGAAAATCGGTATGAGAACAGCCCTGAATCGCTGCCCCAGACGGGTACAAAGCGCGCGCATATCCCACTCCTGACGACGGAAGACGAACTGCCCGGATCTTCAACTCGACGATCACGGCGGAATCAATGCCGTTCCCAGAATTGTGCTCACTTTCCCGAGAATGGGAAATCGAATGAGCCTGCAGGAAGTGTTTGCGGAGGCCGTCATTCATGCGCAATGAGACAATCTCAGCGAATAATTATCGATATTGAAACGGAGCGACGTTCGATCGATAATTAGCTGAAATAGCATTTTGTACTATGTTGTGCTGCAGTACTTTTCGGCCACCAGCGCCGAAAAGTGCCTGCGCAGCGAAGGTCACGTATCGACACCCGAGATACGATCTCAGATAATTTATTGTTTCGAATAGCGACAGGATTCTTGCACTGCCTAAACATTGCTATTCACCGAAACACTGGACTTGCCGCACACCTGCCAGCAAACACATCACAAGATGCATCGATAGCGATGACCGGCGCAATCACGATCAGGTTGCAAGTGGGCAACAAAAAGCAACGTCACCACGAAGTCGAGTGTGAGATAGCTCTTAGAATCTGTCGAGCGCGTCAATTTTGCCTCATATCGGCCGGTTTTCCCGGGAGGCGCGCCGTGGAGCGGATGAAGAAGTAACTTCGGATACCCCTCACGACCCACTCCAAACACCACGGGGGAACGAAATGGCCCCGGGTCGCGAGCCCCGGGGCCATTCGTCGTGAGTGCTACTGCCTGTCCGAGTCGCTGTCTGACCCGCCATCGCTGGCGGATCCGGAGTGGGCGTGATCGCGCCCCGAACCGTCAGTAGTGGATTCACGAACACCGGAGGCAGACGAGTCGTCATCGCCGGCAACCGGTCGAGCAGCGGGCAGGCTCCCGCTACGCGTCCTTCATCTCATGCCGCGGACTTCGTGTCCGCGTCATCCTTCGCAGCGGCCTTCGTGGCCTCTTGCTTCGTGGCGGACTCGGTTGTCGAGTCCTTTGTCGTGGCCGTAGTCGAGGTCTCCGTCGTGGTGTCCTTTGTCGTGGTGTCCTTTGTCGTGGTGTCATCGGACGTGGAGTCCTCGTCTGCGGATCCCTCGGACGTGGAGTCCTTGTCGGACGAGACTTCGGTCGTCGAGTCCTCGTCGGTGGATTCGGTGTCTGTGGAATCCGTCTCCGTGGCGTCCTCGCCGGTGGATTCCTCGGTGGAGGTGTCGTCGGACGAGGCCTCCGCGGACCCCTCGCTCACCTCATCGGTGGTGTCCGCAGAGTCCTCGTCGACCGCACTCGCCGATTCCGCCGACGTCTGCGTCACCGCAGTCTCGGACGCGTCGGTCGACGCGGCCTGAGCCGAGTCCGTCGTTTCGGCAACGGTCGTTGCGGCGCCGGCCGCCGAGGTGTCCCCGGTTTCCGACGATGCCGTCTTCGCCGTCGAGTCAGCCGTCACCGCAGTGTCAGTGGTGTCCGAGGACAGATCAGCGGTCGCGACCGCGGCCGCCGCCTGCACAGTCGACGACTTGGACGACGTCAACGCACTCAGTGCTTTCTTGATGGTCGTGACGACGGTGTTGATCAGATCCTGAACGCCACCGGTCAGGCTGTTGGCGACGCTCTGCACCGCACCCACGATCGAGTTCGCCCACGCCTTGATCGCATTCGCCAACTGTGTGATGACATTGGTCTCCGGCGTCTCACTCGACGGTGGCGTTTCGGTGCCGGTTTCCCCGGCCAGCCACGCCTCGATCGCCGCCACGACGTCTTTGGCGGTCCAGTCGTCGTTGAACAATCCGAAGTTGTCCTGACGATCGGTCGAGTCGGAGTCCAGGTCGATCAGCGAATAGAGGAACGACGGGCCCACACCGGTCAGCGTCGACCAGGTCTCCAGGAAGTCCAGGATGTACTGGGCCTGCTCGGCATCGGAGACCTCCGTCGTCGGAATGCCGTATTCGGTGGTCCAGACCTGCTTGTCACCATCGCCGTATTCGGCCATCAGTTCCTGTATCGCCAAGAGCTGCTCGTAGGCGGAATTGGCCACCCCTTCTCCGTCGGAGAACAGCGTTGTGTAGTTGTACGGGTGATAGGAGATGGCGTCGAAATATCCGGCTGCCCCGGCCTCGTACATCGCCTCGACGAAATCCACCGGGTTGATGTTGAAATCACCCCAGTTCGTGCCCGCGGTGACTGCGCCCGCGACAACCGTCCCGGTCGGATCGACTTCCTTGATCGCGGTGTAGGCCGCCTTGAGGAGTTCGGTGTATTCCTCAGCCGACGGCGAGGGGAACCAACTCAGGAAGTTCTGCGGCTCGTTCCAGATCTCGTAGGCCGAGATCAACGCGTCCTCGGCATCGCCATCGCCGGCGCCGTAACGCGATGCCAGGTCACGCATGAATTCGGCGTAATCGTTGACGTCGCTGACCTCGCCGTAGGGGTAAGCACTCTGATCCGATGCCCATGTCGGTGACGTCGTCACCACGGCCACCACAGCGATTCCCCGTGCCGCTGCCGCCTCGACCACGGCGTCGACAGCGTCCCAGTCATAGGTGTCCTCGGTGGCTTCGACGTCTCGCCACGGGATGAAGAACCGCACCTGGGTCACGCCCATCTCGGCCATCGCGTCCATCGCGGTGTTGAGTTCATCCGCAGTCATGAAATAGAGCGAGGAGTCGGCTATGCCGAGGGCTGACGACGACGTGTCGATGGCCGCGACCTGTCGGTAATCAAAGGACGCATGCCGGATCTCTGTATTGGGAGAAACGTAAAGGTGTGAAGTCGAACAAACCAGCGTGACCGCGAATGCCGGCGCCAGTACTTTCATGCAATTCGGCGCCATCGCGCGCCAAATACCACTCATGACCCACTCCTGTCAGCTAAGGCGATCGACCCGTTCCCCATCGATTCGGCGATCTCGGCTACCTGAGTGCCGTGCCCAGAATTGTGCCCATTTTCCCAAATATGGGAAGTGCATCTCTCGTCGAAACAGCGAGCCTCAGGTACGCGTTTCCCGTGCACAGGATTGAACTGTCAGCAATTTTTCAGCAATACCCGCAAAGCGTGAGAACAAGTTCGATCAGAACATAGCTTGCTATCGAAAGTTATTGATCTACAACATCTTTCGATAGTACAGTGAGAGTCTCGCGCGGCCGATAGCGGTCCTAATTTTGCGCTACAAGCCAAGTCGGAGAAAACTTTCACCAGGCAGTGATAAACCATTTATCAGCTGGCACTGCAAATCCGGTGCACGACCGGGTCAATTCGCCTGGCCCGCCCACAGCAAATACGCTTCCACCCTGAAGGCAGGACTGGGCTGCGCGATCACGTCAAGATATCGTTTCGGCAACGCAAAGCCGAGTCACCGTGACCGCGATTTTAAGATTGTTCTCAGGGTGCGTTTCTCGCCGCGACACGCAGGGGCTCACACACACCGCACACAGAATACGCACAGATCGAACACAGATTGTTCAAAACCGTACTTGTCCGACTACCCGATCGCGGACAGATAATCCGTTTGATTGACCAGTCGCACCGAGGCGGCGCCGTCGGGATAGAACTCTGCGATCGACAGCGATGCCAGGTCCAGGTGCAGTCGGTAGAGGATGCCCGGTCCGGCATCGAGCGCCATCCGCAGCAGCGTCTTGATCGGCGTGACGTGGGAGACCACCAATACGGTCGCGCCGCCGTACTCGGCGATGATGCGACCGCGGGCCCGACGCACCCGCGCGTGCACCGCATCGAAGCTCTCACCGCCCGGCGGCGGAACCGATGTATCGCGCAACCAGCGGCTGTGCAGGCCGGGATCGGCAGCGCTCGCCTCGGCGAACGTCAAGCCTTCCCAATCACCGAAATCGGTTTCGATCAGGTCCTCGTCGACGGTGACGTCCAGGCCGAGCGCCTTGGCTGCCGCCTGCGCGGTGTCATGGGCACGTTGCAACGGCGAGCTGACGACCGCGGTGATGTCGCCGCGGTTGCCCAGATAGGCCGCAGCGGCCTCGGCCTGACGGCAACCGAGTTCGGTCAGTTCCGGGTTACCGCGACCGGAATACCGCCGATGCACCGACAACTCGGTCTGCCCGTGCCGGAGCATCAGCAGCCGGGTGGGCGCACCGGTGGCACCCGACCAGCCCGGTCCGGTCTCGGGCTGGGCGGCCGGTTCCTGCTGCGGGGCCGACAGCTCAGCGGCGGCGGCATCCATCGCCTCGTTCGCCAGCCGATCGGCGTGCGAGTTCCGCTCCCGCGGAATCCAGCGGAATTCGACGTGGTTGAACCGCGACACGAGCTCTCGGGCCAGCCTGTTGAGCTCGATGAGATCGGGGTGCTTGACCTTCCAGCGTCCGGCCATCTGCTCGACGACGAGCTTGGAGTCCATCGACACCGCGACGTCGGTGGCACCGACTTCGGCGGCTTCGGTCAGACCGGCGATCAGACCGCGATATTCGGCGACGTTGTTGGTGGCCACGCCGATCGCCGCCTTGGTCTCACCGAGAACGGCCCCGCGATCGGCGGCGAACACCACCGCGCCGTAACCGGCAGGTCCCGGATTGCCGCGCGAACCACCGTCGGCCTCGACGATCACTTTCACGGGGTGACCCGTAGCAGAATCGCACCGCACTCGGGGCACCGCAGTATCTCCTCGGCGTCGGCGGCGGCGATTCGTGCCAGCTCACCACGATCGATCTCGATCCGGCAGGCGCCGCAGCGACGGCCCTGCAACACACCGGCGCCGATCCCGGTGACCGCCCGCTGCTTTTCGTACAGCGCCAGCAGGTCCGCATCGAGCGCGGCGGCCAGCTGCTCGCGCTGGGCGCTGTGCTCACCGCGGGTCTGCTCGAGTTCGGCGACCGCGCGGTCCCGCGCCGAGCGCGCATCGTCGCGCCCGTGCCGGAGGTCGTTGACCGTGACCTGCTCGCGGGCCTGCTCGGCCTGCAGTTGCTCGCGGCGCTCCATGATCTCCAGCAGCGAATCCTCCAGTGAGGATTGCCGTCGCGCCAGTGTTTCCAGTTCGTGAGACAGCTCGGCGACCTGTTTGGCGGCGGTGCCCGGGGAGTCGATCAGGGCGCGGTCGCGATCCTCACGTTGCCTGACCCCGTCGATCTCGGTCTCCAGCCGGCTGACCTGGCCTTCGAGGTCTTCCAGCGCGATGCCCAGTACCGCGACCCTGTCGATGGCTGCCTGTAGTTCGGCTTCGACCTGTTGATAACGCTGCTGCTCGTCGAGATTGGCGGACCGGTGCGCGTCCCGGCTCAGGACGGCATCGACCTCCGCAAGTTCGCGTATTGACCTCTGTTGTGCCGCATCGGCTTTCATTGCTGTCCATTCTCGGGCGGTGACGCCAGGTTCCAGGGATCGGTTCGGGTCATCGACACCCGCACGTCGAGTTCGGCGCCGAAGTGCGCGCGCAACACGGCGGCGGCCTGGCCGCACCACGGGTATTCGCTGGCCCAGTGGGCGACGTCGACCAGTGCCACCGCACCGGCGCGCAGGTGCTCGTCGGCGGGATGGTGACGCAGATCGGCGGTCAGATAGGCCTGCACATCGGCCTGCTCGACGGTCTGCAGCAGTGAATCGCCGGCTCCGCCGCACAGTGCGACCCGCGAGACCATCCGGTCCGGATCACCGGCCGCTCGCACGCCCCACACCGTGGCAGGCAGCCGCGCTCCGGCCCGCGCCACGAAATCGCGCAGCGGCTCCGGCTTGTCCAGTTCGGCGATGCGGCCGAGCCCGACACCGGTCGGCAGTGGTGCCAACGCGATGACATCGAATGCGGGTTCCTCGTAGGGATGCGCCGCGCGCATGGCGGCCAGCACCGAGGCACGCGACCGAGCCGGTGCGATGGCCTCCACACGATCCTCGGCGAGCCGCTCCAACGTGCCGACCGAGCCGATCGCGGGGTCGGCACCCTCGTGCGGCAGGAACTGTCCGGTTCCGGTGACGCTCCAGCTGCAGCAGGAGTAATCGCCGATCTGCCCGGCACCGGCGGCGAAGATCGCCGCCCGGACCGCGTCGGCGTGCCCGGTTGGGACGAAGACCACCCACTTGTCCAGATCGGGACCGCCGTGGGCGGGTTCGAGTATGTCGACGACCGTGAGGCCGAGCGTCTCGGCGAGCGCATCGGACACCCCGGGTGCCGCGGAATCGGCGTTGGTGTGCGCGGTGAACAGGGCGCGGCCGCCACGGATCAGCCGGTGCAGCAGCGCACCCTTGGGTGTATCGGCGGCCACGGTGTCCACACCGCGAAGCAACAGCGGATGATGCGCCAGCAGCAGGCCGCGGTCGGCGACCTCGTCGACGACCGCGGCGGTGGCATCCACGGCCACCGTCACCGATTCGACCGGTTCGCCGGGGTCACCACAGACCAGGCCGACCGAATCCCACGACTGGGCCAGCTGCGGCGGGTAGGCCGCGTCCAGCACCTCGATGATGTCGGTCAACCGCACGGTCACAGTAGGGAACAGTAGTGCGCCCCCGATCCGGGTCGGCGGATCGGGGACAATGGCGCCATGACTGAACCGCTGTCAGCCGGGGCGCCCGAACTGGTGATCTTCGACCTAGACGGCACCCTGACCGATTCCGCGGCCGGTATCGTCGCCAGTTTCGTCCATGCCCTCGAGCAGATCGGCGCCAGCGTGCCCGGCGGTGACCTCGCCGCCCGCATCGTCGGACCGCCGATGCATCTGACGCTGAGCGGTATGGGCCTCGGTGAGCACGCCGACACCGCGATGGCCGCATACCGGGCCGACTACACCAGCCGCGGCTGGGCCATGAACGCGCCGTTCGACGGTATCCCCGAACTTCTGGCCGATCTGCGGGCCCGCGGTGTGCGGCTGGCGGTCGCGACCTCCAAGGCCGAGCCCACCGCGCGTCGCATCCTGGAGCATTTCGGCCTCGATGACCATTTCGAGGTCATCGCCGGCGCCAGCGTCGATGGCAGCCGTTCGGCCAAGGCCGATGTGGTGGCACATGCGCTAGAGCAGCTGCAGCCCCTGCCGGACGCGGTGTTGATGGTCGGTGACCGCAGCCACGACGTCGAAGGGGCCGCCGCCCACGGTATCGACACCGTGGTTGTCGGCTGGGGGTATGGCCGCGACGATTTCACCGGCGCAGAGCCCTCACCGAGCCGGGTCCATGTCGCCGATGTGACCGCCCTGCGCGAGGTGCTCGGTGTCTGAGCCACTGCACGTCACCTTCGTCTGTTCGGGCAACATCTGCCGCTCGCCGATGGCCGAGAAGATGTTCGCCCACCAGATCAGCCAGCGCGGTCTGGCCGACAAGGTGCGGGTCAGCTCCGCGGGCACCGGTGGCTGGCATGTGGGCGACACCGCCGACGGCCGGGCCGTCGCGGTGCTGGCGCGGCACGGGTACCCGGGCGACCACGCCGCCGCGCAGCTCGACGACGATCATCTTTCCGCCGACCTGGTGATCGCGCTGGGCCGCAACCACGCCCGCATCCTGAGCCAGCTCGGCGTGGACGCCGACCGGATCCGGATGCTGCGTTCCTTCGACCCCCGTTCGGGCGCCCACACCCCGGACGTCGAGGACCCCTACTACGGCAGCTACGACGATTTCGAGGACGTGTTCACCGTGATCGACGCGGCGCTGCCCGGACTGCACACCTGGGTCGACGAACGATTGGCCGGCCGGTGAAGCGGATGCTGTTCCTGCTGAAACCGGGCTGGATCGCGCTGGCATTGGTGGTCGCGGCGTTCGCCTATCTGTGTTTCACCGTCCTGGCACCGTGGCAGCTGGGCAAGAACACCACCACCTCCCGGGAGAACAATCAGATCAGCGCCTCGCTGAATGCCGCTCCCGTACCGCTGACCTCGCTTCTGCCGCACCAGGATTCGGCGGCACATGATGACCAGTGGCGTCAGGTCAGCGCCACCGGACATTATCTGCCGATGCCGCCGGTGCTGGCCCGGCTGCGTGTCATCGAAGGCGAGCCGGCGTTCGAGGTGCTGGCACCGTTCGCGGTCGACGGTGGGCCGGTTGTCCTGGTGGATCGCGGTTACCTGCGCCCCGAGCAGGGTTCGCGGGTGCCCGCTTTCGATCCGCCCCCGTCGGGCACCGTCACCATCACCGCTCGCCTGCGCGACTCCGAGACCGTGCCGCCGGACAAGAAGCCGTTCAGCGAGCAGGGCTACACCCAGGCCTACGCGATCGACACCGCACAGGTGTCGAGCCTCACCGGTACACCGTTGGCCGGTTCCTATCTCCAGCTCGTCGAGAACCAGCCCGGCGGCCTCGGAGTCATAGCCTTGCCGCACCTGGACGCCGGGCCGTTCCTGTCGTACGGCATCCAGTGGATCGTGTTCGGCATCTTCGCCCCGATCGGGCTGGGCTATTTCATCTATTCCGAGATCAAGGCACGCCGCCGGGAAGGCGAGCAGCGGGCCGCGGCGCAATCTGCGGACCCGCAGGCACCCGTCACCGTCGAGGAAAAGCTCGCCGACCGCTACGGCCGGCGGCGCTGACCACCGCGACCACCCCGGCCGCCGCACCCAGCTGCACCCACCGCGACAGTCGCACCGCGCGGCGTAGATCCGCCACCGCGGGCACCGTGCCGTCCCCCAGGGTGGGGCGGATCTGCAGTTCGTGACGGTACTGGGTGGGCCCGCCCAGCGTCACGCCCAGCGCGCCGGCGAAAGCGGCTTCGACGACACCGGCGTTGGGACTCGGGTGTTCGGCGGCGTCGCGGGACCACGCGGTGGCCGCCGCGACGGGCGAGCCACCGACCAGCGGCGCGCACAACACCACCAGGGCCCCGGCGACCCGGGCTCCCAGGTAGTTGGCGACATCGTCGAGTCGTGCTGCCGCCCAACCGAAGCGGTCGTAGCGCGGCGAGCGGTTCCCGATCATCGCATCGAGGGTGTTGACAACCCGGTAGGCCAGCACCCCGGGCGCTCCCCCGACCGCCGCCCACGCCAGCGGTGCCACCTGCGCATCAGAGGTGTTCTCGGCGATGGATTCCAGCGCCGCCCGGGTCAGACCGGGGCCGTCCAGGTAGGCCGGGTCGCGACCGCACAGGGACGGCAGGATGGCGCGCGCGGCCGCGATATCGCCGTCGGCCAACACCTCGGCCATCGACTCGCCGGTACGCGCCAGCGAGGTGCCACCCAGGCTCACCCAGGTCGCGGCCGCGGTGACCGCCGCCGTTGCCCACGGCCCGCGCCGGTCCGCGGCACGTGACAACAGTGTCGCGCCGCCACCGACCGCGGCGAGCAACACCGCGGTGTGTACCGCACCGGCGATCCGGCTGTCCCGGTAGCTCAAACGCTCCAAGGCGTTTGCGGCGGTCCCGAACCCGGCCACCGGATGACATCGGCGCGGATCGGCCAGCAACACGTCCGCGAAGACCCCGAACGCGATGCCGCCAGCGCGCGCACCCGACATGCCAAACATGCTCGGCAGCGTCTCACAAGGTGGTCTACTGCCTGTTATGCGCCACCCCGCCCGGGTCACCGACCTGCTCAACCCGGCGTCGGTCCTGCTGCCGGCCGCCAATGTCATCATGCAGCTTGCCGCACCCGGTGTCGGATACGGCGTGGTGGAAAGTCCGGTGGACCGCGGCAACGTCTACAAACACCCGTTCAAGCGCGCCCGCACCACCGGCACCTACCTGGCCGCGGCCACCATCGGCACCGACGCCGACCGTGCGCTCATCCGCAAGGCCGTCAACGGTGCGCACGCGCAAGTGCGTTCCCGTCCGTCAAGTCCGATGTCCTACAACGCTTTCGACCCCGACCTTCAGCTCTGGGTGGCAGCCTGCCTGTATCGCTACTACCTCGACGCACACGAGTTCCTGTACGGGCCGCTCGACGACGCCGCTGCCGATGCGGTCTACCGTGACGCGGCGCGGCTGGGAACCACGCTGCAGGTCCGACCGGAGGCCTGGCCCGCCGACCGGGCCGCATTCGACGAATACTGGAAACGCTCGCTGGACACCCTCGCCATCGACGAGCCGGTGCGCGAGCACCTCACCGGGGTGGCGGCGCTGTCGTTTCTGCCATGGCCGCTGCGGGTCGTCGCCGGGCCGCTGAACCTCTTCGCGACGACCGGATTCCTGCCGGCGCAATTCCGCGACATGATGGCCCTGCCGTGGACAGCCGAACAGGCACGCCGCTTCGAATGGTTGCTGACCGCCCTGCGGCTGGTCGACCGGATCGTGCCGCGGCAGGCCTGGGTCGGCGCCTACCGGATCTATCTGCTCGATATGCGCACCCGAGCCCGCCTCGGTCTGCCTATCGTCTGAATCAGATACCCGACAATCCGATTGAAGGAGTCGACATGCCCTTTCCCGCCCTGACCCATGTCGCCGTGACAGTGCGCGATCTGACCGTCAGCACGCCGTGGTACCGCGCTCTTTTCGGGGCCGACCCGGCGCTCGACGAGGACACCGACGCCGGCTTCCACCATGTGGTGTGGGAGCTCGACGGCGGCACGCTGTTCGGTATCCACCAGCACACCACCACCGCGCCGGCGGAGCAGTTCAGTGAATACCGCGCCGGACTGGACCATGTCGCCTTCGGCTGCGGGTCGCGCTCCGAACTCGAGCAGCAGCAGGCCCGACTCGACGAGCTGGGCATCACGCACGGCGGGATCGTCGATGCCCACTACGGGTCCGGTTTGAGCTTTCGCGATCCCGACGGCATAGCGCTGGAGTTCTTCGCGCCCCCGCAGTGATCCACCGAAAACCCGCGCCCGCGGCCCACGGTGGTCGACACTGTGCGGGTGAGCAAACAGATCCTGACCGCGTCGACGGTGATCACCATGGACGACGCCAACCCGCGGGCACAGGCTGTGGCAGTCGAGGACGGCAAGATCGTCGCCGTCGGTTCGGTCGAGCACTGCACATCGGCGCTGCCAGGCGCGACACTGGTCGATACCGGGGCCGCAGTGCTGGCACCGGGTTTCGTTGAGCCGCACGGACATCCGCTCATCAGCGGGGTCGCCACCCAGGCACCGGCGCGTTCCATCGCACCATGGGACGCCACCACCTGGGCCGATGTGCAAGAGATCTTCGCCGACGCGATCGCGAACACCGACGCGGCCACACCGCTGTGGTTCGCCGGCTACGACGCGCTGCTGCACGGGCACCCATCGCCCAAAGCCGCCGAACTCGACGCCATATTCGGCGACCGGCAAACGGTGATAACCGACAACTCCGGGCACGGCGTCTACTTCAACACCGCGTTGATCAAACGCTATGGCTGGGATACCAACCCGCCGGCCGATCCGGTCGCCTCGCGTTTCGGCCGCAATCCCGACGGCAGCCTCGACGGGCAGGGTTTCGAGCTGCCGGTCGTCACCGCGGTGACCGGGCCACTGATGGCCGAGATGGGTGACCCGCTGGCCAGCGCCGCGCACTACTACACGGTGATGGCGCGCGGTGGATACACCTCGACGTCGGATATGACCTACGACCCGAAGTTCGCGCCCGGCTACGAGGCATTGGCGGCAGCTCCGTCGTGCCCGTTGCGGGTCAGCATGTGGGAGATGTCGATAACCGACACCTTCACCGACCCGGTGACGTTCGCCGCGGGCGAGGCCATGCTCACCAAGGCCGGGGTCAAACTGTGGACCGACGGTTCGCCGTGGGTCGGCAACATCGCGATCTCGTTTCCCTACCTCGACACACCTGCGACCAGGACCGCCGGTATCGATCCGGCCAAAGCCGGTGGCCCGCAATCGATGAACTATTCGCGCGCCCAACTCGACGCCATCATCGAGCAGGCGGCACCGCGCGGCTGGCAGATGGCGTTTCACGCCAACGGTGACCTGGCACTGGACCTGGCGCTGGACACCTACGAGGACGCGCTGACCAGATTCGAGCTGCTCGGCACCGATCACCGCTGGCGCCTGGAACACTGCGGCGCGGGAACCCGGGCGCATTTCGACCGGGCAGCCCGGCTCGGCGTGCACCTGTCGATGTCACCGTTCCAGTACTACTACTGGGGCGATCTGCTGGACGGGCGGATGTTCGACACCAGCCACGGTGCACCCTGGGGTGCACTCGCCGACGCTGTTGCCTCCGGCGCCTGCGTATCGCTGCACAACGACGGTTCGGTGTCGCCACCGCAGCCGATCGTCAACATCGCCACCGCGGTGACCCGCCGCACCCGGGCCGGCGGCGTGCACGCCCCCGAACAGGCGATCAGCCTGGACGCCGCGTGGCGGGCACAGACCATCGACGCGGCCCGGACGCTGCGCCGCGACGAGGTGGTGGGATCCATCGAAGTCGGCAAGTACGCCGATTTCGTCGAGCTGTCGGCCGACCCGTGGACCGTGGACCCCGTCGACCTCATCGAGCGGGTTGTGGTCACCGGCACCTGGCTGGGCGGGCGGCGCATCGACCTGGACGCCTTCCTGGCCGCGGTGTGCGCTGCCGACAACAGCGCGCACGCACACCTGGCCGAACGCGAACACACCGGCGGGTGCTGCTGAGACCGGCGGCGTCGCCAGGCTCTTCGATTTGTACGACGTTCGTCCGGGGTCGAGCCCATCCGGCTGCCTGCGGCGGACGGAAAGCGCTGACGATGACGACCCGGGAAACCACGTGGTTGTCCCAGAACTGCTTGCCCGCGAAACCTTTTGGTGTTCGCTGACCGAGCTGCACGCCCGCGCATCTTCTCAGCCGTGTCTGCGGGGCAGATAATCGAGCCACGTGGGGGGACAACGAGAGGAAAGGTCATGTCTGAGGCCGGTTTGTATCTGGGGTGGGGGACGGTGGCTCGGGGTCGCGAGAAGGCCGCACTCGGCATTTTCGACGAATCGATGCAGTACTACGGACGCCTACAGAGCGAAGGGCGCATCGAGAGTTTCGATGTCGCCATTCTCAATCCGACCGGCGGCGACGCCGGCGGTTTCATCCTGTTGAAAGGCACCGCGAAACAGATCGACGCGCTTCGCCGCGACGACGAGTACCAGGATCTGCTGAACCGCGTTCAGCTGAACGTCGATGGACTGAGATTGACCGACGCCATCGTCGACGAAGGTTTGGGCCAGCAGATCAGCAGGTACGACAAGGCACTCGCGATGCTTGGCTAGAGCTGCGCCCAAACCGATTTGGTCTTCATGTAGGCGTCGACACCTTCGCGGCCGAATTCGTGGCCCCAACCCGACTGTTTGTAGCCGCCGAACGGCACGTCGTGGTCGAAGACCAACTGGCAGTTCAGCGAAACGGTGCCGGCCTGAAGGCGTTTGGCGAGCCGGTGGGCGCGGCTGAGGTTGGTCGTCCATGCGGTGGCGGCCAGGCCGTAGGTGGTGTCATTGGCCATCGCGATGGCTTCGTCGTCATCGTCGAAGGGGATTATCGGGACCACGGGCCCGAAGATCTCCTCCTTGTACAGCCTGCTGGTCGCGGGGTCGACGTTGGTGAGAACGGTCGGGTGCACGAAGTAGCCGGTGCGGTCGAGCCGGTGCCCGCCGGTCACCACCTCGACGCCGTCGGCCTTGCCTTCGTCGATGTAACCCAGGACGCGGGTGAGCTGCTTCTGGCTGATGAGCGGCCCGCTGACACAACCCTCTTCTTCGGGGCCGCCGAGCTTGATGCTGTTGGCCATCATCGCGATACCGTCGACAACCTGCTCGTAGACGCCGCGCTGGACGAAGATCCGTGATCCGCACACGCAGCCCTGCCCGGAGTGCACGAAGATACCCATCGCCGCCATCATGACGGCCATGTTCAGATCGGCATCGTCGTAGATCAGGACCGGGGACTTGCCGCCGAGTTCGAGCATGACCTTCTTCAGGTTGCCCGCCGAGGCCGCCACGATCATCTTGCCGACCTCGGTCGAGCCGGTGAAGGCCACCTTCTCGACGTCGGGGTGGGCGGTGATCGCCGCACCGGCGGTGTGGCCGTAACCGGTCAGCAGGTTGACCACACCGTCAGGCACCCCCGCCTGGCTGATGAGCCGGTCCAGCAGGACCGCCGACAGTGGTGTCTCCTCGGCGGGTTTGACGACACTGCTGCAGCCCGCGGCCAGTGCGGGCGCGAGCTTGGCGCAGAAGTTGAAGATCGGGCCGTTCCACGGAAAGATCAGGCCCACAACGCCATACGGTTCCTTGAGAGTGTAGGCGTGCATATCGACATAGGTGTCGGTGGCGATTCCGGTGGTCTTGATGTCATAGGCCGTACCGTTGAGTTTCGAGCACCAACCCGCGTAGTACCTGAAGAACTCTGCCGAGGTAGGCACGATCAGCTCGGCCTGCATCAACGGCATGCCGGTGTTCAGTGCGTCCAACTGGGCGAGCTCGGCGGCGTGCTCCTCGATCAGGTCGGCGATGCGCCACATGATCTTGGCTCGCTCGCGGCCGGGTAGACCGGCCCACACACCCGCTTCGTAGGCGGCCTTCGCCCGGGCGACGGCTTCGTCGACGGCTTCCGGTCCGCAGTCGGTGAATTCGGTGATCTGCTCTTCGGTCACCGGGTTGATGACCGGGATGACATCTCCGGTTCCGGGGCGTTTGGTGATCTCGTCCAGAACGGCCTGCACCGTCATCTAAGCCTCCCGGCAGTGGACCGGCCCGTGGGCCCGGTGTGGAAAATGCTGAGCACCTGCTTAGCATCGCCGGGTCGGCCCGGTCAAGCTCCGCACTGGGTTGCGGCCGGGACGCGTCGGGTATGTACTCGGGCATGATCAAGAAAGTTCTGGGCACAGCGGTCCAGGTCATTGAAGGCCTGGGCGGGGTCGTCGGGGTCCGCGCAGGCACCGAGGAGCCGCACTACCTCGCCGAGCCGCTCACCGATCGGGTGGAGATCCGCAGCTACGGACCACGCATCGCGGCGGAGACGACGGTGGTCGCCGACGACGAGGAAGCCCGTAGCACCGGTTTCCGGCGGCTGGCCGGCTACATCTTCGGCGGCAACAGCAGGCAGAGCAAGATCGCGATGACCGCTCCGGTGGGCCAGCAGAGCGAGCAGATCGCCATGACGGCGCCGGTCGCACAGTCCAGCACCCCCGACGGTGCATCGGTGATCCGGTTCTTCATGCCGGCCAAGTGGTCACTGGCGACCCTGCCCACGCCGTGCGACGACGCCGTACGCCTCGTCGAGGTGCCCGCCGAGACCTATGCGGTGCTGCGTTTCAGCGGCGACCGTTCCCCGGCATCGGTCGCGGCGCGCATCGAAGAGCTCTCGCAGACGCTGCGCGAGCACGGACTACAGACTTCCGGTGAGCCGGTCGCCTGGTTCTACGATCCGCCGTGGACACTGCCGTTTCGCCGTCGCAACGAGGTCGCCGTGCCGATCAACCACACACCCTAGGTCCGCCGCAGCAGCATGACATTGTCGGCGATGGTTGCGACCTGACCGTCCGGTCCGGTGACCTCACGCTCGACCGCCTCGACCCGTATTCGCTGCCACTGCAGGCCGAGTTGTAGCACTTCGAGAACCTCTGCGGCGCTGGGGAAATGGTGATCGTGATGAGCCGACCACGACGGTGCCGAACCGTGGTCGACCACCAACAGCAGTCCCCGCGGTGCCACCGCAGCCGCTGCCGATCTCAGCACCGCGACGCGGTTGAGTGCCAGTTCGTCGGGCGCGTGCAGGAAATGCGCCGATACCAAGTCGAATGGACCCGGCGGCACGCCATCGGTCAGATCGGTCTTGACGAACTCGATGGCCCCGGCAACTCCCCTGCGGGTCGCATCCTCCTGCGCCCGGGCCAGTGCAACCCCGGACACATCAGTGGCGACCACCTGCCAGCCGTGTTCGGCAAGCCACATGGCGTCACCGCCCTCACCGCAGCCCAGGTCCAGGGCGCGACCCGGGGTCAGGTCGCCTGCGACCTCGGCGAGCCGAACATTGACCTTTCCGCTCCAGATCCGGTCCTGGGTGCCGTACAGGTTGTCCCAGAACTCGGTCGTCGTCTCGCCGGGTTCAGGCATGCGCATGCTCGTCCTCTTTCGCGGTTTCATCCTGCTGTTCGGTGTCCAGATCGGTTGGCCACGGCATCGCGGGCAGTCCCACATCCGTGCTGAGCAGCGTCTGCACGACCGCGGCCGCAGCCAACGAGCCGGCTGCTATCGCGGCGGCCACTTGCGGCATCTGCGCGCCCACATCGCCTGCGGCAAAAACGCCAGGCACCGACGTGCGGTGAAACGCGTCGATCGCTACTGCGTCGGCGGCCACCGGGCCGGGCGGAGCCGTGGCCACACCCAGCTGGGTGGCCAACGTCGAACGCTGGTGAAGTGTGGTCGCCACCAGCATGCCGCGACGCGCGAGCCGAGTGCCGTCGGCGAACAGCACTGCGGTCAACTGTCCTTCACTGGAGGCCAATTCGGATACCGGACGTTCGTCGATGCGGACCCCGGCCGAGGACAGCAGGGACCGCTGTGCCGCGGCGATATCCGCGGGGCCATTGGTGAGGATCACGATATCGTCGCTCCAGCCGCGTAGCAGCAGTGCCGAGTGCGCAGCCCGGTCACCGTTGGCGAGCACCGCCAGCGGCTGATCGCGAACCTCCCAGCCGTGACAGAACGGGCAGTGGAAGACGCTGCCGCCCCACAGCTCGTCAAGACCCGCGATACCGGGCGACCGGTACTGCATACCGGTCGCCAGCAGCACTGTCCGGGTGTGTTCCTCCGTGCCATCGGCGAGTCCGAGTACGAAACCTTCTCGTGCACTCACGATCTCGCCGGTGCGGACCTCGACGCTGGGGTATGTGGCCAGTTCGGCGCGGCCGGCAGCGTACAACTGCGCCGGCGGCCGGCCGTCATGACCCAGCAGCCCGCCGATACCGTGCGCGGCCAGGTTACTCTGTGCGCCGGCATCGACAACCAGGGTCCGCCGTCTGGCCCGGCCGAGAACCAGTGCCGCGCTCAATCCGGCGGCGCCGCCCCCGGCGATGATGCAATCCCATTCGCTAGTCATGTCTTCGAGCTTGCCTGCAAGCCCACAAAATGCCAATCTGATTTGCCATGCAGGCAAACGAAGAATCCGTCGACGCCCGGGTACGCCGCAGGCTGCGCGAAGTGCGCACCGAACGTGGCCTCACGCTCGAGGATGTCGCAACGCGCGCGCAGATCGACGTATCCACGCTCTCGCGGCTGGAATCCGGCAAGCGACGGCTGGCCCTCGACCACCTGCCTCGACTGGCCGAAGCGCTTTCGGTCAGCACCGACGATCTGATGCGCGAACCGGAGCGCACCGACCCCCGGGTGCAGTCGAATGCGTTCACCCGCGATGGCATCACCTACTGGCCGCTGACCCGCAACGGCCCGGCCGGCGGGCTGCACGCATACAAGATCAGGTTGAGTGCGCGACGCCGCAAACCGCCGGAACAGCTGCGGGTACACGAGGGCCAGGACTGGATCTACGTACTGTCCGGGCAGGTTCGGCTCTTGCTGGGCGACGACGAGTTCATCATCAAACCCGGTGAGGCCGCGGAGTTCTCGACGTGGACTCCGCATTGGTTCGGCGTCGTCGACGGACCGGCGGAGGCCATCACGATCTTCGGGGTACACGGCGAACGGGTGCACCTGCACCCCTGACGAACGGCTGAACGACTATCCCTGCGCCGTTTGCGAGTTATGCCATAGATCGTTGCTGGATCGGCACGCGGCGATGCTTTTGGCAATCTCGAAGACGCTCCTGGCCGAGCACTCAGGAAGCGTCTTGCTATCCCAGGAACGACGACAATATGCTGGTACTGCCCCAAAAGTGCTGTTAAACGCGCCCGTTGAGGCGCTTGTGCACCTCGCATACGACCATGGCAAACATCTTGGACGGTCGTCGTTGCTGTTCTTAGTTACCGAAAACAGTCATTTGCATGAACGAGTTTGACGTTGCGCGGAAGCCCTCAAAAATGTTGCCAACCAGAGATTTATTGACGCCGGTGTTATAACCTTGTGGCCATGACGCGGACCTCGATCCACGGCCTGGGCGCCGTCGGTGACAAGCACTGCGCGGTCATGATCGTCGTCCCGTCACCCGTGTCCCGCCCGGCAGCAGCCGATCCCGACACCTCAGCGGGAAGGGATGACGGCCGGATCATCGCGCGCTCATAAAACGGTGACACGGTCCGCCCGCTCCGATGACCGGACGGCAGGACCGCAGGCAACACCGATATCAGACACAGCCCGAATCGGCGGGCTGATTCAACGACACCCTCGGTTACCAATTCGTGCCGAGACGGTGCGATAAAACCGATTCAATCGGCTGCATTCAGCATGCCGAAAATTGTGTCCCCATGGCCTTTTAAGCCAAATCCCTTCACGGGATAATGGACACATCATTGCGCATTAATAACCCTTTATTCCGGGAATGTCACGCATGGGCCTATTACCCATCCTTGCGAATTGTTCATTCGCCTGCACAGCGCGTATCCGCATGCCAATCAGGCTCTCTACCTGCTGCTATATGTCCACTTCTGCAATTTTATCGCGAGCATTCATCACCGCAGAGTTGCCCTGAATTCATATTTACAAAACGCTTGCAACGTCTGAATTTGGTGTGCTAACTTTCGGTTCCTGAGAAACTTCTCAGGTAGCACTCAGCGCAGTCACACACCAAACTCAGCTAGAGCACGGTGCGCTTCGCGGCTCTCAGATACATCGTTTCAAGCCAAACATCAGCGCTCACAGACCGGGAATCAGAATGATCAACGAAAGCGGAGACACCTCGCGCAACCACATCGTCCGGAAACACGCCGCCACCGGCCTGGACTACGAATCTTTCGCGCGATGGCTGCGGGTGGGCGCGGTCGCATTCGCACTGGGGGCCACGGCGATCGCCACGCCAGCGATCGCTGCCGCCGCGCCATCGGATTCCTCGGCTTCATCAGCACATTCGACGGCCGGCGATTCCGGGTCCGACTCTTCCTCGACCGACTCCGCCGACAAGCCATCGACATCCGGTGCCTCCACCAAGAGCGACGACACCGAATCCAGCGCACCGAAGTCCCTCGGCGACAAGGACACTGACGACGACACGTCGAGCGGGACCGCAACCGCGACCGATCCGGACAGCACGACCGATGACGACGACACGTCCGCAGCCGGTGGCAATTCGTCCGAGGATCCCGACGACGACTCACCCGAAGCCGAAAGCCCCGTCGACACCGACCCTGTCGACACCGAACCCGTTGAAACCGAACCCGTCTCCACCACACCTGTCGAAACCAAGCCTGTCGAAACCAAGCCGGAACCCTCCCCCGGAACCGGCAATGACAAGCCGGATACGTCAACACACCAGGCGCAGAACAACTCCGAGACGAAGCCAAGCCCCTCCGACTCCGCGACTCCACGAGAGAGCGACGAAACCGACACCGATGCACCGGAGACCAAGGGCTCCGCACATGACGCCCCGCTAGCGTTGCGCTCGGCCTCCGCCGACACCGCAGCGGTGTCGGCGGCCACCACCGTGGCCGCCGCCGCACCCGCCGAGGACCGTCAGGCCCAGGAGGTGACGCTGAACAGCATCATCACCGACATCCTGCACTGGATCGGGCTGGGTTCGATCGCGGCCAACCTGCCTGTTCCCGCCGCACCGGTGCCGATGCCGATCGAGGCGCTGTGGTTCTTCGTCCGAAGTGCGAACTACACGTTGAACAATCAGCGTCCCACCGCTTCCCCGACCACATCGGCCCCGGCATCGGACGGCACCATCACCGGTAACGTCAACGCCGTCGACTACGACGACAGCAATCTGACCTACACCGTCACCAGCACACCCGGGCACGGCACCGTCACCGTGGACGCCAGTGGCAACTACGTCTACACCCCGACCGCCGGCACCACCGCTCAGTTCGACACGTTCACCATCACCGTCGACGACAGGCCCGGCAACTCACCACATGTGGCCAGCCTGCTCGGGCTGTTCAAGGACTACAGCCCGCATGAGGCCGTCATCACCGTCTCACTCACCGGCGCTGCGCTGCCGACCGTCAACCGCCAGTCGGACTCGGTCAACCTGGGCAGCATCATCAACGACGGACTGCACTGGATGGGGTTGGGTGCACTCGCCAATCGCCTGTCACTGCCCACCAATCCCGTTCCCCCGCCCGTCGTGGCGCTGTGGAACCTGGTGCGCGAGTTCCAGTACACCTTCAACAACCAGCGCGCCACCGCGAAACCCGTCATCCTCGGGCAGGCTGTCGACGGCACGATCACCGGCACCCTCAATGCTGTCGACTATGACGACGATGTGCCGGTCTACACCGTCAAAGGTCAGCCGAAGCACGGCGTCGTCACCGTCGACGCGAACGGCAACTTCACCTACACGCCCGATACCCAGACCGCCGCACTCGGTGGTGTCGATCGCTTCAGCGTCGTCATCAACGACACCACGGGTACGCCGCAGCACTTCCGCGGGCTGCTCGGCTTGTTGGGCATCCTCGGGCCCCGCCGCACCACAGTGGTCGTCCACGTTCAGCCGGTGGTGCCCAGTACGTCCGGAAATGGCTACACCGCAGGTGTTTCCGACCCCACAACCGGTGTCACATCGGGTTCGGTCACCGTCACCAACCCCACCAACGGTCCGTTGTCGTACACGCTGGGCAGCGGGGCTCCCACCCGGGGCACCGTCACCGTCGACCCGACAACCGGTGCGTTCACCTACACCCCGACCGAGGAAGCCCGCCACGCGGCGGCAGCCGACGGGGCGAGCGCAGCCGAGAAGGTCGATTCCTTCACCGTCACCGTCACCGACGGCTACCACACCATCACCGTTCCGGTGAGCCTGAACATCCTGCAGCAGAACACAACCCCCTCGGTTGTGACTTCAGGGACAACTGTCACCAACCCGACCAACGGGTCTGTCACCGGAGCCGTTGCGGTGACAGACGCCGATGGTGACACCCCGCGCTACACCGGGCCGACGTCGACCACCAAGGGCGGCACCGTAACCGTCGACCCGGTCACCGGCGCCTACACCTACACACCGACGGAGGCGATTCGCCACGCCGCCGCAGCCGACGGTGCCAGCACCGCCGACCAGACCGACAGCTTCGAGATCACCGTCAGCGACGGGCACGGCGGCACCATCACCGTTCCGGTCACCGTCGGAATCTCCTCGGTCAACACCGCACCCACGGCGGGCACCCCGACGGTCACCAATGTCAACGGCGGGTCCGGTGTGGTCACCGGCAGCGTTGCCGGCGGCACCGACGCCGATGGTGACACCCCGCGCTACATCGCGCCGACGTCGAGCACCAAGGGCGGCACCGTAACCGTCGACCCGGTCACCGGCGCCTACACCTACACACCCACGCAGGCGATTCGCCACGCCGCCGCAGCCAACGGCGCCACCGCAGCCGACCGCACCGACACCTTCGTCATCACGGTCAGCGACGGACACGGCGGCACCACCACCGTCCCCGTCAGTGTGTCGGTCGTCGGGACCAACACCGCACCGGTTGCCGGTGCCGTCGTCACCGGGCTCAATCACACCAACGGGGCGGCGACCGGGACCATCACCGGTTCCGATTCTGACGGTGACACAACCGTTTTCACCGCACCGACGACGACGTCCAAGGGTGGCACCGTCACGCTCGACGCGAGCACCGGGGCCTTCGTCTACACCCCGACCGCGGCGGCCCGCCACGCGGCGGCGGCCCTCGGGGCCAGCTCGGCCGACCTGGTCGATTCCTTCACCGTCACCGTCGACGACGGCCACGGCGGAAGCACGTCCGTGGTGGTGGTCATTGGCCTCAGCGCGGCGAACACCGGTCCCACATCCGGCAGTGCGACCGTCGGCACACCGAGTGGTTCCGGCGGAACGGTCACCGGCGCGGTCAGCATCGTCGATCCCGATGGTGACGTCCCGATCTACACCACGCCCGTGACGACCACCAAGGGTGGCACCGTCACCATCGACCAGGCGACCGGAAACTACGTCTACACACCGTCGGCCGCGGCCCGCCATGCCGCGGCGGCCAACGGTGCCACGGCAGCCGATCAGATCGACACCTTCACCATCACGGCCGGCGACGGACACGGCGGCACCATCACCGTTCCGGTCACCGTCGCGGTCAGCCCGGCCAATATCGCACCGGCTGTCACCACCTCGGTGGGCAGCCCGGGCGGATCGGGCGGCAGCGTGACCGGTGCCGTCAACGTCACCGATGGCGACAACGACACCGTGGTGATCAGCGCACCGACCACCAGCACCAAGGGCGGCACCGTCAGTGTCGACCCGGTCACCGGCGCCTTCACCTACACACCGTCGGCCGCAGCGCGTCACAACGCCGCAGCCACCGGCGCCACCGCCGCCGA
>JACPVR010000007.1 GCA_016197405.1 Mycobacterium sp.
CGGTTAACCAAGAGCCCAAAGGGCTTGCCAAGTGTGAGTCCATCACAGCTGCTGCCAGCCGCCCATCCCGAAACTGCCGACCCTATCGATATCAACAATCACCGGATTACGGCTGAATCGAATACTGAGGGTTACCAGTAGGATCCCACCGACTTCGCCCTACCCGGCGGAGTATGGTTCATCGCTCCGACGGGGCAGAACTGCGGAATCTGGGATCTTGGCAGTTTCGGTTGCGTCGGCGACATCCCCGGTGCCCCGCCGGGGACGAGTCACATCGGGTGGATCGACGGCGACCGGGCCGTGCACTACGACTGGTCGATGGCGGTCCGGTTTCCGAATAACCAAGCAATTCGGCTACTTCCGCCGCGCAGCTCCGTCACGCATGAGGGAACGACGTGCGCGGCAACGTCGGACGGCCGGACCTACTGTGAACGCGGTCCGCTGCGCTTCGTCCTGGAGCCGACGAAGACGTGGTTGTCGCCACCGTGGATGGACATGAGCTGGATCGAGCTGGGGCCGGCGTCGTGCAGTCCGCCGGGCGGAGGCCCCTGTTACAAGTGATCAGCCCGTGACGTCTCGCCCGATGAGTTGTCGGGCGATGATCCACTGCTGCAGTTCGTTTGCGCCTTCGAAGATTTCGAGGATCTTGGCGTCCCGGTACATCTCCTCGAGCCGGACGGACTCTCCGGATTCCGCCACCTGTCGGGCGAAGCCCAGAGCTCCGTGGATCTGGATGGCCTCGCGAACCAGGTCATTGGCCAGCCGGGTGCCGTAGGCCTTGGCCATCGCCGCCTCCGGTTCGGCGCTGCGGTCACCTCGGTCGAGCAGGGTCGCGGCCTTCTGATACAGGGTGCGAGCACATTCGATCTCGGTCGCACGCTGGGCCATGGTGAACTGCCAGTGCTGCATCGCGCCCAGCGGTCCGCCGAAGACCTGCCGGGTGCGCAGGCGTTCGACGGCAAGATCCAGGGCGGCCTGCGCGACACCGACACCGGCGGCGCCGATACCGATTCGACCGCGCACCAGGGCCGACAGTGCGACACCGAGGCCGCCGCCCGCCGGTCCGAGGAGGTTCTCGTGCGGCACCAGGACGTCGGTGAACACGATGTCGGCGGTGATCTGACCGCGATGGCCCATCTTGAGATCGGGCGTGCCGATGCGGACACCGGGCGAGGACAGGTCCACCAACAACATCGTTGCCCGGTTGCTGCCCGCGCCGGCCCGCACCAGAACAGAGACCCAGCCGGCGACAATGCTATTGGTGATCCACCTTTTTCGGCCGTTGACCACGAAACCGTCGGGAGTCTCCTCGGCGACGGTCTGCATGCGTTCGGCGGTCAGATCAGAACTGGTCTCGGGCTCGGTGGTCGCGAACGAGAACGCCGTTCGGCCACTGACCAATTCCGGGATCAACCGGGCACGCAGGGCGTCGGTGGCGTACGTCAGTGTCTGCGGAACCAGGATGCATTGGCCGTCGTAGACACCGGCCATCGACGAGGAGTGGTACGCGATCTCCTCGGTCACGGTGCAGGTGCCCAGCATCGGATGCTGCAGTCCGCGGCCGTAGTCGGAACCGAAGGGAACTGCGAAGAGGCCTTCGTCGGCAAGTCCGCGGAACGCCTCCCACGGAAAGCTGTCAGCAGATTCCTCGCGCTGCCCGATATCGCGCGCACGCGGTGCGAGCTGCTTCTCCACCGCCGCGCGGGCGTGTGCGCGTAACTCGACGATCTCGTCCGGCAGCCAGACGTCGTGGCTCATGCGGTCCTGAGTTCTCGGCACCGCGGGGACGGATGGCACAGCGTCGGCCAGCGTCATGGATCCTCCTCTTGCCCGTCGGGCACACATTAGCAGTCAGCTTTGACTGTTTAATCCGCCGGGTCGACGCGGAGCATGCGGTGCGACGTCGCCGTCCACATGTCGAGGTGGCTGTCGGTGTCTGGATCCCGGTCGCTGATCGAATAGGTGATGGCAACGCCGCGCATACTTGTGAACAGCAACTCACGCATATCCTCGAATGCCGGATGGCTGCTGTGGACAGGTCCGAACATCGTGGCGATCACGTGCCGGATCGCCCGCCCCAGCCGCTGCTCCGAGGCGGCCAGTTCATCCCGTAGGTGCGTATCGGTTCGTGCCGCCGTCCAGAGCTCCATCGCGGCCCAGAAGTACGGCTGCCGAAAAGTGCTCCACAGCATGGTGATGGCTTGGTCGATCCGCGTTGCGGCGCCAGGGTCGGGGTCAGCGGTGCGCTCGAACCACTCCGCCATCTCGGTGATGCGATTCTCGGCCAGATGCTGTGCTGCGGCCACAAGCAATGCGGTGCGCGAGGGGAAATGGTGAAGGAGTCTGCCGCGGGTCACTCCGGCGCGCTCCTGGATCGCCACCGTCGTGGTACCGCTGTACCCGCGCTCCACCAGGAGGTCCACCGCGGCGTCGAGAATGAGCGTGTGGCTCGTCGCGCGGCGACTCGCCTGGGTACGGCGAATGGACGTGACTCCTGTCATGAGAGCACAGTAGCTCCTGCAGTCAACCCTGACTGTAAATTGGTCGCAGCCGCGGCCCCGCTCAGCGTGAGTGATCGAGGATGAGATCGACGGCGCGCAGAGCGATCATCATGGTGGGGGCGTTGGTGTTGCCAGAGGTGATGGCCGGTATCACCGACGCGTCGGCGACGCGCAGTGCGTCGACTCCGTGTACGCGTAGATCCGGGCCGACGACCGAATCGTCGTCGGTTCCCATCCGGCACGTGCCGACCGCGTGATAGATGCTGCCCTCGGCAGTCGACAGCCAATGACGCGGATCGTCGCCGGACGGAGTCAGGTTGGCGCCTGCCACCCCGCGCATGGCGGGCTGGGTCTCGATGAGATCGCGGGTCATCTCCGCCCCCGTCAACAGCTTTCGCACATCGTCGGGGTGGCCCAACCGGTCGAATTCGATATACGGTTTGCCGTCGCGCACACAGACTCGGCCCCGGCCTTGCGGATGCATCAGCACGGTGTACGCCGTGAAGGCGTCGAAGCGCTTCAAGACGGCGCGGCCGGTCACCGGGTCCAAATTGTAGTGAGCGGGGGTCATGGCGATCTGGAAGTCGTCGGTGAAGATCTGCGCTTCGAATGGGGTGTTGGTCATCGGACCTTCACCGCGCGTGAGGAATTCGCGAAGCGCTCTGGCTGCTCGCACCGGGCCCATGGTGTTGATGGTCGGTACCTTCGAGGTCCAACGCTGGGTGACGACGAGATGATCGTGAAAATTCTGGCCGACCCCAGGCAGGTCGGCGACGTGTCCGCCTGCGGCGATGCCGGAATTCATCAACAGTGCGGCTGATCCGATGGCACCTGCGCACAGCACGACTTCTTGCCGTGCCCGGATGACACGATCGCCTATCGCGACACCTACGGCGCGCCCATTCTCGACGATCACGCGGGTGACGGTTGTGCGGGTCAGGATCTCCGGGCGTTGGCTTTGGGGACGGTTGCGCAGGAATTCGCGGCCCGAGGAACTGCGATAACCCCTCCGCTGGTTGACCTGGCTGCGGGCTACACCGAGTTGATCGGCGCCGTTGGGATCAGGGTTGAGGGTGTGGCCGGCGTCGACGGCGGCCTGGATGAAGGCATCGTCGATTTCGTGGTGGTGGCCGCACCACGACACCGCGATGAGGCCGGATCCGCCGCGGTACTCGTCGGCACCGCCCACCCAGCTCTCCAGTGCCTTGAAGTGGGGGAGCACATCTCGGTAAGACCACCCGGTCGCGCCGGCCTGCGCCCAACCGTCATAGTCGGCCTGACGTCCGCGTGCGTAGACCATCGCATTGATGGATCCGCTGCCGCCGATGATTCGCCCGCCGGCGAACCCGCCCGCCTTGCCGTACTTGCCCGGCTCGGGGGCGGTGGGGTATTTCCAGTTGGCCGTCAGGTAGAGCGTGGCGATGCCCAGCGGTAAGGCGACGTCGGGACGGCGATCGGTACCGCCTGCCTCCACGAGGATCACACTCGCGCCGGCCGAGGCCAGACGGCTCGCGATGATCGCCCCGGCCGAGCCGGCTCCGACGACGATGTAGTCCGCCACGTCCTGATGCTTCACACCAACCCCGATCTATGCATTGAGACTGCGCCCACTGTCATGTCCACTCGGACTTCTTCGCGCTGAGCGCACTGTCAACGCACTTCATTTTGTCGGCACTGCGGACCAGTCGATCGTTTGCACCCGGAATCCGCGGACGTCGCGCATTCCCGGATCGATGAGCGCGATCTGACGCGCGACGCGACGGCTGAGCAGACGCACGATATCGCGTTCCCGGTCGGCGCCATGCTCGGCGACGAACTCCTCGAGTCGTCGGTCGGCGTCGAGCCAGCTGTCGGGTCGCACTCCGAGCAGCTCTTCCTCGTCGTCGCGGTCGGCGTCCTCCACCGATTGCGCCGACGCGGCGCCGCGGTGCAGGCCCGGCAGCAGGTCGCGCACGATCGCGAGCCTAAAGGCCACGTGATCATCGGGATCGAGCTCATCGAGCACGTCGGCGACGATGCGTTCGGCCGACACGAAGCTGGGGTCGTTACGCGGGGTCGACCACGCAACCGCGGGCGGCGGGTCCAGCGAGTAGCCGCCCTCTTCGGCGATGATCTGCAGACAGATCATGAAGGACATCAGTGACCAGGCCTGCCACTGAGCCAGATCGAATTCCGCCGGCGGATCGGCGCGGGTTCCCGCCGACAACATGGGTGTCAGCAGCGCGAACCGCACCGCGTGGAAATTGACCACACGTCGGTCGATAGCCTGCCCGGTCGCTTTCGCATAGGCGGCGTACGCCCCGGTGAGATCCCCGATCGGCTGCGCGGTGTCACGCATCCGCATGGCGCCCAGATCGGCCAGTGGGTCACCGATGCAGGAGAATTCGACATCCATCAATGCCGTCACCCGGCCATCGGCATGCAGGAATTGTCCGGCATCGAAATGGATCCATGAGGTCTGGTCGCGATGTGTCGGCACGTGGCGATGTAGCCACGCCACGATGAACTCGATCGTCGGATCTGGTCCTGGTTTGATCTCCCGGTACCACTTCTCCGACAGGCCGAATCCCATGTAGCCGATATCGCGCGGGTTTGCCGGACGGGACAGGCCGATCGCCTGGAACAGCTCCGGGTCCAGCCGGTGGGCGTCAGCGAGTCGTTCGACGTAGTCGTTGATGATGGCACTGCGGGTTTCGGCGTCATCGCGTTCATCGAAGCGATCCCGGCCCCGGATCGATTCCATCAGAATCGCTTCGGGTTCGGTGCAGAAGGCCAACAGGGCCGGCACCGCGACACCGTTGTCGTGCAGGACCCGCATGATCTCGTATTCGCGACGCAGAGAGAGTGTTTGCGTCCACGGCATCGACTCTTCGCGCTGGCAGCGGGCGTACAGGTCACGGAGGTGGCCGTCGATCTCGACAGTGAGGAACCACGCCGGCCGCCACCGTGCCTGCCGCCGCCAGGACACGATTCGACCGCCGGTGACCTGCTGTACCCACGCGAAGAGTCGAGGCCAGGGTGCCGGCAACGTCTCCCAGTCGGCTTCGGTCACGCTTTCGATGGTCATTTGGCGTTCAGTTGGGTGGTCATCTGAGTGACATCCCAGAAATCCCGATGGCTGGTGAGCTTGCCGTCTGGCCCGACGTGGCAGGCGGCGATGCCGGGCACGCTGAATCTCTGCCCGTTGGACGCGATGAGTGAACCGTCGGCCAGCCGCAGCGAGCCTTGGAAGGATCCGCTCCAGATCCATTCGAGGTACAGCACCCCATCGCGAGCGGCCGGTGCGTAGAACTCGATGTCGGAGTCCGGCGCGAAGTTCAGCATCCACCGGTGAAAGCGGGTGATGCCGTCATGGCCCTCGTACGTCGTGCCCATGGCCATATCGGTGTACGTGCCAGCTGGATCGAAGAAATCCAGCAGGCCGACAGGATCTTTCGTCCACGCTGTGCCGTAGGCGGTGGCAAAGGCGTCCAGGTCGTCTGCCGGGTTGGGCGTCGTCATCACAGTTGGCCCTTCTATGGTGCGGATATTTGACTGTACGTTAAAAAAGGTGAGTTTCACAGATCGCCGACGCTGGCATGGAAGGGCCTCGGCGCGCTGGAGCAGGGGAGAGTAAGTATTTAGTCCATTTTCAAAAAACGGACCCGGGCGCGCGGGTGCCCGACTCTTCGGCAATGTCGAGATGTCCCCGCGGCGACGCGTCCGTTCGGCTGGATCATCGACCTCGGTCGCCTAAACTTGCCCTCGTGCAAGTAGGGGCGTGGTCGCAAGAGACAGCAAACCGGAAGTGGCCGTACCGGGTGCGGGGCGATCTCGACGTCTGGTCTGGACCGCGGTGAGCGCGCCGTCGCGACGCTCGCAGCGCCAACGCGTCGAAGAGTCGTCGCGTCGGCTCGCCGAAGCCGCCATCGAGCTGATTGCCGAAAAGGGCTACAGCAACACCACGGCTCAGGAGATCGGCATCCGGGCCGGCTACAGCCGGGCCATGGTTCGTGAACGGTTCGGGTCGAAAGAGGCTCTCCTAGAGGCAGTTCTGCGCGATTACGAGGGCCGTGTCGATGTGCCGCAGGAGCCCGAGACCTCGGGTTTGCAACGGGTGCTGGCCCCGATCCTGGCCTTGCGGGACTTCGCGTCCGAGGATCCGCGGCTGTTGCGCGCCGTACTGAGCTTGAACTTCGAAGCACTCCACGACCGTGACGTACTGCGCCACCGCATCCAGAGCTGGCTCTCGCAGTTGGAGGAGGGGATACGCCGTGCGGTGACCGACGGGCAAGAGGACGGCTCCGTTTCGACTTCGTGGGCAGCCGACGAAGTCGCCTCGGAGATGATCGCCGCCGGTATCGGCTACGCCTACGGATGGGTTCTGGACCCGGACGCCGTCGACTTCGACCGGGTGCTCACACGGTGGCATGAGCGTGTTCGCGCGCGGCTGACCCAGCAGTGAAGTTCGGCGCACTCAGTCTGCAGCCGGCAATGCCAGCACCGCGCTTACCGCATCGGTATCGGCGACGATCGAAAAGCTGCGCTCCATCAGAACCTGAAGTAGTTCTTGGCCTCTCGGATTCAGGGTGTCCCAGGAGATCATGGCCAGCAGCGGCAAGGCGATCTGCGCCACCACGGCGATCTGGAACTGCTGCCAGGCCTGGTCGAACGGATACTCCACGCCCGAGTCGGCCAAGGTCTGGACATAGCGGGTGACCAGCTCACGCTCGTGCCCGCCGCGTTCGGCCGGCGTCAGTCCCTGGCCGACGAGGTAGGCGACGTCCCACATACCGCATCCGCGGCCGGCGAACTGGTAGTCGACGGTGACATGCGGCCCGGTCTCGGCGAAGAACAGGTTGTCGGCCCGAAGATCCCCGTTGACCAGCGTGGCGGGCTCGGTCAACGCGCCGAGCAGACCGGGCGCCAGGGTCGAGTACTGCGCAAGGATGTCGGCCAGCCCTGCCGGAGCGGTGGCGCGGCCATGCTCCAGATAGATTGGCCAGCCGGCACCGGCGCCAACACTGAACAAGCCGGCCATCCGAGCGTCGTCGAGTCCCAGGAAGGCCGGGTTCTTCGCTGCCGGCGGATTCGTGTCCCAGCCCCAGGCGTGAAACTTCGCAAGCTCGTCCAGCACGGCCTGCGCGCGGCCGATGCTCAAACCTTCGAGGTGGTCGGCGTTTTCGAGTCCCGCGAGATCTTCCATCACGATCACGAAATCGGTGCTGTCGTCCTCGATCGCCGCGAAGTAGGCACGTGGCGCACCGATGGGGGCGACGGGCGCGACGTCGTTGTAGAAGGCCACCTCGCGGTCGTAGAGCTGAATCGACTTGGCCAGTTCGAGAAAGGTGGGGTAGTCGGTAGGCCATTTGATGATGACCGTCGCCGGGCCTGCACCGTCGAGGTCCAGATGGGCGCGGTAGAGGAAGGAGGCGAAACCGACCCCCTCGGCGATCCGTTCCAGCCTGACATCGCGGATGCGCACCTCCGGCGCGATGGCTCCGGTGGCGGAGAGGGCATCGGTGAGCCAGTCGGCCGTCAACTCGGATGCGGCGCGGGGGAAACGCGAGGTTATTGAAGTCATGTTAGAAAAGTAGTTGTTAACTTGCGCACAAGCAAGTATGAATGTGGTCATGGTTACACACCGATTGAAGATCGCGGGAAGTCGAGTACTCGTCACCGGTGCCAGCAGGGGAATCGGCGCCGACCTCGCGCGCGGACTGCGACGCGCCGGCGCAACCCTGGCACTGGTCGCCCGCCCATCCGAGGAGTTGTTCGCGCTGGCCGAGGAACTCGGCGCCAAGGCGTACCCCACCGACCTCACCGATCACGAGGCCGTTCGTGGACTCCTCGATCGGGTCGAGGCCGACGGCCCCATTGACATCCTCGTCAACAACGCCGGAGACGAGAAGATCGGCCGTTTCGACGAAATGACCTCCGAAACCTTGGATTTCATCCTGGATCTGAACGTCCGCGCCGTGGTCGAACTGCAGCGTCAGGCTCTGCCGCGGATGATCGCCCGCGGGCGCGGCCATGTGGTCAACGTGTCGTCGATCGGCGGTCTCATCTGCCCGCCCAATCTGACCGTGTACGCGGCAACCAAGGCCTTCATCACCCACCTGACGGCCAATCTCGCTGCCGAGTTCCACGACACACCCGTGGGTTTCACCAAGGTCGAGATCGGCGAGGTGGCCGACACCGGCTTGATGGAGAAGGGGCGCACAGATGCGGTATTCACCGCCTTGGTGCAGCGGATGTATCGGCTGCACCTGAGTCGGTTGATCACGCCGGCAGAGATCACCAGCGCCACGCTGGCCGCGATCGAGAACGGGCGGCTGTCGGTTCGGCTGCCTCGGCGAATCGGTGCCAGCTCGTATCTGGTCGACGCCCCGCGCGTGCTGACCAGCCTGCTCGCGAGGGATTTGCGCCGCAAACAACCCGTAGCGGCACGCCGGTGACGGTGGCGAGTCCGCGGACGGTCGTCGAACGCTACAACTACGAGTTGTGGAACGACCAGAACTACGCCGTCGCAGCGGAGATCATCGGCGAGCAGATCATCCGTAACACGCCGGGCGGACGGACCGTGCTGACGTACGAACAAGCGGTCTCGCGGGTCCGAGATCTCTGGGCGACGGTCAAGAATGTACATTTCACATTGCTGCGCATCGTCGCCGACGACGAACTCTGCTCGATCGTCTATCAGGCGGACATCGAAAAGCATGACGGCGCAGCAGATGTCATCGCCGCAATCGAGGTCTTCCGGGTTCGCCAGGGACGGATCGTCGAGGTGTGGAACCCCTGCAATTACGACCACGACCGTTGGCCCGAACTCATCAAGGAGACACACGCATGACCGCGACCACTCGGCCGGAGCTGGGCTTCTATGCGCTTGGCGGACAACCTGAGTCGCCGCGGGTGCTCATTGACGAAATTCGCCAGGCCGAAGCCATGGGCCTTGGTCACGCCTTCCTCTCCGAGCGGTTCAACACCAAGGAGGCCTGCACCCTGTCCGGTGCGGCCGCCGCGGTGTCCGAGCACATCGGCATCGCCACGGGCGCGACCAACCACAACACCCGCCACCCCATCGTCACGGCGGCCTATGCCCTGACGATGCACGGGATGAGCAACGGCCGTTTCACTCTGGGCATCGGTCGTGGCATCCCGCCGTTGCAGGACGCCTTCGGTATGTCTCGCATCACGACCGCACAAATGGAGGACTTCGTCGGCGTCATGCGCAGACTCTTCCGCGGGGAAACCGTTGTCGGACACGACGGCCCGATGGGACGGTATCCGATGTTGCGACTCGGCCAGGATTACGACGTCGACATCCCGATGGGCATGGTGGCCTTCGCACCGAATTCGTTGGAGATGGCCGGCCGCGTGATGGATCAGGTCATCCTGCACACCTTCTTCACCGATGAGACGCTGGCCCGGTGCGTCAAGACGGTCAAGTCGAGCGCCGAACGCGCCGGCCGTAACCCGGACGACGTCAAGGTCTGGTCCTGTCTGGCGACCATCGGCGACCACATCCCGGAAGAGATGCGCCTGCGCAAGCTCGTTGGCCGGCTCGCCACCTATCTACAAGGGTATGGCGACCTCATGGTGCGTACGAACCGCTGGGATCCGCAAGTCCTGCAGCGCTTCCGCGACGATGCGGTAGTCAAGAGCTTCTACGAGGGCGGGTTGCAGGCGATCGACAGCCCGACCACGCCAATCGACAAGCTGGAGCACATCGCGTCGCTGTTGCCCGCGGAGTGGACGGCGCCGGCGGCGACGGGCAGCGCGCAATCCTGCGTCGCGACCATCCGCGAGCAGTTGGCGCTCGGAGCGGACGGTGTGATCCTGCATGGCGCGACACCCACCGAGCTGGAGCCGATCCTGGCCGCCTATTAGGGGAGGGCCGGGGAGCGCATCGCCACGATCTTGCTGGGCGAAAATTTTTAGTTTAAATTCAAATCGCCCGTCGGTGTGCGATGCGCTTTCGGCTCGTCCGCGTGCGCGCCGGCTTTCCGACCGCATAAGACAGAGGACCACCGATGCCCGACGATGCCCGCGCAAAGCTCGCGATATTCAACGTGTGTTCCTGGGGCGGGCTCGCTGCCGTCCTGATCACTCTCATCGGGTGGTTGGTGGCGGGCCTGTTGCCGCTGCCCCTGGGTCCGTCGAGCAGCATGCAGGACGTCGTGGCGTTCTACTCCACCGACAGCACTCGTCGGATGTTCGGATTCGTGCTGGCGACCCTCGGTGTGTGTTTCGCGCTGCCGACGGTCGGCGTGATCACCATGCACATGCATCGAATGGAACGCCGGTTGCCGCTGCTGTCCCTGATTCAGTTGGGTGCGGGGTCGGTAACGGTTCTCATCAACCTGCTTGCCTCAATGCTGTTCGCCGTTCTGACGTTTCGGCCCGAACTGCGTGCGCCCGAGTCGATCATGTTGCTCAACGATCTCACCTGGCTCATATTCTTCACCCCGATCATGCCCTTCATCATTCAGAATCTGGCGATCGGGATAGCCGTGCTGACCAACCCGGAAACGACCTTCCCGCGGTGGGTCGGCTACCTGAACCTGTGGGTCGCGTTCGCGTTCGTGCCGGACATCCTGGCCTACTTCTTCTTCTCGGGCCCATTCGCCTGGAACGGGATCTTCGTGTTCTGGCTCGCGCTGGCGGCCTATGTCGTTTTCCTCGTCGTCATGTCGGTCGTCACGAGGCGCGGGAATGCCGCATTGATTCTCGGCGAGACCGCCAAGAAGTCGGGTACGCCGCTGCCGGCATGAGTTCGAGGGCCTGCGCCTACAGCGTGCGCAGCGCCTCGAAACTGTCGTTGGCAATGATCTGGTCGGCCGCGCGCCGGGCCATCGCACCGAACATGGCGTCACCACGTTCGGTGGCCTGCACACCCATCGACACCGGGATCGTCAGCACCAGAGCGAACAACGCGTGTGCGCGATACTCCTGCCAGCACTCCTCGAGTGAATAGTTCGCCACGCCGTAGGACGACAGTTGCTCGTGGTACTCGGCCACCAGGTCGCGTTCGTGCTTCTCCCGTTCCGCCTGGGTCATCGAGGTGCCCAGGAAGTAGGACACATCGATGACTCCGGGTGCGGCGGCCACGCTCTGCCAGTCCACCACCGCCACCGGTACGGCCCCACCCTGGGCGTCGAACAGCAGATTGTCCAACCGAAAATCCCCGTGCCACAACGTCCGATGGTGACGCAGCGTCGCCAACCAGGCGCCGACCTCATCGGCCAACCGGTTCACCGCGACGATGTGTTCGGGGTCGAGATATGCACCGAATCGGTCCAGCCACGGTGCCGCCACTGCGGGGATGGCAGAGCCGAGCATGTCCCAGACGGGCTCCGCCGGAAGCCACTCTTCCGCGAGGTAGCCCTGCTGCCACGAACTGCCGTGCAACGCGGCCGCCTGCCCCAGCGCCAGTGCCGCCTGGTCTGCGGTGCAGCCGCCGATCTGCTCGACCGTCTTGGCCGGGCCCAGATCTTCCAGCAGCGCAACAAAACTGACACCGTCCTCGGCGATATCGGCATACAAGCATTCCGGGGTGCGAGTCCGCACCTGCTCGGCCAACTGCTGATAGAACAGCACCTCGCGGCGGTAGGCGCCGGTGGCGGCGGCCATCTGACGGCTCGCCTCGTCGGTGCTGGCCACCTTGGCGACCACACACGCCGGGGCATCGGGCACGCTCGAGGCGTAACCCAGTTCGAGCCGGTAGCTGGCCGCCATCTGGCCCGTACCGATCGGTGATGCTGTCACTTCCTCGACGGTGACATCCCGGAACCGACCCGAGTTTCGCAGCATCGCGGTGAGGCGCTGGGGCGTCAACGACTCCACGGTGTTTTCGGCAATGGGCAGCATGGTGTTCTCCTGAGTGTGAATCACGAATCGTGGGCTAAGCGGTGAAATCTGGCACCTGAGCCCCGGGCGGCACGAAGATCGGACTGGGCTCACCGGCCGACCAGCCACCGTCGACGGCGAACTCCGCTCCGGTGCAGTAGCCCGCGTCGCTACTGGCGGCGAACAGCACCACCGGTGTCACGTCGGCGGGGGTGGCTACCCGCTCGATGGCCAACCGGCCGTGTATCGCGTCATCCGGGATGCCCTCGAGTATCGGTGTTCTGACGTAGCCGGGATGTACGGAGTTGACGCGAATCCCGTAGGTGCCCAACTCCATTGCAGCGGTCTTCGTCAGTCCGCGGACCGCGAACTTGCTCGCCCCGTAGGCGCCGAGCAGCGGGGAGCCGAGCAGGCCGGCGAAAGACGAGATGTTGACGATCGCGCCGCCTGCGCCACCGCGCAGCATCGACGGTACGGCGGTCTTGATCCCGAGGAACGTACCGTCGAGATTGACCGCCAGCACCCGGTGCCAGACATCGATGTCGGTGTCCACCAGCGTCGTCGGTACTCCGCCGATGCCGGCGTTGTTGACCAGGACGCGTAAGGGTCCGAAGTCTTCCTCGGCGCGTTGCACCACCGATCGCCACTGTGCTTCGTCACTGACATCGAGGTGCGCGTAGAGCGCAGAATCTCCGAGTTGATCGGCGAGGGCAGTGCCCTCGTGGTCGAGGACGTCGGCGATGACCACGCGGGCGCCCTCGGCAACGAAGCCGCGGACATGGGCTTCCCCCATACCGCGGGCACCGCCTGTCACCAGAACCGTCTGTCCGGCGAAACGTGTTGTCATGGAACGAGAACCGCCCTTCCATTGACGGCACCAGCTTCGAGCCGGTCGAACGCGGTGATGCCCTCGGTCAGCGGGAATGTCTCGACGTCGATGGTGAGGCGGCCGGCTCGGGCCAATGCCACACATTCGACGAGGTCCGATTTGGTCCCGCCGTAGGAGGTCCGTACCGCCGCACCGTAGGGCCAGCCCTGGCCCAATCGCGGTTCGGCGGCGATGTGCGGCGCACCGCCGCCGATGCCGACCAACTGATAGATGCCGTCCGGGGCGATGGTAGCCACCGCCAGGTCGGTTGTCGGCTGCGCACCGACGAAGTCGAAGATGGCATCGGCGCCGCGGCCCGCGGTGGCGTCGAGAATCGCTGCAGCAGTGGTGTCGCCGGCGGTGAGCACGGCATCTGCACCGTGACGGGAAGCGGCCTGGAGACGGTCGGTGGAGACGTCGACGGCGATGACGCACGCCCCGGTGAGTGCCTTGAGCAGCTGTACGGCCACGTGGCCCAGGCCGCCGACACCCACCACCACGGCTGTCGAACCGGGCCGCAGTACCCGAGTCGAATTACGCAGGGCGTGATACGGCGTCATCGCCGCGTCCGCCAGCGGGGCTGCGGCCACGGGATCGAGGTCGCCAAGGGGCACCAGGTGACGAGCGGGCACAGCCATGTATTCGGCCATCCCGCCCGCGGGACCCAGGCCCGGCGTCGGCGGCTGTGCCATCCGTCCCGCGGCCTCGCACACGTTGTCGTCCCCGCGGGCGCACGCCGGGCAGGACCCGCAGGCCCAGATCAGATGGACCAGAGAGTTGTCGTCGACCGACCATCCCGACACCCGCGAGCCCACACACACCACCGTTCCGGCGGTCTCGTGGCCCAGCGTCAGCGGGAGCGGGAACAGTTCGACCGGTAGGTGGCGGATATGGATATCGGAATGGCACAGTCCGGCGCCTCGCACTCTGAGCAGCACCTCGTCGGGACCGATATCGGGAATCGGGATATCGACCACGGCAAGGACGCCCGGATCGACCAGCTGCAGGGCGCGCATCAGACCCGGCTCGCTGCGCCCGGTGCGCAAACGCGGCGCAGGAACGCGATCTGGTCGCGCAGCACGCGCTCGTGCCAGGCCGCACCGGGATACACATCGAAGTGATCGCAGGGATAGTGGTGCACGGCGGCGCGCATCGCGGTGGCGGCTCGGGTGGCGGACGCCGGGGGCGCCGACCGGTCGCCGTCGGCGATCTGGACCAGCGAGGGGCACCGGACATTCCGCGCGCTGCGGCCGGGGCGGTAGCCGCCCACGGTCAGGACCAGACGCGCGGCGAATTCGTTTCGCCACGTCGGGCCGGCAGTCGCGTACATACCGGCCACGGCGCCTTCGGAATTGAGTGCGGCCAATTCGCCGGGCGCACCGACGATCGGCAGCAGGACCGGTGGTCGGCGACGCAAACCTGCTGCCACATCGGCCAGTCCGCGCGCCGACACCTGCAGCGCGTAACGGACCCCGTGGTGGCGAACCATTCCGGCGATCACCGGGACTCCGTCGGTCGCCGGGGTCAACGAGAAGACACCGGCGATCCGCTTGTCGCGAGCCGCCACCCGGATGACGTGCCCGCCGGACAGTGAGACGCCCCAGACGAGAATGCGTTCTGGGTCGACGGCGGGCAGGCGCCGGGCATGGTTCACCGCGCTCTGATAGTCCTGAAGCTGGCGCGCGATGGAGACCAGTTGGCGCGGTTTCCCTCCAGAGCCGGCGAAATGCCGGTAGTCGAAGGTGATCGCGTCCGCGCCTGCGGCGGCGAATGCCTCGGCGAACGCGTGCAGGCCGCTGTCCTGGGTGGCGCCGATGCCGTGTGCCAGCACCACACACGGTCGCCCGGTCGCTTTCGCCAAACCCTCATGAGTTGCCGGGAAATGCGTGGCCGCCAACTCCGCGTCGCCACTGGCAATGGTCAGCCGGCGGCCTTCGGTGGCGGTCGCTGGGGCGGTTGTCATGGCGTCCTCCTCAAGGCGGCCTGCCAAACGCGGACCAGCGTGGCGTGTAATTCGTCTCCCGCGGCGCGGTTCCCGCCGGAACGGGTGTGGCGTTCCAACGTGCGTTCGTTCATGGCGATCAGCACGTGGGCCAGCGCCCTGCTGTCTGCGACATCAGCCGCGGTCGTCCTTGCGATGTAGTCGGCCGCGAACTCCTCATACCGGTCGATCCAGCTCTCCCAGATCTTGCGCGCGTCGGCATCGCCATCCCGGGCGTCGAGCATCGCGGTAAGCAAGGTGGCTCGGTCGCGCCAGGAATCGACGATGAAGGCCAGCGCGTCGCTGACATTGACGTCGGGATCGCCGGACCGCCGCAGAATCGCATCCACACGGGTGATCTCTTCGTCGAAGACGTCTCCGAGCAGCTGGGTCACCGCATCGTGCTTGCTACTGAAATAGAAGTAGAACGCTGATCGCCCCAGGCCCGCGGCATCGGCGACACCGGCGATACTGATGGCGTCGAAGGGCTGCGACTGCAGCTGTTGTTCCAGTGCCGCCAGCAGGCGGGCCCGGCGCTGCTCACCGCGCGGTTGGGGGCGCCGCGGTTGCCAGCGTGATGCGACCGCCACGTCAGCCGACATCGGCACGGGCCCGCTCCGCACGCCCGGCCAGCACCACCGGACCGAACTTCTCGACCCGACGCCGCCCCGCGGGAAGTTCCCGCTTGCGCATATCGCGTTCGTAGTCGTAGTAGTCCACTTGCTGGGTGTGTCGTGGCTTGTCCGCGAAGTGCCCGACGTACTTGCGCTGATCCGCCTCGATCGTGCGATGCATCTGTGCCACCGACGGCGGGCGATAGGTACCGGCCAGATAGGCGGCCGTGAGCCGGGCCTGGCACTCCACGAAGGGAAACAGAGTGGGCACGGCCTGGGCGAAGCCCGCAAAGACCAGGTCGTCGATGCCGGGCTTGAGCATGCGCTTGTACAGCGGCAGGTGATTGTCCGGCGCGGACAGGAAGTCCTCGTCGAAGAAGGGGAAGGTGATGTTGTACCCCGTTGCGTAGATCACCACGTCGGCCTCGACCGCTGAGCCGTCGATGAAGCGCACGGTGGAGCCGTCGAAGCGTTCGATGTTCGGCTTGGCCGTGGCATCACCCGCACCCAGGCGCATCAGTAATTCCGCCGATTGGGTCGGATGCGCCTCGAGGAAGTTGTGGTTCGGAGTCGGCAGTCCGTAGTCCTCCGGATTGCCGAACAACAGGCGGGGGATGGGTCGCATCGCGCGCCGCTGCCAGGACAGCGGAATGATCGGCAGGGTGCGTGCGATCTTGTCGGCGGTCTTGCCGAAGATGTACTTGGGCACGATCCATGCACCCGATCGGGTGGACAGATAAACGGTGTTCTGCCAAGCCTTCTGGGACAGTTCGGAGACCAGGTCGGCCGCCGAGTTGCCGATGCCGACCACCACGATGCGTTTACCGCGCAGGTCCAGCGGCTCTGTCGGGTCGATATAGGCGTGCGCGTGGATGCTCTCCCCGCTGAACTCGCCGGGGAATACCGCGGTGCGCGGATCCCAGTGGTGGCCGTTGGCGACCACCAGGGCGTCGTACCGGCGGATATGTCCGTCACCGGTCTGCAGCTCCCAGCCACCTCCGTCGAGTCGGCGCGCATGCCGGACCGGGTTCTCGAACTGGATGCGTGAGCGCAACCCGAAGGCGTCCGTGTAATCGTCGAGATACGACTTGATCTGGGTGTGATGGGGGAAATCGGGAAGATCGTCGCGCATCGGAAAATCTTTGAACGACAAGCAGTCCCGAGAGGTGTCGATATGCAGTGACCGGTAGGCGCTGGAATGGCCGTTGGGGTTGCGGAATGCCCAGTTGCCGCCGATGCGGTCGGAGGATTCGAAGCAGTCATACTCGATACCGGCGTCGGTCAGGTTCTTGGCGGTGGTGAGGCCGCTGATGCCGGCGCCGATGATCGCGGTCCGTGGTGTGGCGTGCATGACTCTCCCTCGAAGTTGTGAGCGCAGTCACTCACCCACCCGCAAGGTAGCAAGAATTTCTGACAAGAGTCAACAATTCGAGATTGAGTTTCTATCCGAAATTCGTAAATCCCCTGGTGATCACAAAGACGCTGAGCAGCAGGCGGTTTAGCGTTTTGAGGCAGGCTGCAGGTCTTCGTTTTGAATCAATCTTCAGCTAGCTTGGTTGCAGGGCGGCACGGTGCCCACGCCGACGAGGAGAACACGATGACAGCGTCACCGGAGGGTGCGACGGGCCTACGCCGCGCGCATCTGCCCGCGGACCAGAGCGCAGAGTTGATCGATCTCACGGTCGGCGGACTGCTGGCGCGGCGGGCACAGACTCATCCCGAGTGGACTGCGATCGTCGGGGTCCGCCACGACGGCTCACCGGCGCGCCTGACCTACGCGCAGCTCTACGACGAAGCCGCCCGGGTTGCGGCGGCGTTGACCGGGCTGACCGGGCGCGGTGACTATGTGGCCTTGTGGGCTCCGAATGTATTGGAATGGACGATCATTCAGTACGGTGCAGCATTGGCGGGTGTGGTGCTCGTCGCGCTGAACCCGGCACTGCGGGCCGACGAGCTCGAATACGCGCTGTCCCACTCGCGCGCGTCGGTCCTCATCCATGCCGATGCCAATCGAGACGACGACCTCACAGCCGTGGTGGCCGCCGTGCTGCCTGCGCTACCCGACCTGGTGTGCATCTCGTTGTCGGAGCGGCACCGATGGCGGGCCGCCGAGGTGAACGCCGATGTCCTGGCCGCCGCGCCGACCGACGCCGACGAGCCGGTGATGCTGCAGTACACCTCCGGTACGACGGGCCGGCCCAAGGGCGTCCTGCTCAGCCATCGGTCACTGGTCAACGTCGCGAAGCTGACGCTGGAAGCCGCGGAAGTCCCGCACGGTTCGGTATGCCTGAACCCGCTGCCGATGTTCCATACCGCGGGCTGCGTGATCGCGACCCTGGGGCCGCTGTGGATAGGCGGGACGGTGATCCTCGTCGAACGCTTCCGGCCCGCCCCCGTGCTCGAGGCGCTGCGCCGCGAGGGTGCCTCGGTGTTGTTCTACGTACCGGCGATCCTCGGTGCGCTACTGGAATGTCAACGCAGCCAGTCCAGTCCACCTCCGCAGCTCAAGGTCGTCATGGGTGGCGCATCGAACGTACCGGCCGCCATGATCGAGGACGCCGGAGCGGTCTTCGGCGCTTCGGTGATCAACCTGTTCGGACAGACCGAGCTCGCTCCCGTGCTGTCGGCGACCAGGCCATCGGACTCGCGCCGCGACCAGCTGACGACCGTGGGCCGGCCGCTGCCCCGGGTCGAGTGCAAGATCGTCGATCCGATTTCCGGCCAGACGCTGGCGATCGACGAGCCGGGGGAGATCTGCGCGCGCGGTTACCAACAATTCCTGGAATATCTGCACGACCCCGAAGCGACGGCCCGCGCGGTCGATGCCGAGGGCTTCGTGCACACCGGCGACCTGGGCTTCCTCGACGCGCGCGGCTACCTCACCGTCACCGGACGCCTCAAGGACTTGATCATCAGGGGCGGGGAGAACATCGCGCCCGCCGAGATCGAGACGATCCTTGTCGGACACCACGCCATCCTCGACGCCGCCGTCGTGGGCGTGCCCGACGAGCGGTGGGGCGAGATCGTCGCGGCGGTGATCCGGGTGCACGACGAGGTTCCGGCGCCCGCCAGGGACGATGTCGTGGACTACGTCGCACGGCGGCTGGCGCCCTTCAAGGTGCCGGCCCGGTGGTTTGTCGCCGACTCGCTGCCTGTCACCCCGACCGGCAAGGTGCGCAAGTTCGCGCTGCGCGAGGCCATCGCATCCGGCCAGCTGCGGGAAATCTGATGGACATCGGCGCCAGACGGCAGGCCCTGCGCAACGCCTTTCCCGAGTGGAGGCCGACCACTCTGCACGGCCGCCTCGACTCGAGTGCGAACCTGCACGGAAGCCGCCCCCTGGTCATCACCGATGACGTGACGCTGACCTACCACGATGTGGTAGAGCAATCACTGCGCCTGGCAGCGGGATTGCGTCAGTTGGGTGTCGAGCCGGGGGATCGGGTCGGCCTGGTGATGACCAACCACCCCGAGTTCGTGACGTGCAAGTTCGCGATCTCGCGAGCCGGTGCCATCGCGGTGCCGTTCAACTACCTGTACAAGCAAGACGAGCTGGCCTATGTACTGGCCGATTCCGGATGTCGTGTGCTGGTGACGATGACGGGCTTCGACGGCTTGGACTATCAGGACATGCTCGACGGTTTCGCGCCGGGCTGGGAGCAGCCCGGTTACGCGGACCGCCCGGGCGTGGCCGACGATACGGTGCCGCGACTGCGACATGTGGTGCTGCTGGACACCGACGGGCGCGCCCGGCCCGGCGTCCGCACCGTCTCCGAGCTGGCGGCACTGGGGTCGGCGCAGCGCCACGAGGACGCGGGCCCGATATCACCCGACGATGCGGCAGACATTCTCTACACCAGTGGAACCACCGGCACCCCCAAAGGCGTTGTCACCACCCATGATGCGGTATTGCGCACCGCCTACGCATCGGCGTTGACCAGGGCCTACTCGGACGGTCGGCGGATCCTCTTCTCGCTGCCGTGCTACCACATGTTCGGATACGTCGAGGGACTGCTGTCGGTCCTCTACGTGGGCGGTGCGATCATCCCGCTGACCAGGTTCAGTGCCGAACGATACTTCGAGAGCATCCAGCGTCACCGCGCGACCGACATGTTGTGCGTACCGACGATGGCCGTCGCGATGGTCGAGAGCCCGTCGAAGAGCTCCTACGATCTGTCCTCGCTGACGGCTCTGCTCTGTGGTTCCGCGCCCGCACCGCTGTGGCTGTGGTCGCGTATCGCCGAGGACTTCGGTGTCCACGAGATCGTCACCGGCTACGGAATGACCGAGTGTGGTGGCGCGATGACGCTCACCCGCCCAGAAGACCCCTTGCACATGACCACCGAGACCGCGGGCCGGCCGAAGATGGCCGGTGCGGCATCGGTTCCGGGCACCGACCAGCTGGTGGTCTACAAGGCTGTCGACCCGACGACGGGTGCGGACTTGCCGAAAGGTACCGAAGGTGAGTTGGTGTCCTGCGGACCGACGGTGATGACGGGCTTCTGGAACCGTCCCGAGCAGACCGCCGCCGCGCTGCGGGGTCGATGGCTGCACTCCGGAGACCTGGGTGTGGTGCGACCCGACGGCTATCTGTGCATCACGGGTCGTAGCAAGGAGCTCTACAAGAGTGGCGGCGAGCTGGTGATGCCCAAGGAAATCGAGGACCTGCTGGCCCGCCACGACGGGATCAGTCAGGTCTTCGCCATCGGGTTGGTCGACGATCGCTGGGGTGAGATCGGTTGTGCCGTCGTCGTCCGCGCGCCGGGTGCCACCCTGGCCGAGGACGACGTCCTGACGCTGTGCCGGGCCAGTCTCGCGAAGTTCAAGGTGCCCAAGCGCGTCATTTTCGTCGATGCCGAGGATCTGCCGAAGACCCCGACGGGCAAGGTGCAGAAGTTGAAACTCGCCGAGTTGGTGGCGCGCGCTGCTCGGTGCGATTAGCCGACGAGGCTCTTGAGCCTGCCCAGCTGCTCGACCCGGTCGGCGTGCGCTGGTGCCAGCGGTTCGGCGATCAGGCAGCTCACGCCCGCGGCACGGTAGGCCGACAGGCGTTCCTGGAGGTGTTCGACGGAACCGATCAGCGCGATCGATCGCACGAAGTCCTCGGGGACGGCGGCGGCCGCCGCCTCTTTGTCGCCCTTCAGATAGAGCGTCTGGATGGTCTCGGCTTCGGCCCGGTAGCCGTAACGGCCGAACAGGGTGTTGTAGAAGTTCTTGCCCTTTGCGCCCATGCCCCCGACATAGAGCGCGACGTGGTTGCGTACGCCCTGCAACGCCGCTGACTGGGCACTGGCGTCGTCGGTGATCAGCAGAAATGTCTGCACGGCGATGCCGAGTTCGCCCAGCTGCGGATCGCGTCGGGCACGACCCGCGGCGAGCGCCTCACCGAAGGCGAGCTCGGCGAGTTCGGGATGGAACAGGAAGGGCTGCCATTCGTCGAAGATCTCGGCCGCGAGCGCGACATTGCGCGGCCCGATCGCCGCCAAGAGCATGGGAATGCTCTCGCGCAGTGGCTTGTTCATCATGCGCAGCGGCTTGCCGAGCCCACTGCCGCCATCCTCGGCGGACAGTGGTAGCTGATAGTGCTCACCGTGGTATTCGGTCTTGTCGCGGCGCCAGATCTTGCGGCAGATGTCCACATGTTCGCGGGCGCGACCCAGAGGCGCGTCGTATTTGACGCCGTGGAATCCCTCGATCACCTGCGGGCCGGAAGCGCCGAGGCCCAGGACGCAACGGCCGTTGCTCACATAGTCCAGTCCCGCGGCGGTCATCGCCAGGTTGGTGGGGCTGCGCGAGTACATGGGCAGAATCCCGAAGGCCAGCTCGACGCGCTCGGTCGTCGCGGCCGCATATCCCAGTTGGGTGACAGCGTCGAACCCGTAAGCCTCGGGCACCATCACCCGGTCCAGACCCACGGATTCGAAGTCACGCAGCGCGGCGATGGTCTCCCGGAAGTCACCCGCGTAGGTGATCGGCATGCCGATTTTCATCTGTCGCTCCTGGTTTGACTCGACCCCACGGAATATCGCAGAATTTAACACACGATAAAAACTGGTTCGGACGGCTAGCGCCTGTGCCCTATGAAGGCATCGTGCCATGGTTTAATCTACGTTAAATAGTATGTGATATCCGCTTCGGATGAGGAGGGCGATGTCGACGCCAGCGGCACGGACAGCCCCGTCGACGGGTTTGATGTGTGATGCGCCCGCCGCCGTCGAGGCGTGGCTGCGCGAACACGGCGAACCGGTCGTCGGCGAGGTCAGCATCGCCCGGGTGGGCTTCGGCCAGTCCAACATCACCACCGTTGTCCGTGCACAGGACGGCCGGGAATGGGTGCTGCGCGAACCTCCGCCCGGTGACCACGCGCAATCGGCGCATGATGTCGCTCGCGAAGCCCACATCGTGCACAGCCTCGCCAACAGTGGCATCCCCGTTCCTCGGGTGATCGGAACCGGCGAGACGCCCGCGGGTAGCGGCTTCTTCGTGATGGAGCGCGTTGCGGGGTCCGCCCTGGAGAGCGAATCCGACGCCGCCGCACTCGATGTCGGACAACGACGGGAGTTGGGGCTGGAGGTCGTCGAAACCCTCGCGCGGCTGCATGCCCTCGACCCCGCCGCAGTGGGTCTGTCCGATCTCGCACAGCCGAGCTCGACACCGTATGTCGGTCGACAGATCCGCCGACTCACCGCCGCCTGGGAACGGGTGGGCCTGCACACCCCGCGCCACCGGTTGTGGGATTCGGTGCGGAGCCGGCTCGCGGCGGCGCTACCCGTGGGCGAGGCCACCGTCCTCATCCACGGTGACTTCCGGCTGTCGAATCTGCTTGTGCGCGAAGCCCGGATCACCGCGGTCCTGGACTGGGAACTGTGCACGCTCGGTGATCCGCTCGCGGATCTGGCCTGGCTGCTCGACGACTGGCGCCAGCCGGGCGACGAGGTCATCTCGATGCCGAGTCCCACACGGGCCGGTGGCTTTCCCGAAAGATCCGAGCTCATCGAGGTGTATTGCCGCCTGACGGGAACCGACGCCGGCCGGATCTCCTACTACCGCGGATTCAGCCAGTGGCGTGCGGCAACCCTGCTGCAGGGCGTCTCGGCGCGTCGTCGATCAGGTCTGCTGGGGACCCACGGGCACCTCGACCTCGATCAACTGGACGACACGATCGCGACGCTGCTCGATGCCGCAGCCACCGAACTGGAGGCCGTATGACAACCCTGAACCCCGCCGACGACGGTACCCACGAGGTCGGTCCGGAATCGAACTGGAACGAGTCGATGTACGTCCAGTTCCATGATCCGAATGCCGGACTGGGTGGTTTCCTGCGGTTGGCGAAACGTCCCAACGAAGGCCGCGGTGAACGAACGGTCTGCCTGTACCTGCCTGACGGCTCCGTGGCATTCGGCTACAGCCGGCCCAGCGTCGAGGCCGGCGGTGTGTTCGAGGGGGCGGGGTTGCAGATCGAGGTGCTGGAGCCGTTCGAACGCGTCCGGGTGTCCTTCGTCGGAACGGTCAATCTGTTACCCGACCCGGCGGCATTGGCCGACCCGAAGGCGGCACTGTCCAGTACGGCGGTGACCGGTTGCGCAGCAGCACTGGAGCTTCGAGCCGTGACGCCGCCGTACTCGGAGACCTTCGACGGTGCGGGGGAGTCCTTCGCGCCCAACCACTACGAGCAGCTCATGGCGGTCAGCGGGGTTCTTACTCTGGGGGACACCTCCACCGACATCGACGCCTACGGGCTGCGTGATCACTCCTGGGGCCCGCGGTCGTGGCAGGCGCCGCACTTCTACCGCTGGTTGCACGGATCGGCCCAGGGAATCGGATTCATGGGTGCCTACTTCGGCGATCCCGACGGGGCCGACCGCTCCGGCGGGTTCGTCTGGGACGGCGGCCAGCTGCAGCGCTGCGATGAGATCGAGGTCTCCACCGACCGAGACGATTATTCCCAGCCCGAATCGGTGACCGTCACATTGCGGGCCGAGCAGCGGCACTGGGTCTTTCGCGGAGAGACGAAATCGGTTGTCCCGCTGCGTCACCGACGTGGTGACAGTGAATCGCCGGCCGATGCCACCCGCATCGCCGAAGCCGCCATGGTGTGGACGGCCGAGGACGGCACCACGCTGCACGGCATGGCGGAATACCTGGACCAGATATACGACGGCGAACTGGCCGGACTGAGGATATAGGGAGCATAGAAGTGAGCACGCAATCCGAACACCAGACCGCGACGGTCTTCGCCGATCTCGCCGAGTTCACGGCGGCCGAGGGCATCGAACTCGGGCCGACCGAGTGGCTCGTCATGGACCAGCCCAGGATCGACCAGTTCGCCCAGGCCACCGACGATCACCAGTGGATCCACGTGGATCCGGAGCGGGCCGCCGAGGGCCCGTACGGCCGCACCATCGCCCACGGTCTGCTCACGCTGTCGCTGCTGCCGCATTTCATGCACGATCTGTACCGCGTCGACAACGTCAAGATGGCAATCAACTACGGCTTCAACAAGGTCCGGTTCATCACCCCGGTACCGGTGGGATCGCGGCTGCGTGCCGCATCGAAGATCACCGATATCGTCAAGCTCGACGGGGGAGCGCAGGCGACTTTCACCACGACCATCGAGGTCGAGGGATCGGACAAGCCGGCAGCGGTCATCGAGTCGATCATCAGGTACCTGGCCTGACATGTCGGTCGAAACGCGCAGTGATCCGACATCCGCCGCCAAGGCGCTCTACCGGGCGCTGGCGGCCGGTGATCGGGACGCCCTCGACGCCCTATTGAGCGAAGAGTTCGTCGGGCATGCCGCCGAGGGCCTGCCGCTGGGCATGGGTGGTGAGCACCGCGGCCGAGAAGCCATGCAGCGCAACCTCTGGTGGAAGATCGGTAAGCACTTCAAAGTCGAGGCCCAGCCGGCCGAATATCACCCGATCGACGGCGGCGGTCTGCTGGTGGCCGGCCACTACCGGGGGGTGGCCCGCCGCTCCGGGCGGCCACTGGATGCCGAATTCACCCACGTGCTGACCTTCGACGCCGAGGGCCGAATCACCTCGTTGCGCCAGCTCACCGATACGGCGGCCTGGATCGAGGCGCTCGGTGACGAGGCCCCGTTGCAGCGCATCGACTATTCGGTCACCGACGGTGTGGCCACCATGTGCCTGAACCGGCCGGACGCCCGCAATGCCATCGACCTGCTGATGGCACAGGAAACTCTCGTGGTCGCCCGCCGGATCGCCACCGACCCCACGGTCCGGGCCGTGCTCATCTGCGGCAATGGTCCGTCGTTGACGGTCGGTGGGGATATCGCGTATTTCCGCGAGACGCCGCCGGCGGACTACGGAAATCTGTTGGAGCGTATGACGAATCCGTTCCACGAAGCCTTCCGCGTCCTCAGCCGGATCGATGCCCCCATCGTCACGGCTGCGCACGGTTCGGTCGCGGGCGGCGGCATCGGTTACGCCTACGCGGCCGATATCGTCCTGGCGGCCGAGGGGACGAAGTTCGTCACGGCCTTCGCCGCCATCGGGCTCTCCGGGGACGGCGGCGGAACCTGGCATCTACCTCGTCTGATCGGGCCTGCGCGTGCGGCGCGCGCCTACCTGGAGAACCGTCCGATCACCGCCGAGCAGGCACTGGAATGGGGGATGATCAGCGAAATCGTCCCCCCGGCGGAGCTGCGCGACCGCGCGTCGGCGCTGGCCGGATCGCTGGCGAAGGGGCCGACGAGGGCCTTCGGCCGGATGCGGGCGCTGCTGCGGGACAGCTGGAACAACGATCTGTCCCAGCAATTGCTCGCTGAGTCCGAAGGGATCAAGGCCACCGGCGACACCGTCGACGCCACCAACGCCGTTGCGAGCTTCATCGCAAAACAAACCCCACAGTTCGAAGGAAGGTAGACCATGTCGAACCTGGTTGTAGACACCGAAGAGCACAAGGCAATTCGCGAGAGCGTGGCCGGGATCGTGTCCCGGTACGGGCAGGAGTACTTCCTGAAGCGTGGCCGCAGTGGCCAAGGCATCGAAGAGCTGTGGAAGGACCTGGGTGCCTCGGGTCTGCTGGGTGTGCACCTGCCCGAGGAGTACGGCGGCGGTGGCGGCGGTATGGCCGAGGCCGTCGTCGTCGTCGAAGAGCTGGCGGCCAACGGGATGCCCATGCTCATCTGGGTGATCTCACCCGCGATGTGCGGCAGCATCCTGACTCAACACGGTTCTGAGGCCCTGAAGCGGGAATGGCTGCCCGGCATCGCCGATGGATCGCGAAAGATGGCCTTCGGACTGACCGAGCCCGATGCCGGATCCAACAGCCACCAGGTTGCCACCACGGCGCGCCGCACGGACTCCGGGTGGAAGATCTCCGGATCGAAGTACTACATCTCGGCGGTCGACCAGGCCGAGGCGATTCTGTTGGTGACCAAGGATGTCGAGCACTCCACGCCGGAGAAGAGTGCACTCTCGCTGTTTGTGGTCCCCACCAACAGCCCGGGTCTGAGCATCCAGGAAATCGAAACCTCCATCGTCTCGCCCGATAAGCAGTTCACGGTTTTCCTCGACGACGTCGAGGTCGGGGAGGACGCACTCATCGGCACGGCGGGCCAGGGGCTCAAGCAGGTGTTCGCCGGCCTCAATCCAGAACGAATCCTGGTCGGCGCGATCTGCAGCGGTGTCGGACGATTCGCGATCAACAAGGCCGCCGAATACGCCAAGCAACGCCAGGTCTGGTCCACCCCGATCGGTGCCCACCAGGGCATCGCTCACCCATTGGCCGAAGCCCACATCGCGGTGGAACTCGGCCGGATGGCCACCATGCGCAGCGCCGAACTCTTCGATGCGGGTGAATATGCTGCCGAGGCCGCCAATATCGCGAAGTTCGCCGCATCTGAGGCTTCGCTGCAGGCGCTCGACCGGGCCATCCAGACCCACGGCGGCAACGGTCTGGCGCATGAGTACGGGCTCTCGGAGCTGTGGTTCATCACCCGGCTGATGCGCACCGCTCCGGTCAGCCGGGAGATGGTGCTCAACTTCGTCGCGCAGACCTCGCTGGGCCTGCCGCGTTCCTACTGATCCAGACGGAAAAAGGCATGAAAACCGATAGGAGAACAGCGTGACCGAACAACGAGAGTTCGACGCCATCGTCATCGGGGCGGGTGCCGGCGGATTGTTCACCGCCGCGCGGCTTGCTCATCGTGGCTACCGCACCCTGGTACTGGAACGCCTGGACAAGGTCGGTGGGCGGGCGTCCACCGATGACATCGACGGATTCAAGGTCAACAACGGCGCGATCGTCATCGAGGTCGGTGGCATCACCCAGCAGACCTGTGAAGAGGTCGGAGCGGCATTCGACATCCGGGAACCCAGCCCGCCGATCCTGTACCGGATCGCAGGCAAGGATGTCGACGTGACCGGTGGCGGCTGGGGCCTGCTGCTCGGCAAGCTGACCCGCCAGGGCGCCAAACTGGTCAAGGGCATCGGTGCGGCACGCTCGGATTCCGGCCTGCCCGAAGACGAGCTGACCACCGCCGAGTGGGTGTCGAAGTACACCAAGAACGAAGGCGTGCACGGCATTTTCCGCAACATGTGCGCATCGGTGTTCGCCGTGGGGTCCGAGGATCTGCCCGCCAGGGTCTTCCTGACGTACTTCACCCGCAAGAGCGCCTTCAAGCGCTTCGGATTCCACCCCGAAGGCACCATCGGCATCTGGCGTGCACTCGCCGACGCGGTCACCGCCAAGGGCGGTGAAGTGTGGTTGTCGACCGAGGTCAGCAAGATCGTCGTGGACGGGACGAAGGTCACCGGGGTTCATGTCGAACGCGACGGCACCTCCTTCGAGATCTCCGCGCCGATCGTGGTCAGTGACATCGGCCCCGCGGCGACCATCGGATTGCTCGGTGCCGACAACGTGCCCGAGGACTACCGCGAACTCGTGCGTAAGGGTGATCGGCCGACGGCGATGATCTCGGTGAACTTCGCCAGCCAGGAACGTCTGATCGAGGCGCCGGGGATGCTGAGCTTCGCCAAATCTCGGCGGTTGGCCTACATCGCCAACTTCACCGATATCTGTCCGGAGATGGCGCCGGAGGGCTGGCATCTCTACGTCGGCACGTCGGTGCCCAAGCCGTCCGTCGGTGACTTCGACGAGAAGGCCGAAACCGAGCTGCTCCTGGAAGACCTGCGCGACACCATCGACCGGTTCGACGAGCGGGCCAAGATCCTCAACGTCGCGATCACCCGCGACGGCTGGCCCCCGCAGCGTGCTGTCGCAGGATTCGACCTTCCCCGTGACACGCCTTTCGAGGGTCTGTGGAACGTGGGCGACGCGGTCAAGGAATACGCCAATGGCGGCACGACAGCGTGCGCCGAGACGGCACAACTCGTCGTCGACGAGATCGCGGCGACGTTCTCCCTGACCAAGAGCGGTTAGCTCCTGGGCTCCGCCCAGCCGGGCTCGACGGCGCCGACGGTAGTTTGCCGACGGCGCCGTCTTCGGCGCTCGGCAGCGGAGCTGTGTCCGGGGCTACTCCTGACCTTGACTGTGCCGTGCCCCATACGTACTATATTTTTTAATCCGAAATAAGTTTCTCGCGGATGTCTCAACGGAGAGGTAACGATGGGGTTCAACAACTCTGAAGAAGTCACCAAGTACATCGGCGGCATCTTCGAAAATGCCTTCGGCGATCCGGAGATCGGGCCGAAACTGGTGGACACCGGCCTGGTGGTCGCCTTCGACTTCACCGACCCGCAGGCCCAGGTCGTCATCGACATGCCCAACAAGGCGGTCAGCGGTGGTGGCCCCGGTGCGCCGGCTCCCTCGGCCACCATGTCCATGACGGCCGATATCGGAAACGCCTACTGGCAGGGAAAGGTCAACCTGCCGATGGCGATGGCGAAGCGCAAGATCAAAGTCGACGGTAACGTCGCGAGTTTGCTGAAACTGGCGCCGCTCGGCAAGAAGCTCTACGGCGACTACATCCAGCGTCTCAAGGACGACGGCCGCGACGACCTGATCGTCTAGCCGAAGCATGTATCCAGGAACGCACGCCGCCGTCGCGCCAGAGCGCCCCGCGGTCATCATGGCGGATTCGGGCCGGACGGTGACCTACGGTCAGCTCGACGAGAACTCGGCCCGGTTGGCCGCCGCGCTGCGGCAGCTGGGCCTGCAGCCCGGTGATGTCATCGCCGTCTTGTCGGACAACGTGCCGGAGGCTTTTGAAATCTATTGGGCCGCGGTGCGCTCCGGCCTCTACGTCACCTTCGCCAACTGGCACCTGTCGCCGGCCGAGGCCGCCTACATCGTGGCAGACAGCGGGGCGCAGGTGGTCTTGGCCTCCGCGGGGGTTGCATCGCTGGGCGTCGAAGTCGCCGGCCTGGTGCCACAGGTCGAACACTGGTACGCCTTCGGCGGCGCGATCGATGGATACAAGTCCTATGACGAGCTGTTGGAGTACGCCGGTCCCCGGCTGACCGATCAGCCCCGGGGATCGGAGATGCTGTACTCATCGGGCACGACCGGCAGGCCCAAGGGCATCAAGCCCCGGCTGCTGCCGATTCAGGTCGACGAGCCCGGCGAGAGCGTCACCGCTCTTCTGCAGCACGGATTCGGCTTCACCGCCGACGACGTCTACCTGTCGCCGGCTCCCGTTTACCATGCGGCGCCGCTGAAATGGTGTGCGGCAGTGCAGGCCCTTGGTGGCACCGTCGTGGTGATGGACCGGTTCGACGCCGAGGGTTCCCTCGCGGCGATCCAGCGGTACAAGGTCACCGCGCTGCAGATGGTGCCCACCATGTTCGTACGACTGCTGCAACTGCCCGAGGCGACGCGGGCGTCCTACGACGTGTCGTCACTGCGACTGGCGGTGCACGCGGCCGCGCCCTGCCCGCCGGACGTCAAGGACGCGATGATCGACTGGTGGGGGCCGATCCTCGCCGAGTACTACGGCGCCACCGAGGGTCATGGCGTCACGCTGATCAGCACGCCCGAGTGGCATAAGAAGCGTGGATCGGTGGGCAAGGCCGCGATCGGTGTCGTCCACATCTGCGATGACGATGGCGTGGAACAGCCCACCGGTAAGTCCGGTGTCATCTACTTCGAGCGCGACGAGCCGCCGTTCGTCTATCACAACGACCCCGAAAAGACTTCCGAGTCAAGGCATCCCGAGCACGACAACTGGGCTACCGTGGGAGATATCGGCTACCTCGACGAGGACGGTTATCTGTTCCTCACCGATCGCAAAGCGTTCATGATCATCTCCGGGGGAGTCAACATCTACCCGCAAGAGGTCGAGAACGTCCTGGCGATGCATCCGCAGATCTACGACGTCGCCGTGATCGGTATCCCTCATCCCGAGATGGGCCAAGAGGTCAAGGCCGTGGTCCAGCTGCGCGATGGCGAGTCGCCGTCGGATCAATTGGGTGCCGAGATCATCGATTACGTGCGGGAGCGGCTGGCGCGCTTCAAGGCGCCCCGCTCAGTGGACTTCGTCGACGAACTGCCCCGGTCAGCCACCGGGAAGCTCGTCAAACGCAAACTGCAGGACCGATATATGGAGGTAGGAAGATGACCGCTGGAATAGCCGCGGCCCGCGCGTACGACCCGGTCAGCATCTCGCCGCTGAGTTTCTGGGCCGGCAGCGCCGAAGAGCGCGAGGCCTCGTTCAAGATCTTGCGGGACGAGCGCCCGCTGAGCTGGCACCCGCCGTTGGCCGGTGCGCTGATGGCGCCCGAGATCGACGGGATCTGGGTGGTGACGCGCCACGAGGACATCGCCTACGTGAGCAAGCATCCCGAGCTGTTCTGCTCCGGGAAAGGCGTTCAGAGCGAAGCCGTTCCGGAGGAGATGCTGGAGGCCGCCGAGTCCTTCCTCGGTATGGATGGCACGAGCCACGCAAGCCTGCGCAAACTGATCAGTTCGGTGTTCACACCCCGGCAGGTCGCCAAGATCGGCGATCAGATCAAGAGCCAGGCGACCAGGATCGTCGACGAACTGCTGCAGACCAAGGACGGCGACTTCGTCGAGCAGGTCTCCAAGCGCCTGCCGATGTGGACCATCTACGAGATGATGGGCCTCCCACAGGACATGCGCGATGAGGCCGCCCACAACGCCGACGGCATGGTGTCGTGGGCCGACGAAGATGTCGCCGCGGGGCGTGAGCCGGGAGAGGTGCTCAGCGATTCGCTCGTCGGTCTCCTGACGGCGGGCCTGGAACTGGCTGAGATGCGACGCTCGCATCCGACATCGGACCTGATGTCGCAGCTGGTGCAGGCCGAGGTCGACGGCCGCAAGCTCACCGACGAGGAACTCGGCGCGTTCTTCGTGCTGCTCTCGGTGGCAGGCAACGACACCACCCGAAACACGATGACCCTGACGACACATGCGCTGCAACAGTTCCCGGACCAAAGGAAGCTGCTGGTGCAGGACTACGACGGGCTCATCAAGCCGGCGATCGAGGAGTTCGTCCGCTGGGTGACCCCCGTCATGACCTTCCGCCGAACCGTGACTCAGGACACCGAGCTGCGCGGGCAGGAGATCAAGGAAGGGGAGTGGGTCATGATGATGTACTCCTCGGCCAACCGCGACGAGCGGGTGTTCACCGATCCGTACACCTTCGATATTCAGCGAAAGCCCAACAACCATCTCGGCTTCGGTGGTGGCGGGCCGCACTTCTGCATGGGCAGCTTCCTGGCCAAGATGCAGCTGGAGGCGTTCTTCCGCGAGCTGATCTTCCGGGCTCCGAACCTGCGTGTCGGCGAACCGGAATATCTCGTCGGCAATTTCGTGCGCGCCGCGAAGTCCATGCCTTACACCCTCGACTAGGAGTGAAAATGTCTGCCTTTCAAGGAAAGCGCTTCGTCGTCACCGGTGCCGCCTCCGGCATCGGCAACGCCGTGGCCGAGCGTCTGCTCGCCGCCGGCGCCGAAGTGATCTCGTTGGACCGCAACACCCCGACGGCGGCAGTGACGCGCCATGTCGAGGTGGACCTGGCCAATGCCCGCAGCATCGACGCCGCGATCGAGCAGCTCGACGGGACATACGACGGGTTGCTGAACGTCGCGGGCATTCCGGGCACCGCGCCGGCAGATCTGGTGCTGGCGGTGAACACTCTGGCCGTCCGCCACCTGACGGAGGCGTTCTTCGAGCGCCTCAACCCCGGCGGTTCCGTGGTGATCGTGTCCTCGACCGCCGGTTTCGGCTGGCCCGCCCGGCTGGAGACCATCCGGGATCTGCTCGCCACCGACACCTTCGAAGAAGGCGCGGCGTGGTTCAAGGCCAATCCGCAGCAGGGCAATGCCTACAACTTCTCCAAGGAGGTCACCACCGTCTACACCATGACAATGGGACTGGCAGTCGTCGAGATGGGTCTGCGTATCAACGCCGTACTGCCCGGGCCGGTCGAGACTCCGATCCTGGTGGACTTCGAGGAGTCGATGGGCAAGGACAACCTCGACGGTGTGAAGGAGCTTCTCGGCCGGCATGCGACGCCGGACGATATCGCCTCCGCCGTGCTGTTCCTGGCGTCCGACGAAGCGCGGTGGGTCAACGGTCACGCGCTGATCGTCGACGGCGGGATCAGCGGCGCAGTACTCTCCGGGGTCGTTCCCGCTCCCGAGATCTGAGCCGGGGCATGTCGATCCAGGCTGCTTCCGAGCATGTGACGCCGAATGGACAGTCGGCCATTGGTTTCGATCTGGGGGCGCTGCGTCAGGTCTTCAGCACCGGCCGTACCCAGGACCTGAGCTGGCGGCTGGCCCAACTCGAAGGTATCGAGCGGCTCTGCGACGAGCGGGAATCCGATATCGCCGCGGCACTGCTCGCCGACCTCGGCCGGCCCGCCGTCGAAGCCTGGCTCGGGGACATCGCGTCGACCAAGGGTGAAGCGAGCTTCGCCCGCAAGCACCTGAAGTCGTGGATGCGCCCACGCCGGCAGTCGCTGCCGCTGGCGCAGCTGCCGGGACGCAGTTGGGTGCAGTACGACCCGCTCGGCGTCGTGCTGGTCATCGGTCCGTGGAACTACCCGTTCTATCTGAGCATGGGACCGATCGTCGCGGCCGTGGCGGCGGGTAACTGTGCGGTGCTCAAGCCGTCGGAGTTGGCACCGGCCACCTCAGCACTGCTGGCCCGACTGGTGCCGCAGTACCTGGATGCCGAGGCGATCCGCGTCGTCGAAGGCGACGGTCAGACCACCCAGGATCTGCTTGCGCAGGGCTTCGATCACGCCCTGTTCACCGGTGGCACCGAGATCGGTAAGAAGATCATGGCCGCCGCTGCGCCGACATTGACGCCGGTCACCCTGGAACTCGGTGGTAAGAGTCCGGTGATCGTGGCCGCCGATGCCGACCTCGACGTCGCCGCGCGCCGTATCGCCTGGGTCAAACTGCTCAACTCCGGTCAAACCTGCATCGCGCCGGATTACGTTCTGGCGGAGCGCTCGATCGCAAACGCGTTGACCGACAAGATCGTCGCCAATGTCAGGGCCTTCCGGGCCCAGGACGGCGCCGGGATGCGGATCGTCAACGCCCGGCAGTTCGACCGGCTGGCTTCCCTCATCGATTCGACCACCGGTGCCATCGTCACGGGCGGCCGGTATTCGCGCGAGGCGCTGACCATCGAGCCCACCGTGATCCTCGACCCGTCGGCCGCCGACCCGGTGATGGCAGATGAGATCTTCGGACCCATCTTGCCGGTCATCACCATCGAATCCACCGATGCTGCGGTTGATTTCGTCAACCGGAGGCCCAAGCCACTGGCCCTCTACGTCTTCACCGGATCCCGCCGGCTCGCCAAGCGCCTGATCGATGCCATTCCGTCCGGCGGAGCGGTGGTCAATCACCTGGCGATGCACTGTCTGGTGCCGCAGCTACCTTTCGGCGGCGTGGGAGCCAGCGGTATGGGCGCCTACCACGGCCGCTGGGGATTCGAAGCCCTGAGCCATCGGCGTGCGGTGTTGGCGAAGACCAGCTGGCCCGATCCGAGGTTGGTGTACCCGCCGTACACCGACCGGGCCATCAAGATCATGCGCAAGCTCTTCTGACGTCACAACGATCAAAAGCACTAATTCACAGCGAGTTTCGCTGACAGAAAATTTCGAAAGGGATGGATTTCTCACATGGCAGGGTTGAACGGCAGGGTCGTGATCATCACCGGCGCGGGCGGCGGCTTGGGCCGCGAGTACGCGCTGCTCGCCGCTGACGAGGGTGCGCAGGTCGTGGTCAACGATCTCGGCGGAGCGCGCGACGGGTCGGGATCCGGGCAGGCCATGGCCGACACCGTCGTCGACGAGATCCGCGAGCGTGGCGGCAAAGCGCTGGCCAACTATGACAACATCGCGACCGAAGAGGGCGCGCAGTCACTGGTCGATGCTGCGGTCGCCGAGTTCGGCACCGTCGACGGCATCGTCAACAACGCCGGAATCCTGCGCGACGGCGCATTCCACAAGATGAGCACCGAGAACTGGGACGCCGTCCTCAAGGTTCATCTCTACGGCGGCTACTACGTCACCCGGGCCGCCTGGCCGCACCTGCGCGAGAAGAAGTTCGGCCGCATCGTCATGGCCACTTCGACCAGCGGTCTGTTCGGCAACTTCGGCCAGGCCAACTACGGCGCGGCGAAGCTGGGACTGGTCGGGTTGATCAACACCCTGGCCATCGAAGGCGCCAAGTACGGGATCCTGGCCAACGCCGTCGCACCGATGGCGGCCACCCGGATGACCACCGATATCGCCCCGCCGGAGCTGCTCGAGAAGCTGCCCGCCGCCCAGGTGGCACCCGTGGTCGGCTACCTGCTGAGCGAACAGTGCACTGACACGGCCAGCGTGTACGTCGTCGGTGGCGGGAACATCCAGCGTGTCGCGCAGTTCCAGAACAAGGGCGTGACGTTCTCGGAGACACCGACGGTCGACGAACTCACCGCCCGCTGGTCGGAGATCTCGGACCTGTCGAACGTCGAACTGGGCCGCAATCCGCTCGGCTGACGCCGGCCGTCGTTAGAACGGCCCGGACAACCCACCTCGCGATCGTAGGAGTGACGTTGACGAAGAGAGTTCTTTCGCTGTGCGCGTGGTGCGGCCCGGCCACCGTGGTGATCGCGCTGATCGGATGGCTCATCGCCGGAGTCCTGCCCATTCCGCTGGGCCCGGAGAGCTCGGTGCAGGAGGTCGTCGACTTCTACAGCCAAACTCGGGTGCTCGTCGGTCTGTCGATCGCATCGGTGGGCATCTGTCTGGTGTTCCCGCTGATCGCAGTGATCGGTGTGCACATGGTGCGGATGGAGGGTCGCACGCCGATCCTGACCTTCCTGCAGTTGATCACCGGCTCGGCAACCGGTGTGCTGCTGCTCATGCCGATGCTGTTGATGGCCGTGATCGGGTTTCGGCCGGACCGCAACCCCGAGCTGACGGTGACCCTCAACGACATCGCCTGGCTGTTGTTCATCACGCCGATCGCACCCTTCATCATTCAGAACATCGCGATCGGGGTGGCGATCCTGCAGGACAAGCGCCAGACGCTGCCGCGGTGGGTGGGCTATGTCAACTTCTGGATCGCATTCTCGTTCCTGCCCGACCCGCTGGCGTTCTTTTTCCACAGCGGTCCGTTCGCATGGCGCGGAATCTTCATCTTCTGGCTGGCGCTGACGACCTACTCGGTCTTCCTGGTCGTGATGGGAGTGATGCTGCACAAGGTGAGCAAGGAGTCGGAGCCGTACGACGCGACCGTGGCGGCAGGCGCGCCGGCGTGACCGGACCCGGGCCACACTCGGACACCGGTCTGCCCGAATTCCTCGGCGGTCCAACAGAAGCCGACGATATCGGCGCACCGCAGCGAGCCGAGAAGCCGCCTACCGGGCATATCCCCGGGGAAGCCGGGTTGTGGATCTTCATCCTCGGCGACATGACGCTGTTCGCGGCGATCATGCTGGTGTTCCTCTGGGACCGTCGCGCCCAGCCGGAGGTCTTCACGCAGTCCGCCCATCAACTGCTCCAGCCGATCGGGGCCATCAACACCCTGGTGCTACTGCTGAGCTCCTACCTTGTGGTTCGCGCACTCGCTGCCCATCGAGCCGGAAAGTACGCGGCAGCACGGAAATCGGTCGCCTGCGCCATCGGGTGTGCGGCGGTGTTCGCCGGCCTCAAGGCCGTCGAGTACACCAGTGAGATCACCGCCGGTCACACCCCGGCCTCGGGCATCTTCTTCACCTTCTACTTCGTCCTGACCGGACTGCACCTGCTGCACGTCGTCATCGGTTCGGCGCTGCTGCTGGCGTGGCAGAACATGCTCAAACGCGGACGACCGTGGGTGCGGGCGCGTGGGCTTGTCGAGGGCATCGCATCCTATTGGCATATGGTCGATCTGCTGTGGGTGGCGATCTTCGCGCTGGTCTATCTGGTGAGTGCCGAATGAACGCCGGGGTGCGGGTCAACGCGGTGTTCGCCGGCCTCGTTCTCGCGACCTGCCTGACCTGGTGGCTCGGCAGCGGCACAGGCGCCGGGTCGGGCGGCGGTTTCGAACTGGCCGCGACGCTGACCATCGTGATCGCGTTCGCCAAGATCTTCTTCATCGGAACCGATTTCATGGAACTGCGTGAGGCACCCATGGCCCTGAAGGCGGTGTTCTCGGTGTGGGTGGCCGGGGTCGCCACCGCAGCCGTCGCATTGGTCGTGATCTGACATGGTGGACGCGTTCGCCCTGGCGCGCACGCTGCTTTTCGTGCCGGGAGACCGGCCCGGCCGATTCGCCAAGGCGATGGCATCCGATGCCGATGGCGTCATCCTGGATCTCGAAGACGCGGTGGCGCCGGCCAACAAGGACGAGGCGCGCTCGCATGTCGTGCAATGGCTGGCCGGTGGCCCGGCCGCCGTGGTTCGTATCAACGCCGTCGACACCCCGTGGTTCGCTGACGATCTGGCCGCCCTGCGGGGCTCCGGTTGCACGATCATGCTTCCGAAGGCGTCGGCCGACGGTGTCGAGGCCGTCGGCGCGGTACTGGGCGAGCAGACCCGGGTGATCGCGCTCGTCGAAACCGCCGCAGGGGTCATGGCGGCGCCATCGATCTGTGTCGCCCCGCAGGTGACCCGACTTGCGTTCGGCAGCATCGACTTCAGCACCGAACTCGGGGTGCGGGCCGACGATCGCGAAGCTCTCCTGCACGCGCGGTCGGCACTCGTGCTGGCATCGGTCGCGGCCGGTTTGGCGCCGCCGCTGGACGGCGTGACGACCGACCTGACGGGTGGGGAGCCCGCGGGCGATGATGCCGCATATGCGTCCCGGTTGGGGTTCACCGGCAAGATGTGTATTCACCCGGTCCAGGTCGAACCGGTCAACTCCGCTTTCGAGCCGGATCCCGCAGATCTGGAGTGGGCCCGAACGGTCATGGCGAGTTCTGCGGGTGGAGCCACAAGGGTCGATGGGCACATGGTCGACGCCCCTGTGCTGGAGCGGGCCCGTCGCTTACTGGCTCGATCGCGAACTGGGTAACCCCTGATACACCACCGGCCGGTTCGGTTCGAGGTCCAGGAACTCTGCGAACCGAACCGGCCGGTGCCAACGGGCGATCAACTACCTTGAACTGACTCGGTTCTCGACTAGCCGGCGGCGATTTCGCGTCCGATGATCTCTTTCATGATCTCGGTCGTGCCACCGTAGATTGTCTGAATCCGGGTGTCGACGAACGCTCGTGCCACCGGGTATTCGGTCATGTAGCCGTATCCGCCGTGCAGCTGCAGACACCGGTCGACGACGCGCTTCTGCAGTTCGCTGACGAACCACTTGCCCTTGGCGGCATCCGTCGGAGTCAATTCACCGGCGTTGTAGGCCAATACCGACTTGTCCACGTACGCCTCGGCGATGTCGATCTCGGTCGCCATTTCGGCGAGCTCGAAGCGGATGTGCTGGTTGGCTGTCAGCGGCTTGCCGAAGGCGTTGCGCTGACGGCAGTACTCGGCGGTGACCTCGAAGATCGCCCGAGTGGTCGCTATCGCCTTCGCGGACACTCCGAGACGCTCGCGGGGGAGGTGGCTCATGAGGTACTGCAACCCGCGGCCCTCCTCGCCGAGCATGTTCTCGGCAGGAACGACGGCATTGTTGAAGAACAATTCGGAAGTGTCCTGGGCGGGCAGACCGATCTTCTCCAGCTGCCGACCGCGTTCGAATCCCGGGGTGTCCCGCTCGACCACGAACAGGCTCAGATCATTCGAGCCGCCTTCATTACCCGTCCGGGCCGCCAGGACGACGACATCGGACATGATGCCGCTCGAGATGAAGGTCTTCTGACCGTCGACGATGTAGTTGTCGCCGTCGCGTCTGGCAGTGGTGCGGATACCCCGCAGGTCGCTTCCGGTGCCGGGTTCGGTCATCGCCAATGCGCCGATGATCTCGCCGGAGGCGAATCCGGGCAACCAGCGCTGCTTCTGCGCGTCGTTGGTGAGGTCGAGCAGGTAGTGCAGCACCAGATCGTCCTGCAGGCTGACCGTCAGCCCGAAGGACAGGGCGTTGATCCGGGAGACTTCCTCGCAGACGATCATCCGGTAGCGGTAGTCCGACTCGCCGGCGCCGCCGTAGGCCTCGTCGACCTGCAAGGCATAGATGCCCGCCTTGGCGGCCCGTGCGAAGACCTCGCGGTCGATCCAATGCTGGCGATCCCACTCGTCCTTGTAGGGCTCGACTTCGCGGGCCAGGAACTCCCGCACCGTCTCCCGGTACGCCTCGTGGTCGGCTTCGTAGAACGCGCGCTTCATGACTCAGAGCCGTTCGATGATGGTGACGTTGGCCTGCCCACCGCCCTCGCACATGGTCTGCAGCCCGTACCGGCCGCCGGTGCGCTCGAGTTCGTGCAACAGCGAGGTCATGAGACGGGCGCCCGTGCAGCCGATCGGGTGTCCGAGGGCGATGGCACCACCGTTGGGGTTGACCCGCTTGGGATCGGCACCGAGTTCGGCGAGCCAGGCCAGCACTACGGGAGCGAATGCCTCGTTGATCTCGACGGCGTCGATATCGTCGATCGACATGCCTGCCCGCTTGAGAGCGTGCTGGGTCGCTGGGATCGGAGCCGACAGCATCATCACCGGGTCGGCGCCGCGCACCGACATGTGGTGGATGCGTGCGCGGGGTGTGAGGCCGAACCGGTCGACAGCGTCCTGGGAGGCGATCAGCAGAGCAGCGGCACCATCGGAGATCTGGCTGGCAACCGCGGCGGTCAGCACGCCACCCTCGGTCAGCGTGTCCAGGGTGGCCATCTTCTCCAGGGAGGTGTTTGCACGTGGGCCCTCGTCTACCGAAATGCCGGCGTACGGCGAGATTTCGCGTTCGAAGTATCCATTGGCGATGGCGGCCAGTGCGCGCTGATGGCTTTCCAGGGCGAACCGTTCGTTGTCCTCGCGGCTCAGGTTCCACTGGCTGGCGATCATCTCCGCACCGCGGAACTGCGAGATCTCCTGGTCACCGAAACGCTCCTGCCAGCCCTTGCATCCGGTCCACGGATCGGTGCTGCCGAACGGCTCACCCGCGCCGAAGGCACTGAGGATGGGGTACTGGCTCATCTTCTGGACCCCGCCGGCCACGATGAGATCCGATGTGCCACTCATGACGGCCTGGGCGGCGAAATGTACGGCCTGCTGCGCCGATCCGCACTGCCGGTCGATCGTGACGCCGGGCACGGACTCGGGCAGACCCGCCGCCAGGGCGGCGGTCCGGGCGATGTCACCGGCCTGGGATCCGATGTTGTCCAGGCAGCCGAGGATGACGTCGTCGATCGCGGCGGGATCGACATCGTGGCGACCGACCACGGTCTTGATGACGTGGGCCGCCATATCGGCGGGGTGTTCGGCGGCGAATCCGCCGTTTCTCTTGCCGACGGCGGTGCGGACGGCATCAACGATGAAGGCTTCAGGCATACAGAGAATCTAACACAGATTTGAAAATCTCCGAAGTGCTCGGTTGTGGTGGGAGCGGGATTCAGGGCCGGTTGTCGACGGCCTCGTATTCGGAGCCGCGTGGCAGGAGTGCATTCTCGACGAGATCCTGAGCGGCGTCGACGAGCGCGTCCAGGGAGGCGCGGCCCGGATCCCACCACTCCGCCGCCCAGTTCAGTGCGCCCATGACCAACATCTGGCAGATCCGGACATCGGCATCGGCACGCAACGCGCCGGCAGCGGCGGCGTCGTCGAAGAGTTGGCGCCAAATGGCGCCGTAGCGATCGCTTTCCGCATCGGCGCGGAGCCTCAGATGTTCGGGGATCTGTCGGTGATTTCGTATGGAAGCCGTTGTGTAGTCGGATATTTCGAGTTCATGGCGAAGGTGTGCCTCGACAGCTGCCAGGATGCGGTCGATGGCCGGGGCGTCGGTGGGCAGTGCGGCCAGCGTGGCTACGAGGTGGGTTCGCATATCGGCCAGACCGCAGGCCAGGACCTCTTCGATCAGATCGTCACGGGACGCGAAATAGTAGTAGATGGCCGGTGTCTGGATACCGGCACGGTCGGCGACATCGGACAGCCGGGTAGCGGCATAACCCTGCCGGCTGAGGAGATAGGCGGTGGCGTCGAGTATCCGGCTCCGGGTGCGGGCGTACTTGGTGTCACCCGTGCTTGCCGCGGTCATCGATCAGAGCTTCCGTGTGCGCCGGCATGGACCGGTCACGGCATTGTGTAGCCGCCGCTGACCGAGATCAGCTGGCCGGTCACCTGGCGCGCGGCCAGCGGGGAGGCGAACCACAGCACCGCGCGGCCCACGTCATCGGCTGTCGTCAAACTTCTCGTCGGGGTGTCCTTGAGCATGAATTCGATCTGCTTGGGATTGAACACCTCGTCCTCGCCGACCGACCAAAGGCTCGCGGCTCCAACGGCATCCGGGCCGTCGGGCATGACCAGCCCCGGGCAGACGATATTGGAGCGGATGCCGTGCCGACCGTGTTCGCGTGCCGTCGTTCGGGCCAGGGCCACCATGGCCGCCTTGGAGGCGCCGTAGATTCCCTGGCGGATCTGGCCGAATGCCGCGTCACTGGCGATGAACACGATGGAGCCGCCGCCGGCATCCTTCATCGGACCGATGGCCGACTGGGTTGCCGCCACCGCGGAGAAGAAGTTGACTTCGATGGTGCGCTGCCATTTGTCTCGATCGGTATCCGTCGCGATGAAGCCGGGGACCGACCACCCGGCGTTGTTCACCAGCACGTCGATTCCGCCCCACGCGGTGACGGCGCGACCGATGGCGTGTTCGGCTCCGTCCGGGGTGGTGAGATCGGCGATCGCCAGTTCGACGGCCGCGGCACCGCGTTCGAGGGCCTCACCCCGCACCTTTTCCGCTTGAGGTTCGTCGATATCGCTGATGACGATGCGCGCGCCCTCGGCGGCGAACTGGTGCACGATGCCACGTCCGATGTTGGAGGCGCCTCCGGTGACGACGACGCGGGCGTTGGCCAATCCCAGGTCCATTGGTCTCCAATCTGAGCGCGCCCGGCCGGGGAGGGTCCCTGCGGCGGGTGGTATCCAAGACTTTAACGGCAATTAGAAACAGGCTACGCGGAATGACCCTCGGATCGGTAGGTTCGCACCGATGTTGACACCACCACCAGCATATTTTAATATCGGTTAGAATTATTCCACGCGACAACAGTGGCTGTCCGGGGCCGGTGCCAGGCCGCCGCAGCACGAGGAGGACACATGAAGGTCGTCGTCGATTTCGCCAAATGCACAGGACTGGGTATCTGCGAGTCCATGGCTCCCGACTTCTTCGAGGTGAACGACAGTGGCGACCTGGTCCTGCTGAAGGAAGACCTCACCGAGGACGACTTGCAGTCCGTCGAGGAGGCCGTATCGGGCTGCCCGACCGAGGCCCTCCGAATCGAACGTTGAGTGCCGCATCGGAAGAAAACCAGCGGCGGGAGAAGCACATGACTGTCGAGCACCTGGTTGTCGTCGGGGCCTCATTGGCGGGCCTACGCGCCGTCGAGGCCGCGCGCAAGGCGGGTTTCGAGGGCGCCATAACCCTGATCGGTGCGGAGCGCCACCTGCCTTACGACCGGCCTCCGCTGTCCAAGGATTTCCTCGGCGTCACCGAAACCGGTGCCGAGGCCGCGGTTCCCTTCTTCCGGACCGACGACGTCTTCGCCGAGGAGTTGCGGGTCGAACTGCTGCTCGGTTCGCCGGCGACGAGTCTGGATGTCGACCGCAAGATCGTCGGCGTGGGCGACCGGGAAGTGCCTTACGACGCATTGGTGATCGCGACGGGGTCCAAGCTGCGGACGCTGCCCGACACCGACCATCTCGACGGCGTACACGGCCTGCGTACCCTTGACGACTCCCTGGCCATTCGCGCGGCACTGGATGCCGGGGCTCGCACCGTCGTCATCGGTGCGGGATTCATCGGGTCGGAGGTCGCTGCCAGCGCACAGAAACGCGGTGTTCCCGTTACCGTGGTGGAGGCGCTGCCGACGCCCCTGGTGCGAGCCACCGGCACCGAGATGGGCGCTGCCATCGCGTCTTTGCACGAACGCAACGGCACCACGCTGCTGTGCGGAACGGGTGTCAAGGCTGTCGAAGGCGGCGATCGCGTCGAGCGGGTCGTCCTGAGCGACGGCCGCATCCTCGACGCCGATCTGGTGGTCGTCGGCATCGGAGTGTCCCCGAACACGGACTGGCTCGAAGGTTCGGGACTCACGCTCGACAATGGCGTGGTCTGCGACGAGACCCTATGGACCGGTGTCCCCGGGGTCTATGCGGCCGGCGACGTCGCCAATTGGATGAACCCGATGTTCGGGGTGCGCCAGCGCATGGAGAACTGGACTGCGGCCGCCGAGCAGGGCGCGGCCGCGGCGCGTAACGCCATCGACCCGGCGAATGCCAAACCGTATGAGACGGTGCCTTACTTCTGGTCGGATTGGTATGGCTCGCGGATCCAGTTCGTCGGGGTGCCCGATTGTGACGAGGTACTCCTGGTCGACGGCGATGTCGACAGCGACGAGCGGTGGACGGCGCTGTACCGCCATGGCGATCGACTCGTCGGCGCCCTCACCGTCAACGGTCAGACCGTCATCATGAAGTATCGCCGGATGATCGCCCAAAAAGCCTCGTGGGCCCAGGCATTGGAATTCGCGGAGAAGCGTAAAGCGGCCGCCCAGGCCAAAGCCGCTGCGTTGTGACAACGGTCTCCGGCGGCGCGGAGCCGCCGGAGACCGTTGAACGAAACTGCCTGCGCCGCAGACTCAGATGCCGCCGCGCGCGACCAGCTGAGCGGCGATGACATTGCGCTGGATCTCGTTGGTGCCCTCTCCGACGATCATCAGCGGGGCGTCGCGGAAATACCGTTCGACGTCGTATTCGGTCGAGTAGCCGTATCCGCCGTGGATGCGCACGGCGTTCAGGGCGATCTCCATGGCGACCTCGGAGGCGAAGAGCTTGGCCATCCCGGCTTCCATATCGCAGCGCTGGCCGCTGTCATAACACCGTGCGGCGTGGTAGGTGAGTTGGCGGGCGGCGGTGAGCTTGGTGGCCATGTCCGCGAGGTAGTTGCCGATCGATTGATGCTTCCAGATGGGTTGGCCGAAGCTCTCTCGGGTTTGGGCATAGGCCAGCGCGTCCTCCAGTGCGGCGGTCGCCACACCGAGGGCGCGGGACGCCACCTGGATACGGCCGGTCTCCAGACCTTTCATCATCTGGGCGAAGCCACGGCCGGGTTCCCCGCCCAGAATCGCCGAGGCCGGCACCCGGCAGTCGTCGAAAGCCAGTTCGCAGCTCTCCACCCCTTTGTAGCCGAGCTTTGGCAGATCTCGGGAGACCAACAGGCCCGCGGTGTCCCGCTCGACCAGGACCACCGAGATGCCCTTGTGTTTGGGGGTGGCGTTCGGATCGGTCTTACAGAGCAGCGCGATGAGTCCCGATCGGCGCGCATTACTGATCCAGGTCTTGGCTCCGTTGATCACCAGGTCGGCACCGTCGGCGCGCGCAATGGTGGTCATTGCCTGCAGATCCGAACCGCCGCCGGGTTCGGTGAGCGCCATCGTCGCTCGTAGTTCGCCGGTCGCCATGGCCGGCAGGTAGGCGCGCTTCTGCTCTTCGGTACCGAACAGACCGATGAGCTTGGCGACCACGGTGTGCCCGCCCATGGCGCCGGCCAGGCTCATCCACCCGCGCGCCAGCTCCTGGGTGACATCGACGTAGCACGGCATCGAAACCGGAGTGCCGCCGTATTCCTCCGGAACGGCCAGCCCGTAGATGCCGATGCTCTTCATCGACTCGATCCATGCTTCGGGATAGCTGTTAGCGTGCTCGATCTCACGTACCGACGGTTTGACGTCGCGGTCGACGAACTGGCGGACGGTTTCGACCAGCATGGTCTCTTCGATTCCCAATGCTGTTGTCATGTCAGCCTTTCTGGCGCTCACGTCGGCACGCCGCGGAGGCGGCGGCGGTAGATGCGGGACGGGTCGCGCCACCGGCGTACCCGGGGCGGAACGACTTCCCTGGCATTGTTTTTAACACAGATTAAACTCGCGATCAATGTGGAGACCACGCACGGCGTTCGAAGAATGTCTCCCGAACTCGAAGCCTCTTGGTCTAGGGCCGCAACTTGGCGGGCCCGGTCGCGGGCGAAAGGCCATGGCGAACCAGCGATTGGGCGTTGTCGACCACCGCGTCGACCGAACCGCGGCGGGGATCCCACCATTCGACTGTCCAGTTGAGCGCACCGAAGACGAGCATCTGGGCGATGTACAGATCGAGCTCGGGGCGTAGGCCACCGTCGCGCGCGAGAGCGTTGATCAGACCTCGCCAAATCTCGCCGTAGCGTTCCTCTTCGCGAATCTGGCGTTTGCGGATGCTGTCAGGTACTTGACCGGCGTTGCGGATGGACGCGGTCGTGTAATCGGAGATCTCCAGCGCGTGTCGCAGGTGAGCCTCGACGGCGGCGAGGAGCCGGTCCAGCGCCGACGTTCCGGCGGGCAGTGCGTCCAAGATCGTGCTCACATGCTCGCGCATATCGGCGATACCCGACCACATCACCTCCTCGATCAGGTCTTCACGGGAGGGGAAGTAGTAGTAGATGGCCGGGGCCTGGATCTCGGCCTCGGCGGCCACCTCGGTCAACCGCAGGCCGCCGTAGCCCTTCGCACTGAGAACATGGGCGGCCGCGTCCAGTATCCGGCGCCGGGTCAGCGCGGACTTCGAGTCGGGTTCTCGGTCGCCGTCGGACACGGCGGCAGCGTTGCTCACATCCTTCGCCCGTGCCATGCGCTGATGCTACCCAGCGCAGGTCTGCACGTCTTGCATGCGTTGCCCCGGCGGTGAGTCTAAGAGCCTGCGATGATGCCGGATTCGCGAAGCCCGAGCACCTCAGCGGTCGACATCCCGAGTCGCTCGGTGAGTACGTCCACGGTGTCGTCTCCGAGGGTCGGTGCGGTGACCGCAGGAGAGTGGGCACCGTCGACCGATATCGGTGAGCCGGCTGCCAGATACTCGCCGATACGGGGTTGTTGCACGGTGGTGAACAGTGCACTTTCGGTCACCCGCGCATCCTGCGCTGCTTCGGCGAAGGTGCGGTAGCGCTCCCACAGCACCGAGGTCGATGCCAGCTCCGCCGAGATCTGGCCGGCGCTGCGGGCAGCGAACCAGGGCGCGAACAGGCCGGTCAGCGCATCGCGATGGCGATACCGGTCGCCCTCGTCGGCGAAGTCCGCGCCGAGGGTCTGTGCAAGTGCGGCAAGGGCCTCGCTGGTTCCGGTGACGGTGGCGAGGTCGCGGATGTGCCGGGCGGTGAGGGCAACGATCATGAACGACACGCCGTCTTGGCTGGTGAAGTCCTGGCCGTACTGACCGTAGATCGCATTGCCCAGCCGTTGACGCTGCGTACCGTTGATCATCGGCTCGCTCAGAAAGCCCAGGTTGCTCGCGGTGGCCAGTGCAACGTCCTCCAGCGGCAGGCGAATTCGGCTGCCCTGGCCGGTCGCATCCCGATGACGTACCGCGGCGGTGATGGCCAGTGCGGCGTACAGACCGCAGGTGACGTCCCAGGCCGGCAGCACGTGATTGACGGGCTCCGCGGTCGACGGGGGACCGGTGACCAGCGGGAAGCCGATCCCGGCGTTGACGGTGTAGTCCACGCCGGTACCGCCGTCGGCACGTCCGGAGACCTCGAGATGAATGAGGTCGGGGCGCATCGCGGCGAGGGTGTCATACGAATGCCATTCGCGCCCGGCCACATTGGTGATCAGGATGCCCCCGAGCGGACCGCCCTCGGTGATCAGGCGCTGCACCAGCAGCCGGCCCTCCGGTGAGCGCAGGTCGACGGCCAGCGATCGTTTGCCCTTGTTCAACCCGGCCCAGTAGATGCTGGACCCGCTCTCGGTCACCGGCCACCGCGCGTAGTCGGCGGCACCGCCGATCGGATCGACACGTACGACCTCGCATCCGAGTTGCGACAGCGTCATACCGGCCAGTGGCACCGCCACAAAGCTCGATATCTCGACGACTCGGATGCCGTCGAGGGGCGTTACGGACGTGGCGGACATCGATCAACTCCTGTGGTCTGAACGGCTGCGGACCGTGATGCGCGACGACACCGACGGTGGGCGACCCGCGTCCCTGTGGCTCGCGGATCGGAGGGAATGCGTGAGCTGTGCGTTGCTGCAGGCATTTTAGCAGCGGTTTTATTCGAGATTAGAAATCTGTGCTGGTCGCTCAGTGGCGCGCGACTTGAAATGATTGACTTTTCACTATTGAAATATAGTTCAGCGCAGAGCTAGGCTCCGAGCGTCTACTGGGCCGTGCGGTTCCGGAACGTTCACGAGGCGACCGGCCTCGGTGTTCGCCAGTTTCAGCGAAGGAGCACTATGTCAGGACAAGCGGTCTGGCTTGCAGCGCCGGCGATCCCCGCGCACCCCACCACCCCGATGCCATTCGTGCCCGAGGTGATCTTCACGATCTTCCTGGGCATCCCGGTAGTGGTGATGGTGTACTTCGCGATAAAGCACCTTCTGACCGGTCGCGGACCGTTACTGACCTACTGCCTCATCGGCGGGGGCATCGCGTGTCTGTTCGAGCCCATCGTCGACACCCTGGGGCTGTGCTACATCCGACAGCAGGCCACCATGACGACGTTCTCGTCGATGGGACGCGACTTCCCGCTTTTCATCAACTTCGTCTACATCTGGTACGTCGGCGGGCTGGCCTATCTGGCCTACCGGATTTTCAGTACGGGAGTCACCCGCAAGGCCGTCTTCCAGCTCTACCTCATCGACGTGTTCATCAACATCTGGCTGGAGAGTCCCGGGGTTCTGATGGGCGCCTACGAGTACTACGGGCCGCAACCGCTCAACTTCTGGGGACTGCCCTTGTGGTGGGTCTGCGTCAACCCGCTGATGCCGCTCACGGCGGGAGCCTTGATCTACAAGATGAGCCCGCATCTGCCCGGATGGCGGCTGGCACTGGTGATCGCCTTCATTCCGATGGCCGACGGTATCGGTAACGGCGCGGCCGCGTGGCCCGTGTGGACCGCGCTGAACTTGAACGCCCCGCTGCTGGTCAGCCACCTGGCCTGGCTGGTGACGCTGGGTTTGGCGCTGACGTTCGTCTGGGTCCTGTCCTATGTCGTGGGCCGGCCGGACGACGAAGTGCTGATCAAGTCGAAAGTCGGGGTGCTCAAGGCGGCGATCTTCGGTGTCGACAAACCGGCGAAGGTGTCCGCGACGGTCTGAGGCCACTCCGCCGGGCGGGTCAATGTTGCTCTGCGGCAACGACCTTGGCGACCACCTCGGCTGCCTCGTCGGGAGTCAGCCCCAACGACGCCAAGGTGTGCCGGGCGAAGGCATGCGCGGCGTGCGGGCCGTGCCGGCCGTCGAGGATCTCGCGGATCAGTGCGAATGATCCACCGATCACCGACGCCAGAAGGACTTCGATATCGGGCGAGACGAAACGTCCGCTGGAGATCCCGCGTTCCACCGCCTCCCGGGCGTAGGGATGCAGCGCCCGCCCGAACAGGGCGTCCGAATGACCGATGTTCGCGATCAGCCGGGCGAAGTCGGGTTCGGTGTAGGCCAGGCTGATGATCCGCAGACTCGCCAGGGCCACCACGGCGGCAGGATCGACGGTGTCCTCCTCCTTGCCGATCGTCGTGGCGGCCAACTCGGAGAGGCTTTCGGTGATGATCGCCGCCAGGAACTCGTCCTTGGATTCGAAGTAGTTGTAGAACGACCCCAGGGCGACATCGGCGGTTTCGGTGATCTCTTGAATGCGCAGTCCGGCAACGCCTTTGGCGGCTATCAGGGACCGGCCCGCATCCAGCAGCTGGCGACGGGTGCGCTGCCGCTGGCGTTCGGTGCGACTGGTCGGCTTGTCGTTCGTCGTCACCCCCCGATTGTTCAACATGAACGAATATTCATGCTTGATAGAACTTTCATAAGCGGTTATGTTATCCCGGTCCGGCGGTGAGCTGGATCACGATTGGAGAAGCCGACCTGTGACGTCGAACGCAGCCACAAACGACCTGTCTGTCCATCCCGGTGAGACCGACCTGATGGTGCCGCTACCCGCCGACGGCGAAACCTGGGATCCACATCTCGTCCACACCCACTACTTCGGGTTCTCGATACCCGAGGCTGCCATCGGCGCCTTCATCTACATCCGGTATCAGCCGGCCTTCCCGCTGTGTCAGGGCGGTGTCTGCATCTTCGAAGGCAACGACAACATCGAGTACACCGACATGGCCTACCTCGACTACGAGATCACCATGCCGTGGCCCGAGATCACGGACAACACCATCACCACCGACAACGGGCTGACGATCCAATTCGTCGAACCCGGTCGCACCGCTCGCCTGACCTATGCAGCCGCCGACGGTCGAGCCACGTTCGACCTGCGCGCCGAAGCCGTCACGCCGTTGCTGGCGCGTGGGCATGTCATGCCGGGGGAGGAGGATCACCACGATCTGGCGCGAAACCCCGGTGGCAGTGAGCAATTCATGCACATGACGGGAAAATTGGTGCTCGACGGTACGACCCACGAGGTCGACTGCTACGCACCGCGGGACCGGTCGTGGCGTCAGGTGCGGGTGGAACGGCGAGGCGCGGTCCCGACACCGCCGGTCGGCTGGTCGCCGATGTATTTCGGACCCGACCTGATCTTCAATCAGATCAGTTTCGAACCGCTGGATACCAATCCGCGATGGGCGGGCCTCTACGACGTCGGAGGTCGGCCTTCGCATCACTACGCCTGGGTCCAGCGCGGCGACGAAACCCGTTCCATCACCTCGGTGCGGCGCGACGTACTCGAATACCACCCCCGGCTTCACGTGGCCAAGCGCCAGGAGATCACCGCGGTGGACGAACGGGGGGAGACGTACCGCTTCCGCGGCGAGGCCATCGCGAGCGCCTCGATTCCATCCTGGCCCAACGCATCGTTCCGCGACACCGTGTATCGGTGGGAAGACGCCCAAGGCCGGGTCGCGTACTGCACCTATCAAGAAATCTGGTTCGACGGCTACCAGCGGGCCATGGCCGCGTTCCCGACAGGGCCTGGGGCGTAGTCGTGGCCGCCCGACCGGACGGAAAGCCGTGAGCACCAGAGACATCGGTGTGCAGAACACCACGTCCGTACACCTCGGTGCCACCCCGGTGCCGGACACGCGCGGCGCGGCCGGCAGCGTGTCGATCTGGGCGCTGTTGGGTGTGGCCTGGCTGGTGTTCGCCGGTCAGGCCTGGGTGCGGTGGTTCGCCTCGGACACGCAGTTCGGTGCGGCGCCGATCTTCGGGCCGGACACCTTCTCGGGCAACGCCCTGCTGATCCTGCGGGCCATCGAGGTGGTCAGCCTGCTGGTCGCCGCGGCGACCATATGGACGTTCCTCATTCGCCCCTGGCGCCGGGAGGGACGGCTGACGCTGGACGGCATGATCGTCATCGGGTCATTGCTCGCCTCCGGCATCGACCCGTTGATCAACTACTTCCACTACACGTTCGCCTGGAACGCGCACGCGCTCAACGCCGGTTCCTGGCTGGCATTCTTCCCGCTGCACCAGGGTTCGACGCGCTATGCCGAGGGGGTCGCATGGTTCGTGCCGCAGTACCTCTACCTGGGCATCGGGCTGGCCGCCATCGAGTGCAAGATCATCCTCGCGCTTCGGCAGCGCTACCCGGGCATCGTCAACATCCGATCGTTCGCCCTGGCCTTCATTTCGATCCTGTTGCTCGACATCGCAATTGAACAACTGTTCGTACGTACCCAGGTGTACGCCTTCCCGCGCACATGGTCGGCATTCACCCTCTTCGCCGGCACGCCGTTCCAATTCCCGGTCTACGAGAGCATTTTCGTGGCGATCTATGCGGCAGGGTTCACGTACCTGCGGATGTCGGCTCACGACAGTTCCGACGGGACGCCATGGCTACACCGCGGGATTGCGCGATGGTCACCACGCTTGCAGACACCGGTGAAGCTGTTGGCGGTGATCGGCTTCTGCGCAGTCTGGGCCGCACTGAGCTATTTCTTCCCCTGGAGCTGGATGTCGGTGAACGCAGACTCGATCATCACTCCGCCCAGTTTCATGCTTCCCGGCTGACGGGCCGAATCAACACGCCGGCCTCGGAGACTGCTCGAGGCCACCACTAAGAAAATCGACGAAAGCGACTCACGTCATGTCTGAACAGAACCCACCGTTGCACGCGCTGCCCCGGGAGGTCGACTACGTCATCGTCGGCGCTGGGCACAACGGGTTGACCGCGGGCTGCTATCTGGCCCGCGAGGGCCATTCGGTGGCCGTCGTGGAGGCCTCCCCGACCGTGGGCGGAATGACCTCCACCAACGCGACTTTGGCGTCCGCGCCCGGACATCTGTTCAACGAGGGCGCCATCCAGCTCACCGGAATCTTCCAGCTCTCGGGTATCGCCGCCGAGCTGGAGTTGCACAAGTACGGGCTGCGGCAGATCTCGGTGGACCCGGCTCACGTTCAGCTCGCACCGGACGGCAGCTCACTGGCGATATGGAAGGACGCCAGCCGCACCGCCGACGAACTGCGCCGGTTCTCACCCAAGGATGCCCGCGTCTGGCTCGATCTCGCCAACGCCCTCGACCCGGCGATGGACCTCGTCGTCGCCTACATGAAGTCACATCCTCTGCGCCCGTGGAACGCTCAGATGGCCAAGGCTGTCGCGCGCGCCGCTCGGCATCCCAAGCGTCTGTGGTCGCTGCGCGAGATGGCCTACGCCTCGCACACCGAGTTCCTCGAGGAGAATTTCGAATCCGAGCTGCCCAAGGGCGCGCTGGCCGCGATGGCGGCGTTCTCCCAGATGCGGCTCGACATGACCGCATGGGCGATGATCTATCTGGGAGTCGTGCAGAAGGCGGCCAACGCGATGCCCGTCGGCGGGACCGGAGCGCTGCCCGCGGCACTGCACCGGTGTCTGCTTGCCCACGGGGGCACCGTGCACACCGACTGCCGCGTGCACGAACTGGTCATGACGGCAGACCGGGTCACCGGTGTGGAACTGGAGTCCGGGCAGGTGGTCAAGGCTCGAAAGGCCGTCATCACCACCTGTAATCCCGTGGTGACGCTGAACCAGTTGCTGCCGAAAGGCGTTCTGGACAGCAAACATTCCGCGCGCGCGAAGGACATCCCGATCCGCAAGACGCATGCCACGTCGCTGAAGATCAACGTCGCGATCAACGGCGAGGTGTCGATGCCGCGCCACGAGAAGTGGCGGGGAGACGGTCTCGATCTGCGCAAGTACCTGATCGCCTGGCACACGCTGGAAGAGCAGGACGCCGCATGGAATGCCGTCGTCCGGGGGCAGTGGCCCGATCCGGTGCCGGTCAGCTGCGCCATCATCCCCTCGGCGGTCGATCCGACCCAGGCCCCACCGGGCCGCAGCAATCTGTGGTTGTGGTCGGGTGTCATCCCGGTGACCCCGTCGGTGCCCTGGGAGGACGTCCGCGACAAGGTCGGCGATGCCGTACTCCGGGACAGCGCGCTCTATTACGAGGGCCTCGACAGCCTGGAAATCGACCGGACCGTACTCGGCGGGCCCGATATCGAGGCGCGGTTCAATGCACCCGCGGGCAACGTCTACCACGTAGATCCGCTGATAACCCGTTTCGGTCCGATGAAACCCGCGGTGGGTTTCGGGGCGTACAAGACGCCGGTGGCGGGGCTTTATCTCAGTGGTGCGGGCACCCACCCGGTCGGCGGCGTATGCGCATTGCCGGGCAAGTTGGCGGCCCAGACCGTTCTGCGCGACCAGCGGTCCTAGAACCTTCGCAAACTCCTCACCGGATCACCTGGTGGGCGGCACGAAAGGAAACCCACGGCGTTGAGCGGTTTCACCCAGCACCCGGAAACATCGGAAACCAGACAGACACCCGATCCTCACGACCAGTGGTGGCAGGACAGCGTTTTCCTGACCTGGTATGCCCGTGCGGCAGGTATCGGCGGAGTCTTCCGGATAGGCCACGAGCCCAATTTCGGTGGCGGCATCTCGACCCTGTGGTTCGGGCTGGTGACCGACAGCGGTACGCGCTACCGCCGAAATGTGGTGAGCGCGCTGATGGCCGAGGATTTTCCGGCCGATGGATTCGGTGCGATGTCCGGTCGTTACCAGCAGACCTTCGACGGTCGGATGCACTACCGGGCACACGACGAGGATCTGTTCCTGGACCTGACGGTCGAGGACTTCTACCCGCGAACCGACTTCTTTCCGCCGGACGCGGGCACGGTGAGCCAGGATTTCGCCAGTTCGCACTACGAGTGTTCGGGGCGAATCTCCGGGATCGTACGGCTTGCAGGTCGCGACCACGAGGTCGACGGTCTGTGCCACCGCGATCACAGCTGGGGTACCCGTCGTTGGGACACCTTGCTCAACCACCGTTGGATGCCAGGGACTTTCGGTCCTGAGTTGTCGTTCGGGTCGATCGCGTGGCATGGCGTCGACGGATCGCTGCGGCAGTTCGGATATCTCGTCCGTGACGGTGAGGTCGTCATCGCGGACGCCGTCGACATGGCCGTGACGATCGAAGCCGACGGAACGACGTGCCGGGCCGGTACCACGGTGTGGACGCTGCCCGGTGGTGAGCGGCTGACGATAGCCGCCGCCCCCTACGACGGGGTGATCTCGGAGCACCACGGTGTCGGTGTCGTCGATTCCATCTGCGAACTCGAACGCAACGGCGTATCCGGTTTCTGTGATCTGGAGATTTCCACCAACCCGCGCCACGGCGCGCTGCCGATTCGTACGGCCGTGCGCGCGGTGAACGTCGACGGCCTGAGCCACCGCACCTGAGAAGGCCCTCCCGTCAAGTCATCTCATCGATATCGAACAACCAACGGAGGAAGAAATGGCGTTGTTGAATCAGCTGGATCATGCCAGTGCGACACAGGCGTTGACCGCCTGGCTGGCCGGCAAGCTACCGGATGCGCAGGACGTGACCGTGCACGATCTGTCGATCCCGCAGTCGGCGGGCATGTCGATGACCACGATCCTGTTCGCTGCGTCCTGGACCGAGCGGGGCGAGTCCGTGCACATGGAACTCGTCGCGCGGGTCGCTCCGCCGACGCCCGGCGTCTTCATGGATCCCGACCTCGAAAAGGAGTTCACGCTCCTGAAGACCCTCGGTGAGAACACCTCGTTGCCGCTGCCGAAAGTCCGTTGGTACGAGGGGGACAGGTCCGTGCTCGGTTCGGAGTTCCTGATCGTCGACCGGGCATACGGGGACGTCCCCGCCGACGATCCGCCGTATGTGGTGTCCGGTTGGGTACTCGACCTGGAACCCGGTCGCCGCGGCAGGCTCTACGAGCGCGCCATCGATGTCGTCGCCGCGGTTGCAGACACCGACTGGCGGGCACTGGGCCTGGGTGAACTGCTCGACAAACCGCAGTACGGGGCAAAGGGCATCGATCAACAGCTCGGCTATTGGGAGGAGTTCTACCGGTGGGCCTCGCGTGGCGGCCGGTGCAGCCCGACGGTGGAGGCCGCCCTCGAGTGGGCGAAGGCCAATAAGCCGCAAGACGAAGAGCTGACCTTGAATTGGGGCGACGCCCGCATCGGCAACATCATGTACGTCCCGGAGGATCTTTCGGTGGCGGCCGTCCTGGACTGGGAGATGGCTGCCATCGCCAGCCCGGAAATGGAACTGGGCTGGCTGATCCTGCTGGTGCGGTACTACTCGGAGGGTATCGGCGTACCGATCCCCGAGGGCTTGCCCACCGGTGCGGAACTGATCGCGGCATGGGAGCGGGCCACCGGACGCACAGCCCGCCATGTGGCCTACTACGAGGCGTTCGCGGCGCTACGCCTCTCCATCCTGATGGTTCGGGCCGGCAACTTCTTGATCGCCGCCGGTGCGTTTCCGCCCGACCACCCCATGCCGGTTTCGAACCCCGCGAGTCAGACGCTGGCGCGGCTACTCGGTCTGCCGTCTCCGCAGGGTGACTCGACGAGTTTCGTCGACGCTCGGTGATGCCGGACCGGAGGCGGTTCTCGTAGTTCTGAGTTTTAACGTGTCATAAAAAAGATTCGCCGGCGCGCACACGGCAGGGAGGGGGCTGATCGGTAACGGTGGCCGCGGTGCGCCCTCCCGCCCGAACTGCCCGGTAGTGCCCAGATTCTCGCCGGTTAAGGCGAGTTCGCGCCAATGGTGCAATGACGCGAGCGTCAAAACGGGATTCACCGGATGCCGTTGCCCGGTCCACGTCCGCCTTACGCCCAGGCTTGCCTTCTCGAGTGTTTTTTAGTTTACTTTCGAATCGAAGAGTGAGCCGGATCACTTGATCCTCGGCAACGCGAAGGTATGACCGAGAGGGACGCGGGTCGGTTGATGACATTGAGTTGGAGTTCGATGGGAGTCGTAGGCGTCCCAGCGGGCCTGCCCACCTTCACCCGCAACGGACGGCTCGCTACGTGACGCTTGCCGATGTCGCCGTGAAGCCTTTCAGAGGGCTCGGCGGGTTCTTCGCAATGGCGCTGGACACCTTCGTGTGTATGTTCCGCCGCCCCTTCGCGTGGCGCGAATACCTGCTGCAGACATGGTTTGTGGCCCGGGTGTCACTGGTGCCGACGTTGATGTTGTCGATCCCGTTCACGGTGTTGACGGTGTTCACCTTCAACGTGCTGCTCGTGGAGTTCGGTGCGGCCGATTTCTCGGGAACGGGCGCATCCCTGGGCACCGTCAATCAGACAGGTCCGATCGTGACGGTTCTGGTGGTGGCCGGTGCCGGGGCGACATCGATGTGTGCCGACCTGGGCGCCCGCACCATCCGGGACGAACTCGACGCGTTGCGCGTGATGGGCATCAACCCGATCCAGACGCTGGTGGTGCCGAGGGTTCTTGCCGCGACGACCGTCGCACTGCTGCTGTCTTCTCTGGTGATCCTGGTGGGTCTGGCCGGTGGATTCTTCTTCTCGGTGTACTTCCAGCACGTCACACCGGGCGCCTTCGTCGCAGGCATGACGCTGATCACCGGGCTCAGCGATGTTCTGATCGCACTGGTCAAGGCGACGCTTTTCGGGATCACCGCCGGTTTGATCGCCTGCTACATGGGCACCTCGGTGGGCGGCGGTCCCGCCGGCGTCGGCAACGCCGTCAACGAGACCGTGGTCTTCTCTTTCATCGCATTGTTCGTGATCAATGTGATCGTCACCGCGGTGGGTTTCCAGGTGACGCCATGAGTGTCGGATCTGCTGTGGCAGTCAAACTTCCGCGTATCGCAAAGGCGGGTCGAAACGCCGTCGACAGCATCGAACGGGTCGGTGGGCAGGCGCAGTTCTACGCCAGGACGGTGGTGTCGATCGGTGATGCGGTCACCCGGTACTCCGGCGAACTGATCCGGCTCATCGCCCAGATGAGCCTGGGCACGGGCGCGCTGGTGATGATCGGGGGAACCACCGCGATCGTCGGGTTCCTGACGCTGTCGACCGGAGCGTTGGTCGCGGTACAGGGATACAACCAGTTCTCCCAGGTCGGAGTCGAGGCACTGATCGGATTCGCGTCGGCGTTCTTCAACGTGCGGCTCATCGCGCCACTGACCGCCGGCATCGCCATGGCGGCGACCATCGGAGCCGGCGCCACGGCGCAGATCGGTGCGATGCGGATCAGCGAGGAGATCGACGCGCTGGAGGTGATGGGCATCCGCTCGGTGGCCTATCTGGCGTCGACCAGAGTCGCCGCCGGTGTGGTCGTCGTCATCCCGGTGTACTGCGTGGCGGTGATGGCGTCGTTTTTCGCTGCCCGGTTCGGCACCACCGTGTACTACGGCCAATCCTCCGGCGTCTACGACCACTACTTCTACACATTCCTTTCCACGACCGATCTGCTGTGGTCCTTTGTGCTCGCACTCGTGATGGCGGTGGTGATCATGCTGGTACACACCTATTACGGCTACACGGCGGCGGGCGGTCCGGCCGGCGTCGGCGAGGCCGTCGGTCGAGCCGTGCGCACCTCGATGATCACCGCCTCGGTGGTGGTGCTGTTCGTCTCACTGGCCATCTACGGCCAGACCGGCCACTTCAACTTGGCGGGTTGACGTGGCGGCACAAGGATGGGGCCAGAGCCGCGCGTCCCGGTTGTGGTCGGCGCTGGCATTGGTCGTCGCGGTGGTCGTCTTCGTCTGCGTGACGATGGGCGCGTTCAACAAGAGCTTCAGTTCGTTCGTCCCGGTGACCCTGGTCTCGGATCGGGCCGGCCTGGTCATGGAGGTCGGTGCGAAGGTCAAGTTGCGCGGTGTCCAGGTCGGCGAGGTCGGCACCATCACCGGCGGCAACACGCCGGTTCAGTTGAAACTCAACCTGTTTCCCGACCAGGTCAAGTTCATTCCGGCCAACGTGCAGGCCAGGATCCAAGCCACCACCATCTTCGGCGCCAAGTATGTGGAGCTGCTCTATCCCGAAGATCCCAGCACCAAACGGCTGTCGTCGGGCGCGGTGCTGAAGTCGGAGAACGTCAGCACCGAGGTCAACACGGTGTTCGAGAACCTGGTGGGCCTGCTCAACCAGGTCGACCCCGCCAAGCTCAATTCGATTCTGTCCGCGCTCGCCCAAGGTGTGCGCGGTCAGGGCGAGCGCATGGGCGAGGCCACCACCGGCCTCAACGAGGTTCTGCTGCAGTTGAACCCGCGAGCTGAGACCACCCGAGCCGATTTCCGCTCGCTCAAGGGTTTCGCCGACACCTACAGTGCCGCCGCGCAGGACATCCTGCACGCTCTCGACGCGGCGAGTACCACGAGCGCGACCGTCAACCGGCAATCCGAACAACTGGACGCGTTGCTGCTCAACATCACCGGATTCGCCAACAGCGGCACCAATCTGCTGGCGCCGAACCGGGACAACCTCGTCCGAGCGATAAACGACCTGCAGTCGACGACGACGCTGTTGAACAAGTACAACCCCTCCTACACCTGTCTGTTGCTGGGCGCGAAAACCCTGCTGGACACCGGCTATCCGGGTATCACCGGCGGTGACAACGGTAAGTCGCTGGTCGTCGATGCCGCGCTGCTCTTCGGCAAGGACCAGTATCGCTATCCGGACAACCTGACGATCATCGGCGCGAAGGGCGGCCCGGGCGGAAAGCCGGGTTGCGGCTCACTGCCCGATGTGGCGAAGAACTTCCCGGTCCGCGATCTGGTGACCAACACCGGCTGGGGCACCGGGGTGGACATCAGGCCCAATCCCGGTGTCGGGCGGCCCTTCTACACCGATCTGTTCCCGGTGACCCGTGGCACCCCGGCACCGCCGACGCTGCGCGGACAGGACCGCGGACCCGCGCCGGGCCCGATTCCCTACCCGGGCGCGCCGCCATACGGAGCACCGATGTACGCACCGGACGGCACGCCGCTCTATCCCGGTCTGCCACCGGCCCCCGCACCCGGGTTGCCCCGGGAGCCCGGTCCGCCGCCGCCCGGGACGGAACCCTTCGTCGTTCCGGATCCGGCCCAGATGCAGCCCAATCCGCCGGCGACCCCGGTTCCGGTGCCTGCCGCGCCGTCATCGTGAAAACACCGAACTCTGCTGTCAATTCGAGCCAAGGAGGGATGCAATGAGAGACAACCTGTCCGGCGCCGTGGCACGACTCGCGGTCTTCGTCGTGGTGTGCCTCCTGGGCACGTTTGCGCTGCTGGCGATCTACGCGCAGTTCCGCTTCGAGGACGGCAAGACCTACAGTGCCGTGTTCGACAATGTCAGCGGGCTGGCCACCGGGAACTTCGTCCGGGTGGCGGGTGTCGAGGTGGGCAAGGTCAGCCGCATCTCGGTCAACTCCGACAACACCGCCACGGTCACGTTCAGCGCCAATGACCGGGTGATCCTGACCGAAGGCAGCCGTGCCGCGATCCGTTACGACAACCTGATCGGCGGACGGTATGTGGAGTTGCTCGAGGGAGCAGGCGGCACCCGGCCGTTGCCCGACCATGCCACCATCGGTTTGAAGCAGACCGAGCCGGCACTCGACCTGGACGCATTGATCGGCGGCTTTCGCCCGTTGTTCCGCGCGCTGGATCCCCAACAGGTCAACACCCTGTCCGGTGAGCTGATCTCCGCCTTCCAAGGGCAGGGCGCCTCGATCGGATCATTTCTGACCCAGACCGCGGCACTGACCAGCACGCTGGCCGACCGCGATCAACTGATCGGGCAGGTCGTGGTCAACCTCAACACCGTGCTGGGTTCGCTCGCCGGTCAGGGCGACCAGTTCGCCAAGGCCATCGACTCATTGTCCTCACTGGTCGACGGCTTGGCGGCGCGCAAGCAGGACCTCGCCAACGGGTTGGCATATGCCGGCGCCGCCTCGGCGTCCATCGCCGACCTGCTCGCGCAGGCGCGTCCGCCACTGAAGGACACGGTCGCCCAGACCGACCGGGTGGCAAGCACGGTACTGGCCGACAAGGACTTCTTCGACGACTACCTCAACACCCTGCCCGATGCCTACCGCGTACTCGGCAGGCAGGCACTGACCGGCGACTACTTCAGCTTCTACATCTGTGACCTGGTGCTCAAGGTCAACGGAAAAGGCGGACAACCCGTGTACGTCAAGCTCGCCGGCCAGGACACGGGCAGGTGCACACCGCGATGAAGTTCTTCGCCAAACGCGAACAGATCAAACCGTTCTCCGAACGCAACCCCGTCGTCCTCGGCGTCATCGGCGCCGTCGTACTGACCGCGTTGGTCATCGGCGCCCTGCAGTTCCGGGACGTGTTCTCCTTCGTCAGCGGACGCACCTACTCGGCGTTCTTCGCCGACGCCGGCGGCCTGAAAACCGGTGCGGCAGTGCAGGTCGCGGGTTACCAGGTCGAGCAGGTCAAGAGCATCTCGCTGGTCGACTCGCACGCGTTGGTCACCTTCGACGTCAATGACGACATCCGTGTGGGCGACCGGTCCGAAGCGGCGATCAAGACCAAGGCGCTGCTGGGGTCGAAGGTTCTCGAAGTCACTCCGCGCGGTGACGGCACCCAGGGGGAGACCATCCCACTGGAGCGCACCACCTCGCCGTATCAGCTTCCCGACGCGCTCGGTGACCTGTCGGCGACCATCAGCGGTCTGAACACCGAACAGCTGTCCAGCTCGTTGACCGTGTTGTCGCAGACCTTCGCCGACACCCCGCCGCAGCTCCGCGCCGCGCTGGACGGAGTCGCGCGCTTCTCCCAGACCCTCAACGAGCGCGACGCACAACTTCGCTCGCTGCTCGGCAACGCAAACAAGGCCACCGGCATCCTGGCCAAACGCAGCGACCAGATCGTCAGCCTGGTCGCCAACACCAACGCGTTGCTGGTGCAACTGGAAAGCCAGAGCAGCGCCCTGGATCAGCTCTCCGCCAACTTCTCGGTTCTCAGCACGCAGTTGACCGGACTGATCGCCGATAACCGCAGCACTCTCAAGCCGGCACTGGACCGGCTCAACGGTGTGCTCACCATCGTCGACAACCGCAAGACGAAGGTGCAGGAAGCGCTGAAAGGGCTGCGCGATTACGCGACCTCGCTGGGGGAGTCGGTGGGATCGGGCCCGTTCTTCAAGGCCTACCTCGCCAACCTGCTGCCCGGCCAATTCGTGCAGCCGTTCGTCGATGCCGCATTCTCCGATCTCGGTGTGGATCCCAACACGCTGCTGCCCTCGCAGCGTGTCGACCCGCAGGTCGGCCAGCCCGGAACTCCGCCGCTACCGGTGCCCTACCCGCGGACCGGCCAGGGTGGCGACCCGAAACTGACTCTGCCCGACGCGATCACCGGCAACCCCGGCGATCCGGGCTGCGGGCCACCCGGCGTGCCGCTGCCCGGTCCCACCGGTTGCTACCCCTACCGCGAGCCGGTGCCTGCACCGCCGCCCGGCGGTCCGCCGCCCGGTCCACCCGCCGATGTCGCACCGGCGCCCACACCCGAGCCGCTGCTGGTGCCGGCTCCCGGTGAGGTGCCCGCGGCACCGGCTCCGACGGAACCGAACAACCCGGAGGCCGGCCGATGAGCACCCGCTTTCGACGGCTCGCCCTGGCGGCCGTGCTCGTTTGCGCACTGATCGCCGGATCCGTGGTGATCCTCCGCGACGGCGCCGCAGCGGGTCGCACGCACCTGGTGGCGTATTTCGACAACAGCAACGGCATTTTCGTCGGAGACGAGGTGCGCATCGTGGGTGTTCCCGTCGGGTTGATCGAGAAGATCGAACCTCAGCCGCTGCAGGTCAAGATCAGCTTTTGGCTCGACGACAAGTACAAGGTGCCGGCCGACGCCAAAGCCGTCATCCTGTCACCGTCACTGGTCACCTCGCGTGCCATCCAGCTGACACCGGCCTACACCTCGGGGCCGGTGATGGCAGACAACACCGTGATCGGGCGTGACCGCACGGCGGTACCGGTCGAGTTCGACGATTTTCGCCAGCAACTGCAGAAGCTCAACGAAGCGCTGCAGCCGACCGAACCGGGCGGGGTGAGCCCGCTCGGCGCGCTGGTCAACACCACCGCGGACAACCTGCGCGGACAAGGACCGACGATCCGGGACACCATCGTCAAGCTCTCCCAGGCGATGTCGGCCCTCGGCGATCACAGCGACGACCTCTTCACCACGCTGAAGAACCTGTCGTTACTGGTATCGGCGCTGCAGGGGTCCAGCACCGTGCTTGCGCAGCTCAACCAGAATCTGGCGTCGGTCACCAACCTGGTCGCCAACGACCCGAACGAAGTCGGCAATGCCGTGCGCGACCTCGGCGATCTGGCCGGACAGTTGACCAGCTTCGTCAACGACAACCGGGAATCCCTGGGTATCACGGCGGACAAGCTGGCGTCGGTGTCGCAGGCGCTGCACGACAGCATTCCGGACATCAAGGAGGTGCTCCACGTGGCGCCGCCGACGTTGCAGAACTTCATCAACATCTATCAACCCGCCCAGGGCACGCTCACCGGAGCGTTGTCGGTCAACAACTTCCAGAACCCGATCACGTTCCTGTGCGGCGCCATTCAGGCGGCATCGCGGCTGGGTGCCGAGCAGTCGGCGAAGCTGTGCGCGCAGTACCTCGCACCGATCATCAAGAACCGTCAGTACAACTTCCCGCCGCTGGGGCTCAACCCGTTCGTCGGCACCATCGCCCGGCCCAACGAGGTGACCTACAGCGAGGATTGGATGCGTCCGGACTACGTCCCGCCCGCTGCGCCGGCAGCGCCGCCGCCCGCTGCGGGCACGCCGATGGCCGCGGAAGCAGCAGCGACGCCGACGGATCCGGCGAACGGTCTGACCGGCATGATGGTTCCGGCCGGAGGTGGCCAGTGACGGTCTTGCGTCTACGCGCCAAAGCCGCCGGATTGGCCATTGCGATGGCTGCGGCCGCCAGTTCGGGTTGCAGCTGGCAGGGCCTGAACTCGCTACCGCTACCGGGTACCGCAGGCGGTGGCCCGGGCTCGTTCACCGTTCGTGCCGAGTTGCCCAATGTCGTCAACCTGCAGCCCAATTCCCGTGTCCGCGTGGGCGATGTGACGGTCGGCAACGTGACCAAGGTCGACATCCAGGGCTGGCATGCGCTGCTGACGATGTCGATCGACGGTGATGTGGACCTGCCGGCCAACGCGACGGTCAAGCTGGGCCAGACCAGTCTTTTCGGTTCCCTGCACATCGAACTCGCACCGCCGACCGCCGCCGCTCCCGAAGGCAGATTGCACGACGGCTCGCTCATCCCGTTGTCGAATGCGGGAGTCTTTCCCAGCACCGAGCAGACGCTGGCGGCGATATCGCTGGTGCTCAACGGCGGGGGAGTCGGTCAGATCCAGGACATCACCCAGGCGCTGAGTACGGCATTTGCCGGGCGCGCCGACGACCTGCGCAGCCTCATCGGCCAACTCGACACCTATGTCGGCCACCTCAACGAGCAGAAGGACGACATCATCGCCGCGGCCGACAGCCTCAACAATCTCATCGGCCAGATCGCCGAGCAACAGCCGGTGGTGGACAAAGCCCTCAAGACGATCCCCGACGCACTGGCGGTGCTCAACGACCAGCGTAAGAACATCGCTGATGCCGTAACGCAATTGGGCCAGTTCTCCGCGCTGGCCAGTGACTCGGTGAACCAGACCAAGAGTGCACTGGTTCGCGAGCTCTCCGATATCGCCCCGGTGCTCAAGTCGTTGGCCGACGCCGGACCGGCGTTGACGCGGGCGTTGAGCGTGCTGCCCACCTTCCCGTTCCCCAAGGAGCAGCTCACGAAGTGGATGCGCGGTGACTACGCCAACCTGACCGCGGTCATCGACCTCACGCTGAGCCGATTGGACTCGTCGTTCTTCACCGGGACACGGTTCGAAGGCGATCTCACCCAGCTGGAGTTGCAGTGGGGCCGCACCATCGGGCAGCTGCCCAGCCCCTACACCGCGGGCAATCCGCTGGTGGCTCCCTACCGAACCGATCAGGGGCGCTGACATGTACCTGCCCAGGCGCGTGGTCGTCCAGATGGCGATCTTCACCACCGGCACACTGGTCGCCGTCTCCGTCATGGCGTTCCACTACATGAAACTGCCCAACTACCTGTTCGGTGTCGGGCACTACCGGGTCACGCTGCAGCTGCCTGCGGCTGCCGGCCTCTACTCCAGCGGGAACGTGACCTACCGGGGGACCGAGGTCGGCCGGGTGGAAAGCGTCGCGCTCACCGATACCGGCGTCGACGCGATCCTGTCGCTGAAGTCCGGTGTACCCATCCCCGCCGACCTCGACGCCGAAGTGCACAGCCAAACGGCGGTAGGCGAACAGTTCGTCGCCCTGCGGCCACGCAGTGGCGACGGACCCGTCCTCAAGAATGGTGACGTCATCAAGGAGGACCGCGCCTCCGTCCCGCCGGATATCAATTCGCTTCTGGCACAGACGAATCAGGGTATCCAGGCCATTCCGCACGATAACCTCAAGACCGTCATCGACGAGGGCTACACCGCCGTCGGTGGGTTGGGGCCGGAACTGTCACGTCTGGTCAAGGGCACGACGGCACTGGCGATCGATGCACGCAAGAACCTCGACTCCCTGGTGGCACTGACCGATCAGTCCCAACCGGTGCTGGACTCCCAGACCGAGACCGCCGGTTCCATAGCGGCATGGGCGGCCAACATCGCCACCGTCACCGGGCAGCTCCAGGACCAGGACCCCGCGGTGGCGAAGGTGTTGACCGACGGGCCCGGGGCCGCCGACGCCGTCCGCGGTCTTGTCGACCGGTTCCAGGTGTCGCTGCCGGTGCTGCTTTCCAACCTGGTCGGACTCGACGATATCGGCATAACCTACAACGACAACCTCGAACAGGTTCTCGTGCTTCTGCCCCAAGGCATCTCGATCCTTCAGGGTGCGGGCCTGGCCAACAGGAACACCAGACAGGCCTATCGGGGTGGGTACCTGTCGTTCAACCTCAACCTGAACCTGCCGCCCGCATGCCTGACCGGGTTCCTGCCGCCGCAGCAACAGCGGGTACCCACCGACGTCGACTATCCGGCGCGCCCGGAGGGCAACCTCTACTGCCGGGTGCCACAGGACTCACCGTTCAATGTGCGTGGTGCTCGCAACATCCCGTGCGAGACCAAACCCGGTAAGCGGGCACCGACCGCCGCCATGTGCGAGAGCGACGAGAACTATGTGCCGCTCAACGACGGCTACAACTGGAAGGGCGACCCCAACGCCACACTGTCCGGGCAGCCCATCCCGCAATTGCCGCCCGGGACAGCGCAATCCGCTCCGGCCGTGCCCGCGGCTGCAGCACCGGCAGCAGCGCCGCCGCTCGCGGTCGCGCCGTACGACCCCGATTCCGGTACCTACATCGGGCCCGACGGTCGTGCCTATCGGCAGACCGACCTGGCCCGTGATGCCGGCCAACAGCAGTCGTGGCAGGACATGATGCTGCCGCCCAAGGGCTGACACTGCCGCAGCGACCGAACAAAGGAATCAGATGAACCGTGATGTCGTGCGCCGACGGATCGTCGCCACATCGGCTCTGACATCGGTGTACGTACTGGCCGCGGCACTCCAGGCGCCATCCGCGCTGGCCGTTCCCGGCCCGGAGATCGAGTACACCTACGACGTGATGGTGCGACGCCATTACGATTTCCCGGCCAATGACGCGATCGGCTACGGGTTCGGCATATGCGACAAGGTCGGCGCGGGTCAGTCCTACGCCGACGTCATGGGTCAGGTGAAGGCCGACGTCTGGCCAAACGACGAGTTCGCGGCCAATTATCTCGTCTCGAACGCGGTCGGCATCCTGTGCCCGGCCGAGATCGCCGCGCTGCGCGCCTCTGCGGCGGGCTACCGGCCGGCCGGCTGAGTCAACCAGACCCGCCGCGGGGTGTGTGGGCATCGTCGCCGGTCGATGCCCTGCGCAATGCTTCGGGATGACGGGTGTGGGAGGAGTCGATACACTTCGCCAGTTGGTTGACTCTTGGCGGGAAGAGGGCGATTCATGCCGGTTCGGGCGTGTTCCTGACGCGGTGGTGGACAGCCTCTCATGTCGGACTTCACGGAAGGACCCAAGGCCGTCGGCACCAATATCGAGCTGCCGGTGCTCAAGGCCTTGCTGACCATCTCCGAAGCGGTATCGCGGGCGAACTTCTTCGACGAAGTGCTCGAGGTGATCGCGCAGGAGGCGCTGGGCGCCCTGAACGCCGCATCACTGGCCATCAGCCGGTGGGAACCGGATCGTGGCGTCTTGCGTACCTTGATCAATGTCGGCGACCTCGCACCACATGAACTCCGCTGGCCGCAGCAGGAGTGCTACGCCGTAGGCGACGATCCGGATGTGATGGATCTGCTGGCACACGGCCGCTCCTACTGCAACTCCGTCGACGACGAGAACTGCCCGCCGCATTCCCGTCAGCTCCTACTCGAGCTCGGCAAGGAGTGTGAGCTGGCTGTCTCGGTGATGTCGGGCGACTCGATGTGGGGTGAGATCTGGGTTTCGGGCACCGACGGGCGCCGTTTCGACCACGAGGATGCCCAACTTCTCCAGGCCATAGCGGCGCACACAGCGATCGCCATCGGCCGCTCCGAACTGCTCAGCACCGTCTGGGGCTACGCCTACCAAGATCCGCTGACCGGCATCGCGAATCGCCGGGCGATGGAACAGCGTTTCACCGAGATCGACTGGGAGGACAAGACTCCCGCGGTTCTGCTGTGCGATCTGGACGGTTTCAAGCAGGTCAATGACCGCGACGGGCATCCCGCCGGTGACGACCTGCTGCGACGGGTCGCCACCGCGTTGAGCGGGCTGGTCGGCCAGATCGAGGGGGCCGCGGTGGCCAGGTTGGGCGGCGACGAATTCTGCGTGCTGCTACCGGACGCGACGCTGGAGACGACACAGGAGTTCGCCGAGAACGCGACGCGGGTTCTGAACACAACGCTGCTGCCCGGCGTCAGCGTGTCCTGGGGTGCCGCCGTGCACGGCGTCGAGAACACCGTGGCCGACAGCCTCCTGGCGGCCGCGGATGCTGCGCTACTGGAAGCCAAACGCCAGGGCCGGGCCCGATACAGCGCGTCGGTGCCCACGAGTTCGGTGCCTGCCGGCCTGGACCGCCGGGACCGGCGGATGGATTCGGCGCGAAGCACCGACCACCTGACCGCGACGATGGTCCGGTTGATGGAAGACAACACCCACCTGTCGGAGATCGAGGCGCTGGAGATGCTGGTCACCGAGGTTCAGCGGGCGGCCGGATTGTCCGGATGGGCGATCTCGGTCGTCTCCGAAGACGGTACGGCGGTCGATACGCCGCGAAAAGTGGATACGGTCTTCAATCCCACCTCGGGACTGACCGTGCTGACCGATCACGGTCTCTACGGCGTTCAGCTGGCCGACTATCCCGCCACCGAGCGTGCGGTCGTGCATGCGACGACGTTCCTCGCCGCCATAGGACTTCCCGGGTCGGATGCCGCCGAGGTCGCAATGCTCAAAGAGCTGGGCTACCAGGCGGTTCTGGGTGTCGGAGTCCATTCCGCTTGCCACCGTTACCTTCTCGAACTGTTCTCACACGACGGACATCACGATCTCGTCGAGATATCACCTCTGGTTCAGGTGCTGGCCGCCTACTGTCTGTCGAAATCAGCCGGGCCCGGCCCGGTGACGTCGCACGGTCAACCTCGCGCCGACTAACGCAGCGAGCGCTGGTAGCGCCGCATGCCGGCGATCCAGCGGTCGTAGTCAGAACCCTTGTGCCGGTACATGTCGAGCACCTGCGGATGCGGCAGCACCAGGAATCGGCCCGAACGCACGGCATCGACGGTCGCGGCGGCCACCTCGTCGGCACTGATCACCGCACCGGACCGCACGATCGATTCGGCGCCGACCCGGGCGTCCGGTTCGGCGTCGGCGCGGACTGCGTCGAGCAACGGGGTGTCCACCCCGAGCGGACATACACAACTCACCCCGATATCGTTGTCGCCGTAGGTGATTGCCAGCCATTCGGCGAAGCCGACCGCGGCATGTTTGGTCACCGCGTAGCCGGCCGCACCGAGTTGGGTCAACAGGCCTGCCGCCGATGCCACCGAGACGAAGTATCCGCTGCCCCGGTCCTGCCAATCCGGCACCAGCAGTTCGGCGGCGCGGATGTGTGATCGCAGATTGAGGTCGATGATGCGATCCCAGTCGGCTTCGGCGCCCAGGCCAGAAGCCCCGATGATGCCGGCGTTGGCAGCGTAGAGATCGACCGGACCGAAACGGTCCTCAGCCGCCGCGATCAACGCACGGATGCCGGTGGTGTCGGCGGCATCGGCGTGCAGGCCCACCGCGGCACCACCGGAGTCCCGTACGAGATCGGCGGTTGTGCGCGCGGCGGTTTCGTCGATATCGCCGATGACGACCCGTGCTCCGGCGCCGCCGAATGCCGTTGCCAGCGCCCGGCCGATGCCCGATCCGCCGCCGGTGACCACGGCCACCTTATTGTCGAAGTCCACGCCGTAGGTTTGCACGCCGAGACCGTCACCACAAGCGTGGTGTGGCGCAGCGGTGAGCGCGCAAACTCAGCCGAACCGGACGCCCTGAGCCAGCGGCAGTTCGGACGAGTAGTTGACGGTATTGGTGGCGCGGCGCATATAGGCCTGCCAGGAATCCGATCCTGACTCCCGCCCACCACCGGTCTCCTTCTCCCCACCGAAAGCGCCACCGATCTCGGCGCCGGAAGTTCCGATGTTGACGTTGGCGATACCGCAGTCCGATCCGTCGGCGGCCATGAACCGTTCGGCCTCCCGGATGTCAGTGGTGAAGATCGCAGACGAAAGACCCTGCGGTACAGCATTGTTCAAGTCAATGGCTTCGTCGATGGTGTCATAGGTGAGCACGTACAGAATGGGGGCGAAGGTTTCGGAGTGCACCACCTGCGTCTGGGCCGGCATCCGGACCACGGCCGGGGTCACATAGAACGAGCCGGCGTCGTCGGAACCGACCGGGACCCGCTCGCCACCGGTCACCTCGCCGCCGTCGGCACGTGCCTGCTCGAGCGCGCCGACCATGTCGCGGTAGGACCGCTCGTGGATCAGCGGACCAACCAGTGTCCCGTCGGCGGCCGGGTCGCCCACCGGCAGGCTGCGGTAGGCGCCGATGATCCGCTCGACGAGGGTGTCGACGACCGACGTGTGTGCGATGACACGGCGAAGCGTCGTACAACGCTGCCCGGCGGTGCCCGCCGCGGCGAACACGATGCCGCGCACCGCGAGATCGAGATCCGCCGACGGCGTCACGATGGCGGCGTTGTTACCGCCGAGCTCCAGCAGCACCCGGCCGAAGCGCGCCGCCACCCGGGGGCTGACCTCGCGGCCCATCCGTACCGAGCCGGTGGCGCTGAGCAAAGCGATCCGCGGGTCGTCCACCAGCACTTCGCCCACCTCGCGGCCACCCTGGACGAGCTCGCTGAGATGTTCGGGCGCACCGACATCGCGGGCCGCCCGTTCGATGAGGGCCTGACAGGCGATCGCCGTCAGCGGGGTCAGCTCCGAGGGCTTCCACACCACGGTGTCACCACACACCAACGCCAGCGCGGTGTTCCACGCCCACACCGCGACCGGGAAGTTGAAGGCCGTGATGACGCCGACGACGCCGAGCGGATGCCAGGTTTCCATCAATCGGTGGCCGGGTCGTTCCGAGGCGATGGTCTTGCCGTACAGCTGCCGGGACAACCCGACCGCGAACTGGCACACGTCGATCATCTCCTGCACCTCACCGAGCGCCTCGGAGGTGATCTTGCCCGCCTCGATCGTCACCAGGGTGCCCAGATCGGCCTTGTGTTCGGTGAGCAGTTCGCCCAGCCGGGCGACCAGGGCGCCGCGCACCGGTGCGGGCGTGGTCCGCCACGCGGTGAATGCCTGTGCTGCCCGGGCGATGGCATCGGCCGTGCCGGCGGCATCGGTCTCGGGCACGGCGAACAGCACATCGCCGGTTATCGGGCTGCTGGCCGGTAGCCCGGGTGATCGGGGCTCACCCAGTTCGGTCTGCGCTCCGACGCCTTCGAGGGCCGCGCGAACCTGCGCGCGCAGCGCGTCCACGGTGGGCAGGGTGCCGGTGGTTTTCTCCATCGTGGTCATGATGCCGCTTTCTGGTAGAGGGCGTAAGGGTCTGAGATATCGCGGCCGATCGCCCCGGACATCCAGTCCTGGTCGTAGCCGGGTGTTTCGGTGCCGTCGGTGACCGCGGTGGTGCGGGCGTCACTGTCGAGATTGGACCGGAAGATGCCGGCCGCCGAGGCGGGCAGGAAGTCCTCGTAGACCACCGGCCGGGTGGGGTCGCCGCCGTAGTAGTAGGCCAGTCCCTGGGCGGCCATGTCGGCATCGGTCGCCGGGAAGTGGTCCTGCCAGCTCGCGGCGGGATCCGGTTGCGCCATGGCCTGGTCGTAGCGTTCGCGGCCCTTGCGGGTCAGGGCGACACCGCGGGCCTCCACCTCCCCGAACCGGACCCGCAGCGTGCCGTCGTGCACGGTGCCGTCGGCGTCGCGGAACCGCCGGGGTTCGGCCAGTGCGCGAAAAGAAGTCTGCCGCAACAACACTGCCGGACCATCGGTACGCGGCGGCCCCTGGATGGCGTCGATCATGCTGATACCGCGTGCGCTCATCCGGGCGTAGAGATCGTCGATGTCGAGCACCCGCGGTGTGAGGTGGTTGATATGGGTCGTGGTCACGCCGGCGATATCGGCGGCCACCGCGGAGATGGCGGAGAGTTCCTCGTACCAGCCGCGGTCGATGGGTTCGCGCGACAACGCGAACGCCGCGACGGCATGGTCGACGAAGGTCGCCGCCTCGGCGTGGCCGCAACCGCCGTCGGCGGCGATCCGCCGTGCCGTGGCGATCAGATCCGGATCGAAAAGGCTGCGCTCGGACAGGAAGCGATCGATCCTGGCTCGCAGGCCGGGATCGAAGAACCGGGTGTCGGCAGTTGCCAGCATCGAGGTGAAGACCCGGAACGGGTTGTGCGCCAACTCCTCGGCGTCGACGGGCCGAAATGCCGTCGACACCACCGGTACCGGTGAGGAGGCGTCGCGCAGATCGTAGAACCCCACCGGGTACATACCGAAGGCGGCGAACAGGGTGGCGACGTCGGCGAGTTCGGCAGGTGTCCCGACGCGGATCGCGCCGTGGCGTTCGGCGGTCACGCGCTGCAGCGATCCCAGCCGCTCACCGTCGCCGCCGCAGGCCCGGATACCGGCGATGTGGTCGGCGTTGACGGCCGCACTGACGTCGACGAGCGTGGTGTAGGCGGGCACCTCGGCGCCGTACATCGTGGACAGGGCAGCGGCGAACCGGGCCCGCAGTGATCCGAGGGGGACGATGCGCGGACTATTCATCAGCGCACCTGCCTGCGATAGTCTCCGGCCATGGCCGACCCTGAGCAGCTCGACGATATCGACCGCACTTTGGTTCGCGCGCTGATCGCCGACGGCCACGCGACATTGGCGCATCTGGCCACGGCGGCCGGCCTGTCGGTGTCGGCGGTGCAGGCGCGGGTGCGCAGGCTCGAGACGCGCGGGGTCATCACCGGATACACCGCACGGATCGATCCCGAGACCGTCGGGCACATGCTCTCGGCGTTCGTCGCCATCTCTCCTCTAGATCCCTCGCAACCCGATGATGCACCGGCGCGCCTGGAACACATCGAGGCCATCGAGGCCTGTCACTCCGTTGCCGGTGAGGACAGCTATGTCCTGCTGGTGCGCGTCGCGTCCTCCCGTGCGCTGGAGGACCTGCTGCAGAAGATCCGGACCACGGCGAACGTTCGGACGCGAAGCACCATCATCTTACAGACATTTTACGAAGGACGCGACTTTGTACCGTAATAGTTACGGGCTAGGCGTTAAGAAACCGCAAATTATGCGCTAGCATGGCGTGCATGACAGCTGTTCTGCCCACCCGTCCGTGCACCATCGGCGCCGAGCAGGTCCACGAGGTGCTGGGCCGCAGCATCCTGGCCGACGGCATGGATCTGGTTCTCGACATCGAGCGGTCGCGCGGTATGCATCTGGTGGACGCGCGCACCGGCCGGACCTACCTGGACATGTTCACGTTCTTCGCGTCCTCGGCGCTGGGGATGAACCACCCCGCGCTGGCCGATGACGAGGAATTCCGTGCCGAACTGGCCGCCGCTGCGGTCAACAAGCCCAGCAACTCCGACGTCTATACCGTCCCGATGGCGCGTTTCGTCGACACCTTCGCCGACGTGCTCGGCGATCCCGCGCTACCGCACCTGTTCTTCGTCGACGGCGGCGCACTGGCGGTCGAGAACGCGCTGAAGGTCGCGTTCGACTGGAAGAGCCGGCTCAACGAATCCCGCGGCAAAGACCCCGAACTGGGCACCAAGGTCATGCACCTGCGCGGTGCGTTCCACGGTCGCAGCGGATACACGCTGTCGCTGACCAACACCGATCCCAACAAGGTGGCCCGGTTCCCGAAGTTCGACTGGCCCCGGATCGACGCGCCGTACCTGCGCGCCGGAGCCGACGAAAAGGCCATGGCCGCAATCGAAGCCGAGTCGCTGCGACAAGCACGCGCCGCGTTCGAGGCGCACCCCGACGACATCGCCTGCTTCATCGCCGAACCCATCCAGGGGGAGGGTGGCGACCGGCACTTCCGGCGCGAGTTCTTCGCCGCGATGCGCGAACTGTGCGACGAGTTCGATGCGCTGCTCATATTCGACGAGGTGCAGACCGGCTGCGGGCTGACCGGCACCGCGTGGGCCTATCAGCAGCTCGGTGTGATGCCCGATGTCGTCGCGTTCGGCAAGAAGACGCAGGTGTGCGGTGTGATGGCAGGACGGCGCGTCGACGACGTCGCGGACAACGTGTTCGTCGTCAGCTCCCGGATCAACTCCACCTGGGGCGGCAATCTGGTCGATATGGTGCGCTCCAGGCGGATCCTGGAAACCATTGCGGCCGAGGGCCTTTTCGATAACGCGGCCCGCCAGGGCAGCTATCTGCTCGGCCGGCTGACCGACCTCGCGCGGGAGTTTCCGGACACCGTGCTCGATGTGCGCGGGCGCGGCCTGATGTGCGCCTTCAGCATGCCCGACGCCGCGCGGCGCGACGCGCTGGTGGCGCAGCTGTGGGAGCGCGGTGTGGTGATGCTGTCCAGCGGGCCCACCAGTGTGCGGTTCCGGCCGGCACTGACGGTCACCGAAGCCGAACTCGACATGGCGGTGGACGCGGTCCGCGACGTGCTGCGCTCCTAGAGCGCACCCGGCCGGGCCGGTTCGGTGAGCCTGCGGATCACCGAACGCAACTGCGGCAGCGTGGATCCACCGACCAGTTCGCAGCCGTGCAGCTCGGCCAGGCGGCGCGCGGCGGGCGTGAACTCCTGGTTGGACACCACCATCGTTCGCGTGCAGCCCTGCATCGGCGCGCCCGCCACCACCTCCTGGACCGCGCCGGGACCCACCGGCCGGGACACCCTCTTGCATTGAATGGCCAGCCGGTCCGGGCGCCGGCCCACGATGAGGTCGACACCCCAGTCGCCGGACAAAGGGGTCATGATCACCGGCACGCCGCAGCTGCGCGCGATCGCGGCGATATGGTCCTCGAACTGCGTCCCCGACATGGTTTCGGTGGGCCTTTCGGCGCGACCCGGTGTGCGCGCGCCGGTGACCACGCCATGCACGAACCGCGGCGCCAGCACCAACATCAGCGGTGCCGATACGGCCGTCACAAGAATCCACCACGGATGCAGGCCCGCCGCGAACGCCGCCAGCCCGGCCGTGACGCCGACGAGCACCAACACTTTCACCCGCACGGCGCCGATCGTAAATCCCGCCGCCGACAGTGGCGCCTATCGTGGGCACATGAGCACATCAGTCGCCCAGCGCGAACGCGCAGCCCTCGTGGAAACCCTGCGCGCCGTCGGCCCCGATGTCCCCACCCTGTGCGAGGGCTGGACGGCCAGGGACCTGGCCGCGCACCTGGTGCTGCGCGAGCGCAGGCTCGATGCCACGCCGGGGATAACCTTCAAACCGCTGGCCGGCTACACCGCCAAGGTGCAGGACCAGATCGCCGCGGGCACGCCGTGGGACGAGCTGGTCGAGCAGGTCGCGTCGGGCCCGCCACTGTATTCGCCGTTCAAGCTGCTCGACCCGCTGGTGAACGCGACGGAGATGTTCGTCCACCACGAGGACGTGCGGCGTGCCCAACCGGACTGGGTGCCGCGCGAGCTGGACGAGGCGACCACGGCGACGGTCCGCAGGCCACTGCCGATGCTGGCCAAGGTCGCCTTGGCCAAGGTGCCCGCACGGCTGACCCTGCGCACGCCCGACGGGCGGACGGTGGCCACGGCCGGCAAGGGGCCGAGCGTCGTCGTCACCGGCGAACCGGGGGAGCTGTTGATGTTCGCCTTCGGCCGCAACGCCGTGCACGCCGATTTCAGCGGGGACGCCGAGGTGATCGCGGCGGTCAAGGCCGCCAAGCGGGGTCTGTGAGCGCGCGCCACACCCGAGCCGGTGTCATCGGCAGCTGGCGCAACCGCACGCCGGTCGCGTCCTTGATGGCGTTGGCCAAAGCCGGCGCCACCGGGTTGTACGGTGACTCGCTCATCGACTTTGCGCCCATCGGGCCCAGTTCGTCGTAGGTGTCGGCGAAGAAGACCTCGGTCACCGGAACGTCGGCGAGCTGTGGGATGTGGTAGTTGCGCAACGCCGAATTGGTGACGGTGCCATCGGGGCCGAGCAGCATCTCCTCGTACAGTGCCGAGCCGATCGCTTGTGCCACACCACCTTCCACCTGACCGCGGCATTGCTGCGGGTTGATCACCACCCCGGCGTCGGCGGCCTGGACCGACTGCAGGATCAACACGACGCCGGTCTCGGTATCGACCGCGACACGGAAGCCCTGCACGTTGAACGCCACCGAGCGCGGCGTGCCATCGTGGCGACCGACAGCGCGCAGCGTCCCGGTTGCCGCGAGCTCGCGCAGATCGACGTAGGCCGCACCGCACTGCACACCGTGCAGGCCCAGCTCACAGGACTGCTCCGCGGTGCCGGTCAACGCCGCCGCTGCCGCGGTGAGCACGGCACGCAGTTCACGACATGCGTTCTGTACCGCCTTACCGGCCACCACCGTGCCCGCCGAGCCGAAAGCACCGGTGTCATGCCCGCCGATATCGGTATCGGATTGGCGCAGCCGGATCCGGTCGGCACTGGTGCGCAACTCGGTGGCGGCGATCTGGGTGTGCACCGTCGAGGTGCCGTTGCCGAATTCGGCGGTACCCACCGAAATCAGGTAGGCGCCATCGGCGGACAGGGTCACGCTCGCGTCGGCGTAATGCCCGCGGGGCGGGATGGTGGCGATCATCGACAGCGCGACACCGGTTCCGGTCCGCCATTGCGGGCCGTCCGGGGCGGTGACACCGTTGCCCGCCGTGATGGCCGCCTCGGTGAGGTCCAGGCACTGGTCGAGTCCGTAGCTGCCGAACGTCAAATCGTCTCGCAGCACGTGAGAGTCGACGAAATCGTCGCCGGGCACCACCACATTGCGACGCCGCATCTCATAGGGATCGATACCCAACTGATCGGCCAGGTCGTCGAGGGCCGATTCGATCGCGAAGATCAGCTGGCCCAGGCCGTACCCACGGAACGCGCCCGACGGCAGGTTGTTGGTGTACACCGCCTGCGCGTCGACACGCTTGTTCGCGCACCGGTACACCGCGATGGACTCGCCGCAGCCGTGGAACATCACCCCGGGACTGTGGTTGCCGTACGCGCCCGCGTCCAGCAGCACCTCGACCCCCAGCGCCGTCAGGATTCCGTCGGCGCCGGCGGCCATCGTGACATCGACCCGGAAGGGGTGGCGGCATGGTGCCAGCGTGAACTGATCGGAGCGGGTGAACTCATAGCGCACCGGCCGGCGCAGGCGCAGCACGGCCAGCGCGACGATGTCCTCGGTCAGCATCTCCTGTTTGGCCCCGAAGCCGCCGCCCACCCGGGCGGTCAGGACCTGCACGTCGTCGCGGCCCAGGCCGAACACCTGGCACAGTTCGTCGCGCACCAGATAGGGCACCTGTGAGCTGGTGCGAATGACCAACCGGCCGCCGGCCTCCGTGGGCTCCCACCAACCGGTGCAGCCGTGCGTCTCCAGATGGGTGTGCTGGACCCGCTGGGTCTGCCAGCGGCCGGTAACCACCGCACCGCCGCGTTCGGTGGCCAGCGCGACACCGGCGTCGACATCGCCGACACCCCCGTGCAGTTCGGCGACGATGTTGTGCGCGACGTCGGCGATGCGCGCCTCGGCGCCCTTGCCGTCGTGCACCCGGGGCGCCCCGGGCCGGCGGGCGATATCCGGGTCGAATACCGCGGGCAGCTCTTCGTAGTCGACGACTATTGCGCGGCAGGCCTTTTCGGCAGTGGCGAGGTCGTCGGCAACGACCGCGGCGACCCGCTGGCCGACGAAGCGCACCACGTCGTCGAGGACGTAGGTGTCGTCCGGATCATCGAGCCTGTTGTCATGTCGCGCCGTCGAGAACGCGACCGCGGGGCTGTCGGCATGGGTGAGCACCAGCCGTACACCCGGAATCGCCTGCGCCGCACGGGTATCGATCGAACGAATACGCGCGTGCGGCAGCGGGCTGGGTAGAACCGCCAGATGCAGCAGACCGGCGGGCGTGAAGTCCATGGTGTACGGCTCGGTCCCGGTCACCACCCGGACCCCAGCCGGCGCAACGACGGAACGGCCGATATCGGCCGACTGCGCCGGCTTCTCGGTGTTGGACCTTCCCGCCAGTGCATCGACGATGGGCCGGTACCCCGTGCAGCGGCACAGGTTGCCCTTCAGGTTCGCGGGCAGATCGGCCAGTTGATCGGCAGAGAGCGCCGAGGCGGTCGTCACCATACCCGCGGTGCAGAAACCACACTGAAAACCGGCCGCCTCCAAGAACTGTCGCTGCACCGGGTGCAGATCTTCCGGAGTGCCCAGGCCTGCCACCGTCGTCACATCCCGGCCGGCCGCCCGGAACGCGGGGTAGACGCACGAGTGCACCGGGGCGCCGTCGACCAGCACCGAGCACGCTCCGCAGTCCCCGGCGTCACAGCCCTTCTTGACCTCGAAATGACCGTTCTCCCGCAGGAACGTACGCAGGCACTGACCGGGCCGCGGCGCTCCGGTCAGCTCGGTTCCGTTGACATTTATCGTCATCGCAGATCCGCGCGAACCTGCTGGGCCAGCACCAGCGACACCCCACGGCGCCAATCCGGGTCCCCATGCGCGTCGATGGTCCAGGCATCGTCGGGAATAGTGGCGTGCGCGGCCGCCAGTGCGGCGTCATCAGGCACCCCGGGGAATTCGAAGACGTAGGGCCGCACCGTCGCTGCGGTGATCGACAGCACGAAAGCCGCACCGTCGGCCTCCTGGTCGCGGCGGCCGGCGACGACGATGCCGGAGCGCCCCAGCGGCGACGGCGCCAGCTTGCGCATCGAGGTGCTCGCCCGCAACGCCGCAGCCGGCAGGTGAAGCGAACGCAGCACATCGCCGCCGGCGAGCACGTTGGTGGCCGAACCGGTGACGAACTCGGTGATCGGCAGCCGGTAATCGGAACCATCGGCACGCCACACCGTCACCGTCCCGCGCAGCACCGAGGCCAGCGAGATCATCGCGCCCGCCGGGAAGGACAGACAGATGTTGCCGCCCACCGTCGCGGTGCGCCAGATCTTGAACGAGGCCAACAACGCCTGGCAACACTGCCGGAACAGCGGCGCCGCGGCCCAATCCGGTCGTTGGGCGGGCAGCAGCCCGGACAGTTCGGCAACCTGTTCGATGGTGGCGGTGGCAGCCAGTTCGATACCGTCGTCGGCCACCGTTACCGGCGGCCAGCCGAGCCGGGTGATATCGACAAGCCGGCGCAGGCCGACCTGCGGTTCGGAGAACAGCCACGTGCCGCCGGCCAGCACGGCGTCCCCCGGCCCCAGCGGCCACAGGTCCGAGCGCTGCGCCGCGACGTCGACCACCTCGACGGTGTGCAGGTCCATCCCATAACGCTAATGAAGCTCGCGGCCCGTCGCACGGTGGGCGGGGCGGTCCGGCGCCGCCGCCACAGCTGCGGGATATTCTGCACGCATGGCGCATGACACGGCCGGTGAACCGATCACCGCAACGCCGATCGATCGCGCCCTGGCCGGGGGAGAACCACAACGGGTCGGGTCGTTCCGGTTCTATTTCGCCGACCAGCGCTGGGAATGGTCACCTCAGGTCGAACGCATGCACGGCTACGAGCCGGGCACGGTCGAACCGACCACCGAACTGGTGCTCTCGCACAAACATCCCGACGACTACGGACAGGTGGCCGGCACGCTGGAGGAGATCCGGCGCACCTCCTCGGCGTTCAGCAATCGGCACCGCATCATCGACACCGCCGGCAACGAACACCACGTCGTCGTCGTCGGCGACCGGTTGTACGACGCCGAGGGTGTGGTCATCGGCACCCACGGTTTCTACGTCGACGTCACCCCGTCCATCGAGCAGGTCCAGCAGGAGCGGGTCAGCGAAGTGGTCTCCGAGATCGCCGAGGCCAGGTCAGCCATCGAGCAGGCCAAGGGAATGCTGATGCTGGTGTACCGGATCACCGCGGACAACGCCTTCGACCTGCTGCGCTGGCGCTCGCAAGAGACCAACGTCAAACTGCGCGCGCTGGCCGAGCAGATCGCGGCGGACTTCACCGCCCTGAATTACGAGGATGTGCTGCCTTCGCGTGACGAGTTCAACCACCTGCTGCTGACCGCCCACCAGCGCGTGCAATGACGTTTGACCGGTACCAGCCGGGGGTATGCCGGGTTTCCCTGAGACGGCGAGGACGGTGTTGACATGCGCCCAACGCGCAACTACGCGGACCCCAGCCCGGGCGACCAGCTCGGACGTGAGGATGGCAACCTGCGCGCGGCCATCCGGTTCGCGCTGGTGGTCAGCCTGGCGGGGTTCGCGTTCCTGGTGATCGCCGCGCTGTGGGTCAGCACCTGCGGGGCTGCTGCCGATATCGACACCGTCGCGTGCGGTCGTCCGCAGCGCACCCTGCTGGGTCTCGGGGCACCGGTGATTCTGCTGGTCGGCGGCGTGTGGGCGTTCGCGCGTACCTATCGGATCTGGCGCGACGAAGGCACCTGGTGGGGCTGGCAGGGCGCGGGCTGGTTCCTGATGACATTGATGATGGTGAGCCTGACCATGGGTTTCCCGCCGATATCGGGCATGGCGTAGCGCCCCCGATATCGACCCGGACATCGAAACGGGCCCAGTCCGCGGACTGGGCCCGTTTCCTTTGTGCACTCAGTCCTGGAAGGCTTCCTGGCGCTTCTCGGCGGCCTTCTCGCCGGCGCGGGCGGCCTCGGCTTCGGCTTCCTTCTTCGCGACGTCGCGCTGCGCCTCGGCCTTGTCCTGCTGGGCCTTGCCCTCTTCCTTGAGGTCGTCGCTGCCGGTGACGGTGCCGATGACTTCCTTGGCCTTACCCTTGACGTCCTCGACGACGCCCTTGACGGCCTCTTCAGGTCCGCTGTTGTTCTCAGCCATGTCTACCTCTCTGTGCGAATACCGGTCGAGCTGAAGGCTTTAGCCCGCTTCTTGAGCTTCGCCATGCCGGTCGCGGTGCCGACCGCGACCCGCCACCCAGCTGTATGGGCTCAACGGCTCTGCGCCGCAACCTCATTGGCAGCTGGATGCTCCTCGGAAGCCGGTCGTCGATCGCCTGGTTTCTTCGGAGCGAGCGAAACGCCTGCGCTCTCGCTCGCAGCACCGGGTTCCCGAATCGGTCACCGCCAAACCGGGACCGGGGATGTGACATCGGTTATACGAGAGTTCTACGGCGAGCGCTGCCATACGTCGACGGCACCCGGCAGGCGTTTGGGGCGGGCCGCAAACGGGGTATGCCGGGCGGCACTATGGGCGAACGTTCCGCAACCCTCTATCCGTCGATCCGGCCAACCCTGACGAGGACGGTGTCGCAGTGAATAACTGGCCGTCACGCTGGGGTACTCTCGGGGCGATATTGCCGGGAGGCCAGTACATGTCGAATGCCGAAAGCTCACCATCCGCGGCCGCGCGCAATCCCCGTTCGGTGGAACTGCGGGTGGCGGCGCTTCTAGAGAACCTCGCCGTGGTGCGCACCGTCATCGGTGCTTTGGCAACCTTTGAGGATCTAGATCTGGATGCCGTCGCCGATCTCAAGCTCGCGGTCGACGAGGCGTGTACCCGACTCATCAGATCGGCATCCAACGACGCCGCCCTGCTGCTCGTGGTGGATCCGCGCGATCACGAACTGGTGGTGAAGGTGTCCACGGTGTCGACGTCGAGTGCCTCCGACGTGCTGACTCCGGGGAGTTTCAGCTGGCACGTGCTGACCTCGCTGACCGACGATGTCCAGATGTTCAACGACGGCGCCGATATCGATGCCCCGGTGGTAGGCATCGCTCTGACGACGAGACGAGTGAGTCCCGCCCGGTGACACCCTCCGCATCCCGCGGATCGTCCTCGCGATCGAGTAACGAGTACGCCGATGTGCTGGGCATGTTCCAGGAACTGGCCAAGCTCGACGAGGGGTCCGCGCCGTTTCAGCGTCAGCGCGACAGCATCGTCGAGCGCTGCCTGCCGCTGGCCGACCACATCGCCCGCCGCTTCGACGGACGCGGTGAGGCTCGCGACGATCTGGTCCAGGTGGCCCGCGTCGGTCTGGTCAATGCCGTCATCCGCTTCGACGTCAATGCCGGATCGGACTTCGTCTCGTTCGCCGTGCCGACCATCATGGGTGAGGTTCGGCGGCATTTCCGGGACAACAGCTGGTCGGTGAAGGTGCCGCGCCGCCTCAAGGAACTGCACCTGCGGCTCGGTGCGGCGACCTCCGAGCTGTCCCAACGGTTGGGGCGCGCGCCCACGGCCTCCGAACTGGCCGCCGAACTGGAGATGGATCGCGACGAGGTCGTCGAGGGCCTGGTTGCCGGCAGCTCCTACAACACGCTGTCGATCGACAGCGGTGGCGGCGGTGACGACGACGCCCCGGCGATCGCCGACACCCTCGGTGACGTCGACATGGCGCTCGATCAGATCGAGAACCGGGAGGCGCTGCGCCCGCTGCTGGAGTCGCTGCCCGAGCGTGAGCGCACCGTGCTGGTCCTGCGGTTCTTCGAGTCGATGACCCAGACCCAGATCGCCGAGCGGGTCGGGGTGTCGCAGATGCACGTGTCCCGCCTGCTGGCACGCGCGCTGGCCCGGCTGCGCGACCAGATCGAGTAGCGGCCCCGTCAGCTCGCCGGGGTCAGCGGACCGCCGAGGATGTTGCCGACGATCCCGCGAATGACGTTGGTGCCGTCCTCTTTTCGTAGCTCGGCGTACCAGGATTGGGTCGCTTCGGGATCTTTGGCGTGGGTGACATCGCAGCGCTTACGGGCGCGCAGCACCAGATCGCCGGCCCGCTCGACTCGCGATCGTTGGTAGGCGTCCAGCGCGGCGTGTACGTCATCGGGGTGATCACGCACCGCCCACTGCAGCGCGATGGCATCCTCCATCGCCGAGCACCCGCCCTGGCCGATATCGGGTGTGGTGTTGTGCGCCGCGTCGCCGAGAACGGCGACGCGGCCCTTGACCCAGGTGTCGAAGGGGTCGAGGTCGAGAATCTCCACCCGGTTCGTCGTCGCCGGGTCGAGCCGGTCGATCAGGGCGTGCACCCCTGGTGCCCAGTCCGCGAAATGCCCGCGCAGCACCTCGCGCGCGCTGCCCTTCTCATACGGCAGGCCCTGCTCTTCGACGACGTCGAAGAAGAAATAGAACCGGTTGTCGGCGACCGGCATGACCGAGACCCGCTTGCCGTCCCCGACGTAGGTCGTCCATTCGGTGGCGGGACCGATCGCCTCGTCGACGTCCACCAGTCCGTTGAAGTTGACGTACCCGGCGTAGCGTCGCGTCACCGGAGCGCCCAGCACATACTCGCGGGTGATCGAACTCGCGCCGTCGGCACCGATGACCATGTCCGCGGTCTCGGTCGTACCGTCGGCGAAGGTCACCGACGCGAAATCCGGACCGTCGCAGACGCTGACCATCTTCATACCGAAGTTGATGTCGTCTAGACCGTAGGCCTGCATCAGCATCATCTGGAGCTCGGCCCTGGCGATGGGATAGGGCCGTTGGCCGACCTGGTCGATGAGCGGCTGCATCGAGAAGCGGCACATCGTCTCACCGCTGTGTGCCTCGAGATAGCTCATGGTCTCGACGATGCCGCCGAGGCGGGCTGTCTGCTCTTCCAGGCCGAGGTAGTTCAGGCATTTCACCCCGTTGGACCACACCGAGATGGCGGCGCCCACGGGCTTGTTCTCCGTCACCCGTTCGTAGACCTCGGTCTCGATCCCGATCTGGCGCAGGGCTATTGCCGCACTCATGCCACCCATACCGGCGCCGATCACGATTACCTTCACAGCTCAGCTCCCTCGGTAGGTCGAGTACGCGTACGGCGACAGCAGCAGGGGGACATGGTGATGCGCCTGCGGATCGGTGATCTCGAACGCGATGACCACTTCGGGATAGAACGCAGGCGTGCCCGTCGCCGCGAAGTACGCCGCCGTGTCGAAGGTCAGCCGGTAGACCCCGGCGTGCAGATCGTCGCCCAGGGTGGCGATCCGGCCGTCGTCGTCGGTGACCGCACGGGCCAGCACCTCGCCACCGGCGGCGGTCAGCGTCACCGAGACGGCGGCGGCCGGGATTCCCGACACCGCATCGAGGACATGGGTGGAAAGGCTCATGCGACCCACTCTGGCATCATCGCCGGTCTCATCGCCGGTCTCATCGCCGGTCTCATTCGCTGGGCTCGCTGAGCAGCCGCTGCAGCCGCAGCCGGTTGATCTTGGCGAGCTCGTTGCGCATCACCCGGCGTTCGGTCTCCGGGTCGTTGTCGAGGCGCTCGTTGAGGATGGCCAGCAGCTCCTCGGCCGACCGGCCGCTGGCGCACACCAGATACACATAGCCGAACTGATCCTCGTAGTCCCGGTTGCGGGCCGCCAGTTCGGCGCGCACCTCATCGCCCGCGGAGGCCACCGCGGCCTGCTCGCGGGCCGAGGACGGATTGTCCGGACGCGCCCCGATGCGTGGATGGCCGTCCAGCGCGGCGTCGATCTCGGCATCCGGAAGCTCCGCGAGCACCCGGTCGGCGCGATCCAGCAGCGCGTCGGCGTCCTCGAACGGACCGCCCGCGAGCACCCGGCGCGCCCAGATCGTCGACGAGCACACCTCGAAGAGCAGATGCATGCGCTGGCGCTCCGAAGCTCGGTTGAAGCCGTCGAGGCCTATCGCCCTCACGCGAGTTCGTTGAGCCGGCTGAATCGGGCGGCGGCAATCGGATTGGCGTCGGCGACCAGGTCGGTGAACCGGTAGTTCGCGATCTTGGCGACCTCGATGAGCGCGAAGGCCTTCTCGGCGGGTGCCGAGTTGTCCATCCGCGACCAACCGTTCTTGAGCACCCGGTCGAAATGCTCGGTCTCGCGTGCGCAGATCACCAGCGGGAACCCGAAGTGCTCGCGGTAGGCGCCGGCCAGCTCGACGACGTCGTTGTGGTCTTGTTCATCGAGATTCGACAGTGCCACATGGTCCACCGCCAGCGCATGCCCGGTCTCGTCCTCGGCGCCCAGATCGTGAAAAGCGTTGAGCAGCTCCAGCTGTTGCTCGGACGAACCGGTGAGCACCGCGTCCTGGAAAGCCTCCCGCAGCGCCTTGGTATCGGCGAACGGGCGCTGCTCATAGGCCCGCTGCACCGCCCACGGCACGTCCTGCACCACATGCCCGAAGACCTCGGTGAAACGCGCCTCGGTCATGGCGTTGACCTCGTCGAGGGTTATCGAACCGCCGCCGGCGACCCGCGGCCCCCGCGAACCGGTATGGAAGAACACGATATTGAGCACTATGGCCGCCACCGCGCCGATGCTGATACCGCTGCCGAAGATCAGGTCCAGCCCGGTGGGCATGGCTTTGGCGATATCGGGATAGGACGTGACCCACAGCGCCAGCGCCAAACTGGTGGTGACGATGATCAGATTGCGGTGGTCGGTGAAATCCACCTTGCCCAGGGTCTGGATGCCGACCACGGCCACGGTGGCGAACAAGGTCAGCGCCGCGCCGCCCAGCACCGGGTTCGGGATGGAGGCGACGATGGCCGCCACCTTCGGCAGGAACCCCAGCACGATCATGATCACGCCGGCGGCGGCCACCACCCAGCGGCTCTTGACGCCGGTGAGGCGCACCAGGCCGACGTTCTCCGAGAATGCCGTGTAGGGGAACGAGTTGAAGATGCCGCCGATCGTGGTGGCCACGCCGTCGGCGCGCAGGACATTGCCGATATCGGAGGCCTTGACCCGTTTACCGACGATCTCGCCGGTGGCGATCGTCGAACCGGTCGACTCCACCGCGGTGATCAACAGCACGATGATCATGGTCAGACAGGCGACGAAGTCGAATTTCGGCATACCGAACAGGAACGGCGGGGTGAATCCGAATGCCGCGGCCTGGCCCACCTTGTCGAAGTTCATATCGCCCAGCGCGAAGGCCACGGCGCAGCCGATGACCAGGCCGAGCAGGACCGCGATGGTGGCCAGGAAACCGCGGAACAGGCGCTGGATCGCGACGATGACCGCGATGGTGCCCAACGCGTAGAGGAACCAGCGGATGTTGGTCGGGTCGGCCTCATGGGTGTGCGGATTGGTGACGGCGTCCATCGCACCGACGGGCACCAGGCACAACCCGATGATGGTGATCAAGGTGCCGGTGACCACGGGCGGGAAGAAGCGCAACAGCTTGATGAAGATCGGTGCGATCGCGAATATGAAGATGCCGGCGACGATCACCGCGCCGTAGACGTAGAGCATGCTGGCCGAACCGCCGCCGTTGGCCAGGCCGATGGCGATGATCGGTGACACACCGGCGAACGTCACGCCCTGCAGCAGCGGTAGCCGCACGCCGATCTTCCAGAAACCGGCGGCCTGGATGATCGAGGCGATACCGCAGGTGAACAGGTCCGCGGTGATCAGCTTGACCAGTTCGTCGGGCGACAGGCCCACCGCGCCGGCGATGATGATCGGCACCAGCACGGCACCGGCGTAGAACGCGACCACGTGCTGGAAGCCGTAGAGGGCGAGTTTGGGAACCGGCAGCACCTCGTCGACAGGGTGCTGACGCTTGACCGATTGGCTCTTGACCGGGGCGACCATGGTTCCAAGAATCGACCAGGTTGACAATGTTCGCATGTCGAAAGGTGACGGGCCGGCGCCGGCCGCTGTCGGGGTGCTACTGGCGGCGGGCGCGGGCAGCCGCTACGGCATGCCGAAAGTTCTTGCCGAACAAGGAAACTGGCTTGCGAACGCGGTGCGGGTGCTGGCCGGGGGCGGCTGCGGTGAGGCCATCGTGGTGTTGGGCGCCGCCGATGTCGCGGTGCCGGCCCCCGCCCGCGCCGTCATCGCGCGGGATTGGGCCGACGGATTGAGCGCCTCGGTGCGCACCGGACTGACCGCGGCCCGCGCAGGTGGGGCCGACTACGCGGTCCTGCATCTCGTCGACATCCCCGATGTCGGCGCCGACGTGGTGGCCCGGGTGCTGGCCGCGGCGATCGGGACGCCGTCCGGTATCGCCCGGGCGAGTTTCGCCGGGCGGCCCGGTCATCCGGTCGTCATCGCGCGCCGGTATTGGCCGGCTCTGACGGCCACCCTGCGCGGCGATCGCGGCGCCGGTGAATTTCTGCGTGCCCGCGACGATGTCACCGTCGTGGAATGCGCGGACCTGGCCTCAGGTGCCGATGTGGACGAGCCGGGTGCGACCTAGCTGCACTTCTCGTTGGGGCGCCGGACGTAGAGGGTGATTCCCTTGGCCTTCGCCGAGATCGTCTTACCCGCTCCGGGTGACTGGTAGCAGACGTACCAGTTCGACGTGTTGTAGATGACCTGCGCCGGACCCGTGACGTTGGTGTAGACCACCGGCAGGTTCGCGCTGCGGGTTCCGGAGATCGCGTCGGAGACCGCCCCGATGGCACCCGAGAGCACCGTGCCCTTCAAGGGTCCCGGCATGACGGCGGCCTTGGACGAAGTCGGAGCGGCATCGTCGGCAAGCGCCGGACCCGCCATCCCGATCGCGGCCGTGACCAGCAACGTGGTCACACCCACACTGGCGGTGACACTCTTCTTCATACCTGAACCCCTCTGCCCGACTGACGTCGTTGAACCTACTACCTGCACAGGGGAAATCGCGGTGAATATGCCGGAACGTTACCGACCGGTGTCTGTGCGAAGCGTCCGCGGGCGGTCACCGGCGAGCGAACCGCATTGACGGGGTCAGCTCAGACCGGCGACAGCAGTCCCAACGCCGCCACGGCGTCACGCTCGGCACGCAGTTCGGCGACCGATGCCTCGATCCGGGCCCGGGAGAACTCGTTGATGTCCAGATTTTCGACGATCTGCCACTGCCCGCCGACCGAACGGCACGGGAACGAGCACACCAGTCCCTCGTCGACGCCGTAGACGCCGGGGGAGGGCAGCGCCACCGAGGTCCAGTCCCCGTCCGGGGTGCCGTGCACCCAGTCGTCGATGTGGTCGATGGCACCGTTGGCCGCCGACGCCGCCGAGCTGGCACCCCGTGCCTCGATGATCGCGGTTCCGCGGCGGGCCACCGTGGGGATGAAGTCGTCGGTCAGCCAGGCGGTGTCGGCGGCATAGTCGGCACCCGAGCGGCCGCCGACCCTCGCGTGGAAGATGTCCGGGTACTGCGTCGGCGAATGGTTGCCCCAGATCGTCATCCGGGATATCTCGGTGACCGGCAGCGCGGCATGCCGGGCCAGCGCGGCCACGGCGCGATTGTGGTCGAGCCGGGTCAGCGCGGTGAACCGGTCGGCCGGGATGTCGGGGGCATGGGCGGCGGCCACCATGGCGTTGGTGTTGGCGGGGTTACCCACCACCACGACGCGCACATCGGCACCGGCGCCGGCGCCCAGCGCTTTGCCCGCGGTGGCGAAGATCTGTGCGTTGGCGGTCAGCAGGTCGGCACGTTCCATGCCCTTGGTGCGCGGTTTCGCGCCGATCAGCAGTGCCACGTCCACACCGTCGAACGCCCGCACCGGGTTGTCGTAGATCTCGGTGCCGGCCAGCAGCGGAAAAGCCCCGTCGTCGAGCTCCATGACCACGCCTTCTGCGGCGCGCACCGCGGCGGGCAGTTCCAGCAGTCGCAGCGTGACCGGGGTGTCGTGGCCCAGCATCGCGCCCGCCGCGATCCGGAACAGGGCCGCATAGCCGATCTGGCCGGCGGCGCCGGTCACGGTGACGATCTTGGTGCTCACGTGTGCACCTGAAGCCCGAGCACCTGCGCGGCGTAGCGACGCACGGTGTCCTCCGACATCGCGGCGGCGTCCTCATGGCCGGGCCGGGCCCGACTGTGCATATAACCCGACGCGGGGTCCAGGGTGATCTCGGCCAGCAGTTCACCGGTGGTGGGTTCGCACACCGCCCAGGTGTACCGGGTCTCGTCGGCCCAGCCGTCCTCGGCGTCGTCGATGTAGTCGAGATCGGTCTCGCCGAGGTCTGCCAGGGCAGGCCTGTCGTCGACGCGATCGTCGTAGCGCAACCCGCGCAGATACCACGTTCCGTTGTTGATCTCGACGGGATCCATACCGTCAAGCGTCTCATGTCGGTTGGGGCGCCCGGCGAGGAGCATCGGCACGCCGAGATCGACGAAATGTCAGCTTGCACTCGCACTTTCCCGCCCAAACGCACGTTTGGGCGGGAAAGTGGGGGGTTAGTCCTTGATCTCGGCAATCACGGTGCCCTGGGTGATGGCCGCTCCGGCCTCCACCGACAGGCCCGTGACGGTGCCGTCCTTGTGCGCAGTGACCGGGTTCTCCATCTTCATGGCCTCCAGCACCACGATCAGATCACCGGTCGCGACGGTCTGGCCCTCCTCGACGGCGACCTTGACGACGGTGCCCTGCATCGGAGCGGTCACCGAGTCACCCGACGCCGCACCGGCGGCACCGTGCGCACCGCGCTTGCGGGGCTTGGGCTTCTTGCGGATCGCGCCGCTCGGGCTGGCGCCACCGCCACCGCCGAGCGCCAGGTCACCGGGCAGCGAGACCTCCAAGCGGCGACCGCCGACCTCGACCACGACGGTCTGACGGGGCTGGGCCTCTTCCTCGTCGACCGCACCGCCGCCGGTGAACGGCTCGACGGTGTTGTCCCATTCGGTCTCGATCCAGCGGGTGTGCACCGAGAAGCCGTTCTCGTCACCGATGAACGCCGGGTCGGAGACGACGGCGCGGTGGAACGGGATGACGGTGGCGAGGCCTTCGACGGTGAACTCGGCCAGGGCGCGGCGAGAGCGCTCCAGGGCCTCTTCACGGGTCGAGCCGCTGACGATCAGCTTGGCCAGCATCGAGTCGAACTGTCCACCGATGACCGAGCCGGTCTCCACACCGGAGTCCAGGCGCACGCCGGGGCCGGTGGGCGGGACGAAGTTGGTGACGGGCCCCGGGGCGGGCAGGAAGCCACGGCCGGCGTCCTCGCCGTTGATCCGGAACTCGAACGAGTGGCCACGCGGCGTCGGATCCTCGGTGATGTCGAGGGCCTCGCCGTTGGCGATCCGGAACTGCTGACGGACCAGGTCGATACCCGCGGTCTCCTCGGTGACCGGGTGTTCGACCTGCAGACGGGTGTTGACCTCGAGGAAGGAGATCAATCCGTCCTGGCCGACCAGGTATTCGACGGTGCCTGCGCCGTAGTAACCGGCCTCCTTGCAGATGCGCTTGGCCGACTCGTGGATCTCCTTGCGCTGCGCGTCGGTCAGGAAGGGAGCGGGCGCTTCCTCGACGAGCTTCTGGAAGCGGCGCTGCAGCGAGCAGTCGCGGGTGCCCGCGACGACGACGTTGCCGTGCGTGTCGGCGATGACCTGCGCCTCGACGTGGCGCGGCTTGTCCAGGTAGCGCTCGACGAAGCACTCGCCGCGACCGAATGCCGAAACGGCCTCGCGGGTTGCCGAGTCGAACAGCTCGGGGATCTCTTCGAGGGTGCGGGCGACCTTCATGCCGCGACCGCCGCCGCCGAACGCGGCCTTGATGGCCACCGGCACGCCGTACTCCTTGGCGAAGGCCACGACCTCGTCGGCGTCCTTGACCGGATCCGGGGTGCCGGGCACCAGCGGCGCCTGGGCGCGGGCGGCGATATGACGCGCGGTGACCTTGTCGCCGAGATCGCGGATGGACTGCGGGCTGGGGCCGATCCAGATCAGACCCGCGTCGAGCACGGCCTGGGCGAAGTCGGCGTTCTCGCTCAGGAAGCCGTAACCGGGGTGGATGGCGTTCGCGCCGGACTTGGCCGCGGCGTCGAGGATCTTGGCGAAGTCCAGGTAGGACTCGGCCGAGGTCTGCCCGCCCAAGGCGAACGCCTCGTCGGCCAGGCGCACGTGGGGTGCGTCGGCGTCGGGCTCGGCGTACACCGCCACGCTCGCAAGGCCGGCATCCTTGGCCGCCCGGATCACCCGGACCGCGATCTCTCCGCGGTTGGCTACCAGGACCTTCGAGATGACCGCGCTGGCGTGATTGGGCACCTGTGCCTCCTACTTGGCTTCTGAGCGGCAGCGCCGCCAGACATGTCTAAGAATCTGTTTTAAGAATGTATCGGGGGAAGTTTAAGCGCCGCCACTCCACGGTCGGCGAGGCGGTGCCCTTACCCATCGGTAACTTTTTTCGTGTCAGGGCCCCACGACGACGAACCGCCCGTCCGCGGCGGCGGACGGGCGGTTCGTGACGACGGGGCGACTCAGCCGAAAAGGGTCGGAATACCCTGCATCGACGGGGCCGGGTCGACGCCGAGTGCGTTCGCCAACAAGGACGGCGCGACATCGAGCACGTCGACCTCCTTGCGTGACGGATCGGCGGAAACACCGGCGCCGTAGGCGATCAGGATGCCCTCCGGGATGTGATAGCCGGTGTTGACGCCACCGATGCGCGGCTGCACCGACAGGCCGAGGTCGGCCGGCTTGGCCGTCGTCTCGGCGTCTGCGCCTGCCGCCCGGTACCGCAGTACCGACGATTCGTCGCTGCCCAGCGCGTAGTCGATACCGAATGCCACGCTCTTGCCTTCGACGCGTACCCGGGCGAACAGCTGGCCCTTGCCTTCGACGGTGACCGATTCCAGCGGTGCGACCGCGGCCTGGGCCTCTTCCTCGGTGGCGAAAACCAGCGACAACATCGGGTACATCGCCAGGCCGGCGCCGACCGCGTTGAGACCCAGCTTGTTCCCCAGCGTGTTGTGGTCGTCGAGGACGAAGAGGCCGCCTTCGAGTTTGGGCACCTCGACCGGGCCCTGGCCCATGCTGGCCGCCAGCACCAGCATCGAGGCCGGGTTCTTGGCCATGTACTTGCGGATGCGCCCGATCTGACGGTCGGCGATGTCCATGGCGGCCACGATGAAGCTGCCGTACAACTCGTCGGCGGTGTAGTCGTACTTCTCGGTGTAACCGGGCATCCCGTCGCCCCAGAACCGGTGCATCATGCCCGCGACGTGGTTGGTGAAGAAGATGCTGAGCCGCGGCCGGCTCTTCTTGTGCAGTTTCCAGTACAGGTCGAAGCTCAGCGGCGCCTGCATCGCCGATCGGAATGCCTTGTACCGCGGATCGATTCGCTCTTTGACCAGATGTGTGGCCAGGGTGGCCGTGGTGCGCGGGGTCAGGCCCTCACGCAGCAGATCGAGTGCGGTCTTGGCCAGCATCTTCGGACCGAGGCCGGCGTCGGGGGAGAAGCCGTTCTCGCTCGTCATCGCCAGGTTGAACGCCTGGAAGCTCTCCAGTGCGGCGGGGTAGGTCTTGGCGTCCTGGCTGAAGGTGTCCGGGACGTAGAAGCCGCCGCTGCGGAACTGCCGGGCCGGCCAGCTCTGCATGGGTCCGAAGAGCCCGACACTGAGCCCGGCCTGCTCGGCGACATCCCAGATCGGGTCACCGACGAAAGTCGTGGGATCCTGGCCCAGGTCGAACGAGTTGTGGGCATAGGTCGACATGTGCAGCGTCGGCCACGTGCGCCACGGCTGCAGGCCCTGCTGCTCCTCGCGATCCTCGTGGATGGTGGTCAGCGACTGGCCATCGCGCAGCATCTCGGCGATGTTGGAGTCGGGCCGGTGTTTGGTGTAAATATCGACGACGTCCCACGGGACCTCGTTCAATTCGTACAAGATGACGTCTCTGGCCTGCCGATTCATCGGGCCCGACCCCTTTCGTGACGATTCGTTTGCTGCCGTCCGCCCGGCTAGCGCTGCCGAGGATCATCGGCGATGCCCGAGGGCATCTCTGTTCTGAACAACATTCTGGCACGATATCGCCGCAATCGTAGCCCTGTACTGGACCGTCTGGGCCGGTCCGATCGGCAGCGACGGGCCCACCGACACGTCGGCGCGGGTGCTTCCGGGCTAACTCGCGCGGAGTCGCCGTTTGATCCGGGCCAGCATCGCCGACATGCCGCGCAGCCGCAGCGGGCTGATCAGTTTTGCCAAGCCGAGCTCGGCGTAGAAGTCATCGGGTACCGCGAGGATGTCGGCGGCGGACTCCCCGTCCAGACCGGCGGCCAGGATGGCGGCGAATCCGCGGGTGGTCGGTGCCTCGGCGGGGGCGCTGAAATACAACCGCACATGGTTGCGGTCGGTGTCGTCGACGTGCAGGAACAGCGGTGACTGGCATTCGGGCACCGGTTCCATCGCGGCCTGCTCCAGGCCGGCGGGCAGCGCGGGCAGCTCGTTGGCGAATTCCAGCAGCAGGGCGAGCTTGTCCTGGCCGGTCACCTCGCCGAAATCGGAGACGACCTCGCGCAGCGGGGCGGGCATGCTCATCGGCGCGCGGCCTCGGGCGCCTCTCCCGGCTCCGAACCGGTGACGATCGGCACCCGCACCGTGTTGCCCCACTCCGTCCACGAACCGTCGTAATTGCGGACACCGGGGATGCCCAGCAGATGTGTCAGCACGAACCAGGTGTGACTGGACCGTTCACCGATCCGGCAGTAGGCAACCACCTGGTCACCGGGTTCGACGAAGTCGTAGACCTTCTCCAGCTCGGCCCGGCTGCGGAACCGTCCGCTGTCGTCGGCGGCCTTGGCCCATGGCACCGACACCGCGGTGGGAATGTGGCCCCCGCGCAGCGCACCCTCCTCGGGATAGTCCGGCATGTGGGTGCGTTCGCCGGTGTACTCCTGCGGTGAGCGGACGTCGATCAGCGTCTGCGTGCCCAGCGCGGCCAGCACGTCCTCCCGGTACGCGCGGATCGGTGCGTCATCACGCTCGACGACGGGATAACCGGTCGTACTGCGCGACGGCACATCCAGGGTGGTGTCGCGACCGTCGGATATCCACAGATCGCGTCCGCCGTTGAGCAGCCGGACGTCGGGGTGGCCGAACAAGGTGAAGACCCACAGTGCGTACGCCGCCCACCAGTTGCTCTTGTCGCCGTAGATGACCACGGTGTCGTCGCGGGTGATGCCTTTGCGGTCCATCAGCGCGGCGAACTGCTCGCCGGTGATGTAGTCCCGGACCGCGGGGTCGTTGAGGTCGGTGTGCCAGTCGATTTTCACCGCGCCCGGGATGTGGCCGATGTCGTAGAGCAGAACGTCTTCGTCGGATTCGACGATGGCCAGCCCGGAGGTGCCGAGGTGGGCCGACAACCAGTCGGCGGTCACCAACCGTTCGGGGTGGGCGTAGTCCTTGAGCGCGGGGCTGGGATCGGCAGGTAGCGACACGCAGTTGAGCCTACCGGTGGACCCCGGCCGGAGAACGTGGTGAAGTTTCGCAGGGGCCGTTTGTTCACCCAAGAGTGCCGATATTCGTATGTGGCATGAGAGATTGGGCGGCGAAACAATCGATCAGGGAGTCGTCTTGGCAAACGCATGTGACGAGTGGGGCGTAGCGGTCAGAACGAACCGGAGGGGCCTCATCCGCCATACCGACCCGTTGCGTGCGACTTTCGCGGCGATCGTGACCCTGCTCGTGGTGGCCGTACTGGGTGTGGCCACCGCGGTCATGCCGGCCACCCGGCTGCTGGCCAATACGGTCATGGCGATGGGCGGCAACGGCAACCCGGACGGCCTGCTGATGAACAAGGAACTCAACGGCTATCTCAACACCGACAGCCCCAAGTACGGTTTTCCCGGATACGACTTCACCACGGTGCACTGGCCGGCCGGCTGGACATTGGACGGTTTCAACGCCTCGGTGAACACCGGCGTCGAGAACCTCGACGCGGCCATCAAGAATCACTACGCGACGGCGGGCAACGAAGACGACAAGGTCGTCGTCGTGGGCTACTCGTCGAGCGCCATCGTCACGATCCGGGAGCTGCGGGCGCTGGCCGCCGAGGGCAGCCCCTACGCGGACAATCTCAGTTTCATCGTCTTCGGTAACCCCAGCAGGCCCAACGGCGGGATCTTCACCCGGTTCCCCGGAGTGTCGATCCCGGTCATCGACATCCCGTTCGACCCGGCCAACCCGGACGGTTCGCAGTATTCGGTGACCGACCTGAGCTGGGAATACGACACGATCTCGGATTTCCCGACCTATCCGCTGAACCTGCTGGCGACGCTGAACTCACTGGTCGCCTTCCTCACCGAACACTCGATCTACTACGACGCCGACCTGAGCTATGAGATCCCCGAGCTGACCTATACCGCCAACGGCATCACCTACAAGACGTTGCGGGCCTCGCATATCCCGCTGCTGCAGCCCCTGGCGGCGCTCGGCGTGCCGGACCGGCTGCTGGGATTGGTCGAACCGGTGCTGCGGGTGCTCATCGACTTCGGTTACGACCGAACGATTCCCGCGGGCACCACCACCCCGGCCAAGTGGCTGCCGCCGGTGTCGGCTTTCCGGCAGCTCGGTCCGGACCTGGCCAACGCCATCCGGGAGGGAATCAACAACCTGCTCGGCATCAAGAACGAAAAGGCCAGCACCGTAACGGTTTCCACCACCGATTCGTCGACCTCGAGCGATGCGCAGCTCGCGGCACAGAGCACGACGAAGCAGGCCGCCGATTCGTCTGAGGCGACTGCGACCGAAGCGTCGGAGTCGGAGACGACCGAGACGGCGGCTACCGAAACGGCGTCTGAAACGCCCGCAGCCGAAAAGACCGACACCGAAACGCCCGCCACCGAAACGCCCGCCGCAGAAACATCCGCCACCGAGACGGCGGCGACGGAGACACCCGAAACGGAAACCCCCGCCACCGAGACGCCCGCAGCGACGGATGCCGAGGAAGGCTCCGTCGACACTGGCGCCGTTACCGAGAGTCCGGCCAAGGCCGAGCCGGATACCACCGACAAGGCCGAGTCGGACAAGCCGGTGAAGGCCAAAGATGCGGCCGCCGAGGAAGATTCGAAGGCCACAACGGATCGTGTCGAACCGAAGGTCAAGCCGGCGCCGGGCGCGGACAAACCGGGACCGGCAACCGACGGTAAGCAGGCCGACTCCGGTAAGAGCGACGGCGACCACGCGGCCGCCGCCTGACGCCGTCCGAAATCAGTTGTGGGGCAGGGGGTTCGACGCCCATAGCTCGGCGACCGATACCCCCGCCGCGACGAGCATCGACGTCAGCAACGGCAGCGAAATGCCGATCACATTGGACGGGTCGCCGTCGATGCGCTCGATGAACCAGCCACCCAGGCCGTCCAGGGTGAACGCCCCGGCGACCGCCAGCGGCTCACCGCTGCCGATGTAGGCCGCCAGATCGGCCGGGCTGGGTGTGCCGAACTGCACGACGGTCGAGCGGCACCGGGAATCGCGGTGCACCACGGCGCCCTCGGACAACCGCAGGATGCTGTGGCCGGTCAGCAGGTTGCCCTGCTGCCCGGCCATCTGCTCCCACTGGGCTGCGGCCTGTGGTGCGGTACCGGGCTTGCCGCAGAGCTGGCCACCCAGCAACAGCATCGAATCACAGCCGATCACAACACAATCCGCGGCGACCGCGAGATCGAGGTGTTCGACGACGGCGTCCGCCTTGGCGACCGCCAGGGCGGTCGTCACCGATTCCGGTGCCGATTCGCCGATGGCCGCGATGACGGCGTCCTCGTCGACACCCGAGACCAGTACCGCAGGGTCGATACCGGCCCCGCGCAACACCTGCCGTCGTCCCGGTGATGCCGAAGCCAGCACCAGGCGGGTCATCGGCGCAGGTGCGTCCGCTCCAGCAGGGTGACATGCTGCCAGCTCGCGGCCGGGTAGCGAAGCTTGTCGACCGGATGCCCCCAGAGGTTGAGTTCCTGCGGGCCGGGGGCCGCAGGACCACCGGCCGCCGCCGCCAGCACCACTGTCAACGCCGCGAGATCCTCGGCGCTGGGCTGCCCCTTGAGGATTCGGATCTCGGTCGCGGCCGCCGGGGGATTGTCGATGGTCATGTCCCGGGGATCGCTGACCTCGGTGATATCGGCATCGTGGTTCATGAGAAATCCTGACGGCTAGGCGGAGCAATCACGGGTTCGTCTCGAATCACAGCGGGATGTTGCCGTGCTTCTTCGGCGGCACCTGGACGATCTTGCGCTCCAACAACCGCAGCGACGCGGCGATGTAACCGCGGGTGTGCGACGGCGGGATGACGGCGTCGACATAACCGCGCTCGGCGGCCACGTACGGGTTCACCAGGGTGTCCTCGTAATCCTGCTGCAGCTCCAGGCGCAGGGCGTCGACGTCCTCGCCGTTCTTGGCGGCTTCCTTGAGCTGACCGCGATAGACGAAGCCCACCGCGCCCGAGGCGCCCATCACGGCGATCTGCGCCGTCGGCCAGGCGACGTTCACATCGCAGCCCATGTCCTTGGAACCCATCACGCAGTACGCGCCGCCGTAGGCCTTGCGGGTTATCACGGTGATCTTTGCGACGGTCGCCTCGCCGTAGGCGTAGAGCAGCTTGGCGCCGCGGCGGATGATGCCGTTGTATTCCTGCTCGGTGCCCGGCAGGAAGCCGGGCACGTCGACCAGCATGATGATCGGGATGTTGAAGCAGTCGCAGGTCCGGACGAACCGGGCGGCCTTCTCCGAGGCGTTGATGTCCAGGCAGCCGGCGAACTGCGTCGGCTGGTTGGCCACGATGCCCACCGGGCGGCCTTCGACGCGGCCGAAACCGACGACGATATTGCCGGCGTAGCCCGACTGAACCTCGAGGAACTCGTCGTCGTCGAGGATGCGCGTGATGACCTCGTGCATGTCATAGGGCTGGTTGGGGGAGTCCGGGATCAGCGTGTCGAGTTCCAGGTCCTCGTCGGTGAGGTTGTCCTCGATCGCGCCGGCGATCGGCGGCGCGGGGTAACGCGGCGGCTCGGCGTAGTTGTTGGGCGGCAGATAGCCCAGCAGATCGCGGACGTAGTCGAAGGCGTCCTGTTCGCCGGAGGCGACGTAATGCGCGGTGCCGGACTTGGACATGTGGGTGTGGGCGCCACCGAGCTGCTCCATGGTGACGTCCTCGCCGGTGACGGTCTTGATGACGTCGGGGCCGGTGATGAACATCTGGCTGGTCTGGTCGACCATGATCACGAAGTCGGTCAGCGCCGGCGAGTACACGTGGCCGCCGGCGGCCGCACCCATGATGAGCGAGATCTGCGGGATCACACCCGAGGCCAGGATGTTGTTGCGGAAGATCCGGCTGTACAGGCCGAGGGAGACCACACCCTCCTGGATGCGCGCGCCGGCACCGTCGTTGATACCGATCAGCGGGCGGCCGGTCTTGAGCGCGAGCTCCTGGACCTTGACGATCTTCTCGCCATAGACCTCACCGAGGCTGCCGCCGAACACCGTGGCGTCCTGGCTGAAGATGCATACGTCGCGGCCGTCGACGGTGCCGTACCCGGTGACGACGCCGTCGCCGACCGGCCGGTTCTTCTCCATGCCGAAGTTGGTGCTGCGGTGCCGGGCCAGCGCGTCGAGCTCGACGAACGAGCCCTCGTCGAGCAGTGCCAGGATGCGCTCGCGGGCGGTCAGCTTGCCCTTGGCGTGCGTCTTCTCGACCGCGGCTTCGCCCACCGGGTGCAGCGACTCCTCGGCGCGCTGGCGAAGGTCGGCCAGCTTGCCTGCGGTGGTGTGAATGTCGACCTTGTGCTCCACGGGGGGCTCCGTAACGCTCGTCATGGGGGTCGATGCTATCGACACCCGCCGGCGCGCGGGCGGCCGGTCGTGCCGGACCGTGGTCCGGCACCCGTTCCTGGCACCGTGATGACATTTGCCCGGACTTGTAACGGCAGCCCAAGTGCAGGTCTAATGGAGGCGCTCACCGGGGCAGCGCCGTCCCGGGCGGCCAGATGTGATTTGCGGCCCGAAAGGACTCCCGTGCAGCCAGCACACAGGTACGACGGCGTCGACGGGCCGCAGGTGGCCATCGCGCACGACTACCTGACCCAGCGGGGTGGCGCCGAGAAGGTCGTGCTGTCGATGAGCCGCGCCTTTCCCGAGGCGACCATCTACACGTTGCTGTATGACCCGGAGAACACCTATCCGGAGTTCGCCGACCGTGATGTCCGGGTGTCGGGCCTGAACCGGATCGGCCCGCTGCGCCGCAATCACCGCGCGGCGCTGCCGGTGCTGCCGTTCGCGGCCAACACCGTCCAGGTCGATGCCGATGTGGTGCTGACCAGCAGCAGCGGCTGGGCGCACGGTTTCCGCACCCGCGGCCAGAAGCTGGTTTTCTGCCACACTCCCGCGCACTGGCTCTACACCCGCGACGAATACCTCGGCGGGAGCAACGGCAGCCTGCTCAAGCGCGCCGTGCTGGCCGCCACATCGCCCTACCTGCTGCCCTGGGACCGGCGGGCGGCACACTCCTGCGACAAATACCTGGCGGTGTCGACGTCGATCCGCAGCCGGATCGCCGAGGCCTACGGGATCACCGCCGATGTGGTGCATTCGCCGGTCGCGATGTCGGGTGTCGATGCCGCAGAGCCCGTCGAAGCGGTACAGGCCTGGGCGGGATCCGGACCCCTCTCGGACTGTGAAGGCGCGTTCTACCTCTGCGTATCGCGGCTGCTGCCGTACAAGAACGTCGATGCCATCGTGCGGGCGTTCGCCGACACCGACCGTCGCCTCGTGGTGGTGGGACGCGGACCGGAGGCCGAGCGGCTGGCCCGGATCAAGACGCCCAATGTGCTGATGCTCTCCGACCTGTCCGACGCCCAGATGGTGTGGTTGTACCGCAACTGCCGGGCCCTGATCGCGGCGTCTTACGAGGACTACGGCCTGACCCCGATCGAGGCCGGCGTCTGGGGCAGACCCAGCGTCGTGCTGCGCCGCGGCGGTTTCTTGGACACCATTGAGGAAAACGTCACCGGCGTTTACTTCGACGAGCCCGCCCCGGGCGCGATCGCTGCCGCACTTGACGAGTTCGAAACCATGTCGTTTGACGCCGAGAGGATTCGCAGCCATGTCGAGCAGTTCACCGAGGAGCGATTCGCCGAAAAGCTCTACGCCGTCATCGACGAACTCAGTTCAACCAACTGAATCGCCGGCCCCGGCCGCGCGTGTCTTCCGGGAGCCGCAGTCGGCGGATCCGGCCGACGTGGCCCGCAAGCTGGAAGCGGCCCCGCCCGGTGGCCTGAAGCTGCCGCCGCCGCCGGAATGGGTGCTCGGACCCGACGGCCGGGTCGTCGATTTCAAGATGCAGGGCATGACGTTCTTCCGGAAGGCGCGAAATCGCCTGGGGGCGTTGATCTTCAACGCCATCATCACTCACATCCCGTCGCACACAATCCGGCAGGGCTTCCTGCGCGCCTGCGGTGCGACCATCGGCAAGGACTCCGGAATCATGCGCGGCACCACGGTGCTCGACATCGAATTCCTGACCATCGGCAACTGCACCGCGATCGGTCACCGCTGCCTGCTCGACGCCAGGGCCGGCATCTACATCGGTGACAACGTCACGATCGCCAGCGATGTGCACATCATCGGCGGCGGACATGACGTCAACCACCCGGACTTCCTGCCGGTGCCGATTCCCACCGTCATCCAGGACTATGTCTGGATCGCCAGCCGGGCCATGGTGCTGCCGTCGCTGATCCGCCGCGGCGCTGTGGTGGCCGCGCAGGCACTGGTCAACAAGGACATCGGGGAGCTGGAGATCGTCGGCGGCATCCCGGCCAAGGTGATCGGCAAGCGAGACCCGGATGCCCTGCAGTACAGCGGCAAATACCGACCGCTGTTCCACTGATCGTCGTGGGACTGCAGGACTACCGGCTGGTCTACGTCGGTCCGGCGCGCGGTAAGACCGCGGTGGGCGACTACGCCCAGAACTTCGTCGACGCCGTGCGCCCGCTGGTGGGCGAGGTCGCCGAATACCGCACCGACGGGCCCGGCGAGGACAGCCTGGCCGATATCCGGGCCGGCCGGCGCGCGGTGGCCGAACTGATCGCCGCGGGCCCGCCCGGGCGCACGCTGGTGCACGCCGAACTGGCCTGTGGGCTCATGACACCGTTCTGGGCCACCGCCGGTATCGACGACGTCCCGGTCTCGGCCACGGTGCACGACCCGCCGCAGGGTGTGTGGTTCATGGCCCGGACCCGCTTCATGGCGTCGCACCGGCTGTTGTTCCACGGAACCCATTACCCGATGCGGCCGGTGGCGCGGATGATCGAGGGCCGGGTCAACGGCAGCCGGACACTGTTCGCGCTCACCGAGACCGGCAGGCGCTCGATCGAATCGGTGTATCCGCGCACCGACGCCCGCTATATCCCGCACCTGGTCGCCGAACGCCCGCAGATCCGTCCGGCCCACGAGCGGCCGAACGCCGTCGGTTTCTTCGGGCATGTCTACCGCGGCAAGGGTTTCGAGGAGATCGCGCAGATCCGCCGGCTGCTGCCCGATGACGTCGCGATCCGGGTGGCAGGCCGGGGCACCGAACTGCTGCCCGCCAGCCCGGGTATCGATATCGTCGGCCCGGTCGACGGACCCGGTGAGGACGCCTTCTTCGAGTCCGTGCGCGCCATCGTGGTGCCCTACGGTAAGCGGCATTTCTACGCCGACACCTTCCCGGCCTCGGGTGTGGTCGCGCACTCGCTGGCCTACCAGACACCGGTCATCTGCACCGCGTACGGCTCACTCGCCGAACTCGATGCCGCGTCCGGCGCGGTCGTCGTGGACACGGCGAACGCGGGCCAAAACGGTTCGACCGCAGCGGCTTTGGCGCACACCATCGCCGAGGTGGTCAACGACCCGGTGCGCTTGACCGAATTGGGCCGAAACGCCGAGGCGACCAGGCAGGCCCGGTCACCGCACCGCACCGCCGAGGCCTTCGTGGCGGCCTGGTCGCAGATGCTGGCGCGCCGGGCCGCAGGTGTCTGAGCCCGAGGCGCCCAAGAAGGGCGGGCGTAACCTCGCCAAGACGCTGATATCGCTGGTCTGGATATACGGCGGCCGCGGTGTCGGAATGCTGTGGACGCTGGCGCTCATCGCGCAGCTGAGCATCAGCGACTACGGCCTCTACAGCATGGCATTCGCGCTGATGTCGATAGTCGGGCCGGCGCTGAACAACCCGTATGCCGTCCGGGCGTTGCGCGAATCGGAGGACCGCTTCCTGGGGGAGCGGGCCGGCCGCTACCTGCTCGGCGTGGCGATCCTGCTGATCGGCCAGTTGTTCATCAACGTCAACTACATCGCCTGGTTCGGACTGACCACCGCGGGCGGCGAACTCGTGATGAAGGCCTACCTGAGCCGGGCCAACCGCGACGGGCATCCCGACCGCAGCTTCCGGATGGACACCATCCGGCAGATGTCGAGTGTGGCGCTGGGGTCGATCTACCTGTTCAGCACCGACCACCCCAAACTGCTGGTCGCCAGCATCGTCTACTGCCTGCCCTACGCGGTGGTCATCGTGATCACCGGTTTCGTGGTCCGTGGGCATCGGCCCAAGGCGCCGGGCTCGCCCAAGCTAATGGCACTGCTGGCCGGCGAGATGCTCGGCACCGCGCTCTACCTGCAGGGCGATGTGCTACTGCTGGGCTGGATGACCTCACATGCCACCGCCGGCTACTACTCGCTGACCTGGACGGTGGCCTCCGCCATCGCCACCGTCGGCATGTCCTACAGCGGCACCTACGTCGAATCACTGCGCGAACACGACGGTGATGTGTCGGCCGGACCGCCGCTGAAGAACACCCTGACGCTGGCCGCGGTGGGCGGCAGCCTGGTGCTGCTCACCGGTATCGGCCTGTTGATCTCGCCGGCGCCGACCGAGCTGGCCGTGGCGATGATGATCATGTCGATCTACTGTGCGGTCCGCACCACGATCCTGGTGTTCCAGACCATCCTGTACACCCAGCGGCGAGACGTCTTCCGGTTCGGTGTCGCGGTGGGACTGGTGCCGTTCAAGCTACTGGCGGTCGCGGCGCTGGCGGCCTGGGCCGGTTTGGGCGCGGTCGGCGGTGCGATCGCGACCGCGGGCACCGATGCGGTCCTGCTGGCGATCTTCGCGACGGCGCTCTACGGCAAGCGGCTGGCCCGCAAGACCGCAGAGGATCCGGCATGACCAAGGTCACCTTCCTGCTCTCCAAGGATCCGGTGACCGAAGAGGGCGGCGATGTCGCATTGTCGCGGCTGGTCATGAGGCTGGCCGCCGACGCCTTCGACGTATCGGCGATATGTCTGTCGGGGCAGCGCGGCGACGCCACGCTGTGGCCCGACGGACCGGCGCTGACCAGAGTCCCGAAACCGGCCATCAAACCGGCCCGTCTGCTCGCCGATGCGCTACGGCGCAGGCGCAGTCTGGTCCATGTCCGGTTCGACACCACCGAACTCCTCGGTGAGATCGAGCGTCGCGATACCGACGTCTTCGTCGCCGAACACAGCTATATGGCCGAAACGGTGCTGCGCAGCAGCCGACGGGAGTCGACCGGATGCGTGGTCAACACCCATAACAGCGAGTCACTGGTGTGGCTCGCCAACCGCGGAGCGCTGGGCCGGGTGGAAGCGCCACGCCTGGTCCGAGACGAACTGCGGGTGGCGCGCACCGCCGACGCCGTGGGCTGTTATGACGCGCAGGAAGCCCAGATGTACCGCGACAAGGGCGTGGCGAATGCGCAATTCATGGCGGTTACGCTGCCGCCGTCGACACCTATCGATATTTCGTCGACACCGCGGCGGATGGTGTTCTTCGGCCGCCGGGACTGGCCGCCCAATCAGGAAGCGTTCCTCAACGCACTGCGGCTGTGGCCGCGTATCGCCGACGGTATTGCAGGAGCCGAATTGTGCATCGTCGGGGCGAAAAAGCCCGGCGCGGCCGATCCGCCTTATCCCGACGGTGTCCGGGAACTCGGCTTCGTCGACGATCTCGGGCAATTCCTTTCCGGCTGCCGGGCGCTGATGGCACCGGTGCTGACCGGCGGAGGCGTGCGGGTCAAGATCCTCGACGCCGCCAGTCAGGGCCTTCCCGTGGTGGGGACGCCGGTGGCGGTCGGCTCACTGGACACCGTGCTGGGACTTCCGACGTTCGACGACGACGACGCATTCATCGCGCAGTGCCGCCGGTTTCTGCTCGATCGTGACATTGCGGTTAACGCTGGAAAACAATTGTTTGAAATCAACAGCGAGCATTGGCGGCGGCGCGGTCCGCATCAATCGGTCGAGGCGCTGCTGCTTGCCGGTGTCCGTCCTTGAGTCGAATCCGAACCCTCCAGCAATTCCACAGGTTCGACTTTGCTGGACGCCTGCTCTTTGCGGCGTAATTCGTCGACATAGATCAGGAAAGCCAGCATCATCGAAAATGTCGCGGTGGCGGCCTGGATATCGACGACAGGCTTGTCGAGGTTGAGCGCGACCACACAGACACCGATCGAGATGCCACCGTAGAGCGCGTACGGCAGGGAATCGCTGCGAATGGCGCGGTAGCCCGCCACACAGGCCAGCACCAGGGCGACGACCAAGATGATGGCCGCGAACGATCCGGCGCGGAAGGCCGTCAGCGCAGGCACATTGGACGGCAACGTCCGGACCAGCGCGTAGGCGGCCTCACCGCTCTGGAACTCGGCCCGGCCCCAGCCCGCCCCGAACAGCCAGTGCCCCGACATCGCACCCGGCCACGCCGCGAACGCGTCGCTGCGCGCCGTCGCGCCCACATCGCTGCCGCCCAGCGAACTGAAAAGCCGCCCGCGCACCTGTGGCACGGCGAAGGCGACCAACACCGCCAACAGGCACAACGAGATCGCGCCGGCCCGCTGGCGTGCCTTCATTCCGTGGAAGATCAGGACCAGCAGGATGCCGAGCACCACGCTGAACAACGCCGAACGGCTCAGTGTCAGTGCGACACCGGCCAGCAGGATCGCCGCGAGGATGATGCGTGCGTAGCCGGCGAATACGATCAAGCAGATCCCAAGGGCGATCGCCAGGCACAGACCGGCGGTGTTCGGCAGCACCCACGTGCCACCGAGTCGCAGTGCCGAGCTGCCGTCGCCGGTCGTCGCGAGGATCTGGGTGTTACCGCGCAGACCCTCACCGCCGCCGTAGCCGAAAGGCTTGAGGATCTTGAACGACTTCTGATTCTTGTCCACGAAGACGATCGCGATACCCCAGAGGGCGTTGAACGATGCTGCGACGACGAAGATCTGGCCGAACCGCACCAGATGTTCGCGGGGTAGTCGTGTCAGTACCACCACGATGACGGTGCACAGCGCCCACCGGGCGAACTCCACGATGCCGCCGATCCGGACACCGGTGAAGACCATCGCCAGTCCGGAGACCGCGATGAGCAGCACGATCCACTTCTCGATCGGATGCAACGGTTGACCCGTGGACGGGTGGATCAGCGCGGCCAGCGCCGCGGACGCCACGAAAAGCAGGTAAAGCGGTAGGTGGACACCGGGGAAGAAGCCGAAGGGGAGAGCGCCCAGCACCGCCGCCAGGCTCCAGTAGAGCCACAACGGATGCCGCAGGCCGACATAGATGCCGACCACCAGGCCCGCCACGCCGATCACGGCGAGCAGTCCGATCTTCCCGCCGAACACCGCCGCCCCCGCGACGACCGGGCAAATCGCCACGATGGCAACTCCCGTTAAGATCTCCGACCGCGTCACGGTGTATATCCTTACCCTGAGTTCGCTGAAATCACTAGTTTCCGCCCTGAGGTAACGCATCCGTAGGCTGTTTGCCAGACTGCCCGCTATTGTGGTGAAGTTGCCGCAATCGCATGAGGAATGGAGCCTGTCTTGGCTATCGGGGATTACCTGCGTATCTTTGCACGGTACTGGTGGGTGGTGCTGATTGTGACGGCCCTCGGGGCGGCTATCGGTTACGGCACGACCTGGATTCCGACCCTGCTGGGGACCAAGCAGTACGTCTCCACCGCGCGACTGTTCGTCACCACCCAGAGCGGCACCTCGGTCGGCGACGCCTACCAGAACAACCTGTTCTCCCAGGAGCGCGTGGTTTCCTACGCCGGGTTGGCCACCAGCCAGCAGGTCGCGACGCGCGCCGTCGACCAGCTCAAGCTGCCGATCTCCGCCGACGACCTGCGCGCCAAGATCACCGCGACGCCGCTGCCCAAGACCGTTTTGCTCGAGGTCTCCGCGACCGACGCCGACCCGGCCAACGCCCAGAGCTACGCCAACGCCGTCGCCGACCAGCTGGTGCGGTTGGCCAGCGAACTTGAGACCTCTCGCCGTGGCGGCACCCCGGCGGCCGGCGCAATCGTCGTCGACGATGCCGCGTTCGGCGTGCTCGATACCGGCATGAAGATGATGTACCGCGTCGGGCTGGGCGCATTCGGTGGTCTGGTGGTCGGCCTGGCGCTGGCCATCCTGCTGGGCAACGCCGATTCCCGGGTGCGCAGGCGCGAGCGCCTGGAAGAGGCCACCGGTGCACTGGTCATCGGCTCACTGGTCGACGATCCCAAGCGGCCGGTGGGCGTGGTCGATCTGGACGCCGGCGGAGTCGCGGTGGAACGGCTGCGTGAATTGCGCACCAACATCCAGTTCGCCAAGACCGCCGACGCCGCGGCACCGCATGTGATCGCGGTGACCAGCCCCACCGCGGGTGACGGTCGCTCGACGACGGCTGTCGATCTCGCGGCGGTGTTCGCCGAGACCGGACATTCGGTCGTCCTGGTCGACGGCGATCTGGTGAATCCCACGCTGGCCCAACGTTTCGAGCTCACCGACGACGAGCACGACATCGCCGAACACCGCGGTCTGGTCAGCGTCCTGGCGGGCACCCACCGGATCGAAGAGGCCGTCATCGACAATGTCGAAGGCCTGCCGTTCGCACTGCTGCCCGCGGGCACGGTGCCGACCGTCGGCCGGCCGGTGTGGACACCGGATCTGGCCGCGCACATCCTGGGCTCGCTGAGCCGCAACTTCGATTACGTCATCATCGACACGCCACCGCTGAACACCTGCACCGACGGTGCCGTCGTTGCGGCCGTCGGCGACGGGGCGATCCTGCTGGCGCGCATCGGGCACACCAAGATCCCGGCGGTGCGCCGGGCCCTCGAGGTGCTCGCGGCGGCGAAGGCGCGCACCATCGGCGCGGTCGTGACCTGCGAGCCCGGTCATCGTGGCGAGCTGGCCAAGAGCGCCAAGGGCCCCGGCCAGACGTCGTCCGCCGACGCTGACGGATCGGCCTCGGCCACTCCAACCGGCACTGACGCCGACGACGCCCGCAACGTCGAGCCGCGGCATCGCGTCGCGTCGTCGGAGCGCGGCGGGGCGAACACCAAACCGTAGGCAGGCAGGTTCATCGTGCGTCGCGTCGTAGTTCTTCTGGTCTCCTTCATCGTGCTGCTTCCGGTGTGCATGATGGCGTCGGCGTGCGCACCCAAGTCCCCGACCCCGCCGCCGGGGGCGCAGCCGGAGGCCAAGGCATTCCAGCCGCAGTTCGACGGCGCACCGGCCATCCCGGCGCCGGACCTGACCGACGACGGCCCGGGCTCGCTGGTGTCGGCCAAAGAGTTTCGTGGCAGCGACTACCTCGACGACATCAACGCCAGTTATGTGCGGATGATGTACCGGTCGACCTCGGGTATCGACGGTTCACCGACCGAGGTGTCGGGCATCGTGGTGGTGCCCGCGGGTGATCCGCCCAACGGTGGCTGGCCCATCCTGGCGTTCGGGCACGGCACGACCGGCGTGCTGAACAAGTGCGCCCCCAGCCGTTTCAACCAGCTGCCCGGCACCGCCTACATGATCCAGGCGATGGTGATGAACGGTTTCGCGGTCGCGATGACCGACTACCAGGGCATCGGCGTCCCGAATTACTACCATCCGTTCCTGGACGCAAAGACGTTCGGCTACAACATGATCGACGCGGTGCGTGCCGCGCGCAAGGTCGATCCCAACCTGAGCAAGGAGTGGGTGGCGTTCGGCCACTCGCTCGGTGGGCTGGCGGCCTGGGCGGCGGCCGACCTCAACGACACCTATGGGCAGGGCATGGACCTGCGCGGGACGTTGTCGATGGCGCCCGCGGCGGACATGTCGGGCCTGGCCGATGCGGCCTGGAACGAGACGCTGACCCAGGATCAGCGTGTGGCATTGGTTTTCGTGTTGCAGTCGCTGAAGTGGATACATCCCGATCTGGACCTTGAGGCCTACCGGCGGGGTGCGACCGCCGAACACTGGGACGAGCTGCTGAACTGTCTGCCGCCCGATCTCAACGACGTCTCCCGGGTCCGTCGCCTGATGAAGAATTCCGATCTGAAACCGGCCACCGAGGAAGACCGCGACCGGCTACGCGAGTACCTGGCGCAGATGTCGTTGCCGCTGCACAAGATCACCTCGCCGATGGCGGTGGTGTACGGCACCGAAGACACCCTCGTCGACGTGGAATGGACCGAGCAGGCGCTCAAGCGTGCCTGCGCGATGGGAAGCCACATCCTGATCGAGAAGAAGATGGGGCAGGGTCACGGCGATCTCGACAGCGCCTTCGGCCTGCCATGGCTCATCTCCCGGCTGACCGACGAGACCGTACCGAACAGCTGTCTGGACGGTGACTGGTCATGAACCCGCCCGTCGGGGTTCCACGGCTGCGGGACTACCTGCGGATCGTCGCCGGTGGCTGGTTCGTCATCGTCTGCGCCACAGTGCTTTCCGGCATCGCCGCGCTGTGTGTGCAGAATTTCGTGAAGGCGCCCGACTACGTCGCGGAGACCCGGCTGTTCGCGATCATCCCCAGTGATGCCGGAGTGTTCGCGGCCTACGAAGGCGATCTGGCGTCGACCTTCCGCAACGGCAACCTCTACCCGGCGCTGGCCAAGTCGACGCTGGTGGCCAACCGCACCATCGACGATCTGCACCTGAGCATGTCGCCGGCCGCGCTGGCCAAGATGGTGACAGTCAACGCCACACCGACCACGTTGTCCCCGTACGCATTACCGGCGTCGGCGGTGCTTCAGCTCCGGGTGACCGGCGACGATCCCGAGCAGGCCGTGGCGATCGCCAATGCGCTGTCGAACAATCTGGCGGCGGTCTCACGCGAGCTCGAATGGGTACTGCCCAAGCCCGACAGCCCGGTGCGCTACACCGGCCCCGGCGCCGAGCTGATCAGGGTCGACGACGCCGTCACCGCGCAAGAAGTCCGCCCGTCATGGATCAAGACGGTGGGGACCGGAGCCGGTGTGGGTCTGGGGTTCAGTGTGCTGCTGGTGCTCATCGTCGGCCTTGTACGCGGCCGGGTGCTCGACAAGGGTCAGCTCAATTACGTCATCGCACAGGCAACTGACCGGGAGGTGCCGTGGAACGTCCGCTGATCGCCACCGGAAAGCGTCTGTTCACGACGGTGGCCGTGCTGGTCGCCCTGACCGCGTCCGCGGTCGCATGCTCGAATCCGCAACAGGATCCACCGACACCGGCCGCCGAAGACGTGGTGGCACTGTCCGGTGATTTCAGCGGCAGCGGGCCGGGCACCCTCAAGACCGCGACGCGGTTGTCGAACATCGATCGCCGGATGCTCAAGGTCGCCGCAATGTCGGCGCGCGTCGAGTACGAATCGCAGTCCGGCGTCGACGGCAGTCCGCAGACCGTCTCCGGCGTGGTGTTCGCCCCCTTCGGCACGCCGCCGGCCGGTGGCTGGCCGATCATCGCGTTCGGGCACCCCAGCTCGGGGGTGCAATGGGACTGCGCGCCATCGCAATCGCCGTGGCTGCTGAGCCTTTCCGAAGGTATCGCCGCACTGGTCAAGGCCGGTTTCATCGTCACCATGACCGACTACCAGGGTCTTGGTGTGCAGGGCACCTATCACCCCTACCTCGACCCCACCACCGAAGGCATGAACGTCATCGACTCGGTCCGGGCCGCGCAGAAACTGGTTCCCGACGCTTCCGACCGCTGGGTCGGTGTCGGCGTCTCACAGGGCGGCCAGGCCGTCTGGGCGGCCAACGAGCTGGCCTCCACCTATGGTGCCGGGCTCGAACTGCTCGGTTCGGCAAGCGCATCGCCGGCATTGGACATCAGCCCGATGGCCGATACCGCGGCCGCGGGCCAACTGACCACCGAGCAGACCGGCGCCTACGTCTGGATCCTGGAAGCTCTGTCGAACATGCACCCCGATTTCGACCTGGACGACTACCGGCACGGGCTGGCCAAGGAGAAGTGGGACACCCTCATCGACTGCGGCGGCGAGTCGTCGAAGGCCCGACTGGACCTGTCCAAGCAGCTGACCCCGGACGATCTCAAGCCGTCCTCACCGGCGGCCGTCGACAAACTGCGCGGCTATCTGCAGCAGATGAGCCTGCCCAAGGTGCCCGCGGCGGCACCGATTCTGGTGATGCACGGCGATTCCGACCGTCTGGTGCCCTCGGACTGGACCGAGGCCGCGATCAAGAAGGCCTGCGATATGGGTGACAACGTGACGTCGTTCATCGGCGTCGGTAAGGGACACGACGACGTGCAGGCCGGATCGGTCATCACCTGGGTTCAGCAGCGATTCAACGGCGAAGAGGCCAAGAGCACCTGCGCCATGCCGGATGGGCCGTCGGTCAAGATCGGGGCGACGCCCTGGTACGCGCAATGATCGCCGCGTCAGCGATGTCGGACAACCGGGTAAGTCAGCTGTGACCCGGCAGGTTTTCCGCGCCGTGGCATGCGCGGCGGTGATCGTCATGGGCGTGGCCACCGGTTGCGGATCGGATCCGGCTCCGCCGTTCAAACCGCAGTCACTCAACGGCGTGAGCGTGCCCGGTGACTTCAGTGGCGCCGGACAGAAACCCGGGGCGCTGAGCTCGGCGCGCACGCTGCCGACCATCGACCGGCGGCTGCGCGCGGCGTCATCGCTGGCGGCGCGCATCGTCTACACCTCGACGTCGGGTGTGACGCTGGCGCAGACCCAGGTCAGCGGATCGGTGTTCGTCCCGCTGGGCAATGCACCCGACGGTGGCTGGCCGGTGGTGGCCTTCGGGCACCCGACGACCGGCATCCAGCTCGGCTGTGCCCCGTCACTGTCGGCCAATCTGCTCGGCTCCTCCGAGGTGATCACGGCGCTGGTCCGGGCGGGCTATGTGGTGACCGTGCCCGACTACCAGGGCCTGGGCGTCGAGGGCAGCGATCACCCGTTCCTCGACCCGACCACCGCGGGCTACAACGTCATCGACGCGGTCCGGGCCACCCGCAAACTGGTACCCGGCGCATCGGACCGGTGGGTCGGGATCGGTGTGGGTCAAGGGGGACAAGCGGTTTGGGCGGCAAACGAGCTGACCCCGAACTACGGCACCGACCTCTCGCTGCTCGGCACCGCCAGCCTGGCCCCGTTGCTCGACGTCTACGATCTGGCGCAGGCCGCCGCCGACGGGCAGCTGACCCGCGATCAGCAGCCGATGCTGCAGCTGATCCTCGCGTCGCTGAAACGGCAGTACCCGGATTTCCCGGTCGACGAGTTCCGTCGCGGCATCGTCAAGGACAACTGGGATGTGCTGTCGGCCTGCCAAGGCTCGCGGGCAGGGGAGCGGGCCGGGGTCATCGACCACATCACCGCCGACGATCTGCGGCCCGAATCACCGCAGGCGGTGACGCTGCTGCAGGGCTTCCTGGAGAAGGTGCGGTTGCCGCAGGCGCCCGCGGCCGCACCGATGATGGTCGACTACGGCGGTCAGGATGCCGTCACACCGGCGGCCTGGACCGAGCGGTCGATCCTGGCGGCGTGCCGGATGGGCGACATCATCACCATCCATGTCCAGCCCGACAAAGGCCAGACCAATATCGACGCCTCGCTCGCCCTGCAGTGGGTCGCGGACCGGTTCGCCAATGCCGGACCGCGAAACGACTGTGCGGCGTTCATCGCGGCGCACAGCGGCGCCTCACCCGATGCCGGACAAGCGGCGACCTCCGAAGAACAATCCGGTGCCTCTGCCCAGCCAGCGCCCGGGGAAGGTGAATAACGCGATGCCGGACAAGGTTGCCGATCATGGCGAATCGGGCGACAACGAGCCCGACGTCAAACCGGAGGTCAACGAACCCGCGGTCGTCGAACCCGATATCACCGAATCTCAGGTGGTCGCGACCTCACCGCGGCACACCCGCATCATCGGTCTGGACGGTATGCGCGGTATCGGCGCATTCGCGGTCGTCTTCGGCCATATCGCCGAGAACTACGCGCCCACGGTGAACAAGCAGTACATGATCGGCATGCTCGGCGTGGCACTGCTGATCTTCTTCTGCCTGAGCGGTTTCCTGCTCTTCCTGCCCTACGTGCGGCGCCTGACGGCAGATCCCAACCGGCTCAAGATGCCCAGCACCTCGCAGTACGGTCTGCACCGGTTGTTGCGGGTTTTCCCCGGGTACCTGGTCATCTTCCTGATCGTGAACTTCGTGTTCCGGATCGCCTATATCGACAATCCCGCGACGCATCCCAAGGGACAGGCGCTGGGCACCGGGATGATCACCGACCCCGGCCAGCTGCTCGCCAACCTGACGTTGACCCAGACCTACTTCCCGGCCTACATCCAGACAGGTCTCAACCCGTCCTGGTCGCTGACCACCGAAATCCTGTTCTACGCGTCGCTGCCGTTCCTGGGCATGCTGCTGTTCCGGCTGCGCGGCCGCTGGAAGGGCCATCCGCTGGTGCTGGCCTGCCTGGCCCCGGCGATCCTGCTGGTCATCGGTGTGGTGTGCCGGCTGTTCGCGCCCATGGTCGCCGATCACTTCGGTATCCACCAGATCGAGATGCAGAACTGGGGCCCGAACTGGGTCGCGGTCTTCCTGCGCAGTTACCCGGCAAATGCCGACATCTTCGCCTTCGGCATGCTGGCGGCGGTGCTGTTCGTGGCGCTGGAACAAGAGGTCGTCCGCGAGGCGATCGCCCGGCGGGTGCGGATGTTGTGCACCGTCGGCCTGCTGTTGTCGGCTGTGGTGTCGCTCTACCTCGCCGCCGATCAGAGCTACTTCGCCACCATGGCGATCGGTGCGCTCTCGGGCCTGCTGATCCTTTCGGTCGTGGTGCCGTTGGCCCGCGGCCAGGAGACGGCGCTGACGAAATGGCTGGATTCCAAGCCGTTCTTCTTCATCGGCACGATTTCGCTGTCGATCTACCTCTGGCACTACCCGGTACTGTTGCTGTTGGGCCGTTACAACCTGCAGGGTTCCGACACCTGGCCGGGGCTGCTGCGCAGCACGCTGATCGTGGGAGCCGTGACCATTCTGTTCTCGACGCTGACCTATTACCTGGTCGAGCGCCCGGCGCTGAACAGCGCCAAGTACTTCAGGAGGAAGTAGATGCGTCGGCGTTGGCTGTTGTGGACAGCGGCCACGCTGTGCGCTGCCCTGGTTGCTGTCGTCGTCGTGCTGGTGACGGTTCCCAACGCACTCAAGGTTGCGTCCCGGCTCTTCGGGCACGGCTCCACCTCCACCAGCCAGCCCCCTGAGCCGGTGGCCGGCGCCGATCTCAGCGGTACCGGTCCGGGAACCCTGATCAGCGCCATGACGATGCCCGCCATCACCCAGTCGTGGGAGGGCTCGGATCTGCGGGCCGCGCGCGTCGTCTACCGGTCGACGTCGGGGGACACCGGTGAACCCACGGTGGTCTCCGGGTCGGTCTTCACCCCGCTGGGCGATCCGCCGGAGGGTGGCTGGCCCGTGGTGGCGTTGGGGCACGGCTCGACCGGTATCGACGAGCCGTGTGCGCCGTCGCTGTCGGGATCGCTGCTCAGCCACCTGAACTGGGTGTCGCGGTTCGTCGAAAAGGGTTATGCGGTAACACTTGCCGATTTCCAGGGACTGGGGATGCCGGGCATCCACCCCTATACCGACGGGACGACCGCGGGGCTCAACATCATCGATTCGGTGCGCGCGTTGCGGCACACCTTCCCCGGGGTCTCGGAGAAGTGGGCGGCATTCGGAGGATCGCAGGGTGCCGGTGCGGTGTGGGGCGCCGACGAGCAGGCCGCCAGTTACGCGCCCGAACTCGACCTGGTCGGCGTGGTGGCCGCGTCGCCGGCCGCCGATGTCAGCGGACTGGTCGAGAAATCCGAGGCCGGGACGCTGACCGCCAAACAGGGCCCGGCCTACCAGTGGATCATCGAATCGCTGGCACGGCTGCATCCCGACCTCAACCGCGACGACTACCGGCGCGGCGGCGCGGCGAAATACTGGGATGCGCTGTCGGCCTGTTCGGGCGCGATAATGCACGACCGTCCGGCGGCGATGGCGGCACTGGGCCCCAACGACCTGGCACCGGCCACGCCCGAGGCGGCGGCGCGCATGCAACAGCTGCTGCAGAAGTGGGCCCTGCCGCAGAAGCGGCTCTCGGCCCCGCTGTCGGTCGTCTACGGCGGCGAGGACCTCTACATCGACCCGGAGTGGACCACCGACGCCATTTCCCGGGCGTGTGGCCTCGGTGGCACCGTGGTCTGGCAGTTCGAACCCAACAAGGGTCACAGTGACGTCAGCATCTCCGAACAACTGGGCTGGATCGCCGACCGGTTCGCCGGTAAACCGCTGGCCAACCAGTGCCCGAAGGAGAACTGACCGCCGCTGGCCGACGGCAGCCCGGGACGCGCTGCGACAACACCGAACCTGCCGTATTTTGGAATCCAGGGGGCGGCTGGTTCGGCTTTTCGTCGGTTGTGCTGGCAGCAAAGCTTCTCCGGGCAATACACCGGCACCGTGGCTACAGGTGAGCCCGAATCGTCCTACTGCGTCTGATACCGCCCGAGAAAATCGAACTCAGCACAGGAAACACGGTGACGAATACCGCGTACGCGCAGCTGCAGTCTGTACCGGCGAGGCGTCGCTGCCGCCGCCGGATCCCGGTCGCCGACCAGCGCGGCAGGGGTCGGGCCGAGATGTCGCGTGGTGGCCAGAAAATTGACGCTACCGGTTTAAATGTCGACACCCGCTGGGAACGCCCAGTTCAGTTCACGGGCGGTGGGATCCGACGACGTCCGGACGCCATCGGAGTGATTTTTCGTTAGCGGGACTACAGGTCGGGGGGACTGTGATGTCATGGTGCACGAGCGATAGGCTGCGGCGAAGTGCTGGCTAGGGCGGCGGCTAAGTGTTCACAGATTGCCGGACCAATACCTTTCCCGGGCCATTTCGCCCGGTGGATAAACCAAAAAAGACTTAGGATTGTGCGAACGCGCCGGAGAATCTATGTTTGCATATTAGCAAACGAGCAAACGAGCAAACGGAAGGCGGTGCACAGCGGTGTCCCTGTCGCATGAAGATGTGTCACTGTCGCGGGAAGACGCGATGATCGCCGCACCGGTGGCTGCTCAAGAGTCCAAGGGCGCCGGCCTGGGTTGGCAACGGCGTTACGTTCGCGCGCTGGTCTGCACCGACGTCGTCGTCGTGAGTATCGCAATGGCATGCGCCCAAATGGTGAAGTTGCAGCGCTCGGTGACCGACCTCGATCCGGTCAACCTGTACTTCGGGTTGCTGTCGGTGATCGTGGCTTCCATCTGGCTCGCTCTGCTCGCGGCCTATCAGACCCGCTCGCCGCGCATCGTCGGGGCCGGTGTCGAGGAATATCGACGGGTGATCTCGGCCACTCTGGCAACCATCGCGGTGGTCGCTGTGTTCCTCATGATCTTCCGCCCGGAGTACGCCCGCGGTTACCTCGCCGTGGTGTTCCCGCTGGGTCTGGTGCTGTTGCTGATCGGCCGCAGCGTCGGTCGTCGTGTGCTGGCGTGGAACCGCCGTCGGGGCAACTGCGTCACCTCGGTACTGGCCGTCGGCAACCCGGGAGCGGTGCGCAGCCTGGTCCAGTCCCTGGAGCGCGCCCCCGGCTACGGGTACTCGGTGTCCGGTGTGTGCCTGACCGGACAGGTCGGAATCGGCACCATGGAGATCCCGTCCGTCGGGCGGCCGCTGCCGGTGCTGGGCAACGAAAACGACATCGAGGAAGCGTTGGCCCGGTGCAAGGCCGACACCGTCGCCCTGACCGCGGCTGAGCACCTCGGCCCGGAAGCTGTGCGGGAACTGTCCTGGGCGCTCGACCGGCTCGGCGTCGACCTGGTGATCTCGCCCGGCATGATCGACGTCGCAGGCCCGCGGCTGACCATCCGCCCGGTCGACGGACTGCCGCTCATCCACGTGGACCGGCCGCAGTACAGCGGAACCAAGCGGTTGCAGAAGCGTGCCTTCGACATCGTCGTCTCGCTGACCATCCTGTTGGGCGCGCTGCCCGTCATGGTCGCCGCCGCCATCGCCATCAAGCTGACCAGCCGCGGCCCGATCTTCTACCGCTCCGAGCGGATCGGCCTGGACGGCCGCCCGTTCCGGATGATCAAGTTCCGCACCATGGTCGACGGTGCCGACCAGCAGGTCCAGATGCTCGCGGACAAGAACGAGTTCGACGGTGGTGTGCTGTTCAAGATCCGCGAGGATCCCCGCGTCACCAGCGTCGGCAAGATCCTGCGGCACTACAGCATCGACGAGCTGCCGCAGTTCTTCAACGTGCTCAAGCGTGAGATGAGCGTCGTCGGACCGCGGCCGCCGCTGCGCAACGAGGTCGACAAGTACAACCACCAGGTGCGTCGGCGGTTGCTGGTGCTACCGGGTATCACCGGCCTGTGGCAGGTCAGTGGGCGCGCCGACCTGTCGTGGGAGGACTCCGTCCGGCTCGATCTGTCCTACGTGGAGAACTGGTCGATCGCCAACGACATCGTCATCGCCGCCAAGACCGTGCGCATCGTCGCGTCGGGCTCCGGAGCCTACTGACCAACCAGCGCTCGGCGCTCGGTAGGCTGGATCTCGATGCGAGTTCTACGGCGGTTTCTGCCCTGGATTGCCGTCGCCGTCGGTGTGTTGCTCGCCGTGGTCATCGGGATCCGGCTGCTTCCTGTTGCCGTCCCGGTCGGGGTGAAGGTCGCCGACCAGTTCCCGTCATCGGGCGGTGCGCCCCAGGCGATCGCCGGTGCGCAGATATCCGACGCCGGGCCGGGATCGCTCGTCTCGGCCACCACGATGCCGCAGATCACCCGCACCCTCGAAGGCGGCAACGTCGAGGCCGCCCGCGTGGTGTACCGGTCGACCAACGGCGATACCAACACCCCGACCGTGGTCTCGGGTTCGGTTTTCGTCCCCAAAGGCGCTGCGCCGCAAGGTGGTTGGCCGGTGGTCTCGATCGGGCACGGGACCGTCGGCATCGACGGGCCATGCGCGCCGTCGCTGTCTGACTCCCTCGGCGGTGCGCTCATCGCGGTGCATCTGCTGACCAAGCAGGGTTACGCCGTCGCGCTGGCCGACTACCAGGGCCTTGGCACCAAGGGTGTACATCCCTACCCCGATTCCCGCACCGCCGGTCTGAACATGATCGATGCGGTCCGCGCGCTGCGCCACACCTTCCCCGACGTCTCCGACCGCTGGGCGGCATTCGGGCACTCCCAGGGCGGCGGCGCCTCCTGGGCCGCCGACGAGCAGGCCGCCGGCTACGCGCCGGAGCTGCATCTGGTCGGTGCCGTGGCCGCCTCACCCGCCGCCGACGTCTCCGGCATAGTCCTCAAGGCCCAGTACGGCACCCTGACAAGCGATCAGCGGCCGGTCATCCAGGCGATCATCGAGTCGCTGGCACGTATCCATCCCGACCTCAACCGCGACGACTACCGCCAGGGCGCAGGCGCCAAGTACTGGGATGTGCTGACGGCGTGCACCGGACCGCAGGTGGCGCAGCGCTCGGTGGCAACCAAACAGCTGGGCCAGAACGACTTCGCGCCGCGCACCCCGGAAGCGGCCGACCGGTTGCGCGGCCTGCTCGAGCAGTGGGCGCTGCCGCAGAAGCCGCTTTCGGCACCGCTGTCGGTCTGGTACGGCGGCGCCGACACCTACGTCGACGCGGACTGGACCACCGCGGCGATCCGCCGCGCCTGCGCGCTTGGCGGTGACATCACCATCGAGTTCGCCCCCGACAAGGGGCACAGCCAGGTCGACGTCACCGGACAGCTGAAATGGCTGCAGGACCGATTCGACGGAAAACCCGCGGCCAATGACTGTTGAGCTGCGCCCGCCGCTGGACGTGCAGGCGTTGCGCGCGGATGCCACCCGGACGGGCTCGATATGGCGGCGTATCGAGGTGGTCGAGGAGACCGCGTCGACCAACGCCGATCTGATCGCGGCCGCGGCCGCCGGCGACGATATCGCCGGCACGGTGCGCTTCACCGAGAACCAGACCGCGGGCCGCGGGCGCAGCGGCCGCAGCTGGTCGGCGGTGCCGCGCGCCCAGATCCTGATGTCGGTCGGGGTCAGTACGGCCGGTATCGCCCCGGACGCGTGGGGCTGGCTGCCGCTGGCCACCGGTGTGGCGGTGGTGGAGGCGGTCGCGGAGGTCAGCGGCGTGACGGCCGGGCTCAAATGGCCCAATGACGTTCTGGTGGACGGCAAGAAATTGTCCGGCATCCTGGCCGAGGTGGCCGCACCCGCGGCGGTTGTCGTGATCGGAGTGGGGCTGAACGTCTCACTTCCCGCCGACGACCTGCCCACCCCGGAGGCGACATCGCTGAACCTGCTGACAGCCGATCCGGTCGACCGCACGCTGCTGGCCGGTGCGCTGTTGAACCGGCTGGGCAGCCGGCTGGCGGACTGGCGGGCCGCCGGCGGTGCGGATTCGGTGCTGGCCGGTGACTATCTGCGGCACAGCCTGACGATCGGCGCCCGGGTACGGGCGCTGATGCCCGGCGACAGTCAGATCGTCGGCGTCGCCACGGCCATCGACGAGCGCGGCCGGCTGTGCCTGGACACCGACTCCGGTGCCGTCATCGTCTCGGCGGGGGACATCGTGCATCTGCGACCCGCCTGAAGTACCGGTCTGCGGTTGGTCGCTGGGTAGAGTCGCACCGTGGGTTACCCGGAGAACGTGCTGGCCACCGACGAGCAGGTGGTGCTGCACAGACACCCGCACTGGAAACGTCTCATCGGTCCGGTGCTGGTATTGCTGCTCGCCAGCACGGCCGCCTCCTTCGGCGCCGCCGTGGTCAACCAGACCAACTGGGAACAGACCGCCAAGAACGTGGTCTTCGCCGTCATCGCGGCGATCTGGCTGATCCTGGTGGGATGGCTGACGCTGTGGCCGTTCCTCAATTGGTGGACAACGCATTTCGTCATCACCGACCGGCGGGTGATGTTCCGGCACGGGCTGATATCGCGCAGCGGGATCGATATCCCGCTGGCCCGGATAAACAGTGTGGAGTTCCGGCACGGCCTGCTGGACCGGGTGCTGCGGACCGGCACGCTGATCATCGAATCGGCGTCGCAGGACCCGCTGGAGTTCTATGCCATACCGCGAGTGGAACAGGTCCACTCACTGCTGTATCACGAAGTCTTCGACACCCTGGGATCCGAGGAGTCGCCCAGCTGATCGCCGCCGGGCCGCTTGAGCGGGGTGACGGTGCCGCCGGTATCGGCCACGGGAGGCTGCTCGCGTTCGATCTCGTCCTCGATGGCCTCGGCGATACCGGCCGCGGTGAAGGTCGCCTCCAGAGCCACCTCGGAGCTGCGGCCGAACTCGTCGGGGAACACCCAGCGACGGAAAGCCCAGAACCGGAACCCCATCTGTAACAGGTTGCCGATGATGTAGGCCGAGACGAAGTCGGCGATGTTCTCGACCGTCAACGAGACCTCGGGCACCCGCAGCTGCAGGACATAGCTGGAGAACCACAGCGGCGCCATCGACAGCAGCACACCGACACCGCTGAACGCGAAGAACAACAGCGCCTCGTGATGACGTTCGCGGCCGCCGCGGTCACGGAAGCTCCACTCCCGATTCAGGATGTAGGACGCGATCACCGCGACGATCCCGGAGATGATCTTCGCCGTCACCGGTTTGGGCTCGAGCACCGTCAGTTTGAGCGTGTAGAACAGCGCGGAGTCGATGACGAACGTGGACGCCCCGACGATCGCGAACTTGATCAGCTCGTGATGCTGCTCGGCAAAGGGACGCAGCGCGCCGGGCAGGCGCGCGATCGTGGCGTCGGTGAAGGACACAACATCGTAGTGTACGTACGCAGCCTTCGATGCGCGCAGCCACGCAGGTCAGGGGCCCTAAGCCCGGTCGGGGCGAGCATGACAACATAGACGCCGTGGCAGTGAACACCGGCTCCATTCCGCGGGTTGCGATGATCGGCGGCGGGCAGCTGGCCAGGATGACCCACCAGGCTGCGATCGCATTGGGCCAGACGTTGCGGGTGCTGGCCGAACATCCCGACGACCCGGCCGCCCAGGTCACCCCGGATGTGGTGATCGGATCCCATACCGACCTCGACGCCCTGCGCCGCGCCGCCGACGGCGCGACCGCGGTGACCTTCGACCACGAACACGTCCCCACCCGCCTGCTGGAAGCGCTGGTCGCCGACGGTGTGGTCGTCGCACCGCCACCGCAGGCCCTGGTGCACGCGCAGGACAAACTGGTGATGCGCCGCCGGCTGGCCGATCTCGGCGTGCCGGTACCGCGGTTCACCGCCGTCGCGAGCCCGGCGGACGTCGGTGCTTTCGCGGCGGCCATCTCCGGGCCGGTGGTGATCAAGACCGTCCGCGGCGGTTACGACGGCCGTGGCGTGGTCCTGGCCAACGATCTCGACGAGGCCCGCGACACCGTCGCGCGCTATCTGGCCGACGGTGTCGACGTCCTGCTCGAGGAGCGCGTCGCGATGCGCCGTGAACTGTCCGCGCTGGTGGCGCGCTCGGCCTTCGGGCAGGGCGGGGCGTGGCCGGTCGTCGAGACGGTGCAACGCGACGGCATCTGCGTCGAGGTGCTTGCGCCGGCGCCCGGTCTGGCACCCGAGCTGCAGGCCGAAGCGCAGCGGATGGCCCTGCGACTGGCCGACGAGCTCGGCGTGGTCGGTCTGCTCGCCGTCGAGCTGTTCGAGACCCGCGACGGCAAGCTGCTGGTCAACGAGCTGGCCATGCGCCCGCACAACTCCGGGCACTGGACCATGGACGGGTCGGTGACCAGCCAGTTCGAACAGCATCTGCGCGCGGTGCTGGATTACCCGCTCGGTGACACCTCGGCGATCGCGCCGGTGACGGTGATGGCCAATGTGCTCGGCGCCGAGCAGACCCCGCAGATGCGCATGGACGAGCGCCTGCACCACCTGTTCGGCCGGATACCCGAGGCCAAGGTCCACCTGTACGGCAAGGGTGAACGACCGGGCCGCAAGATCGGACACGTCAACATCGTCGGCACCGGACCGGCTGCCACGGTCGAGGACATCAGGGAGCGGGCGGTGCGTGCCGCCCACTGGTTATCGCACGCGGAATGGACCGACGGATGGAATGGGCACGACGATGACCACCGCTAGCCCGCGCGTCGGGCTCATCATGGGCAGTGACAGCGACTGGTCGGTGATGGTCGACGCCGCGCACGCCCTCGCCGAATTCGAGGTGCCGTTCGAGGTGGGCGTCGTCTCGGCGCACCGGACACCGGACCGGATGCTCGATTACGCCCGTACCGCCGCCGACCGCGGCCTGCAGGTCGTCATCGCCGGCGCGGGCGGCGCGGCGCACCTGCCCGGCATGGTGGCTTCGGCCACGCCGCTACCGGTCATCGGCGTGCCCGTTCCGCTGGCCAGGCTCGACGGCCTCGATTCGCTGTTGTCGATCGTGCAGATGCCCGCGGGTGTGCCGGTGGCAACGGTGTCGATCGGCGGCGCCCGCAACGCGGGTCTGCTCGCGGTCCGCATCCTCGGTGCCGGCGACGAGGCACTGCGGCGTCGGATGACGGCATTCCAGGCTGAGATGGAGGCCACCGTGCTGGCAAAGGACGCAGCGCTGCGCGAGACGCTGTTGGGCAAGTAGGCTGCCCACGATGAACGGGACATTTTCGCTCTACAAGTCGGTCGGGCACCGAGTGGTCACCGGCTTCCTGCACACCGAGATCCTCGCGGTCCTGGAAGTGCTCGATTCGGTGCAGCGGGCCGACGGTGTCAGCGGTGCGGTCGCCGAGATCGGTGTGCACCACGGCAAACTCTTCATCGGGTTGCGCCTGCTGCAGCACTCCGGTGAGCGTTCGGTCGCCATCGACGTGTTCGGCGACCAGGACCTCAACATCGACAACTCGGGCAAGGGGGACAAGGAGAAGTTCCTTGCCAACCTCACACTGTGGTCGTCGGACGATGACGTCGTGATCCACCAGGGCGACTCGACCAAGATCACCCCGGAGGCCCTGCGCGAGCTGGCCGGGGGCGATATCCGGTTCTTCAGCGTCGACGGCGGGCACACCGCCGAGATCGTCTTCAGCGATATGAAGCTGGCCGAGGCCACGCTGTGTCCGGGCGGGGTCGTCATCGCCGATGACGTCTTCAACCAGCACTGGCCCGGGGTGTCGGTCGGGACCCTGCGCTACCTGGAGGACGGCGCCGCGCTGGCGCCCTTCTTCATCGGGTTCAACAAGGTGTTCTTCACCCAGCCCGGGTACTGCGAGAAGTACCGCACCGCATTGGCTTCGGCCTTCACCGGCAAGCTGCGCGTCGATGTCAACGAATCGGTTTTCGCCGGACATCCGGTCGGAGTGCTGGTGCCGCAGGGCGCCGTCGACCTGTTGCGGCGCAGTGAGTTGGCCCGATCCACCTATCACCGCAGCTACCGCGGGCTGGTCCGCACACTGCAGAAGGTGTCGGGCCGGAGCCAGTAGGGTGTCGCCGTGTCGGCACGCTAAAGTTGCCGGCGAGTAGCGAGGAGCTGACATGGCAGGCATTGGTAACCCGTCGTTCGATCTGTTCGGACTCTCCGACGAGCACAACGAGTTGCGCACGGTGCTGCGCGATATGTGCGACAAGGAGATCGCCCCGTTCGCCGCGGAGGTCGACGAGACCGCGCGCTATACCGACGAGGCAGCCGCGGCGCTGAGCACGTCGGGTTTCGGCGCCATCCACATTCCCGAGGAGTACGGCGGCCAGGGCGGCGATTCGGTCGCGGCCTGCATCGTGATCGAGGAGGTCGCCCGGGTCTGTGCGTCCTCCTCGCTGATCCCGGTCTGCAACAAGCTGGGCACCATGGGGATGCTGCTGCGCGGCTCGGAGGAGCTCAAGCAGAAGGTGCTGCCCTCCATCGGTTCCGGCGAGGCGATGGCCTCTTATGCACTCTCCGAGCGCGAGGCCGGCAGTGATGCCGCCGCCATGCGCACCCGTGCCAAGGCCGACGGCGACGACTGGATCCTCAACGGCTCCAAGTGCTGGATCTCCAACGGCGGCAAGTCCACCTGGTACACCGTGATGGCGGTGACCGACCCCGACAAGGGCGCCAACGGTATCTCGGCGTTCGTCGTTCACAAGGACGACGAGGGTTTCACCGTCGGGCCCAAGGAACGCAAGATGGGCATCAAGGGATCGCCCACCACCGACCTGTATTTCGAGAACTGCCGGATCCCGGGTGACCGGATGATCGGCGATCCGGGTACCGGTTTCAAGACCGCGCTGGCCACCCTGGACCACACCCGTCCCACCATCGGCGCACAGGCCGTCGGTATCGCGCAGGGCGCGCTGGAGGCGGCCATCGCATATACCAAGGAGCGCAAGCAGTTCGGCAAGACCATCAGCGACTTCCAGAACACCCAGTTCATGCTCGCCGATATGGCCATGAAGATCGAAGCGGCCCGGCTGATGGTCTACACCGCCGCGGCGCGCGCCGAACGCGGTGAACCTGCACTGGGATTCATCTCCTCGGCATCGAAGTGTTTCGCCTCCGACGTCGCCATGGAGGTCACCACCAACGCCGTGCAGCTGTTCGGCGGTTACGGCTACACCGTGGACTTCCCGGTCGAGCGGTTCATGCGCGATGCCAAGATCACCCAGATCTACGAGGGCACCAACCAGATCCAGCGCGTCGTGATGGCGCGCTCGCTGCTCAAGTAGCTACAGCTCGCGGGTGATCTTCTCGGTCTCGATCCGCCGCGCCAGCAGCGCGGGATCGGGGTTGGCCACCTGCACCAGCGAGGCGCCCGTGACGTACACCGCAAGCATGTTGTCCACCAACGCTTTTGCGGTGTCCCACGGTGCCGACGACAGCACCCGGTCGGTCGGCTGCAGACCGCGCTGAGCGGCGGCGGCCTGCGCGGCCGCCAGCACCTCGGTCACCGACCGGCCGGCCAGCGCCGGGCCGGGATCGGGCTCGGGCACGATCTGGTCGCCGTGCACGCGCACCGCGGTCGCATAGTCGGTGACGCCGACCGGTAGATCGGGTACCGGCATCCCGAACGGATCCAGCGACAGCACCGCGACCTCACCGGTCCCGACGGCGTCGTCGGCTTCGGCCAGGCGGTCCAGCGTGCACAGGGCGATCTCGGCGCCGGCGTCGGCGGAATCGGGTAGCACGGCCTCACAGCCTGCCCACCAGACACCGAACAGCACCGCCGCGGTCTGCCAGTGCGCGGGCAGCAGCACCGAAACCCGGGTGCCTGCCGTCGCGCCCAGTTCGTCGCGCAACAGGTTGGCGGTCTTGGCGGCCCAGTTGGCCAGCGTCACCGTCGAGCATTCGATGCGGGCACCGGTGGCGTCGTCGTAATAGGTGATCCGCGGTCCGACCGGATCTGCGCGCATTATCGGGTCGAGGATGGCGCCGGTAAGGGTTATCACCGGTGTCATCTTGCCCTCAACGAGGTGCCCTCAGTACACGCACTGCGGATCGTCGGATGCCGCGGTGATGATGGGCGACGGCGGTGGTGCGGTGTCACCGGAGGCCGACGCCGCGTCGACGGTGCTTGCCGAATCGTCGGTGGGCTGCGCGCCGTCACCGGTGTCGGCCGCGTCCTGCAGGCCCGAGCCGGGTCCGGTGTAGTCGCCGGCCAGCACCACGCGCACCGAACCCTGCGGTACCGACTCGTCGGCGACGACGGGAAGTCCGCCCAGTTCCTTGGCCACGGCCTGAGCACCCAGGTCGTCGACGCTGGCGGCCTGCACCTGGCTGCCGTTGACATGACCGCCCTCGTTGTTGCCGACGTTGCCCGCGCCGAACTGCTTGGCGGTCAGCACATCCGACACCGCCGCGGCCAGACCGTTGATATCGGTGTCGTTGACGACGTCGACGGTGGTCTTGTCGGGGGAGTAGGCCAGTTCCTCGGTCTTGCCCTGGGCCTGGTCGTGCAGCAGGCTGTCGACCCAGCTCTTGACCGAACTCGGATCGACGCGCACCACACTCTGCATACCGTCGTCACTCCAGCCCGCCTCGTCGAGGACCGGGATGGTCGCGAACGCGACACTGCCCGCGGCGAGCTGCTGGAGCTGCTCGACGAAACTCATGACGTCCCAACCGTCGGAGAGCACCACCGAACGCTGTACCGCGTCCTGCAACCGTTGCAGTGTCGCCGGGCTGGACAGCGTCTTACCGGAGATGACCTGGTGGGCAAGCGATGCCATCACGACCTGTTGGCGGACCACCCGGTCGAGGTCGCCGCGCGGCAGATCGTGGCGCTGGCGTACGAAGCTCAGCGCCTGCGGGCCGTTGAGCCGCTGCCATCCTGCCGGGAAGTCGGCACCGGAAAGTGGTTCGTAGACGGGATCTTTCAGGCACACGTCGACACCACCGATGGCGTCGGTGATCAACGCGAAACCGAGCAGTCCGATTTCGGCGTAGTGGTCGACGGTGACACCGGTCAGATCCGCGACGGTCTTGATGAGGGCCTCGCGGCCGGCCTGTGCGGCCCGCTTCTGCGCCTCGGCGGGGTCCATGCCGTCGTGCTCGACGAGCTGTTTCATCATGTCCAGGTTGACCTGGCCGTAGACGCCGTTGATCTTGGTCTTGCCCAGTCCCGGCGCCTCGACGTAGGAGTCGCGGGGGATCGAGATGGCGGTGGCCGAGCGCCCGTTGTTGGGTATGCGGACCAAGATGATGGTGTCGGTGTTGGTCGAGACATCGTCACCGGCGCGCAGCATCGCCAGCTCGTCGGCGCTCAGCGGGTTGCCGTGCGCGTCGGTGCGGCTGTCCATCCCCACCAGCAGGATGTCGATGGCGCCGTCGTCACCGCCGCCGCCGAGGGTGGCGGCACTGATGTGATTGATCCCGTCCTCGAACGAGCGGACCTTGCTCCAGGCCATCCCGGTACCGGCGACCACGAACAGCGCCAGCGCGCTCGCTAGCACGCGGGTCAGCTTGGTTGGCATTGGTTCAGGCTACTGGCGAGGGCTGGTCGAACCCGGTAGCCGGGACCGGCGTGCCAGACTCCCATCTATGTCGCAACGGATCGTGATCACCGGCGCAGGCGGGATGGTCGGACGGATGCTGGTCGATCGCTGCCGCGCGCAGGGCCGCGAGGTCCTGGCGCTGACCTCGGCGGACTGCGATATCACCGACCCGGCCGCCGTCGCCGCCCTCCACGATCGGCTCGCCGGCGCCGCTGTCGTCAACTGCGCGGCGTACACGAAGGTCGACGCCGCCGAGCAGGATGCCGACCGCGCGAGGGCGGTCAATGTCGACGGCGCCGAGAACATCGCCCGTGCTTGCGCGCGATCGGGTGCCCGGCTGGTGCACATCTCCACCGACTACGTCTTCAGCGGGGATTTCGGCGATGCGCCTCCGCGGCCCTATGAGGTCGACGACGAAACGGGGCCCCGCAGTGTTTACGGACAGACCAAACTCGACGGCGAGATCGCGGTGCTGGCGGCGCTGCCGGAGGCCCGGGTGCTGCGCACCGCGTGGGTTTATGCCGGGCAGTCCGGATCGGACTTCGTCGCGGTGATGAAACGGCTGGCAGGCGGCACCGGTCCGGTCGAGGTGGTGGCCGATCAGACCGGTTCGCCGACCTATGCCGGTGACCTGGTGACGGCACTGCTGCAGGCCGCCGACGGTGCCACCACCGAAGCGGTGCTGCATGCGGCCAACGAGGGGGCGGTGTCGCGGTTCGAGCTGGCGCGCGCGGTCTTCGAGGAGGTCGGCGCCGATCCGCAGCGGGTGCTTCCGGTGGGCAGTGACCGCCATCCGCGCCCGGCGCCGCGCCCGTCCTACTCGGCGTTGGCCTCGCGACGGTCCGCGGCCGCCGGCCTGACGCCGTTGCGGTCGTGGCGCAGTGCGCTGGCCGCGGCATTGGCCGAATAGTTCACCAGCTGGTCATATCGCACGTCGGAGCCGTTACGTTATGCACCATATAGTATAGCTATGTGACGTCGATATCCCTGCTGCACGGCTGGTTGCCGGTTGCGTTGCAGGTGATCGCGCTCGTGGTGCTGTTGTCGGCCGTGGGCTGGCGTAATCCCCGGTGGCGGACGCTGTGGTTGCCGGTGTCGGCGGCCGTCGGGCTGCTTGCCGTCGGCATCGCCTACTGGTTCTTCGCCGCGACCGGCGCCTCCGGGGGCCGCACCGCCCCGGCCGCCTTCTGGATCTGGGTCGCGCTGACCGGTCTGACGCTGGCCGTCGCGGTACTGGGCTGGCGGACCGCGCGCTGGTGGCGCCGTGGTGCCGCCGTCACCGCGGTGCCGCTGTGCGCGTTGTGCGTGGCACTGGTCCTCAACACCTGGACCGGCTACGTGCCGACCGTCCAGTCCGGATGGGACGAACTCAACGGCAAGCCGTTGGCCGGTCAGACCGACGTCACGGACCTTTCCGGTCTGCAGCACGACCGCGGCAAAAAGGCCGGCGGCACCATCGTCTCGGTCAGTGTGCCCGCCGACGCCTCGGGTTTCGCCCACCGCGACGAGCTGGTGTACCTGCCGCCCGCGTGGTTCGCCAGCGATCCGCCGCCGCAGCTGCCGGTGCTGATGATGATCGGCGGCGTCTTCGGCACACCCGCGGACTGGATCCGTTCCGGCGCCGCGCAGACCACGCTCGACGATTTCGCCGCGGCGCACGGCGGTGCCGCCCCGGTGGTGGTGTTCGTCGACCAGGGCGGCACCTTTCACAACGACACCGAATGCGTCAACGGTCCGCGCGGTAACGCCGCCGATCACCTGACCAAAGATGTTGTGCCCTACATGATCTCGAAGTTCGGGGTGAGTGCTGACCCGGCCCGGTGGGGGGTGGTCGGCTGGTCGATGGGTGGCACCTGCGCCTTTGCGCTCGCCGTGAAGTACCCGGAGCTGTTCGGCAGTTTCGTGGCGATCGACAGTGAGCAATTCCCCAACGCGGGTACCCGGGAACAGACCATTGCCCGGCTTTTCAACGGTGACGAGGCGGCCTTCGAGTCCTTCGCGCCGGCCAGCGTGATCGTCGACCACGGTCCCTATTCCGGGCTGGCGGGCTGGTTCGCCATCTCCGAGGACATCCCGACGCTGTACTACCCGCCGGCAGCGGAACCCGGCGTCGACGTGGCGGTCCGCAATGCCCCGGACCCGCTCAACCACGCCAAATCGGTCAACTATCTGTGCGGTCTGGCCAGCGACTACGGCATCGGCTGCTCGGTGGTCGCCGATCAGACCAGGCATGCCTGGCCGGCCGCGGCGAAGGCTTTCAGCGACGCCCTGCCGTGGCTGGCCGGCCGCATCGGGGTGCCCGGCGCGGCCCCGCAGCCGATGCCGGGCGCCCCGCCGCCCTCGGAGCGGTGATCAGCGCCCGGTCTTGTCCAGGATCAGATCGGCGGCCCGCCACGCCATCGCCATCATCGGACCGTTGAGGTTGCCCGAGATCATCGACGGCATGACCGAGCAGTCCACGATGCGCAGACCGTCGATACCGCGGACGCGCAACCGGTCGTCGACGATGTCCTCGTCGCCGGGGCCCATTCCGCAGGTGTTGATGGCGTGACTGCCGGTGGTGCCGTTGTGCAGCACCGCGTCGATGATGTCGGTGTCGCTCTGCACGTCGACACCGGGCAGGATCTCGTGCTCGACCACATCGGCCAGCGGTGAGGTGGAGAACAGCTCGCGCAACCTGCGCAGCAGGTCCACGGTGGTTCGGCGGTCGTAGTCGGTGTCGAGATAGTTGGGGTCCACCGCGATCGGCTTGTTCGGATCGGCCGAGGTGATCCACACACTGCCCTCCGACGTCGACCGCAGCACCTCGGCCATGCAGGACACCCCGGGAAGCGGATCGATACCGCCCGGGCGGTCCGGTCGCACGGTGCCGCCCGCGATCGACATCAGGCTCACCAGCACCTGCGAGTCCACCCGGTCGACATCGGGGCGGGACTTGAACAGCGCCAGCACCTCGCCCGTCGGCGTCGCGAGCACCCCCTTGCGGGTGCCCAGGTACTTCAGCGTGGTCTTGGCCTTCTCGACGTTGTTGCGCCAGTGCCGGTTATGGCCCAGATCCCGGCTCAGCCGGTAGGTGTTGACGACGCAGAAGTGCTCCAGCATGCGGCGTCCGACATTGTCGCGTTCCAGGTACAGCGGAACCCCGGCGTTCTCCAGGACCTCACGCGGCCCGACGCCGGAAAGCTGCAGCAGTTTGGGGGAGTTCAGCGCACCCAGGGCGACGATGACCTCGCCGCGGGTCCGGATCTCGGAGGTGGCACCCTCCTTGCGCACCACCGCGCCGACCGCCCGGCCGTTCTCGAATACCAGCCGCTCGACCGTGGTCTCGGTGGCCAGGTGCAGATTGGGCCGCTTGAGCACCGGGTCCAGGAACGCCTTGGCGGCACTGATCCGCACACCGTTGCGAATGTTGGCCATCGACAAGCCGATTCGCTCGTCGTCGGATTCGTTGATGTCCTCGACCTGCTTGAAGCCCAGCGCCACACCGGCGCGGATCAGGTAGTCGCACATCGGGTCTGGCTGCTGCACGACGTCGAGCTTGAGCGGTCCGCCGACACCGCGGGTCGGGGACGGGCCGAACGGGTTGTCCTCGAACGCCTGATAGGCAGGCACGATGTCATCCCAGCCCCAGCCCTTGTTGCCGAGGCGCTCCAGCTCGTCGTAGTCCGGTGCCGTGCCGCGGTTGTAGACCATGCCGTTGATGGCCGTCGAGCCGCCGACCACCTTGCCGCGGGTCCAGACCTCCGAGCCCTTGGACGGTCCCAGCGGCTCGGTGGGGTAGTTCCAGACGAAACGTTCGTTGAAGAACACCGTCGACCCCAGTAGCGGGATGGTGAACGCCGGGTGTCGAGGTTTGCTGCCGGCCTCGACCAGCAACACCTCGTTGGCGGGATTCTCGGAGAGCCGGTTGGCGAGCACACAGCCGGCCGCGCCCGCCCCCAGGATGATGTAGTCGTACCCGGCCATAAGTGTCGGTCCTCTCGCGGCGTTTTCCCAGCTTCCGACGATAGGTTACTGGCGCTGCCGCCGGGTCGCCCATTGGCCGTAAGGCCCTAGGCCAGAGTCCAAAGGCCCTCGTGTCCGGTACAGTTGCCGCATGTCCAAAAGGTCGATCGTGAAGTTCGCGCGCCTACTGCCGGCTATCGCCGTCGTGCTGGGAATGGTTATCGCTCCCGCCGGTCAGGCAGTTGCGGCGCCCGTGGCGCCCGCCGCGGGCTACGGCTTCGGCCAGGGCTTCATGGCGGTGGAGAACAGCTTCGACGACACCAACCGCGAGCTCGACGCCGTCGGCCAGACCAGCGCCTCGTGGTTGCGCGTGCCCATCGACTGGAATGCCATCGAGGGCACCCGGGGCCAGTACGACTGGGGTTACCTGGACAACATCGTGAACTCGGCGGGAGCGCACGGCCTGCGGGTCCTCGGTCTGCTCGGCTTCTCCCCGCCGTGGGCCCGGCCGGGCGGCGCCACCATGCTTTTCCCGAGTGCGCCTCCGGCTAACAACGGCGATTTCGCGGGCTTCGTCACCGCGGTGGTCCAGCGTTACGGCGACCGGATCTCCAACTGGGAGGTCTGGAACGAGCCCAACCTGCCGATCTTCTTCGGGTTCGCTGACAGGCGCGCGCAGCGCTATGTCGATGTGCTCAAGGCCGCCTACCCGGCCATCAAGGCGGTGCAGCCCGGTTCGACGGTCGTTGCTGCCGGCCTGAGCCGCGCCAGCGGTGCCGACGCCCCGCCGGCCTTCCTGCAGCAGATGTACGACGCCGGCGCGGGCGGTTTCTTCGACGCGGCAGCGTCGCACCCCTATGTCACCCCGGGCGGGCTGGCGGCCAACTCGAAGAACGGGTGGTCGGACATGCTGGCGATGCACGATGTGATGGCCCGCAACGGCGACGGCGGCAAGCAGATCTGGTTGACCGAGATCGGTGCACCCACCTGCAGCTGCTACGACGGCGTCAGCCAGGACGAGCAGGCCAAGCAGATCACCGATGTGCTGGCCGCCGCGGCAGGCCTGCCGTTCGTCGGGCCGGCGTTCATCTACAGCGTCCGCGATGTCAACACCGGTGACCAGAGCAGCCGGGAGCGTAACTACGGCGCGCTGCTGACCACCGATTGGCAGCCCAAGGCGTCCGCCGCCGTACTGGCGCGCTGACCGCGCCGCTACTGTCTTACCCGTGAGTGACGAACTCGTCGTCGTGACGGTGACGTACTCACCCGGACCGCATCTGGACCGGTTCCTGGCCTCGCTGGCGCTTGCCACCGATCGCCCGGTTCGAACGGTCATGGCGGATAACGGGTCGACCGACGGTTCGCCGGAAGCGGCGCTGGAGCGATTCGACGATGTCGAGTTGTTCCGCACCGGCGCGAACCTGGGCTACGGCAGTGCGGTCAACCGTGCCGTCACCGAATGTCTGCCTCCAGCAGCGGAATCCGCCGAGTTCTTCATCGTCGCCAACCCGGATGTGCAGTGGGGTCCGGGTTCCATCGACGCGCTCATCGAGGCCGCGCAGCGCTGGCCGCAGGCCGGTGCGCTGGGACCGTTGATCCGTGACCCGGACGGTTCGGTGTATCCCTCGGCGCGGCATCTGCCCAGCCTGGTGCGCGGCGGTATGCACGCGGTGGTCGGGCCGCTGTGGAAGAACAATCCGTGGACCGCGACCTACCGCCAGGAACGCGAGGAACCCTCCGAACGCACCGTCGGCTGGCTCTCGGGAGCCTGTCTGCTGTTGCGCCGCGAGGCATTCGCGGCGATCGGCGGATTCGACGAGCGCTACTTCATGTACATGGAGGACGTCGATCTGGGCGACCGGCTCGGCCGCGCCGGCTGGCTCAACGTCTACGTGCCGTCGGCCGAGATCCTGCACGACAAGGGCCACTCCACCGGCCGCGACCCGGCCCGCAACCTCGCGGCCCACCATGTGAGCACCTACACCTACCTCGCCGACCGCTACACCGGCTGGCTCAATGCGCCGTTACGGGCCATCATGAAAGCCGCTTTGCTGGCGCGGACCCGGATGGTGGTGGGAAGATCCCGCAGACAGCGCGCTGAAAGATAGGGGAGCCCGGTGGGAACTGACAACCTTTCGCTGGACCCTTCGAAGGTCGACGCCGTCGTCCTGGTCGGAGGCAAGGGCACTCGGCTGCGGCCGCTGACACTGTCCGCGCCCAAACCGATGCTGCCGACGGCGGGATTGCCGTTCCTGACGCATCTGCTGTCGCGGATCGCCGAGGCGGGTATCGAGCACGTGGTGCTGGGCACCTCGTACAAGGCCTCGACGTTCGAAGCCGAATTCGGTGACGGTTCCAAACTGGGGTTGCAGATCGAGTACGTCTTCGAGGAGCAACCACTGGGAACCGGCGGCGGTATCGCCAACGTGGCGCCCAAACTGCGCCACGACACCGCGATCGTCTTCAACGGCGACGTGCTCTCCGGTGCCGATCTGCAACAGATGCTCAACTTCCACACCGACCGCAAGGCCGATGTGACGCTGCATCTGGTGCGCGTCGCCGACCCGCGCGCCGTCGGCTGCGTGCCGACCGACGACGACCACGGTGTGCTGGCGTTCATGGAGAAGACGCAGGACCCGCCGACCGACCAGATCAACGCCGGCACCTACATCTTCAAGCGCGAGATCATCGATTCGATCCCGACCGGCCGCGAGGTGTCGGTGGAGCGGGAGGTCTTCCCGGGCCTGCTGTCCGACGGGGTGCGGGTGTGTGGTTACGTCGATTCCACCTACTGGCGCGATATGGGCACCCCGGACGATTTCGTGCGCGGATCATCGGATCTGGTTCGCGGTATCGCGCCGTCGCCGGCGTTGACGCACAAGCGTGGCGAATCATTGGTACACGACGGCGCCTCGGTGGCGCCCGGCGCGGTGCTGGTCGGCGGGACCGTGGTGGGCCGGGGTGCCGAGATCGGACCCGGCGCGCGCCTGGACGGTGCGGTGATATTCGACGGCGCCAAGGTCGAGGCCGGTTCGGTCATCGAGCGCTCGATAATCGGTTTCGGTGCGCGGGTCGGACCGCGGGCACTGATCCGCGATGGCATCATCGGCGACGGCGCCGATATCGGCGCCCGATGCGAACTGCTGCGCGGCGCCCGGGTGTGGCCGGGAGTTTCGCTGCCGGACTGCGGTATTCGCTACTCCAGCGATATCTGAGCCGCGGCGCGGCCGACCAGGCTGCGCAATGCGTCGTCGGCGTCCGGCGGCAGCGCGTCGACGGGCCACCAGCGCAGGTCGAGTGACTCGTCGCTGACCGTTATCACCGCGTCGGTGGGCGCCAGGGCGGCGAACTGCATGTCGAAATGCCGGGTCGGGACACCGAGTGAGCAGGTCAGCGCGTGCACGTGCAGGCTCACCGGTGCCGTGGTCAGCTGCAGGCCGGTGATACCGGACTCCTCGGTCGCCTCCCGCAGTGCCGCGGCCACGATATCGCCGTCCTGCGGCTCGCAGTGCCCGCCGAGCTGAACCCAGCGGCCCAGCCGGGGATGCAGTGTGAGCAGGACGTGCCGGGCGCCGGCATCCAGTACCGCTGTCGAGGCTGTGAAATGCCCAGGTACACAGGCGCGTTCGCATGCATCGGGCCGCGCGAGGGCGAACCCCAGCATGGCCTGACGCAGCGCGTCGGACCCGGGATCGGTTGCGGCCCAGTCGGTCAGCGCCGCGATGACCGAATCCCGCAGGCTCATCGCCGGACCAGCAGACCGTCGAGGGCGGCGGGGGATCGCGGTGGCTGTGGCTCCTGCGGATAGCCGATTGCGATGGCGCCCAAGGGCTCCCAGTCGGCAGGTAGATCCAGCTGCGCACGCACCAGGTCCGGGGTGAATATCGTCGAACCGATCCAGCAGCTGCCGACGCCACGGACTGCCAGCGCCACCAGCAGACCCTGTACGGCCGCACCGGCGGCGACGGTGAACATGGTGTGCTCGGCGGCGGTGCGGGCCGCGTCGGGGTAGTGGTGCGCGCCGTCGGGGACCATGAACGGGATCACCACCTCCGGTGCGTCGTAGAGGATCTGGCCGCGCGCCACCCGCCGGGCGATCTGCTCGTCGGTGCGCCCGTCGCGGGCCAGGTCGGCGGTCCAGGCGTCCTTCATGGCGTCCAGCAGCGCGGTGCGCCTACCGTCGCCGGAGAGCCAGACGAAGCGCACCGGGCGGGTGTGGTGCGGTGCAGGGGCCGTCAGCGCCTCGGCGACCGCAGCCTCCACCACCTCCGGTGCCACCGGGTCCTCGGCGAACCGGCGCACCGAACGCCGCAACAACTGAGCCTGGCCGCGGCCCAGTTCGATCGCCTCGGCGGTCCCGAGCCAGAACAGGTCGTCCGGGCCCGAGCGCAGCAGATCGCGCCCCGTCGAACCGTCGTCGGCGATCGGCAGGCCCCGCACCACCGCCACCGGGATTGCGGTCAGCTTGCCCTTGACCAGATCTGCCGCCGCAGCGATCTCGTCGGCGACGGCGACCTCGGTGACCACCAGTTCGTTGCCGTGCGCGTCCACGGCGCCCGCATAGCCGTACAGCACCGCCAGACCCGCGGCGCCGATGGTGGCGTCGATCTGACCGTTGCGCCACGCCCGGCCCATGGTGTCGGTGATGAGTACCGCGACATCGACACCGAGGGCGGCCTTGAGGCCCGCCCGCAGCGCCGCCGCGCTGGCGTCGGGATCGACCGGCAGCAGTGCCAATTCGGTTGTGCCGATGTTTGATCCGTCGACACCGGCGGCGGCCTGGATGAGGCCGTAGGCGTTCTCGGTGATCAGGGTCTTGCCCTTGCGGGCCAGCACGCGCACCGCCTCGGCATCGATGAGCCGGCGGCGCAGCGCGTCGCGTTCCTCGGGGTCGGCGGGCGCGGCCACGATGCGGCCCTCGCATTTGGACACCACCTTGCTGGTGACCACCACGACGTCTCCGTCGCGCAGCCACGGCGCCGCGGCCGCCAGCGCCGCCGTCAGGTCGTCACCGGGGCGGAACTCGGGAAGTCCCGGCACCGGCAGGATCTGCACCGATGCGGCCGCACCGTGCTCGATGGGCCGGGTCACAGCGCACCGGTGGGCAGTCCGGCCAGCTGCAGGCCGGCACGCACCATCGTCGCGGTGGCCGCCGGGTCCGACATCAGCAGCGGCACCGCGGCCACCGCGACGCCGTCGATGTCGGCGCTGTCACCCTCGGAGATCAGCCAGCCGTCCAGCAGGCCGGTGGCCGAGCGGGCGCCGAAGTGCCTGCCGACCGCCTCGGATGTCGATGCCACCCCGATCACGGTGAGGCACTCGTCGGCCATTCCCCGCAGGGGTTTGCCGGAGATGATGGGCGAATAGCCGATGACCGGCGCCGAGGTGGAACGCAGCGCACCGCGGATCCCCGGGACGGCCAGGATCGTGCCGATGCTGACGACCGGATTCGACGGTGCCAGGAACACGATGTCGGCGTCGGTGATGGCCTCGGCCACATCGGGTCCCGCGACGGCCTTGTCGGCTCCCACGAAGGCGAAACTGTGGGTGGGCACCTGGGCGCGGTAGCGCACCCACCATTCCTGAAAGTGCACGGCGCGGCGCTCGCCGGTATCGGGATCGGTGATCACCACGTGGGTTTCGCTGCGGTCGTCGGTGGCCGGCAGCAAACGTGCGCCGGGTTGCCAGCGGGCGCACAGCGCCTCGGTGACCGCCGAGAGCGGGTAACCGGCGCGCAGCATCTGACTGCGCACCAGATGCGTCGCCAGATCGCGGTCGCCGAGCCCGAACCAGTCGGGTTGCACACCGTAGGCGGCCAGTTCGGCCTTGGCATTCCAGGTTTCGTCACGATGACCCCAGCCGCGGTCGGGATCGATACCGCCGCCCAGGGTGTACATGCAGGTGTCCAGGTCGGGGCAGATCCGGACACCGTGCATCCAGGCGTCGTCGCCGACGTTGACTATCGCGGTGAGCTCATGGGGTGATTCGGCGCCGGTTCGGCTGAATTGGCCCAGGCCAAGCAGCTTTTGCACGCCCAGCAGGAAGCGGGCGCCGCCGACGCCGCCGACCAGAACGGTGACCTTCACATCCACCGACACTAGGCGGTTAGGGTGGGAGCGAAGCGGCCAGGGACGGGGCCGGAAAGTCACAGTGCGATTACTCACACGACACGCCCGCACAACGACCCGCCGAAATGTCAGGGATCAATGGTATGAAATTCGGCCCTACCGCTTGACCCCGGCAGCTAACCCGTGTCTAATCACATCAGTGTCATTTCCCGGTTGACCGGCCGGTTCCGGTGTCGCAGACCGAGATTCGATCACATGTTCGAATTGGGATGGCCACAGCGAAATAGTGGGCGACATTTAAAGGATTGACGAAACCAAGGTGAGGAGGCGGAACATGTCCTATCAGCACCTTCTCGGCGCAGTAGGCAACACACCGGCCACCAATATCGGTCCGGCAACCGGGGGGAGTTCAGATTTCGGAGCGCGCCCCCATTTAAGCCTGGTTCCCGATGAGTTTGCGGCGGGGGAAACTGCCGACAATGAATGGCAGGAGCGTGCGCTTTGCGCGCAAACTGATCCAGAAGCCTTTTTCCCGGAAAAAGGCGGCTCGACTCGTGAGGCCAAGCGAATCTGCCTGGGGTGCGAGGTTCGTGACGAGTGCCTGGACTACGCGCTGGCCAACGACGAGCGCTTCGGTATCTGGGGCGGGCTGTCCGAGCGTGAGCGCCGCCGCCTCAAACGCGGCATCATCTAGCGCGATCCAGCGCGGTCTTGCGCGCTGGTGCAGTCAGTCGTCGTCGATCGTCGGGTCGATGACGGAGGGCTCGACGCCCAGAAACGTGGCCACCTGAGCCACCAGTATTTCGTGCAGTAAGTCGGCGAGTTCCAATGTGTCTTTCACGCGCCGTTCGATCGGCTTGCGGAACAAGACAATTCGCGCACGGGTCGCATTTCCCCGGACATCGACGCCGGCCGGTATCAGCCGGGCCAAGGCGATAGGCCCGTCGGCGATCACCTCCGGCGGGAACGACACGTTGTTCAGATCCCGCGGTGCGATGCGCGGGATCTCGTCCACGGCGACATCGAGTGCGGACAATCTGTCCTGCCAACGCCGTTCGATCGGTTCATAGGCTTCCAGCACCGCCATGTCGAAGCGCTCCGAACGACTGCGCCAGCCGGGCACTGTCGGCGGCAGCAGCGGCCCGCGAACTTCGCGGCCGTGCCGCGAGCCCGCTCGCGAGCCCCGTCGACCGGAGCGGCCGCCGCCGGAACGCATCACCGGGCGATCGTAACGGTTCTACATCGCGGTACCCGTGGCTGCGTGTCCGTCGCCCACCGAGTGTTTACGCACGATAACCTCACGGACGTGAATGTTCCCCGTCGCTGCTGCCGGCCCGGGTGCCCGCATTACGCCGTGGCGACACTGACGTTCGTCTATTCGGACTCCACGGCCGTTGTGGGTCCGCTGGCCACCGTCCGCGAGCCGCACTCGTGGGACCTGTGCGTATCGCACGCCGGCCGCATCACCGCTCCGCGTGGCTGGGAACTGGTCCGCCATGCGGGTCCGCTGCCGACCCACCCGGACGAAGACGACCTGAGTGCGCTGGCCGATGCGGTGCGCGAAGGTCGTGACGGCACCTCGAACGGTTTCGGCCCACCCGCGATGGCCGCCAAAGGCTTCTCCGATCCCACCGGTGTTTCCGGCGGCACGGCGGTTCCCGCGCCCGGTGCCGGCGTCCTGGCGCCCCCGGCGCATCGGCCGGCATCCTCTGGCCGGCGGCGCGGACATCTGCGTGTGCTGCCCGATCTGACCGACTGACCTCGGCAGCGCCCGAGCCCAGGGCAGAACAGCTGGCCATGGCCGAGAATGCCGAAGGGCGAACAGCTAGGCTGGCGGCAAACCGTCCCTCGATCAGGAGTTCCGCGATGTCTCGATCCGCTGCGGCGGTCGCCAGTGTGGTCAAGGCATATGACGTGCGCGGTCTGGTGGGCGAACAGATAGACGATGCCTTCGTCAAAGACGTCGGCGCCGCTTTCGCGCGACTGGTCCGTGCCGACGCCACCCAGGTGGTGATCGGCCACGATATGCGCGACAGCTCACCGGGACTGTCGGAAGCATTCGCCGAAGGTGTGCTGAGCCAGGGCCTCGACGTCGTGCGGATCGGTTTGGCCTCCACCGATCAGCTGTATTTCGCCTCCGGTCTGCTGGACTGTCCGGGCGCGATGTTCACCGCAAGCCACAACCCGGCGGCCTACAACGGCATCAAGTTGTGCCGGGCGGGAGCCAAACCGGTCGGGCAGGACACCGGTCTGGCGGTGATCCGCGAGGAACTCGTCGCCGGCGTGCCGGAATACGACGGACCCGCGGGCACCGCGAGCGATCGCGATGTGCTGGCCGATTACAGCGAGTTCCTCCGGTCGCTGGTCGACGTGACGTCACTGCGCCCACTGCGGGTCGCCGTCGACGCCGGCAACGGGATGGCGGGACTGACCGCGCCCGCGGTGCTCGGGGCGATCGACTCCGTCACGGTGCTACCGCTGTACTTCGAGCTCGACGGCACGTTCCCCAATCACGAAGCCAACCCGCTCGATCCGGCCAACCTCGTCGACCTGCAGCGTTTCGTCGTCGAGACCGGTGCCGACATCGGCCTGGCATTCGACGGCGACGCCGATCGCTGTTTCGTGATCGACGAACGCGGCAAGCCGGTGTCGCCGTCGGCCATCACCGGCATGATCGCGGTCCGCGAGCTGGCCCGCGAGATCGGCGCGACCGTCATCCACAACCTGATCACCTCACGCGCGGTGCCCGAGCTGGTGGTCGAACGCGGTGGCACACCGGTGCGCTCGCGGGTGGGGCACTCCTATATCAAGGCGCTGATGGCCGAAACCGGGGCCATCTTCGGCGGTGAGCATTCCGCGCACTACTACTTCCGGGACTTCTGGGGCGCCGACACCGGCATGCTGGCGGCCCTGCACGTTCTGGCCGCGCTCGGCACCCAGGACCGGCAGCTCTCGGAACTGGGCATCGACTTCGAGCGCTACGCGGCTTCCGGCGAGATCAATTTCACCGTCAGCGACGCACCGGCATGTGTCGAGGCGGTGCTCAAGGCCTTCGGCACGCGCATCCACGCACTCGACCACGTCGACGGTGTCACGGTCGACCTCGGTGAGGGCGCCTGGTTCAATCTGCGTTCCTCCAACACCGAGCCGCTGCTGCGGCTCAATGTCGAAGCCCGCTCGTCCGACGAGGTCGCCGGACTCGTCGATGAGGTGCGGACGGTGATAGAGGCGGGGTCGGTGCCGTGAGTGCCACCCGCGCAACGGTCGACCTCGACGACGCCGAGGGATTGATCGCTGCCGACCGCGACGGCTTGTTGCGTGCGGCATCGATGGCCGGGGCGCAGGTGCGTGCCACCGCTGCCGCGGTCAGCGAGGGGGCGCTGGATCTGCTGGGCGACGGCGACAAGCCGCGTTCGGTGATCTGGGTTTCCGGTCGCGGAACCGCCGAATCGGCCGGTGCCATGCTGTCGGCCACGGTGGGTGCACAGTCCGGGCAGCCGTTCGTGCTCGCCGCGGCGGTGCCCTCGTGGATCGGTCCGCTGGATGTACTGATCGTGGCCGGGGACGATCCCGGCGACCCGGGACTGGCCACCGCCGTGGTGACCGGGGTGCGCCGCGGCGCCCGGGTGGTGGTCGCCGCCCCGTTCGAAGGCCCGTTGCGCGACGCCGGTGCCGGCCGGGCCGCGGCGCTGGCCCCCCGGCTGTGGGTGCCCGACGAATTCGCGTTGTGCCGTTACCTGGCAGCGGGGCTGGCAACGCTGGCAGCCTGCGACCGGACATTGCGCGTCGACCTGCCGGGCCTGGCCGACGAGCTCGACGCCGAGGCGTTGCGCAACAGTGCAAGTCGGGAAGTCTTCACCAATGCCGCCAAGGCCCTGGTCGATCGCATGACCAATCGCACCGTGGTGCTGACCGGTGATTGCGCCGCCACCCTGGCACTGGCGCGGCATGGTTCGGCGACGTTGCTGCGGGTCGGTCACCGCGTGACGGCGGCCGCGGGTTTGATCGATGCCCTGGCGGCGCTGCATCAGGGGGGCGACGCCATGCGCTCCGGCGATGACGTCCGTTCGCTGTTCCACGACGAGGAGATCGACGGCCCGGCGCCGGACCGGATGCGCGTGCTGGCGCTGACGCTGGCCGCCGAACGGCAGGTGGTCGCCGCGCGCGTCGGACATTCCGGTGACATCGACATTCTCGGGGTGCAGGATGTGCCCGACGCCGGGTCCGTCCCTGCGGCGCCGGTCGAGATCGGCCGCCCCTAGCAGCAGCTTGCGACGTTGGCGGTCCGTCTGGAGATGGCGGCGGTCTATCTTCGCTTGGCGCGGGGCTAGTGCGGGATCGTTGTTCGGGATAGCGGGGAAGAATAGTGGAGTTGTTACGCGGAGCGATACGTCCCTACGCCTGGGGGTCTCGGACGGCGATCGCCAATTTCACCGGCCGTGCGGCGCCGACGGCGCATCCCGAAGCCGAGCTGTGGCTGGGTGCGCACCCGGCCGACCCGGCCTGGGTCGAGGAGTCCGAAGGCTCGCGTTCGCTGCTCGATGTGGTGAGCCAGGATCCGGAAGGTCAACTGGGTTCGGCGGTACGGGCTCGGTTCGGCGACCGGCTGCCGTTCCTGGTCAAGGTGCTCGCGGCCGAGGAGCCGCTGTCGCTGCAGGCCCACCCGAGCGCTGAGCAGGCCGAGGAGGGTTTCGCCCGCGAGGATCGCAGGGGAGTGCCGCTGTCCTCGCCGATCCGCAACTATCGCGATCGCAGCCACAAACCGGAGCTGATCGTCGCGCTGGAACCGTTCGAGGCGCTGGCCGGGTTCCGCCCGGTGGCGCGCACGGTGGACTTGATGCGGGCGCTGTCGGTTTCCGATCTGGACCCGTATATCGGGCTGTTGCTCGGTCAGTCCGATGCCGACGGGCTGCGCGCGTTGTTCACCACCTGGATCACCGCGCCGCAACCCGATCTCGACGTGCTGGTGCCCGCGGTCCTCGACGGTGCGATCGAATACATCCGCTCGGGCCAAACCGAATTCGAGGCCGAAGCCAAGACACTGCTGGAACTGGGCGAACGCTATCCCGGCGACGCCGGGGTGCTGGCGGCGATGCTGCTCAACCGGTTGAATCTGCAACCCGGCCAAGCCATCTACCTGCCCGCGGGCAACCTGCACGCGTATCTGCGCGGGGTGGGTGTGGAGGTGATGGCCAACTCCGACAACGTGCTGCGCGGCGGCCTGACACCCAAGCACGTCGACGTGCCGGAGTTGTTGCGCGTGCTGGACTTCACCCCGGCAGGAGACGATGTGCTGCATCCCCCGGTGCATCAGGAGGGGTTCCAACGCGACTACGTCACGCCCACCGACGAATTCGCGGTCTCGGTGCTGGCACTGGACGGCAGCGACCTCGGCCATGAGGTCGACGCGCCCTGCCGGCACGACGGTCCGCAGATCCTGTTGTGCTCCCAGGGTGCGGCTGTGGTGATCGCCAAGTCCGGGCAGGTGAAGCTCGAACGGGGCTCGGCCGCATGGGTTTCCGCTGATGACGGACCGATCCGGCTGGTGGCCCAGGGGCCTGCCACGCTGTTCCGGGCCACCGTCGGGATCTAGCGGGCGCGTCGTCCGTCGCGCCAGGCCCGCAGGTTGTGCCTGGCGGCGCGGGCGATCAGGCTCGGTGACGGCACCATCCACAGGGTGTCGAGCAGGCTGAATCGGCGCAGGAACCATTCGGCCAGAACCGAATCCGTCTCGGCGGCCCCGAGGAACTGATCGAACAGACCACCGACCGGGCCGAACCACCGGGGGTGCTCGCCGGTGGCACCGTGCAGGGTGAAATCGCCGATGGCGTTCATGGTCCACACCGGATAGGTGGTCTTGGCGGTCGCGGTGTTGAGCCGCTCGGCCAGGCCGTGCGGGCCATCCGGTAGTGCGGCACGCAGGTTGGCCGCCTGGATCGCGGTCATCGTCATGCCCTGGCCGAAAGTGGGGTTGAAGCTGACCACCGAGTCCCCGAACGGGATTATCCCGCTGGGCATTTCGCCGAGTTCGTGATAGCGACGCCACCTGCTGGTCGGGTACTTGTGCAGCGCGGGCGCGCCGATCGGTTCGGCATCGCGCACCGCCGCGGCCAGATGCGGCGGCAGGATCTGCTGCGCCAGTGCGCGCATGCCGTCGAAGGTGTCCGGCGGTTGCGCGCCTGCCACGCCGAAGGTCGTCAGATTCCAGTTGCCGTCCTCGTAGAACAGCATGCCCAGTCCCAGCGGTCGCGCGTGCGTCGCCCCGGCCACCACGACCTTCTCGGCGACGGCAGCGTTGTCGGCCACCCGCATCTTGTGTGTCGCATAGCTGATGCCGACGTTCACGGTCTGCTCGGGTGGGCGGCCGAAACCCCACTGCTGCAACCACACCGGCAACCGGGTACCGCGCCCGGTGGCATCGACCACCAGATCGGCCACCACGTCGGCGGTGTCGTCACCGGCGAGCCGAACCCCGGTCACCGCACGACGGGCCGGGTCGTAGACCGGTTCGCTGACCGCGGCGTGGACGATGTCGACGGTGTCCATAGCGGCGACCCGGCGGCGGATCTGCCACTCCAGGTGCGGGCGGCTCGGCACGTAGGCGGTGAACGCGTCGCGCAGGGTGTGGTCGGTGCCCAGCACATGCCCGGCCGCCCCGAAATGGATGGCGTCGGGCCGGTTCTGCAGTATCGGGACGCCGGCGTCGACCATATCGGCGAGCAGGCCGGGAAACAGCGTCTCGAATTCCTGGGCGCCGCGGGCCATCAGCATGTGCACGTGCCGGTCCTGCGGGACGGCGGCCCGGCTGTCCGGACCGTCGGGCAGCGCGTCGCGTTCGTAGACCGTGATGTGCCGGTAGTGCTCGGCGAGCACCCGGGCTGCGCACAGCCCGGCGATGCTGCCGCCGATGACGACGGCGTGTTCTGCCATCCACCCCATTGCAACCCACGGTACTGATTACGCTCTGCGGGGCCGGGGTAATGGAGGAGGACCATGATGTCGGGACGTTGGCGCACCAAGTCGGTCGAGCAGTCGATCGCCGACACCGACGAACCCGGAACCCGGTTGCGCAAGGACCTGACCTGGTGGGACCTGACGGTTTTCGGTGTCTCGGTGGTGGTCGGGGCGGGCATCTTCACCGTCACCGCGTCCACCGCGGGCAACATCACCGGACCCGCGATATCGGTGTCGTTCGTCATCGCGGCGGTGACCTGCGGGCTCGCGGCGCTGTGCTACGCCGAGTTCGCCTCCACGCTGCCGGTGGCCGGCAGCGCCTACACGTTCTCATACGCCACGTTCGGTGAGTTCATCGCGTGGATCATCGGCTGGGATCTGATCCTGGAATTCGCCATCGGTGCCGCCGTGGTTGCCAAGGGCTGGTCGTCCTACCTGGGCACGGTGTTCGGATTCTCCGGCGGTATCGCCGATGTCGGTGGTGTGCAGCTGGATTGGGGCGCGCTGTTGATCGTGGCGATCGTCGCGACGCTGCTCGGTCTCGGCACCAAACTGTCCTCGCATTTCTCGGCCGCCATCACCGCGATCAAGGTGGCGGTGGTGCTGCTGGTCGTCATCGTCGGCGCGTTCTACATCAAGCTGGCCAACTACCGGCCGTTCGTGCCGCCCACCGAAACGGGCGCGGCCTCCGGGTCGGGTGTCGACCAGTCGGTCTTCTCGCTGCTGACCGGGGCCGAGGGCAGTCACTACGGCATGTACGGGGTACTGGCCGGCGCGTCGATCGTGTTCTTCGCCTTCATCGGTTTCGACGTGGTGGCTACCACCGCCGAGGAGACCAAGGATCCGCAGCGTGACGTGGCCAGGGGCATCATGGCGTCGCTGGCGATCGTCACGGTGCTCTATGTCGCGGTGTCGGTGGTGCTGTCCGGCATGGTGCCCTATACCGCGTTGAAGAGCGGCCCCGACGGGTCCAAGGCCAATCTGGCCACCGCGTTCACCGCCAACGGTATCGACTGGGCCGCGACGCTGATCTCGGTCGGCGCGCTGGCGGGGCTGACCACGGTGGTGATGGTGCTGATGCTGGGGCAGTCGCGGGTGCTTTTCGCGATGGCCCGCGACGGTCTGTTGCCGCGTTCGCTCGCCAAGACCGGTAGCCGCGGGACTCCGGTGCGTATCACCGTCATCGTCGCGATCCTGATCGCCGTCGCGGCATCGGTGTTCCCGATGGACAAGCTCGAAGAGATGGTCAACGTCGGCACGTTGTTCGCCTTCGTCCTGGTCTCCGCCGGTGTCATCGTGCTGCGCCGCACGCGCCCGGACCTGCGGCGCGGATTCCGGGCGCCGTGGGTGCCGGTGTTGCCGATCGCCTCGATCGCGGCGTGCCTGTGGCTCATGCTCAACCTCACCGGGCTGACCTGGATCCGGTTCGGCATCTGGATGCTGCTGGGCGTCGCGGTGTATTTCGCCTACGGCCGGGGCCATTCGGTGCAGGGCAGGCGCCAGCGCGAGGGCGTGCCGTCGGCAGCGGCGCCGAGTGTGGACTCATGACACGCGTCTCGCGGATCGGCGTGCCACAACTGCACATTCGTCGACCCAGGGGCAGCCGGCGAGGGTGAGAGCCTGCCGCGCCCGGTCGGCGATCAGCCAGGGCCGGTTCCGCAGCATCTCGGCGCTGACCCGAACGACGGCCCAGCCGAGTTCGGCCAGCTCGTGGTGGCGTTCGATGTCATGGGCCCGCTGCCGGGCATCGGTCCAGTGCTGGGCACCGTCGTATTCGATCCCGACGCGGAACTCCTCGTAACCCATGTCGATGCGCGCGAACGGATAGCCGCCGTCGTCGTGGACGACGATCTGCGTCTGCGGCCGACGAAGACCCGCGCCGAGCAGGGCCAGCCGGGTGCGAGTCTCCGGTGGGGATTCGGCTCCGGAGTCCATGAGCGCGAGCGCGCGCCGCAGCAGCACCGAACCGCGGGCTCCGCGGTGCCGGTCCAGCACCGCAGCGATGCCCGGTGCTGTCAGGCCCGTCGCGTTGGCCAGCGCATCGAGGCGGATGACGGCCTGTGTCAGTCCTTTTCGGCGTCCGAGGTCGTATGCGGTGCGTGCCGGTGTGGTGACCGGCATTCCTGCGATGGTGCATATTTCGTCGGGCGGGAGTTCGACGCGGTGTACGACGAGCCCGCGGCAGCCTGCGTCGGCGCGGATGAGTTCCGGTGGAAGCCGGGCGTCGAGCCACTTGGCGCCGTGTAGGGCTGCCGCCGAGATGCCGGCCAGCGTCGCCTTGCGATCAGCGAACAACCAGGCGGCCTCTGCCGCTGCGACTGTCGTCAGTGGTGCGTCGTTGGCGAGGTAGACGTCCCGGAATATCCGCCGGTGCCGCGAACGCAGGGTGCGACGGGTGACTAGGCCGGCCGCCAGCGCCTCGGTACCGCGGAACGGTCGTGCACGCGATTCCATGCCCGCAGCGAACCGATTTTCCCGGTCCGGCGCCGACGCCGCTCCACAGGCTCTCGTCGCCGCCCGCCGAGCGTGGAGTTGTGACACGCAAACGCGCGATAGACGTGTCACAACCCCACACTCGCCACCCGGCCCGCGCACCTGCAACTTTACAAAACAACCTCTAATGTCTAGACAGACGACAAATCTGCACATATAGTCAAGCCACTGACGTGATAGCTCTCACATGGAGGTGACTGTGACCGCACAGATGGATTCGCTCGACGGCGTCGACGTGGGCGAGTGGCGCGACAAGAAGCGCCACCTGTGGTTGATGGGCCTGATCGCGCCGACCGCGCTGTTCGTGATGCTGCCGGTGGTGTGGGCGCTCAACAACCTCGGCTGGTACCTGGCCGCGCAGGTTCCGTTCTGGGTGGGACCGCTGCTGGTCTACGGCCTGCTGCCGGTGCTGGACCGGTTCTACGGCCCCGACGGCCAGAACCCGCCCGATGAGGTGATGGAGCGACTGGAGAACGACAAGTACTACCGGTATTGCACCTACCTCTACATCCCGTTCCAATACGCCAGCGTCATCTTCGGCGCCTACCTGTTCACCGCGACCGACCTGAGCTGGCTCGGGTTCGACGGCGGGCTGGGCTGGCCGGCCAAGATCGGCCTGGCACTCTCGGTCGGCGTGCTGGGCGGTGTCGGTATCAACACCGCGCACGAGATGGGCCACAAGAAGGATTCCCTGGAGCGCTGGCTGTCCAAGGTCACGCTGGCGCAGACCTGCTACGGCCACTTCTACATCGAGCACAACCGCGGCCACCACGTCCGCGTGGCCACCCCGGAGGATCCGGCGTCGGCGCGTTTCGGTGAGACCATCTGGGAGTTCCTGCCGCGCAGCGTGTGGGGCAGCCTGAAGTCGTCCTGGGAGCTGGAGGCCGGCCGGCTGAAGCGGGCAGGCAAGAGCACCTGGCACCCGTCCAACGATGTGCTCAACGCCTGGGCGATGTCGGTGGTGTTCTACGGCGTGCTGATCGCCATCTTCGGCCTCGCGCTGATCCCGTACATCCTGATCTCGGCGATCTACGGCTTCGCACTGCTGGAGACGGTCAACTACCTGGAGCACTACGGTCTGCTGCGGCAGAAGCTGGCCAGCGGCCGCTACGAGCGTTGCGCGCCGGTGCACAGCTGGAACTCCGATCACATCGTGACCAACCTGTTCCTCTACCACCTGCAGCGGCACAGCGATCATCACGCCAACCCGACCCGGCGCTATCAGACGCTGCGCAGCATGGAGGGTGCGCCGAACCTGCCCAGTGGTTACGCCTCGATGATCGGGCTGACCTACTTCCCGCCGCTGTGGCGTCGCGTCATGGACCACCGGGTGCTGGCGCACTACGACGGCGACATCACCAAGGCCAACATCCACCCGCGGGTGCGCGACAAGGTGCTGGCCCGGTACGGGAAGCCCGAATGATGGCGGCGTACGCCTGCCCGGTGTGTGATTACACCTATGACGAGACCGTCGGCGCGCCCCGGGAGGGATTCCCGGCCGGGACCGGCTGGGGTCAGGTTCCCGACGACTGGACCTGCCCCGACTGCGGGGTGCGGGAAAAGGTCGACTTCGAAGCGAAAGGGTGAGTGAGATGGATTACAAGCTGTTCGTCTGCGTGCAGTGCGGATTCGAGTACGACGAAGCCAAAGGCTGGCCCGAAGACGGTATCGCCCCAGGTACCCGGTGGGCCGACATCCCGGAGGACTGGAGCTGCCCGGATTGCGGCGCGGCCAAGACGGACTTCGAAATGATCGAGGTCGCGCGGTCTTGACCGCTACTCTCGCGCCTGTGAGCCGATCGCGAAGCCAGCCACGCGTGTCCTATGCGGAGGCGTCCAAGGTGCTGCTTCGCGATTCGGTTCTGGACGCGATGCGCGATCTGCTGCTGACGCGGGATTGGTCGTCGGTGACGCTGGCCGATGTCGCCAAGGCCGCCGGCATCAGCCGACAGACCATCTACAACGAGTTCGGTTCGCGCCAGGGCTTGGCCCAGGGATACGCGCTGCGGCTGGCAGACCGGCTGGCCGGCGCGGTGAGCGATGCCATCGACAACAACGTCGGCGACATGTTCGCGGCGTTCCTGGAGGGGTTCCGGGCGTTCTTCGCCGAGTCCGCCGCCGACCCGTTGGTGATCTCGCTGCTCACCGGCGCGGCCAAGCCGGATCTGCTGCAGATCATCACCACCGACAGCGCGCCGATCATCAGCCACGCCTCAGCAAAGCTGACAAGCGCGTTCCAGAGCAGTTGGGTGCAGGCCAGCGACGAGGACTCCGGGGTGCTGGCGCGGGCCATCGTGCGGCTCGCGATGAGTTATGTGTCGATGCCGCCCGAGTCCGACCACGACGTCGCCGCTGACCTGGCCCGTTTGATGACGCCGTTCGCCGAACGCTACGGTGTTGTAGATACTTCCTAGCCGGCAGAGCGCCACGAGCGCCTGTCCCGCGAGCCCGCAGGCTAAAGGTGTCGCACGGGTGTTGCCGTCGAGCGCGCCCGTGCATTCCGCTATGACGATCAATCAAAGGGGCTCTATATGACTGGGCTGACCGCCGATACCCGCAACGGCATCGACTTCAAGGTCGCCGACCTGTCCTTGGCCGAGTTCGGCCGCAAAGAGATCCGTCTCGCCGAGCACGAAATGCCTGGCCTGATGACTCTGCGGCGCGAGTACGCCGAGGTCGCACCGCTGAAGGGCGCCCGCATCTCGGGTTCTCTGCACATGACGATCCAGACCGCCGTCCTCATCGAGACGCTGGTGGCGCTCGGTGCCGAGGTGCGCTGGGCGAGCTGCAACATCTTCTCCACCCAGGACCACGCCGCTGCCGCGGTGGTCGTCGGCCCGCACGGCACCCCCGAGGAGCCCAAGGGCACCCCGGTGTTCGCCTGGAAGGGCGAGACCCTCGAGGAGTACTGGTGGGCCGCCGAGCAGATGCTGACGTGGCCTGGCGAGCCGGCCAACATGATCCTCGACGATGGTGGCGACGCCACCATGCTGGTGCTGCGCGGCGCGCAGTACGAGAAGGCCGGCGTCGTGCCGCCCACCGAGGACGACGACTCCGACGAGTGGAAGGTCTTCCTGGCGCTGGTGCGTAAGCGCTTCGAGACCGACAAGGACAAGTGGACCAAGATCGCCGAGTCGGTCAAGGGTGTCACCGAGGAGACCACCACCGGTGTGCTGCGGCTCTACCAGTTCGCTGCCGCCGGCGAGCTGGCGTTCCCGGCCATCAACGTCAACGACTCGGTCACCAAGAGCAAGTTCGACAACAAGTACGGCACCCGGCACTCGCTGATCGACGGCATCAACCGCGGCACCGATGTGCTGATCGGCGGCAAGGCCGCGCTGGTCTGCGGTTACGGCGACGTCGGCAAGGGCTGCGCCGAGGCGCTCAAGGCCCAGGGCGCACGCGTGGCGGTCACCGAGATCGACCCGATCAACGCGCTGCAGGCGCTGATGGACGGTTTCGAGGTCAAGAGCGTCGAAGAGGCCATCGGTTGGGCCGATATCGTCATCACCGCGACCGGCAACCAGGGCATCATCACCCTGGAGCACATGCGCTCGATGAAGCACCAGGCGATCCTGGGCAACATCGGCCACTTCGACGACGAGATCGAGATGGCGCGTCTGGAGCGTGACCCGGACATCCGCCGGATCAACATCAAGCCGCAGGTCGACGAGTTCGTCTTCCCCGACGGTCACTCGATCATCGTGCTGAGCGAGGGCCGGCTGCTGAACCTGGGCAACGCCACCGGTCACCCGTCGTTCGTGATGAGCAACAGCTTCTCCAACCAGGTGATCGCACAGATCGAGCTGTGGACCAAGAACGACGAGTACGACAACGAGGTCTACCGCCTCGCCAAGCATCTCGACGAGAAGGTCGCCAAGATCCACGTCGAGGCGCTCGGCGGCACGCTGACCAAGCTCACCAAGGAGCAGGCCGAGTACATCGGCGTCGACGTCGACGGCCCGTACAAGCCGGATCACTACCGGTACTGAGTTCCACCTCGCTTCACCTTTTGCACGCGCACAGGGCGGGATCCGATTGCCGGATCCCGCCCTGTGGCGTCAAGGACTCAGCTCATGGCCTCATCTGACCGGCCAGTGCGCGCAGCCGGTGGTGCATCCCGTCGTAGGCATGGACCGCGGGCAATACACCTTTGCCGATCTTGGTGACCGCGCTGTAGTTGACGTCGACCACGTTGGCCAGCGGTGAGAGGCTCAGCTGGCTGCACAGTTGGTAGGCATCCATGGTGCCGAGGCCGTACAGCTCCTTGAGCCAGCTGACCATCTCGACCTGACTGCACCGCCAGGCATCTTCCAGCGGGCGGGCCGAACCGACGGTTATCAACGCGTCGTCATGCTCGAACCGGGGCCAGGCCGGTGCGTGACCCTTGATCAGTTCGACGATGAGCGTCACGTTCATGGCACCTTCCAGTGCCGTCCCGCAGGTCTCGCCCTCGCCCTGGCGGTAATGCCCGTCGCCGACCGAGAACAGCGCGCCCTCGACGTTGACGCCCAGATAGACCGTCGTCCCGGCACGCAGTTCGGGGGTGTCCATGTTGCCGCCGAAATAGTCCGGGACCAGCGTGGTGCGGACTTCGCGCAGTGCCGGGGCCACGCCGACGGTGCCGAGCATCGGCGCCAGCGGCAAGTTCACGGTGAAGTCACCCTCGTGGGCCACGAACGTCGCGGTCTGCGACGCGGCGTCGATGGCGTAGATCCAGGTGAGTTCGGGCAGCGGGGCCTGCAGTGTCGCCGTCCGATCGGTGCCGGTGAGCGCACCGAAAAGCGGGATGGTGGTCGATGCCGCCCAGTTGCGGGCCGGTTCGATGGTCACGAAATGCAACGCCAGCGTGTCACCGGGCTCGGCGCCGGTGACGTAGAACGGCCCGGTCTGCGGATTGAGCTCCTTGGGGTTGAGGACCTGGCTGGGCCTGTCTTCCGGGGAGGTGACGCGCCCGGCGAACGCGTCTTCGGTCCACAACCGAAGCGCCGTGCCGGGGCGCACCTCCATGACCGGCTCGACCCCGCCGAACGTCCAGGCGTACTGATCGCGGGTGGGGACGAACTCGATGGTTTCCATTTCGGCTCCTGGGCTAGACGGCAAGGGTGGCCACGCGATCGGTGGGGGCGGCGTGCCCGGCCAGCACCCGGGGGATCAGGGCGGCGAAGACGACTCCGATGACCAACCACAGCGCCAACTGGCTGAGCACCGAATAGATCCGGAAGTCGGCCAGCACGTCGGCGGGGAAGCCGGGGAACACCATGGTGCCGCGGCCATCGGTGAGTGGTCCGGGTGTCTCGACGTAGCTCGGCGACAGCGCCGCGACGACACCGACGGCCACCAGGTATCCGCCGACGCCGGCCAGTGCGGCATAGAACGCACCGATGGCGGCGACCAGTCGCGATGCCAGTACGAACGCCGCGACGGCCAGGCCCACCGACAACAGCAGCACCGTCAGGTAGGCGGTGGTGCGGGCCGCCATGGTGTCGTGATCACCGACACCGGGCGGGCTGGCCGGGTAGACCAGAAACGGCACCAGGCACACGGCGACGAAACCGGCCGCGCTCAGCGCCATCGCCGTCCCGCGTGCCGTTGCGGCCCCTCGGCGACGCAGCGCCGCCCACACCATGGCGAATGCGACGGCGAACAGTGCGCCGATCACGATCCCGAAGGCGATGGTCGCCACCCCGGCCCCGACGTTCTCCTGCAGGGCCCGGCTGAACAGCTCGTGTCCGTGCTCGTGCTCGCCGGTCAGCGCGGCCTCGGCCGCCGACCGGCCCTCTTCGTATTGGATGGCGTTCGCGATCGCGGGGGTGACGTTCCAGCGCGCCGTCCCGAAGGCGGCGACACCGCCGGTCAGCCCGGCGATCAGGCCCAGTCCGATGATTCGTTTGTCCATGGTCGGCGGCTCAGTGGCAGGGGAAGCCCAGCAGATGCCGGGCGTCGTGGACGAATTCGTGAACGTGGGTGTCGGCTCCGAAGACCGACACCGCGCCCTGGTCGAAGCCGATGAAGTAGAAGGCGATCAGCGCGAGCACTGTGGTGGCCGACAGCCACAGTGCGCTGCTGATGGCTGCGTCGTCGGGCAGCTCCACCGTTGCTTCGGTGCCGGCCGCCGATCGCCGTGTCGTTGATGTCATCGTTTTCCTCTCGGGGTGGGGGTGCTGGCCCGGTCGCAGTTAGTTTCATTTGACAAATATTCCGGACTGCCGACAGTTACCCACTTCGCGGCCGTCGCGTCAAACGCCAGACGGCGTCCGCCGGGTTCCGAAACCTACGTTTAACAAACCAAGATTGCCGGTGTTAACCGTGCGTAACGCCATGACGCTCCTGGTTGCGAACCGTCTGGGTGGTGTGCATAGTTCCATTTGAAAGTATTGCCCCGAACAAATAATGATTGGAAAGGTGGTCATATGCACGGTCCACACGACCTCGGCGGCCGCGACGGCATCGGGCCGATCGCCACGGAGTTCCTGGAGCCGGGCATCCCCGATTGGCGCTATCCATTCGAGGGACGCATGCATGCCGTGACGGCGATGGCGATTGCCAAGGGCGCGTTCAATCTCGACGAACAGCGTCACGGCATCGAGTTGATGAAGTGGAGCGAATACCTCGACTCCACCTACTACGCACACTGGCTGTACTCGGTGGAGAAGCTGCTCAACGACAAGGGCTACATCTCACACGACGAGATCGACGCGCGGATGGCCGAACTCGGGGCGCCGCAGATGACACCGCATCCGGACAAGCCGGAGAACCTCTCGCCGTTCGCGCAGCAGATGATCGACGTGCTGTGGAAGGGAACGCCCCACGATCTTCCCGCCACGACGCCACCGATCTACGAGGTGGGTGCCGCCGTGCGCGTGCGCAATCTGAACGAATCCACCCACAACCGTCTTCCGGGCTACCTGAACAAGAACCTCGGCGTCATCGCCAAGCAGTACGGCGCGTTCCACGATCCGGCGGCCAGCGCGCACGAACAGACCGACCGTCCGCATCAGCTTTACATGGTGCGCTTCTCGTCCACCGAACTCTGGGGCGAAGGTGTCACCGAAGAGTTCGACCTCTACGCCGATCTGTTCGAGGACTACCTCGAGCCGGCGATCGACTGAGTCCACAAGCGAAAAGGAGATACCTGAAATGGATTGGCTTTCACTGTCCGATGTCGAAGCGCGGGTCAACGCGCTGGAATCGCTGATGGTCGAGAAGGGCCTCGCCGAGCACGAAGCCGTGGACGCCGTCGTGGCGTCCTTCGAAAACGACATGGGACCGGTCAACGGCGCCAAAGTGGTGGCGCGGGCGTGGACCGAACCGGAGTACCGCGAGTGGCTGTTGTCCGATGCCACTGCGGCCATTGCCGATATGGGCTTCACCGGATTGCAGACTGAACACATGGTCGCCGTGGAGAACACCGCGGAGAAGCACAACGTGGTGGTGTGCACCCTGTGCTCGTGCTACCCGTGGACACTGCTCGGCATCCCGCCGGCGTGGTTCAAGTACCCGCAGTACCGGGCGCGGGTGGTCAAGGAGCCCCGCAGCGTGCTGGCCGAGTTCGGCCTGACCCTGCCCGACGATGTCAAGATCGACATCTGGGACAGCAGTGCCGAGATCCGCTACCTGGTCATCCCGCAGCGCCCGGCGGGCACCGACGGTATGACCGCAGAGGAACTGATTCCGCTGATCAGCCGCGACTCCATGGTGGGCACGGCGGTGGCGTCGAGCCCGGGAGCGCTGTGATGACCGCTGCGGTATCCGAACTCGAAACCTTCGACGACCCAGGCGGTCTGGGCGCGTTACCGCGCAGCAACGGCGAGCTGACGTTCGACGCACCGTGGCAGGGCCGGTTGTTCGGGCTCGTCGTACACCTGTGCCAGTCCGGCGCTTTCGAGTGGGACGAGTTCAAGGTCCACCTGATCGCCGCCATCGAAGACTCCGGTATCGAGGACACCAGCGATCCCGCGGTCTACTACCGGCAGTTCGGGACGGCGTTCTGCCGGTTGGCCGAGGAGAAGAAGTTCTTCGACGCGTCGGTGCTCGACGTGCGTGCCGATGCCGAAGCCCAACGGCTGGCGCACGCCGACCACGATCACGATCACGACCATCACCATTGAGTAACGGAGGAATTCGGATGGAGTCACCATGTCCAAGGTGACGGCGCTGTCGATCAGCGTCGGGATTTTCGGGCTGCTGTCGACGTTGATGACAGCCACCGTCTGGCCACTGCCCGTGTGGGTGTTGTTCCTGGCCTGGGCCTCGTTCTTCTTCGCCGGCGGCGGGTGGGCGGGGCTGGTGAAATCGGTGGCCTGCAACTGGACCGGCATGCTGATCGCCACGGCCACGCTGTTGTCGGTCCAGGCCACCTCGAGCGCGATCTGGCTGTCGGTCGCTGTCGGCATCGGCAGCTTCGCCATGGTGCAGGCTTCCCGCATATCGTGGATTTCGGCAGCGCCGGCAATCGTTTTCGGCTTCGCGATGACCGTCGGCACGATGTCGGCAACCGGGTCGCCGATCACCACGGTGGGGGCGTCACATCCCGCGGTGGTGGCTGCGATCACCGCACTCGTCGGCGCCTGTTACGGACTGGCCTCCGAGTGGGGCGCGGCCGTGATCCTGCGGGCTTTCGGCAGCCGATCGGCAACCCAGCCGGCATAGCGGACAACCGAAAAACCCTGCGATAGGGTGATTCGACAATAGTTCACATATGGAAACGATTAGCGCAGGAGCAAGGTGCCTTCGACGACAGATCTCGACAGCGGGTCCGGCCTCACCGAAGTGTTCTTCGCCGCCGGTCGCTGGTGGACCGACGCGCTGTGCTCGGGCCTGATCGATTCCGACGTCAATACCCTTGAGGGATGGCGTGTTCTGGGTGCGCTGCGCAGCGGCGACGGGTACACCATGAGCGATATCTCCGCCGCCATGGCCATCCCGCCGCCGACACTGACCAGGATCGTCGACAAGCTCGTCGACGGCGGGTTCGTGTTGCGTCGCGTCGATGCCGCCGACCGGCGGCGGGTCCTGATCTATCTCTCCGCACGCGGGAAGACCAAGGCGCGCAAGATCAATCGGCAAGAGGCGTTGCTCAAGTCGACGCTGATAGCGGAGCTGGGTGAGGACACCGCCGTCGGTCTGATCAGGACACTCTCGCGGATCGGTGATCTGCCGCTATGAGCGCTCGGATCGCAACATTTTCACGACGAGAACAACGACGCAATCCAGTAGTAACGGGCTAGGAACACGATCGACCCGTGGACGACATGGTGTTAGTACGCAGCGGCGATGCCCGGCGCCGTAGCACCGTCGATGTCGCCCTGGTCATTCCGCGCAGTGGATCTGCCGGGATCTACGGCCCGTCCTGCGAGGCGTGTGCGCAGCTGGCGATCGCCGACCTGAACGCCACCACGGGTCTGCTGGGCCGTCAGGTGCGGCTCATCCCGGTCGACGGTAGCCGGGCGCCCGGACAGGTGGCCGCCGATATCGCCGCCCTCATCGATGCCGGCGCCATCGACGCGGTGACCGGTTGGCACATCTCGCCGGTGCGCCAGGCCATCGCACGTGTCACCGGCAACCGGGTCCCGTATGTCTATGGACCGCTCTATGAGGGCGGCGAGCGGACACCGGGTCTGTTCCTCACCGGCGAGACCCCGTCACGGCAGTTGCTGCCGGCGATGGACTGGATGGAGTCGGAGTACGGAATCGATCGCTGGCTGCTGATCGGCAACGACTACGTGTGGCCACGACAGACCGGAGCGGCCGCGCGCAATCACGCCCGTGACCGGGGCTCGCCGTTGATCGGCGAGGTCTACGTCCCGTTGGGGACACAGGACTTCAGCGCCGCCATCAGGCAGGTCGAGGAGACCTCGGCCACCGGGGTCCTGCTGCTGTTGGTGGGCGGCGACGGCGTCGCGTTCAACCGGCAGTTCGCCACGACAGGGCTGGCCGGCGCCGTCCCGCGGCTGAGCCCGCACGTCGAGGAGAACATGCTGATGGCCAGCGGCAGCGACGCCAACCACGGACTGTTCGCCGCGGCAGGCTATTTCGAGGCGCTCAACACCACCTCCAGCCTGGCCTTCGCGGCGCACTACTACTCGACGTTCGGCCCGGCAGCGCCCGCGCTCAACAGCATCGGCGAATCCTGTTACGAGGCCATCGCACTGCTGATCGCGTTGGCTGAGCGGGCGGGCTCGCTGGAGATCTGCGACCTGACCACCGCGGCCGAACGGCTCACCTACGTGAGCCCGCGCGGCGAGGTCTCGATGCGCGGCAACCATCTGACGCAGGACGTCTATGTCGCCGAGGCCAAGAACCTGGACTTCGAGATTCGCGCGCGCATCTCGGCCGCCTGAGACCCGAGCCGCGCTTCGGCTTTACATTTCGCCCGCAAGTTGCCACGTACGGGTTCCGTAACCGACCGACTACCCATTTGTTACTGTTCGGTAATGAATCGGGTCGGGGTGGTCCGCGGGTGGACGCTGCTCATGTGCATCTTCAGTTGTGTGGCAATTGGTTTCGCGCCCGATGTGCATGCCGACGACTGGTATCCGTACTACAACGAAGACGAATACACGCAGTTCTACACGCCACCGAATCCGTTGCCGCCGGGTCAGCCCGGTGACCTGGTTCGCACCGAACCGTCCCGGTTGGTGCTCGAGCCCTCTGGTGCGCTCGGCGCCATCATGGCCACCGGTACCCGCATCATGTACCGCAGCACCGACGCCAACGGCAACCCCGACGTCGTCACCGGAACCTACTTCGAGCCATACAACGACTGGCCCGGCAAGGGGCCGCGGCCGCTGATCGTTTACGGCCCCGGCACACAGGGACAGGGCGATCAGTGCGCGCCGTCGCGGCAGTTCAACCAGGGCATCCACTGGGCGCCGTACCTCGATTTCGGGTTCAACTACGAGGAGCTCTTCGTCGCAACGATGGTGGCCCGCGGTTTCGCCATCGTGATGACCGACTACGAGGGCCTGGGCACCATCGGGGTCACCCACACCTACGTCAACCGGCTCTCCGAGGGACATGCCATGCTCGACGCCGCCCGCGCCGCGCGACTGTTGCCGGGCACCTCGCTGACCCCCGGTGGGCCGTCGGCGCTGTGGGGTTACTCCCAAGGCGGCGGAGCGGCGGCCTCGGCCGCCGAGCTCGCGCCCAGTTACGCGCCCGAACTCGATATCGTCGGCGCCTACGCCGGTGCGCCGCCGGCCAACCTCGCCGAGCTGATGCCCTACGCGGATGGCAGCGCGCTGGTCGGCGTCGTCGGCTATGCGCTCAACAGCGTCATCCAGTCCTACCCGGAGGCCGAGCCGCTGATCCGCTCCAAGCTGACACCGCGCGGCGAGGATCTGCTGGCGAAGGTCAAAGAGCAGTGCATCGGCGAGACGGCCATCAAATTCATGTTCCGGCATCTACAGCCGTACTTCACCGAGCCGATCGACGAGCTGATGGCCGAGCCGACGTTCAAAGGCCTGTTCGACCTGCAACGCATTGGCACCCTGCGGCCCAGCGCGCCGGTACTGATCAACAGCAACCGCTACGACCCGCTGGTGCCGTGGACGGCGGCCAACCAGATGGGCCGGGACTGGTGCGACAAGGGTGCTGACGTGGAGTTCCGCACCAACGAGCAGCCGCCGTTCCTGAACAAGGCCGTCGTCAACCACGCGCTGCCGATGCTCGTCGACGGTGAACCGGCGATGCAGTGGATCGCCGCGCGATTCAACGGCGAACCCACGACGCCGAACTGTGGCCAGTTCTAGATCTGGGTAGGCTGCGGCCGTGCTGATGGTGATCGAGGGACTCGACGGCGCAGGTAAGCGCACACTCACCGAGGGTCTGCGCGCCGAGCTGCTGGCCGCCGGGAAGTCGGTGGCCACCCTGGCTTTCCCGCGCTACGGCGTATCGGTGCCCGCCGATGTGGCCGCCGAGGCCCTGCACGGTGAACATGGCGACCTGGCCGATTCGGTGTACGCCATGGCGATGTTGTTCGCGCTGGACCGGGCCGGCGCCGTCGACGAGCTCACCGAACTGCGCGCTGGGCACGATGTCGTCATCCTGGATCGCTACGTCGCCTCGAATGCGGCCTACAGCGCTGCCCGGCTGCACCAGGGCGCCGGGGGCGAGGTGGTGGACTGGGTGTACCGGCTGGAATACCGTCGACTGGGCTTGCCTATGCCGGATTATCAAGTCCTGCTTGATGTTTCGGTGGAGCTCGCGGGTCAGCGGGCGCGCAGCCGGGCCGAGCAGGACGCCACAAGGGCCCGGGACGCCTATGAACGCGACGACGGGTTGCAGCAGCGAACCGGCGCCGTCTATGCCGAACTGGCCGCCGCCGACTGGGGTGGGAAGTGGTTCGTCGCGGGCCCGGACACCCGGGCCGAGGACCTCATTTCGGCGATTTCTGTCGGCTAATACACGACAACCTCACAAGACACGCGTGTGGCACCCGGGATTTATCACGATTCGGTGACACCATGGATCCATGAGGCAAAGGATTCTTGTCGTTGACGACGACGCATCGCTGGCCGAGATGCTCACCATCGTTTTGCGTGGGGAGGGTTTCGACACCGCGGTGATCGGCGACGGCACCCAGGCCCTGACCGCCGTGCGCGAATTGCGGCCCGACCTGGTGCTGCTGGATTTGATGTTGCCCGGCATGAACGGTATCGACGTGTGCCGGGTGCTGCGTGCGGACTCCGGTGTGCCCATCGTGATGCTCACCGCCAAGACCGACACGGTCGACGTGGTGCTGGGCCTGGAGTCCGGTGCCGACGACTACGTCATGAAGCCGTTCAAGCCCAAAGAGCTGGTGGCCCGTGTGCGCGCCCGGCTGCGCCGCAACGACGACGAGCCCGCCGAGATGCTCTCGATCGCCGATATCGACATCGACGTGCCGGCGCACAAGGTGACCCGCAACGGTGAGCAGATCTCGCTGACACCGTTGGAGTTCGACCTGCTGGTGGCGCTGGCACGCAAACCGCGCCAGGTGTTTACTCGTGATGTGCTGCTCGAGCAGGTTTGGGGCTACCGGCACCCGGCGGACACCCGTCTGGTGAACGTCCACGTCCAGCGGTTGCGCGCCAAGGTCGAGAAGGACCCGGAGAATCCGCAGGTTGTGCTGACCGTTCGGGGAGTGGGTTACAAGGCCGGACCTCCGTGAGCCAAGTGAGCGGAGCGAGCGCAGCGAGTGAGGGGAACGCGGCGAACGATCCGGCCCCCGTGAGCCAAGTGAGTGAGGCCGAAGCCTCGTGATCCTGCGCTCGAAGCGGCGTACCCGCGGTCGCTGGGGGCGAACAGGGCCCCTGGTGCGCGGTCTGAGTGCGCTGAGTCGAGCCGTCGGCGTGGTGTGGCGCCGCTCCCTGCAATTGCGGGTCGTGGTGCTGACGCTCGGGTTGTCGTTGGCCGTCATCATGGTGCTCGGTTTCGTGCTGACCAGTCAGATCACCGATCGGGTGCTCGAGGTCAAGGTGCGCGCCGCCACCGAGGAGATCGAGCGTGCCCGCACCACCGTCAGCGGCATCGTCGGCGGCGAGGAGACCCGGTCGCTGGACTCCAGCCTGCAGCTGGCACGCAACACCTTGACCTCCAAGACCGGACCGTCGTCGGCCGCGGGGCTGGCGGGCACTTTCGACGCGGTACTGGTGGTTCCCGGCGACGGCCCACGCGCGGCCACAGCCGCCGGTCCGGTCGACCAGGTGCCGGGGGCGTTGCGCGATTTCGTCAAGGCCGGCCAGGTCAGCTACCAGTACGCCGCGGTCAAGACCGACGGGTTCTCCGGTCCGGCGCTCATCATCGGCAGCCCGGCCTCATCGCAGACCACCAATCTCGAGCTCTATCTGATCTTCCCGCTGTCCAACGAGGAGAGCACCATCTCTCTGGTGCGCGGCACCATGGCCACCGGTGGCCTGGTGCTGCTGGTGTTGCTGGCCGGAATCGCGTTGCTGGTGTCACGACAGGTGGTGCTGCCGGTGCGCTCGGCGTCGCGTATCGCCGAGCGTTTCGCCGAAGGCCATCTGACCGAACGGATGCCGGTGCGCGGCGAAGACGATATGGCGCGCCTGGCGGTGTCGTTCAACGATATGGCCGAAAGCCTGAGCCGCCAGATCACCCAGCTCGAAGAATTCGGAAACCTGCAGCGGCGCTTCACCTCTGATGTCAGCCACGAGCTGCGCACCCCGCTGACGACGGTACGGATGGCCGCTGACCTCATCCACGATCACAGCGAGGAACTCGATCCCGCGCTGCGCCGGTCCACCGAGCTGATGGTCAACGAGCTCGACCGGTTCGAGACGCTGCTGGCCGACCTGCTGGAGATCTCCCGCCACGACGCCGGTGTCGCCGAGTTGTCGGTCGAGGCAGTCGATCTGCGCTCCACGGTCAACAGCGCGCTGGGCAATGTCGGGCATCTGGCCGATGACGCCGGGGTGGAACTGCTGGTGGACCTGCCCGGCGAAGACGTCATCGCCGAGGTGGATGCCCGCCGGGTGGAACGGATTCTGCGCAATCTGATCGCCAACGCCATCGACCATGCCGAGCGCAAGCCGGTGCGGATCAGGATGGCCGCCGACGAGGACACCGTCGCCGTGACGGTCCGCGACTACGGCGTCGGGTTGCGTCCCGGCGAGGAGAAGCTGGTGTTCAGCCGATTCTGGCGATCCGATCCGTCCCGGGTGCGCCGCTCCGGGGGCACCGGGCTGGGACTGGCGATCAGCATCGAGGACGCCCGCCTGCACCAGGGCCGGCTCGAGGCCTGGGGTGAGCCGGGCAAGGGCGCCTGTTTCCGGCTGACTCTGCCGTTGGTGCGCGGGCACAAGGTGACCACCAGCCCGTTGCCGCTCAAACCCATCGGACCCGAACGCAAAGAACCCCGCGACCCGCGTATCGACGGGCGCGCCGTGCGCACCCGCGAACAGGTCGGGGAGATCGTGTGAAGCGGCTTTTGCGCACACTGCTGATACTGGTGGCAGTGCTGACGCTGCTGGTCGGTTGCGCCGGCGTGCCGAATTCCTCGGCGCCACAAGCCATCGGGACCGTCGACCGGCCCGCACCGCCGAGTCTGCCCAAACCCACGCCGGGGATGGATCCCGATGTGCTGCTGCGTGAATTCCTCAAGGCCACCGCCGATCCGGCCAACCGGCACCTGGCGGCGCGGCAATTCCTCACCGAGTCGGCCTCGGCCAACTGGGATGATGCCGGTGGCTCGTTGCTGATCGACCGGGTGGTGTTCGTCGAAACCCGAAGCGCGGAACGGGTTTCGGTGACGATGCGGGCCGACATCCTGGGTTCGCTGTCCGATCTGGGAGTTTTCGAGACCGCTGAGGGTGCGCTACCCGATCCCGGTGCCATCGAACTCGTCAAGACCCCCGACGGCTGGCGTATCGACCGGCTGCCCAACGGGGTTTTCCTGGACTGGCAGCAGTTTCAGGAGACCTACAAGCGGCACACGCTCTATTTCGTCGACCCCACCGGCAAGACCACGGTGCCCGATCCGCGCTATCTGGCCGTCTCCGATCCCGACCAGCTGGCCACCGAGCTGGTGTCCAAGCTGATTGCCGGGCCGCGTCCGGAAATGGCGAATGCCGTGCGCAACATGGCCGGTGCGCCGCTTCGTCTGCGCGGTCCGGTGACCCGTGCCGACGGCGGCAAGACCGGTGTGGGCCGCGGTTACGGCGGTGCCCGGGTCGAGCTGGAGAGTCTGTCGACGACCGACCCGCACAGCCGGCAATTGCTTGCCGCGCAGATCATCTGGACGCTGGCCCGCAGCGATATCAAGGGTCCCTACGTCATCGACGCCGACGGTGCCGCACTCGACGACCGGTTCGCCGAAGGCTGGGAGACCACCGACGTGGCGGCCACGGATCCCGGTGCCGCCGACGGTGCCTCCGCCGGGCTGCACGTGCTGCTGGGCTGATCACTGTTCTTCCTGGACGGCCAGCGCTCCACCCGGGTGCCGGGGCAGTTCGGTCAGATGCCCGATCAGCGCTCGGCGGCGCTGTCGCGAGACGGCCACCAGGTCGCCTCGGTGGCGGCCAAACAGCCTGACGGTATGGCGTTGTGGATCGGGGCCAACGGCGAGAACGCGGTGGAATCCACCGACGGGCGCAGCCTGTCGCGCCCGACCTGGGCGCTGGACAACGCGGTGTGGGTCGTCGTCGACGCCAACAACGTGCTGCGGGTCATCACCGAGGCGGCATCGGGTCAGCCCGCTCGGATCCCGGTCGATTCGACCGCGGTGTCGGCGAAATTCCCCGGGGCGATCGCCGAACTCCAGCTGTCCCGCGACGGCACCCGCGCCGCGATGGTCATCGACGGCCGGGTGGTGCTGGCCGGTGTCGAGCAGACACCGGGCGGTGAGTTCGCGCTGACCTACCCGCGCCGGCTGGGCTTCGGACTGGGATCTTCGGTGGTGTCACTGTCCTGGCGCACCGGCGACGACATCGTCGTGACCCGAAACGATCCGGCTCACCCGATCGCCTACGTCAACCTCGACGGCGTGAATTCCGATGGGCCGGGCCGCAATCTGACGATGCCGGTGACCACGGTGGCTGCCAGCCCGTCGACGGTGTACGTCGCCGACCAGCGCGGGGTATTACAACTGTCGGGCTCCGGCGCCGAAGACGATCAGTCCTGGGCCGACGTGCGGCCGTTCATCGCCGCCGGTGCGGTACCCGTACTGCCGGGGTGAATTGTCGGCATCGTTGCCGTGGGCTAGCTTTCGTTCTCGGAGAGCCGGGGAGGTGCCATTGAGGTGGCACCTCCCCGCGAACTTTCCGCAGAGGTTGCACGCTCGCCGATGCTTCGGCCTCCCCGCGGGGATGGGTGAATTGTGGCGGGCGGGGCGCAGTATTAGCTTTGAGGCATGGGGGAGCCCGGGAAGCTCAATATCGATCCCGCCGTATTGGCCGGGGCGTGTGAGGCACTCTCGGGTGCGGCCGAGCAGTTGCTGCGCGAGCTGAAATCGCTCGACGGCACCGTTACCGGGATGCTGGCCAATTGGCAGGGGTCCGCCGGTGGAGCTTACGGCGACGTGTGGCGACAGTGGCATACCGGAGCCGACGAGGTCGAGGTCGCCCTCGCAGCAATGGCGAAACTGCTGGGTGAGGCCGGTAAGGCGTATGCCGCGGGTGAACAACGGTCGGCGGGAGATCTGGGGAGTCTGGCCAATGGCTGACGCCTATTCAGTCGATCCGGAAGCACTCTCCGACGCGCTGGAACGGATGACACGTTTTCAGCAGTTGTCGGCTGCGTTGCTGCAGGAAATCGACTCGGTGGTGAAGAACCTGCACATCAGCTGGGAAGGCGAGGGCGCCGCGGCGCATGCTCAGGCGCACGCGCGCTGGAAGCACGGCGCAACCGTGATGGACGAAGCGCTCAAGAGTCTGCACCGATCCGGCACGGACGCGCACCACAACTACACCGAGGCGATGAAGGCCAACCAGAAGATGTGGTCCTAGGACGCTTCGTGACGCTTTCGGTCGACCCAACCGCGCTCGACGGAGCCGGGTCCGCGTTGGTGGCCACCGGTGAAGCCATCGGAACCGCGACGACATCACTGACGTCAGCACTATCGGGCTGCGGCAGTATGTGTGGCAATGATCCGGTCGGCGAAGAAATGGGTCACGCCTATGATCGATCAGCCCAGTCCCTAATAGAGGCATTCGTCACGGCGCGTAACGGCATCACGAATTTGGGTGACGGAGTTCGCTTTTCGGCATTCAACTATTCGATGGCCGAAGCGCAGTCGGACATGTCCGGGCGAGCGGCACCACTACCGGCGCCGCAGCGGACCGGCAAGATGGCCCTGCCGTCGACTCCGTCCTCGGTGGGTGCCGGTGACAGTGCGCCCGCCGGGTGGGGCTGGGTGGCCAAGTACATCGGGATGATCTGGCCAAACGGCGACTCGGGGCAGTTGCGGGCGGCAGCCGCAGCGTGGACGGCGGCCGGTACTCAGCTGCTGACCACCGAGGCCAACGCGGCAGGTGCGTTGGGAACCGTTGGTGCTCAGCAGATCCCCGAAGGTGCGGCGATAGGACAGGCATTCTCGCAGTCCTTGCGCGCGGCCAGCCAGGTCATGGCTCAGTGCACCACGGTGGCATCGCAACTGATCAGCTATGCCGCGCACATCGACTCGGTTCACGCCGCGATCATCGATCTGCTGTCGCGAATATGCGATCCGCTGACCGGCATCAAGGAGATCTGGGACTTCCTCACCGACGAGGACGAAGACGAGATCAAGAAGATCGCCGACGACATCAAGACCGTCGTCGACAACTTCAAATCCGAATCGGAGGCGTTGGTTTCGCAGATCGCCAGCACGGCTGCGGCCGCCGAGACGGCGGTCACCGAGATCGCCGGAGCGGCCGAGAAGGAGTGGGATCAGTTCCTGCACGGGACCGACGCTGGACGTGCGGTCAATCAGGTCGGCCAGTATGCCAAGGGCACCTGGGGCGAGGGCATCGACATGATCGGCGGGATGCTCGGCGACGTTTGGAAGTACAACGCGGTCCGAATGGCGGTCGATCCCGAGGGGTACCTCCACGACGTCGGGGAGCGTGCCGGGCAGATGGCTCCGTTGGTCGGTCTTGGCGGCGAAGGCGCGCCTGGGGTGGCTGACGTGTGGAAGCAGGTCGGCAAGGACGTTTCGCATTGGGATCTGTGGAAAACGAACCCCGCGGAAGCGGCTGGGCGGACCGTGACCGACATCGCGAGCATGATCACGCCGGGCGGTGCGGCGGCGAAGGTCGACCGCGCCACCGCCGCGTTGGAACAAGCAGGTAACGCAGTCCGAAACACCGCCGAGCATCTGCCGGGCGCGGCAGCCGACGCAGCCAAAGCGACCGAGAAATCGGCCGCGACACCGGTGCGCCCGCCCGACGTCGCGCCCCCGGCGAAGGCCCCGGAACCTCCGCCCGCCCGCACCGGGGAACCGCCACCGCCGACCACGCCGAAATCGCCGGAAGGAGCCCCGGGTGCGGCGAGTGCCGCTGAACCCAAGTCGGCACCTGCCCACGCTCCGGCTCCGGTGAGTCCGACTGAGGCCCGTGCCCCGGTCGACGCGCCGAGGCATGCTGCGCCTGCGGAGGCGCCGCGAGGCGAGCCCTCCGTGGTTGCACCGCAAGAACCTCTGTCCCGCCAGAGCGAGGTTGCGGCATCATCGAGCGGTTCCAAGATGCCCCTCGATGTGCCGAGTGTGGCGGGTTCGGCAACTGGCGCGGTGCGCGCTGTTTCAGAACCGCTTGGCGCCGTGACATCTTCGACGGGTAACGCGCTGTCGGGCGCAGGGGAACACCTGGGTGGCGTAGCCGACAATTTGGCTGGAGATGGCGGGCAGCGGACGGCTGCGTCGGCGGGCTCAAACGCTTTGGGCGAGGTGACCGATCACGTGTCTACGCCTGCGGGCGCGCATGAGAGGAGCGGCGCGACTGGCGCGATGAATGCCGACCCTGTCGCCGATGGCTCGATCAACCACGGCTTGACCGACCCTCGGTCTGCATCCGTGGAGCAGGATCATCAGCCTGTCCATGAACTAGGATCCGGCGAACACGGACACGACGACAGCGGAGATTCTTCCGATCTGAATGACGAATCACTATTGCCGTTTGAAGGAATGGCAGGCTCAATTCGTACAGTAAACCCTGGCGGCGGGGACATGAATTGCGTAAACTGTGTAATAACAACAGACCAGATGCTTGATGGAGTGAAGCTTTCTGCTGCGTTGGATGGCCCGAAGCCTGTTGGTTTTCTCGAAACATACTTTGACGCAAAATTCTCCCCGGTAGGCGGACGGTCGGATATCGAATCGGCGATGGTTGCGGCTGGGGCGGGATCCAGGGGTGTTGTGTTCGCTTCGCGCGGCCCAGGCCTCGTCGGGCATGTATTCAATGTTGTCAATCAAGGTGGGGAGGTTCGTTTTCTAGATGGTCAGCCAGGAACGGTGGCGTCATTTGACGGATACAGAAATTTCTTCTTCATGAGGTATCGATGAACGGTATAACGCTCAATGAAGCTCGCTCTCGTGCTCAGGCGGCGATTGAAGAGATGGCCGGGCAGGAAAGGCTGGGGAAGGTGATGATCATCGATGATGCGATTATCGAAACAGATCGCGCTTGGTACTTTCCGTATGACGCGGTCGCTTTCGTCCTTGAGGGTGATTTCTCATCTGCGCTGGCGGGCAATCTTCCGGTCCGTGTTTCACGAGATGGAGAGCACATCAGTTTCGAAGAGCCGACTTGAGGTGCGCCTGTGGATGTAAAAACTTATTTTTTTCAAATGAGTTCGTGTCGAAGTAATTTCGGCACACCTAATGCTGGAGACAGATTCGGATGAGGTCTTTTCCGAGTAAGTAGGCCCGGAGTCGATGAATGGTAATTGATAGGTTTCGTGACGAGTTTTTCTCGCGGGAGCAGCGCTACTCGATCGGCATTGATACAAAACTTGGTGGATACTTCCTCTCGATCCCGGTGAGCAACGGGATCGTGGACTATGAAGAGTATTATTCAATATCCGACGCGGAGCACTCATTGTTTCTGGAGGATGCTGCATCGGCTTCTCAATTTGCCGAGTCTTGTCGCCGGCATAGGAACGATGCTTTTCTGCTGCACAGGCCCGGTTGGAATCGGGGCACGCCCGTTTAGTGGGAATCGACTGCTTCGTGGAGTGGGTCCCATCGCCGCCTCACCCTTAACCCGCGTTGAAATGGGTGCGTGATTGTGTCCTTCAAATTTTGGTGCGGCGCAGTCCGGTATCACGCAGATGTTCGGCAGGTAATGGCTGAATGCTCATGGAATGGCAGGCCGGACTGCTCGCGGACTCGGGATGTGCTTTCGGCAGACCAATATTGCGCACAGCGGGAGAACTTCTGAATGAATCGCACCGACTGGGTACGCGCGACATACGTCGCTGCCGTCGGCGGCGGCGTCTACTGGGCACTAGTGGTCCATGCGCTGGCATCCACTGAAAGCGCACGCGCGGTGGTCGTGGCGTCGGCGGTCACTGGTGTTTGCCTGGCTGTCGTCGGTGTGCTCGTATTCCGAACGGTGAGCAGAGTCTCATTGCGTGCGTACGCTTTTGGAATTGCGCTTGCGCCGCTCACGGGGCTGGCGGCGCAGTTGCCGATGGCCCTCATCCACCTACTTCGACTTCTGGGCTGAGGGTTACGATGCCTGACAAGGATGACAATCTTCCGACTCCGCAAAGCCCCGGTGTACTCATCACCGGATTATTCGTTGGATGTGCGGCTGCTGGTCTGGGGTTGGGTACCTACTGGGTTCTCGCGCCGTTCCTCATCGTTTTGGTTATCGCAATTGCTTGGCTGTCCACCCGGAACGGGTCGCCCCAGTTTGTGAGCGGCGCATTTGCCGCTCTTGCGGGGTTCGTCGTGTTCGGCGTCCTATCCGTTGCGCTGGGGGCGTTGTAGGCGCCTAGGGTGGATGACGATGACCGTTTCCAACGAACCGAAAGCGACCTATTACGCACTGGTCAGTGATGATGGGACCATCGGTGGGATCCTGCGCCGCACGCATGTGGAACCTATTCCACTTGATGAAACATTCCGCCGCGACCTGACTTGGCGTCCCAGCCAATTACTGCGCAAGTATCACTTGGGCAGCAATGATATGGACTTCGAGGAGATTTCGGCCGAGGAGGCGTCCAACCTGACTCGATCGTGGAGTGAAAAATGGGCGAAGGAAGATGCTGCGAATATGGGGTCAGGGGAGTGATCGCCTTATCCTGCCGAGAATCAATGGTCGGCTACGTCAGTGGCGTTCGTCGTTAATTGCGCACTTTGAGAACGCGTACGTCTCGCGGGTACACCGGTACGCCCTCGGGCGAGAGATGGGCTCCGGAAACCAAGAGCACACACCGTCCACCGACTTCTGCACCAGGGCTGTGAATCTGGCCGCGTCACGACCCTCATGCAGAAGTGGGCGCAGAACTCGCGCAACGCCGGCCCATCGTGTCACCCCTGCCCGCCACACTGACCGCATGCTCGACCTGGTCCTACCCCTGGAATGCGGTGGCTGCGGCGCCGAAGCCACCCGGTGGTGCGATAACTGCGCGGCAAGCCTGCAACCCCACGCCGACGCCCCGGCGCTGATAACACCGCGCGTCGACCCAGGCGTTCCGGTGTTCGCCCTGGGGCGCTACGCCGGCCCGCGCCGCAACGCTATCGTCGAACTCAAGGAGCACGGCCGCACCGACCTGATCGCGCCGCTGGCCCATGCCCTGGCGGTGGGCATCCATCACCTGCTCACCTGGGGCATGCTCGAAACCCCGCTCACGGTGGTGCCCGCGCCCACCCGACGTTCGGCGGCCCGCAGGCGCGGCGGCGACCCCGTTGCCCGACTCGCCGAGACCGCGACGGCCGCGCATCCAGGTATCGCGGTGCTGACGGCCTTGCGGATGCGGTCTGGTGGCCGGGATTCGGTGGGCCTGGACAGAGCCGCACGCGAGCGCAACGTCGCCGGGCGGGTGCGGGTCGCCAAGAACCTACCGGGCACCGAGGTACTGGTGGTCGACGACATCGTCACCACCGGTGCTACTGCCGCCGAGTCGGTCCGGGTGCTGCAATCGGCCGGCGCCCGGGTCGGCGGAGTGCTCGCGATCGCGCACGCCTGAGCACGGGAGGGGAGCCAGGAAACTCCGAGCCCGGTAACGGCTGTCGAAAGTTCTGGCAACAGGTGCACGAAAAGGGTGGCACGTTCAGGTGAACTGGGACTACCGTCGGGTCCAACAACCCGTGCGGACGTCACGGTGGAGCTACGAAGCTCCCTGACTCCCCACCGCTCGGGTCGCCGACCGCATAGGAGGTGATCAACGACCCCTAGCGCCGAAGGGTGACGCGGTCCGCAAACCCTCGGTGCGCCGACGTAACAGGCCCGGAACGCACGAACGCGTGAGACCGACACAGAATCGAGTTGTCAAGTATGTCAAGCCAATCCGTGGACACCCTCCAAATGCTGGCCGATACCGATGAACAACCCGCCCCGATTGCGCAGGCCGAGATTGTGGTCAAAGGCCGCAATGTCGAGATCCCCGATCACTACCGGACATATGTCGCCGAGAAGCTCTCCCGCCTCGAGCGATTCGACAAGTCCATCTACATGTTCGACGTCGAACTGGACCACGAGAAGAACCGTCGCCAGCGCAAGAGCTGCCAGCACGTCGAGATCACCGCGCGTGGCCGCGGACCCGTCGTGCGCGGCGAGGCCTGCGCCGACAGTTTCTACGGTGCCTTCGAAGCCGCCGCCGCCAAACTCGAGGCGCGCCTGCGACGCCACAAGGACCGCCGCAAGATCCACTACGGCGACAAGACGCCGGTATCGCTGGCACAGGCGACCGCCATTGCGCCGGGCGCTTTCGAGCCGCCGCCGGCCCCTGCGGCATCCGATCTCGACGGTATCGCGGTCGACGATCACGAGCCCGGCCAAGTGGTGCGCGTCAAGGACCACCCGGCCAAGCCGATGACGGTCGACGATGCGCTCTATGAAATGGAACTCGTCGGTCACGATTTCTTCCTTTTCCATGACCGCGACAGCGACCGGCCCTCAGTGGTGTACCGCCGCCACGCCTTCGATTACGGCCTGATCCGGCTAGCCTGACGCGCCTTCCGCCAGGTAAAACGGGCCGCCCGCCCGCGTCACCTAGGATGGATGGGAAAAGGCTCCGATCCGCTAGGGGACATATCTGTGCTGTCTAAGTTGCTGCGCCTGGGCGAAGGTCGCATGGTCAAGCGCCTCAAAGGGGTGGCTGACTATGTCAACACCTTGTCCGACGACGTCGAGAAGCTGACCGACGACCAGCTGCGGGCCAAGACCGATGAGTTCCGGAAGCGGGTCGCCGAGGGGGAGACCCTCGACGACCTGCTTCCGGAGGCATTCGCGGTGGCCCGCGAAGCGGCCTGGCGGGTGTTGAGTCAGCGACCCTTCGACGTCCAGGTGATGGGCGGCGCGGCGCTGCACTTCGGCAACGTCGCCGAGATGAAGACCGGCGAGGGCAAGACCCTGACCTGCGTGTTGCCCGCGTATCTCAACGCACTCGGCGGTCAAGGCGTGCACGTCGTCACGGTCAACGACTACCTGGCCAAACGCGACCGCGAGATGATGGGACGCGTCCACCGCTTCCTGGGCCTGGACGTCGGCGTGATCCTGGCGCAGATGACACCCGACGAGCGCCGGGTGGCCTACGCCGCCGACATCACCTACGGCACCAACAACGAATTCGGCTTCGACTACCTGCGTGACAACATGGCGCACTCGGTCGACGACATGGTGCAGCGCGGCCACAACTTCGCCATCGTCGACGAGGTCGACTCCATCCTCATCGACGAGGCCCGCACGCCGCTGATCATCTCCGGCCCGGCCGACGGCGCCTCGCACTGGTACACCGAATTCGCGCGGCTGGCGCCGCTGCTGGAGAAGGACGTGCACTACGAGGTCGACATCAAGAAGCGCACCATCGGTGTACACGAACTGGGTGTGGAGTTCGTCGAGGACCAGCTCGGTATCGAGAACCTCTACGAGGCGGCCAACTCACCCCTGGTGAGCTACCTGAACAACGCCATCAAGGCCAAAGAGCTGTTCACCCGCGACAAGGACTACATCGTGCGCGACGGTGAGGTCATCATCGTCGACGAGTTCACCGGCCGCATTCTGATCGGGCGCCGCTACAACGAGGGTATGCACCAGGCCATCGAGGCCAAGGAACGCGTCGAGATCAAGGCCGAGAACCAGACACTGGCCACCATCACGCTGCAGAACTACTTCCGGCTCTACGACAAGCTCGCCGGTATGACCGGTACGGCGCAGACCGAAGCCGCCGAGCTGCACGAGATCTACAAGCTCGGCGTGGTCAGCATTCCGACCAACAAGCCGATGATCCGCACCGACGAGTCCGACCTCATCTACAAGACCGAGGAAGCCAAGTACATCGCGGTCGTCGACGATGTCGCCGAGCGCTACGAGAAGGGCCAGCCGGTCCTGATCGGTACCACCAGCGTGGAACGCTCGGAGTACCTGTCCAAGCAGTTCACCAAGCGCCGCATCCCGCACAACGTGCTCAACGCGAAGTACCACGAGCAGGAAGCCAACATCATCGCCGAGGCCGGTCGGCGCGGCGCGATAACCGTCGCCACCAACATGGCCGGCCGCGGTACCGACATCGTGCTGGGCGGTAACGCCGAGTTCCTGGCCGACCGCCGGCTGCGTGACCGCGGGCTCGATCCCGTCGAAACGCCCGAAGACTACGAAGCGGCCTGGGAAGACACCCTGCGCCAGATCAAGGCAGAGGTGGAGGCCGAGGCCAAGGAGGTCATCGACGCCGGTGGCCTATACGTGCTGGGCACCGAACGGCACGAGTCGCGGCGTATCGACAACCAGCTGCGCGGCCGTTCCGGTCGTCAGGGCGATCCCGGCGAGTCCCGGTTCTACCTGTCGCTCGGCGATGAGTTGATGCGGCGCTTCAACGGCGAGACGTTGGAAGCCCTGCTCAACCGGCTCAACCTGCCCGACGACGTGCCGATCGAGGCCAAGATGGTCTCCCGCGCGATCAAGAGTGCGCAGACCCAGGTCGAACAGCAGAACTTCGAGGTTCGCAAGAACGTCCTCAAGTACGACGAGGTGATGAACCAGCAGCGCAAGGTCGTCTACGCCGAGCGCCGCCGCATCCTCGAAGGCGAGAACCTGCAGCAGCAGGCCCACGACATGCTGATCGACGTCATCACGGCCTACGTCGACGGCGCCACCGCCGATGGCTACGCCGAGGACTGGGACCTCGACAAGCTGTGGGAAGCGCTCAAGACGCTGTACCCGGTCGGTATCGACCATCACGACCTGATGGATTCCGGTGCGGTGGGCGAAGCCGGCGAACTGACCCGCGAGGAACTGCTCGCGGCACTGATCGCCGACGCCGAGAAGGCCTACGCCAACCGGGAAGCACAGCTCGAAGAGCTCGCCGGCGAGGGCGCCATGCGTCAGCTGGAACGCAACGTGCTGCTCAACGTCGTCGACCGCAAGTGGCGCGAGCACCTCTACGAGATGGACTACCTCAAAGAGGGCATCGGCCTGCGGGCCATGGCGCAGCGCGATCCGCTGGTCGAATACCAGCGCGAGGGCTACGACATGTTCACCGGCATGCTCGAGGGCGTCAAAGAGGAATCCGTCGGGTTCCTGTTCAACGTTCAGGTCGAGGCGGCGCCGAGCCCCGCAGCACAGGTTGCGCCCGTTGCGCCGCCGCAGGGGCTTGCCGAGTTCGCGGCCGCGGCCGCCAAGAACGCCTCCGGCGGATCCGCCGGACCGGCCACCGACGTCCAGGACGCACCTTCCGGTCGGCACGCCGCCCCGGCGGGCCTGCGTGCCAAGGGCATCAGCGACGAGGCACCGCCGATGACCTACAGCGGTCCCTCCGAGGACGGTGGCGTCGCCGTGCAGCGCAAGGGTGGATCAGGGCGTCCGGCACCGGGTGCCGCGACGAGCCGGCGCGAGCGCCGCGAGGCCGCCCGCCGCGAGGCCAAATCCCGCAAGAGCTAACCGATGTGCAGCGCGACGACCCGCCAGGCCGACTGACCGGGCGGGCCGTCGAACTGCACCCTGCACGCCAACGCGTGACGGCGCTGCCCGCGGGTATATGCCGCGGCGACCTCGAAGATCCGTTCCTGCGGGTCCACGGCCTGTAGCCGGACCCGGCGCAACACCGCGGCGGCCTGCCGGCCGGTGCGGCGACGGGTGAACGCGTCGACGGAATCGATGAGCCCGGTGGTCAGCATGGGTCGCAACTGTGTGAGCGGACGACGCCGGTCGATCACCTCCAGGACGCTGCGCAGGGCTGCGTCGGCGAAGGCCGCCGCATCGCGGAAGCGCGGCGACGGGCCGTCCCGCTCGGTGGCGTAACCGATCCTGGGCTTCGGTGCGTGCACCACCCGCGGTGCGGTCGGCGGACGCGGCGCGGGTACTGCCGCGGACACCGGATCGGGTTCGTAGTCGACGACGGGCAGCACTGTTGCCGTGGTTGCGGCGACGGTCATGGCAAACCTCCACGAAGACGACGGCACCGAAAGTTTCGGCGCCGGAGTCCTGCTGGAGAGTCGCAGGCACGACACGGCGATGATGGCACATAACGGCGGAGCATGTGTGCACCCGGCAAGCGGGCCGACGGGTTCGGCGGTTACCGTGGCTGGCACGGTCGCCGGATGGACGGCGCCGCTGCGGAAGGGGTGGGTACGTCACGATGGTGACCCGGTTGTCAGCATCGGATGCGTCCTTCTATCAGCTGGAGAACACCTCGACACCGATGTACGTCGGGTCGCTGTTGATCCTGCGCAAGCCGCGTGCCGGCCTCAGTTACGAGACCTTGTTGGCCACCGTGGAGCGGCGGTTGCCGCAGATTCCGCGCTACCGGCAGAAGGTCCGCGAGGTCACCATGGGGCTGGCCCGCCCGGTGTGGATCGACGATCGCGATTTCGACATCACCTACCACATCAGGCGTTCGGCGCTGCCCTCGCCGGGCAGCGACGCGCAGCTGCACGACCTGGTGGCGCGGCTGGGTTCGCGACCCCTGGACAAGTCCCGTCCGCTGTGGGAGATGTACCTCGTCGAGGGACTGACCCGCAACCGTGTCGCCATCTACACCAAGACGCATCAGGCACTCGTCAACGGCATGTCGGCCCTCGAGATCGGCCATGTGATCGCCGACCGCACCCAGCGCCCGCCGGCCTTCGGTGAGGATATCTGGATCCCGGCCGGTGAGCCCGGGTCGGCGCTGCTGGTGCTCGGCGCGGTGGGCGACTGGGTGTCGCGGCCACGCCAACAGTTCAAGGCTGTGCAGTCGGCGGTGGCAGGCGTGGTCACCAACTCCGGGCAGCTGCTGGAGGCGGGCCGCCGAATCGCCGAGGTGGCCCGCACCGTCGCGCGCGGCACGGCGCCGAGCAGCCCCCTGAACACCACGGTGTCACGCAACCGGCGCTTCACCGTGGCGGCGGGCAGCCTGGAGGACTACCGCAAGGTACGGGCCCGCTATGACTGCGACGTCAACGATGTGGTGCTGTCGGTGATCGCGGGCGCATTGCGCAACTGGTTGTTGTCGCGGGGCGAGCCGGTGACGCCGACGCTGACGGTGCGTGCGATGGCGCCGATGTCGGTGTACGGCGAGGACGATTCCGACAGTGCGGCCGGGCGGGGGCAGGCGATCAGCGAGGTGGCGCCGTTCCTGGTGGACCTGCCGGTCGGTGAGGGCAACGCGGTGGTGCGGCTGTCGCAGATCGCGCATGCCACCGAGGCGCATCCGACCGCGGCCAGTCTTGTCGATGCCCGCACCATCGTGACATTGTCCGGTTTCGCGCCGCCGACGTTGCACGCCATGGGTATTCGGGTGGCCACCAGCTTCCCGGCGCGGGTCTTCAATCTGTTGATCACCAACGTGCCCGGGCCGCAGACCCAGATGTACGTCGCCGGGACGAAGCTGCTGGAGACCTACTCCGTGCCGCCGCTGCTGGCCAACCAGGTCTTGGCGATCGGTGTGACGTCGTACTGCGGCATGCTCTATTTCGGTATCAACGCCGATCGTGAGGCGATGAGCGATGTCGACGTGTTGCCGACACTGCTGCGTGAATCGCTCGACGAGCTGCTAGAGGCAGCGAAGTAGCGCCGGTCGGCAGTACCATTCGGCGATGGCCAAGGCGAAGAAGTCCGGGAAGAAAAAGTCGGACAAGATCCCCAACGACGTTTACGAGGCCGAATTATTCCGTCTGCAAACAGAATTCGTAAAGCTGCAGGAATGGACCCGGCATACCGGTGCGCGCATCGTGGTGGTCTTCGAGGGGCGTGACGCTGCGGGCAAGGGCGGCACGATCAAACGCATCACCGAGTATCTGAGCCCGCGCGTCGCGCGGATCGCGGCACTGCCCGCGCCCACCGACCGTGAACGTGGCCAGTGGTATTACCAGCGCTACATCAACCATCTGCCCGCCAAGGGCGAGATCGTGCTGTTCGACCGATCCTGGTACAACCGGGCCGGCGTCGAACAGGTCATGGGTTTCTGTACGCCGCAAGAGCATTCGCTGTTCCTTCGGCAGACGCCGATATTCGAGCAGATGCTGCTCGAGGACGGGATTCTGCTGCGCAAGTACTGGTTCTCGGTATCCGATGACGAGCAGCTGCGCCGGTTCCGCTCGCGTCTCAATGATCCGGTGCGGCAGTGGAAGCTCTCCCCGATGGACCTGGAATCGGTGTACCGCTGGGAGGACTACTCGCGGGCCAAGGACCAGATGATGGTGCACACCGATACGCCCCTGAGCCCGTGGTACGTCGTGGAGTCCGATATCAAGAAGCACGCCCGGCTCAACATGATGGCGCACCTGCTGTCGACCATCGATTATCACGATGTCGACAAGCCCACGGTGGAGCTGCCCGAGCGACCGGTGATGTCGGCTTCCTACCAGCGGCCGTCACGGACGTTGTCGACCTATGTCGATGATCACGTGTCGACGCTGATCGGGGATCGGGAGTAGGACCGCTACTCTCCCCTGATGCGGGTCTACATCCCGGCCACGCTGGCCATGCTGCAACAGCTCGTCGCCGACGGTTCGATGTTCCCGGTGAGCGGGACGGCGTTCGCCGTCACGCCGACCCTGCGCGAGGCCTACGCCGAGGGCGACGACGAGGAACTGGCCGAGGTCGCGCTGCGCGAGGCCGCGCTCGGTTCCCTGCGGCTGTTGGCGGCCGACTCCCACGACGAGGACGGCTCCGAGGACACCGCCGAGAACGCCGATGCGGCGCTGCCGCCGCGGCGTGCGGTGCTGGTGGCCGATGTCGTGGAGGCCAAACCGCGCCCGGATCTCGACGACGCGGTGGTGCGAGTGGTGCTGCCCGTCGAGTTGGGGGATCTGGTAGCGGCCTATGTCGACATCGAGGCCGCGGAACCGGCGGTGCGGGCGGCGATGGCGGTCGTCGATGCCGCTGACCTGGGCGACGAGGATGCCGAATTGGTGGTGGGGGACGCCCAGGATCATGACCTGGCCTGGTATGCCACCCAGGAGCTGCCGTTTCTGCTCGATCTGCTCTGAGGGATGTGCTGACGCGCCGGATACGGTACCGTAGGTTACGGTAGCGTAGGTTTGGTTCGGAGCTGGGATTTTCAGCCCGGGCCACCACGCGTAAGCCGGGGTAGGGAGCCGTCGTGGCCAAAAACACAATCAAGATCAGCGCGCAGGTGGTGGATACCGTGCGCCCCACTGTCGCGGGTGCCGACCGTCACCCGGGTTGGCACGCATTGCGCACCGTCGCGGCACGGATCACCACACCGCTGCTGCCCGACGACTATCTGCACCTGGCCAACCCGCTGTGGTCGGCGCGGGAGCTGCGCGGGCGCATCCTTGAGGTGCGTCGCGAGACCGAGGATTCGGCGACGCTCGTCATCAAGCCGGGCTGGGGTTTCCACTTCGACTACGAGCCGGGCCAGTACGTCGGCATCGGTGTCCTGGTCGATGGTCGCTGGCGGTGGCGGTCCTACTCGCTGACGTCGGTGCCGGTGACCGCGCCCAAGACGTCGCGCGCGGCCAAGACCATCACCATCACCGTCAAGGCACTGCCGGAGGGCTTCCTGTCGACGCACCTCGTCGGCGGTGTGGCACCCGGCACCATCGTCCGGCTGGCCGCGCCGCAGGGCAATTTCGTGATGCCCAACCCGGCACCGGCATCGGTGCTGTTCCTGACCGCGGGCTCGGGGATCACTCCGGTGATGTCGATGCTGCGGACGCTGGTCCGCCATGACCAGATCACCGCTATCGAGCATGTGCACTCGGCGCCGACCGAAGACGACGTGCTGTTCGCCGACGAGCTCGCCGAGCTACATCGCACGCACCCCGGTTACCGGCTCAAGGTGCGGGCAACCCGCACCAACGGCAGGCTTGATCTGGCCCGCCTCGACGACGAGGTGCCCGATTGGCGTACGCGACAGACCTGGGCCTGCGGTCCGGAAGGTCTGCTGGCCGACGCCGAGCGGGTGTGGACCGCGGCCGGGCTCGGCGAGCGCCTGCACCTGGAGCGGTTCGCGGTCACCCGCGCCGCCCCGCATGGGACCGGCGGAACGGTGCGTTTCGAGCGCAGCGGCAAGACCGTCGTCGCGGACGCCGCGACCTCGCTGATGGATGCCGGCGAGCAGGTCGGCGTGCAGCTGCCGTTCGGCTGCCGGATGGGGATCTGTCAATCGTGTGTGGTGAGCCTGGTCGACGGCCATGTCCGCGATCTGCGGACCGGGGTCGAGCACGAGCCGGGCACCCGGGTGCAGACCTGTGTGTCGGCGGCATCGGGCGACTGCACGTTGGATGTGTGACATTTACCGGCTAGTAACCTACGGAGTCGTAGGTTACGCTATCGTAGGTTTCACTACCGGAAAGGGGCACATATGGCGGTAACAGATGTGCCGGCGTTCACGCACTTGACGGACGCCGATATCGAGAACCTCGGAATCGAACTCGACGCGATCCGCGCCGACATCGAAGAGGCCCGGGGAGCCAGCGACGCGCGGTATATCCGGCGCACCATCGCGACCCAGCGCGCCCTCGAACTCGCCGGTCGGCTCCTGCTGACCGGAGGCAAGAAGCGGGCGTTCTGGTGGGCGGGCACCGCGACCCTGGGTGTGGCCAAGATCATCGAGAACATGGAGATCGGCCACAACGTCATGCACGGCCAGTGGGACTGGATGAACGACCCCGAGATTCACTCCTCCAGCTGGGAGTGGGACATGAGCGGGGCCTCCAAGCACTGGCGGTTCACCCACAACTTCATGCATCACAAGTACACCAACATCCTCGGTATGGACGATGACGTCGGCTACGGCGTACTGCGCGTCACCCGTGACACCCGGTGGAAGCCGTTCAACCTGCTCAACCTCGGGTTCAACGCGTTGCTCGCGATCGCTTTCGAATGGGGCGTGGGTCTGCAGCACCTGGAGCTCGGCAAGATCTCCAAGGGCCGCGACGATCGCGCCGCGACCCTGGTTCGGGTGCGGGAGTTCGGCGTCAAGGCCGGCCAACAGCTGGCCAAGGACTATGTGGCCTACCCGGCGCTGACCTCGTTGTCACCGGGCGCGACATTCCGCTCGACGGCGACGGCCAACGCCGTGGCCAACGTGATCCGCAACGTGTGGGCCAATGCCGTGATCTTCTGCGGCCACTTCCCGGACGGTGCGGAGAAGTTCACCAAGACCGACATGGTCGGGGAGAGCCGCGGCCAGTGGTATCTGCGTCAGATGCTGGGCAGCGCGAACTTCGAGAACGGTCCGCTGCTGCGGTTCATGAGCGGCAACCTGTGCTACCAGATCGAGCATCACCTGTACCCGGATCTGCCGAGCAATCGGCTACATGAGATCTCCTTCCGGGTGCGGGCCCTGTGCGAGAAGTACGACCTGCCCTACACCACGGGCTCGTTCCTGGTGCAGTACGGCAAGACCTGGCGCACCATCGCCAAGTTGTCCTTGCCGGACCGTTTCCTGCGCGACACCGCCGACGATGCACCCGAGACCCGCAGCGAGCGGATGTTCGCCGAACTGGGTCCCGACTTCGCGATGACCGAGCCGGGCACCGGCTACAAGCGGGGCCTCAAGACGGCCATCGCCAAGGTGCGCGGCGCGCGAAATCAGCGGCGTGCCAAGAAGTCCGGTGACAGCCAGCGACGCCTGGCAGCCTGACCACAGGTCATAGCAGTAGCGCGCCCCGCCGGTGATACCGGCGGGGCGCGACACTTTTCGGCGTGTGGCGTTACCGGTCGGGGTGCTCCGGGCGCGACGATTGTCCGCGGGCTTCGCGTAGCACCGCCAGCAGTCGGCGGGCAGCCGCAACGCGGCCCAGCGCCGGTCCGGCCAACTGGTCCAACGCGCATTCGGGATCGGCGGGGGGACCCATATGGCCGCATCCGCGCGGGCAGTCCTGGATCGACTCGGCCAGATCGGAGAACGACAGCAACACATCGTCGGGTTCGATGTGGGCCAGCCCGAACGAGCGCACACCCGGCGTGTCGATGACCCAGCCACCGCCGTGCAGTGGCAGGGCGATCGACTGACTGGACGTGTGTTTGCCCTTTCCGACTCCCGACACGTCGCCGGTGGCCCGTTCCGCTTCGGGGACAAGGCGATTGACCAATGTCGACTTACCGACCCCGGAATGTCCGAGCAGAACCGTCAGCTTTCCGGCCACCAGCGGCTCGACGGTGTCGAGTGGATCGTCGCGACCGGCGGTCGCGATCGTCAGGTCCAGATCGGCGAATTGCGCCGCGAACGGCTCGGCCGGCGCGAGATCGGACTTGGTCAGGCACAGAATGGGTTTCAGGCCGCCGGTGTAGGCGGCGATCAGTGCCCGTTCGACGAATCCGGTACGGGGCGGGGGATCGGCCAGGGCCACCACGATCAACAGCTGGTCGGCATTGGCGACCACCACCCGCTCGGTGGGGTCGGTGTCATCGGCGGTGCGCCGCAGGACAGTTCGCCGATCACCGCGGCGCACGATGCGCGCCAACGCGTCGGGCTTTCCGGACAGGTCGCCGACGACGTCGACGTCATCGCCCACCACGATCGGTGTGCGGCCCAGTTCCCTGGCGCGCATCGCCGTCACCGGCCGGGCCGGATCGCCGCCCAGCACGCAACCCCACCGTCCGCGGTCGACGGTCACCACCATCGCGGGCTGCGCATCGGCATGCTCGGGCCGGGTCTTGGTGCGCGGCCGTGAACCCTTACCCGGACGGATCCGGACGTCGGATTCGTCGTATTCGCGGCCGCCTCTGGTCATGTCCGGCCTACCCCCGACCCGCCACCATATCGGCCCACAGCTGTCCGAACTCCGGCAAAGTCTTTGCGGTGGTGGCGATATCGTCGATCTGCAGTCCGGGGACCCGCAACCCCACGATCGCCCCCGCCATTGCCATCCGGTGATCGGCATAGGAGTGCCAGGTGCCGGCATGCAACGGTGTCGCGGTGATCAGCAGCCCGTCGGCGGTCTCCTCGCACCGCCCGCCCAGGCCGGTGATCTCGGTCGTCAGCGCCGCCAGCCGGTCGGTCTCGTGACCGCGCAGATGCGCGATACCGCTCAACCGCGATACCGAACCGGGCGTGGCCAGGGCGGCCAGGGCGGCGACGGCCGGCGCCAGTTCGCCGACCTCGTGCAAGTCGACCTCGAACCCGCCGTAAGCGCTCGCGCCGCGCACCTGCAGGTGCGCATCGGTCTCGGAGACCGTCGCACCGGTGAGCGCGAGGATGTCGAAAACCGTTGCGGTGGGCTGCAGGCTCGGCGACGGCCAGGCCGCGATGCGCACCGCGCCGCCGGTGACTGCCGCGGCGGCCAGGAACGGCACCGCGTTGGACAGATCCGGTTCGACGTCCCAACGCCGGGCCGCCACCGGGCCGGGACTGACCCGCCAGACGTTGGGTTCGCTGTCGTCGACCTGCACGCCGGCCTGCCGCAGCATCTGCACCGTCATCGCGATGTGCGGCGCCGAGGGCACCGAGGAACCGGTGTGCACCACCGTCAGGCCCTCGTCGAAGGCCGCGCCGGACAGCAACAGGCCCGAGACGAACTGCGATGAACCCGACGCGTCGATCTCGACTCGGCCGCCGCGCACCGATCCGGCGCCGGCGACGGCGAACGGCATCGCGTCGCCGTCGATACCGACACCGAGTGCTCGCAGACCGGCCAACAGCGGCGTGATGGGCCGGACCCGGGCCTGCTCGTCGCCGTCGAAGGTCACCGTCGAACGACTCAGCGCGGCCAGCGGCGGGACGAAACGCAGCACCGTGCCGGCCAGGCCGCAATCAACCCGGGCGTCGGCGGCGGGTTCCAGTCGCCCGGACACCGTCAGGTCGGCGCCGTCGCCGTCGATCCGCAGACCCAGTGTGCGCAGTGCGCCGATCATCAGATCGGTATCCCGGCTGCGCAGGGCGCCCCGGATCTCCGATGTGCCGGAGCCGCAGGCAGCGGCCAGCGCGGCCAGGATCAATGTGCGGTTGGTCAGCGATTTGGAACCCGGCACCGTCACGTCGGCGTGCACGGGCGTCGCCGCGTCGGGTGCTGTCCATCGTTGATGCGCTGTCACGGCTCTATCCTGCCTTGTCGCCGTGTTCTGGAAGCATGGGTGGCATGTGTGGGAGATTCGCGGTGACCACCGACCCGGCGCTGCTGGCCGAGAAGATCAAAGCCCTCGACGAGACCGTCGCCGCGCAGAAGGCGGCCGAATCCGGTGCCGCCGGGCAGCCGGGGGTCAATTACAACGTCGCACCCACCACCACCATCACCTCGGTGGTCAAGCGGCATACCGAACCCGACGACGAGTCGAGCCGCCGCCTCCGGTCGATGCGCTGGGGACTGGTGCCGCCTTGGACCAAGGCCGGTCCCGACGGCGCGCCACAGGGTAAGGGCCCGCTGCTGATCAACGCCCGTGCCGAGACCGTCACCAGTTCGCCGGCCTTTCGCGCCTCGGCCAAGAGCAAGCGCTGCCTGGTGCCGATGGACGGCTGGTATGAGTGGCGTCCCAACACCGAGCACGGCGACGCCAAGAAGAAGACGGCCAAGACGCCGTTCTACATGTTCGCCGAGGACGGCGAACCACTGCTGATGGCCGGATTGTGGTCCACCTGGCGGCCCAAGGATGCAGCCGAGGACGCACCGCCGCTGCTGTCATGCACCATCATCACCACTGAATCGGCGGGTCCGCTCGCGGCGATCCACGACCGGATGCCGCTGAGCATCAGCGCGGGGGACTGGGACCGTTGGCTGGACCCGGATGCCCCCGTCGACGAAGGATTGCTGCGCGGCCACGGCGATCTGGACCGCATCGCCATCCGTGAGGTCTCCACCCTGGTCAACAACGTCCGCAACAACGGACCGGAACTGATCGAGGCGGCCAGCGCCGCCGGCGAGCCGGACGGATTGTTCTAGCGCCGCGTCGCGGTGATCAGCACATAGCCGACATCGAAGGCCACCGAGCCGTCGTCGTGGACATGCGGTCGCAGCGCGGAGTCGAATGCTGCCTCCAGCTTTTCGCGGGTGGCATCGTCGAGGGCCCGGAAGATCGCCACATGCATCGGCGACTCGCTGGTGACGAACTTCAGTGCAGCCGCCAGTGAGCTGAATTGCCAGGTGAAACTGCGTCTTTCGATGTCGATATCGCGGTAGTCGGCCTGCAGCCGAGACGCCACGATCTCCTCGTCGCCCCACTGGTCGGGCCGGAAACCCGAGGCCGACGGGGGACCGGTGACCGCGACGACGGGGTCGAAAAGCGGGTTGCTGACATCACGTACCCATGACGAAAAAGCCAATGTGCCAGCGGGTTTGAGCAACCGGCTGATCTCGGCGACCTGGCTCACCGGCTCGACGAAGATGATGCCCAGATTGGACACCGCGGCGTCGAAGGACTGTGCCGCCAGGCCGGTGTCGGCGGCGTCGGCCACCACCCAGTCGATACGCCGACTGCCGGCCTTGGACTTGGCGATGTCGATGAGCTCCGGAGTCAGGTCGACCGCGGTGACATGCGCACCGTGCGCCGCGGCGGCCAACGTCGCACTGCCGGTGCCGCACCCGAGGTCCACCACGGTGGCTCCGTGTAGCAGTGTGCGGCGGTCGGCGGCCTCCACGGTTTCGTCGGCGATGCCGGCGATTCGTGCACCGACGGACTCATAACGACCGGCAGACCACAGAGTTGAAGTCACCGGCTCAGCCTAGACGGGCATGCCACGATGTTGGGATGTCCGATTTTCCGGCGCTGCCCGGCTTCCCGGTGACGGCGCCACCGCTGCCGCGTCCGGTGCTGTGTGCGCAGTTCTGGTCGGATCTGACGTTCGTGCACTGGCCGGTGCGGCCCGTGGACGTCGCGCATCTATATCCCCCGGGTACCGATGTGGATGTGTTCGCCGACGGAATGACCTATGTGGGGCTGATCCCGTTCCGCATGGCCTACACCAAATTGGGTGCCGGACCGGGGATTCCGTACTTCGGCCGGTTCGCCGAGACCAACGTCCGGCTGTACTCGGTCGATGCTGCCGGTAGGCACGGTGTGCTGTTCCGGTCGCTGGAGGCGTCGCGCCTGGCGGTGGTTCCGCTGATCAGGATCGGTCTCGGGGTGCCGTACACCTGGGCCAAGATGCGGGTGCGCTCAAGCGACACGCATATCGAATACGACAGTGTGCGGCGCTGGCCGCGGCACGGTCTGCGGTCGAGGCTGACCGTCGAGATCGGCGAACCGGTGACCCCGACTGCGCTCGAGATCTGGTTCACCGCACGGTGGGGCGCCCACACCCGCCGGGTCGGCCGGACCTGGTGGGTGCCCAATGAGCACGCCACCTGGCCGCTACGCAGCGCCGAAATCCGCGATATGCGTGACGATCTGGTGGAGGCGGCCGGGGTGCGATGCGCCGGGCCGGCAATGCGTGCGCTGTACTCGCCGGGTGTGGTGGCCCGGTTCGGCAGGCCCGTGCCCGTCCGGTAGCCGCTAGGGGCCGGTGTACCCGGGCGGATTCGGCGTCTCGACCCACAGGTCGACGCCCAGTTCGGCGCCGGGCACGCAGTTGTACACCGACAGGTCGGTGACGCCGGAATCGACCAGCACGTCTTCGCACAGCAGTGTGTTTCCGGTGAATTCGGTCGCCGGCTTGTTCAGGATCACGTAGGCGGCGTCGGCATACACCGCGGGTTTACGGGCGCGTCCCATCGCCTCGTCACCGCCCAGCAGGTTCTGCACCGCGGCGGTGGCGACCATGGTGCGCGGCCACAACGTGTTCGACGCGATCCCGTACTGCCGCATCTCCTCGGCAACACCCAAGGCGCACAACGTCATACCGAACTTCGCCATCATGTAGGCGGTGGGCTTGAGCCAGTGCGGGTCCAGCAGGACCGGCGGGGACAGCGTCAGGATGTGCGGGTTCTCCCGGCCTTTCATGTGCGGGATACAGGCCTGGGTCACGGTGTAGGTGCCACGGACCTGGATACCGTTCATCAGGTCGAAACGCTTGAGCGGCACCTCTTCGATGGAGCCCAGGTTGATCGCGGAGGCGTTGTTGACACAGATGTCGATACCGCCGAACTGTTCTACGGCCGAAGCGACCGCGGCGGTCACCGACTCCTCGTTGCGGACGTCACCGATGATCGGCAGCGCCTGGCCGCCGGCCTCTTCGATCTCCTTGGCCGCGGTGTAGATCGTGCCTTCGAGTTTGGGATGGGGTTCGGCGGTCTTGGCGACCAGCGCGATGTTGGCGCCGTCGGCGGCAGCCTTCTTGGCGATCTCGAGGCCGATACCGCGGCTGGCGCCGGAGATGAACATGGTTTTGCCTGAAAGGGTCATAACCGCCGACCTTATTCTGCCGCCAGTTACAGCGCGCAGATGTCTGCGACAACGGCACCGGTGGCGGTGATGAGGTCCTGCGGCGCCAGCGCGATGTCCAGGCCGCGTTTCCCGGCGCTGCACAACACGCGGTCCCAACCGAGGGCCGATTCATCGATCACGGTGGGCAGCGTCTTGCGCTGGCCCAGCGGTGAGATGCCGCCGAGCACATATCCGGTGGATCGCTGTGCGGCAGTCGGGTCGGCCATCGCCGCCTTGGGCGCTCCCAGCGCGGCGGCCGCGGCTTTCAGCGAGAGCTTGTTGTCGACCGGCAGGACCGCCACCGCCAGGCCGGTCGGCAGGGCCAGCACCAGCGTCTTGAAAATCTGCTGCGGCAGCACCCCGGCCGATTCGCCCAGCTGCTCGGCGGCCTCGGCGCCGTAGGACTGCTGACGCGGATCGTGCCGGTAGGCCAGTACCTCATGCGGGATGCCGGCAGCCACCAGTGCCGCGATTGCCGGGGTCGCCGCGCGTGCCACCGCGCCAGACTAGCCGCGGGGGATCGGAAATAGCGCGAGGGTTAACGCTGTTCAAGACAGCAGTGAGCCCGTGAGGGTGGGTTCGTCGGAGCACGGCCGTAGGATTGGCAGATAGGAGAGTCTGGTGTCAGCGTTGTCTCTTCAGCAACCGGCGACTTTGGCGTTGTCGGAACTGCTGCGGGTCGACGCGACGGAAGGGACCGTGTCAATCACAATGACCGACATCGACAGCGGGGCTGACGGCAGCGCCGCGGCCACGGTGGTCACGCCGGATGTGGTGCCAGAGGCGCCCCCGGAGACCGACGCCGAGCTGACAGCGCGGTTTGAGCGCGACGCGATCCCGCTGCTGGATCAGCTCTACGGTGGCGCGCTGCGGATGACCCGCAATCCCGCCGACGCCGAGGATCTGCTGCAGGAAACCATGGTCAAGGCCTATGCCGGTTTCCGGTCGTTCCGGGCCGGCACCAATCTGAAAGCCTGGCTGTACCGGATCCTGACCAACACCTACATCAACAGTTACCGCAAGAAGCAGCGGCAGCCGGCGGAATACCCGACCGACGAGATCACCGACTGGCAGCTGGCCGCCAACGCCGAGCACACGTCGACCGGTCTGCGTTCGGCTGAGGTGGAGGCGCTCGAAGCGCTGCCGGATACCGAGATCAAGGCAGCCCTGCAGGCGCTGCCCGAAGAGTTCCGGATGGCGGTCTACTACGCCGACGTCGAGGGATTCCCCTACAAGGAGATCGCAGAGATCATGGATACGCCGATCGGGACGGTCATGTCCCGACTGCACCGTGGCAGGCGCCAGCTACGCACCTTGCTGCAAGACGTGGCCAAGGAGCGCGGGTTCCTGCGCGGCCAGGAACTCGGTGAGCCGGAGGAGGTGTCGTCATGAGCGAGAGCGACGAACGCTGGACCCCGCCGGTAGGCCCGGTCGACCCCGAGCACCCCGAGTGCGCTGCGGTGATCGCCGAGGTGTGGACGCTATTGGACGCCGAATGCACCCCGGAGACCCGTGACCGGTTGCGTCACCATCTCGACGAGTGCCCGGCCTGCCTACGCCACTACGGCGTCGAAGAGCGCATCAAGACGCTCATCTCGGTGAAATGCGGTGGTGAGAAGGCGCCCGAAAGCCTGCGTGAGCGGCTGCGCGTCGAGATCAGCCGCACCACCATCATCCGCGGCTGACGACCGCACAACGCAGAAACCGCCCGGCTCCAGGGGAGCTCGGGCGGTTTGCGTTTTACAGCGTCAGGCTTGCGCCGCTTCGTCGTCAGGCGTTGGGACGCTTGCCGTGGTTGGCCTTGCTGTGCTTGCGATCGCGCTTCTTCCGGCCCCGCTTGGCCATGGTCGTACCTCCGTGTCAGGTGTGCTGATGTGCCCAGAACGCGACGATAATGCGCCGGGCGCTGCCTACCAGTGTCTCATGGTTCACCTAGTGCTCTGTCCACCACCGTCGGCAGCGTCCCACGCCGGGATTCGGCGGGTAAGCGTCGACGGCCGGTCGTATGGTTCGATAGAGCGTCTATGTCCGGTTGTGGACGCCTGAACGACGCTAAGAAAGACACAGTGGGGTGAAAATGGCCGAGGATGTTCGCGCAGAGATCGTTGCCAGCGTGCTGGAAGTCGTGGTCAACGAGGGCGATCAGATCGGTGAAGGCGACACGGTGGTCTTGCTTGAGTCGATGAAGATGGAGATCCCGGTACTTGCCGAGCACGCCGGCACGGTGACCAAGGTCAACGTCGCGGTCGGTGATGTCATCCAGGCCGGCGACCTCATCGCTGTGATCAGCTAGGCGCCCTGTGTCGACGCTCGGTGATCTTCTTGCCGAGCACACCATCCTGCCGGGTAACGCCGTCGACCACCTGCACGCCGTCGTGGGCGAGTGGCAACTGCTGGCCGATCTGTCGTTCGCCGACTACCTGATGTGGGTGCGCCGTGACGACGGCGCGCTGGTGTGCGTGGCGCAGTGCCGCCCCAATACCGCAGCCACGGTGCTGCTCACCGACGCCGTCGGCACCGTCGCATCCGCCGAGGATCTGCCGCTGGTGACCGCGGCATTCGACTCCGGCGCCATCGGCCGTGACGATCCCGGCCAGGGGCTGGGCCTGCGTCGGACCAATCTGGACATCGAGGCCGTTCCGGTGCGCTACGGCAACACCGCCGTCGCGGTGCTGACGCATCAGACCGCCAGCGCCGCAACCCGCACGTCGAGTCCGTTGGAGCGGGCCTATCTGGACTGCGCGGGCGATCTGGTGCACATGCTCTCCGAGGGCACCTTCCCCAACGTGGGGGATCTGGCGATGTCCCGGTCCAGCCCCCGGGTCGGTGACGGTTTCATCCGACTCGACGTCGACGGCACCGTGGTTTTCGGCAGCCCCAACGCGTTGTCGGCGTATCACCGGATGGGTCTGACCACCGAACTGGAGGGCCACAACCTGGTGGCCATCACCCGCCCACTGATGTCGGACCCGTTCGAGGCCCAGGAGCTCGCCGAGCACGTCCGCGACTCGCTGGCCGGGGGAGCGAGCATGCGGATGGAGATCGACGCCGGTGGCGCGGCGATCCTGCTGCGCACCCTGCCGCTGGTGGTACGGGGTGAAGCCGCCGGCGCGGCGGTGTTGATCCGCGATGTCACCGAGGTGAAGCGCCGCGATCGCGCGCTGCTGTCCAAGGACGCCACCATCCGCGAGATTCACCACCGGGTGAAGAACAATCTGCAGACCGTTGCGGCGCTGCTGCGGCTGCAGGCGCGGCGCACGAACAACGCCGAAGGCCGCGAGGCGTTGATGGAATCGGTGCGACGGGTGTCCTCGATCGCGCTGGTTCACGATGCGCTGTCGATGTCGGTCGACGAGGAGGTCAACCTCGACGAGGTCATCGACCGCATCCTGCCGATCATGAACGATGTCGCATCGGTGGACGCGCCCATCAAGATCCGCAGGGTGGGCGCGCTCGGGGTGCTCGACGCTGACCGGGCTACCGCCCTGGTCATGGTCATCACCGAGTTGGTGCAGAACGCCATCGAGCATGCATTCGACCCGGTCAGCAGGCAGGGATCGGTGGTGATCCGTTCCGAGCGATCGGCACGATGGCTCGACGTCATCGTCCACGACGACGGCCGCGGTCTGCCCGACGGATTCAGCCTGGAGAAATCCGACCGGCTGGGATTGCAGATCGTTCGCACCCTGGTATCCGCCGAACTCGACGGTTCGCTGGGGATGCACGAAGCCCCCGGCGGTGGCACCGATGTGGTGTTACGGGTGCCGATCGGTCGTCGCGCGAATTCACGGATTCCGCACTAATTACCTCACGGCAAAACTAACGGCCCCGGCATTAAGCCGGGGCCGTTAGTGAATTCGGTCTATTTAGACTCCGCTGCGCGCTTTCGTGCGGGCATTGCGGCGCTTGAGCGCACGGCGCTCGTCCTCGCTCATGCCACCCCAGACGCCCGCGTCCTGCCCGGAATCCAGTGCCCAGGTCAAGCAATCCGTGGTAACCGGGCAGCGGTTACACACGAGCTTCGCGTCAGCGATCTGCGCGAGCGCCGGGCCACTGTTTCCCACCGGGAAGAACAGTTCCGGGTCCTCATCGCGACACACCGCCTTGTGGCGCCAATCCATGGCAATTACTCCTATCTGGAGGCGCGCAAATGCGCACCGGTTTTGGTCTTCGGCTGTTAACTCGCGCAACCAAATGTTTCTGCGCTGTTGCATACGATCGTTCCAGAGCCTGGACAGATGTCAATAGAACCGAGTTAACACGTGTGCAATCTCACTGCCAAGGCCCGTTCCCTGAGCCCTCACTCGTTTGTACTACACTGAGCCAACCTGCGCCCTAAATTATCGGCAGTCTTTCTGTCATTGCAGGTCGGATGGGGTTTTCGCGGGCGGCGCAACGACGCCCAGCGCCTCCGGGGCCGCCCGGAACGTCATCTCTTCGCGCAGCCCGATGTATTCGCCGTCGATCTGACAGGCGATCGGCGTGTCGCTCGTCACCCGCACATAGTCCACATCGTCCTCGCGGATGAGATGGCCCGCCTTGATGTTGGGTCGCTTGGACAACATCCGTCGCACCAGCCCCAGATTGCGCCACACGCTCATGCTGGTGGTGGCGAAGACGCCCAGCCCACCCTCGAATGTGGTGTCCGGGTTGGTCCAGACCGGCCTCTTGTTGGCATAGGTCCAAGGGCTGGCGTTGGAGACGAACACGAAATACACGCCGTCGACGGGCTCGCGGTCACGCAGGTGCAGCGTCAGGGTGGGCGTCTTGCGGGCGCTGCGCAGCACCGTGGGGATCGCCGCGCTGATGTAGCGCGTCGCGGTCACACCCTTGTGCTTGCGGCGCCGCGCCTCGACGGCGGCCACCACCTCCCCGTCGACGCCCAGGCCCGCGGTGAACACCGCCCAGCGCTCCCCGCAGTCCATCAGCCCGATCCGGCGCCAGGCCCGGGTGTGCCGATGTTCGTCGAGCAGATCGACCAGCAGGTTCGTCGCATCCACCGGGTCGGACGGGATGCCGAGCGCACGGGCGAACACATTGGCCGAACCGCCGGGGACGACCGCCACCGCGGGGACTTGGGTCGGCGGCAGCTGACCCGGGCGGCCCAACAGCCCGTTGACGACCTCGTTCACCGTGCCGTCCCCGCCGTGCACGATGATCAGGTCGACACCGTCGTGGACCGCCTGCTGGGCGATCTCGGAGGCATGGCCCCGGTGATTGGTGTGTTCGACGGTGAGCCGGGTCCGGCTCTCCAGCGCGTGCGCCAGCAGGTCCCGGCCCGACGCCGTCGTGGAAGTGGCATTGGGGTTGACGATCAGCACGGCGCGCACAGGAGTCGAGCCTAGTGGTGGCGCCGGGATTGCCGATTTGCGCGTTCAGGCGATGGTGCGCAGCACGGTGAGCACGCTGTCTATCAGCGCCGAATCCGACATTCGGGCCGCCACCAGGTCGATGCCGAGTGTTTCGGGTACCAGTGCCACGAACCGCACCCCGGCGATATCGAGGGCCGCGGTGGGATCGGGGACGACGGCGACGCCCAGGCCCGCGGCGACCAGCGTCACCAACGTCGAGGTCTCCATCACCTCGTGCCGCACCCGGGGGATGAAGCCGGCGTCGGCGCAGACGGCGTTGAGCACGTTGTTCATCACCGATCTCCCGTGCCCGGCGTGGGCGATGAAGTACTCGTCGCGCAGATCGGCGATCGTCAGTACGTCGTTGTCGGCCAGCCGGTGATCGGCCGGTAACGCCACCAGCAGCCGGTCGCGGCGCACCACCTCGGCACGCACACCGGGTTGCTGGACCGGCGGGCGCAGCAGCGCCAGATCGATCTCGCCGGTGGCAAGTGCTGCCAGCTGCGCCGGGGCCAGCATTTCGCCGCGCACGCTGACCTCGACATCGGGCAGCGAGTCGCCCAGTGCGCGCACCAGGCGCGGCAGCAGTGAATAGGTCGCCGACCCGACACACCCGACCGCCAGCTGACCCTCGGTGCCACCGGCGATGCGCCGGGCCTGTTCACCGGCATCGTCGACGGCGTCGAGGATCTTCACGGCGCGCAGTAGATAGGCCTGGCCCGCGGCGGTCAGTTCGACGCTGCGGGTGGTGCGCAGGAGCAATGCCACCCCGAGCTCGCGTTCCAGCTGGCGGATCTGCTGGGACAGCGGCGGCTGGGCGATGTGCAGGCGTTCGGCGGCCCGGCCGAAGTGCAGTTCCTCGGCAACGGCCCGGAAATAGCGCAGATGCCGCAGTTCCACCATTGAGAGGATATAGCTCTTAATAGATGAGATCTAGGTATTTCAGAATATTGAATGGGCGGCCTACCGTCGTAGACATGGCACGAGGCGCACGATGACTCCGGTGGCGGTGCATTCCGTGGTGACCGGCAGGCCCGATCGCCCGGCTGTCGTACTGTCGAACTCGCTGGGCTCGACGCATCGCATGTGGGACGCCCAACTCGACGCGCTCAACGAACACTTCACCGTGGTGCGCTACGACACCCGCGGTCACGGCGCCTCGCCGGTGCCCGCCGGGCCGTACTCGATCGACGATCTGACCGACGATCTGATCGCCCTGCTGGATCGACTGGACATCGAGCGCGCCCACATCGTCGGTTTGTCGCTCGGCGGTATGACCGCCCTGCGGCTGGCCGCCCGCAACCCCGAACGCGTCGGCCGAATGGCGTTGTTGTGCACCGCGGCCCACCTGCCGCCGGCGCACGCGTGGCTCGAGCGTGCTGCGCTGGTGCGGGCGCAGGGCAGCGCCGCCGTCGCCGCCGCGGTGGTGTCACGCTGGTTCACCGCCGATCACCTCACCGCGCACCCCGACATCCGCGACCACTACCAGCAGATGGTCGCCGCGACACCCCCGCAGGGTTACGCCGCCTGCTGCGAAGCGATCGCCGAACACGATGTGCGCCAGGATCTTTCCGGTATCGGCGCGCCGACGCTGGCCATCGCCGGCGCCGACGACATCGCCACGCCGTCGGCCTGCCTGGAAGAGATCGCAGCGGCCGTGCCGGGATCGAAGCTGTTGGTCGTCGAGCATGCCGCCCACCTGGCCAACGCCGAACAACCCGACATCATCACCCCCGCCCTCATCGCACATCTGGAGCAGTCATGACGCTGAACAAACTCGTCGGTTCGGCCGCCGAGGCCGTCGCCGACATCCCGTCCGGTGCCAGCCTCGCCGTCGGCGGATTCGGCCTGGCGGGTATCCCGTGGTTCCTGATCGAAGCGCTGCTGGAGCAGGGCGCCGGCGATCTCACCGTGGTCAGCAACAACTGCGGGGTCGACGGAGCCGGCCTGGGCCTGTTGCTGGAAGCCCATCGGATCCGCCGCGTCATCGCCTCCTACGTGGGGGACAACAAAGAGTTCGCCCGGCAGTACCTGTCCGGAGAACTGACCGTCGAACTCACCCCGCAGGGCACGCTGGCCGAGCGGCTGCGCGCCGGTGGCAGCGGGATCGGCGCCTTCTTCACCCCGACGGGTGTGGGGACCATGGTCGCCGACGGTGGCCTGCCGTGGCGCTACAACACCGACGGCAGCGTGGCACTGGCCTCACCGGCCAAGGAGGTTCGCACCTTCAACGGCCGCGAGATGCTACTGGAGGAATCGATCGTCACCGACTTCGCGCTGGTGCGCGCCGCCGTGGCCGACAAGGCCGGCAACTGTGTGTTCCACGCTGCGGCAAGGAATTTCAATCCACCGGCGGCAATGGCGGGCCGGGTCACCGTGGTCGAGGCCGAGCGGGTCGTCGAGGTCGGCGAACTGCATCCCGACGAGGTCCATCTACCCGGCATCTTCGTGCAGCGCGTCCATGAGCTGACCCCCGCGCAGGCCGGCCGCAAAGGTATCGAGAAGCTGACCACGCGTGCGCGGCCGGCGGCACAGGAGGTTGTGAAATGAGCTGGAACCGCGACGAGATGGCGGCCCGCGCGGCCGGTGAACTGCGCGACGGCGACTACGTCAACCTCGGGATCGGGCTGCCCACCCTGATACCGGACCATCTGCCCGCCGGCTCGGATGTCACCCTGCACGCCGAGAACGGCATCCTCGGGGTGGGACCCTTCCCGTACGAGGACGAGGTGGATCCCGACCTGGTCAACGCCGGCAAGCAGACGGTGTCGGTGGTGGCCGGGGCGTCCTACTTCGACTCGGCGACCAGCTTCGCGATGATCCGCGGCGGTCACGTCGACGTGGCGGTGCTCGGCGGCATGCAGGTCGCCGCCAACGGTGACCTGGCCAACTGGATGGTGCCCGGGTCCATGGTCAAGGGGATGGGTGGCGCGATGGATCTGGTCAACGGCGCCGGACGGGTCATCGTGCTGATGGATCACTGCGCCAAATCCGGTGCGGCCAAACTCGTCTCGTCATGCGACCTCCCACTGACCGGTAAGGCGGTGGTGAGCCGGGTGATCACCGACCTCGGGGTCTTCGATGTGACCGGCGACGGTTTCCGCGCCGTGGAACTGGCGCCCGGGACGTCCTTCGACGAGGTCGCGGCCAAGACGGCGGCACCGCTGCTCGACGGCCGGGTGGCGGCTGCGACCTTGGCCTAGCGCCGCGCGGCATTCGCCGTGAAGGGCGCCACACGGGCATAAGCTCAGCTCGGTTGCCGACCGAAGGAGCGCCGTGGAAGCCGCTGACACCATCTACCTGGCCGACGACATCGTCACCATGCAACGGTCACAACCGACCGCGACGGCGCTGGCGGTACGCGCCGGCCGGATCTGCGCGGTCGGCGAACGCACCGATATCCTCGGCGCGCAGCGCGGCCCGTCCACCACGATCGTCGACCTCGACGGGGCGGCGCTGCTGCCGGGCTTCATCGACCCGCACAGTCACTACATCAATTCGCTCTCGGTGGCCAACCAGGTCAACGTCTTCGCCCCACCGGCGGGCCCGGGCGCCGATGTGGCCTCGATCGTCCAGGCGTTGAGGGCATTTCACGACAGCCATCCGACGCAGCCGGGGGAGATGCTCGTCGCGTTCGGCTACGACGACACGATGATGCCGCAGGGACAGACCCTCGGCCGCGACGACCTCGACCCGTACTTCCCGGACATCCCTGTCGTCGTCGGGCATGTCTCGATGCACGGTGCGGTGCTCAACGGCGCCGCGCTACGCAAATTCGGCATCACCGCCGACACTGCCACGCCACCGGGCGGGGTGATAGTGCGCAAGGCCGGTTCCGACGAGCCCGACGGTCTGGTGATGGAGACCGCCTTCCTGCCGGTGTTCGCCGCGATGCCCCAGCCGTCGCCCGCGCAGGAGGTGCAGTGGAGCCGCGCCGGCCAGCTGCTGTATGCCGCCGAAGGGATCACGACCGCACACGAGGGTGCCTCCCGCGCCGCCGATATCGCGCTCATGCAACGCGCCGCCGCCGGCGGTGCGGCACTCATCGACGTCATCGCCTATCCGTTGATCCTCGACCTCGACGAGATCCTGGCCGCCAATCCGCCCGAAACGTTCGGCACATACGTCAATCGGCTCAAGCTCGGTGGCGTCAAAGTCACCCTGGACGGCTCACCGCAGGGCCGGACCGCCTACTTCACCACCCCATACCTTGCCGAAGGTCCTGAGGGACAGTCGAATTGGTGCGGTGATCTGCCCTTCACCCAGGAGACCGTCAACGCGTGGTTCAAGCAGGTCTATGACCTCGGCCTGCCACTGGACGTCCACGCCAACGGTGACGCCGCGATCGACGTCGCGTTGCGCGCACACGAATTCGCTGCGGGCGACAGTCCGGAACGCGATCGGCGCACCGTGATGGTGCATTCACAGTTCGTCCGCCGCGACCAGCTGGACCGTTATCTGCGGTACCAGATCATCCCGTCGTTCTTCACCGAGCACACCTTCTATTTCGGCGATGCGCATGTGGCGCTGCGGGGTTGGGACCAGGCCGCGTTCCTCTCACCGATGCGGGCGGCCATCGATCTCGGCCTGCGGCCGACCAATCACACCGACTTCGTCGTCACGCCGCTGGATCAGATGTTCCTGATATGGACGGCGGTCAACCGCATCACCCGCAGCGGGTCGGTGCTCGGCGCGGATCAGCGCGTCACTGCGTGGGAAGCGCTGGAGGCGATCACCGTCAACGCCGCGACCCAGTACGGCGAGGGCGATCAGAAGGGCACGCTGGCGGTCGGCAAGCTCGCCGATCTGGTCATCCTCGACGGCAATCCGCTGACATGCGACCCCGCCGCGATCAAGGACATCGACGTGCTGGAGACCATCAAGGACGGCCAGACCATCTACCGGCGGGCAGACTCATAGCTCCTCGGCCAATACGCCGGAGGCGATCCGGAACGCGGTATTGGCATCGGGCACACCGCAGTAGATCGCGGTCTGCAGCAGCACCTCTTTGATCTCGTCGATCGTCAGGCCGTTGCGCCGGGCCGCCCGCACGTGCATGGCGAGTTCGTCGTGATGCCCGCGGGCGATCAGCGCGGTCAGCGTGATGAGGGACCGCTGCTTGCGGTCCAGGCCGGGGCGCGTCCAGATCTCACCCCAGGCGTACCGCGTGATGAGGTCCTGGAAATCGGCGGTGAACGGTGTCGTGCCGGCGACCGCACGGTCGACATGTTCGTCACCGAGGACCTCTCGGCGCACCGTCATGCCGGCGTCGTACTGGCTCGGGCTGCTCACTGGGACTCCTTGAGGTAGTGCCGGGCGCGTTGCAGCGCCGCGTCGGTGATTCGGTCTGCCGCGCCCAGGTAGGTCGCGGCCGCGCTGTTGCCGGTCAGCTCGGCCATGGTGTGTTGTTCGGCCTGAATACCTTGGGCAGCGTGCAGATTGGCGTGTGCCCGGTCGGCGTCGAGGCGCAGCCCGGCCAGCATGTCGGCGGCCTGGGATGCCGCGATGACGGTGCGGCGGCTCAAGATCGCCAGGGTGGCCCATTCGGCGTGCCAGCCGCCGTCTGCGCGTTCGTCGACACCGGAGGCCGCCGCGGTGTGCAGCGTTGCGCCGAGTGCGGGTGCGGTCAGTGCGGCGCGGCGCAGCAGCACCGCCAGCACCGGGTTGTTCTTGTGCGGCATGGTCGACGAGCCGCCGCCGGTGGCGTGGGTGAACTCGCCGACCTCGGCGCGACTGCCGGTGAGCACGTCGTTGGCGATGTGCCCCCAGGCGTCACAACAACTCACCAGCGCATCGCCGGCCCGGGTGAACACCGAGCGGGTGGTGTGCCAGGGGTCCGACGGTGCCAGGCCCAGTGCGTCGGCCAGCGTGCCCGCCAGGTCCAGTGCGGCATCTGCGGACCCGGTCAGTTCGGTGGCCGCCGCCATGGTGCCTGCCGCTCCACCGCACTGCACCGGCAACGGTGGCAGTGCGTCCACGGTGTCGGCGGCGTCCAGGATGGCGGTCAGCCAGCGCGCGAACTTCAGCCCCGCGGTGCTGGGCAGTGCCGGCTGGGTCAGGGTGCGGGACAACATCGGTGTGGCACGGTGCTTTTCGGTCAACCGCTCCAGGGTCGTGACCTGGGTGGACAGCGGATCGCGTAGTGCGCCGAATACGTCACGCAGGCACAACACGAGTGCGGTGTCGACGACGTCCTGACTGGTCAGCCCACGGTGCACCCAGCGGCGCGCCGCATCGCCGGTGCGTTCGCGCAGCAGCGCCACCAGCCCGGTGACCGGGTTACCGTCGGCTTCGGCTCCGGCCGACAGCGTCGCGATATCGTCGACGCCCACCAGTGCGCCCAGGTCAACGCGGGCGGTGGCGGGGGCCACGCCCGCGTCGACAAGGGCTGCGAGCCAGGCGGTTTCGACGCGAAGCGCCGCGGCCAGCAGGGCCGCGTCGGACATCACGTCGCCGGCGCGCTGATCGCCGGGCCAGAACAGGTCAGCCATAACGCAGGAATACGGTCTCGTCCGCACCCTGCAGCCGGATATCGAAACGCAGGCCCTGGCTGTCGCGTTCGGCGATCAGTGTGCCGCGCCGGTCGGCGGGCAGCGCGTTGAGCAGTCGGTCGCCCTCGGTCAGCGGGCCGGGGACGTAGGCGCGGGTGAACAGCCGGTTGAGCAGTCCGCGGCCGAATATCGTGACGGCGAAAAACGGAGCCGAACCCGCTTCGGTGACACCGGGTTCGACGGTGGTGAAGCTGTAATTCCCCTCGTCGTCGGTCGCGGTGCGGCCGAAGCCGGTGAAGGTCCAGCCGTCGCGGTGCAGCGACCCGGTCGCCTCGGCGACGCGCCCGTCGGCACCGGCCTGCCAGATCTCCAGCAGCGCGTCCGGGACCGGGGCACCCGAACCGTCGGTCACGGTGCCCGCGAACCGGATTGCTCCCGGCGTGCCGTGCGGTACCAGCTCGTTGCCACGTTCGAACGGCAGCGCGTAACCGTAGAACGGTCCGATGGTCTGGCCGGGGGTGGCGGTGAGCAGCGAGCTCATCAGTGCTCCTCGTCCTCGAAATGGGTGCGCGCCGAACCGGTCAGCACGATGTCCCACCGGTAGCCGGTGGCCCATTCGTGTGTGGTGACGTCATGGTCATAGGCGGCCACCAGCCGGTCGCGGGCCTTCTGATCGGTGATCGACTGGTAGATCGGATCCAGGGCGAACAGTGGATCACCCGGGAAGTACATCTGGGTGATCATCCGCTGGGTGAAATCCGTTCCGAACAACGAGAAATGGATATGGGCGGGTCGCCACGCGTTGTGATGATTCTTCCACGGATACGGTCCCGGTTTGATGGTGGTGAACCGGTAGTTGCCGTCGTCATCGGTCAGGCAACGTCCGACGCCGGTGAAGTTCGGGTCCAGCGGCGCCGGATGCTGATCGCGTTTGTGGACATAACGGCCCGCGGCGTTGGCCTGCCAGATCTCCACGAGCTGGCGGCGCACCGGCCTGCCGTCGCCGTCGACGATGCGTCCGGTGACGACCATCCGCTCACCGATCGGATCTGCGCTGCCCTGGATCGTCAGGTCGGATTCCAGCGGATGGACATCGCGGCGGCCGAAGCACGGGGCCCACAGTTCGATGGTCTCCGGGTCGGCGTGCTGCAGCGCTTTCGTCGGGTGCCGCAACAGGCTGCTGCGGTAGGGCGGGTAGTCCAGCCGCGGCTGGGTCTCCTCGATACCGCTGCGCTGGTACTCGCCCTCGATGGCGGCGATCTCGGCGTTGACCTCGGCCTGGCTGGCGGCGGCACTGTCGGGGTCGGTGTTGCGTACCGGGGTGGGTGAAGTCATCGGGAAAGTCATCATGAATCCTTTTGATCCTCAGTGGTGCACAAGCACTTTGGCGTCGCCGTCGGCGGCCTGTCCGAGCTTGTCGGTGGGCACGTCCTTGGTCTCCGGCGCGGTCAGTGCCGCACCGGCGGCGATCAGGCAGACGACCGCGGTGAAGATGCTGATCACCACCCAGCCGCCTTCCCGGACACCGCCGAGGGCCGTGACGATCGAGGGTGCGAAGCCGGCGACCAGGAAGCCCAGCTGGGTGCCGATCGCGACACCGGAGAACCGCACCTGGGTGCTGAACATCTCCCCGTAGAACGACGGCCAGACGGCGTTGGCCGCGGCGTAGCCGAACGAGAAGGTGACCACTGCGAGGGCGAACGTCAGCAGGTGGTTGCCCTGGCTCATCGAGAGCATGTAGAAGGGCATCATCACCGCCGAGGACAGCGCACCGTAGATGAAGACCGGCTTGCGGCCGATGCGGTCGGCGAGCTTGCCGAACAGCGGCTGGGTGAACAGGGCGAAGACGTTGGCCACCACCACGAGCCACAGGGTCAGGTCGGCGTCGAGTCCGACCTTCTTGCCATAGGCCAGTGCGAGGTTGGCGAAAACCGTTGACACAGCGGCGATGAAGGCGCAGAAGATGACGCGCAGCACGTCGCGCCAGTGGTTGCGCAGCAGCGGCAGCAGCGGAACGCGGGCCAGTGTGCCTGCCGCCTTGGCCTCGGTGAATTCGGGTGTCTCGTGCAGTTGGCGCCGGATGAAGTAGGCGACGACCACGACGACGGCCGAGAACCAGAACGGTACGCGCCAGCCCCAGCTGTACTTGTCCTCGTCAGGCAGCGCCATGAAGGGGATGAGCACCAGCGAGGCCAGGATCAGCCCGCCCTGTGTTCCGGTCAGGGTCCACGATGTATAGAACGCCCGCTGGTTGTCGGGGGAGTGTTCCAGCGTCAGGGAACTCGCCCCGGCCTGCTCGCCGGCCGCCGACAGGCCCTGCATGAGCCGGCACAGCACCAGCAGTCCGGGTGCGGCCCAGCCGATGGTGGCGAAGGTGGGCAGGCAGCCGATCAGGAATGTCGAGAGCCCCATCAGGACCAGGGTGAACATCAGTACGCGCTGGCGGCCGATGCGGTCACCGAAGTGGCCGAGGACGAAGGCGCCCACCGGCCGTGCGATGTAGGCGAAGCCGAACGTCGCGAAACTCATCACCAGGGCCGCTTCGTCGCCGGAGGGGAAGAACACCTTCGGGAAGATCAGCGCGGCCGCGGAGCCGAACAGGAAGAAGTCGTAGTACTCGACGGCGCTGCCCATGAAGCTTGCCAGGGCAGCGCGCCGCGGTGTCCGGGCCGGAATATCCGGGTGAGTCGTGGTCACTGCTGTCTCCTTTGAGTGAATTGTGCGTTGGGCTGTTGGGGTTCAGGACGGGTTCGAGACGAGTTCGCGGAAATGTGCCGACATCCGGGCGGCGTCCGGGGTGATCCCGGTGATGAGGGCGAAGGCGTCGACCGCTTGGTGGACGGCCATGTGTCCGCCGTCGAGCGTGCGGCATCCGGCGGCGCGGGCGGCCTGCAGCAGTGCGGTGTCGAGCGGGCGGTAGACGATGTCGGCGACCCAGAGGCCCGGGTGCAGCAGATCGGTGTCGAAGGCGACGCCCGGATGCTCGGCCATGCCGGTCGGGGTGGCGTGCACGACACCGTCGGCGGCGGGCAGCAGCACCGAGATCTTGTCGAACGAGGAGGCCTCGACCCGGTGCTGCGGGTGGCGCTGGGACATCTCGGCGGCCAGCCGGGCCGCGCGGTCGACGTCGAGGTCGACGACGGTCAGGTGCTCGACACCGATGCGCAGCAGGGCGTCCCCGACGGCGGCGCCCGCGCCCCCGGCACCGATGAGCACGACGTTGTCGGTGGTCGCGTAGGGCAGGCCTTCGGCGAAGCCGGCCGCGAAACCGGTGGTGTCGGTGTTGTAGCCGATGGCGTGCTGGCCGCACTTTCCGGTGAAGACGACGGTGTTGACCGCGCCCAGGGCCGCCGCGGCCGGGTCGACGTGGTCGAGGTGTTCGAGCACCAGCTGCTTGCACGGGTGGGTGATGTTGAGGGCGTTGAAGCCGAGGTCGCGGGCCCAGCTGAGCACTTCGCCGATCCGGGCGGGGGAGATGTCGAGGGTGGCCAGGTCCACGGTCCGGTACACGTATTCCAGGCTCTGTGCCCTGGCCTCGGCCATGTGCAGCCTGGGCGTCAGGGAGGGCCCGACGCCGGTACCGACGAGGCCGACCAGATAGGGATATTTGACCATCCGGCCACCCGCTTCCTTAATGTACGAACTAGTACGTTCGCAAAAGTGAAGCATTGTGGGCGCCGTCGCGTCAAGGGGTGATTGTGATCCGGGTCTCTGATCACCCCCTCATCAGGGGAGGGTGACGGGGAATTACGGCTTGGTGGTGAGCCAGCCGACCACGACATCGCCGATCATCCGGCGCTGATGCGCGCGCTGCGAGGTCTCGGTGAAGTCGACGCCGAACAGGAAGCCGAAGGTGTAGCGGTTGGCGACCTGGAAAACGCAATACGAGCTGATCACGATGTGTACGTCCAGGGCGTCGACGTCGTCGCGGAACACCCGGGCGGCCCGGCCGTCGCGCAGGATCTCGTCGAGCAACGACGTGGCCGGTACCGAGAGTTCGCGCAGCGAGTCCAGCCGCGCGATGAACTCGCCGCGGTGGATGTTCTCGATCGAGACCAGCCGGATGAACGCGTCATGGGCGATGTGGTGGTCGAAGGTGACCTCGGCCAGCCGCCGGATCGCCTCCACCGGATCGCTGTGGTCGACCCGCAGCTTCTGCTCGGCATCGCGGATACCGCGGTAGGCGTTCTCCAGAACCGCCAGGTAGAGCTGCTCTTTGCCGCCGAAGTAGTAGTAGATCATCCGCTTGGTGGTACGCGTGCGTTCGGCGATCTCGTCGACGCGGGCGCCCGAATAACCGGATTCGGCGAAGACCTCGGTGGCAACGGCCAGCAGTTCGGCGCGGGTGCGTTCGGCATCGCGCTGCAGTTCGGCTTTCGGCTTGGCGGCCACGCCGGGCAGCTTACTGGCCGCCGGGCCGGATGGCCGCAACTCTTCCCATGGAATTAACTAATTGGTACATTAAGCCATCATGAAGACGTCGATCGCGACCGTGTCGCTGTCCGGCTCGCTGGTGGAGAAGTTGCACGCCTGCGCCGCGGCAGGCTTCGACGGCGTCGAGATCTTCGAACCCGACCTGATCGCCGGCGACCATTCACCCGAGGAGATCCGGGCGCTGGCAGCCCGGCTCGGGCTGTCCCTGGACCTGTACCAACCGCTGCGCGATCTCGAAGGCGTCGACGAGGCGATATTCGCCGACAACCTGCGCCGCGCCGGCGCCACCTTCGCCACCGCGCAACGCCTGGGCATCGGCACGGTGCTGGTGTGCAGCAATGTCGCGACCGCAACCATTGACTCCGACGAGGTCTCGGCCGACCAACTGCGCCGCATCGGCGAGCTGGCGCAGGACTACGACATCCGGATCGCCTTCGAAGCGCTGGCCTGGGGCCGCTACGTCGACGACTACCGGCGCGCCTGGCGCATCGTGGAACTGGCCGACCACCCGGCCGTCGGGGTGTGCCTGGACAGCTTCCATGTGCTCTCCCGGGGCCACGACCCGGCGGCCATCGCCGACATTCCCGGCGAGAAGATCTTCTACCTGCAGCTGGCCGACGCGCCCGCCCTGAGCATGGACGTGCTGTCCTGGAGCAGGCATCACCGGCTGTTCCCCGGCGAGGGCGCCTTCGACCTCACCGGTTTCGTCGGATACGTCCTGGCCGCCGGCTACACCGGACCGCTGTCGCTGGAGGTCTTCAACGACACCTTCCGCCAGACCGACCCCGGCCGCACCGCCGTGCACGCCCTGCGCTCCCTGCTGTGGCTGCAGGACAAGCTCGCCCTCACCCCGATGACACAAGCCAAACCCCCGACCGGTTTCGACTTCGTCGAACTCAAGGCCGAGGACACCAGCGAGGTGGAGGTCCTGCTGTCCCAGCTGGGCTTCACCCCGCACGGCAGGCACCGCAGCAAGCCGGTTTCCCTGTGGACCGCGGGTGATGCGCGCGTCGTGCTCAACGAACAGCAGGCCCGCGACGAACAGCCGCACGTGGCGGCCCTCGGGCTGCAGGTGCCCGACGCCGACGCCACCTCACGCCGAGCCGCCGACCTGATGGCACCGGTGGCCTACCGGCGCACCTACGCCGCCGAGCAGCCGTTCGGCGCCGCGGTCGCCCCCGACGGCACCGAGATCTTCTGGGTCACCGAACCGGCGGGCGGGGTGCCGTCCTGGGTCGACGAGTTCGAGGGCGGGATCGGTGCCTGCCCCACCCCGGTGTACGCCATCGACCACGTCAACCTCAGCCAGCCCTGGCAGACCGCCGAAGACGCGGTGCTCTTCCTGACCAGCGTGTTCGGTCTGCAGACCGAGGCGCCCACCGAGGTACCCGGGCCCACCGGCCTGGTCCGCAGCCAGGTGCTGCGCACCGCCGACGGTGCCGTCCGGATACCGCTGAACGTGGCGCCGCACGTGCTCGACGGCGCGAGCCTGCCGCAGCACGTCGCCTTCGCCTGCTCCGATGTCATCGCGCTGGCGCGCACCGCCCGGGCCGCCGGCCTGACGTTCCTGGCGGTGCCGGACAACTACTACGACTACCTGGTCGGGCGGTTCGGCCTCGACGAGGACTATGTCGCGCAGCTGCGCGAGCTCGACCTGCTCTACGACCGCTGCGCCTCGGGGCATTTCGTGCACTTCTACACCCGCACGGTCGGCGAGGTGTTCTTCGAGTTCACGCAGCGTTTCGGCCACTACGACGGGTACGGCGTCGACAACGCGCCGGTGCGCCTGGCCGCGCAGCGCGGGCACGTCGGTACCTTACGAAGGTGACCGAACGCCGCCTGCTCCTCGTCAACGGGCCCAACCTGAACCTGCTCGGTACCAGGCAGCCCGAGATCTACGGATCGACCACTCTGGCCCAGATCGAGAGCGCGGTCCGCGACGTGGCCGCCGAGTTCGGCTTCGGTGTCCGCGCAGTGCAGAGCAACCACGAGGGTGAGCTGATCGACGCCATCCACGGCGCCCGCGCCGACTGCCAGGGCATCGTCATCAACCCCGCGGCCTACAGCCACACCTCGATCGCCATCGCCGACGCGCTGACGGCCGTCGAGCTGCCCGTCGCCGAGGTGCACCTGAGCAATATCGCGCGCCGGGAGCCGTTCCGGCATCACTCCTACGTCTCGGCGGTCGCCGAGACGATCATCGCCGGCGCCGGCCCGCAGGGCTACGAGTTCGCCGTGCGGTATCTGGCGGGCAGGCTGGCGTGACACCGGCGGTCGTCCGGTTCGCCGGCTACCTGGTCACCCTGGAGGGGCTGTGCGCGCTGGTCGCCGCCGCGGTCTTCGTGATCCGCGGACTGGAAGGCGCCGATCAGCACATCGTCAACGGCTGGGGTAACGCGATCTGGTTCGGCATCATGGGTGCCGCGGTGCTCTCGGCGGGCTGGGGCCTGACGGTGGGCCGGCGCTGGGGACGCGGTATCGCCGTCTTCGCCAACCTGCTGCTGCTGGGAGTGGCCTGGTACATCAGCAGCTCCGAGCAACCGTTCTACGCCGTCGCGGTCGCCGCAGCGGCGCTGGTGACGCTCGGACTTCTATTCAGTCCCGCTGCGGTGCAATGGGTTTCGCGCACCGACGAAACCCTGCACGACGACTAGCCGCGCGCCAGCTCGGTGAGTTCGGCACCGGAGACCCGGTAGGTGGTCCATTCGGTCTGCGGTTTGCCGCCGACGGCGTCATAGAGAGCTATGGCGTTGACGTTCCAGTTCAGCACCGCCCAGGACAGCCGCGAATAGCCGTTGTCGACGCATTCGGCGGCCAGTGCAGACAACAGTCCCCGCGCCAGCCCGTGTCGGCGGAAATCCGGCCGCACATAGAGGTCTTCGAGATAGATGCCCGCGACGCCGTCCCAGGTGGAGAAGTTCAGGAACCACAGCGCCGTCGCGGCCACCGTGCCGTTGACCTCGGCGACATGTGCGTGCGCGATGGGGTGCTCGCCGAAAAGCGCCGTGCCGATCTGTGTTTCGGTGACGGTGCATTCCTCGGATGCCTTCTCGAACGCCGCGAGTTCGTGGATCATCGCGGTGATCGCGATCTCGTCGCCGGGTACCGCCCGCCGGATGTGCGTGGTCATCGTCGCATCAACTCCCCATTGCCCAGTCCGGTCAGGATCGTCCGGAATTTAGTCGTCGTCTCGTCGAGTTCGTCATCGGGATCGGATTCGGCGACGATCCCGCCGCCGGAATGCGCCACCGCGCGCCTGCGGTCGGCCGACAGCTCGGCGCACCTGATCGCCACCACCCAGCGTCCGTCGCCGGCGGCGTCGCACCAGCCGACAGCACCGGCATAGAACCCGCGGTCGCCTTCGAGTTCGGTGATCAGCGCCGTGGCGGCACGCGTCGGGACCCCACCCACGGCGGGTGTCGGGTGCAGCGCCAGCGCCAGGTCCAGTGCCGTGGTGGCCGGATCCCGCAGCCGCCCGGTGATCGGTGTGCCCAGGTGCCACAACGCGTCGGTGCGGTGCAGTTCGGGCTGCGCGGCGATGTGCAGGTCTGCGCACAGCGGGCCCAGTGCGCCCGCCATCACGTCGATGACGAGCTGATGCTCGTGCCGGTTCTTGGCCGACTCGGCCAGTGCGGCGGCGTTGGCCGCGTCGGTGGCCGGGTCGTCCGAGCGCGGTGCCGACCCGGCGAACGGCCGGCAGGTCACCCGGTCGCCGGTCCGTTCGACCAGCAGCTCGGGGCTCGCGCCGACCAGGACCGATCCGCGGTGGGCGGCACCGGCGGGGGACAGGTCCACCAGGAACGGGTAGGCGGCCGGCCCGGCGGCCATCAACCGGCCCAGCACGGCTCGGGCGTCCCATGGCTGCTCGGCGGACAGTTCCACGGCCCGCGCCAGCACCACCTTCTGCAATGTGCTGCCCGGTGCGGTGAGCCGGCGTACCGCCTCGGCGACCCGCGCCCGGTGTTCCTGCGCGCTGGGCCTGCTCGCGCTGACCCGGGCGACCGGTGCGGGCCCGATCGGCCAGCCGGGCAGCTTCGCGGTGAACGTCAGCTCCTGCGGGGCGTGCAACGCGGCAGCCGTGTCGAGGTCGAAGGGCAACGCGCCCACAATGATTCGGGCATCACCGGAGCGCAACGCGGCGGCCGCGGCGGCCGGGTCGCTGTACCCGGCGGCGATACCCTCGGCCAGTACGGCACCGGCGGGGCCGCCCAGCGCGAAGGACGGTTCGGTCACGTCGAGATGACCGGCTCGCGGTGTGCGGTCAGACCCAGTGATTTGAGCTGACGCAGCCCGTACTCGAAACCGCAGACCGCGACCGAAGCCGGACCGAACCCGTAGCGGGCGCCTTCCCGCAGCGGCTGCTCGACCCAGCGCGTCACCACCGAACGGGAGAAATGCCCGTGCCCGATGAAGACGACATCGCGTTCGCCCATGTGTTCCAGCGCCAGGTTGATGGCCTGATCGGCCCGCATGCTGACCTGGTCCACCGACTCGCCGCCGGGGCAGCCGTAGGTCCACAGCAGCCAGCCCGGTACGTCGGTGCGGATATCGCGGGTGGTGCGGCCCTCGTACTCGCCGTAATTCCACTCCGAGAGCACCGATGTCACCTCGTCGACCTTCAGGCCCGCCAATTCGGCGGTGGCCAGCGCCCGTTTGCGCGGACTGCTGAACACCACCGGGTTGTTCAGCCCCAGGTGTACGAGCGCCAGCGCGGCCAGTCTGGCCTGCTCTCGGCCGTTGTCGGTCAGGTCCAGATCGGTCGTCGACGTGTGCTGCCCCGACTTCGACCATTCGGTCTCGCCGTGGCGAAGCAGGACCAACCGATGCTCACCGACACTCACACCGACCGATTCTGCCCGACGGCCACCCGGGCCGAGTGCGTCTGGTCATGTCAGGATGGGATCCGTGGGGACTCACGTGTTGGCAGTGGCCAACCAAAAGGGCGGGGTGGCCAAGACGACGACGGTCGCGTCGCTGGGCGCGGCGATGGCCGAACAGGGGCAGCGGGTGCTGCTGGTGGATCTCGATCCCCAGGGCTGCCTGACGTTCTCCCTGGGCGTCGACCCCGACAAGCTGGCGGTATCGGTGCACGAGGTGCTGCTCGGCGATGTCGAGCCGACGGCCGCGCTGGTACCCACCGGTGAGGGAATGACGTTGCTGCCGGCCAATATCGACCTGGCCGGCGCCGAGGCCATGCTGCTGATGCGTGCAGGCAGGGAGTACGCGCTCAAGCGGGCGCTGGCCAAGGTCAGCACTGACTTCGACGTGGTGATCATCGACTGCCCGCCGTCGTTGGGGGTTTTGACGCTCAACGGCCTGACCGCCGCCGACGATGTCATCGTGCCGTTGCAGTGCGAGACGCTGGCCCATCGCGGGGTCGGACAGTTCCTGCGCACCGTCACCGACGTACAGCAGATCACCAACGCCGATCTGAGTCTGCTGGGCGCACTGCCCACGCTCTACGACCCGCGCACCACGCACAGCCGCGATGTGCTGCTCGATGTCGCCGACCGCTATGACCTGCCGGTGCTGGCCCCGCCGATCCCGCGCACCGTGCGTTTCGCCGAGGCGACGGCTTCCGGCTCATCGGTGCTGACCGGACGGAAGAACAAAGGCGCCAGTGCCTATCGCGAGCTGGCGACCAACCTGCTCAAGCATTGGAAGTCCGGTAAGAAGCTGCCGACCTACGCGCCCGAGGTCGGTTAGCCCAGCGCGACCAGCGTCGGCCCGCGCTGCTCGATGAGCGTGTCACCGGCCGGCGTCGGCACGATGGGCCCGTCGACGGCGGGACGCTGCACGGCGATGACGCGCTCGGCGATCCCCGTCGAACTCTGGTAGACCCCGACCCCGCCGGTGACCGGCACCAGCAGCTTGTTGGCCATCATCGCCGCAGGTCCCAGCGGTACGGCGGGCCCGTTGGCGGCGATGGTGTAGCGGTAGGTCAGCTTGTCGGAGTCGAAGACGACGACGCTGTCACCGGTCCACCAGGTGACCAGACCGCCCGCCGGTGTGGTGGCGCCGGGACGCAGACCCGCAGCTGTGGGGGCGGTGGCCAGCGGCGTGTTGGAGACCTCGGTGCCGGTCTCGTCGATGACGATGACGTGCGGCGACGGTTTGGCCTGATACACCGCGGTGCTCAGATCCGAGACCGCCAGCACCCGGGTGCCGTCGCCGGCGGTGACACCGGGCAACGGGACGTCGCGCACATCGGGCTCGTCATCCTGCTTCGACGGTTTCAGCAGCGTCAGGGTCACCTCGGGACGGTCCGGGCAGGCCCGCAGCACCGACACCGCGGTGGTGCTGGCCGCCGCCGACAGCAGATCGCAGCCCTTGCCGACCGGCGTCTGGTTGGGCTTGAACCGTGAGTCGATCTCACCGAACGCGATGACCCGGACCATGTCGGAGCGCCAGGTCTCCAGCCGCGTCGAACCGGCCGCGAGCACCGTGGTGCCGTCGGAGGACAACACGACCTGCTTGTCGGCGTAGCCGCTGCGCGTCGGGCCCCGCTCGCCGGTGGAGGCGTCGATGGTGGTGACCTGCCCGCAGCCGCGACGGTCGGGGTAGACCGCCACCGCGGACTGGTAGATCCAGCTCACCCCGCACAGCTCGAGATCGCGGGTGTAGGTCCAGTTCACCGCGCCGGTGACGGGATCATGCCCGGCGACGGTGTGCCCGTCACCGGTGACCACCGAACCGCCGGCGACGACGGGCACGGTGGTGTGCGCGCTGGGAGCACTCCACAGCTGGCGCAGCGTGTTGGGCACTTCCTTGGCCGGCACCAGCGGTTTGGCGGTGACGGCGGCGGGATTGCTCTGGGTGGCGCGGGCGTCGCTGGTCCACCAGATCACTCCGGCGACGACCGCAACCACCAACCCGATGACTCCGGCGGCGACGAGATCGGCGCGCGTCCGGCGTTCCGGTTTGACCATAGGGCGTTCGGGCCTCAGCCCGCGGTCGGTGTCGAGGTCTCGGTGGCCGGCTTGCGGGGTCCGCGACGACGGCGACGGCGAGGCGAGTGACCGCCTTCGGCGCCGTCGGTGCCGGCAGCGGCTTCGGGGTCGCGCTGCGGGGCGGTCGCGGGTGCGTCCGCTCCGGCGACGTGTCCGCCGGCCGATCCGCCGCGGGTGCGCTGACGCGACCGGCTACGGGTCCGTGGCTTCTCGCCGCCCTCTTCGGTGCGGGCCGCGCCGCCACGGATGCGGGTTTCGCCGCTGCGTGCCGGTGCCTTGACCGGTGACTTCTTCGGGGTGCCGACGGTGCCGGTGGCATCGGTGGGGATGTTGAGCTCGGCGTAGAGATGCGGCGAGTTGGAGTACGTCTCGGCCGGATCCGGGGTGTCCAGGCCCAGCGCCTTGTCGATGAGCGTCCACTTGGGCAGCTCGTCCCAGTCCACCAGGGTCACCGCGATACCGGTCTTGCCGGCCCGGCCGGTGCGGCCGATGCGGTGCACGTAGGCCTGTTCGTCATCGGGGATCTGGTAGTTGATGACGTGGGTGATGTCGTCGATGTCGATACCGCGGGCCGCGACATCGGTGGCGACCAGCACGTCGACGTCACCGTTGCGGAATCCCTTGAGCGCTTTCTCGCGGGCGATCTGGCCCAGGTCGCCGTGCACGGCCCCGACCTTGAATCCGCGCTCGGCGAGTTCGTCGGCGACCTTCTGGGCGGTGCGCTTGGTGCGGGTGAAGATCATCGTCGCGCCGCGGCCCTCGGCCTGCAGGATGCGGGTGACCATCTCGACCTTGTCCAGCGCGTGTGCCCGGTAGGCGTACTGCTTGGTGGTGTCGTGGGTCTGCGAGGACTGCGGTGCCTCGGCACGGATGTGCGTCGGCTGGTTCATGAACGTGCGGGCCAGCGTGATGATCGGGCCGGGCATGGTCGCCGAGAACAGCATGGTCTGCCTGCTGTCGGGCGTCTGCCGCATGATGCGCTCGATATCGGGCAGGAAGCCCAGGTCGAGCATTTCGTCGGCCTCGTCGAGCACCAGCACCGAAAGGCCGCCGAGCTGCAGGTGGCCCTGCTGGGCCAGGTCAAGCAGCCGGCCCGGGGTGCCGACGACGACGTCGGCACCGGCGCGCAGCGACTCGATCTGCGGCTCGTAGGGGCGTCCGCCGTAGATGGACACCACGGAGAACGGCCGGGTACTGCCGTCTTCGGCGGTGGCGGTCAGGTATTTGGCGGCCTGCGACAGGTCACCGTGGACCTGTAGGCACAGCTCACGGGTGGGAACCACGATCAGCGCGCGCGGGATGCCGTTCAGCGGGCGGCTGGTATCACCGACGATGCGGTGCAGCAGCGGGACGCCGAAGGCGTACGTCTTGCCCATACCGGTGCGGGCTTGGCCGATCAGGTCGTCTCCGGCCAGGCCCAGCGGCATGGTCAGTTCCTGGATGGCGAACGGGTGCTCGATGCCCTGCTCGGCGAGGGCCCGGACTATCTCGTCACGGACGCCGAGGGCGGCGAAGGATTTGTTGAGCTCTGTCATGCGGTCGGGTACAGCCTTTCGTTTCAGCTCGAGGTCGTTCCGGAGCCGGATCGCTCACCGGCGCACCAGGTGTTGTCCTGATACTGCCCATGGGTTCGTCCCCGGTCCTCGTCGCGGTTCGTCACGCGCGCACGAGTTTGGGTGGAACGATTCCTGCCGCCGGGATCGTGGTGACCCCGTGCTGAATTCGCTGGCCCTGCGCTTACTGAAAGATCAGTTGGGGCGGGCCGACTGCGTGCACGCACACTTCTCAGGTAGCGGAATTACGCCACTGCCTGCCCTCATGATAGCTGCTCGCGGGCCCGGACCAGGCTTCGCGGGCATTGGCGGGTTCGCGGCGCGGCCTGCGGGCGGTGGGGAACTACAGTGAACGCCATGAGTGCGTGGCAGGCGGAATCAGCGGAACCGGTGACCGATAAGCCCTCCGCGCAGTCCCGGGTACCCGCCGATCACCCCGGCATCGTGGAGCTTTTCGCACTGCTGGCCTACGGCGAGGTGGCCGCCTTCTACCGGCTCACCGAGGAGGCGCGGATGGCGCCCAACCTCAATGGCCGGATCAACCTGGCCCGGATGGCCGCCGCCGAGATGGGCCATTACGAACTTCTGCGCGAAGCCCTGCTCAGCAGGGGTGTCGACGTGGTCCCGGCGATTTCGCGGTACGCGCCGGCGTTGGAGAACTATCACCGGCTGACCACCCCGAGCACCTGGCTGGAGGCATTGGTCAAGACCTATGTCGGTGACGCCCTGGCGGCGGATTTCTACCTCGAGATCGCCGACCTGCTGCCCGATGAGATCGCCGAGGTGGTGCGCGGTGTGCTCGCCGAGACCGGTCACTCCCAGTTCGTGGTCGCCGAGGTGCGCGCCGCCGTCGCCGCCAGCGATATGCAGCGCAGCCGGTTGGCGTTGTGGTCGCGCCGGCTGCTGGGGGAGGCCATCACGCAGGCGCAGTATGTGATGGCCGATCACGACGAGCTGGTGGACCTGGTGGTGTCGGGAACCGACGGGCTGGGCCGGATGACCGAGTTCTTCGCGCGGCTGCAGCGCACCCACGCCGACCGGATGACCGAACTCGGGCTGGGCTGACTCAGGGGTTGCAGGTCGCGACGGCCGAGTTGGTGGCCGATGCGGCGATGGTGGCTCCCGCGCCGTCGGTGATGGTGCAGTTGAGCTGCCCAGTCAGGCTGGTGGCGGTGACCGATTTGGTCTCCACACCGGGGTTGAGCACCACGGTCCTCGACCACGGCAGTGCCACGTTGATATCGGCACGCGGGAAGCCCTGCTCGTCGGAGTAGATGACGGTGACCAGATCGAACAGCTGCCGGCTACCGGTCACGTTGTAGGTGACGGTCGGTCCCGGCGCGACGCCCTCGGGCAGCGGTGGCGGCGGCGCGGGCTGGGCGGCCGGCGGATTCGTCACGGTCACAATGGTTTCCGGTGGCAGCTCGGCCACCGGTGCCGGTGCGCTGGGGGGCACGGTGGCGATCACGGTGCGCGGTGTCGTGGAGATGGCGTCCTGGACGGGTTTCTGCGACGAGGTGACAGCCGTCGTGGTGGAGGAGTCGTCGCCGCGGGTGGCGAAGACTATCGCGACGACCGCGACGAGCAGTACTGCGCCGGCGACGCCGGCGATCAGCCGCCAGCGGGGGTCGTCCCAGAACCGGTAGTTGTCGTCGTAGTCGTCGTAATCCTCGAACTCGTCGTCTTCGTAGTTGGTTGTGTAATCGCCGGCGGGTGGTTCGTAGGTGTCGGTGGCGGTACCGGCGTACCCGCTATAGCTGCCGTATCCGGCAGATTCGGCATAGCTGTTGCCCGCGCGGTAGCCGCCGCTGAGATACGGGTTGCCGGTCGATGCGTAGGTGCTGGCTGCTTCGCGGTCGTCGGTGCGACCGGGGGTGGCGATGACCTCGGTGTGATCGGCGGCGGGGGGTCGCCCGGCGCGCGGCGTGCCGGCGTCGTCAGGCCCGTTCCAGTACGACTTGCTCATCGCGTCACCACCGGTATCGATTTAACATTCGTCACTTGCGTAACTTTCTTAACGCCGATCGTATGCGCGTAGGAGGCGCTCAGGCGGGCAAGACGCCGGTGTGTCGGCCCTGCAGTCCGCGGCGACCGCGGCGTCATCGCTGGTTGCGAGCACATTCGCTGACCGCGAAACGCCTGAGGCCGAGTAACGTGGCCGCGTCCATTAGCCTGCTTGAATACGAGCCGCCCTCAGGGCGGATTCGAACGGAACGTCAACGGAAGGGTCCACGTGGAGGTCAAGATCGGTGTCACGGACAGCCCGCGCGAAATCATCTTCAGCACCGCGCAGGCCCCCGCTGAGCTGGAGAAGCTGGTCGTCTCCGCGCTGACGCCGGGCGAGAACGGCACCTCGGTGCTCAACCTCACCGACGAGAAGGGCCGCCGCTTCTTCGTGCAGTCCGCCCGCATCGCCTATGTCGAGCTGGGCCCCGCGGACGGCCGCCGGGTCGGCTTCGGTATCGGCGAAGGCCCGGTCACCCCGCCCATCACCGCCGACTAGCGGAGCTGCCGACCCGGTCCTAGGACCGGGTCAGCGGCACGTGCGACAGGCCGCCCCAGATGAACTGCACGGTGCCTTCGACGGCATCGTCGCGGCCGATGGGGCGTTCGTTGTCGAGCCAGTAACGGGCCGAGTCCACGCTGATGCTCACCAGGCCGACTGCGATCATCCGGGCGCGGTGCGGATCGAGCCCGGAATCGTGGCTGATCAGGTCGAACACCGCGTCGGTGCAGGCCTCGGTGGCCACCTTGACCTGTACCGAGACCTGCGGCTCGGACACGTAGTCGTTCTCGAAGATCAGCCGGTACCCCTGGCCGTCGTGCTCGATGAAATCGAAAAACGCTCCCACCGCCGCGCGCACGCGTTGGCGGTTGTCGGTGGTGGTGCGCAGGGCCTGTCGGACACCGGAGACCAGGTTGTCGACGTGGCGCGCCAGCACCGCCAGATACAGCTCCAGCTTGCTGGTGAAGTGCTGGTAGAGCACTGGCTTGCTGACTCCGGCGCGGTCGGCGATCTCGTCCATCCCGGCGGCGTGATAGCCGCGTTCGACGAAGACCTCGCTGGCGGCTTCCAGCAGCTGACCGCGACGCTCGTCGCGGGGCAGTCGGTTACCGCGCTTGGCGGACCCGGTCCGGTCAGCGCCGCCCGGCTTGGCGCCTCGCCTTTCGGCTGCGAGCTCGCTCATCAATTCCTCTGTCCCATGTGATGCCTGATCGGCTCGTACCCGCCGACCCGTCGAGGAACGCCGGTGCGAATCGTTGGACTGACACTACTACTGGCGTGAAGCAATAGCGGTCTAGGCAGGTCGCGCGCCTGTACGGGCGCGCCGAGGCTGCGTGATGCGCCGTTTATGCCATCCTGGGTCGGTGACCTACGACCCGGGACGTCGCGGGGACAACCGCGTTCCGGTGCTTCGCAGCGAGTGGCGCGAACCCCTGCGTGCCCAACGTGACCCGCTGGCAGAAGATGCCGGACGGGTCCGGGTCAACCGCGAAGAGCGGCCGCAGTGGCGTAAACAGAGCTGGCTGGGCCGGTTCGTGTCGACCTACGGCTGGCGGGCGTACGCGCTGCCGATCCTGGCCGTCGTCACGGTGCTGGTGGTCTATCAAACCGTCGTCGGCGCCAGGACTCAGGCGCCCGCGCCCGCTGTCGACACCGTGCAGGCGCCACCGACGATCGGTTCGGAGGGCACCGCAATCATCGGCGCCCCGCCCCGCGGGCTGACGCAGTTCGACGTCAACCTGCCGACCGGGATCCTGCCGGACGGCGGGCCGTTCACCGAGGCCGGAGCCAAGACCTGGCATGTGGTTCCCGGTGCCGACCCCAAGGTGGGTGAGGGCACCGCTCGGGTCTTCACCTACACCATCGAGGTCGAAGACGGTGTCGACACCACGAGCTACGGCGGCGACGAGGGCTTCGCCCGGATGGTCAGCCAGACCCTGGGCAACCCGAAGAGCTGGATCCACAACCCCCAGTTCGCCTTCCTTCGGGTCGACGACACCTCCGATGCGCCACCCGATTTCCGGGTGTCGCTGACCTCGCCGATGACGGTGCGGGAAGGCTGCGGATACGAGATTCAGCTGGAGGCGTCCTGCTACAACCCGGCCTACCCGCCGGTGTCGGGCGCAGCCGTCGAGCAGCGGGTGTTCCTCAACGAAGCCCGTTGGGTGCGCGGCGCGGTGCCGTTCCAGGGTGATATCGGGTCGTACCGGCAGTACCTGGTCAACCACGAGGTCGGCCACGCCATCGGCTATCAGCACCACGAACCGTGCGACAACAACGGCGCGCTGGCGCCGGTGATGATGCAGCAGACGTTCTCCACCGCCAACAACGACGCCGCGAAGTTCGACCCCGAGTGGGTGCCGGCCGACGGCAAGGTGTGCCGCTTCAACCCCTGGCCGTATCCGATCGCGTGACGGCGAACCCGCCGAGAGGGAAGCTCCCGGCGGCGATTGTCGTTGTGCGAAGGGACCTGATCTGATGGTGATCCAGGCACCCCCCGACGGAGGAGACAACGGTGACTTCGTTGCCGCCGCTGGTCGCACCAGCAGCCGAGCTCACACGTGAAGAGGTCGCCCGCTACAGCAGGCACCTGATCATTCCCGACCTGGGGGTCGACGGCCAGAAACGGTTGAAGAACGCCCGGGTGCTGGTGATCGGCGCGGGCGGTCTCGGCTCGCCGACGCTGATGTACCTGGCCGCCGCGGGCGTCGGCACGATCGGCATCGTCGAATTCGACGTCGTCGACGAATCCAATCTGCAGCGGCAGATCATCCACGGCCAATCCGATATCGGCCGGTCCAAGGCCCAGAGCGCGCGCGATTCCCTCCTCGAGATCAATCCGCTGGTCGATGTCGTGCTGCACGAGCTGCGGCTGGAACCCGACAACGCCGTGGAGCTCTTCGAGCGCTACGACCTGATCCTGGACGGCACCGACAACTTCGCGACCCGCTACCTGGTCAACGACGCCGCGGTACTGGCAGGCAAGCCCTACGTATGGGGGTCGATCTACCGGTTCGAGGGCCAGGTCTCGGTGTTCTGGGAGGACGCCCCGGACGGTCTGGGCCTGAACTACCGCGACCTCTATCCCGAACCGCCGCCGCCGGGCATGGTGCCGTCCTGCGCCGAGGGCGGTGTGCTGGGCATCCTGTGCGCCTCCATCGCGTCGGTGATGGGCACCGAGGCGATCAAGCTGATCACCGGTATCGGCGATCCGCTGCTGGGCCGGCTGATGGTCTACGACGCGCTCGACATGACCTACCGCACCATCAAGATCCGCAAGGACCCGGCGACGCCCAAGATCACCGGGCTGATCGACTACGAGGCGTTTTGCGGTGTGGTCTCCGAAGATGCGGCCGAGGCCGCCAAGAACGCCACCATCACCCCGCGCGAGCTTCGTGATCTGCTGGATTCGGACCGCAAGATCGCTCTCATCGATGTCCGCGAGCCCGTCGAATGGGATATCAACCACATCGACGGTGCCGAGCTGATCCCGAAGTCGACGCTGGAGTCCGGCGCCGGCCTGGCGAAGCTCCCACACGACCGCATCCCGGTTCTGTACTGCAAGACCGGCGTGCGGTCGGCCGAAGCGCTGGCCGCGGTGAAGAAGGCCGGTTTCTCCGATGCGCTGCACCTGCAGGGCGGTATCACGGCATGGGCGACGCAGTTCGAGCCCGACATGGTGATGTACTGATCGTTCTTTGCGACACAGCTGGTCAGCGCCCCGGTGCCGGGCATCGGCACCGCTAGGGTGACGGGGTGACTGTCGAACCGCCACCCGAGCACGTCCTGGTGGCATTTGGGCTGGGCGGATCACGACCCGCCCCCTTGGGTGCGGGCTGGGAGGGCGGCTGGCGCTGCGGTGAAGTCGTGCTGTCCGTGGTCGCCGACCACGCCAGGGCCGCCTGGTCGGCCAAGGTCCGCGAAACACTCTTCGTCGACGGGGCCCGGCTGGCCCGCCCGGTGCGCTCCACCGACGGCCGGTTCGTGGTGTCGGGCTGGCGCGCGGACACCTTCGTGTCCGGTTCGCCCGAACCGCGCCACGACGAGGTGGTGTCGGTGGGGGTGCGGCTGCACGAGGCCACCGCCAAGCTGGAGCGGCCCCGATTCCTGACGCAGCACCCGGTCGCGCCCTGGGCCGACGTGGACGTCTTCAACGCCGCCGACCGTGCGGCCTGGGAGGAACGTCCGCTGCACTCGCTGCCGTCGGGGGCACGGATCTCTCCCGGGTCGGCCGACGGGCAGCGTTCGGTCGATCTGATCAATCAGCTTGCCGGACTGCGCAAACCGACCAAGAGCGCCAATCAGCTTGTGCACGGCGACCTGTACGGGACAGTGCTGTTCGCCGGTACCGCGGCACCGGGTATCACCGATATCACCCCGTACTGGCGGCCGGCGTCCTGGGCGGCAGGTGTCGTCGTGGTGGATGCACTGGCGTGGGGTGAGGCCGACGACGGCCTCATCGAACGGTGGAACGCGCTGCCGGAGTGGCCACAGATGTTGTTGCGCGCCTTGATGTTCCGTTTGGCGGTACATGCGTTGCATCCCCGTGCGACGGCATCGGCGTTCCCGGGGCTGGCCCGTACCGCCGCATTGGTCCGGCTGGCGCTCTAGTCCGGGAATTCGTGGCGGACCGAGTTCTGACCGCTCAGTGCCACCCGGCCGTCGCGGGCCAACACGCCCTCGGCGCGCAGCAGCTCCAGTTGGCGGGTGCTCAGGTGCGGCGCCGGCCGGCCCGAGGCCCGGATGACCCGGTGCCAGGGCAGATCGGAGGAGTCGGTGCGCATGATCCATGCCACGATCCGCGGGCTGGAAAGTGCTGCCGCAGCGGCGATGTCACCGTAGGTGGTGACCCGGCCCGGCGGTACCGCGGCAACCAGTGCTCGCACCCGCTCGACCTGTTCGTCGGTGATGGCGGCCATCTCACGATGCCAGCCGGTCGCGGATGAGCTGGGCGGTCTCGGCCGGTTTGGCGTGCGGCACCATATGGTCGCAGGCCAGGTCGACATGCCGGAACCCGGCACCGGACCGCTCGCGTAACCCCTCGATCAGGGAAGCGGTGACATACGGTGGCGACGTCCGTTCGGCGCGTACCAGTGTCGTGGGTAATCCGTTGGGCACCAGGGCGATATCGCGGGCCAGTTCACTCCAGTAGGACATCATCGCCGGTATGCTGATGCGCCAGCCGACCCGGCCGTCGGGCCGCTCGACGAGGTGTTCGGCGAGGTCGGCGTCGAGCTCGCCGGCTTCGACGTCGGCCCACGAGCCCGAGAGCTTCTCGTTGCGGGCCTCGTCGGCGTCCGGGTAATCAGGGGAGCCGAGCATGGCATCGGCGATCTCACGCATCCACTCACCGTCCAGGCCGGCCGCCGGGTCCAGCAGGACCAACGCCCGCACCAGATCCGGCCGGGCCGCGGCCAGCGCCATGGCGATCGCCCCGCCGAACGAATGCCCAACGACCACAACGGGTTCGCAACCCACGTCGGTATCCAGCAGATCGGCCAGGGCCGCGACATTGGCGTCGATGGTCCAGGGAGCGGCCCACGAGGACCGGCCGTGGCCCAGCAGGTCGGGAGCCAGCACCGTCACATCGGGCAGATGCCGGGTGGCCAGCGTCTGCCAGCGCCGACCGTGGCCGGTCAGTCCGTGCAGCGCCAGCAGCCGGGCGCCGCGGGCCGGGCCGTACCGGTGCACGTGCAATGGGTTGCTCACCTCACCGATGGTGCCAGGTGGGTCGCGCGGGCACCGAATTTGTCGGACCCCTGTGTTGATATGCCCACATGACCACCGCGACCACCGACCGCGCATACAGCGCTGACGCCGCAGCACTTCTCGGCTCCGGCTGGCGTGGTGTGGTCAGGGTGCTGGGCGGTCCGGGCACCGGTAAGACCAGCCTGCTCATCGATACCGCAGCCGCCCGGATCGGCGCGGGAGCCGACCCGGCGTCGGTGCTACTGCTGACCGGGTCGGGCCGGTTGGCTCCGCAGGCCCGCGCCGCGCTGACCGCCAGGCTGCTGTCGGCCCAGCCCGCCACACCGCAGGGCGCGGTGGTGCGTGAGCCGCTCGTGCGCTCGCTGCACGCCTACGCTTTCGCCGTACTGCGGCTGGCGGCTCAACGCGCCGGCGATCCGCCGCCGCGGCTCATCACCGGGGCCGAGCAGGACGGCGTCATCCGCGAGCTGCTGGCCGGCGATCTCGCCGACGGCGGGTCGGCCTGGCCGGAGCAGCTGCACGCGGCGTTGACCACCGCGGGTTTCGCCACCGAGCTGCGTGATCTGATGTCGCGCTGCGCCGAACGCGGTATCGACCCGGTGCAGCTGCGGCGGATCGGCCGCTTCCAGGGCCGGCCGGAATGGGTGGCCGCCGGGCGGTTCGCGCAGCAGTACGAGCAGGTCACCCTGCTGCGTTCGGCGGTCGGCATGGCCGCGCCGCAGGCCACACTGCCCGCGCTGGGCGCAGCCGAACTGGTCGGGGCGGCACTGGATGCGCTGGCCGCCGATCCCGAACTGCTCGCCGCCGAGCACGCCCGGATCGCCACGCTGCTCGTCGACGACGCACAACATCTCGACCCGCAGGCCGCCGAACTGGTGCGGGTGCTGGCTGCGGGCGCGGGCGCGACGGTCATCGCCGGCGATCCCAATCAGGCGGTGTTCGGTTTCCGAGGTGCCGATTCGGCACTGCTGATCGCCACGGACACCCCGAGCGTGGCGCTCACCGTGAGCCACCGCTGCGCGCCGGCCATCGCCCGCGCCAGCTCCGGGGTGGCCGGACAGCTGCCGGGACAGGCGCCGGCCCGCGTCATCACCGGCGCCGAGCAGGGCCCCGAGGGCGCCGTGACGGCACTGCTGGCGGCCTCGACGCACGCCGAGTCCGCGCTGATCGCCGACACGCTGCGGCGCGCGCATCTCGTCGACGGTGTGCCCTGGTCGCAGATGGTCGTCATCGTCCGTTCGGTGCAGCGCGCCGCCGCGGGCCTGCCGCGGGCGCTGGCCGCGGCGGGTGTTCCGGTGGCGGCACCGGCCTTCGATGCCGCACTACCGGACAACGCGGTGGTGCAGGCACTGCTGACAGCGCTGGCGGCCACTGCCGAGGGTCTGACGGCCGAGCATGCCGAGGCATTGCTCAGCGGGCCGATAGGCCGGGTCGACCCGGTCACGTTGCGGCAGTTGCGCCGCGCGCTGCGCCGCCTCGACGCACACGTGCCGCCGCGCCCCCTGGGCGAGCTGCTGGTCGAGGCGCTTCGTGACGGTGTGCCCGACGGTCTGGCGGCACCGCACGCCCGTCCGCTGCACCGCGTGCATGCGGTGCTGGCGGCGGCGGCGCGCGCCGACGATCCGCGCGCGGCACTGTGGGAGGCCTGGCAGCGCAGCGGTTTGCAGCGCAGGCTGCTGACGGCGTGCGCACGCCCGGGGCCCGCGGGCCAGCGCGCCGGCCAGAACCTCAACGCCGTGACCCACCTGTGTGAGGTCGCCGAACGGTTCGTCTCGCGCACCCCGGGCGCTTCCATCGCCGGGCTGCTGGACCATATCGAGGGTTTACGGCTGCCGGTGCCCGCCGCCGAGTCGTTCGACATCCCCGATGCGGTGGCGATCGTCTCGCCGCATCAGGCGCTGGGCCGCGAATGGGATCTCGTGGTGCTCGCCGGTCTGCAGGAAGGGTTGTGGCCCAATGCGATACCCCGCGGCGGGATCCTGGGCACCCAGCGCCTGCTCGACGCCATTGACGGTGTGTCGGGTGAGGTCAGTGCCCGCGCACCGGTCATCGCCGACGAGCGGCGACTGCTGATCTCGGCGATGGGCCGCGCGCGCAGCAGGCTGGTGGTCACCGCGGTCGACGGCGGGGCCGCCGACTCCGATGAGCTGGCGCTGCCGTCGCCGTTCTTCTTCGACATCGCCGCACACGCCGGTGCCGTCGACAACGATCCGGTACCGCCGCAGCCCATCGAGGCACCGCAGGTGCTCTCGGTGCCCGCCGTCGTCGGCCGGCTGCGCGCGGTGGTGTGCGCGCCCGAGGGTGCCGCCGACGCCGCCGATCGGGTGGCGGCAGCGGGGCAGCTGGCCCGGTTGGCTGCCGCGGGTGTGCCCGGCGCCGATCCGTCGCAGTGGTACGACAGCATCGCGGTGAGCACCGACGAACCGTTGTGGGACGGTGCTGATCACGTGGTGACGATGTCGCCGTCGACGCTGCAGATGCTGTCCGATTGCCCGCTGCGCTGGCTGCTGGAACGCCACGGTGGTTCCGATCCGGCCCAATTGCGTTCCACCACAGGATCATTGATCCACGCGCTGGTGTCACAACCCAACAAGACGCAAGACCAGCTGTTCGCCGAGCTGGATGCGGTGTGGGACCAGTTGCCTTTCGAGTCGCAGTGGTTCGCCCGCAACGAACTGATCCGGCACCGCGAGATGCTGGAGACCTTCCTGACCTGGCGCGAGGACACCCGCCACGAATTCACCGAGGTCGGCACCGAGGTCGACGTCGACGGTGAACTCGACAGCGATCCAGCCGGCCCCGGTGTCCGGGTGCGTGGCCGCATAGACCGTCTGGAGCGCGATGCCGCCGGCCGCCTCGTCGTCGTCGACATCAAGACCGGACGCAGTCCCGTCACCAAGGACGACGCCCAGCGACATGCCCAGCTGGCGCTCTACCAACTGGCGATCGCGCGCGGTCTCACGCCCGACGGTGCCGAACCCGGCGGTGCCCGGCTGGTCTACGTCGGCAAGCGCACCGCGGGCGGGGCGGCCGAGCGTGAGCAGGACGCGCTGACGCCGCAGGCCGAAGAGCAGTGGCGCGCGCAGGTCGGGGCGGCCGCCGCCGCGACCGCAGGCCCGTCGTTCACCGCCCGCGTCAACGACGGATGCGCGCACTGCCCGGTGAAACCGTCCTGCCCGGCGCACACCGCCGCAGAAACCGACCGCAATCAGGAGCAGCCATGACCCCGCAGTACAGCCCCGCCGAACTGGCTGCGGCGCTGGGCCTGCACCCGCCGACCGATGAACAGGCCGCGGTCATCGCCGCCCCGCCCGGGCCGCTGGTCGTCATCGCCGGGGCCGGCGCGGGCAAGACCGAGACGATGGCCGCCCGGGTCGTCTGGTTGGTCGCCAACGGTTACGCCGACGCCGGGCAGGTGCTCGGTCTGACCTTCACCCGCAAGGCGGCCGGCCAGCTGCTGCGGCGGGTGCGCTCCCGGCTGGCCCGGTTGGCCGGCGCCGGGCTGGTCACCGGTGAGCAGGCCGTCGCGCGGATCACCGAACCCGTCGCCGTCAGCACCTATCACGCCTTCGCGGGCACGTTGCTGCGTGAGCACGGATTGCTGCTGCCGATCGAGCCGGACACCCGGTTGCTCAGTGAAACCGAGCTCTGGCAAATGGCTTTCGACGTGGTGTGCGCACATCCGGGTGATCTCGATATCGACAAGACACCGGCCACGGTCACCGCGATGGTGCTGCGGCTTTCCGGACAGCTCGCCGAGCATCTGGTCAGCACCGATGAGCTGCGCGACACCCATCTCGAGCTGGAGCGGCTGGTGCACACCCTGCCCCCGGGTCCGCATCAGCGTGATCGCGGGCCGGGCCAGTGGCTCAACAACATCCTGGCGACGCAGGCCGAACGCGCCATGCTGGTACCGCTCATCGAGGCGTTGCACGACCGGCTGCGTACCGAGAAGGCGATGGACTTCGGTATGCAGATGGCCGCGGCGGCCGCGCTGGCCGAGCGGTGCCCACAGGTCGGCGCGGCGCTGCGCGAGCGCTACCGGGTGGTGTTGCTCGACGAGTACCAGGACACCGGACACGCTCAGCGGGTGGCGTTGTCGGCATTGTTCGGCGGCGGGGTCGACGACGGGCTGGCGCTGACGGCGGTGGGCGATCCCATCCAGTCCATCTACGGCTGGCGCGGCGCATCGGCGACCAACCTGCCGCGGTTCTGCACCGACTTCCCGCTCGCCGACGGCACCCCGGCGCCGACACTGGAACTGCGCACCAGTTGGCGCAACCCGCCGAGCACGCTGCACGTGGCCAACGCGGTGTCGGCCGAGGCGCGCCGACGTTCGGTCGCGGTGCGTGCCCTGCGTGCCCGCCCCGGCGCGGAACCCGGCACGGTCCGCTGCGCCTTGCTGTCCGATGTTGCGGCCGAACAGGATTGGGTCGCAGACGAGGTCGCGCAGCGTTTCCATCGCGGGGTCGCCGAAACCGGTGCGCCGCCCACGGCGGCGGTGCTGGTGCGGCGCAACGCCGATGCCGCCCCGATGGCCGCCGCATTGCGGGCCCGCGGTGTGCCGGTCGAGGTCGTCGGCCTCGCGGGTCTGCTCGCGGTCGACGAGGTAGCCGATGTGGTGGCGATGCTGCGGCTGGTCGCCGACCCGTCCGCGGGCGCGGCGGCCGTGCGGGTGCTGACCGGGCCACGCTGGCGGTTGGGCGCGAGCGATCTGGCCGCGCTGTGGCGGCGGGCCCGCGCCTTGGTCGACGGACCCGGTGACGCGCCGGCGGAGCCCGCCCAGATCGTGGCGGCCGCAGGCCCGGACGCCGACACCGCCTGCCTGGCCGACGCCATCTGCGATCCCGGTCCGGCCGAAAGGTATTCGGCCGCCGGGTATGAGCGCATCTGCGCATTGGCCGAGGAACTGACGGCCCTGCGCGGCCACCTCGAGCATCCGGTGGCCGATCTGGTCGCCGAGGTGCGCCGGGTGCTCGGCATCGATGTCGAGGTGCGCAGCCGTGCCGCAGGTTGCGAGCAGCTCGACGCCTTCGCCGATATCGTCGACGGTTACGCCGCCCGCGGTTCATCGCGTGCCGGCGTGCACGGTCTGCTGGCTTACCTGGAAGCAGCCGAGGTCGTCGAGAACGGTTTGGCACCCGCCGATGTCGCGGTGTCGGGCAGCCGCGTGCAGATCCTGACCGTGCACGCCGCCAAGGGTCTGGAATGGCAGATCGTCGCGGTGCCGCATCTGTGCGCGCGGGTCTTCCCGTCCACCGCCTCGGCGCGCACCTGGCTCACCGACGCCGCCGATCTGCCCCCGCTGCTGCGCGGTGACCGGGCTTCGCTTGGCCCGCACGGTGTTCCGGTGCTCGACACCTCGACGGTGACCAACCGCAAACAGTTGACCGAGGCCATCGCCGCGCACAAGGATCATCTCGCGCAACGCCGCGTCGACGAGGAGCGCCGGCTGCTCTACGTCGCCATCACCCGAGCCGAGGACACCCTGCTGCTGTCCGGGCATCACTGGGCCGCGACCGGGGTCAAACCACGCGGGCCGTCGGATTTCCTCAACGAGATCAAGGACATCATCGAGACGGCGGCTGCGGCAGGAACACCCTGCGGTGAGATCGACGTGTGGGCGCCCGCACCCGCCGACGGTGAACCGAACCCGCTGCAGCACAACGTGGTCGAGGCGCTCTGGCCACAGCCGGCCGACGCCGGCGCACCCGGCGTCGGCCGCGGTGCCGCACTGGTTGCGGCCGCGCTGGCCGATCCCGGCCCGGCGGTCGATGACCGGCACGGCTGGGCCGCCGAGGTGGACGCGCTGCTGGCCGAACGGGCCGCCGCACCCGCTGAGGTGTCGACGGCTCTGCCCACCCAACTCTCGGTCAGCACCCTCGTCGAGCTGGGCCGCGACCGGCAGGCCGCGGCGGAACGGCTGCGCCGCCGACTGCCGGTGCGGCCCGATCCGAACGCCTTGCTGGGTACCGCCTTTCACGACTGGGTGCAGCGGTTCTACGGTGCCGAACGCCTCTTCGACCTCGACGACATCCCGGGCGCGGTGGACGGCGAGATGGGCCGGGCCGATGCCGAGGAGCTCGACGTGCTGCAGTCGGCGTTCAGCACCTCACGCTGGGCCACCCGCACACCGCTCGACGTCGAGGTGCCGTTCGAGATGGCGATCGGCGGGCACCTGGTGCGCGGACGGATCGACGCGGTGTTCGCCGACCCGGACGGCGGATTGACGGTGCTGGACTGGAAGACCGGGGCCGCGCCACAGAGTGCCGAGGCGCGCAAGCAGGCCGCGATCCAGCTCGGTGTGTACCGGCTGGCGATCGCGGCCCTGCGCGATGTCGATGTGTCCGCGGTGCGGGCGGCGTTCCACTACGTGCGCAGCGGTCACACCGTCATCCCCGACGAGTTGCCGGGTGCCGACGAACTGGTCGCGCTGCTCGAACCGCCGGTGTCGGTCTAGCCGGCTGCCCGCCGGACCTTGACGGCCTCGGTGATCATCGGGAACTGCAACGGCAGCCGGGCCAATGCCGCCAGCCGCATCGGCCACGGCTTGCCCCACCACATCCGCACCATGTTCACGTTGCCGGGGAAAACCCCGACGAACAGGGCGATCGCGGCGGTGGCGCCCAGCTTGCGGGTCTTGGGCGCCACCAGCAGCGCCGCGGTGCCCAGCTCGGCGACTCCGGAGGCATAGGTGTAGAACCGGGGGCTGCCCGGCAGCTCGACCGGGACGATGCTGTCGAACGGTTTGGGCGTGGCGAAATGCAGGACACCGACGCCGGCGAGCATGCCCGCCATCGCGTAGGGCCGGATCTTGTCGGCGCGCGCGCCGCCGGTCGGGAGTTGGGATGTGCTCACGGTCATGCTCGGCTTCGCTTCATGGTTACATGATGGCGTGCTCCCAGCGGTGCTGAGAACGGAACCCGATGGCCGGTAACCGGCTGCTGCGTCGGCGCATGCGCACCCTCGACGAGACGCTGACCGCAAAACCCGACGCTGCCCTCGTCGAATACCTGCATATCCCGGAGCGGTTCGTCAGCCCGGCCAGCAGAATCGCGCGCCGCGTGCTCTATGCCCTGCTGGCGTTGTTCGCCGCGGTGCTCATCGTCTACCTCGACCGCAACGGCTACCGCGACGTGCAGGACAACCAGCTGTCCTTCCTGGACTGCCTGTACTACGCCACGGTGTCGCTGTCGACAACCGGCTACGGCGACATCACGCCGTTCACCCCGGAGGCGCGGCTGATCAACGTCCTGGTGATCACACCGCTGCGGGTGGCGTTCCTGATCGTGCTCATCGGTACCACGGTGGAAACCCTCACCGCGGCATCACGCCAGGCCCTCAAGATCCAGCGTTGGAGGAACTCCGTGCGCAACCACACCGTCGTCATCGGATACGGCACCAAGGGCAAGACCGCGGTCGCCGCGATGGTCGGCGACGGCGTCCCACCCGGAGAGATCGTCGTCGTCGACACCGACCAGACCCGGCTGGACAATGCCAGCTCGTCGGGCCTGGTCACCGTGCGCGGCGACGCCAACCGCTCCGATGTGCTGCGCCTGGCCGGCGCCCAGCACGCCTCGACGATCATCGTGGCCACCAGCAGTGACCCGACCGCGGTCATGGTCACGCTGTCGGCACGCGAACTGGCGCCCAACGCCAAGATCATCGCCTCGATCCGGGAGGCCGAGAACCAGCATCTGCTGCAGCAGTCCGGCGCCGACTCGGTGGTGGTGTCCTCCGAGACCGCCGGCCGGCTGCTGGGCATCGCCAAGAAAGCCCCGGCGGTGGTGGAACTGATGGAGGACCTGCTGACCCCGGATGCCGGTCTGGCCATCGGCGAGCGCGAGGTCGATCCGAAATACATCGGCGGCTCGCCCAAGCATCTTCCGGTGGTGGTCCTCGGTGTGGTGCGCGACGGCCGGCTACTGCGGATGGACGAGCCCGAAGCCGACGCCCTGGAGGCCGGCGACCGGCTGCTCTACATCCGCAACTCCGCCGACGAGGACGACTAGTGCCCGATTTCTTCCTGCAGAACACCCCGCTGCTGTCACGCGTCGGCGCGGACCGCTCGGATCAGCTGCGCACCGATATCGATGCGGCGGTCGCGGGCTGGGCGCAGGCGGCGGTGCTGCGGGTCGACAATCGCGGTCAGGTGATGGTCTCCGGCGGCCGGGTGGTGTTCAACGACACCGCGGGCCTGGGGGACAAACCACCGGAGGATGCGGTTTTCCTCGGCACCGTCGAGGGCGGCAGGCACGTCTGGGCCATCAGGGCTGCGCTGGTCCCACCGGACGGTGCCGACGACGCACGGGTGCTCGATTTGCGCCGCGGCGGAACGGATTTCGACGATGTCAGTGCGAATCTGGTGTCCTCGGCCACCGCGCTGCTGAACTGGCATGACACCGCCAAGTTCAGCTCGATCGACGGCACCCCGACCAAACCGGTCAAGGCCGGCTGGTCGCGGGTCAACCCGGTGACCGGGCACGAGGAGTTCCCGCGTATCGACCCGGCGATCATCTGCCTGGTGCACGACGGCGCCGACCGGGTGGTGCTGGCCCGTCAGACGGCGTGGCCGCCCCGGATGTTCTCGCTGCTGGCCGGTTTCGTCGAGGCCGGTGAATCATTCGAGACCTGCGTGGTCCGCGAGATCGCCGAGGAGGTGGGCCTTGCGGTTCGCGATGTGCGCTACCTGGGCAGCCAGCCGTGGCCGTTCCCGCGCTCGCTGATGGTGGGTTTTCACGCCGTCGCCGACCCGGAGCAGGAGTTCTCCTTCAATGACGGCGAGATCGCCGAGGCGCGCTGGTTCACCCGCGCGCAGGTGCGTACCGCGCTGGCACTGGGGGAGGACTGGGGCAGTGCCGCGGCGTCGGACTCCGAACTGCTGCTGCCCGGCTCGGTGTCGATCGCCAGGGAGATCATCGAGTCCTGGGCCAACCAGGGTTAGCCGGCGAGTTCGGCCAGCTTGCCCGCGACCTCGCGGATATCGGGGTTGGTCATCGTCGCGCCGTCGGAGAACTTCAGCGTCGGCACCACGTGGTTGCCGTTGTTGACCGAACCGACGAACTCCGCGGCGGCGGGGTCGCTTTCGATGTCGATCTCGTCGTAGGCGATGCCCTTGGCCTTCATCGCGGTCTTGAGCCTGCGGCAGTAGCCACACCATGACGTCGAGTACATGGTCACCTGTGCGTCGGTCATGGAAACGATCTTGCCCGATGACGCCGCGCGGGGCGTCCGGTGGGTGGCCGGTGATTGTCCCTGGGTGCTGCGATGATGAACGCCATGCTGACCGAGCAGGCCCTCATCGCCGGACTCGACGAGGAGCAGCGCGCCGCGGTGCTCGCCGGACGGGGCCCGGTGTGTGTGCTGGCCGGCGCCGGGACCGGCAAGACCCGCACCATCACCCACCGCATCGCGCACCTGGTCGTGATGGGGCACGTCGCGGCATCCCAGGTGCTCGCCGTGACGTTCACCCAGCGCGCCGCCGGTGAGATGCGCAGCAGGCTGCGCGGCCTGGACACCGACGACGGCGGCGGCAGCGCCGGCGTGGGTGCGGTGCAGGCCCTGACGTTTCACGCCGCGGCGCGCAGGCAGCTGCGGTACTTCTGGCCGCGGGTCGTCGGCAGCGGTGGCTGGGAATTGCTGGACAGCAAGTTCTCCGTGGTCGCCCAGGCCGCCAACCGCGCCAAACTGTCGACCCGCACCGAAGACGTCCGCGACCTGGCCTCGGAGATCGAATGGGCCAAGGCATCGCTGATCACCCCGGAGGGGTACCCGGCTGCGGTCGCCGAGGTCGGCCGCGACATCCCGCTCGACGCCGAGAAAGTGGCTGCGGTCTACGCCGGTTACGAGACGCTCAAGGCCCGCGCCGAGGTATCGCTGCTCGATTTCGACGACCTGCTGCTGCACACCGCGGCGGCCATCGAGAACGACGCCGCGGTGGCCGAGGAGTTCCGGGACCGCTACCGCTGTTTCGTGGTCGACGAATACCAGGACGTCACTCCGCTGCAGCAGCGGGTGCTCTCGGCGTGGCTCGGTCACCGCGACGACCTGACGGTGGTCGGCGACGCCAACCAGACCATCTACTCGTTCACCGGTGCCACCCCGCAGTACCTGCTGGACTTCTCCCGGCGCTTCCCGGAGGCCACCGTCATCCGGCTGGAACGCGACTACCGGTCCACCCCGCAGGTGGTGTCGTTGGCCAACCGGGTCATCGCCGCGGCCCGCGGCCGGGTGGCGGGCAGCCGGCTGCACCTGATCGGCCAGCGCGATCCCGGTCCGGAGCCGACGTTCGCCGAGCATCCCGACGAGGTCGCCGAGGCGACGGCGGTCGCGCGGTCCATCAAGAAACTCATCGACGCGGGCACACCGGCCGCCGAGATCGCCGTGCTGTATCGGATCAACGCGCAGTCCGAGGTCTACGAGGAGGCGCTCACCGCGGCCGGGATCGCGTTCCAGGTCCGCGGCGGCGAGGGATTCTTCAACCGTCAGGAGATCCGGCAGTCACTGCTGGCCCTGCAGCGGGCCGCCGACCGCGCCGCCGGTGACGACGTGGCGACGCAAGACCTGCCCGGGGTGGTGCGCGCACTGCTGGAACCGCTGGGGCTGACCGCCGAGCCGCCGGCGGGTACCAAGGCCCGCGAACGCTGGGAGGCGCTGCTGGCGCTGGCCGAACTGGTCGAGGAGGAGGTCGCGCTGCGCCCGCAGCTCGATCTGCCCGGGCTGGTCGCCGAATTGCGGGTGCGGGCCGACTCCCGGCACGCCCCGGTGGTGCAGGGTGTCACGCTGGCCTCGCTGCACGCCGCCAAAGGCCTGGAATGGGATGCGGTCTTCCTGGTCGGTCTCGCCGACGGCACGCTGCCGATCTCGCATGCGTTGGCGCACGGACCGGACAGCGAGGCGGTCGAAGAGGAACGCCGGCTGTTCTACGTCGGAATCACCAGGGCGCGAGTGCATTTGGCGCTCAGCTGGGCGCTGTCGAGGGCTCCCGGCGGTCGCCAGTCGCGCAAACCGTCGCGTTTTCTGGCCGGGGTGTCGCCGCAGTCGCGGGTACCCGAGGCGCCGTCGCGGCCGCGTCGCCGCGGTGGTGATTCGGCCAAGTCGCGTTGCCGCGTCTGCAACGCGCAGCTCACCACACCGGCGGCGGTCATGCTGCGCCGCTGCGAGACCTGCGGCGGTGACGTCGACGACAAACTGCTCGAGCAGCTGCGGGACTGGCGTTCGCGCACCAGCAAGGAGCTCAAGGTGCCGGCCTACGTGGTGTTCAGCGACAACACCTTGATCGCGATCGCCGAGGCGTTGCCCGCCGACGAGGCCGCGCTGGTGGCCATACCGGGTATCGGTGCCCGCAAGCTCGAACAGTTCGGCCCGGACGTGCTGGATCTGGTGCGGTCCCGCGACTGATTTCGTAACCAGAAAACCGCAGGTCAAAAATGGGTTGTCTGGTCCGGGGGGCAGCCGTTACCCTCGAAACCGCACGTGTGGAACCACAACAGTCGCGGAAGGAGGGTTCAGACATGAATGTCTCGATGATTCAAAACGTAACGGCGGTCGCCGCGATGTACAGCGCTGGGCCCATTCCGGCCGCGCATCCGGCCAATGCCGCCAAGGCGGGCGCCGCCATCGCCGCAGGGCGTAAGCGCCACCCCGCCTCCGCTGACCCGTCCGTGGATCGGGGCTTTATCTAAAGCCCGATCGCACCGCCCAAAGTGGCCACGGACCCGAAGTCAGACGGATCCGTGGCCATCGTGTTTCTCCGACCAGAACACGCACCGGGCCCCGGATCTCGAGGAAAACACTCCCACGAGACCAGGAAGCAGGTGAATGGACATGTCAGCCCTGACAGTCCGAAAGGAAGCACTGCCGGAGCTGCCCTGCCATGTCGGCGACCCCGATTTGTGGTTCGCCGATACTCCCACCGATCTGGAAGCGGCCAAGGTGCTGTGCGCACAGTGCCCGATCCGGCGTCAGTGCCTCAGTGCCGCAATCGAACGCGAAGAGCCGTGGGGGGTGTGGGGCGGTGAGATCTTCGATCGTGGCACTGTGGTCGCCCGCAAGCGCCCCCGGGGCCGCCCGCGCAAGGATGCTGTCGCGGCCTGATGCCTCGGCGGCGCCGGCCGGTTATTCGGTCCGGTCGGCGCTGCCGGGTGTCTGGTTGGGGTTGGCGAATCCCGGCACGTACTCCTCGGCGATCCGTCGCGCCGGCACATGTGCGTCGAGCTGACAGGAGATCGCCACGATCGATGCGATGACGCGCATCGGGATCGCCAGCTTGGGCGGAATGTCCATCTGGCGAGCGGTTTTGAGCTGACCCGCGGCACGTTCCATATTGAGCGTGGCCATCTTCTGTAGCCATTTCCGGCTGTAGTGGAACACTTCGACCTGAAGCGGCTGCACGTATTGCTGCAGCATTTCGTCGATTTCGCGGATCGAGACCTGTTCGCCCTTCTGGATGAACCCGGCCTTCTCCATCGTCGGCAGCAGCCTGTCGTAGTCCTTGTCGACGGCGTAGCGCAGGATCTGGCCCAGTTCCAGCGGCCAGCCACCGGGCATGGGTGCGACCGCGCCGAAGTCGATGACGCCCATCTTGTTGTCGGGCAGCAGCATGAAATTGCCCGGATGCGCGTCACCGTGCACCATTTCGAGCCGGCGCGGCGCGTCGTCGGTGAATTCGAAGAGCCGGGTGGCCATCAGGTCGCGCAGTTCCTTGCTGCCGTCGCGAATGATGTGCGCCAACGGGATGCCTTCGATCCATTCGGCGACGACGACTTTCGGCGCGCTGGCCACGATGGCGGGGACCACGAAATACGGGTGGTCGGCGTAGGCCTTGGCGAACGCGCGCTGGTTCTCGGCCTCCAGCCGGTAGTCCAGTTCCATCTCGGTGCGTTCGATGAGCTCGTCGACGACACCTTGTACGTCGGCACCGGGGGAGAGCTGCTTGAAGACGCTGACCATGCGCCGCATGGTCTTCAGGTCGGCGCGCAGGGCTTCGTCGGCGCCGGGGTACTGGATCTTGACGGCCACATCGCGACCGTCGGACCACACCGCCTTGTGCACCTGGCCGATGCTGGCCGAGGCCACCGGCTTGTCGTCGAATGAGGTGAACCGGTCGCGCCATTTGGTGCCGAGCTGCTGGTCGAGCATCCGGTGCACCTTGTCCGCGGCCAGCGGCGGGGCATCCTTCTGCAGTTTGGTCAGCGCTTCGCGGTAGGGCTCGCCGAACTGTTCGGGTACGGCGGCTTCCATCACCGAGAGCGCCTGGCCGACCTTCATGGCCCCGCCCTTGAGCTCGCCGAGAACCTTGAACAGCTGGTTGGCGGCCTTCTCCATCATCTCGGCGTTGACCTCGTCCTTCGAGGATCCCGTGAGGCGTTTGCCGAGGCCCAATGCGGCCCGCCCGGCGATGCCGACCGGTAGCGATGCCAGCTTTGCGTTCCGCGCGACACTGCCGCGCTTCATCTCTGCCACAACTCCATCATCCACGACATCCGCAAAGCGGATGGGGTGGCCATCGTCTGGTGGTGATCGCGCCGCGTCGCACATCGAATTCCAGCGTCGTCGACAGCGTGGCCGGTGGTCCCGGTGCAGGTCCGCCGCATGCCGGGTCGGGGTCACCGTGCACGGCCCGGATGACGGCGTCGACCTGTCCCAGTGCCAGTGCCGCCGTCGCGAGCACGGTCGGCCGGTCGGCGGTGCCGACGGTGTCGCGCAGCTGCGCGGCCAGTGCCGGCCAGGCCGCATCCCGATCGCATCGATGCAGGTCAGCGCAGTGCAGGCAGCTGGTGACGCCGGGGATGACCAACGGGCCGATCAGGCCGGCACCGTCGCGCACCCGCACCGGCAGGTGCGCCACGCCGGCTTGCTGCAGTTCGCGGACCAGCCGAGGGTCGGCGACCAGCGAATCGGCGAGCACCACCAGATCGGTGCGCTCCCGGCGCACGACGGCGTGCGGGTGGCTGCTGTGGCTGATGCGGGCGCCTGAGCAGCGCAGGGTCTCCACCAGCAGGTCGGAGAGCGGCCCGGTTCCGTGTACCCGGACCGCGGCCGCGCGGCGGGTGCCGGTGCGCCGCGACCCGCGGGTGGCGGCCACCACCCGGGCATCGACCAGCGCGGTGAGAAGGCCGGCGATATCGGCGGCATCGACCGGTCCGTGCCGGGCGGCCTGCGCGGTCAGTTCGTCGAGCGCGGCGTTGTCTCGCAGGGCGCGCAGCAGGCCGACCAGGGTTGCCGGGGTCATCCCGCGCGGCGGGGTGACCAATACGGCGCGTCGGGGATCCCAGCCGATCTGGACGGCGTCATCGGGTCGCAGCAGCACCGGCATCGCCGGATCCAGGCTGTAGCGACCCGTCATGCCCGCGACGGTGCCACGCCCGTCGCGGTGGTGCGGTCAGCTATCCACAGGGGGCGGCGGCGGATCCTTGCGCTGATCCTCTTCGCCGAAGGATTTCTCCAGGTCGGCGATGGCCTCTTCGAAGGCGCTGTCGAGACCGCTGGTGTCGCCGCCGATGATGCGGTCGATGAACGCCGCGGGTTCGTCGAGATCGTCGGCGCCGGGCAGCAGATCGGGGTGCTGCCATACCGCGTCGCGCGCATCGATGCCGGCGGCCTCGGTCAGCCGCTGCCACAGCTGGGCGGCTTCACGCAGCTTGCGCGGCCGCAGCTCCAGGCCGACCAGGGTCGCGAACGTCTGCTCGGCGGGCCCGCCGGTGGCACGACGGCGTCGCAGCGTCTCCGAGAGCGCCGAGGCGCCGGGCAACCGGTCACCGAGGGCGGCCGTCACCACGGTCTCGACCCAGCCTTCGACCAGGGCCAGCAGGGTCTCCAGCCGTTCCAGGGCGGCCTTCTGCTCGGGGGAGGCCTTCGGTTCGAAGATGCCCTGGTTGAGCAGTTGCTCCATGGCAGCCGGATCGGCCATCGACGCCGGGTTGAATCCCTGTGCCAGCTCCTCGATACCGCTCATGTCGATCTGGATGCCCTTGGCGTAGGACTCCACCGCGCCCATGAGCTGCGAGGCGAGCCACGGCACACCGCTGAACAACCGGTGGTGTGCCGCCTCGCGGGCCGCCAGGAATGTCATGATCTCGGCGCGCTGCAACTCCAGGCCTTTGGAGAGTTCCTCGATGGCGTCCGGCATCAGCGCCGCGATTCCCTTGGGGCCCAACGGTAATCCGATGTCGGTGGAGGTCAGTACTTCGCGTGACAGCTTGCCGAGGGCTTGGCCGAGCTGGGAGCCGAACGCCATCCCGCCCATCTGCGACATCATCGACATCAGCGGGCCGGCCATCGCGCGGGCTTCTTCGGGCAGCGCCGAGGCCCATACCGAGGAGATCTGTTCGGCCACCGGGTCGCACAGCCGTTTCCAGGTGTCGAGGGTGTTGTCGATCCAGTCGTTGGGGGTCCACGCGGCGGCCTTGGTGGTGCCCGCGGGCAGGGTGGTCACGCCGTCGAGCCACGTTTCGGCCAGGTGCACGGCATCGGAGATGGCGGTCGAGGTCGCCTCCGGAACGGGCGCGACGAATCCGATCGAACTCGCGGCGAGCTGGCGGGCGAGGTCGTAGTTGACCGGGCCGGCCGACGGACCGCCTGCCATCGCGCTGCCCGCACCGGAGAACATCTGGCCCAGCCGGGTGAAGATCTGGCCCAGGTCGGCGGGGTTGAAGTCACCGCCGGCGCCGCCTCCGAAACCGAACGGGTCGAAGGACGCCTGGCCCGCATCGGGGTCCGGGTCTTTTTTCCGTTTGTCTGGATCGGGGTCATCTCCGCCGGAGAAGCCGAAGGGCAGGTCAGCCATGACCTCAACGGTACTCACCGCATCGGCGCGCCGCGCAGTCCCCGGTCACGCTGTCAGAGAACCCCCGGTTGGGCGGGCGTTTACTCTTGGCGGCGTGAACAGGCGGATTATGACGCTGACGGTGGCGCTGGTGCCGATTCTGGTGTTCGGCGTGCTGCTGGCGGTGGTGACGGTGCCGTTCGTCTCGCTGGGACCCGGCCCGACGTTCAACACCCTCGGCACCTATGACGGCAAAGAGGTCGTCGACATCGAGGGCACCGAGATCAAGCAGACGTCGGGCAACCTCAACATGACGACGGTGGCGCAGCGTGACGACCTGACGCTGGGACAGGCGCTGACGTTGTGGATGTCGGGCCGGGAACAGCTGGTGCCGCACGATCTGGTGTACCCGCCGGAGAAGTCCCGCGACGAAGTCGACAAGGCCAACGACGCCGAGTTCAAGAAGTCCGAGGACAGCGCCGAGTACGCCGCGCTGAGCTATCTGCATTACGCCCCTGCGGTCAACGTCGCCGTCGTCAACGATCCTGGGCCGGCGGCGGGCAAGCTGAAGGCCGGCGATGCCATCGACGCCGTGGACGGCACCATGGTCGCCGATCTCGACCAGTTCACCTCGATCCTGAAGAACACCAAACCGGGCCAGCAGGTCGTCATCGACTATCGCAGGCGCAATGCCCCGGCGGGCACCACCACGATCACCCTCGGCTCGAATCCGGACCGTGATTACGGTTTCCTCGGCGTCTCGGTCCAGGACGCGCCGTGGGCGCCGTTCACCATCGATTTCAACCTGGCCAATATCGGTGGTCCGTCGGCGGGTCTGATGTTCTCCCTGGCTGTCATCGACAAGCTGACCACCGGCGATCTGAACGGATCGAAGTTCGTCGCGGGTACCGGCACCATCGACGGCGACGGCAAGGTCGGGCCGATCGGCGGTATCACCCACAAGATGGTGGCCGCGCAGGAGGCCGGTGCGACGGTGTTCCTGGTGCCTGCCGAGAACTGCGACGAGGCGCGCAGCGGAGGCGACGACGGCATGGAGCTGATCAAGGTCGACACACTCGCGACCGCTGTCGAGGCCCTCAAAATGGTTTCAGCCGGTGGCGAACCCCCGCGGTGCTGATCCACGGCGCGGGGAAGCTGTGAATCCGTTGCGTACAGTTGTGAGCACCTGATGAGCTGTTCATTCATCATCTCGACCTGACCAGGAGTTGACGACGTGGGGATGCGGCCCGCCGCGAGGATGCCAAAGCTGACCCGGCGCAGCCGGATTCTGATTGTGATCGCATTGATCGCCGTCCTGTTGCTTCTGGTCGGACCGCGCTTCATAGATGCCTATGTCGACTGGCTGTGGTTCGGCGAGCTCGGCTTCCGGTCGGTGTTCACCACGGTGCTGGTGACCCGCCTGGTGGTCTTCCTGGCCGTCGGGCTGGTGGTCGGCGCGATCGTCTTCATCGGGCTGATGCTGGCCTACCGCAACCGGCCGGTGTTCGTTCCCGCCAACGGTCCCAATGATCCGGTGGCGCGCTACCGCACCACGGTGCTGGCCCGGTTGCGGCTCTTCGCCGTCGGCATCCCGGTTGCCATCGGTGTGCTCGCGGGTCTGATCGCGCAGGGTTCGTGGGTGCAGGTGCAGTTGTTCCTGCACGGCGGCAGCTTCGGCGTCACCGATCCGCAGTTCGGCCTGGACCTGGGTTTCTACGCTTTCGATCTGCCGTTCTACCGGACGGTGTTGACGACGCTGTTCGCCGCGGTCTTCTTGGCGTTCCTGGCGAATCTGGTGGGCCACTACATCTTCGGTGGGATCCGGCTCTCGGGCCGCACCGGTGCGGTCAGCCGCGCCGCCCGCATCCAGCTGGTGGCCTATGTCGGGGTGCTGGTGCTGCTCAAGGCATTTGCCTACTGGCTGGACCGCTACGAGCTGCTGAGCCACACCCGCGCGGGTAAGCCCTTCACCGGTGCGGGTTACACCGATATCAACGCCGTGCTGCCGGCCAAGATCATCCTGCTGGCGATCGCGGTGATCTGTGCGGCGGCGGTGTTCTCGGCTCTGGTGTTGCGCGATCTGCGTATCCCGGCGATCGGTCTGACGCTGCTGCTGTTGAGCTCGCTGATCGTCGGTGCCGGCTGGCCTCTGGTCGTCGAGCAGTTCAGCGTCAAACCCAATGCGGCGCAGAAGGAAAAGGAATACATCAGCCGCAGCATCACGGCCACCAGGCAGGCCTACGGGCTGACAGATACCAGCGTGACCTACCGCGATTACAGCGGGAACACCGCGGCTTCGGCGCAGCAGATCGCCAACGACCGGGCCACGGTGTCCAATATCCGGCTGCTCGACCCGACCATCGTCGGGCCGGCGTTCACCCAGTTCCAGCAGGGCAAGAACTTCTACAGCTTCCCGGATCAGCTCGCCATCGACCGCTACACCGGCCCGGACGGCAGTCTGCGCGATTTCGTGGTGGCCGCCCGCGAGCTCAACCCGGACCGGCTCATCGACAACCAGCGTGACTGGATCAACCGGCACACGGTGTACACCCACGGCAACGGTTTCATCGCCTCGCCGGCCAACACCGTGCGCGGAATCGCCAACGATCCCAACCAGAACGGCGGTTATCCGGAGTTCCTGGCCAGTGTGGTCGGCGCCAACGGCACCGTCACCTCGCCCGGTCCCGCGCCGCTGGATCAGCCGCGGATCTACTTCGGTCCGGTCATCGCCTCGGCCGCCGAGGATTACGCGATCGTCGGCAACACCGGTACCGACCGGGAGTACGACTACGAGACCAACACCGAGACCAAGAACTACACCTACACCGGATCCGGTGGCGTCCCGGTGGGTAACTGGCTGGCCCGGTCGGTGTTCGCAGCGAAGTTCGCCGAGCGGAACTTCCTGTTCTCCAACGTGATCGGCGCGGACAGCAAGATCCTGTTCAACCGTGATCCGGCGGCCCGGGTCAAGGCCGTCGCGCCGTGGCTGGACGCCGATTCCACCGTCTACCCGGCGATCGTCAACAAGCGCATGGTGTGGATCGTCGACGGTTACACCACGCTGGACAACTACCCGTATTCGGAGCTGACGTCGCTGTCCTCGGCCACCGCCGATTCCAACGAGGTCGCCCTGAACCGGTTGATGCCGGAAAAGGACGTGTCCTACATCCGCAACTCGGTCAAGGCCACCGTCGACGCCTACGACGGCACCGTGACGCTGTATGCGCAAGACGAGGCCGACCCGGTGCTGCAGGCCTGGATGAAGGTCTTCCCGGGCACGGTGAAACCCAAGAGCGACATCTCACCTGATCTGGCGGCGCACCTGCGTTATCCGGAGGATCTGTTCAAGGTCCAGCGTGCTCTGCTGGCCAAGTACCACGTCGACGATCCGGTGACGTTCTTCTCGACGTCGGATTTCTGGGATGTCCCGCAGGACCCGAACCCGACGGCGTCGAGTTATCAGCCGCCTTATTACATCGTGGCCAAAGACATTGCCCAGAACGATAATTCGCCGTCGTTCCAGCTGACCAGCGCGATGAACCGGTTCCGGCGCGACTTCCTGGCGGCCTATATCAGTGCCAGTTCCGATCCGGCCACCTACGGCAAGATCACGGTGCTGACCATCCCGACTCAGGTCAACGGTCCCAAGCTGGCGTTCAACGCCATCAGTACCGATACCGCGGTCAGCCAGGACCTCGGTGTCATCGGACGCGACAACCAGAACCGGGTGCGGTGGGGCAACCTGCTGACATTGCCGATCGGTCAGGGCGGCCTGCTCTATGTCGCCCCGGTGTACGCCTCGCCCGGGGCCAGCGATGCCGCATCGAGTTACCCGCGCCTGATCCGGGTGGCGATGATGTACAACGACAAGGTCGGCTACGGCCCGACGGTGCGTGACGCGCTCGACGGCATCTTCGGCTCCGGCGCGGGTGTGACCGCGACCGGTCCGGCGCCGACGGGTCCGGTCCCGCCGCCCGGTGCGGCGACTCCGGCCGGCAGCCAGCCGGCGCCCGCGGCGGCCCCGCCGTCGGGGCAGTCGCCAGAGGTTCCGGTGGCGGTGCCCGCACCGGCACCCGGTGCCGCGGTGCAGTTGTCACCGGCCAAGGCGGCAGCGCTCAGCGATGTGCAGGCTGCTCTGGAGTCTGCGCAGCAGGCCCAGCGCACTGGCAATTTCGCCGAATACGGTGAGGCGTTGCAGCGCCTCGACGACGCCATGACCAAGTACTCCGCCACCAAGTAACCGGCCCACCACCCCCTCAGTACCCCCCCTTTCCCCGCGAGCGTGCGTGTCGCCGGCCAACACACCGAGGAGAACTCGTAGTCTGCGCACGCTCGCCGGGGTGAGCGAACCCACAGTCGATCCATAGAATCACCCCGTGCGCTTTCGGCTGCTCGGTCCGTTGCAGGTTCTGCGCACGGTCGACGGCGTCGAGAAGCCGGTGGATATCGGGCCGCCCAAACAACGGGCCGTGCTGGCCGCGCTGTTGCTGGCCGGCGGTGCGGTGGTGTCGGCGGACCGCCTCGTCGACGCCGTCTGGGGCCAGGACGTGCCCGGCAGCGCGACCGCCGGCCTGCAGGCCTACATCTCCAACCTGCGTAAGGCTTTACGCGTCGACGGCGCGGTCGCCTCGCCGATCGTCCGGCAGGCACCCGGCTATTACCTGAGCGCCGACGATGTCGACCTCACCGCCTTCACCAGCCTGTGCGGCACCGCGCGGTCAGCGGTGGCCGCCGCCGACTGGCACGATGCCCTGGACGCGGCCGATGCTGCGCTGGCGCTACACCAGGGCCCGCTGCTGGAAGACCTCGGCGACCACCCGTGGGTCGCGGCGCCGGCGGCCCGGGTCGCCGAACTGCGCGCCGAATGCCTGGAGCACCGGGTGACGGCGCTGCTGGCGCTCGGCCGGGTCAGCGAAGCACTGGCCGATGCGGGTGCCTTGCGTGGGCTGGAACCGTTGCGCGACCGGGCCTGCTGGCTGCACATGTTGACGCTGTACCGCGCCGGCCGCGGGGCCGAGGCCCTGGAGGTCTATGCCGGTCATGCCGCCCATCTGGACGCCGAGCTCGGTCTGGATCCCGGGCCGGAACTGCGCGAGCTGCAGACCGCGATCCTGCGGCAGTCGCCGGAACTGGCGGCTTGGCCGCGCCGGCCGGCCTGGACCGGTGCGCAGGGCGTGCACACCCCCGAGGCCAACGCGGTCGCCGAGACAGGTCCGGACTTCACCGCGGGCAGCTCGCTGGTCGGCCGGGACCGGGAATCGGCTGTCATGGCAAGGCTGCTCGCCGACGCCGCAGCCGGAGCGAGTCGATGGCTGGTGCTGACCGGCCCGCCCGGTATCGGCAAGACCCGGCTCGCCGAGGAGGCCGTCACCACCGCGATGGCCGCCGGCGCGCGCACGGTTTGGGTCAACTGCCCCGACGAGCGTGGCACACCGCCGTGGTGGCCCATGCGCCAACTTGTGCGGTCACTGGATGCCGACGCCGACGAGCTGCTGCAGGTGCCCGCCGACGCCGATCCCGACAGTGCCAGATTCCGGGTCTACGAACGGATCCATACACTGCTGCGCGCGCAGGGGCCGCTGACGGTGGTGATCGACGACGCGCAGTGGGCCGATCCCACGTCGGCGAGCTGCCTTGCCTACATCGCCGGCGCCCTGCGCGATCACCCGGTGGCGGTGATCGTCACGGTCCGCGACGGCGAACACAACCCGGAACTGCAGCGCCTGCTGGGCACCGTCGCACGAGGAGAAGGCAACCGGCACATCGAAGTTCCGGCGTTGAGCCCTGACGACGTCGCGGTGCTGGCCAATATGCTCACCGACGATCCGGCCGACGGGGTCAGCGCCGCCGAGGCGGCGATCCTGGCCGACCGCACCGGCGGCAACCCGTTCTTCGTCTCCGAGTACGCCCGCCTGCCGCGTGCCGAACGTGCCGCCGGCGATATCCCGTCGGCGATCAGATCGGTGCTCGACCGTCGGCTCGCCGGACTCGATCCCGCCGTCGTGCAGGTGCTGCGCGCGGCGGCGGTGATCGGTGACGCCGTCGACGGTCCCGCCGTGACGGCGCTGGCCGCCACCACCGGCCTCGATCTGGACACCGTCGCCGATCATCTCGATGACGCCGCCGACGAACGCATCCTCGTTTCCGCCCACGACAGCGCCGGATACGAATTCGCACACGGCCTGCTGCGCGAGCATCTGCTGGCGACCATGCCTGCGCTGCGCCGCCAGCGGTTACACGCCAAGGTGGCGGAGGTCTTGGCCCACAACGCTTCTGACGATGCAGTGAGCCGCCGTGCGCAGCATCTGATCGCCGCCGGCCCACTGGTGGAACCGGCTGTCGTCGTCGAGGCCTGCCGCGCAGCGGCCCAGCAGGCGACCGAGCAGTGGAGCTCGGATACCGCCGCCAACTGGTGGCAGGCCGCGCTGCAGGCCTACGACCTGATGCCGACGCCACAACGCGATGATGCCGAGCGCGACGGGCTCACGGTGGCGATGCTGGAGGCGCTGGGCCGGGCCGGGCGCGGCCAGACCGTCCTCGACACGGCATCCAGCGGATTGACCGAGGCCCTCGACGCCGGGCGGGCCGCCACCGCGGGCCGGGTGGCCGGGGCGCTCTTGCGGGTCAGCGGCGGGTGGCCGTGGCTCGCCCCGGGTGCGGACCCCACCGAACTGCTGGCGGTGCTGGATCGGGCGGCGCAGCTCACCGACGGCGACCTGGCCGCCGGCGCCAGGGTCCGTGCCGCACTGGCAGTCGGTCACTGTTACAACCCGGATCCCGCGGTGGCCACCGGTCATCTGGGCGCAGCCACCGAGATGGCAACCGCGACCGGCGATTCCGACGTGATGGCCGATGCGTTGCTGGGGCATCTGATCACCTACTCCGGGGTGGCTCCGCGCAGTGCCGACTCGCTGGATTGGGCCGAGGAGTTGATAGCGCTGCGGCACAGCAGAAGTCGTGAAGACGAGGTGATCGCACATTCGGTGGCGACCATGGCTGCGATGAACCTTGCCGATGTCGACGGCGCGCAGCGGCATCTGCGTGCCGGTATCGAGGGCAGTGAACGGCTGCGGCTGCCGGTGCTGCGGGCCCAGCTGCGCTGGATGGAGGCGGTGCTGGCGGTGTGGCGTGGCGACTTCGCCGAGGCACAGCGGCACCACACCATCGCCGCGCAGGTGCATGAACAGACCGAGCTCTACGAGGCCGGCAGCGGTCTGATCGCGGCTACTGCGCTGCTGCGTGAAACCGGTGAAACCATCGACGAGGCATCGCTTTTCGGCCCCGATCATGTCGGCGGGGGAGCGGGCATGGTGGGTGTGGCGCGGGCGGCGTTGCTGACGGTGCGTTCCGACCCGGTGGCCCGCGCCGAGGCCGCGGAGATGTTGTCCGCTCCGGGCAGCGCCAACCATGTGTGGACCAGCCTGGGTTTTGCGACGCTGCAGGCGCATCTGTGCGCCGATCACGGGCTCGTCGAGTTCGCGCCGGCATTGTTGGAGACACTGCAACCGTATCTGGACCGGATCGCGGTCATCGGTCAGGTCGGCGTCGTCGGGCCGGTGGCGCTGGGTAGCGCCCGGTTGTACGCCGTCCTCGGCGACGACGCGGCCGCCCGGCGTCATATCGGGTTGGCCGAGGACATCGCACGACGCACCGGCGGGGCGCCCACCCTGCTGCGGTGCCGGCTGTTGGCGTGCGAGTTGGATCACGCCGCCGGCCTCGACATGACCGGCCGGGCTGCGCAGATCGCCGCGGAAGCGGACGCTGCCGGGATGGCGGGTGTTGCGGCGGCCGCGCGCCGGCTCGGCTAGCAACGCTTGGAGTTTTCTTGGTGTCCGCGCGCCAAGCGTCCGCCAAGGGCGCGCACGCACAGTTGGCACAACCGAAAACCCTGTGAACCTGGAGAGATCGCATGACCATCGCCCCTGCCGACGACACGACCACTGTGGACGCTCTGCGCGCTCGCGTCGCCGGAACCGTCGCACTGCCCGGTGACCCGGACTACCAGCGCATCACCCCGTGGAATGTGGCCGTTCCGGTGAACCCGCGGGCCGTCGTGTTCGCCACCTCGGCAACCGATGTCGCCGAGACGGTGCGCTTCGCCGCGCAGGCCGGCGTGACCGTCGCCGTGCAGGCCACCGGGCACGGTGCGCTGCCGGTCGAGCCCGACAGCATCCTGGTGCACACCGGTGCGATGAACAGCTGCCACGTCGACGCGCTCAACCGCACGGCCCGCGTCGGTGCGGGCACCACCTGGCAGCAGGTGCTCGACGCCGCGACCCCGTTCGGCCTGGCACCGTTGTGCGGTTCCGCGCCGGGTGTCGGTGTGGTGGGCTTCCTGACCGGTGGCGGTATCGGCCCGCTGGTGCGCACCGCGGGATTGTCCAGCGATCACATTCGCGCGTTCGAGCTGGTGACCGGTGCGGGAGAGATCCTGGCGGTCACCCCCGAGTCGCACAGTGACCTGTTCTGGGGTCTGCGGGGCAGCAAGGCCACCCTGGGCATCGTCACCGCCGTCGAGTTCGACCTGCTACCGATTTCCGAATTCTACGGTGGGGCATTGTATTTCGACGGCACCGACGCCGCCGCGGTGCTGCACGCCTGGCAGCGTTGGGGTGCGACGCTGCCCGAGGCCGTGAGCACGTCGATCGCGTTCCTGCAGCTGCCCGAGATGCCTGATGTGCCACCGCCGTTGGCGGGCCGGTTCACCGTGGCCGTGCGCTATGCGGCGGTCGGGGATCTGGGGGAGGGGCAGCGGCTGCTAGAGCCCATGCGGGCGGTGGCGCAACCGCTGCTCGACGCCGTCAACGTGCTGCCGTATGCGGCGATCGGTGCCGTGCACGCCGATCCGCCCAACCCGATGCCGGTCTACGAGAACCACGCGCTGCTCAGTGAGCTGACCCCTGAGGCCGTGGACGCGCTGCTGGCAGCGGCGGGCCCGCAGGCCGGTTCACCGCAGGTGATCGTCGAACTGCGGATGCTCGGCGGCGCCATGGCTCGCCCGCCCCGGCACCGTAGCGCGTTCTGCCACCGCGACGCCGCGTTCACGCTCACCACGATCGGTGTGCCCATGCCGGAGCTGGCGGTGCCCGAACACTCCGCCACCGTGGTGGCGGCGATGGCGCCGTGGTCGACCGGGGGACAGTTCCCCAACTTCGCGCCCGGCGCGGATTTGGCCCGGCTGACCCGCTGCTACGACGAGGACACCCTGTACTGGCTGGCCGCGCTTGGCGAACGCTACGACCCGGCCGGCGTCCTGCGGGTGGGTCAGGTGGCCCGCTACCCGCTCTAGCCCTTCCAATCTCCTCCCCGCGAGCGTGCGTGTCCCCGGCCGACGCACCGCGTAAATCCCGTAGATTGCGCACGCTCGCAGGGAGAAATATCGTCCTGACCACCCGATTTGGAGCCTCGAGCCGCCACCAGTAACCTTGTGTTTACCCGTCGCGGGGTGGAGCAGCTCGGTAGCTCGCTGGGCTCATAACCCAGAGGTCGCAGGTTCGAATCCTGTCCCCGCTACTAAGAGGAAACGGCCCTCGGAGATTACTCCGGGGGCCGTTTTCGTCGGCTTTGTGAACGGGTTTGCGATCGAATCCGTGACCGGTCCAGACGCAGTTGGTGGGCTTCACCGAGCGTCTCCAGCTGGCTGCGTGACTATGGTTGCCGGCGTGGGCGGAAACAACCTGGGGGAGTATCTGCGGGCGCGGCGAGCACAGCTGCAGCCCGAGCATGTCGGGCTGCACGCCAACGCGCGGCGGCGGGTAAAGGGGCTGCGCCGGGAAGAGGTTGCCATGCTTGCCGGGATCAGTGCCGAGTACTACCTACGACTCGAACAGGGCCGTGACCTGCACCCCAGTGACCAGGTCCTCGACAGCCTCGCCCGCGCGCTGCATCTCGACTCCGATGCAACCGCTTATTTGCACACTATCGCCAAACCGAGAACTGTCCCGACGCGACGATCCCGTCCGGAAACCGTCAGCCCGCACATTGTGTCGCTGATCGACGGATGGCCGCACACCGCTGCTTACGTCCAAGGCCACAGCTTCACAGTGCTGGCCTCCAATAGGCTCGCTGCGGCGTTGTCACCGCACTTCGCCAAGGGCGCCAACCCATTCCGGGCAGCATTCCTGTCACCAGACATGCGGGTGCTCTATCGAGATTGGGAGGCGATGACGGCCAAAGCGGTCCCTTTCCTGCGTTCGGTGGTGGCCGGTCACGAGGACGATCCTCGCGTGACCGAGCTTGTCGGGGAACTGAGTATTCGTAGCGAGCGGTTTCGCACCCTGTGGGCCAAACATGACGTCAAGGTCCGCGACGAGGGCGTGACACAGCTCGATCATCCGCAGGTGGGCCCCATTGATCTGCGTTTTCAAAAGTTCGTGCTGCCCGAGTCCGAACACTTGCTGGTGACTTACCACGCCGAGCCCGGCGGCCCCTCTGACGCCGCCTTCCGCATGCTTGCTGCGTTCGCCGGCGACCCCGACGCTCCCTAGCCGACTCCACCGACGACGAGCTGCCTAGCGCTGGTACGGCCCTGTCCCTGCCAGTACCAGTACCAGGACGGCCTGGCGCCGGCGATCAAGCACCGGAACCATGGATTGCCAAGGGAAGGCAATGATTCCATGCATGACACTACCGTGGTGGTCACTGGGGGTTCGGGGTTCCTTGGTGTCCACACGATCGTCCAGCTGCTCGCCGCCGGGCACAATGTCCGCACCACGATCCGTTCACCCAACCGTGAAGCCGATGTCCGCACCATGATCGCCGCCGCAGGCGTCAATCCCGGTGATCGGCTCGCGTTCGCAATAGCAGACCTGACCTCAGACGACGGTTGGGACACCGCAGTGGCCGGCGCCGATTACGTCCTGCACATGGCGTCGCCATTTCCCCCCGCCGCCCCGGCGCACGAGGATGACCTCATCGTTCCTGCCCGTGACGGCACCCTGCGGGTGCTGAGCGCCGCACGTGACGCCGCGGTCAAGCGAGTGGTCGTGACGTCGTCGTTCGCCGCCATCGGATACGGCCATCGCGGATCTGGGCCGTTCGGCGAGACAGTCTGGACCAACGTCGACGCACCCATCGGCGCCTATATCAAGTCGAAGACCCTCGCCGAGAAAGCTGCCTGGGATTTTATCGAGACCGATGGTGGGGCTATGGAATTAGTGGTCATAAATCCGTCCGGGATCTTTGGTCCCGCACTGGGTGCCGATTACTCCAGCTCGCTGAACATGGTGAAAGCTCTACTCGAGCGCCAGATTCCGTTTCTGCCTGATGTCACCTTCGGCGCGGTCGACGTTCGCGATGTTTCAGCCTTGCACATCCAGGCGATGGTCGATCAGCGGGCGATTGGCCAGCGCATCATCGCCGCGAGCGCGTTCACTTCGATGGCAGAGATCGCCAGCATCTTGCGGCTTAATTTGGGCGACGAGGCTGCCAGGGTTCCCGACAGACCCATCCCGACCTGGTTGCTCAAGGCACTCGCGGTGTTCGTCAAGCCGTTGGGTGAGATGGCCAGCAATGCAGGCACCCGCCGTGAACCTCAACTTGGTAAGGCTCGCGGCTTGCTCGGCTGGTCACCACGTCCCCTCACCGAGACGATGATCGACACCGCGCACAGTCTGCAGGGCTTGCACACGAGCACCGGCCGGTAGCGATAACCACGTGGCGCAAGAAGGAGACACAAGATGAGTCAGCGACTTGCCGAACTTCTCTACCGCAACCTTCAGGAAGTTTTCGGAGAGGGGGACCCCGACCGCCGACGCACAGCGATCGAAGAGTTCTACACCGACGACTGTGTGATCTACGTGCCCGACGACGTCCTGGTTGGGATCGAGGCACTGGATCATTTCGCAGGTGCTTTGCGTGCGACCCATCCGCGCTTCGTCTACACACCAAGTGGAGAGGCCCAGGTGTTGCACAACGGCGGAATTCTCGCGTGGGGGTCGGGCCTCGAAGGTGAACCACCCGAGTGCACCGGGCTGGATGTTGTGGTCTTTCGCGAGACCAAGATCGCCACGCTGTATGTCTTCCTCAACCCGAAAATATCGGAGCTGCGGCACGACAGCAGAACGTGATCGCCGCACCATTCACCGCGCTGGCAGGGATCTGAACACTCCTAACCCGCTGAACATCCCTTCGAGGGTGTATGAAGGATCCCCCTGGAAGCGTGACGATGTCGACGGTTCTCTATCGGTACACCTTGCTGCGAACGGCTGCTTCACCGCCATTTGCTGAGCAGTTAGGGTCGGCGGACTGGGTTGCATCATCTGGTACCTGGTGGTGACGACGGTGCTCAACATCGGGCAGCGCTTGGCCCGCCCACACCTCAGGCCCACAGGGTTTCGAGTGCGTCGACGCTGGTGACGAAAGTGTGCGCGGGAAAAAGCTTTTCCGTGAGAAAGTCATGGACGTCCCGGTCGCGATCGGCGCAGGCGTCCTGAAGGACCACGATCTGATAGTCGAGGTCCATTGCCTCACGCACGGTGCTCAGAACCACGCCTCCGGTGCTGATTCCGGCGAGGAGCAGGGTCGTGATCCCGTCCGCGCGCAGCTGCTGATGGAGATCGGTGGTGGAGAATGCGCCGACGCGCTTCTTGCGGACAGTGATGTCGCCGGGCCGGTGGTCGAGCCGAGAGTCGATCTGCGTGGCGGGGGCGTCGGCGTGCAGATCCGGTTTTCGCCTCCCGGAAGCCATTGCGGCGAAGACACTGGTCTCGGGAATGACGGCGAAATCGGTTTCGGTGAACGCCACTCGCACCCAGCCGATTCGACCACCGTGGTCGCGCACGTTGCGGACAGCGCCGGCAGCGCGCCCGACGAGCGAGTCGGCCTCGGGTAGCTGGGCGACGATCCCGTTCTGGTAATCCATCACCAGCAGTGCGGTGCGCTGTGGGTTGAGCGCGGGTGTGTCAGCCATGTCTGTCCTTTCGATCGGGGCGGTTGTCAGACAGTGAGCGGTCGAAAACCGTGATGAGCAGAAAAGCCACGCTGACGCCGACGAGCAACAGCGCGAGGTGGTGCATACCGTTGGTATCGGCGGCGGGATGGAAGAAAGTTGCTTGCGCGGCCGAGGAGATGATTGCTCCGAGATAGCCAAAGGTGCGCAACAATCCCGCCGATGCACCGATGTCCTCGGCCGGGGCTTGACGGTAAACCGCGTTCTGCAGGGCCAGGCTGTTGAGGCCCTGCGGAATGCCGAAGACCAGCGCGATCGCGATGAGTAACCACCACGGTGTGGATGGCTGCAGAGCCAGCAGCAGCAGGCAGCCGATGATCTGCCCGGCTGCGGCCACGACGAGCTTGGCGCGCACCTGTTCGCGACGGCCACTGATAATCGACACTACGATCCCGGTGGCGAACACCGGCAGCGTGACCAGGCCCGCCTGGCTGGGTGACAGACCACGGCCGGCTTCGAGCCACTGCGTGAAGCCGTACATGAAGCTGTAGGAGACGATGTAAGCCGGCAGGGCCCGTCCGTAGGTGACCAGCAAGGCCACGTTGTCGCCGAGGATCCGAAGATCAAGGAACGGCTGTGTGTGGGAGAGCTCGCGGCCGGCGAAGGCTGCCGCTGCGGCCACGGTGATGACCGCCAGATACCAATGCCCGACGTGCGGCTGTATCAGAAACAGCAGTAGTGCGACCAAGGTCGCCGCAAACAGACCTATGCCGAGCAGGTCGAGGTCACGCACGCCGGCTCGGCGGTGCGGCGTCCGGCGTGCCTCGGGGGTCGGTTCGGACGGTTTGGGCAGGCGGCGCGCCCCGAGAACGAACGCAAAGAGCGCGATGGGGATGTTGATGGCGAAAGTGACGCGCCATCCACCGAGTCCGATCAGCAACCCACCCATCGAGGGACCGATGACAGAGATGGTCTGTGTCGAAATCGCCAGAATGGTCAGGACTTTGGTTGGGCTGTCGCGGCCGGTCCGATCGCTTTCGTCCTGTATGAGCCGCATCGCCGCGGGATAGCCGGCGCAGGTACCGAAGCCAAGGATCACCCGCGCGATGATCAACACGGTGAGATTCGGTGCGAGGGTGCCGATCACGCCGGCGACTCCGACGAGGGCAGTGGCGGGCAGGAACAGTCGGCGTGGGCCATACATGTCGATCAGTCGACCGACCACTGGCTGACCTACTGCTGTCGCCAGGTACAGCGACGAGATCAGCCACGCCGTCGCCGATGCCGGTGCGCCAAGCGAAAGGCCGATCGGCACCAGGGCGACCGCGATGATCGTGGAATTGATCGGATTGAGCACCGCGCCGGAGATGAGGGGCGCGAGCAGCTTGCGGTCAAACCCGTCTTCTGCCTCGGATCCTCGGCGTGTCCGGAAGCGAAACGAGCGCTTCCGGGCGGTGGCGTCGGCTGACATATAAACAGGCTAACCTGTACAGGTTAACCTGTCCATTTAGGATGTCGATTGGGGTGAGGTTGTCGGGTTCGCCTTCGTGCCTTACCTTTTCGAGGCTCTGTCGATATTCGATCTGTCAGCCGACGTCAACGTCGCGTGGCTGAACGGACCGTTGGTGCAGCGGGGAGGGATGTCATGACTCCACGACGCGCTCGAGGAGAGTTATCGCCTCGTTGACCACAGCGAGCTCGGATTCGGTGAGATGCTCGGCAAGGGTCTGTGCCAGCCATTCGCGCCGAGATGCGCGGGCGCCCTGCGCATATGCCTGCCCCTCGGGGGTGAGGAAGATCAATTGGCGCCGGCCGTCGGACGGATCGGGTTCCCGTCGGATCAGGCCCTGCTTTTCCAGACTCGCCACGGTCTCGGCCATCGACTGCGGGCGCACCCGCTCGGCCCCGGCCAGTGCACTGGTCGACGAGGGGCCTTGGGTGGCCGCGATCCGCGCCAGTGCCGAAGCCTGCCCCGAGCTGAGCTCACCGATCGCCGAGGCATCCTGCATCTTGCGCCGAAGCCGGCCCACGAACACGCGCAAGGCGCTTGCGGCGGTCACTGCGGCGGCCGGAACCGTGTCAACATCCACATATGCAGTGTAACCTGTACAGGTAACCCTGTCTTCTTTCCGGGATTCCGTTGTCTGTTACCGATGCGCTGGACGCTGGGGGCACAACGGCTGAGAAAGCCGGCGTCAGATCAGCGGTCGTGGATCAACGTGCCGAGCTGGGCGCGGATCTGGCGGGTCATATCGTCGGCGAGCACTTCCTCGGCACCGGACTCTAAACCGTCGAGGACCTGACGCACGACGTCGACCGGCGAGGATTTGGGGGTGTCGCCGGCGAAGGACGCCATGTCGGTGTCGACCAATCCCATGTAGACACCCATCACCTGCACACCGCGGGACGCGAGTTCGTGGCGCATCGAATCGGTGGCGCTCCACAGCGCGGCCTTGGTGACACCGTAGCTGGCGCCGACCGGCCACCAGGCCAGCACTGAGCAGACGTTGACGATGGCGCCGGAGCGCTCTGCGATCCGATCGGCGAACGCGGACGCCAACGCCAGTGGGCCGAACAGGTTGGTCTCCAACTCTTCTCGTAGACCGGTGGTGTCGGCTGAGAGCACCGAGGAGCCGCGGAGAATGCCGGCGTTGTTGATGAGTACACCGACGTCGGAGGCTGCTTCCGATACCGCGGCGACGGATGCGGCATCGGTGACGTCGAGGCGTAGGGGGATCACGCGGGCGTCGGTGACGTCGATGTCCTCCGGGTTGCGGGCGGTGGCGTACACCTTGGCCACCTCCCGCTCGTCGAGCAGTTGCGTGATGTATTCGCGGCCCATGCCGCGGTTGGCTCCGGTGATGAGGACGGTCTGGCCTTTGAGGGCGGTCATGGCAGGCTCCAGGTGAACATGTTCATTGGCGGAAGGGACGGTCAGGCGAGGAAGGCGAGTGCTTCGGCGGCGAATTCTTCGTGATACTGGAAGATTCCGCCGTGGCCCGAATTCGGGTAGATGACGAGTTTGGATCCGGCGATTCGGCGGTGCAGGTCCTCGGACAGCGCAGACGGCACCATACGGTCGTTGTCACCGTTGGCGATGAGGGTGGGCTGGGTGATCTTCGAGAGGTCGGCGGGGATGGCGCGCCCCCAGCGTTTGATCGCCTTCAGTTGGGTTTGGAAGGCCTTCACGCTGATCTTGGCGTCTCTGTCCTCGGTGCGTTCCTTGAGGCGCTGGACGAACGCGCGTGCTGCTCGTTTGCCGACTGCGTCGCGGTTGAAGAAGAGGAACTCCTTGGGGTCCTTGCCGGTGAGGGTGGCCCGCAGTGTGTCGAAATACGTTGTGCTGGACACCTTGTCGATTCCGTTGCCGCCGGCGGGCCCGGTGCCGGTCAGTATCAACTTGCGGACCAGTTCGGGGTGTTTGAGCACCAACGCCTGTGCGACCATGCCTCCGAGGGAGAAGGACAGGATGTCCACGGTGGGGAAGCCGAGCGCGGTGATGAAGGCGTACGCGTCGTCGGCCATCGATTCGACGGTGTCGGGGACGGTGCCGGTGGAGGCGCCGACGCCACGGTTGTCGAAGGCGATGACGTGATGTGTGTGGGCGATCGGGTCGATGACGCGTGGATCCCAGTTGTCCAGCGTGGCGGCCAGGTGGACGAAGAAGACGACGGGTATGCCACCTTTGGGTCCGAGCTCACGGTAGGCGTAGGTGACGCCGCCGGCGGTAACGGTGCGTGCCGGCGCGGCACTGTACGAGGTGGTGGCCATGGTGTCTCCTGGTGTGTGGGGATGGTCAGTTGGCGAGGAAGCGCAGTGCTTCGGGAACGAACTCTTCGTGGTGTTGGAACACTCCGCCGTGGCCGGAGCTGGGGTAGATCTTCAACTGGGCGTTGGGAAGTCGGCGCGCCATGTCGGCGGAGTGGGCGCTGTCGACCATGAGGTCGTTGTCCCCATTGGCGACGAGGACGGGATGGGTGAGTAGGGACAAATCGTCGGGTTGGCTCTGACCTGCATGTCGGATGGCCTTGATTTGGGCGATACGGGCCTGGTTGGAGATCTTCTTGTCGCGGTCGTGACGACGTTCCTTGAGCCGGCCCAGGTAGTCCGATGCGGCCCGCTTGCCGTCTGGGGTGCGAGGGAAGAACAGGAAATTCCTCGGATCGCTGCGGGTGAGAGCTGCTTTGGCGTACGCACTGCCCACGATGGTGGCCATCTTGTCGATGCCACCGCCACCGCGCGGGCCGGTGCCGGCCAGGATCATCCGCCGGACGAGCTCGGGTGCTTGTAGCGCCACCATCTGGGCGACGCCGCCGCCGAGTGAGAACCCGAACAGATCAACCTTCTGCAGGCCCAGGGCGCGGATGAACGCGATGGCATCGGTGCCCATCTGCTCGACGGTGGGCGGTACCGATCCGCCGCTCGCCCCGACCCCGCGATTGTCGAACGCGATCACGCGGTGATGGGCGGCGATGCCGTCGACGACCCGGGGGTCCCAATCATCGAGTACTGCCGTCAGATGGTGCAGGAATACCACCGGAACCTCGGAACTGTTCCCGAGCTCGCGGTAGGCGAACGGGACACCGCCGACGTCGATGGTGCGGTTTGGTGCGTCTTTCCAAGTTGTCATGTCGTGCCTTTCGTGCGTGGGCTGCGGGATAGGCGTGGTTCCACCTGCCACGTGGTGGCACGGACGTGTCATCGGATGCCCCGCTTGGGACGGAAAGACGAACGGCCGTTACGTCGGAGCATGGCCACTGTCGTGGCCAGCCGGCCTCGGTTCAGGTCCGGGTCCTGGCCGGCGCCCAGCCGATGCAGCTGATCGGTGTTCCAACTGATGTTGAGTACGCCGTCCAGTGCCTTGAGGTCGACGAATCTGCCCAAGACACCGCGCATCCCGTAGCGCAACTCGTGGGTCTGCAGCACCTCGATCCGGTCGGAAAGGATGGCAGCAGCGGCATCTGGAGTCGTCACCGCCGGACGGCCGAGTCCGACGACATCGCAGTCACCGGCGCGCAGCGCGGCCTCGATGGCGGACCGCGAGCGAAACCCACCCGTCACCGCCAGCGGAACGTCGCCGGCCAGCCGCCGGACGGTGCGGGCGTAATCGAGGAAGTACGCCTCGCGGTCGCGGGTACCGGCGGTGGCCGAACCCGACATCGCCGGCGATTCGTAGTTGCCGCCGCTGATCTCGATCAGGTCGAGACCCTCGTCGGCCAGTGCCGCGACCACGCCGCGTGATTCGTCCTCACTGAAACCGCCGCGCTGAAAATCCGCCGAGTTGAGTTTCACACTCAGCGCGAAGGTTGGTGACACGCGACTGCGGACACGACGGACGATCTCGAGAAGGAACCGCATCCGTCGTCGAGGGTCGCCACCCCACTCGTCAGTCCGCAGGTTTGTCAGCGGGGAGAGAAACTGCGTGACCAGGTAGCCGTGCGCGCCGTGGATCTGCACGCCGTCAAACCCGGCCGTTTCGCAGACCACGGCTGCCGTCACGAATCGCTCGATGATGTCCTCGATCTCGGCTGAGGTCAGCGCGCGCGGCGTCGGCGATCCAGGCAGGCTCATCGGCACCGCGCTCGGGGCGACCGGGACGTGACCCAGCGCAAGTGGGTTCGATTGCCGTCCAGGGTGATTGAGTTGAACCCAGATCGGCACGCCGCCGTCGTGGGTCGACTTGGCCCACCGGCTGAGTGCATCGAGGTCGCGGTCGTCCTCGATCACCACATTGCCGGGCTCGCCCAACTGAGTGCGATCGACCATCACGTTGCCGGTGATCAGCAACCCGTAACCGCCCTGACTCCACGTGCGGTAGAGCCGATCCAGATGCGCACCCGGCGCGTGCGAGGTATCGGAGAGTGCCTCACTCATCGCGGCTTTCATGAGCCGGTTCGGGAGGACCTGTCCGCAGGGCAGCGGCAGTGGATCGTGCGGTGAAGTCATCAGGCGGCCGTCCTCGGGAACCATTGGCGTATGAGCGTAATATTATGACTGTAAGATAATGCGCTATGGTTGGTCAAGCAGATCGCGAATTTGGTGACGGAAGGCGCTGACGGTGGCCAGGTACGACGCGGAGCACAAAGCCCACACACGGCAGCGGATCATCGACGTCGCCGGCCGGCGTCTCAAGCGCAACGGCATCGACGGTTCGGGGGTAGCTGCCCTCATGACCGACGCGGGTCTGACCAACGGAGCGTTCTACGCTCACTTCCGGTCGAAGGACGATCTTGTCGCCCACGTGGTCGCCGAACAACTGGACACCCAACGCGAGATCTTGGCCGCGTTGCCCGAGGGGAGGGCGGCGCTGGAACGGTTCGTGCACGAGTACTTGTCGCCGGCGCATCGGGACGACCCCGGCGCCGGCTGTCCGAACGCTGCACTCCTCGACGAGATCGGCCGTTGTGACGACGCCGTCCGCGATGCCTACACCCAGGGAATGCAGTCGATCATCGAGGTGATTGCGGCGCACCTGGCGCCAGAGGACCCCTCCGCCGCGCGCACCACCGCGCTTGGGCTGTTCACCGTCCTCGTCGCGACCCTGCAGCTCGCACGCGCCGTCTCCGACCGTGACATGTCCGATCAATTGCTGAGATCCGGCATCGTCAACGCGCAGTTGCTTCTCGATCACGAAGCCACACCCAGGCGAAAGGGAAAGGCCACATGAAGGCATTCGTCGTGCACCACTACGGCAAGGATGGGGTCCGCGCCACCGACGTGCCCATGCCCGACGCCGGTCGCTCAGACCTCCTCGTCAAAGTGAGCGCGGCGAGCATCAATCCGCTTGACCTCATGGTCCGAAACGGCGAGTTCAAGCAACTCCTGAAGTACAGGCCCCCCTTCGTGCTCGGCCACGACGTAGCCGGAGTGGTCACCGAGATCGGCTCCGGGGTAAGCGGTTTCGCCGTCGGTGACGAAGTGTTCGCACGGCCGCGAGACCTGCGAATCGGAACGTTCGCCGAGTACATCGCCATCGACGGGGACGACGCCGCCCCCAAGCCGGCCACCCTGTCCCTGCACGAGGCGGCCGCGGTCCCGCTGGTTGCGCTGGCCGCCTGGCAGATCCTGGTCGAGGTGGCCCACATCGCACCCGGCCAGAAGGTTTTGGTCCACGCCGGCGCCGGAGGCCTGGGATCGACCGTCATTCAGCTGGCCAAGCACCTCGGTGCGCACGTGGCGACCACCGTCAGCGGGGCTAGAGCGCAACTGGTCCGCGATCTCGGAGCCGACGTCGTTATCGACTACACCACACAGGATTTCAGTCGGCTGTGTTCGGGTTACGACGTCGTACTGGACTCCGTGGGAGGCGACAACCTCATGAAGTCGCTCACCGTGCTCAAACCTGGCGGCCTTGCCATCGGGGTCGCCGGCCCTCCCGATGCCGGATTCGCCAGACAAGTCGGGGCACCGAAGCCATTCGAGTTCGTGCTGTCGTTCCTCAGTCGCAAGGTCCGCAGGGCAGCCAAGAAGCTGGGCGTGCGATATGAGTTCTTCTTCATGCACGCCAGCGGCGCCCAACTCCGCACGCTCGCCGCGTTGTACGACGCAGGACATCTGCGGCCGGTCATCGACACCATCTTCGGTTTCGACCAGACCCTCGACGCGCTCGCCCACGTCGAAAGCGGGAAGTCCAAGGCCGGCAAGGTCGTCGTCACACTGGACTGACCGCCGTCACTTCGACGTGGTCGCGGCCGCCAGGACGGCGTCGTTGATAGCGGTGGGGGTCACCGCGACGATGGCCTTCTGGGCGCGGCTGGCGATATCCAACAGGTATCGACGTTTCGGGCGCCGAGACGTTAGCGCGTGATCGACGGCCTTGGTGACCCGTTTGGGGTCGGCGGCAAATTTCTGCATGCGTCCCATGAGTTTTCGACTTCCCGCCAGGTGGGCTGCGTACAGCTCGCGATGCTGTGGAGACAACTGCGCCGTCATGGCGTCGTAATCGGTGAGCACGTCGCCCCACATGTCCGTACGAATCGGGCCGGGCTCGATCAGCGAGACGGGAATGCGCCAGGGACGCAACTCCATGCGCAGCGCATCGGCCAGTGACTCGATCGCGTACTTCGACGCATTGTAGGCCCCGGTGCCGGGAGTGGTGATCAACCCGCTGACCGAGGATATGAACACCACTCGGCCGCGGGCGGCACGAATCTTGGGGAGCACCGCCTGAGTGACGGCGACCTGGGAGATGACGTTGACGTCGAGCTGGCGCGTCAGATCGTCGAGAGACAAACTCTCCACCGGACCGTTGACGATGATCCCGGCATTGTTGACGACACCGTCGAGTGTTGCGGGCAGTCGATCGGGTAGCGCCGCGATGCCGGACCGGTCGGTGATGTCGAGGGGTACTGCGTGCACGTTGGGCATACCGTCGAGGTGGCGCAGCGCAGACTCGGACCGAGCGGTGGCGAAGACGTTCCAGCCGCGTCGGCTCATGTGTTCGGTGATCGCCAGACCGATCCCTCTGCCGGCGCCGGTGACCATTACGGAAGGCATCTGCTCTCTCATTTCTCGTCGTCTAATGGGTTGCGGATCAAGGCAGTCTTTGCCGAGACGCGGCGCTGCCACAGAAGCAGGATTCCCACGCCGACGGTCTCCAGGCCGATTGCGGACACCGCAACGGGATGCGGTCGTCCGCGCTGCTGCCACGAAAGCGTCCGCGCGAGTCCACCGGCGAAGATCGTCGAGAGCGCGGCGGTCAGCGCCGACGAGTGCTCGACGCGTGGGAGCTGAGACCAAATCACTGGTCCCACTGCGAATTTGAACACGTTGGCATAACGCAAGGCGCTGTCCACGGTTGGCATCACTTCCGGTGAACCACCCGGAACTCCCTGTGGACCACGAACGATCTCCCCGGCCGCGCTGACCATCGGTATCGCCGCGAGCATTGCGAGCGTTCGCTGCAGTCCTCGCCGACTGTTCTCACGCTGCCACGCCACGATCACTCCTCATAAACCGATCGGTGTACTTGATGATCGCCGACGGTACACTGTCGGCACCCTTGATGTAAACCCATCGGTATACTCGGGTGATGACCGTGCAGGATAAGGCGCAGGCAACCGATCGACGCGGTGGCCGGGGTGCGCGGCAGCGCATCCTCAGCGCAGCCACTGAGCTGTTCTATCGCGAAGGCATCAACGCCACCGGTGTCGAGCGGCTGGCCAGCGAGGCAGCCGTCTCCAAGAGAAGCCTCTATCAACACTTTCCGAGCAAGGAAGCCGTCGTGGAAGAGTATCTGCGGACGGTCCAGCACGGCGTCGGCGATCCTATCCGGCCTGGACCACGGGATGTTGAGCGCACGCCGCGCGAGCGGATACTCGCGCTATTCGCCGCCCCGACGATCGGCGGGCGGATGCGTGGTTGCCCGTTCCACAACGCCGCGGTCGAGGCGGCTGAGGTCATGCCGGACGTTCACGACATCGTCCAGAAGCACAAGCGCGACTACATCAAGGGTCTGATCAAGCTGGCCCGTCAAGCCGGAGCCGCGAACCCCACGCTGCTCGGCAACCAGCTGGCCCTGCTCTACGAGGGGGCGGCCGCACTGTCGACGTCTCTGGATGACCCGGCCAGCTGGGCGCAGGCTCGGAAGGCGGCCGCGACGCTAATCGATCACAGCACCGGGAAGTGATTATCACGCCGCGGATCCCGCCGCCAAGGTTATTCGACGCACAGTTATCGCAGAGTTCAACCTGTCTACGCGTTACCCGCCCGAGCTCGTCGGACTCGATGCGAACAGTCCCAGCATTCCGGTGACGATCGCGGTCACCGGGGCGACGAGAATGCTGGCTGCGGTGTCCTTGTCGAGCAGCAGGCACCACACCGCCCCGATGGCCAGCACGATCGCGATGATCCCGAACAGCAGGAACAGCATCTTCCACAGGTCGACTTTGTCCTTGTTTCGGGTGGGGATGAGATCGGGGTTGGCCGTTTGAAGCTCGTTGAGCACGGCCTTCTTGTCCACGGTGTATTGCAGGGCATCGAATGACCCGACAACACCGCGTGCCGGATCGGAAAGGCCGGTCATCTCGTTCGGTCCCGCTGCCGGCTGAGATGGACTACACATCGACGGCTATGGGTTTGGCCGGCACCAGCGTGGCCACCGATACGTGCGGCCAGGTGAGCGTCGCGAAGTTCAGCGACACGTTCTGGGTGTACTGGATCTGGGGGTAGGTCACGGTGACCGTCTGCTCACCGGCCAGCGCCGAACCGGCGGTCACCGCGAAGGTCGGCGCCGGCGCCCCGGTGGGCACCGTCGGCGAAACCTTTTGCGTCTCACCGGCCTTCAGCGGGCCCACCGTCACGTCGACCTGGACCTTCTCGATCCAGAAGATGGCCGACATCTGGGCGGCGTTGGCATTGGGTCCGACTCCGCCGTCACCGAGCAGGAAGCCGATGTTGTCGGTTCCCCCGCCCGGAACCGCTGCCGACTCGGTATCGATGATGATGACGTCGGTCGAGATGATGTTCATCCCGGCGATGTGTTCCCTCAGAAGCAGATTCGGATCGTCGATGAGCGCCTGCGTGAGCGCCGGGGCCAGTGACAGGTCCTGCGGGATACGTGCGGTGGCATTGTCCGAAGCGGTCTGACTGGGGAAGCGGATGCGCGCGACGGGATTCCCGATCGGGAACGGAGTGATATCGACCGGATCGATCGTCGGGCCGCCGTCGACGTGGAACGCCGTGCCCTGGGCATTGATGGTGGTGCCGTGCGGGATCGAGGCCATCCGCGCGAAGGTCGGTTCGGCCTCGGCGGGATGTTGTGTCGGCGGAACGATCACCCACAGTCCTGGTTCGAGGTGAATCGGGGTGGTGGTCAGCGGATCGGTGACATCACTGATCGACTGCAGGTACGGCACACCGTTGAGGAAGATATCGCCCTCCACTTCGCCACGGTTGGGCACCGCACCCAGCGGATCTTGGAACGACAACGTCTCGATGGTCAGGTTCAGTTCGAGGATGTTGTCGCTATCGGGCTGCGGCGTGGGCAGATCAGTTGGTGTGGTGGAGTTCTGCGGCCGGAAGATCGTGTTGAAGCCGCGGCCGGTGAACGTTCCGGTGAACGCCCGCAACGGGCCCAGCGCCGGTGCGATATCGGCAGGGGCCGGCGGTGCGACACCAGGTTGGAACGGAACCTCGTTGATAGTGAAGTCGGTCGGAATCTGTACTGCGGAAGTGAGTTTGGTGCGGGGAAGGCGGCGGCGCGGGGTAGTGGCCTTCGTGCCTGGCTTGTGGGTGGTGTCGGTGGACATTCGTTGGACCTATCGGCTGAAGGAATGATGCAACGAAATGCTCTCTGGTTGGGTCGTCGCCGACACGCGTAGTGCGGTACTCGGAACGGACCGGAATCTCGGCGATGGAATAGCGCACCAGTTGTCCTTGTAGAGGCTGGTGAGACAAGGCTTCGTCGGCGCCGCTGATTGCGGTGGCGCTGCAGCGGCACATCGGCGACTAAGCTGCGCTGGCCGACTTGCCTAATACGAGCGGGGTAACGCCAGGCTGTGCTGGGCCACGTAGTTGAGGATCATTTCTCGGCTGACGGGTGCGATCCGGAGCAGTCGGGCCAGCCCCCATTGTGGAAGTAGGCCGTATTCGGCGGAGAGGCCGTTGCCGCCGTGGAGTTGGATGACGTGGTCGACGGCGCCGACCGCCGCTTCAGCGGCGGCGTACTTGGCGATGTTGGACGCTTCACCGGCGGGTTGGTCGTGGTCGTAAAGCCAGGCTGCCTTGGCGGTCATCATAGCCGCGAGGTCCACCTCGATCTTGGCTCTGGCCAACGGATGTGAGATTGCCTGGTATGAACCGATCGCCGGACCCCAGACGGTGCGGGTACGGGCATAGTCGGCGCCGCGGTCGATGGCGTGACGGCCGACGCCGACGCACACCGCGGCCCCGGTGATCCGCTCGGGGTTGAGCCCGTCGAACACCTGACGGAAGCCTTCGTTCTCGGTGCCGATCAGACTGGAGGCGGGCAGGCGAACGTTGTCGAAGAACAACGTGAACTGTTTCTCGGGCAAGCTGATGCCTACGGGCAGGCGCTGGGCGATCAGACCGGGGACGTCGGTCGGTACCAGGAACAGCGACAGCTTCTCGGCGGCGGTGCGGGCGACGACGATAAGGGCGTCGGCTTCATCGACTCCGGAGATGTAGTACTTGGTGCCGTCGAGCATGTAGTCGTCGCCGTCACGGCGGGCGGTGGTGGAAACTTTATGGGTGTTGGAACCGGCGTCGGGCTCGGTGATCGCGAATACCACCTTAGACTCACCAGATATCATGCGGGGCAGCCATTCCCGGCGTTGATGGTCGGTGCCGTACCGGGTGAGCAATTCGCCGGAGATCGCGCTGGACACCAGGAGCAACAGCAAAGGGCAGCCGTGTGCTGCGGTCTCCTCGCAGACGATTGCCAACTCGGTCATGCCGGCACCGCCGCCACCGAACTCTTCAGGCAGGTTGATGCCGATGAAGCCATGGGCGGCAAGGTCGGTCCACAGTTCGGTGGTGGATGCGCCAGCCGTGGCACGTTGGGCGAAGTAGTCGGAACCGTATTTGTCGGTGACGGCACCGACCGCGTCACGTAGTGCCCGGTGTTCGGGTGATTCCAGGAAATCCATTCAGCCCACCAGCTTGTCGGGGATGTCGGTGTGCAAACACCGGAGGTATTCGCCAAGACCTTTGGCCTGGGGGTCGGTCTTGGTGCATGACGCCACTCCTTGGCCGAGGTAGCCTACGATGACGAAGTTCAAAGCCTTGAGGTTGGCGAATTCGTAGCGGCGCACGGTCAACCCTGCCGATTCGGGCACCAGGTGATGAAAGCGCTCGACGGTGAGATGGGCGTGCAGCCAGTCCCAGCGTTCGTCAGTGTCGGTCCACACGCCGACGTTTGCGTTTCCGCCTTTGTCGCCGGAGCGCGCTGCAACGATGTCACCGAGGGGCCGTCGCGACGTAGGACCGAAATCCACTGGTGCTGAGCAGATGTCCTCGACCATCCGCGGTGAAGCAGGCTCCCCGATCGAGGGATGCGGGACGGTCTCCCGGGTGCCGTCGGTGTGTACCACGACGTGTGCGACGGCCGATGCTGGGACCAGAGTGGGCCAGTACACCCCGAACTCGGTGGCCGAGGCTGGTGGTGTGGTGGTGTGGAAGCCCGGGTAGCCGGCCACCGCGAGTTCGATGACGGCGTTGGAGAACGCCCGGTCGACCTTGGCCCGATCGCGATCCTTGACCGTGATCCGCAGGTGCGCGGTGGCGTCGACCAGCGAAGTGGGGTCGGGCTTGTCGTAGCGCAGTAACTGGACGTCGATTTCGTCGAAAGTGTCTTGACCACCGAGTAATTCGAAGAGTTCCGAGACTGCCCAGTCCGCCTTTTCGGCGATGTTCAGGCCGGTGAGCACCATGGTCATGGTGTTGCGGTATCCGCCGATATAGTTCATGGACACTTTGAGATCGGTTGAGGGCGCTGAACCGCGGGTGCCGGTTACCAGAACGCGGTCGGGACCCGCCTGGGTCACAGCGAGGGTGTCGAAGTGCGCGACGACGTCGGGGTTGGCGTACGCGGGCGCGGCGACTTCGTAAAGCAGTTGGGCAATCACCGTGCCCGGGGTGACGAGGCCTCCGGTTCCCTCGGGTTTGGTGATCACGAAGCTGCCGTCGGCGGCCAGTTCGGCGATCGGGGAGCCGGGATAGCGGCGGTCGGTGATCTCCTGGAGCTGCGAGTAGTTGCCGCCGGTGGCTTGCGGCCCGCATTCGATGACGTGCCCGGCGGCGACGGCGCCGGCAAGCGCGTCGTAGTCGGTTCGGTCCCAGTGGTGCCACCACGCGCCTACGCCGACGACCAAGGCGGCATCGGTGACGCGGCCGGTGATCACCACGTCGGCACCGGCGCGCAGGGCGGCGGCGATGCCCCAGCCGCCGAGGTAAGCATTCGCCGACACGGGCCGCACGTCGGACTCGGCCAGCAACGCACCGGTATCGAGATGGGCGAATGGAATGCCCTGGGCAGCAAGTTCATCCAACCGTGGAACGAGGTCGTCGCCTTCGACGTAGGCAACGTTGGTGCTGACGCCGGCGGCGGCGGCGATATTACGCACCTGCTCGGCCATTCCGGCGGGGTTGAGACCGCCGGCATTGACCACGATCTTGATGCCACGGGCAGCACAGTCCGTGACAACCTGTTCGAACTGAGTGAGGAAGGTGCGGGCATATCCGGCGTCGGGACTCTTCTGCTTGGCCTTCCAGAGAATCAGCATCGTCAGCTCGGCCAGATAGTCGCCGGTGATCACGTCGATATCGGTGCGGTCGACCAGATCGCGCATGGCGCCGAGGCGGTCGCCGTAGAAGCCCGAGGCGTTCCCGATTCGAACGGGCCGGCGGGTCATCGCAGCGCCTTCGGTGCCCGGAGGCTGGGTGCGCCCGCGAAAGCCTGGACGACATCCAGCCAGTTCCGCGCCACCGATCCCGTTGCGACTATTTCGGTTTCGGTCCAGTGCCGGCGCTGAGTTGCGGCCAGCACGAAGTCTTCGGCGGTTCCGCAGACGCGATCAGCGGCATCGTCGGGTCCCCAGGTCCAGATTTCCCCGGTTGGTGCGGTCAGCTCGACGTGGACGGCGACGGTGGGTACGGGCCGGCCATGTAGCTGATGGGTGAACGCGAAGGTGGCCACTCCGAGATGGGCGATGCTGCGTAAGCCCGGGCTCGGTGGATGTGCGACACCGAGGGTGTCGTAAACGTCTTGCCCGTGCGCCCAGGTCTCCATCAGCCGGGCGGTGGCCGAGGACGCCATGCTCATGTCAGGGCCGTACCAGGGCAGCCGGCGTTTCGGATCTCCCGCAGCAAAGATGTCGATGAGTTGCTGGCGTGAGTCGGTGAACCAGTTGCGCACGCGTTCCCCGGACAGGTGGCGGTGTTCGTCGGCGATGCGGTCGGGGAAGTCCATACCGCCGGCGATCTGCGCGTCGGCCTGAGTCCGGAATTCTTCGGAGTGGTCGATCGCAAGCAGGGTGGCGTCGTCGAAGAACGCCAGGTGCGTGATTTGGTCTTTGATCGACCAACCGGCGGCCGGGGTGGGCAGATCCCATTGCGCGGCGGCCAGGGTGTTCAGATGCCCGGCCAAGTTGTGCGTCTCATGGCGCAGATGGTCGATTAGAGCGGGGTAGTCGAGGGCCATCAGATTCCCTTCCATGCGGGCGAGCGCTTCTCCTTGAAAGCCCGCATGCCTTCCTGGGCATCGGAGCTTAGATACACCGGTTCCCAGATGGTTTCGGCCAGTTCGAAGGCTTCGGCGAGCGGGTGCTCGGCGGTCAGGACCGCGGTTTTTTTCCCGGCGGCGACTGACAGCGGGGCATTGGCGGCTATCAGCTCCGCCAGCCCCTGGGTGACGTCGGTTAGCTCATCGGGTTCGGCCAGTCGGTTGACGAAGCCGATCTCATAGGCCCTCGCTGCCGACAGTGGGGCGCCGGTCAGCACCAGTTCCATCGCGATGCGACGTGGGATCATTAGGGGGAGCGGTGCGGCCCACGGGGATCCGCGGCCGACCTTCACCTCGGTGATGCCGAACTGGGCGGTTGTGGCCGCCACACAGAGGTCGCAGGTCTGGGCGAGCAGGAACCCGCCGGCGAACGCCACGCCGTTCACTGCGGCGATGGTGGGTTTGTCGACGGTGATGTTGCGGCCGAACTGTGGTACGAAATCCACCGGCGGGACGGTCAGCGCGTCGGTCGCCATCTCTTTGAGGTCACCGCCGGCGCAGAACGCTTTGTCGCCCGTGCCCGTGAGCACAAGGACTTTCGCGGCGTCATCGGCGTTGAAGGTGTGTACTCCGTCGAAGAGTCCTTCCCGGACTGCCTTGTTGAGGCTGTTGCGCGCGTCGGGCCGGTTGATGGTCAGCCACGCGACACCGTTACGGACCTCATAGATGACGCTCATGACTGGCCGTCCGAGACGACCGCGAGCACCTGCCCGGATTCCACCTGGTCTCCGGCGCGCACCGCGACGGTGCTCACCACGCCGTCGGCCGGAGCGCGGACGGTGTGTTCCATCTTCATCGCCTCCAGCACGATGATCGTGGAGCCCGCTGTTACGCGGCTGCCCTCTCCGACCTCGACGCGTACCACCGACCCGGGCATCGGCGCCAGCAGCGAACCGGCTTCTGCCAGCGCGCTGGGGTCGGGGAAGCGTTCCACTTCGTGCAATGTCGAGGAGCCCAGTCGGCTGTCCACGTAGTACGTTGTGCCGTAGGTGGTTATCCGGTAGCGCCGGCGGGCACCGTCGATCTCGGCGTCCACCAGATCACCCGTTGCGGCGAACACGACGATCTGCGGTGCCCACTCGTCGACGGTGGCAGCCAAGGTGTTGCGGCAGAACCGGTACCGCACGTCCACGGTGTGCTCACCGGAGGTGAACGACACGGTCTGATCGTGGTTGGGCAGGGTGCGCCAGCCCGAGGGCAGGCCGGGGAGCACCGTAGTTCGGGCGCGACGCTCGGATTGACCGGCAATGGCGGCGATTAGGGCGTGGATCCTTGTCACGTCCGGATGGCTGGCGGCGGCCGTCAACGCTGCGGGATCGTGGCGTTCGAGGTAGCCGGTGTCGATGGCCCCGGCACGGAACTCGGGCTCGCGCAGGATCGACACCAACAGGTCGCGGTTGGTGGTGACCCCGTGCACCCGCGTTTCGGTGAGAGCGCGCGCCAGCAGCGCGCACGCCTCGTCGCGGGTGGCGCCGTAGCCGATGACCTTGGCCAGCATCGGGTCGTAGAACGTGCTGACCTTCGAGCCGCTGGTGAATCCGGCATCGACGCGTATCCCGTCAATATCCGGGAACTCCAGCGTGGTCAAGGTCCCCGACACCGGAATAAATCCGGCTGCAACATCTTCGGCGTAAAGCCGGACCTCGACGGCGTGGCCTGCTGGGCGGGTGTGCAACATTTCCGATGGCAGCGGTGCACCGGCGGCCACCAGCAATTGGGTCCGCACCAGGTCGATGCCGGTTACCAGTTCGGTCACCGGATGCTCGACCTGCAAGCGGGTGTTGACCTCCAGAAAGTAGAACGATCCGTCGGGGGCCATCACGAATTCGACGGTGCCCGCGCCCTCGTAGGCCAGCGCTTTGCCGGCAGCCACCGCGGCGTGGCCCAGCTCTTCGCGCAACGCGTCGTCAACCGCGGTGGAGGGAGCCTCCTCGATGATCTTCTGGTAGCGGCGCTGTATAGAACATTCCCGTTCGCCCAAGTGCACCAGGGACCCGTGCCGGTCACCGAAGATCTGGACCTCGATGTGCCGGGGGCATTCGACGAACTTCTCCAGGAATACCGTGCCGTCCCCGAACGCCGAGGCCGCCTCGCGGCGGGCACTGGAGACGGCGTCGAGCAGTTCGTCCCCGGTGCGCACGATTCGCATGCCGCGTCCGCCACCGCCGAACGCGGCCTTCACCAGGATCGGGAATCCGATCTCGGTGGCGGCCGCGCGTAGGCGCGCCGGGTCCTCGTCGGCGTCGGATTCCACCGTGGCACCGGGCAGCACCGGTACGCCGGCCGCCGCCATCAGTTCCTTGGCCGCGATCTTCGATCCCATCGCGGTGATCGCCGCCGGGCTGGGCCCGACGAACACGACGCCGGAATCCGCACAGGCAGTGGCGAAATCTGCATTCTCCGAAAGGAATCCATACCCGGGGTGGATGGCCTCCGCGCCCGTGCGGGCCGCGGCGGACAGGATTAGATCGGCTCGCAGGTAGGTGTCGGCGGGCGCCGTCCCGGGCAGGTGTACCGACTCGTCGGCCTGCGCGACGTACGGGGCGTGCCGGTCGGCATCTGAGTACACCGCGACGGTGGCAACGTCCATGGACCGCGCGGTCCGGATGATCCGGGAGGCGATCTCGCCGCGGTTGGCGATCAGCAGTTTGGTGAACACGTTCCTCACATCCTGAAAACGCCGAAGCCACGACGGCCGGCGACGACGTTGGAATGGGCGGCCGACAGAGCCATGCCGAGCACCGATCGGGTGTCGCGGGGATCAATGACACCGTCGTCGTAGATCCGGGCGGACACGAAGAAGGAGTGAGACTCGTTCTCGATCTGGGCTTCGATCTCGGCGGTGCGTTTGGCGTCGGCTTCGTGGTCGAACTCTCGGCCGGCGGCCGCGGCGGACGCCTTGCCGACGATGGAGAGCACGCCGGCCAGCTGGGCGGCGCCCATGACGGCGAGTTTGGCGTTGGGCCAGCTGAACATGAAGCGCGGGTCATAGGCCCGCCCGGACATGCCGTAGTTGCCGGCGCCGAACGAGCCGCCCATGTTGATGGTGATGTGAGGGACGGTGCTGTTGGTGACGGCGTTGATCATCTTGGCGCCGTCCTTGATGATGCCGCCCTGCTCGTATTCGGTGCCGACCATGTAACCGGTGACGTTCTGAAGGAAGATCAACGGGGTGTCCGTCTGGTTTGCCAGAAGAATGAATTCCGTTGCCTTCTTGGACTCTTCACTGAACAACACGCCGCGGGTGTTAGCCAGGATGCCGACCGGGAAGCCATGGATCGAAGCCCATCCGGTGGCCAGGCTGGTGCCCCAGCGAGGCTTGTACTCCGAGAAGCGAGAGCCGTCGACGATTCGCGCGATGACCTCGCGCGGGTCGAAAGGCACACGCGAGTCGCCGGAGGCGACGCCGAGCAGTTCCTCGCCGTCGAACAGCGGTTCGTCAGCTGGCCGAGTCGGTCCTGGTCCGAGTTTGTGCCAGTTGAGGTGGCTGACGATATCTCGTCCGATACGGATCGCGTCGACCTCGTCGACGGCGAAATAGTCGCCCAGCCCGGAGATCCGGGTGTGCATATCGGCGCCGCCGAGCGATTCGTCGTCGGCGTCCTCGCCGGTCGCCATCTTCACCAGGGGCGGCCCGCCCAGGAACACCTTGGCCTGCCGGTCGACAAGGACCGCGTAATCGCACATGCCGGGCACGTATGCGCCACCGGCCGTGGAATTCCCGAAAACCAGTGCCACACTCGGAATTCCCATCGCCGAAAGTTCGGTGAGGTCGTGGAAGATCTTGCCCGCGTGCACGAACAGCTCGGACTGGGTCGGCAGGTCGGCGCCGCCGGACTCAACGAGGTAGACCACCGGCAGCCGGTTGATTCGGGCAATCTCCAACGCCCGCAGGTTCTTGCGCAACGTGTATGGATTCATGGTGCCACCGCGCACGGTCGGGTCGTGGGCGATGATCATGCATTCGATCCCCGACACGACCCCGACACCGGTGACGATCGCGGCCCCGACATTGAATTCGGTGCCCCACGCGGCAAGTGCTGACAGTTCCATGAACGGGGCGTCGCGGTCGACGAGTAGTTCGATGCGTTCGCGTGCCAGTAGCCGTCCGCGGTCGTGGTGACGCTGCACATAGCGTGGGCCGCCGCCGGCGGCTACGAGCTCGAGTTGCTCGGCCAGCGCGGCGACGGCCGCAGATTGCACCTCGCGGTTGGCGCGGAAGGTCTCCGAGGCGGTATCGACATCGGAAGTCAGGACGGTCATCGGTGACCTTTCCCGTGCCAGCGGCACGGCGTCAGAACGATAGTGAATAGCCATACACTAAATGAGCGAGTCGCTGTGGCGAAGGGTGTGCCGAGATACACCTCCAACTGGGGAGATGGTGGATACGCAGGGGATAAGTCCGACGGCTCGGGTGCCAACAGATCAGTCATGGGTCACTACGCCCAGGTGGTTGAACTGTGACTGGAGCTCTGCACCGCTGCGGTGTACTCGGCGACTAGTTCGTCGACGAGTTCGCCGACGGGGAGGACGCCGTGCACTCCGGAAACGCTGTGCCCTGCACTCCAGGCGGTCCGGTTGGACAGCAGTCTGTCCTGGGCGAACCCCTCGGATGTTTCGGTCGAACCTTCCTGCGTGTCGAGCCAGCATGCCAGAAGACTCGCCGGGATACCCCCGACGCGATCGGACAGCCGCACATCGTCCAGCGACGACTGCACCAGCGCGGCCCGGTAGTCGACACTGGCGCCACTCTGGTCAGTGGCGATGAATCGTGTTCCCAGGTAGACGAAATCGGCGCCGAGCACCTGAGCCGCCAGGATCGCCCGGCCGTCGCTGATGCCGCCGGCAAGCACGACGGGTCCGGCGTATCGGCGGCGGATCGCACGCACGAAGGCGAGCGGGTTGGCCCAGCCGGTCTGGCCCCCGGCGCCGGCGGTGAGCAGGATCAGGCCGTCGGCACCGGCGTCGACGGCACGCCACGCCTGCCCCAGGCTCGCGACGTCGGCAAACACCGGTATACCGGCCCCGTGCAGGGCGGGGATGACCGGTGCCGGGGAACCCACGCTGGTGATCACCAACTCGACGCCGTGTTCGATGAGCACAGTCAGGTCGGAATCACGGCGCTTGTTACTGCGGTGTACTACCAGATTGGCGGCCACGGGTGCCGACCGTGGGCCCAGTGCTTCTCGAATCAGTTCTAGCCAGGCGCGCAGCTCGTCGGAATCGTTGGCGTTATGGGTGGGAAACGCGCCGATCACCCCGCTGCGGCATGCGGCGATGACCAGTTCGGGGGTGGTGACCGTGGTCATCGGTGCTGCGATGACGGGAAGGCGGAGCCGTCCGGGCCACACGGGGGCGCTGATGAGAGGCGAGGGCATTGGTACCTCGGATCGATGAAGGTTACGCGGGTCCGAGTTAGTGAACCACAAATTACTTAGTCCGAGGGAGTGGGGCAAGGGGATGCCGGAGCATCGTGGGTGCGCTGTAGGTGTTGCCTGATGAGATGGATATATCGGCAGCGTTGACAAAGTGATGCGTGTCACCAATGATGATCGCTAGTAAACGTTCGAACGCTATCTGCTGATCGTCGAAAGTTCAGTAGTGAGGAAGGCCCCGCCATCGACACCATGGTGACATCGGGAACCGCTGATTTCGCTGCGCTCGCAGACCGGCTCATGGGCGCCACTGAAGCCCAGACGTCGACGATGAGGGCCCCCGGGGAGCGCATCGGCGACGGCATCGTGGCCGTACTAGAAGCCGTCGACGCGCTGCGAAGGGACGAACCGGCCGCCGGGGACGTGCTCGCAGCCTGCGGCCGAGCCCTATGCGCCGCAGCCATTTTCGACCGGGTCATGGTTTCCCGGGTCGACGGCTCCATCTGGTCTCCCCGCATCGTTTACCGCATCACCACCGATGGCCGCGTCGTTACCGAGACCGTCTCCGATGACGACGCCGGCGACCTGGACATCGCACTGGCCTCCCCGCTGATCGAAGCCGAGGTGGTCCGGCGCCGGCTGCCGGCTCTGGTGAGTGCGGCCGATCGCGAACCCCGTGCGCACCGTGCACTGATCACCCGACTGCGAACGACGGAATATGTCACCGCGCCGGTCGTCGTCGACAACACGGTGCGCGCGCTCGTCCACGCCGACAACGCCGACACTGGCCGTGAGCTGAGCGCGGTGGACCGCGACCTACTGCGCCTGTATGTCGATAACGTCGGCGTGCACTGGGAACGGACGGACTTGTCTGCACGTCAGGTGCATCAGCAGCGCATGCTCAGCGATGTCTGTATGGCCACGATGGGGACCGTGACCGCGGTACAGGCCGAGCCGCTCGGCGCCGGCGGTTCGATGAAGATCGCCGGACTGTCGGAACAGTCCGCGTTGATGCCGTCCGCGACCCGGACGAGACCGCCAGTAGCCGAATCGGGGACCATCAGCGCGCGCCTGGCGCGGTTGACCGGTCGCGAACGGGAGGTGCTGGCCCTGCTGGCGAGCGGTGCCACCAACGCACAACTTGCCGACCGCCTGACGGTGGCCGAGAGCACGGTGAAGTCCCACGTCAAACACATTTTGCACAAAATCGGCGCCGGCAACCGGGCCGCGGCGATCGCCTGTTACCTGCGGGAATCCCGAAACGACGAACGGCGGACGCGATGAGCATCTCCCTAGCCAACGACAGTGTGCGGGCCGGCGAATCACGTCCGGGTGCCGCGTGGTGGGTGCGCGAGGTCGAACTGGTCGAACGCCTGCGCACGCTGCGTACGGAGGCTGATCACGAATTGCTGGGCGGCGTCACCCTGCCTGAGGTCCAGTGGGATGTGCCCTGGCGCGCCGCCGAGACGATCTCGGCAATCACGCACGTCTGCATCGCGCAACTGAGAGACCTGCCGAGCGCAGAAACCGCACGTGCACAACGATTCTGCGACCTCATCCTCGATCTTCAACAGCTCGCCATGGACTGGTACCTCCACGAGACCGCAATGCGTGGTCAACGCTTGGCCGACTGCGCGGCCGGCTTGTCTAGGCTTCGGGGGATACCCAGTTCTGCCGCTCTGCTTGAAGCGTCCTGTCAGGAACTGGTCCAGCGCTGCGGGTTTCATCGCGCGGTGGTTTCCAAAGTGGACAGCCACGGTTGGAAGCCGCTGATGCTGCACAATCGTTCCGATGAGGGAGCCGGTGCGTGGTTCAGCGACTGGATTAACCAGACGGTGCCGCTAGTGCCTGACGCCCCGGAAGCCGCGATGCTCTCCCGGCGGCGCCCGTCGCTGGTCTACGACACCGACAGTGCCCCGGTGTACCGCCCATTGATAGTGCAGGCTGGTCAATCCCGCTCCTATGTGGTGGCGCCACTGGTGCTCGGTACCGATGTGGTCGGCTTCCTGCACACCGACCACCATCCGTTGGATCGGCGCGTCGACGAAGCGGATCGCGATGTGGCATGGGCGTTCGCTGACGGATTCAGCCATCTCTACGAGCGAGCAGTGCTGATGGAGCGGCTCCGGTCGCAGCGAGACAGCGTGCGCGAGTTGTTCTTCGGTGCACTCGACCGCATCGATGACCTGTGCGAATCGGGATCGGCCGCTGCCGACGCCGGGACAGGGAAGAGCACTGGCCTCGCGGCGAGCGGTCGAACGCCGGTGGAGCTCACCGAACGCGAAGCCGATGTTTTTGCGCTCATGGTCACCGGTGCGAGTAACCAGCAGATCGCGGACAAGATCGTCATCACCGAGGGCACGGTCAAATCGCACGTCAAACACATCCTGCGCAAGTACGGTGCGGTCAATCGCGCCCAGGCCATCGCCTGGGCGCTCAACGTATAGTTCTCTTCAGGCCTCGGACAGTTCGCTGGTTCCCGAGAATGTCCCGTTGTGATAGACCAACGGACGCGGGGGGACCCCGGCGATGTCATCACAATGAATTCGGGTGACCCGGCCTATCACCAGGATGGAGTCCCCAGCGTCAATCAGTTGTTGTACTTGGGTTCTCAGCCACGTCGGCGATTCGGCCAATACAGGTTCACCGGTGTCCAGCGATGACCAGGAGTGTGGATCGGCGAACCGCAGCTGCGCAGTGCGGGAGAATCGGCGGGCGACCTCGAGTTGATGCTCACCGATGAGGTGCACCACCACCGAGGCCGCCCGGCGCAGCGCGGCGATGCTCGACGAGGTCCTGGTGATGTTGAAGCTGACCAGCGGCGGATCCAGCGACAGGCTCACCAGGGAGGTCGCGGTGAACCCGACGGGGCCGGCGCCGGACATCAGCGTAATGACCGCGACACCAGCCGGGTGCCGCCGCAGAGCGGCCCGATACATCTCCCCGGACACCGTGGACAAGGTCATGCCGATCGCACCTCGGAGACCGGGCTCGGCAGTTCACCCATGGTACGAAGAACTTCCATCGTGCGCTCGATGATGAGATCGGCGGTGCCGGGCAGCAGTGGTTGCAACAGTGCGCCGTCGGCGATCCCGAGGGCGTGAATATCGGCCAGCAACCCCGCCAAGCCGTCCGGCGTGCCCACGTAACGCACGGTATCGCCCGGTGGGGCGAGGCCGGCGCCGGCCACCAGTGCCCGCGCGGTCGCGGCGGTGTCGGCGAGGACGACCTCGATGTCGGCCACGATGTCCACACCGGGGTGGTCGTCACGGAGAGCCGCCGCGCGATGAGCAAGTGCACGCAAGTCTGACCCGTGCACGCGCTCGAATTCACCGCCTGACCCCATCAACGGCCGCTCATCGACGAGGATTCCGATTCGCGCGGGCTTCTTCAAAACGATGTCGTGATTCATCGTGCGGCCTTTCGACTCATCGGAGGGACCGGTGATGGCGGGAAATCGCAGGGGCGCTGTGGTTCACGCTGGAGGATCGATGACGATGGCGAAGGCCTTGTTCTCGATACCCCCGGAGCGGTCGATCGAGATGAACTTCTCCTCGACGTACTCGTCGATGGCGCCCGGTCCGCCTTCGCGGCCAAGGCCGCTCTCTTTGTAACCGCCGAACGGGTAGGCGGGATGGATCACATGCCAGTTGTTGATCCAGACCATGCCGGAGTCCAGCCGCCGTGCAACGTCGAGGGCTTGGTCTTGGCTGCCCCAGACACCTGCGGACAGACCGTAATTGGTGTCGTTGGCGATGGCGACCGCCTCATCGACGGAGTCGTACGTGAGCACCACCAGAACGGGTCCGAAGACCTCTTCGCGCGCGATGCGCATGTCGTTGGTGACGTCGACAAAGATGGTCGGCTCAATCCAGAAACCCTTGTCGAAGCCGGGTCCGGTAGGGCTGGAGCCGCCGAGCGCGATCCGGGCGCCCTCGGCCGTGGCGATCTGGAAGTAGGCCAGGATGCGGTCGCGTTGCTCGGCCGAGATGATCGGGCCCACATGGGTGGTGGGTTGGAGCGGATCCCCGAGGCGCAGCGTCGCGGCACGGGCCAGCAATTTGTCGACGATCTCGTCGCGCCGCCACGCAGGTATGAGCAGCCGGGTGCCGGCCTCGCAGGCCTCACCGTTGTTGGCCATGCAGGCGAATATCGCACCGTCGACGGCCATGTCGATGTCGGCGTCGTCGAGGATGATGTTGGCGCCCTTGCCGCCGAGTTCCAGCGTGACGCGCCGGATGGAGTCCGCGGACTGGCGCAAGATGCTCTTGCCAACGGCAGTCGAACCGGTGAACGCGACCTTGCGAACCCCCGGGTGGCCGGACAGCCGCGCGCCGACCGGTTCACCGTCGCCGGTGACGACGTTGAGGACGCCGGGCGGCAGGCCGGCGGCTTCGAACTCTCGGGCCAGTTCCAGTGGCAGGAGCGGCGCGTGCTCGTCGGGTTTGAGGACCACGCAGTTGCCGGCAGCCAGGGCCGGGCCGATCTTCCAGACCGTGGTCAGCAGCGGAATGTTCCACGGCACGATCGCGGCCACCACTCCCAAAGGTTCGCGCACCACGATTCCTTCGGCCGCAACGGGTTCGATCGCCGGCCCGGAGGACTCCCACTCGTAGTCGGCCGCAAGGGCCGCCAGATATTGCAGCTGCGCGGCGGACAACCCTACGTGGAGCGCACCGGTGATGCGGATGGTCGCGCCGTTCTCGCGTGACTGCAGGGCGGCGAGTTCGTCGATTCGCCTCATCAGATGCTCGGCGACAGTGTTGATCACGGCTGCGCGCTGCGCCGGCGGGGTGCGTCGCCAGGTGCCCTCGCGGAAAGCCGCCTCCGCGGCGGCCACCGCGGCGTCGACGTCAGCGACCCCACCTTTGGCGACCGTGGCCACGAGTTCCTCGGTGGCCGGGCTGCGGATCTCGTAGTGCTCATCGGTGTCGACCCACTTACCCCCGATGTACAAGGTGTAATGCCCGGTATCGGTTGTTGTGCTCGCGGTCTGCGTCATAGCTGTCTCTTCTCATCCTTCGTCAACCGACTTGTCGTGATTGGTTCTGCCAGTAGGGTTTACGGATCACCTTCTTGTCAACCTTGCCTGCCGGGTTCAACGGCAGCGCATCGGTGAACAGGATCTGCTTCGGTGCGCTGACGGCGCCCAGTGTCGTCTTGACGTGGCGCATCAACTCAGTTTCGAGCTCTGGACCGGTCAGTTCACCTGGTCTGGCGACCACGAGCGCCAGCACAGCTTCACCCCACTTCTCGTGCGGTATGCCGATGACCGCAGCCTGGGCGACGGCAGTGTGGCTGCACAGCGCATCCTCGACTTGGCGGGGGAAGACGTTGAAACCCCCGCTGACGACCATGTCCCTCTTACGGTCGACGAGGTACAGATAGCCGTCCTCGCCGAGGCGGCCGACGTCACCGGTGTGTACCCAGCCTCCCCGTAGTGTCTCGACGTCACGCGCCGGATCGAGGTAACCCAGCATCTGGCCGAGTTGGCGGGAGCAGATTTCACCGACCTGACCCACCGGCAGCACGGAGTCGGCATCGTCTTGGATACTGACCTCGACGCCGAACATCGGCCGGCCGGCCGAAGCCAGCCGTGCGACCCAATCCTGCTGTGATTCGCCGTCTTCGGCGCGGTGTTCATGTTTGCCCAAGTACGACACGTAGCCCTGTTCGGTGCCGGCATAGGCCTGAACGAAGATCGGCCCGAAGACTTCCAGAGCCTGGCGGAGCCGTTCGGGGGCCATCGGGGATCCGGCGTAGATAACCGTTTGCAGACTGCTGATGTCGAAGTCGGCGCGGCGGTGATCGTCAAGCAGCAGATAGATGATCGTGGGGACCACAGCGGTCGCGCTGACCTGATAACGCTCGATGCTCGTCAACAGCGTCTCGACATCCAGACCCGGCAGCATGACGTTGGTGCCGCCGCGGACAAAGGTGGGCATGACGAAGATCTGCGAGAAATGGGTCAACGGCGCACCGTGTGCGAATACCTCGCCGCGGCGGATGTCACCGATCTCCAAACCGGCCGAGATGCTGTAGTAGCTCCACGTGAAATGCGAATTCACAACACCTTTGGGCTCGCCGGTGCTGCCGGAGGTGAACAACACGTAGGCCTCGTCGTGCTCGTCGATGTCGACGACGGGCCGGGTATCGGCGGCCGCCTGCACGACGGTCTCGAAATCGAATGCCTCGACGGCGGAGGCATCGGCGGCACCGACTCGGATGATGTTCTGCAGCTTGGGCAGATCGTTGCGAATAGCGGCCACGGCCCCTTCGAACTTGGCGTGGTAGATCAGCGTCGTGGCATCGGTCAGCGCCAGGTTGGTACGGAAGCCGTCGGCGGCGGCGCGGGTCGGCATCTGTACCAGGACAGCTCCGGCGGCCCAAACGGCCTGCTGGATCGGGATGAACTCCAGACAGTTGGGCATCAGCAGCCCGACCCGGTCACCTTTCTGCACCCCGGCGCCCAGGAGCGCGTTGGCAATGCGGTTGCGCCAAGCGATCAACTCGCGGTAGGTGATGCTGCGGTCGCCGTCGACGATTGCGGTCTGGTTGGCGTAGTAGGTGGCAGCCCGGTCGAGGACGTCGGGCAGCACACCCCACATGCCGGCGTTGGGATGTCTCACGGTCGGGGATGTTCCTTGTCTAAGGTGCCAGTGCGGCGGGGTCGAACCCCTCTACCCAGTACTCCGGTGTGATGATCGGCAGACCGAGTTCCTGCAGGACGGGGGTGTCGTTCCAGTAAGTTGTCTCCCGCGCGATGCGTCCGTCAGAATCCAGCTGATGCCATGTGATTCCGCAGGTTGCGAGAGTCCGGCCGCCGGTGGGGACGCCGCGGAAGGTGGTCAGACCTTTGCCGGTCCAGTCCCACAGGATCACCACAGCCGGGTTGCCGTTTACCCCGGCCAACTGAAATGCCTCGGTGGCGGTAAACGTGTGGAGGCCGACACCGTTGCCGGCCTCGGTATTTGCGAACGGGGCGAGTCGGGGCTCGAGTTCGGTCTTGGTGATCGCGGTGTCGATCATGTGGTCGGAGTCGGCATGGTCGTCGTAGACCAGGTCGTCGGCGTAGAGGGCGACCGCAGCGGCTGTGTCTGCGGTCAGGGCATTGGCCCAGCGGTTGGCGTGCTCAGTGGCCAGGGCGGTGTCGAGACTCATGGATTGTCCTTGTGGTGTTTGGTTCAGACCAGGGCCGGCGCGTGGGCGACGGCGGTGGGATCAATGGGCAGACCGAGGTCGCGGACGGCGGTTGCGACGTCCCAGAAGCTCGCCTCCCGCCTTATGCGGCCGTCGGCGTCGTAGATGTGGAAGGTGATACCGCGGGCACCGGGGACCTTGCCCTTGGTGGGCACGCCGACGAAGGCTCCGGCGGTGGGAGCCTGCCAGGTCCACCGGTAGATAGCGGCATTCTCGTCGCCCACGACCTCGTCGATGCGGAAGTTGTTGATGCCGATGCCATTTTCGGTGTCCTTGTTCGCGTACGGTGCGAACACCCGCAGCAGTTCTTCGCGGTCGGTGATTGACTGACCGAGGATCGGGTCCTCGAACAGAAAATCGTCGGCGTAGAGCGCGACGACCGCTTCGGCGCTCTCCCGGAAGGCTTTCAGCCATTTGACGGCGAACGTGTGGCTCATGGACGAATCTCCTCGTTGGTGATGCACGACACCTCGACGCTATGCAGCACGCTGGCGAGGAGCGCCTACCGACGGGAGGAAACCGACCGTCCCATGGGGGGAGGAGTTGCCTACGTTGCGGCAATGGCACCGTTGTGAGCTGGCCCGATATCCCCCGATGTTGGACCGACTTACCCCCAGTGAGGGGTGTGCTCGGCATTGCTGTTCGACAGCATCGGATATCGACCACAGCACCATCCGAGGGAGTGACCATGCTGGAACAGGATCTGACGGACGACGATTTCGCACCGTATTTCGCCAAGGCCCAGGAGGTCTCGCAGTTCTTCCGCGAGATCGGCCCGAAGTACGACCGGGAAAATACCTTTGCCTACCCGTCCATCGAGGTGTTCAAGAAGTCCGGGCTGGGTGCGCTGCCGGTGCCCAGGGCGTTCGGCGGGCCGGGTGCAAACATCCTGCAGGTGTCGAAAGTCGTGTCCGAACTCTCCAAGGGAGACTCGGCGATCACGCTGGCCTACAACATGCACTACATCATGGTGGGCATCGCCGGGAATCTGATGACCGAGGAACAGAACAAGTACTGGCTGGGCCGCGTCGCCGACGGTGAGCTGATGTTCGGCCCCTTCTCCGAGCAGCGCGCCGGTTTCTCGGGTCTTGCCGACATGCAGGCCGTCCCGCAGCCCGGCGGCGGGTGGCGGCTCTACGGCAAGAAAACCTGGGGCACGTTGTGCGAGGCGGCCGACATCATCACCACCAATGCCACCGAGACCGATGCCGACGGCAACCTGCCGGACACCTTCGACGGCCGGGTGGCCGCCGAGAAACTGTTCATCGGTGATTTCACCGTCGACGAAAACGGCGTAGGTGACGGCATCCGCATCGAGAAAACCTGGAACGCCCTGGGCATGCACGCCACCGGAACGCAGACCATCGTGTTCGACGGCTACTTCGTCCCCGAGGACGGCTTCGTATCACCGTGGCGGGCGGGCGCGTTCGGTGTACTCGAGTGGGCCTCGCTGATGTTCGCCAGCATCTACCTCGGCATGCAGCAGCGCATCCTGGAAGAGGCCACCAGGACACTGTCCAAGAAGCACCTCGGTGCCACGTTCGGTGCGATCGTCGCCGCCGACACCGAGGTCAAGAACGTCGGGCACATCATCGACGGAATCGGCGACATGGCCTCCCGACTGGAATGCTCGCGACGGGTGCTCTACCAGACCTGCCAGGATCTGATCGACGGCAGGGACAAGCTGTGGGCGCCCGAACTGCGGTTTCCCTATCTCGGGCTAGCCAAGACATTCATTGCCGATAACGTGATGTACATGTCGCGCAAAGCCATGAGCATGGTTGGCGGATCGTCGTTTCGACAGGGCGCAATCTTCGAGCGCCTCTACCGCGATTCGGCGGCGTCTATGTTCCAGCCGCTCAACGCCGACCAGACCCAGACCTACATCGGGCAATTCCTTCTGGAGACCGCTGCCGCAGAGAGTGCGAAAGTCTAACGACTCGCGCCTTTGATCCCCTCGACGATGGTCGCCCTAGTGGCATCGTCGAGGGGATAGGGCGTATAGAGGGTGAAACGGTCGACCAACTCGCCGAAGCGGCGGACAATCCGCGCGCCCACCTGATCGGGCTCACCAACGACGGCGAAAGCGCCGAGGATCTCATCGGTGACCAGCCCGCTCATCGCCGACCACTGACCGGCCTTGGACAGTCTGTGCAGTTCGGTGTGCAGATCACCCCAGCCGTGCTGGTCCAGAACACCCCGATAGGCCGGCGTGGCGCCATAGAATGCGATCTGGCGTCGAACCTGTTCCCGCGCAACAGCCAGGCCGGCTTCGGTACCCGCGGTTACTACCAGACCCGGATACGAAACCGTGAACTGTGCACGGTTGCGTCCGGATTCGGACAGCCCTTTGTCGATGATCGGCAGCGTGACTTCACGCAGATACCGTGCGGTGGTGAACCCGTGCACCAGCAGGCCGTCAGCGACCTCGGCGGCCACGCTGGTCATATTGGGACCGACAGCTGCTACCACCACCTTCGGTGGGCCGAGGCCGCTGGGCTTGGGTGTGAACATCGGCGTCATCAGCGTGTGGCGGTAGTACTCGCCAACGAAGTCGAGTTTTTCGCCGGTTTCCCAACAGTGCCAGATCCTTTGCAGGGCAAGGATATATTCACGCATTCGGGCCGCAGGTGGCGACCATTGCATGCCGAATCGGCGCTCGATGTGCGGCTTTACCTGCGAACCCAGGCCGAGGGTGAAGCGCCCTTGGCTGTAGGTATTGAGGTCATTGGCGGCCGCCGCCGTGGTCATCGGGCTGCGGGCGAAGGCCACCGCGACCGCGGTGCCGATCTGCAAACGCGCGGACCTGTCGGCGGCGAGCATGAGCGGAAGGAACGGGTCGCGGCTGACCTCGGTGGACCAGACGCCGTCGAAGCCAAGTCGATCGGCGTCGGCCACCTGCTGGGTGAGTACCTTCAGATCCGCGCCATCGGTGCCGTCGATCGACCCACCGATATTGACGTCAACATGCACACCGAGATCCTCTCCCTGTTGGGTCAGACGCGGGATTTCTCGACCAGTGGCGGGCGGCCATTGATGTCGGCACGGGCACCTTCTCGCGCAGTGGGCAAAAAGCGGCTAATGCCGTAGACGACGAAGGCGCACATCCCGATTGTGAGAACTGTTGCGGTCCAGATGATTGCCGAGGAGGCCAGCCCGTGGTCGAGATGCATCGCGATGATCAGCGGAAAACCTAGTCCGAAATTCGCGCCGAAGAACGTCATCGGGAACACGATGAACAGGCTCAGCAGTCCCCACCAGTTCACCGTCTTTCGCCAGATCAGAACCGCCACAACCGTGAACAAGATGACCTGGGTGCCCTCGAGAACACCGATCACGAACGGGTAGTTCCAAATCCGCAGTACGAACGGACCGTAATAGGTGTACACATTGTTGCCGGTGCCGATCACCTCGAACACACACGATGCCAGGATCTCCGCGCCCCAGATCGCGAACAGGCCGCGGCGTCCCAATCGGCCCTCGTAGATGATCCGGCCCGCGTACAGGCAGGCCGTGGCGTACAAGATCATGTAGCCGCTGTGCGTCCAGATGGGCTGGACCACATCGAAAGCCGAGAAATGCATGTATCCGGCGCCGGGCTGTCCGCCGTGGGCGTCGTAGAACCAGAGGTCGAATGCAACGTCGTAAAGCGGTTCGGCGTAGGCGGCCACTCCGGCGGCCAGCACCGCGATCAGGTAGAAGGGCGTGCGTTGTTTGACGCCCATGCGGACGGCGAATACCAGCATGATCGCGACGATCAGCCAGCTTGCCCACGTGAAGATGCTCTGCCAGAGCAGGTCGAGATCGTGCAGCTTCACGTCGATGGGAGTGCGTCCCACGGTGCCTCCTCTAGCTGTGTAGCCCTGCGACTTGTCGTCTATTGCACGCTACGGAGCGTGCGGCGCAGGGCACATCGCTATTCGGGAGTAGACCGATGCGCCGTTGGGGGGAGACCCACGATGGCGCGGGCACTAGGCGGCAATGCCGAGGATGGCGCGCGCCGCTTCGGTGAGCAGGAGGCGGAGTCGGTCCTCGGTCAATCCGGTGTTGTGGAAAAGCGGTGACTGGATGGCGCCGATCGCGGCGTGCACGACGGTGCGGGCCTCCGCGTCGGTCAGATCCACGCGTTGCTCGTTGAGCAGGTGCACCCACTCCTCGAGATAGAGCCGTTGCTTGCGGCGGAGGCGCCGTCGGTCCTCTTCTGGGAGGTTGTTGATCTCGCCGTAGTAGACCCGGGCCAGCTCGCGGTCGCCGACGACGAATTCGACCTGGCCCGCGATCAGCCGGTCGAGGGCCACGACGAGGTCGTCGGTGGAGTCGAGGATACGTTGTTCGTCGCGCAACAACTCGTCGATGACCCGGTCGAACAGTGCTACCAGGACGGCTGATTTGCTGTGGAAATGGCGGTAGATCCCGGATCCGGTGATGCCGGCCGCAGCGCCGATTTCGGCTATCGATACTGCATGAAAGCCTTTGCGAGCCACCAGATCTGCGGCCGCAGCGAGGATTCGCCCTTTACGTGCGGGGTCGCGGACCCGTCCCTGCCCCTTAACAGCGGGTGTCGGCACGGGATCGTTTCACCTCCAAGTGAAGCACGTTCCGCATTATGCCCCATCTGAACTGGGAAATCGGTACTCGCATCGTGAATCGAGATTCTGTGATGGCGGAAACAGCGCCAGCACCTCTTTGCCAGACACCGCGCGGGGCAACCCCAAAGGGGGAGTGATATCCCTCCCGATGGAGCTGTCGGGTGTCCTGCGCCCTCGATAAAGTTCGGCAATGCTCTCGGCCAAAGGTGACCTGAAGCACACGGATACGTGTGATGTAGGGCCGGTATCGGCGGCGGGACAGAGATGGCGGTGACTGCGCGCGCGCTGGCGACCAAGCCGCTCGGTGCGCTCGGCGGCTTTTTCGCCATGGCGATCGACACTGTGGCGACTATGTTCCGGCCGCCATTCGCGTGGCGGGAGTACGTCCTTCAGAGCTGGTTCGTCGCCAGGGTGTCGGTATTGCCCGCGCTCATGCTCACGCTCCCTTATTCGGTGCTGCTGGTGTTCACCTTCAACATCCTGCTCACTGAATTCGGTGCTGCCGACTTCGCCGGTACCGGCGCTGCCATCGGCACCGTCAACCAGATCGGACCGATCGTCACGGTGCTGGTCGTGTCAGGAGCCGGTGCGACGGCCATGTGTGCCGACCTCGGGGCGCGCACCATCCGCGAAGAGCTCGACGCCATGAAAGTGATGGGCATCAATCCCATCCAGGCACTGGTCGTCCCACGCGTCCTCGCCGCCACGACCGTGGCGCTGGCACTGTCGGCCTCCGTGATCATCGCCGGGCTCGCCGGTGCATTCTTCTTCTGCGTTTTCATCCAACATGTATCCGCAGGCGCGTTCATCGCCGGGATGACCCTGCTGACCGGCGCCGCCGATGTTTTCGTGGCGCTGACCAAAGCCGCCTTATTCGGGCTGGCCGCCGGCCTGATCGCCTGTTACAAGGGGATCTCGGTAGGCGGCGGACCCGCCGGAGTCGGCAACGCCGTCAACGAAACTGTTGTGTTCACCTTCATGGTTCTGTTCGCCATCAACGTCATCGTCACCGCCGTCGGCATCCAGTTCACGGTGCAGTGACATGACCGTCGTCGCATCTGCGATCCCCAGCCGGCCCCACGACCGGCTGCACCGGGCATGGGCCTCGATCGCCACCGCGTGGAACGAGCTCGGCGACCAGACACGCTTCTACGCCACCACGCTGGGTGCCATCCCCGACGCGGTCCGGCATTATCCCGGCGAGGTGCTGCGGTTGATCGCCCAAATGGGCTTGGGCACCGGCGCATTGGCTGTCATCGGTGGCACTGTCGCCATAGTCGGGTTTCTCACCATCACGACCGGCGCCCTAGTGGCGGTGCAGGGCTACAACCAATTCGCCTCCGTCGGCGTCGAAGCCCTCACCGGCTTCGCATCGGCGTTCTTCAACGTGCGCCTGATCGTGCCCGGCACCACCGCCGTGGCACTGTCGGCCACCATCGGTGCCGGCGCCACCGCCCAACTGGGCGCCATGCGGATCAACGAAGAGATCGACGCGCTGGAAGTCATCGGCATCCGCAGCGTCACCTATCTGGCCGCCACCCGCGTCCTGTCCGGCGTCATCGTCGTCATCCCGCTGTACTGCATCGCCGTGATGATGGCGTTCCTCGCCGCCCGCACCGGAACCACCGTGATATACGGACAGGGCTCCGGGGTCTACGACCACTACTTCAACACCTTCCTCAACCCTACCGACATGGTGTGGTCCTTCCTCCAGTCGGTCGCCATCACCGTCGTCGTCATGCTCGTGCACACCTACTACGGGTTTACCGCCCGCGGCGGCCCGGCCGGCGTGGGCGAAGCCGTGGGCCGCGCCGTGCGCACCTCTATGGTGGTCGCCGCGGTCGAGATCGTGATGATCTCCCTGGCGATCTACGGCCAGTCCGGCAACTTCAACCTGGCCGGTTAGCGCTGATGAACCGCAGACACGGCGAACACCGCCTCCACAGCGCCTGGTGGGCAATGATCCTCGTCTCGGTGCTCGCCCTGTTCGTCACCGCCACCGCAATGGCCTTCACCGGGACCTTGCGCTCGTACATTCCGGTCACCCTCACCGCCGACCGCGCCGGCCTGGTCATGGAGAACGGCGCCCGAGTCAAGATGCTCGGCGTCCAGGTCGGCCGGGTTGGCGGTATCGACAGCGGCCCGGGCCCGGTGCGCCTCAAACTCGAAATCAGCCCCGACCAGATCCCATACATCCCGGCCAACGTGGAGGCTCAGATCTCGGTCACCACCGCTTTCGGATCCAAATTCGTCGACCTGATTCCACCGGAAAAGCCCAGTGCTGCAAGACTGTCCGCTGGTGCGGTGCTCATCTCCCAGAACGTCAGCACCGAGGTCAACACTGTCTTTCAGAACGTCGTCGACCTACTGAAGATGGTCGACCCCGCCAAACTCAACGCGGTCCTGTCCGCCGTCGCCGATGCCGTCCGCGGGCAAGGCCCCCGCATGGGTGAAGCCACCACCAGCCTCAACGACGTACTGACCGCGCTGAACGCCCGTAGCGACACCTTCCGTGCCGATTGGGTGTCCTTCAAGAACTTCACGGAGACCTACGCGGCTGCCGCGGACAACATCCTCGCGATACTCGACGCGGCCAGCACCACGAGCACGACCCTCGCCGGACACTCCACAGAGCTGGACAGCCTGCTGCTCAACACGATCGGCTTCGCCGATTCGGGTGCGCATCTTCTGACAGAGAGCAAGGACAACTTCGTCGCCGCTGTCAACACGCTGGCACCTACCACCGGACTCGTGCACAAATACAGTCCCGAGTACACCTGCATGCTCGAGGGCGCGACCTGGTTCCTCAGGAACGGCGGCTATGACGTCTGGGGCGGCGCCAACGGCAAGTCCATCCAGCTCGACATCGCACTGCTCGGCGGCAACGACCCATACCAGTACCCCGACAACCTGCCCATCATCGCCGCCAAGGGCGGACCGGGCGGACAACCGGGCTGCGGATCGCTGCCGGATGCCACCAAGAACTTCCCGGTGCGACAACTGGTCACCAACACCGGCTGGGGGACAGGCCTGGACATCCGGCCCAACCCGGGTATCGGGCAGCCCTGCTGGGTCGATTTCTTCCCCGTCACCCGCGCGGTCCCCGACCAACCCAGCATCCGTCAATGCCTGCCCGGCCCGGCTCCTGGACCTACTCCGCCGCCGGGCGGCGCGCCTTACGGCGCATCCATGTACGGCCCCGGCGGCGTGCCGCTGTGGCCTGGTGTGCCACCCGCTGACCCTCCGCCGCCTGACCCGGGACCACAAGGAGCGCCTACCCCATGAGAGGCAACTTCCGAGCCGCCGCCTGGCGACTGGCCGCCTTCCTGGTCGTCTGTGCTGTCGGGACCTTTGTCCTGCTGGCCGTTTTCGCGCAGTTTCGGTTCGGCGCCGGCAAGACCTACCAGGCTGTCTTCAGCAACGTCTCCGGCCTCAAGGACGGCGATATGGTTCGTGTCGCCGGCGTCGAAGTCGGCAAGGTTCAGACCATCAACGTCAACGCCGATGCCACTGTCACCGTCGGATTCAGCACCGACGACACCGTAGTCCTCACCGACGGCACACGCGCCGCCATCCGCTACGACAACCTCTTCGGCGGCCGCTATGTGGCGCTCGAAGAAGGCGCCGGCAGCACCCACCCCCTTGCAGACGGCGGTGCCATTCCTTTGACACTTACCCAACCGGCCCTTGACCTCGACACGCTCATCGGCGGCTTCAGGCCGTTGTTCCGCGCACTAAGCCCAGATCAGGTCAACGAACTCAGTGGCCAACTCGTGCAGGCGCTTCAGGGGCAAGGACCTACCATCGGGTCGTTCCTCGACCAGGCCGCCAGTGTCACCAACAGTCTGGCCGACCGAGACGAACTCATCGGCGAGGTCATCGACAACCTCAACGTGATGCTCGGTTCGATCGGCAACCAGAGCGACCGATTCGACGCCGCGGTGGGGTCACTGTCCGAACTGGTACACGGATTGGCGCAGCGGCGAACCGACATCTCCGCTGCTGTCGCCCACACCAACGCCGCCGCCGGATCATTGGCCGACCTGCTCGCAGCGACCCGCCCCCCGATCCAGAAGGTGGTGCACGAGACAGACCGTGCCGCGGCCATCGCCGTCGCCGACCACGAATACCTCGACAACTTGTTGAACACCCTGCCAGACCGCTACCAAACCCTTGGCAGACAAGGCATGTACGGCGACTTCTTCAGCTTCTACCTCTGCGAGATCGTCCTCAAACTCAACGGCAAAGGCGGCCAACCTGTGTACGTCAAGATCGCCGGCCAGGACACCGGACGGTGCACACCGCGATGAGAGCACTCACCGAACGCAACCCCGTCATCATCGGCGCCATCGGCGTCACGATCGTCGCCGTGATCGTCACCGCCGCACTGCAATACCAGCACCTTCCCTTCCTTGATCACGGCACCGAACATTCCGGCTACTTCGCCGACGCCGGAGGCCTTTTCACCGGCGCCGGCGTCGAAGTCTCCGGCTATCCCGTTGGCAAGGTCACCGATATCAGACTCGACGGACCTCAGGTGCTCGTTACGTTCACCATCGCCAACAACATCCACCTCGGCGAGCGTACCGAGGCCGCAATACGGACCAAGAGCCTGCTGGGCACCAAGGTCCTCAACGTCACACCCGCCGGGAGCGGCACGCTGTCCGGTCCGATCCCACTGGTACGCACCACATCTCCTTACCAGCTACCCGACGCCCTCGGCGACCTGGCCAACACCGTCAGCGGCCTGAACACCGACCAACTGGCCGACTCGCTTTCGACACTGTCGCAGACCTTCGCCGACACCCCGCCCCACCTCAAGACCGCGGTCGAAGGTGTCGCACGGTTCGCCCAGACCATCAACGATCACGATGCCCAGATGCGCTCCCTGCTGGCCAACGCCGCGAAAGTCACTGCTGTGCTGGCCAAACGCAGCGACGACGTCGTACGCCTGGTCAACGACACCAACGCCCTGCTGGCCGAGCTGCATACCCAAAGCAACGCCCTCGACCAGATCTGGTCGAACATCACCGCGGTGGCCCGGCAGCTCAAGGGGTTCATCGCCGAAAACCGCACCCAACTCAAACCCGCCCTCGACAAGCTCAACGGCGTGCTGACCATTGTCGACAACCGCAAGGACCGTCTCCAGAAGGCAGTCAAACTGCTCAATTCCTACGCGATGTCGCTCGGTGAGTCCGTATCCTCGGGGCCGTTCTTCAAGGCCTACGTCGCCAACTTGCTGCCCGGGCAGTTCGTACAGCCGTTCATCGACGCCGCGTTCTCCGACCTTGGTCTGGATCCTAATGTGCTTGCACCCAACCAACTCTCGGATCCCCAGATAGGCCAGCCTGCGACCCCGCCGCTGCCGATGCCGTACCCGCGCACCGGTCAGGGCGGACCGCCGGCCACCAACCTTCCCGACGCCATCACCGGCCACCCCGGAGACGCCCGCTATCCGTATCGCGAGCCACTTCCCGCACCGGCGCCGGGCGGTCCACCGCCGGGTCCACCGGCCGTTTCGCCCCCGGACATCGACTCCACGCCGCAACCCACGCCCACACCGCTGCTTGAGCCCGCGCCCAACGAAGTACCGGCGGGGAGCCAGCCATGAACCGTTTGCGCAAGAGTCGGTCCCTGCTCGCGTTAATCCTCGCCCTCGTCCTCGTAGGCGGATCGTTGGTCGCTGTCCGCGGTGACCGTCTCGCTCAGAACACCTTGACCGCATACTTCGAGAACAGCAACGGACTCTTCCCCGGCGACGATGTTCGCGTTCTTGGTGTACCGGTCGGCAAGGTCAGCCACATCGAGCCGCAACCCGACCGGGCCAAGGTCACCTTCACCGTCGACCGAGCGGTGCGCATCCCCGCTGATGCCAGAGCGGCAATCCTCTCGCCACAACTCGTAACCGGCCGTGCCATCCAACTGACACCGGTCTACACCGGCGGACCGGTTATGCCCGACGGGGCTGTTATCCCGCAGGAACGCACCGTGGTCCCCGTCGAATGGGACGACTTCCGCAACCAACTCCAACGGCTCACCGAACTGCTGAAACCGACCGAATCCGGAGGGGTGAGCACGTTGGGCGCGTTCGTCAACACCGCGGCGGACAATCTGCGGGGACAAGGGGGCGCCATCCGCGACACCGTTGTCAAACTTTCCCAGACGTTGTCGACCCTAGGCGACCACAGCGACGACATCTTTGCCACCTTCACCAACCTGTCCACGGTCGTCACGGCACTACACGACAGCGCCGGCGCGCTCGAACAGCTCAACGGAAACCTCGCCTCCGTCAGTGCACTGCTCGGCGACAACCCCGACAAGGTGGGGGCTGCCGCCGCCGAACTCAACGATGTCGTCAACGACGTGCAGAGCTTTGCCGCGGAAAACCGCGACACCGTTGGCATGACCTCCGACAAACTCACATCGATTTCGAACACCCTCGTCGGCAGCCTCGACGACATCAAACAGACGCTGCACATCGCCCCGACCACCCTGGTCAACTTCGACAACATCTACGAAGCGTCCAATGGCGCGCTGACCGGTGCGCTGGCTGTCAACAACTTCGCCAACCCAGTCGGATTCCTTTGCGGCGCAATACAGGCTGCGTCTCGTCTGAGCGCTGAGCAATCCTCTAAACTGTGCGTGCAATACCTGGCGCCTATCGTCAAGAACCGGCAGTACAACTTTCCGCCGCTGGGCTTCAACCTGATTAACGGCGCCCAAGCCCGGCCCAACGAGATCACCTACAGCGAGCCGTGGCTGCGACCCGATTACGTGCCGCCGGCAACAACCGCAGCACCTGCGTCCGACCCGTTACCCGCCGAGGCGCCGGCGGCCACTGCACCGCCGGTCGTCACCTCCACCGATCCCTCAACGGGTTTGACCGGAATAATGCTGCCGCAGGGGGGTGGATCGTGAGGTTCAGCCACGTGAATCGAACGGTCGTAGCACTGACCATCCTGGCCGCCGCGGTCGCGACGGGCGGTTGTTCGCAATGGCGCGGACTGAACTCACTGCCCATGCCGGGCACCCAAGGACGCGGAGAGGGATCTTTCCAGATCCAGGTCCAGATGCCCGATGTCAGCAACATTCAACCCAACTCCCGCGTCCGGGTCGCCGACGTTTCGGTGGGCACCGTCTCGAAGGTCGAACGCCAACAGTGGCATGCCCTTCTCACCCTCACGCTGAACGGCAATGTGGACCTGCCCGAAAACGCCACCGCTAAACTCGGTCAGACCAGCCTGCTCGGATCCCTGCATGTCGAACTCGCACCACCGTCTGACGAGCCCTCTCGCGGCAGGCTGCACGCCGGGTCGTTGATCCCGTTGTCCCACAGCGGTGCTTATCCCACCACCGAGGAGACGCTGGCAGCGTTGTCCACCGTCCTCAACGGCGGCGGACTCGGTGACCTGCAGGACATCACCGAAGCGTTCAGCACCGCGTTTCATGGCCGCGAGCAGGACCTGCGCAGCCTGGTCACCCAGCTGGACATATTCGCAACCAATTTCAACGATCAAACCCCCGACGTCATCGCCGCCACCGAAGGCCTCAACAGGCTGGCATCGAAATTCGCCGCTAAACAACCCATCCTCGACAATGCTTTGAGAACCATCCCCGACGCCCTTGCTCAACTCGATCGAGAGAAATCAGATCTCATCGACGCCGCCGACAAATTGGGCAAGTTCAGCGCGCTGACTGTCGACACCGTCAACCAGACCAAGGCCAACCTTGTTGCGCAACTGCAACAAATCGGACCCGTGTTGGAGAGCTTGGCCAACGCCGGCCCCAGCCTGACCCGGTCACTGAGCCTGATCCCCACCTTCCCGTTCCCGAACGAGACAATCGAGAAGTGGCAACGAGGGGACTACGCGAACCTGACCGCCATCGTCGACCTCACCCTGAGCCGGCTCGATGCCGGACTGTTTACCGGCACCCGGTGGGAAGGCGACCTCACCGAACTCGAAATGCAATGGGGCAGAACCATCGGACAGTTCCCGAGCCCCTATACCAAAGCCAATCCCCTCGTGGCGCCCTACCGTTGGGACCAGGGACCCTAGACATGCACCTAGACCGACGAATCAAGATCCAACTCGCCTTGTTCACTGTCATTGCCCTCGTTGCGATCAGCATCATGGCGTTGCACTTCATGAAACTGCCCGCAATGCTGTTCGGCGTCGGCCGCTACACCGTCATCATGCACCTGCCCAAGGCCGGGGGCCTCTACGCCACTGGCAACGTCACCTACCGTGGCACCGAGGTCGGCCGCGTCCAGGCAGTGCGGCTCACCGCAAACGGCGGCGTCGAGGCCACCTTGTCCCTGAAATCCGGTATCGATATCCCGTCCGACCTGAAAGCCGAAGTGCACAGTCAGACCGCAATCGGCGAACAGTACGTTGCGTTGTTGCCCCGCAACGGATCATCGCGACCGTTACGGGACGGAGACGTCATTCCCGTCGTTGACACTTCCGTGCCGCCCGACATCAACACCTTGCTCTCGGCGGCCAACACCGGCCTGCAGTCGATACCACACGATAACCTCAAGACGGTCATCGACGAGTCCTATACGGCCTTCGGTGGGCTTGGACCTGAACTCGGCCGAATCGTCCGCGGTTCGACCGACCTCTCGATCGCCGCCCGCAAGAACCTGGACCCCTTCCTGGCGCTAGTCGATCAAGCTAAGCCTGTGTTCGACTCCCAAACCAACACCAGCGGCGACATCGAAAGCTGGGCAGCACATATCGCCAACGTCACCGGATCTCTGAAACGGCACGACGATGCCGTCACCGGAATCCTCGTCAATGGCGGTCCCGCTGCACAGCAGGCCCGCGAGTTCCTCGATCGACTCCAACCCACTCTGCCGGTCCTGCTCGCTAACCTCGTCAGCGTCGGACAGGTGGCACTCACCTACCACGACAACATCGAACAACTCCTCGTCCTGCTGCCTCATGGAATCGCCGAGGAACAGGCCGGCATTGTGGCCAACATGAACACCAAGCAGGCATATAAGGGCCAATACCTCAGCTTCAACCTCAACATCAACCTCCCACCACCGTGCACCACAGGTTTCCTACCCTCCCAACAACAACGCACACCCACCGAGGTCGATTACCCCGACCGCGCCGCCGGCGACCTCTACTGCCGCACACCCCAGGACTCGCAGTTCAACGTGCGCGGCGTGCGAAACACCCCCTGCGAAACCAAGCCGGGTAAACGCGCGCCCTCGGTACGACTCTGCGAGAGCGACGAAAACTACGTCCCACTCAACGATGGCTATAACTGGAAGGGCGACCCCAACGCCACCCTGACCGGTCAAGGCGTTCCGGACCTCGGCGCCGGAACATCGCAAACCGCGGCCAACCCCGGTCCGGCCCCGTTGGCGGTTGCCGAGTACGACCCCGCAACCGGAAGCTATATCGGACCGGACGGTAAGCAATACACCCAATCTGACCTCGCCTCGTCGAATGGCGGTGAAAAGACCTGGCAGGACATGCTCCTACCACCTCCGTGAACGATGCACCGACCCGCATTGTGCAGGACTTTGCTAAACCAATGAATTCGGAGGCGGCGGCATGAAACTTGGTCTGCAGCTGGGGTATTGGGGCGCGCAGCCACCCACCAACCACGGTGAATTGGTCACTGCCGCCGAAGAGGTCGGCTTCGACGCCATGTTCACAGCCGAAGCATGGGGATCGGATTCCTATACGCCGCTCGCGTGGTGGGGGCGGCGCACAACCCACATGCGACTGGGAACCTGCGTGGCGCAACTGTCGGCACGAACGCCTACCGCCTGCGCGATGGCCGCATTGACGTTTGACCATCTGTCCGGAGGCCGGCACATTCTCGGCTTAGGAGTGTCCGGTCCGCAGGTCGTCGAAGGCTGGTACGGCGCACCGTTCTCCAAGCCGCTGGCCCGGACCCGCGAGTACGTGGAGATTGTGCGCCAGGTCTGGAGCCGGGAGGCTCCGGTGACCAGCGCCGGACCGCACTATCCATTGCCCCTGTCAAGGCATGGCGCTACAGGCCTCGGCAAGCCGCTGAGATCGATCGTGCACCCACTGAGGCCCGACATACCGATCATGCTGGGAGCTGAAGGTCCAAGGAACGTCGCAATGGCCGCTGAAATCTGCGACGGTTGGCTGCCGATCTTCTACTCACCTCGGTTGGCGCCGATGTACAACGAATGGCTCGATGAAGGCTTCGCCCGACCCGGTGCGCGTCGCACGCGCGCCGACTTCGAGATCTGCGCGACCGCCAACATCGTCATCACCGACGATCGCGCGGCGGCACTCTCGGCAATGAAGCCCTCCATCGCGCTCTATGTGGGCGGAATGGGTGCCGAGGAGACCAACTTCCACGCCGAGGTGTACCGCAGGATGGGCTACATGGACGTCGTCGACGATGTGACTCGGCTCTTCCGGGCGGGTCGCAACGACGAGGCCGCCGATGCCGTCCCCGACGACCTCGTCGACGACGCCGCCATCGTTGGCGACGCCGAGTTCGTGCGCAAGCAGATTGGGGTGTGGGAGGCCTCGGGGGTTACCACAATGGTCATCAATGCCCGCAGCGCAGCGCAGATCCGGAGTCTCGCAACGTTGGTCTGATCTCTGTCCCACGGCCAGTGGGATTGGACGAACGATCCCGAGATAGGTCGCCGTCTCGTCACAGTGGAAGACTTCACACAACTACTCGCACCACTGTTTACCAACGTGCTCGGCCCGGGGCGTTTACCAACGTGCTCGGCCCGGGGCGCCGGACGGTACCGGACACTGCGCTCATTCACGCCAGCGTGCGGGAACGCGTTGTGCACGATCCCTCCTATGCCGAGCGACTTCCCAAATCGCCGAACTACGTCTGCGATGACTGGAGCACTCCCCGCGAGCCTTCGGCTGCGGTGTCACCGGCTTCGCCGTCGCCGAATCACTAGGTGGGGATGAGGATGGTGGAGCCGTGGGTCTTGCGTGCCTCCAAGGCGCGGTGGGCCGTAGCGGCGTCTTGCAGGCGGTACTTCTCCCCAACGGTGACGGTGATGATCCCACTGCTGATGGCATCGAAGAGTTCACCGGCGCGCCAAGCGAATTCATCGGGCGTTTGGTTGAAGTGGGTGCGATAGGGCCGGGTCAGGTACACCGATCCAGCGGCGTTGAGGCGTTGCGGGTCCACCGGCGGCACGGGGCCGCTGGCGGCACCGTACAGCGCCAGGGTGCCGCGGACGGCGAGGCTGGCCAGGCTGGCATCGAAGGTGGACTTGCCGACGCCGTCGTAGACCGCCGCCACGCCCTTGCCGTCGGTGAGGTCGCGGATCTGCTGACCGAATTCCTTTGCGTCGGTGGGGTAGTCGAGCACGTGCACCGCGCCGGCGCCGCGGGACAAGTCGGCCTTCTCCGGTGTGGAGACGGTGCTGATGACGCGGGCGCCCTTGCTGGTGGCCCACTGCGTCAGGATCAGTCCCACGCCGCCGGCGCCGGCGTGCACCAGCACGGTATCCCCGGGTTTGACCGCGTACACGGAGTTGATCAACAGGTGGGAGGTTTCGCCCTTGAGGAGAGCCGACGCGGCGACTTCCGGTGTGATGTTCTCGGGGACGTGCGCGGTCAAGTCGACGTTGGCCAGGCAGTATTCGGCGTAGGTGCCGTCGGTGTCTGCGGTGGCCACCCGGTGGCCGACGGAGAATCCGGTGACGTCCTCTCCGACGGCTTCGACGATGCCGCAGACCTCGCAGCCCGGGATGAATGGCAACGGGTGTGGGTACATGCCGGTGCGGAAGTAGGTGTCGATGAAGTTGACCCCGATGGCCTCGGTGCGGAGCAGCACCTGCCGGGGACCGGGTGTGGGTGTGGGGGACTCGACGTAGGACAGGACTTCCGGTCCGCCGTTCTCGGCGATCTCGATGGCGTGCATTGCGTGCTCCTGTTCACCGGTACGGGAAGTGCGGATCGAGGCCATGGTGTGGCCGGGGAATCATCGCGATGCCGCCGGCCACACCCATGGGGTGGAGTTGATCAGCCCAGGAAGGGCAGTTCGGGCTTGGTGTGCACGACGATGACGGTGGGTCCATCCGCCTCCAACGCAGCGTTGAACTCCTTGGCCAACCCCTCGGTGCCGTCCACGGTGACCGAACGCAGCCCGAAACCCGCGCCCAGCGACTCGATGTCGAGACCGGGCAGATCCAGTCCGGGGACGTTGGGCGTCTTCTCCAGCAGTGCAAACGATTTCAGGATCTCGTAGGCGCCGTTGCGCAGCACCACGAAGATGACCGGCAGCTTGTGCTGAGCCGCGGTCCAGATGGCCTGCACCGAGTACTCGAAGGAACCGTCGCCGATAGTCGCCACCACGTGGCGGTTCACGCCGCGTTCGCGATCTCCGAGCGCCACCCCGACCGCGGCGGGCACACCCCAGCCGATACCGCCACTGGGAGTGGCGAAGAAGCTGTCGCTCTGGGTCGTCGGGCACCAGGTGAGCTGGTGGGCCATCGTCGAGGTCGATTCGTTGACCAGTGCGGAGTTCTCCGGCCTGACGGTGCTGATCACCTGGTAGACCTGCTCCGGGGTCAGCGGAGCCGCAGCGGCCTCGACGGTGCTGATCGTGGGCAGGTGCCGTGGGGTCGGCGCCGTCCGGTCGGCAGGCACCTCGATCAGGTCGACGAGCTGCTCGAGTGCGGTGCGGACCGATCCGATCAAGCTGTCGCCGACAGGCGCGATGGCCGACAGGTGCGGATCCGAGGTGATCTGCAGCACCTCGGTGCCCTCGGGCACCCAATCCCCTCCGACGTACGGGTAGTACCGGAACACTTGTGCGCCAACGGCGATGACGAGGTCGTAACCCTTCAGCGCGTCGTGGACGCCGGCGATGGTCATGGGCAGCGGACCCTGGGCCAGTGGGTGTGTCTCGGGGAAGGAGACCCGGTCCGGCAGCGTGCTGCCGAAGACCGGCGCCTTGAGTTTCTCGGCGAAGGCGATGCCGGCGTCCCACCCGCCGTCGCGGTCGACTTCGGGTCCGAGCAGCAGCAGCGGCCGCTTCGCCCGGCTGATGCGCTCGGCGAAGGTCTTCAGACGGTCGGTGTCGGGGAAGACACGGGTGCTGACGTCGCGCACCACCGCCGGGCCGAGTGCAGGCTTGTCCCAGTCATCCAGCGGGATGGACAGGAACACCGGTCCCATCGGCGGCTGCATGGCCACCGCGTAGGCCTGCATGAACGCCGCGGGGACGTCCTCTGCACGGGCCGGCTCATACGACCATTTCACCCACGGCTTCGGGAAGTCGGTGCCCTCCCGGTTGTTCAGGTACGGATCGACCAGCGACATCTCGCGGGTCTGCTGGCCGGCGGTGATGATCAGCGGGGTGTTCGCCTTGTACGAGGCGACCAGCGATCCCATTGCGTTGCCGGTGCCTGCGGCGGTGTGCAGGTTGACAAGGGCGGGCTTGCGGCGGGTTTGGGCGAACCCGTCGGCCATCGCCAGGACGGAGGCCTCTTGAAGACCCAGCACGTAGGTGAAGTCGTCGGGGAAGTCGCGCAGGAAGGACTGCTCGGTGCTGCCGGGGTTGCCGAACACGGTGGTCAGCCCCAGCGTGCGCAGCAGGTCGTAGGTGACGTGGTGGATGGTCTTCTTCTCGGACATGTCAACGCCTTTCGCTGTCTTGAGGTACTGCGTGTCAGCGGTCGTTCGCCCGCTCAGCAGAACTGTGGTGCATCGCCGACCCGCAGTCATTGCCGCTGACGGCCGTCGTGTGAGCGGGTCATCGTGACCACGCTGTGGGGGCTAGCCGGAAGTTCGTGTAGCAGAATGCCTTTTCTGGCAATCCGGATGCCACGCTGCAGCCATGGCTTTCACCGGTCGTCGAGATGCTCACTCATCAAGGGAAGCGACGGCTGCCGAAGACGGCAGGTCCTGTGCCGCCCATCACCATGAACCCGACCACGCCCACAATCCGCGTACACTGGACGCTAATTACCGATGCGCTGTGGCGCCCCTCGACATACGTCGGCGGGTCGGCCCCCATCGTCGGTCTCGCGGGTGGACCACATGGCCATCACTGATATTGCTCGTTATACGCATTTGAGCCCCAGCGAAATCCAGTCGCTCGGCGACGAACTCGACGCCATCCGTCTCGACATCGAAGATTCGCTGGGCGAACGCGATGCGGCCTACATCCGGCGGACCATCCGGTTTCAGCGGTTGCTCGACATCGGGGCTCGGGTGCTCATCGGCACCACCCGATCGCGGACGGGGTGGGCGCTGGGCACCACTGCGCTGGCCTTCGCCAAAATCGTCGAGAACATGGAAATCGGCCACAACGTGTCCCACGGCCAATGGGATTGGATGAACGATCCCGAGATCCACTCGACCAGCTGGGAGTGGGACATGGTCGCACTCTCGTCGCAGTGGAAGACCTCGCACAACTACCGGCACCACGTCCTGACGAACGTGCTCGGTGAAGACGACGACCTGGGTTTCGGCGTGATGCGGGTGACTCGCGATCAGCCCTGGAAACGCCAATATCTGTTGCAGCCACTGCAGAATATCTTGTTGGCCTTGGGATTCGAGTGGGGTATCGCGCTGCATGGGGTGGATCTGGAGCGCACCCGCGCCGAGAAGATCGCGCAGCTGCGGGCATTGGCGGGCAAGGTCAGCCGGCAGTCGATGAAGGATTACGTGCTGTTCCCGGCACTGAGCGGATCGCGTTGGCGCCGCACCTTGGGCGCCAATGTGGTCGCCAATCTGATCCGCAACCTGTGGGCCTACGTGGTGATCTTCTGCGGCCACTTTCCCGATGGCACACAGAAATTCGAACCCGACGTCCTCGAGCACGAGACCCGGCCCGAATGGTATCTGCGCCAGATGCTCGGCGCGGCGAACTTCGACGCCGGCCCACTGCTGGCCTTCTCCAGTGGCAACCTGTGCTACCAGATCGAGCATCACCTGTTTCCCGATCTTCCGAGCAACCGCTATCCGGAGGTGGCCGCACGGGTACGGCCGCTGTTCGCGAAATACGGCCTGACCTACAACACCGACTCACTCGCGCACCAATATCTCTCCACGCTGCGCACCATCAACCGACTTGCGCTGCCGGATCGCTTCTTCGCCGCCGAGCCCGCTGCGGAACCGGAAGCCCCGCAGGTCTTCGAGACCGCGGCACCCGCCACTGCGCTGCCCGGTCGCCGGGCGACTCGGCGGCACAACCGTCCGCGCAAGGATCGACGCCGTCGGCGCGGTCCGGTCGGTACCAGGGCCGCGCGGCGGGCAGCGCGTCGGTCGGCGAGGCGCTCGCGTGCCTTGAGTCCGTCCCGGCCGGCGGCCTGACGCCTGCGATAGAAGACCCGCCCGACCCCACTGGACGCCCCCTTGGTTATGCGCGTAATCTCACGACTTGGTTACGCGCTTAATCGCGTGCACGACGACGTGTCATGACAGTGGAGGGCTGCAGCGTGAGTAACACCATCGACATCGAAACTGCTGTCGAAAGCACCAGCTCAGGGATTATTCCGGTGTTCAATCCGTCCACCGAGGAGCAGATCGCCGAAGTCGTCGACTCCGACCAGGCGGCGGTCGATGCGGCGGTGGCGCGGGCCCGCGAGACATTCGAGTCCGGCGCATGGCGCAAGCTGCCTGCCGCGCACCGCGCCGAGGTGCTCTTCCGCGCCGTCGAGATCATCAAACAGCGCAGCGACGAGCTCGCCGAACTGGAGTCCCGCAACAACGGAATGACCGCGATGGGCGCTCAGCAGATCATCAAGGTCGCCAACGAGATGCTGATCTACTACGCAGGCTGGGTCGGCAAGATCCACGGCGAGTCGGCCCCGCTGGTATCCGATGGCCTGCTCGGCCACTTCGAGACCTATCACACCTTCACCCAGCTTGAGCCGGTCGGCGTCGTCGGGCTGATCATTCCCTGGAACGGCCCGTTCTTCGTCGCGATGCTCAAAGTCGCGCCTGCACTCGCCGCGGGGTGCAGTGTCGTCCTCAAGCCTGCCGAGGAAACCCCGCTGACCGCGCTGAAATTGGAAGAGATCTTCCGCGAGGCCGGCGTACCCGACGGTGTCGTGAACGTCCTGACCGGTTACGGCGAAACCACCGGCGCGGCGCTGACCGCACATCCCGACGTCGACAAGATCGCGTTCACCGGCTCGACCGAGGTCGGCCGGCTCATCGTCAAAGCCGCGGCGGGCAATCTCAAAAGGCTGACCCTCGAACTCGGCGGCAAATCGCCGCTGATCATGTTCGACGACGCCAATCTGGACAAGGCGATCATGGGCGCCGGAATGGGCCTGCTCGCGGGTTCGGGACAGAACTGCTCGTGCACGTCACGCATCTACGTCCAGCGCGGCATCTACGACCAGGTCGTCGAGGGACTCGCGGGCTTCGCCCAGATGCTGCCGATGGGTGGCAACGACGACCCGAATTCCGTTCTGGGACCGCTGATCAGCGAGAAGCAACGCCAACGCGTGGAAGGCATCGTCAACGACGGTGTCGCCGGTGGTGCGGAGGTGATCACCGGCGGCAAGCGGATGGACCGTCGCGGCTATTTCTACGAGGCCACCATCGTCACCAACACCACACCCGATATGCGGCTCATCAAGGAGGAGATCTTCGGCCCCGTCGGCTGTGTGATCCCGTTCGACGAGGAGGAAGAGGCGATCGTGGCGGCCAACGACACCGAATACGGTCTGGCCGGAGCCATCTGGACCGAGAACCTCAGCCGTGCGCATCGCGTCGCCAATGAGCTTCGCGGCGGCCAGATCTGGGTGAACTCGGCCCTGGCCGCGGATCCGTCGATGCCGATCTGCGGTCACAAGCAGTCGGGCTGGGGCGGTGAGCGCGGGAAGAAGGGTCTGGAGGCCTACTTCAACACCAAGTCGGTATACATCAGCCTCTGATGCGCCGCCGGCGGGGGAGATGAGGGATCATCTGACCCGATGAGCGGTTATGACCCCGATCTGCTCGCCCCCGGGCTCGATGTCGTCTTCTGCGGCATCAATCCGGCGTCCACCGCCGTCGCGGATGGTCACAACTTCTCCTACCGCAGCAACCGATTCTGGACCGTGTTGCACCTGGCCGGATTCACCGACCGGCGCCTGCGGCCGCAGGAGGAGCGGCTGCTACTGGACTACGGCTGCGGGATTACCGCTGTCGTCGAGCGACCGACCATTCGGGCCAGCGAGCTCGCGGTAGGCGAATTCCGCCTCGCCCGAGAACCTTTCGAGGCGAAGATGCGCCTCTACCAGCCGAAGGTGCTGGCCTTCCTCGGCAAACGGGCACTTTCGGCGATGCTGGGGAGCTCCGACATCGCATGGGGGCGACAAGCTTCGGCTTTCGCCGGTACCACGGCCTGGGTGGTTCCCAACCCCAGCGGTCTCAACCGCGGCTTCGACCTCGACGCCCTCGTCAGCGCCTACACCGAACTGCGCGTCGCATTGGGCAGGTAACCTGCCGACCATGTCCGACGGACGCAGACGCCACAAGGCCAAACAGGCACGCCGCGACGCCCGCCGGGTCAAGGCGCGTCGCCGAGAAGCCCTGCAACCGGACACCGATGAGGAAACCCCGGAAGAGACATCCTTGGTCGACGAGGTCCGCGCTGCCCTGGACGGCGGGCAGCCACTGGATCTGCTCGGCCTGGTCAGCATGCTGATCCAGGCAACCTCGTCGCAGCAACCCTTCCCGCTACCGGCGACCGCGGAACAGCAGCGCACCAGCCTGGACGAACTCGTCGCCGCTTTCGTCGGGACGGCCGAACCCGAGACCACCGCGCTGCTGGCGGTCCTCGGCGAGATGCTCGCCCCCGACGACCCGTTGAGTGCACGCAGCCGGGCAGCCGTGGCCGCCCGCGACGACGACCTGCCGGGGTGGATCACCGGCCTGTCGGCGACCACCGTGCACCGGGCCGTGCTGATGACCCACGTGCTCGGCGACGGCGACGAACTGCTGCTGGGTGTGCGGCTCGCCGATGGCCACGAGCTGACCTGTGCGGTCTTCATCAACCACTTGATGCTCTCGGAGGTCAAGGACGCCTTCTTCGTACCGGAACCGATCGACGCCGTGCTCGCCGTCGCGCACGCGCGTAACGACGATCCCGACACCAGCTTCAGCGATATCGACCCCGCCGACGCCCGCCTCCGGCTGCACCGCGCGCTCGACCAGCACCTGCCGTTCGCACTGCCGGAATCCGAGACCTGGCCGGCGTTCCGGCCCGTCGTGCAGTGGCTGGCGCGGCTCATGCCGGCAGGTGGGTCCGACGCCCAGGCCCCGCACGGCGGCGTGGGGCAGACCTGCGAACTGCTGGACCGTTTCTTCGGCTCACCGCAGGCCGGGCCATTCGGCGACATCGACCACCGCCACCTGCTGCAGAGCTGCATCGAGCAGGGCACCCGCGATCCGTTGCGGTGGAGCTCGGCACGGCTGGAGCAACTGCTGCACGGTGCACCGATCGACGACTCCATACCGATGCGGGTCCAGGTCGAACTGCCCGAACTGCTGCGCGCCTTCGTGCCGTTCGCGCACGCCGAGGCCGGCATCCGCCAGGAACTGACCGACGAAGCGCTGACGGCCATCGACGAGTCTGCCGACGCACACCGCGCGACGCTGCTCGACGAGGATTCGTAGGTTTCCAACCGCGCATCGACGGGAACTTCGCCTTATCGGCTCGTGCCGATTCGCGAGGAGGCGACCATGGCGACACCAGCTGAGACCGAGAGCGGCGCAATCCGCAGTCTCATCCCGGCCCGCATCGACCGGCTACCGTGGTCACCGTTTCACACCCGGCTCGTTGTCGCCCTGGGCGTCGCGTGGATCCTGGACGGACTCGAGATCACCGTTGCCAGCGCCGTCGCCGACACTCTCACCCAGCCCGAGACCCTCGGATTGTCCTCGGCGGCGGTGGGTTTCATCGCGACGGTCTATCTGGCGGGCGAAGTGGTCGGCGCGCTGTTCTTCGGGCGGCTGTCCGACAAACTGGGGCGACGCAACCTGTTCATGGTCACCCTGGGTGTCTACCTGCTCGGCAGCGGTCTGACCGCGTTCACCCTGGGCAACGGCGCGGTCTGGGTCGTCTTCCTCTACATCACCCGGTTCATCGCCGGCATGGGCATCGGCGGGGAATACGCGGCCATCAACTCAGCCATCGACGAACTCATCCCGGCCCGGTTCCGAGGCAGGGTCGATATAGCGGTGAATGGAACCTATTGGGCGGGAGCCATTCTCGGCACTCTGGGAACGTTCATCTTCCTGAAGTCGATGGACTTGAGCCTGGGCTGGCGGCTGGCTTTCCTGATCGGTCCGGTGCTGGGTCTGGTGATCCTGGTGGTGCGGCGTCATCTGCCGGAAAGCCCGCGCTGGCAGGTGATGAACGGCCGTGTCGACGAGGCCGAACGCTCGATCTCCTATATCGAGCACGAGGTGAAATCCGGCGGGACCGAGCTGCCGGCGGTCGACGAATCCAAAGCCATCGAACTGCGTCCCACCGAGAAGATCGGCTACCTGGCGCTGACCCGGGTGCTCTTCCGCGAGTATCCGAGCCGGGCCATCCTGGGTGCCTCCCTGATGATCAGTCAGTCCTTTCTGTACAACGCCATCTTCTTCACTTACACCTTGGTGCTAGGCAAGTTCTACGGTGTGCCGTCGGAGGCGACGCCGCTGTACCTCATCGCGTTCGCCGTGGGCAATCTCGCCGGTCCACTGACGCTGGGCCACCTTTTCGACACCATCGGGCGGCGGAAGATGATCGCGGGTACCTACCTGGCCTCGGGTGTGCTGCTGGGCCTCAGTGCCGTGCTGTTCTACGCCGGGCTGCTCAATGCCATCACCCAGACCATCGCGTGGTGCGTCATATTCTTCTTCGCCTCGGCGGGCGCCAGCTCGGCGTATCTGACGGTCAGTGAGACGTTTCCGCTGGAAGTGCGGGCCAAGGCGATCGCGGTCTTCTTCGCCATCGCGCAGTGTTTCGGGGCGCTGGGTCCGGTGATCTACGGTGCGCTCATCGGTGACGGGTCCCGGCCGTTGCTGCTGTTCCTGGGCTATCTGCTCGGTGCGGCGGTGATGATCGGCGGCGCGCTGGTCGCCTGGTTCCTGGCCGTCGACGCCGAGGGAAAGTCGTTGGAGGATGTCGCCAGCCCGCTGTCGGCGGTCGGGGCCGACCGGCGGCGTGGTTCGGTGCGCGCCGAGGGCGCGTCCCGTCCGCGGTCACCCTGACCGGTGCAGTGGCACACTATGTCCATGGCGGACGGACTCAGTCGACTGGAAATTCTGAAGGACTCGGCACAGGAGCTGGTGCAGGCCGGCGCCGTGACGGCGGGACAGGTGGCCTCGATTGTCACGACGGCCATCGGTGATGTCGCCAAGGCGGTCGGTGGATTCGCGACCGACGCGTTCGAGATCGGCGAGGGGGCGCGCAATGCCGTCCAGGCCGCCGATGACGACGAGGTCTACTCCCCGCCGGGTGACGACCTGTCCTGACCGGTGTCCTGCGGCGCGTGAATCATGTTGGGGTGCGCGAACTTCAGCCAGGTGTAGGGATGTTCTGGTGAGGTCGTGTTGCCCAGGGTGAAGACCCGGTCGGTGCGTCGGGCGCGCGCGATGGTCGACAGCCAGGTGGCCACCGTGCTGATGCGGTTCTGCATCCCGGTGAGGAAGGCGATGTGGATGAAACCCCAGCCCAGCCAGCCCGCCAGACCGGACAGCTTGACCGGACCAGCCTGCAGCAGGGCGTGCCGCCTGCTGATGTAGGCCGCCGAGCCCAGGTCGCGGTAGCGAAACGGCCGGCGCGGCTTACCCGCCAGTTCGCGCCGGATGCACGCCGCGGCATGTAATCCACCCTGCATGGCGTTCTCGGCCACGCCGGGCAGGTGATCGCGGCCGACCAGGTCGCCGATGACGAAGACCTCCGGGTGACCGGGCACCGAAAGGTCGGGATCTACCGCGATGCGTCCCGCGTGATCCGTTCGCACATCCAGGACCTCGGCCACCCGGCGCGCGAACGGCACCGCCTCGACTCCGGCGGTCCACAGCACCGTGCGGGCCGCGTAGTCCTGCGCCGCGCCGCCGGCTTTCGGGGTGACGGTGACGCCGTCGTGGCGGACGTCGGTGACGTGCACCCCCATGTGCAGTTCGACGCCGAGTTCCTGCAGCACCCGGGTGGCTTTGGAGGTCAGGTCGGGGGCGAATGTGTCCAGCACGCAATGGCCCCCGTCGAACAGCAGCACCCGGGCGTCCTCGGGTTCGATGCTGTGGAACTCCTTGGACAACGCGCGGGTGGCCATCTCCCGGATCTGTCCCGCCAACTCGACGCCCGTCGGCCCGCCACCGGCCACGGCGAACGTGAGCCAGGCGTCGCGGTCGGGTCCCGGCGGCAGCGTCTCGGCCATCTCGAATGCCCCGAACAGCCGCCTGCGCACCGTGACGGCGTCGTCGAGGGTTTTCATACCGGGTGCCCACTGGGCGAAATCCTCCCGGCCGAAGTACGCCTGACGCATCCCGACGGCGACGATGAGGATGTCGTAGTCGACGGTGAACGTGGTGTCGTCGGGCCGGCGCGCGGTCACCCGGCGGGCGGCGGGGTCCAGGTCGCACGCCTCGCCGAGCAAGGTGGTGACGTTGTGATGCCGCGCCAGTTCCTCGCGCAGCGATCGGCTGATCTGGCCGATGCTCAGTATTCCGGTGGCGCATTGGTAGAGCAGCGGCTGGAAAACGTGGCACGCCGCGCGGTCGAGCAGGGTGATGTCGACGTCGACGCCGTCAAGCCTGCGGGCGCAGAACAGCCCGCCGAAGCCGCCCCCGATGATCAACACCTTTGTCCGACCGCTATTCGTCACCACACTGGTCTACCCCAGGCGGCCGGGTTTGCGCGGCGGGCGCCGATACTCAGCCGGCCAGCTCCGGTTCGGGTTTGGCCTTCTTCTCGGCGTACATGAGCTCATCGGCCCGGGCCAGGAGCTCGTCGAGGGTTTCGGTGCTTCCCGCGGGTGTCAGCACCAGGCCGATACTCGCCGAGAGCTGATACGGCCGCGTCGCGGTCTCGTTGAACTGGTTCAGCGCCCCGAAGATGCGCGCCTTCAAGATCGCCGGGTCGCCTTCGGGTTCGCTGACGAAAACGCAGAACTCGTCGCCGCCCAGCCGGGCGATCACGTCGGACTGACCCATCGTGGTCCGAAGCACCTGGGCGACATCGCTGATCAGACTGTCCCCGGTGTCGTGGCCGGCCGCGTCGTTGACCCGTTTGAGCCCGTCGACGTCGAGGAAGGCCAGCAGGCAGCTGTGGCCGTGCCGTCGTGCGGCGCTCAGCGCCGATTCGGCCAGCAGGTAGAAACCGCGGCGGTTGGTGAGCCCGGTGAGTTCGTCGGTCACCGAGAGCTGGCGGATCTCCTCGTTGGCTTCTTCGAGCGCCGCGGTGCGCTCGCGCACCCGCTGTTCCATCTCGGCGTAGATGGTCACATTCTCCATCGCGATCGAGGTCGAATCGGCCAGCGCCTGCAGCAGGGAGATCTCGTGCTTGGCGGGTTGCCGTTCATGGGCCCAGTAGGTTCCGATGGCCCCGACCGGGTTCAGTTTGCGGATGGGAACCATGACGAGGCTTTTGACGAAGGTGGGTCGGTAGGCCTCATGCGGGATGCGGTCGTCGAGGTAGATGTCGGGGATCACCGCGGCCTGGCCGTTGAGCATCGCCCAACCGCTGACGCAGATCTCCATGGGGAAGCGCATGCCCTTCCATAGCGGCTCGATCGCATCCTCGTCCGCGTAGTAGCACTTGCCGTTGTCGCGCAACACGAAAGTGGCTCCGTCGCAGCCGGTGAGTTCCCGGGCCGCGGTGCGGACGATGCGTTGTATCTCGGGCAGGCTGCGGGCCAGGGACAGATCCTGTACGGCACGCAGCAGACGTTCCATACCTCGGACATAGTCGGTATCGGAGAATTCGCCGGCGCGGGGCCACGCGCTCGCGGTCGGAGGTACGCCCAGGGCACTCATGCTTACCTCCGTGGGGACCGACCGCCTGTTCTCGACGGCCGCCTAGCAGTCGCTGAACTGTACACTGCGTTTGCCCAGGTCGCCACCAGAGTTCGTCGATCTGGCGGGGTGTTTGTTTCATCCGCAAACAATCTGTCGGAGCTCTGGTCCGGCACCACCGATTCGCTCAGCCGACCACGGTGTCGGGTGCTATGTCGAAATGTTTGTCGAACAGGCTATTTCAGGTGCGGTTCGAGCAGCGTGCCCCATGCATTCGAGAGTTTGTCGAATTCTTCCTGGCAACCGTCGGCGCGGTCCTGCGGTAGCAGTCCGTCGGCGACGATGTCGGCGTTGCCGTCGGGATCGGAGCCGTAGATCCAGCACTCCATGTTGTACATCCGGGCCTGGTTCAGCGAGTGCACGTCGGAGAAGGCCGAGTCGTCCGGCGCCCCGCCTTCCTGACTCCAGATCCGGTATTCGCGGGCGGCATCCTTGGCGGCCTGGACGTCATCGGGATCGACGACGCCGTCCTCGCCGGGTGTCAGCAGGATGAAGGCCGAAAGCTGATCTGCGACATCTTCTTCGCGTCCGGTCGCCGGCAGGTCGTAGATGTCGATGAGCATGTGGCCGAGTTCGTGGTAGAACGACGCGACGCCGATGCGGCGTGCCGATGCCTGCGGGTCGGGATCGTCGGCGAAGATGCGCAGGCTCTCGGCGACGTCCTCGTAACACAATGTCATGGCCTGATCGGACGGGCTCCAGAAGTCGTTGGCCTCGTCGCACTGGGAGCCGTTGAGTGGGATGTCATAGGGCAGCTGAAAACTCGAATTGACATCGTCGGCGAGGTCGGCCAGCAGGTTGGTGTCCTGCATGAGCGCGCGGCCGCTGATCGCCTCCGGTGTGTCGGCCTCGTCGTACACCACGACCATCTGCCCGTTCGCCGGGTCCTGGTCGGGGTCGGTGTCTTCGGCCTGCGCCGGCGCCACGGACAGTGACGTGGATTCGGATGCCGGGGACTGTGCCGCGGACGGTTCCGCGGTCTGCGCGCCGCAGCCGGCCAGCAGTAGCGCCAGCGATACGGTCACGCCGAGGCGCGTACGCGTCATTACATCTCCTTGCAACACATCCCGATCCGGATTCGCAGGGAGCGTATCGCCTTGCCGGTTAACGCGTCGTCCTATCTCGCGATGCCCGGATGTCGGCGCTCACCAGGGGGATTGGTGGCGACGGGCGCCCGATTCTGGCAAACACGTGCAGCGCCGGCCACAAATTCTGCGTGCCGCACCGGTAACGGAGGGGTCACCGCGGTCGATACACCGACCGTAGACATTGACCCCATCTGCCACAGGAGTAGCGAGCGTATGCGGAGCCGGTGGACAGCTGCGATGGGCGCCATCGCCCTGGTGTTTGCGATGTTGTTCGCGGTCGCCGCGCCCGCGCCGGCGGTCGCCGCACCCTTTCCGGCGGCGAAGGACTTCTCGAAACCGGCCATCGTCGTGCTGGGCTACGGCCTCAAGCCGGACGGCACGATGCGTGGTCTGCTGGGTCTGCGGGTGCTCACCGGTTTGGCGGTGGCGCAGTTCTTCCCGCAGTCACCGATCATCGTCACCGGCGGGAACCCGCAGAACGGCAGGACCGAGGCCGGTGAGATGAAGAAGATGCTGACGCGGCTGGGCTTCCCGGCAGACCGCGTCATCGTGGAGGACAAGGCGAACAGCACCGTGCAGAACGCCAGGTTCTCGGTGCCGCTGGCCGAGCAGGCCGGAACCTCGGGCATCATTCTGGTGACCACCACCACGCATCAGGATCGCGCTGACGGCAACTTCGCCGATGCCGGTGCCAACATCCTGGCAACCGTCAGTTTCCCCGACGCCAAACCGGCGGCCAACATCGCGCAGTTCGTCCGCGACATGATCAGCCCGCTCATCACCGTCACGTAGGGCGAGATCCCGATTCTTCTGTCGTGCAGTGTGTTTCGCCGGTAATCGTCACCGGTGTGTGATCGCGAAAAGATTTATACCGGTGTCCTCGGTCCGGACCTCCACCCGTGCGGGCCCGAATTTGGACGCCGCGAAGAGCGCCACCAGGTCTTCAGCCGAGCGGTGCACCAACCGCCAGTGCAGGACATGATCCATGAACGCCTTGTCGGGGTTGCCGACGTCGAAGTTGCCGACGATCGCCGTCCCGCCGGGACGCAGTCGGTCATAGATCCAGTCCAGCAGTGCGACCACGACACCGTCGCGCAGGTAGTCGATGAGGCCTATCGAATACACCAGATCCTGGTCGCGCAGTTCCAGCGTCTCGCGTCCGAGCGCGGCTCTGACGATATTGGCCTGGGCGAAGGTCACCTGGTCGGCGACACCGGCCCGGCGGGCGGCGCTCTGCGCGTACGCCAGTGCCTCGTTGTCGGCGTCGACGCATGTCGCGTTGATATCGCGGCGGTGCGCTTCGCCGAGGACGTCGAGTACCTCGCGGGCCGGCCCGCACGCCAAGCTGGTGATCTCGGTGCGCCGGCCCGTATTGGCGTGCGCGATGTCGACGATGACATCACGCAGCAGCCGCCGCCGGTTCTTCACCGCGCGCGATGCCGGGATGCCCAGGAACCATCGGTCGATATGGCGGCCGAGCCGGTCGGTGCCGACCGGCCGGTCGTCGTAGACCATCTGCAGCGTGAGGTAGTCACCGGCATAGCCTCGCGGTTTGGTGTAGGACCGTGCGATCAGCGGGCTCAGGGAGAAGTAGGGATAGGTTTCGCGGAAGACATAGGCGCCGAGCTCATCGGCGGCCGCCGGCCGCGCCGCGATATGCCAGCGCAGCTGCGCGCTGACCTGGTCGCATGCCCGGTTCACCGGGGCCTGGATGCCGGCATCGCGCGCGGTGCCGTTGACGATCAACTCGTGGGCCACCCGCATCGCAGACTTGAAGTCTTCGGTGGCGCCTGCCAGCGTCGCGGGGATATCGGTGGGATAGGTCTGCGGCGGGTTTTCGGTCAACGTCATCATGCCTCCCGAGGGGTTGGGACCGGGTTGTCGCACGATCGTTTCCCGCGCGCGCGGCGCCACACCGCGTAGTCGGCTACTCGCATTTTTCGAGTAGCTAGAATCCGTTGAGAATCGGCAAAGACGCCGTACTTCAGGAGGATCGCGCATGGTTACTCAGTTGCCGCCAAGCCGCACGGTGATAGTCCGTGGCGCCGACGGCACCCGGCTGCACACCGAGGTCTTCGGCCCCGCCGACGGGTATCCGATCGTGTTGTCGCACGGCATCACCTGCGCCATCGGCGTGTGGCGTGAACAGATCGCCGATCTGGCCCGCGATTACCGGGTCATCGCGTTCGATCACCGTGGGCACGGTCGCAGCGGTGTCCCGCCGCGTGGCCACTACAGCCTCAATCACCTGGCCTCCGACCTCGAGTCGGTCCTGGCTGCCACGCTGGAACCCGGCGAGCGCGCGGTGATCGCCGGTCACTCGATGGGGGGCATCGCCATCGAGGCGTGGTCGGAGCGGTATCGGCACAAGGTCGCCGAGCGCGCCGACGCGGTCGCGCTGATCAACACCACGTCCGGCGAGATCGTCCGGCAGGTGCAGTTCCTGTCCTTGACGCCGCGGCTGGCCAACGGCCGTGCCGTGCTGGGCAGCCGGATCGTCCGGACGTTCGGCGGAGTGCCCGCGCTGCGGGCCGCGCACCGCCCGAGCCGCCGGTTCGTCGCCGCGCTCGCGGTGGGCCGCGATGCCGACCCCGAGATAGCCGACTTCGTCTACCGGCTCTACGCCGAGACGCCGGCGGCCGGCCGGGGCGGGTTTGCCCGCGCGTTGATGGACTCGATCGAGCGCCGCCATATCCGGCTCGACGGACTGACGGTGCCGACACTGGTCATCGGCAGCCTGCGCGACCGATTGCTGCCCATCGCCTCATCGCGGCGGATCGCCGAGTCGGTGCCCAACCTGGTCGATCTCGTCGAAGTGCCCGGCGGTCACTGCGCGATCCTGGAACAGCCCGCCGAGGTCAACCGGCGGCTGCGAGCGCTGGCCGAATCTGCCGGTGTCGCAACGAGAATGAGCTCCTAGCCGAGCGCGGCGGTCACTTCCGCCGCGGCCCGCTGACCGGACCGCACCGCACCGTCGAGGAAGCCGGTCCATTCGTCGGCGGTCTCGGTACCGGCCCAGAAGATCGGTCCGGCGGGGCGGCGCAACCACTGGCCGACCGATGTCCACATCCCGGGCCCAACCGCCGCCGTCGGTCCGCCGGGCGCGAAAGGCTCAGTGCCCCAGCAGAAATCGAGATAGTCGATGGGCGACAGCGCGTCCGGGCCGAACAATGCCGCGAAACAGGCCAGGGCGTGCTCCCGGCGCCGTTCGGCAGGCCAGGAGTCGAACTCGCGCGAATCGACGAAACCCAGCAGCAGGCCCGGTCCGTCGCTTTTCGGGCTGACGTCGAAAGTGATGAAAACCGGCCCGGTGTCCGACAGTGACTCCCCGGACCGGCCCTGGGCGCGCCAGAACGGCGTGTCATAGGCGGCGTAGGCCTTCGACAGCCGTCCTTGCGGCCAGTTCGCGGCCAGCTTGGCGTACTCGGGTGCCAGCTCGGGGGAGAAGTCGATGGCGCCGCGGTGCGCCGGCGGGATCGCGATGACGACAGCGCGTGCGCCGACCTCACCGGCCGACGAGCTGACGGTCACGCCCGTCTCGTCGTGACGCACGGCGTGTACCGCGGCGCCGAGCACCACCCGCTCGCCGAGCTCGTCGGCCATTTTCACCGCGATCTGCTGGGTGCCGGCCAGAAAACGGTCCTGCTGGGCGCCACCGGCGACGTCGAGCATGCGGTCCAGCCCGCCCGCGGCCTTGACGTAGCGCAGGGCGTGCAGCATCGACACCTCGTCGGGTTCGGCGCCCCAGGTGACCCGGGCCATGATGGCCATCAGGTCCAGCGTCGTCGTCGAGGCCCGGACTGAACGCAACCAGTCGGCCAGCGTCATGGCATCGAGCTTCTCGGCGTTCGGTGCCTTCCACGGCTGCGCCACGGTCACGGTGCGGGCCAGCCGCGCGAACTGCCAGCGCACCCGCGCGATGTTGAGCAGCCCGCCCAGCGACAGCGCCGGGATGGTGCCCGAATACGAACGCACCCGGTTGCGCCAATTGATCAGGTTCTTACCGTCGTGATAGGTCGGCATCGTCGGACAACCCAACTCGGCGGCCAATGTGTTGACGGCGTCCTGTGTGGGTCCGACGAAGGTGCCGCCCAGGTCGACCGGCAGCCCCGCCACCGCACCGGTGTAGGACCGGCCGCCGACGCGGTCGCGGCCCTCCAGCACGATCACGTCCAGACCGCGACGGCGCAATTCGCGCGCCGCCGTCAGCCCCGCGAAACCGGCACCCACCACCACGACATCCGCCTGCTGCTGCACGCCAGCCAGCCTATATCCGCAGGACGACCTTGCCTCTGGCGCTGCGATTCTCCAGCGACGCGATGGCCTCGCCGGCCTGCGAGAGTGGGTACACCTGCGGTTCGGGCGGTGCCACGGTGCCCTCGGCGAGCAGGACCGACAGCTCGTCCCACTGCTCGGCGAGGTAGCCGGGGTGCCGAAGCGCCCACGCACCCCAGCCCACCCCGACGGCGTCGACATTGTTGAGCAGCAGCCGGTTCACCTTGATCTGCGGGATGTCACCGCCGGTGAAACCCACGACCAGCAGCCGGCCTGCCGGAGCCAGTGAGCGCAGCGAATCGGTGAACCTGTCACCGCCGACGGGGTCCAGCACGATGTCCACACCACGCCCGCCGGTCAGCTCGGCGACGGCATCCTTGAAGCCGTCGGCAAGCACCACATCGTCGGCGCCCGCGGCTCGGGCGATCTCGATCTTGTCCTCGGTGGACACCACGGCGATGGTGCGGGCGGCGCCCAGCGCCGGGGCCAGCCGCAGCGTGGAGGTGCCAATACCGCCGGCGGCGCCGTGCACCAGCACCGACTCTCCGGGCCGCAACCTGCCCCGGGTGCGTAATGCGAAGTGCACCGTCAGGTCGTTGAACAACACGCCGGCGCCGGCCTCGAAGGACACGTTGTCGGGCAGTGCGAAAACCCGGTCCGGTGGCAGCACGACGACCTCGGCCATGCCGCCGGTGATCATCGTCAGGCCCAGCACCCGGTCACCGGCTGCCACGTGGGCGTCGGCGGGGGCACTGCGCACCACACCCGCGACCTCACCGCCCGGGCTGAACGGTAGCTCCGGTTTGTATTGGTAGAGGCCGCGGCTGAGTAGTGCATCGGGGAACGCGACGCCCGCGGCGCGCACGTCGATCACCACATTGCCCGCCTCGGCGGCCGGTTCGGCGACATCGTTGACTTCGATCGCTTCCGGCCCGTCGAGCCGGGTTACCTGTACTGCGCGCATGTCCGAACCATACGGATTTAGCCGGGGTAACCGGCACGCAGGGATGTTGTCGAGAAGCTAGCCGATGTAGCAGGGGGCGTCGCCGGGGGTGTAGTACGGCAGGCCGGTCGGGGAGATGCAGGGCGCCTCACCGGGGAAGGCCGGGACCAGCGAATACGCGTAGTCCGCCGGGAAGCCGTACCGGGCCCAGTCGCCTTCGACGGCGTCGGCGGTTCCGGCCACCACGGCCGCGTCGACGGCGTCGCCCGCGATACCCGGAGTACAGCCGCCGACATCCACATGACGACCGCCCACCGCACCGCACACATCGGCCTGGGCCACCGGGGTGATCGCCGCGGGGATCACCGAGAGGGCGGCGACGCTCAGAAGAGTTGCTGCAAATTTATTGACCATGTCGTCATTATCGCCGGACGTCCGGTCCGCGTTACGGCATACCGAATCGCAGTTTCGAGAGCCCTAGGGAGCGACGGTGAGCCAGTCGGCGAAGCCCGACGGGTCGTGGCGGCCCAGCGCGCCGTGCTCGAAAAGGCCCCAGCCTTCGTGCTCGCCGCGCCCGTCGGTGCACACCGCCCGACCGACGTGGTCGATGACGCCGAAGCCGGCCCGGCCGATGATCGCCGGGTCGGTCATGTCGTAGGTCAGCCGTTCGGTGAACTTCTCGCCTTTCCACATGCCGTGGATCCAGTCCGAGTCGCCGCCGTAACCCCCGCCGACGTGGATCGGGCAGGGCAGTTTGGATTCGACCTCGAAATGCAGCGCGGAACCGTCGGGTGCGGTGGCCTCGATGGTGGCGCCGGTGGGGATCCGGGTGCCGGAGCGGTAGTGGATCTTGACCCGCGGCCAACCCAGTTGCTCGATGCGGCCGTCTTTGAAGATGCGCGTGCAGTCGTTGAGCGACCGGAAACCGCTGGGGTCCTCCTGGATGATGAGCACTATCGAGAAGTCGTCGAATGCCATCGGCACATAGAGCCACCACATGCCCTCGAAGGGCGGGTCGGCGGGCCGGCCCGCGGGTTCGGCCTCACCGATCGGCCTGATGCCCCAGGACCGATCCCGGCTGCCGATCCACACCGACGGGTCCACGGTGATCATCTCGCCGTCGATCTCCAGATGTCCACGCCAGGAACCCAATTGGGCAAACCGCTGGGCATCCAGGGTCACCCGGTTGCCCGCCCGCAGGATGTGCCGCTGTTCCTGTACGACGTCGAAGAGTCCCTCCCAGGTGAGATCGGCGGCGATGCCCTCGGTCTCGTGCAGGATTATGCGCAGTTTGTGCAGCGGCTCGCTGACCTCGACACGGTAGTTGCCGACGTGCTGGTGCAGCCGGTCCTGATCCAGCGCGTCGGACAGGTGCACCGCGGTCTGGGTATCGCCGCGCCGGACCAGCATGAAGGCGTCCTTGACCCCGAGGTTGGGGTAGTAGCCGATACCGGAGATGACGAAGATGTCGCCGGTGCGGTCATGGGCGTTGAAATACGAACGGTCGTAGAAGTTCCGGTCCGAGGAGCCCGGCCACGCGATGGGCTGGGGGAGTTGGTGAACCGGGTATTCGTCCATCGGGCCCAGCATCATGCATCACCCTTTCCGTCCAGCAGTCGTTCCAGCAGGGGGCGGTGGTAGAACAGCGATTCGACGTCGTCGGGTTGCTCGATCTCGCCGAAGTGCACCCGCCGGGCGCCGGTGCGCATGAAGACGCAGCACCACACCACACCGGAGTAGATGTAGAACCAGCGCAGATCGCCGATCTGCACTCCGGTGAGCTTCTCGTAGGTGGCGCGCACGTCCTCCTCGCGCAGTACATCGGGGAGTCCTGGCATGCCGGCCAGCCCGCACAGTTCCTGGAAGACCATGTGCGCGAAGATGATCCAGGACACGTCGAGTTCGCGGGGGCCGACGGTGGCCATCTCCCAGTCCAGCACCGCCACCGGGGCGAAATCGCGGTAGAGCACGTTGCCGATCCGGGAGTCACCCCACACCAGTACCGACGGGGATGCGGCGACGTCGTCGGGGAAGTTGTCCTCCAGCCAGGCCAGGGCGCGTTCCACCAGTGCGGAGCGGCCGATCCCCGGGACGGAGAACTCGTACCAGTCCTTGAGCCAGCCGAAATGCCTGCGCAATGCGGTGTCGCCGGGTGGGTCGACCTCGGCCAAAAAGCCGAATGTCTTCTCCGCATCGGGAATCGAGTGCAGTTTGGCGATCACCTCGACGGTGCTGTCCTGCAGTGCGCGCTGCTGTTCGGCCGGGGCGTCGGCGAACCAGTTGTTGCCGAAGGTGTAGGGCATGACATCGGGGGGCACGATCCCGTCGACATGGTCCATCAGGAAGAACGGCGTGCCGAGCACCTCGCCGGTGTCCTCCAGCCAGCGCATCCGGGGCACCGGGACGTCGGTGAGTTCGCCGGCCAGCCGCATCACCTCGAACTGATGGTCCAGCCGGTAGGCCGAGAACACCGGGACGTCGGCTTCGGTCGGTGCCACCCGGGCGACCCATTTCTGTTCCACCGGTTGACCGTTCTCGGTCCAGCGGCCGGTGAGGATGATCGTCTCCGAGGACATGCCGTTGGAGTCGATACCGCTTTCCACGGTGACATCCGGGGTGATGCCGTCGGGCATGAGGCCTGCCAGCCATGCCGACAGCACGCCCGGCAGGGATGTCACATCCCGGCTGGATCTCTGGAGATGGTCGACCTCGGAGACGTTGAGGCCGACCGTTGTGTCACTTTCCACTGTGACTTCCTTCGCGAGGCAATTACGATACGGTGAGTAGCGTTATGAAAGCAGACCCGTCAACCGATGACAAGACCCCGGCCGCGGGACGGCCCCGCGATCCGAGAATCGACGCTGCCATACTGACCGCCACCGCGGACCTGCTTGTCGAAATCGGCTACGCCAACCTGACAATGGCCGCCATCGCCGAGCGGGCCGGTACCACCAAGACGGCCTTGTACCGGCGCTGGACGGGTAAGGCCGAGCTGGTGCACGAGGCGGCGTTCCCGGCCGCCCCGACTGCGCTGACCGGTCCGTCCGGCGACATCGCCGCCGATGTGCACGCCATGCTGGCCGCCGCGCGCGATGTCTTCACCAGCCCGGTGGTCCGCGCCGCGCTGCCCGGCCTGATCGCGGACATGGCCGCCGATGTCGACCTCAACGCCCGGGTGATGGGCCGGTCCACCGCGTTGTTCGACATCGTTCGGCTGCGCATCGTCGAGGCCGTGCGCAATGGGGAGGTGCATCCGGACGTCGACCCGGACCGCCTTGTCGAGCTGATCGGCGGCGTCACGTTGTTGCGGCTGTTGCTGGCACCGGAGGTCCCCCTCGACGACGAATGGGTGCGCCAGACCGCTGCGATCATCGTGCATGGTGTGCGCAAGTAGCGCGGTGTGCTATCCAGAACAGTGATGAGAGCCGTCAGCTGCCTGCAAGGCACATTGTCCGTCGTCGATCTGCCCACGCCCGTGCCCGCGGCCGGGCAGCTGCTGCTCGACGTCCGCCGGTGCGGTATCTGCGGGTCTGATCTGCACGCCCGGTTGCACTCCGACCAGCTCACCGAACCGATGAAGTCGCTGGACTACGACGGTGCCATCCGCCCCGACGTCGCCACGGTGATGGGTCACGAATTCTGCGGTGAGGTCGTCGAACGCGGTCGCGGGGTGGGCAAGGAGTTCACGCCGGGAACCAAGGTGGTGTCGTTCCCGCTGCTGCGGGCCGCCGGTGCGGTGCATCTGACCGGGCTGTCGCCACATGCTCCCGGCGGTTATGCCGAACAGGTGCTCGCGGAGGCGTCGCTGAGTTTCGCCGTTCCCAACGGCCTCGACCTGGACACCGCCGCGCTGACCGAGCCGATGGCAGTCGCGCTGCACGCGGTGCGGCGCAGCCAGATCGGCAAACGCGACAAGGCGGTCGTGATCGGTTGCGGCCCTGTCGGTCTGGCGGTCATCTGCCAGCTCAAGACCCTGGGGGTGAGCACCATCATCGCCAGCGATTTCTCGCCGGGCCGGCGTGCCCTGGCCGCCAGGTGCGGCGCGCATGTCGTGGTCGACCCGAAGCTGGAGTCGCCCTATACGGCGCTGGGCAAGGGTGTCATCACGACGGCGCCGGCGCTCTACGAACTCGGTGTCGGCTCGATGGAGAAGATGCGCAAGTTGCCCGGCTGGGCGCACCTGTACCGGGTCGCCGACAAGCTGGGCGCCGCAGACCCCAAACGGCCGGTGATATTCGAATGTGTCGGCGTGCCGGGGATGCTCGACGGTGTCGTCAGGGAGGCGCCGATGAACTCCCGCGTCGTCGTCGCCGGGGTCTGCATGGAACCCGACCGGCTGCCACCGGTGCTGACCAACGTCAAGGAACTCGACCTGCGTTTCGTGTTCGGTTACACGCCACTGGAATTCCGCGACACCCTGCACATGTTGGCCGACGGCAAGGTCGACGCCTCCGCACTGGTCACCGGAACCGTGGGACTCGACGGGGTGCAGGCGGCCTTCGACGCGCTGGCCGATACCGAGAAACACGCGAAGATCCTGATCGACCCGCGTAGCGCCGCGACCGCGCCGTAGCTCACTTCCCGACGAAGTTGGCGTTGGACGCCGAGGTGGTGACGCCGTTGCCGATCGGTCCGCTCGCGTCGAACAGGCTGGCCGAGCCGACGGCGATACCGTCGGCACTGTACTGCGTCAGCGCTGCCAGCCCGATGTATGGGCCTTGCGGTAGTCGGCACAACGTCAGCGTGTAATCGGCGTTGATGAAGCCCAGGCCGGCGGGCGTGAAATTGGTCATCGACGCCGTCACGTCGACGGCCAGTGCCGCCCGCACGAACGGTGAGCACTCCTCGCCGGCGACCAGCGGTCGGATCTCTCGCAACCAGGCGAACCGCGGGCCGTCGTACTGCCATTCGAAACCGTTGCCGCCCTTGTTCACATCGCGACCGTAAGCCTTGATGAACATCGGAACCGCGGCGTCGAACTCCATGGGTTCCTCGGGTAGCGGCGGCATGGTCAGCGGTGTGGTCCACGCCCGCCCGGCGGGTTGCTCGCCGCGTCGCAGGTACAGCACCGAGGCCCGCGCGACGATCTCGTCGTGCTGGGTCATCACGGCGTCGATGGCCTGCATGCGTCTGCCGACGCGCACCACGTCCGCGCGCACCCGCACCGGTTCGGTGGCGACCCGGCGCAGGATGTCCACCGTCAGGCGGACCGGCACCAGCTCGTCGTCGTCGACCTTCTCCTCGACGGTCCGGGCCAGCAGCCCGCCGATGACCTGGCCGCCCAGCGTCGGCCCCCAGCCGCCCTGCGCGATCTCGTTGGGGACGAAGGTGTCCTTGTCGGGCACGAAGAACGGAGTGAATCCGCTGGTCGGCATGTCATTTCCTCGCTGCAGCTGGTACGGAAATGCTTACAGTAACCGAGTCCGACTCAGCGCAGGAAGTGTGCCGCGTCGTTCGCCAGGTCCAGCAGTGGCTGCGGTAGGGCGCCGAGGGCGAAGGTGATGGCCGCGGTCAACGTCACCGTGGCGGTGGTGGTCCAGCTGGGAGTCACCACATCGGGGGCGTCCTCAGGCGGGTCGGTGAAGAACATCAACACGATCACCCGGACATAGAAGTAGGCGGCCATGGCGCTGGCGATGACGCCGACGATCACCAGCGGTATCGCGCCGCCTTCGCCGGCGGCCTTGAAGACCGCGAACTTGCTGACGAACCCACTGGTCAGCGGGATACCGGCGAAAGCAAGCAGGAACAGTGAGAACACCACGCCGACAAGGGGATACCGCCGGCCCAGGCCGGCCCAATGTGCCAGCTCGGTGTCCTCACCGCCGCTGCGGTCGCGCACCAGGCTGACGACGGCGAAGGCACCCAGGGTGGAGAAACCGTAGGCGAACAGATAGAACAGCGTGCCGGACAAGCCGGTGTCGTTGAGGGCGATCACACCGGTCAGGATGAAGCCGGCATGTGCCACCGCCGAGTACGCCAGCATGCGTTTGACGTCGGTCTGCCGGATCGCGGTGACGGTACCGACAAGCATGGTGGCGATCGCGATGACCCACAGCACCGGTCGCCAATCGTCACGCAGTCCGGGGACCGCGACGTAGAAGATCCGCAGCATCGCACCGAACGCCGCGACCTTGGTCGCCGCCGCCATGAAAGCGGTGATCGGGGTGGGCGCACCCTGATAGACGTCGGGAACCCAGGAGTGAAACGGCACGGCACCGACTTTGAACAACACCCCGACCGCGAGCAGACCGGTGCCGACCAGCGCCAGGTCGGTGTCGGCGGACCGTGCATCGATGGCCTGCGATATCCCGACCAGCGAGAAAGTACCGCTGTAGCCGTACAGCAAGGCCACGCCGTAGAGGAAGAACGCCGACGAAAAAGCGCCCAGCAGAAAGTACTTCAACGCCGCTTCCTGCGACAGCAGTCGGCGCCGCCGGGCCAGCCCGCACATCAGGTACAGCGGAAGCGACAGCACCTCCAATGCCACGAACATCGTCAGCAGGTCATCTGCGGCACCGAACAGCAGCATGCCGCCGACGGCGAACATGGTCAGCGGGAACACCTCGGTCTGCACCATGCCGGCGCGCACGGCCAGCTTCTCGGCCACACTGCCGGGCACCGCCGCGGCCTGCGGCGTGAAGGCATCCAAACCGGTTGCCGTGCCGCCGGTTTCGGGGCCGGGGATGGTGCGCTCGGCGATCAGCAGTACACCTAGGATGGCGATCAGCACGATGGTGCCCTGCAGGAACAGCGCGGGTGGGTCGACGGCGACCGCGCCGACGACGGCGAGCCGGCCCGGCTGACCGTGCAGTCCGACGGTCAGCGCCACCACGGCAACCAGTGCGGCCCCCAGCCCGCCGAGGCTGAGCATGAGCTGCGCGCGGTACCGGCCGCTTCGCGGCAGGAAGGCCTCCACGAGCACGCCGGCGACGGCGGCGCCGAACACGATCAGCATGGGGGAGAGCTGACCGTATTCGACCGACGGCGTCTGCACGGCTGCCAGCGCGGTCATTTGGCGGGTCCTTCCGCGATCCGTGGTGCCGGGTCGGTCTGGTTGATGGTGGTCATGGTGTGCCCGACAGCGGGATTGATGACCTCCAGGGCGATCTTCGGGTACACGCCGAGGACCAGCAGCAAGGCCACCAGCGGTACCACCACCGCCAGCTCGCGGGGCAGCAGGTCACGTAGCTTCTCGTTGCCCGCGGCGACCGGGCCGGTCATCATCCGCTGATACATCAGCAGGATGTAGATCGCCGAGAGCACCAGCGCAGTGGCGGCGAACACCGCGAAAACCGGGTAGCGGGTGAATGTCCCGACCAAGACCAGGAATTCACTGATGAACGGCGCCAGACCCGGCAGCGACAGGGTCGCCAGGCCGGCAACCAGGAAGGTGCCGGCCAGCACGGGGGCCACCTTCTGCACGCCGCCGTAGTCGGCGATGACCCGGGATCCTCGACGCGACACCAGGAATCCGGCGATCAGGAACAGCGCGGCCGTCGAGATGCCGTGGTTGACCATGTAGAGCGTCGAGCCCGACTGGCCCTGACTGGTCATCACGAAGATGCCCAGGATGATGAACCCGAAGTGGCTTATCGAGGTGTAGGCGATGAGCCGCATGACATCGGTCTGTCCGATCGCCACCACGGCGCCGTAGACGATGCTGATGACGGCCAGTGCGATGACGAACGGCCGGAACAGGGTTGCGCTGTCGGGGAATAACTGCAGGCAGTACCGCAGCATGCCGAACGTGCCGACCTTGTCGACGACGGCCATCATCAGCACCGCGGTCGCCGGTGTCGCCTCCACGGCGGCGTCGGGCAGCCAGCGGTGGAACGGCCACAGCGGAGCCTTGACGGCGAAGGCGAACATGAACCCGAGGAACAGCGCGTGCATGACAGCCGGGTTGGCCGTGAGTTCGCCGTCGGCCACCGCGGCGACGATGGCGCGGAAATCGAAGGTGCCCGCTTCGAAGGCCGAGCTGCCGGCGGTCACCACGTACAACCCGACGACGGCGGCCAGCATTATCAAACCGCCGAACAGGTTGTACAGCAGGAACTTCACCGCGGCTGCCGACCTGCCCGCACCGCCGAAACCGCCGATCAGGAAGTACATCGGGATCAGCATGGCCTCGAAGAACACATAGAACAGCAGCACGTCCAGTGCCACCAGCGAGATCAGCACCATACCTTCGACGGCAAGCGTCAGCGCCACGTACGCGTGCGCCGACCGGCCGGACAGCAGCCCGGTGTCGTCGGCGTCATTCCAGCCCGCCAGCAACAGGATCGGGACCAGGACTGCGGTCAGTACCACCAGCGCCAACGCGATACCGTCGACGCCGAGGATGTAGCCGGTGCCGAACGACGGGATCCAGGTGTGGTCCTCGACGAACTGGTACTGCGCACCGCCGGGGTCGAACCGCACCGCGAGTAGCACGGCGATGACAAGTACCACCAACGCGACGGCGATACCGGCATACTTGGCGAATTTCCTGGCGGCCGACGGTAATACGATGATGACGGCGGCACCCAGCATCGGGACGGCCCACAACACCGTCAGCCACGGAAACGTCTGCGTCACCACAGGTTCACCGCCAGGATCACGGCTGTGATGACGGCCGCGCCGGCCACCATCGACAGGGCGTAGGAGCGGGCGAAACCGGTCTGCAGTTCACCGAGGCGTTCGGAGGCCCGGCCCACCAGTGCCGCCAGCCCGCCGGTGACGCCCTCCACTCCGACATCGTCGAACCGGACCAGTTCCCTGGTGAGCCCGGCACCCGGGCGCATCAGCACTGCCTCGTTGAACGCATCGCCGTAAAGGTCGCGCCGCGCCGCGGCGGTCAGCGCCGAGACGTCATCGGGTGCGGTCTGTGGCACCGGCCGGGTGGCATAACGCCGGTAGGCGATCACCACCCCGACGGCCACCACGGCCAGCGTTATCGCCGTCATCGCCCATACCGGGATGCCCAGGTGTGCTTCCTGTTCTCCGGTGGGGTTGACGACCGGCTCGAGCCAGTGCGTCAACGTGCCGCCGACGGCCAACAACGCGCCGGCGCCCACCGATCCCAGCGCCAGGACCACCATCGGTGCGGTCATCGACACCGGTGACTCGTGCGGATGCGAACCCGTTTTCCAGCGCCTCTCGCCGAAGAATGTCAGCAGCATCACCCGGGTCATGTAGAACGCCGTGATTCCCGCGCCGAGCAGCGCCGCACCACCGAGTAGCAAGCCGCGCAGACCGCCTGCGGCGAAGGCGGTTTCGATGATGGCGTCCTTGGAGAAGAAGCCCGCGAACGGCGGCACCCCGATGATGGCCAGATAGCCGAGGCCGAACGTGACGAAGGTGACCGGCATCAGGGTGCGCAGCCCGCCGTAGCGGCGCATATCGGTCTCGTCGTCCATTCCGTGCATCACCGATCCGGCACCCAGGAACAACCCGGCTTTGAAGAAGCCATGGGTCAGCAGATGCATGATCGCCACGGCGTAGCCGGCCGGCCCGAGTCCGGCGGCCAGCACCATATAGCCGATCTGGCTCATGGTCGAGGCGGCCAACGCCTTCTTGATGTCATCCTTGGCGCAGCCGATGATCGCACCGAACAGCAACGTCACCGCGCCGACGATCACCACACCGGTCTGAGCCGCCGGTGCCAGGTCGAAGACCGGACCGGACCGCACGATGAGGTACACACCGGCGGTCACCATGGTCGCCGCGTGGATAAGCGCCGATACCGGGGTGGGGCCCTCCATGGCGTCGCCGAGCCAGGATTGCAGCGGCACCTGCGCGCTCTTACCGCAGGCCGCCAGCAGCAGCAGTAACCCGATCGCGGTCACGGTCGCAGACGATGCCGAGCCGGCCCGCTCGAAAACCCCGGCGTAGGAAATGGTCCCGAGGTCGGCGAACATCACCATCAGTGCCAGCGCGAGCCCGATGTCGCCGACGCGGTTGACGATGAAGGCCTTCTTGGCGGCGGCGGCCGCGCTGGGCTTGTACGACCAGAACCCGATCAGCAGGTAGGACGCCAGGCCGACACCTTCCCAGCCCACATAGAGGCCGAGATAGTTGTCGGCGAGCACCAGCAGCAGCATGGCCGCGACGAAGAGGTTGAGGTAACCGAAGAAGCGTCTACGGTCCGGGTCGTGCGCCATATAGCCGATCGAATAGAGATGGATCAGCGATCCGACACCGGTGATCAGCAGCACGAAACACACCGACAGTGCGTCGAGTTGTAAGCCGAAATCGACCTGTAGCGACGCGACCGGGACCCAGGAGAACAACGTCTGGTGGATCGTCCGATCCTCCGGCACCCGGTTGAGCAGGTCGACGAAAAGCACCGCGCCCCAGACGAAGGAGGCCAGCACGGTCGCGGTGCCCAGTAGGTGTCCCCAGGCGTCGGTGCGTTTACCGCCGCACAGCAGTACTGCCGCGCCGGCCAGCGGCAGCGCTATCAGCCACACCAGATCAGTTGCCACGTCTAGTGCCTCAGCAGGTTCGCGTCGTCGACATTGGCCGAGCTGCGGCTGCGATAGATCGTCATGATGATGGCCAGGCCGACCACCACCTCACACGCCGCCACCACCATGGTGAAGAACGCGACCACCTGGCCGTCGAGCTGACCGTGCGTGCGGGAGAAGGTGACGAATGCCAGATTGCAGGCGTTGAGCATCAGCTCGACACACATGAACATGATGATCGCGTTGCGGCGCAACAACACTCCGGCGGCGCCGATGGTGAACAACAATGCCGACAGGTACAGGTAGTTGTCGGGGTTCACGGCGTGGTTCACTGGTCGTCCTCCTGCGCACTGCGACGCACCAGGATGCTGCTGACCGACAGCACCGAATCCGAACCGTCCGGTAGCCGGGCCGGGACATCCACGGCGTTGTGCCGGGCGTAGACACCGGAGCTGGCCCTGGTGGTGGGATGACCCAGTCCGCGGAAACGTTCCTGAGCCAGCTCGCGCTGGGTCTTGCGCCGCTCGAAGCGTTCCCGGTGCGCCAGCACCATGGCGCCCAGCGCCGCGGTGATCAGCAGCGCGCTGGTCAGCTCGAAGGCCCATAGATATTTGGTGAAGATCAGCATCGCCAGGCCTTCGACATTGCCGCCGGCATTGGCCTGCGCCAAGCCGACGAAGCCGGTGGTCGACGCCGTGCCGATCCCGGCGATCAGCAGGATCCCGAAACCGACACCGGCGACCAGGGCCGCAACGCGTTGTCCGCGAATGGTTTCGGTGAGCGACTCCGAGGAGTCCACACCGATCAGCATGACCACGAACAGGAACAGCATCATCACCGCACCGGTGTAGACCACCACCTGCACGATGCCCAGGAACAACGCCTCCTGCGCGACGTAGAGCGCCGCCAGGCTGATCATGGTGGCGGCCAGGAAGATCGCCGAGTACACCGCCTTCGGTGCAGTGACAACCCCGATGGCGCCGGCGACCGCGATGGCGGCCAGCACCCAGAACGCGACCGCCTCCGCGGTCATCGGGTCACCCCCTGGATGCCCGTGACGCCACGGACCCCGGTGAGTCCCTCGTAGCCGATATTTCCCAGGTAGTAGTCGTCGTCGGTGGCGCCCTCGGCCATCGCGTGCGGGGGTGGCGTCATACCCGGTTGCAGCGGGGCCAGCAGCTTGTCCTTGCCGTAGATCAGGTCGGAGCGGTTGTCGTCGGCCAGTTCGTATTCGTTGGTCATCGTCAGCGCGCGGGTGGGGCAGGCCTCGATGCACAACCCGCAGCCGATACAGCGCAGATAGTTGATCTGATAGACCTGCCCGTACCGCTCGCCGGGTGAGAACCGTTGTTCCTCGGTGTTGTCGGCACCCTCGACGTAGATCGCGTCGGCGGGACACGCCCACGCGCACAGCTCACAGCCGATGCACTTCTCCAGCCCGTCGGCATACCGGTTGAGCTGGTGGCGCCCGTGATAGCGCGGCTGGGTGGGTTGTTTGTGCTCGGGATACTGCTCGGTTATCGGCTTGGTGAACATCGTCGAGAAGGTCACGCCGAAACCGGCCAGTGCATCACCCAACTTGGACATGAGTCTTCTCCTTGCCGGGCATGGGCGGAACCGGGAACGAGCTGGGGTAGGCACTGTCGGGCAGTGCTTCGGGCAGTTCCTGGCTGCGCCGGCGCCGCCGGGACATCACCGCCAGTGCGATCGCCAGCACAGCGGCCAGGAACGCGATATCGGCGGCGGCGGTCACCCACGGGCCGGCACCCTGATCGCGCAGGGTCTTGGTTACCGCGACCGTCATGATCCAGGCCAGCGAAACCGGGATCAGCACCTTCCAGCCCAGCGCCATGAACTGGTCGTAACGCAGCCGCGGCAAGGTGGCCCGCAACCAGATGTAGAAGAACAGGAAACCCCACACCTTGGCGACGAACCACACCAGCGGCCACCACCCGGTGTTGGCGCCCGCCCACAACGACAGGGGTATCGGTGCGTGCCAGCCGCCCAGGAACATCGTGGTGGCCAGCGCCGAAACCGTGGTCATGTTGACGTATTCGGCGAGCATGAACATCGCGAACTTCAGGCTGGAGTACTCGGTGTGGAATCCGCCGACCAGCTCACCTTCGGCCTCGGGCAGGTCGAAGGGTGCCCGGTTGGTCTCACCGACCATGGCCGTCAGGTACACCACGAACGACGGCAACAGCAGGAACACATACCAGGTGCGGTCCTGGGCGGCGACGATGCCCGATGTCGACATGGTGCCGGCGTAGAGGAACACCGCGGCGAACGACAGGGCCATCGCGATCTCGTAGGACACCACCTGCGCCGAGGACCGCAAACCGCCGAGCAGGGGATAGGTGGAGCCGGATGACCAGCCCGCCAACACTATTCCGTAAACCCCGATGGAGGTGACGGCCAGCACGTACAGCACTGCCACCGGGAGGTCGGTCAGCTGTAGGGGCGTGCGATGGCCGAACACCGACACCACCGGGCCCATCGGGATCACCGCGAACGCCATGATCGCCGGGATGACCGCGATGACCGGTGCCATCAGGTAGATCGGCTTGTCCACACCTGCCGGTGTCAGGCCCTCTTTGAGCGCCAGCTTCACACCGTCGACCAGGGACTGCAGCAGGCCGTACGGCCCCACCCGGTTGGGTCCGAAGCGCATCTGCATGCGGCCCAGCACTTTTCGTTCCACCAGGATGGCCACCAGTACCGTCAACAGCAGGAAGACGAAGACCGCCAGCGCCTTGGCGAGCATGAGCCACCACGGGTCGTGGCCGAACACCGCCGGATCGGGATACCGCATCAGGTGTCCTCCCGTTCGATGCGCACGATGGCACCGGAGTCGACGCCCAGCGTCATGTGCACCGCGCTGCCGGGGGAGTTCATCGGCAGCCACACCACTCGGTCGGGCATATCGGTGACCACCAAGGGCAGGCTGATGGCACCGTTGGCGGTGCGCACCGTGACGGTGTCACCGTCGGCGGCGCCGATCTCGGCCGAGGTGACAGCCGACAACCGAACGACCGGGGGCCGTGCGGTGCCGGCCAGATGTGGCTCGCCGTCCTGTAACCGGCCGGCATCCAACAGCATTCGCCACGTCGCCAGCACTGCCTCACCGGAATCCGACGCCGGCGAGGCGGGAACCGGCTCGGCCGGGTCGGTGCGGTCGCCGTCCCATACCGCGATATCGGCCTGCTGGGCCAGACCCAGGTCGACGCCGAGCTCGTCGGCCAGCGTCTGCAGCACACGCGCATCGGAGGTGGCGTTGCTGGGTAGCGACGGTGCGAAAGGCCTGCTGCGGCCCTCCCAGTCGAGGAACGAGCCGGCCTTCTCCGTCACCGGCGCGACCGGGAACACCACATCGGCCAGATCGGTGACGGCACTGTGCCGCAACTCCAGGCTGACGACGAACGGGGCGGATTCGATGGCCATCAGCGCGGCGGCCGGGTCGGGCAGGTCGGCGACGTCCACACCGCCGATCACCAGGGCGCCCAGTTCTCCCGCGGCCGCGGCGGCCAGGATGCCCGCGGTGTCGCGACCCGGCGCGGCAGGCAGATCGCCGACACTCCATGCGGCCGCGGCTCGGGCGCGGGCGCCGGCCTCGGCGACGGGAAAGCCGCCGGGCAACAGGTTGGGCAGGCAGCCCGCCTCCAGCGCACCGCGTTCCCCGGCACGTCGCGGGATACAGGCCAGTCGGGCGCCGCAGCGATCGGTCAGCCGGGTCAGTGCGCTGTATCCACCGGGACTGCTCGCCAACCGCTCGCCGGCCAGGACGATGGTTCCGGCGGGAACGTCGAGCCCATCCAGCGCGGCCGCCTCCGTACCCGGGGCCGTCATCACCAGCTGGCCGTTCATCTTGGTCAATCCGCGGGTGGCAAATGGTGCTACCGCGAGAACCTTCAACCCGCGTTTGCGAACCGCCTTGCGCAGCCGCAGGAAAACGATCGGGGATTCCTCCTCGGGTTCGAAGGCCACCAGCGCCACCAGGGGTGCGGTCTCCAGGTCGGCGTAGCTCACCGTCAGCGGCTGACCCGCCACCCGGGCCGCCAGGAACTGCGCCTCCTCGGCGGAATGCGCGCGGATCCGCATGTCGACATCGTTGGTGCGCAGTACCGTCCGGGCGAACCGGCTGTAGCCGTAGGCGTCCTCGGCGGTGACCCGGCCGCCGACCAGGACCCCCGCCCGGCCGGTCGCGGCGGCCAGCCCGGCGGCAGCCACCCCGATGGCCTCCGACCAGGACGCCGGTCGCAGGGCCCCGTCGGTATCGCGCAGTAACGGGGTCTGCACCCGGTCGCCCTGGGTCGCGTAGGTGAACGCCCAGCGGCCTTTGTCGCAGTTCCATTCCTCGTTGACCTCGGGGTCGTCACCGGCCAGCCGGCGCAACACCTTCCCGCGCCGGTGATCGGTGCGCTGCGCGCACCCCGATGCGCAGTGTTCGCACACCGTCGGTGAGGACACCAGGTCGAAAGGCCGGGCCCGGAACCGGTAGGCGGTACCCGTCAGGGCGCCCACCGGGCAGATCTGCACGGTGTTGCCGGAGAAATAGGAGTCGAATGCCTCGCCGGGTGCGATGCCCACCTGTTGCAGCGCACCGCGTTCCAGCAGTTCGATGAACGGATCGCCGGCGATCTGGTTGGCGAACCGGGTGCAGCGGGCGCACAACACGCACCGTTCGCGGTCCAGCAGCACCTGTGCGGACAGGTTGATCGGTTTGGGAAACGTGCGTTTGACGTCGGTGAAGCGCGTCTCGGCCCGGCCGTTCGACATCGCCTGGTTCTGCAGCGGGCATTCGCCACCCTTGTCGCAGACCGGGCAGTCCAGCGGATGGTTGATCAGCAGCAGTTCCATCACACCGTGCTGCGCCTTGTCGGCCGATTCGCTGGTGTACTGGGTACGTACCACCATGTCCGGTGTGCAGGTGATGGTGCACGACGCCATCGGCTTGCGCTGACCCTCGACCTCGACGAGGCATTGCCTGCAAGCGCCCACCGGGTCGAGCAGTGGGTGATCGCAGAACCGCGGGATCTGCACGCCGATCAGCTCGGCGGCGCGAATCACCAAGGTGCCCTTGGGTACCGATACCGCGACATCGTCGATGGTGAGATTGACCATCTCGGTTTCGGCGGTGCTCTTGGTCGGCTCGGTCAGCGTCATGCGCCCACCCCTTCCGGTGCTGCCAGCATCGCCGCATACGGGTCGAACGGACAACCGCCCGACAGGTGCGCGGTGTACTCGTCGCGGAACCATTTGATGGAACTGATGATCGGGCTGGCGGCGCCGTCACCCAGCGCGCAGAACGACTTCCCGAAAATGGTGTCGGAGATGTCGAGCAGCTTGTCGATGTCCTCGGCAGTGCCGCGGCCGGTCTCGAGTCGTTCGTAGATCTGGGCCAGCCAGTAGGTGCCTTCCCGGCACGGTGTGCATTTTCCGCAGGATTCGTGGGCGTAGAACTGCGTCCACCGGCGTACCGCGCGGACCACGCAGGTGGTCTCGTCGAATATCTGTAACGCCTTGGTGCCCAGCATCGACCCGACCGAGGCCATACCCTCGTAATCGAGTGGTACATCGAGGTGTTCGGCGGTCAGCAGCGGTGTCGACGAGCCGCCCGGTGTCCAGAACTTGAGCTCGTGGCCGGCCCGTACCCCGCCGGCGTAGGAGAGCAGTTCGCGCAGCGTGATCCCCAGCGGAGCCTCGTACTGGCCCGGGGTGGTGACATGCCCGGACAACGAGTACAGCGTGAACCCCGGTGACTTCTCCGAACCCATGGATTTGAACCAGTCCACCCCGCCGAGCACCACAGGTGGGACCGATGCGATCGATTCCACGTTGTTGACCACGGTGGGACAGGCGTAGAGGCCGGCGACGGCGGGAAACGGCGGCCGCAGGCGGGGCTGACCGCGCCGGCCCTCCAGGGAGTCCAGCAGCGCGGTCTCCTCGCCACAGATGTAGGCCCCGGCCCCGGCGTGCACGATCAGGTCCAGATCGAAACCCGAACCGCAGATATCGGTTCCGAGATAGCCCGCGGCGTAGGCCTCGGCGACCGCGGCCTGCAGCCTGCGCAGTACCGGCACCACCTCACCGCGCACATAGATGAAGGCGTGCCTGGCGCGGATGGCATAGGCCGCGATGATGGCGCCCTCGATCAGGAAATGCGGCGTGGTCAGCAGCAGCGGAATGTCTTTGCAGGTGCCGGGTTCGGATTCGTCGGCATTGATCACCAGGTAGTGCGGTTTGGCAGCGGCGCCTTCGTCACCCTGCGGTATGAACGACCACTTGGTACCGGTCGGGAAACCCGCACCACCGCGCCCGCGCAGGCCGGAATCCTTCACCAACGCGATGACGTCGTCGGGCGCCATGGTCAGTGCCTTGGCCAGCGCGCGGTAGCCGTCGTGTGCCCGATAGGTTTCCAGCGTCCATGGCTCGTCGGCATCCCAGAACCGCGACAGCACCGGGGTGAGGGGAGTGTCAGGCATTCATTCCCCCGAATCCGTTGCCGGCGCCGACATCCCGCGCTCGTGCGCCACCCGCAGCCCGGCCAGCGTCGCCGATGGATCACCGGGTCCGTCGGCGGGGCGCGCCGGGTCGGGCAGCCCGGCCAGCGTGCGGCTGGTCTCGGAGAAGGCGCACACCGTGCCGCCCCGGCTTGCGGTGACCGCTTCGCCTGCACGCAGCCGGTCCACCAGATCACATGCCGTCGAGGGCGTTTGATTGTCGAAGAACTCCCAGTTGACCATCAGCACCGGGGCGTAGTCGCATGCGGCGTTGCATTCGAGGTGCTCAAGGGTGATCTGGCCGTCGGCGCTGGTCTGGCCGGCGTGCATTCCGAGATGGCCTTCCAGCCTTTCCAGGATGGCGTCACCGCCCATGATCGCGCACAACGTGTTGGTACACACCCCGACCAGATACCTGCCGGTGGGGGTGCGCCGATACATCGAATAGAACGTCGCGACCGCGGTGACCTCGGCATCGGTGAGATGTAACTGCCTGGCGCAGAAGGCGATTCCAGAGGCAGTCAGGTAGCCGTCCTGAGATTGCACCAGATGTAGCAGCGGCAGCAGCGCCGAGCGGGGTTGCGGATAGCGCGCGATGATGGCCTCGGCGTCGGTGCGCAGCTGCGCCTCGACGTCGGGCGGATAGGTCAGTGGCCCGCCGATCGGGGGACCGGGCTCATCCGGGCGCGGCCCCAGCTGCAGGTCGACGACAGTCATCAGCGGTCAACGCCCCCCATCACCGGATCGATCGACGCGACCGCCGATATGACATCGGCGACCATTCCGCCCTCGCACATCGCGGCGACGGCCTGCAGATTGGTGAACGACGGGTCGCGGTAGTGCACCCGGTAGGGCCGGGTGCCGCCGTCGGAGACCATGTGTACACCGAGTTCGCCGCGTGGGGATTCCACCGCGACATAGCACTGCCCGGCCGGCACCCGGATGCCCTCGGTGACGAGCTTGAAATGGTGGATCAGGCCTTCCATCGAGGTGCCCATGATCTTGGCGATGTGTTCGGGACTGTTGCCCAGACCGTCGGGCCCGAGTTTGAGATCGGCGGGCCAGGCGAGCTTCTTGTCCTCGATCATCACCGGCCCCGGCCTGAGCCGGTCCAGGCATTGCCGGACGATCCTGACCGATTCGTTCATCTCCTCGACCCGGATGACGTAGCGGTCGTAACAGTCGGAGTTGGTGCCGGTCTTGACCTCGAAATCGTAAGTCTCGTAACCGCAGTACGGCTGGGTCTTGCGCAGGTCGTGCGGCAGCCCTGTGGAGCGCAGCACCGGGCCGGTGACCCCCAGGGCCATGCACCCGGTCAGGTCCAGATAGCCGACGTCGCGGGTCCGGGCCTTCCAGATGGCGTTGTCCCGCAGCAGCGCCTCCAGCTCGGCGAGCCGGCCGGGCAGCAGGTCGCACAGCGCCGCGACCTTGTCGGCCCCGTCGTCGGGCAGATCGGCGGCCAGGCCGCCGGGCCGGATGAAGGCGTGGTTCATCCGCAGCCCGGTGATGGCCTCGAAGACCGTCAGGATCTCTTCGCGTTCCCGGAAGCCGTAGAACATCGCGCTCATGGCGCCCAGTTCCATACCGCCGGTGGCCAGCGCGACCAGGTGGCTGGAGATGCGGTTGAGTTCCATCAGCATCACCCGGATCACGCTGGCGCGCTCCGGGATCGCGTCGGTGATGCCGAGCAGTTTCTCGACGCCCAGGCAGTACACCGTCTCGTTGAAGAACGGCGACAGATAGTCCATCCGGGTCACGAAGGTGACACCCTGGGTCCAGTTGCGGTATTCCAGATTCTTCTCGATACCGGTGTGCAGGTAGCCGATGCCGCAGCGGGCGTCGGTGACCGTCTCGCCCTCGATCTCCAGGATCAGCCGCAGCACACCGTGGGTCGACGGATGCTGCGGACCCATGTTGACCACGATGCGTTCGCTCGCCGAGGCGTTCGCGGATTCTTTTGCCAGGGCGACGATCTCGTCCCAGTCCTGGCCGCCGAGGGTGATCATGGTTTCGGTCATCGGTATGCCCTGCGCTCGTCGGGCGGCGGGATCTGTGCTCCGTGGTATTCCACCGGCACCCCGCCGAGTGGATAGTCCTTGCGTTGCGGGTGCCCGACCCAGTCGTCGGGCATCTCGATGCGGGTCAGTGCGGGATGACCGTCGAAGACGATGCCGAAGAAGTCGTAGGTTTCACGCTCATGCCAGTCGGTGGTCGGGTAGACCGAAAACAGCGAAGGCACATGGGGATCGGAGTCCGGGCAGCTCACTTCGAGCTGGATGCGGCGGTTGTGGGTTATCGACATCAGCGGATAGAACACCCGTAGTTCGCGCCCCGCCTCGGCCGGGTAGTGCACGCCGGAGGCGCCGGCGCACAATTCGAAGCGCAGTGCTTCGTCGTCGCGCAGCGCCCGGGCCACCGCGGGCAGATGCCTGCGGCGGATCTCCAGGGTCAGCTGACCGCGGTGCACCACGACGCGTTCGACGGCGGCTTCGATTGCCCCGGCGCCGCCGAGGACATCGGCCAACCGGTCGACGACCTCGTCGAAGTAGCCGCCGTAGGGACGCGGGGTGCCGGGTGCCGGGGCGACCTCGCGGACCAGCCGACCGTATCCGGAGGTGTCCCCGCTGCCGGAGACTCCGAACATCCCGCGCCGGACGTCGCTCATCGCAGCAACCCCTTGAGCTCGATCGTGGGCGTGGACTGCAGTGCGGCGCGCTCGGTGGCGGCGACCACCTCGTCGCGGTGCACGCCCAGGGGCATCTCGGCGATCTTCTCGTGCAGCTTGAGGATCGCGTTGAGCAGCATCTCCGGGCGCGGTGGGCAACCGGGAAGGTAGATGTCGACCGGCACGATGTGATCGACGCCCTGCACGATGGCGTAGTTGTTGAACATCCCGCCGGAGGAGGCGCACACGCCCATCGACAGCACCCACTTGGGCTCGACCATCTGGTCGTAGACCTGTCGCAGCACCGGGGCCATCTTCTGGCTGACCCGGCCCGCCACGATCATCAGGTCGGCCTGCCTGGGGGTGGCCGAGAACCGTTCCATGCCGAACCGGGCGATGTCGAAGCGCGGGCCCGCGGTCGCCATCATCTCGATGGCGCAGCAGGCCAGACCGAAGGTCGCGGGCCACAGTGAACCCTTGCGGACGTATCCGGCGACCTTCTCCACGGTCGTCAGCAGGATTCCGCCCGGCAGCTGCTCCTCGAGTCCCATGGCTAGTCCCAGTCCAGCCCGCCGCGGCGCCACACATAGGCGTACGCGACGAAGACCGTGGCCATGAACAGTGCCATCTCGACCAGTGCGAACACCCCGAGCTGGCCGAAGGACACCGCCCACGGGTAGAGGAAGACGATCTCGATGTCGAAGACGATGAACAGCATCGCGGTCAGATAGAACTTGATCGGGAAGCGGCCGGTGCCCGAGGGCTGGTCGGCGGGTTCGATACCGCATTCGTAGGCCTCGAGCTTGGCCCGGTTGTAGCGCCGCGGCCCGATGACCAATGCGATCCCGACGGAACCGATCGCGAATGCCGCCGCGATCGCTCCAAGGATCAGAATGGGCGTGTACAGGTTCATCCCTGTCGCTCCCTCGCTTGGGCTGTCGGTGTGAGCTACAACACAGCCTAGCGATCTTGACCGTCAGCTTGTCGCATTTCGTTAGGATCGGTGCAACAGCGCGTCGTCAATATTCTGGCGGCGAACATGTCTGGGCCGCACGGCAATTCGCGCTGTCTTACGCTGTTCGGCCGCGTAGCAGACCCACGACGGCCTCACCGAGCCGGATCGGATCGATCGGGTGCGGCACCGCGGCCTCGGCGCGTGACCACTTGGCCAGCCAGGCATCGTCGGCGCGGCCGGTGAGCACCAGGATCGGCGGGCACTGGGAGATCTCGTCCTTGAGCTGCTTGGCGATACCCATCCCGCCCGCCGGGGTGGCCTCACCGTCGAGGATGGCCAGGTCGATGCCGCCGGCATCCATCTGCGCGATGACCGCCGGTGCGGTCGCCACCTCCAGATAACTGAGCTCCGGTAGCTCCGGGTGGATGCGTTTACCCAGTGCCAGCATCACCTGTTCGCGGGTGCGGGCATTGTCGGAATACACCAGCACGCGAACGGTCTCGGAACGAGAGTCGGGCACGGTAGGTGATGCTACGACCACAACCGTTGCTGCTGAGATATTTTCGCTCAACCGCGACGTGGGCTGCTCACATCAGGGCCTGCATGTCCTTGGGGTCGAAGTATTCGTCGATGCGGGTGATGAGTCTGTCGGCACCGACCTTGATGACGATGCAGACCCGCAGCGCGATGACCCCGCCGCCCGTCCCGGTGGCGTGCAGGATGTGCTGCTGGACGAATCCGCCGTCGAAGAACTGCCGGTCCAGGATCAGGTAACTGCGTTCGGTGGTCCGCTTGATGAACCAGACGATGACCTTCAGTGCCCTGGCCCGGTCGTTGTCATGGACATCACCGGAATGCCAGACCGCGACGTCGTCACCCCAGAGTTTCTCGATGGCGGGGATATCGCCGCGTTCGATCGCCGAGAACAGCGCGTCGGCGACATCGCAGACCGCAGTGTGGTCATCGGTGGTCATGTCATTCCTCCTCGTAGCCGGGATGTGCGGCGGCCAGCCGATGCCGTACCAGCGTCCGCAGGACCGGCAGCACCTCGTCGGCGCGGCCGTCGAATTGTCCGCGCCGGATCGCCCCGGCCAGCTCCGCTTCGTCGGCCGCCCCCAGACCCGCCAGGGCCGCGGTGACGTCGCTGTCCTCGCCGCTGAGTTCGCGTACGACCATGCGCAGCGCATTGGCGGCGACGCGAGCGTGGAAATTGACGTCGGCGGTGGTGGCGTCGCGTACCTCGCCGTCCAAGAAGTCCGCGACGGCGGCGACCAGTTCGGCGGCCGTCGGTCGCCCATGGGTGTTCACGACGGTCCTCCCAGCAGGTTGAGCAGATCCCATTCGGTCTCACAGACCCGGCGCCCGATGGTGGCCAGTTCCACCGACGGCATCTGGCCCGACAGGTGGCGATGCGCCTGGTACCGGCAGATCACCCCCCAGCGCAGCGTCGCGACCGCCAGCCACCAGCGGAACGTGGTCCGGTCGACGGGTGCGCCGCCGGCCCGCTCGTAGGCTGTGAGGAATTCCTCGATGTTGCCCAGCCCGCCGGCGTCGAGCGTCTTCGGGGCACCGAAGCGCCACGCCCTGATGCAGAACCAGGCCAGGTCCTCACACGGGTCGCCGGCATGCACCAATTCCCAGTCCAGGACCGCGGTCAGACCGGTGCCGCCGTCGATGTCGACGATGAGGTTGCCCATCCGGAAATCGCCGTGCACCAGGGTGGGCCTGCGCGTCGGCGGCTGGTGGGCCGCCAGCCAGCGGAAGGCCCATTCGAAGGTCGCGGTGGTGTCGCCGATGACATCGAGCTCGTCGCGCCACTGCGTCAGCTGATCGGTGTCACCCAGCTCGGCACCGGCGGGGTCGGCGCGGTGGATGGCCGCCAGTGCGGAGGCGCACTGGGTCAGCAACTGCCTGCGGCCGCCGTCGTCGAGCCCACGCAGGATCCTGCGGACTATCGTCTCACCGGCGATCGCGGTGCAGATCAGGTACGGAGTACCCAGCGGTTCAACCGAATTGGACGCCGTGACGATCTCCGGGACGGGCGCGCCGGCAGCGGCCGCGAGCGCCTGGACAGCCGCCTCGAGCTCCATGCTGGCGTGGGCGTCATCGGCTGGTCCGGTGCGCAGGATCAGGTCTCGCGCGCCGGCCCCGGACTGGGCGGTGAACGCCCACGTGGTGCGGCTGGCGCCACCGGTCAGTTTCCGAAGATCGCTGATCTCGGCATCCAGCAGAGTGCCCAGCGCGGCGGCGAGCTCGCTCACTTGCGGCCGAAGTTGAGCATGCGCTGGGCGACCCGGCGGATCTGGATCTCTTCGGCTCCTTCGGTGATGCGATAACGCCGATGGTGGCGGTAGATGTGCTCGAACGGTTCGTGCCGGCTGTAGCCGACGCCGCCGTGGATCTGCATGGCGCGGTCGGCGGCCTCGCACACCAGCCGGTTGGCACGGTAGTTGGCCATGGACACCTTGTCGGACACTTCCATGTGGTGGTCGCGGTCGAGATGCCAGGCGGCGTAGTACACCAGTAGTCGAACCATCTGGGCTTCGGTCTGCAGTTCGGCCAGCGGCCACTGCACGGCCTGGTTGACCGACAGTGGTTTACCGAACACCACCCGCTGCCCGGCATACTCGGCTGCGCGGTCGATGCAGTACTGGGCCGCGCCCAGACTGCTGGCGGCCTGGCGAATCCGGTTCTCGTGCAGGAAGGTCTGGCCCACCTCCAGACCGTGGTCGACTTCGCCGAGTACCGCGTCGGCGGGCACCCGGACGTCCTTGAGTTCGACCTCGGCGTGGTCGGTGGGCATGTTGAAGGTCCACCAGTAGAACGGCACCGTGAATCCGGGGGTGTCACACGGCACCAGGAACGCGGTGATACCCAGCGCCGAGCCGGCCTGTCCCGAGGTGCGGGCGAACACCAGGTCATGGGTGGCGCGATGGACGCCGGTGTTCCATCGCTTGGCGCCGTTGATGACCCATTGGTCACCGACCAGCTCAGCGGTGGTCTCCATCCAGGTGGCATCGGAACCGTGATTGGGTTCGGTGAGACCGAAGGCCATCGACCGTTCGCCGGTGAGCAGCGCCTCACCCCACTCCTGCTTCTGGGCGTCGGAGCCGAACCGGTCCATCATGATGACCTGCGGGAAGTTGCCGACGATCGACGACTCGTCCTGCAGGTCGTTGTGCAATCCGAGTCCCTTGTGCGCCAGGTGTTCCCGGATGACCGCCATATCGAGATTGCTGCCGTCGCGCCCGCCGAAACGGGACGGCAGCCCGTAGCGCAGCCATCCCGCCGCGTCGGCGCGCCTGCGCATCTCGTCGAGCAGGTCTTCCCAGGCGCGCTGCGGTACACCGCCGTTCTCCCAGTCGGTGCGGGCGTACTCGCGTCGCTGGTCGAAGTACTGCATGTGCTCGCGTTCCAGCGGTTTGATCTCGGCCTCGATGAAGGCGTCCATCTCGGCAAGCAGGCCCGGAAGATGTTCGGGCAGCGTGAAATCCACGGTGATTTCCTCTCGTCTGACACGTCGTGCTACGGGCCGTACAGGGTCTTCTTCCAGATCGTGGCCAAGGTGCGGATCGCGTCCTCGTCGGTGCTGACCACCCCGAGGGCGGCGGCTTCGGGCCGCAGGTAGACCGTGGTGAAGTTCTCGAAGAGCAGCGATATCGCCAGTGCGATGTGGTCGGCATCGAGGTCGGCGCCGTATCCCTGCTCCTGGGCGCGCCGCACCGATGCTCGGACGATGTCCATCCCGAACCGGCGGAACTCGTTCTGCACCGCGGCGAAGCGCTGCTGAGCCGCGCCGAGTTGGGCCACGGCGATCATGATGCCCAGGTTCTGTTTGAAGATGTTCCAGTAACCGGTGACGGCGGAGGTGAAGAATTCGTCGTCGTCGGGGGATTCGGGCAGTCGCACCGAGATGCCGGAGAGCACGTTGTGCAGAAAGGATTCCGCCAGCACTGCCAGCAGGTCCTCTTTGTCGTCGAAATAGCGGTAGAAGGCCGCGGAGGATTTCCCGGCCGCCGAGGTGATATCGGCCAGGGTGGTTCCGTGGAAACCGCGTTCGGCGAACAGCTTGCGTGCGGCCTGCTCGATGGCCTCGCGGGTCTGGCGCCCCTTGGGGGACAGCTCGCCGGTCAGCGGGCGCGTCATATCAGGCCAGGATCCGGTCGCCGGCGCGCAGCAGGGCACTGGGCAGTTCGTGCCCGACCAGCCGTTGCGCCACCGCGGCGGCCTCGATGGCCCGGTTGAGGTCGACGTCGACGGCGATATCGCTGTCGCGCAACAGATACACCAGGTCCTCGGTGGCGATGTTGCCGCTGGCGCCGGGTGCGAAGGGGCACCCACCGAGTCCGCCGACCGAGGCATCCAGCCGGGTGATCCCGGACTGCACCGCCGCGAAGGCGCAGGCCAGGCCGGCGCCCCGGGTGTTGTGGAAGTGCGCGCCCAGCGGGAGTCCGTCGATGACCGGGCGCACCGCGGCGACCAGGGCGCCGACACGGCGCGGGGTGGCGGTGCCGATAGTGTCGGCGATCGCGATTCGGTCGACACCGAGTTCGGTTGCCGCCGTGGCGATATCGATGACCCGTTGGGGATCGGTCGGACCGTCGAACGGGCAGTCCCACGCGGTGGCGATGATGACCTCGACGGTGGCGCCACCGTCGTGGGCGATGCGGGCCACATCGGCGATGGCGGCGGTGGCCTCGACGGTGCCGCGACCGACATTGGCCTGACTGTGTGCGTCCGAGGCGGACACCACGTACTCGATCGATCCCATTCCGGCGGCGATGGCGCGATTGGCGCCTCCCGGACTGGCCACCAGCGCGGAGAACTCGACGCCGTCGAATCGTTTGAGTTCCTCGGCGAGTTCGGCGGCATCTGCCAGCGCGGGCACCTTGCGGGGGGAGACGAAGGCTGTCGCCTCGACCTCGCGAACCCCGGTCGCGACGACGGCTTCCAGCAATTCGACCTTGGCGGCCAGCGGAATCGGGTCCTCGATCTGCAGGCCGTCACGCAGGCACACTTCGCGAATGGTCACGTGGGTGGGTAGCACGGTCACAGGACCCCCTCCTCGTGCAGCGTCGCAAGCTCCTCGGCCGTTCGTCCCAACAACCCGGTGTACACCTCGGCATTGTGCTGGCCGGGCTGCGCCGAGCCGGCGAACCGCACCGTGCCGGGCGATTCGGACAGCACCGGGACCACCCCGGGGCCCTTGACATTGCGTTGGATGCGCTCGTCCCAATGGTCGGCGATCATGCCGCGGGACAGCAGCTGCGGGTCGGTGACCACCTCGGCGACGGTGTTGATCGGTCCGCTGATCACACCGGCGGCACTCAGGGTTTCGATGATGTCGCCGGGCGCCCGCGTGGCCGCCCAGTCGCCGATGATCTTGTCGAGTTCGTCTTGGTTGCGGCCGCGGGCCACATGATTGACGAACCGGTCGTCGTCGGCGAGTTCGGGTTGCCCCATGGCCGCACAGAGTCGGCGGAACACGGTGTCCTGGTTGGCGGCGATCACCACCCAGCTGCCGTCGGCGCTGCGGTAGATGTTGGACGGCGCGATACCCTCCAGCCGGGTGCCCGACGGTCCGCGCACCACACCACCGATGTCGTAATCGGGGATGGTGGATTCCTGTACCGCCAGGCAGGATTCGGTCAGCGCGGTGTCGACGATCTGGCCCTCGCCGGTGACGGTGCGGCGGTACAGCGCGGCCAGCGCACCCTGGGCGGCGAACATGCCGGCCAGGCTGTCGCCGAGGGAGAGCGCCAACCGGGGCGGCGGCCCGCCCGGGAAACCGTTCATATGCCGCAGGCCGCTGGCCGCCTCGGCGACCGAGGCGTAGCCGGCCTTGCCGGCCTCCGGCCCGGTCTGTCCGTAGCCGGAGACGCGGACCAGGATGATGCCGCGGTTGCGTTCGCGCAGCACGTCATAACCGAGGTTCCACTTCTCCAGCGTTCCGGGCCGGAAGTTCTCGACGATGATGTCGGATTTCTCGACCAGTTCGAGAAACAGCTCGCGGCCCTTGTCCTCGCGCAGGTTGAGGGTGATGGCCTTCTTGTTGCGGGCATGGACGGTCCAGAAGAAGTGGTGTCCGTCGAGTTCGGCTTGCCCCCAGGTGCGCAACGGATCCGGTGCGCCGGGCGGCTCGATCTTGACGACCTCGGCGCCCATGTCACCGAGCAGTCGCCCGGCGAACGGCCCGGAGATCAGGGTGCCGACCTCGATGACGCGGATTCCGTCGAGTGCCCCGGTTGCCGTCACAGCGAAAACCCGTGCCGGTGCAGCCAGTCGGTCACGATGCCGACCGCCTCGCGCAGCGTGCCGCGCTGGTCTGGGCCCGCGTAGTAGTGGTTGGCACCGGCGATCTCGTGCATCTCCTTGTCAGGATGCCCGAGGGCTTCGAAGATCCGGCGGGTGTGACTCGGCGTGCAGGCATCGTCGGCGAGGTTGCCGATCACCAGCGCCGGCACCGCGATATCCGGACCGGCCTTGACCGCGTCACCGTTGGCGTCGTCGTAGCTCCACTGCGACAGCCAGCTGCGCAGCGTGCAGAACCGGGCCAAGCCGACGGGGGAGTTGTTTACCACTTGGGGGTCGCCCAGATAGCACGTGCCGGGAGCGCGGTCATTGGGGTCGACCGTGGTGTCCAGCCAGCGTGGGTCGGCCATGGTGCCGTGTACGACGAATGCGTACTCGTCATCGGGACGCCCGGCGGCCTTGAGCTCGGCCAGTTTCTCCTTGACCCACTTGGTGATTCGCCGGTTCCGGGCGATCTGCGCCGCGTGATAGCGCTCCAGGAACTCGGCGGTGTAGGGCGGCTGGTTGGGGTTGTCGGGGTTGTAGAGGTCGAGCTCCGGGTCCCGCTTGGACGGGTCGGACTCGTCGAGGATGGAGGCGTCCATCCACTCGGTCATGGTTCCGTGCCGGCTGATGTGTGCGGCCAGCAGCATGATGGCGTCGGCGGGGATGAGCCCCAGGGCGGTCAGGTCGGGGCCGTCGCCCGACGGGCTGGCGGTGACGGTCGGGTGCTGGGCCTGCTGCTGGTAGAACACCGACAACGATCCGCCGCCACTCCAGCCGGCCAGCACCACCTTGGCGTAGCCGAGCCGATTCTTGGCGTCTTTGATGCATTCGCCGAGGTCCTCGACGACCTTTTCCATCAGGAGTGCGGAGTCGGTGCCACGGAAGCGGCTGTTGCAGTAGATGACGTGATGACCGGCGCGGGCCAGGCCGTTGATCATCGGCAGGTAGGCGCCGCCACCGATGGGGTGCATGAATACCAGCACGGTGTCGGACGGTTTGTCCTTCGGCTTGAGCAGGTAGCTCTCCAGCACGACCAGCTCGGCGACACCGCCGTACACGTCGCGCACAGCCGAATTATTCTGGAAGGCAACGAGATACGGGATGCGCTCGTAGTCGTGCTTGACCGGTGCCTCGGTGGTCTGCGTCATCTCAGTGTTGCCCCAAATCGTTGGCGAGAATCTCTTCGGACGGGATGAGCCGGCGACGGGTGTCGATGGCGATGATCTGCCAGTCGACCCTGTCGTATTGGTCGAACTTGCGCCGCCCGCGCTCCCTGGCGCTCTCTGGAGCGCCGTGGTGGACTCCCTGCGGCGCATGGCTGATCAGCCCCGGCGGCATCGTGATGCCGTAGATCGAGCCGCCGTGGAAGAACGCAATCTCGTCGAAGTCGACGTTGCGGTGATACCACGGCGTGCGTTCGGTGCCGGGCACACTCTCGGCCGGTTTGGGCAGGAAGTTCATCACATAGACGCCGGTGGCCTGCATGAACAGGTGGACTGTCGGCGGCAGGTGGACGCTCTCGGACGTGATGACGGTGTAATCCTCGATGTTGAAGGTGAACGGGAAGTTGTCGCCGCGCCACCCTTCCACGTCGAGCGGATTATGTAGGTAGAAAAGCGAAGTCGACCCGACCCCGTTGATCGGGGCGTGCATCAGCCGCACTTCGTACTCGTCGCGGCCGTCATCGTCGATCGGTGCCGGTTCGGGGATGGTGGCCTGCGCGGGGTCGAACGGATGGTGTCTGCCCAGCACGCCCGCCGGGGGCACCCGGAAATCGTCGGTGGCCTGGATCATCAGCAACGTGGTTTCGCTGTCGGGGATCTGCCGCCAGGTGCAGGCCTTCGGCATGTACACCCAGTCGCCCTCGCGGTAGTTCAGCGGTCCGAACTCGGTCTCCAGCAGGCCGGACCCCTTGTGCACGAAGAACAGCACATCACCGTCGACGTAGCGGACGAAGAACGGCATGGGCTCGGTGCGCCGCGACAGCAGTATCAGGCAGTCCGCGTTGGAGAACATGAGTAGCGGGCTGCCGTTTGCGTCGGTGGAGTCACTGGGCTTCAGCTCGGTGGACAACACATCTGTGGAGCGCAACGGGCCGACAGACCGGTAGGCCGTGGGGTCGTTGCGGCGGTACATGTTGGCGGTCCGGCCGACGAAGCCGCCGCGGCCCAGTTCGTCGTCCTTGAGTCCGTCGAGATCGGCGTGGATGCGTTTCGGTGTCTTGCCCTTGCGCAGGTGGACGAACGATTCCATGCTCTGGCTCCTGTTTTTAGACTGAAACTAAAAGTGACATTAGTTTTACTTGCGTGATCGTGTCAACGGCTGACGCGACTGTTTCTCAGTGAACGTGGCCGGAATCGATGCCCGGCATACCGGGCATCTGCGGCATCGGATCGGCGCTGCCGGGGGCGGGCGCCATCGGGTCGACGACCCGGATCCGGCGCATCATTTCGTGGTCCTCGTGGTCGAGCATGTGGCAGTGCCACACATATCCCTGCAGGGTGGAGCCGTCGGGGCCGACGAAAGGTGCGTCGGGATCGAAACCCAGCTCGTCGGCCGTCGGCCAGCGCACCAGGATGCGGGTGATCTGGCCGCGCGGGCACCGGACGGTGTCTTTCCAGCCCATCTCATAGGGCGCCGGTGGTTCCAGGGGGCCGGTGACATAGTTCTCCGCCGAGGGCGCCCATCGCTCGCCGACGCGGATGTGCATGCCTTCGTCGAGTCCGTACCGCGGGTGGTCGTAGTTCTGCCGCCCGATGACGCGAAACTGGATGAGGTGCAGGTGAATTGCGTGGACCTGAATGGTGGCGTCGGTGTTGATGAGGTTCCACTGCTGCACGGTGCCCTGAGGTGCCTGGTCGATATCGGGGCTGCCGAACATGAGGTTGTCGATATTCATCATGATCCACGACATCACCAGTCCCTTGGTGTAAATGCTGCTGTTGAGGGTGTGATCGACGAAGTTCGACGACGGCGGCGTGACTGCAGGCAGGGCCGGAGGCTTTCCCGGCGTCCCGCGCAGCGTCCTGGGGATCGAGGTGAACGTGCCGGGTTCCCCAGTTGCGATGAACTGCATGACTTCCCGGACCGCGGCGCCACCGGGCATCTGACCGAACAGCGAGATCTGCATCAGGTTGATCATCTCCACGGCGTCACCCGGGGCGAATCCGGAGAAGTCGACCAGAATGTCGTAACGTTCGCCCGCCGCCATGTCCAGTGCGCCAACCAGGACGGGTTCGTCCAATAGTCCACCGTCGCTCCCTATGACCCAGAACGGCATGTTGTTGGAGAAGCTGATCCGGTAGTCGTTGAGTTGCGAGGCCTGGATGATGCGGAATCGGTAGACCCCGCGGTCCACCATCAGATTCGGCCACGCCTTGCCGTTGACCACGATGACGTCGCCGGCCAGTCCGCCACCCCAGAGGTGCTCGAAAATCGGTGTGCGCACGCTGTTATAGCGCATCCCGCCGTTGCGGTAGAAGACCTTGTCCGAGATGACCAGTGGGATTTCGTGGTCGCCGGCGGGCAGGCCCAACGGGTTGTCGTCACGTCCGGTGTCGAACTCGTCCCGAATCCAGTAGGGCGCGGCCAGGCCGGCGTACACGTTGAGTCTGGTCAACCCCATCGAATGGTCGTGGTACCACAGGTTTGTCGCTTCGAGGTTGTTGGCGAACCGGTAGTCGACGCTTTGTCCCCGGGTCATGCGCGAGGTAGGGAATCCGTCGTCGACCGGACGGTTCGGCGCGCCGTGTAAGTGGATTACCAGTGGAGGATCGGCGGCATCCTGCTTGCTGGCGCCGTGCACCCGGGGGTCGATGTATTCGGCCAGGATGTGGGTGCCGAGCTCGTTGACGAAAGTCGTGACGGTGTCCTCGTCACGGTGTGCCTCGATGATCGGGCCGAGGTGGCTGACACCGTCGAATCCCCAGCTGCGCGCCGGCGGCATGTCGCGATGGAACTGATGGCTGCTCTCGGCCGCGACGATGCGGCCACCGAGCGGCCGTCGCGGCAGCATCGGGAGGTCGTCGACGTACTTCGCGAGTTTGGGTGACTGGAAGCTGACGATGGAGTAGTCGGGCAGCGACGGCTGATCGTGTTCGGTCGACGGCCAGTAGGGCGCGTCGTCTGCGCGGGCGGGCCTGCCGAACGCCACGGATGCGAAAAGGCTGCCCGCGCCCATGGCCGTCGTCGTCAACATTCGGCGTCTGCTGATCTTTGGATCGGACTCCTGGAAATGTGCCACACCCTTCCGTACCACACCGTATGGTATGGAAATGCTCAATCGGCACAGATGGCTTCGTCCGCTTGCCTGTGTGCTCGGACTGATCTCGGTGTCAGTGGCGCCGGTAGCCGGCGCGCACGCCGACCGCGTGGGCACCGATCCTGCCGCCGGGTCCACCGTCGGCAGCACGGGGGCACAGGTCGCTGCCACGTTCGATGAACCGTTGGAATCGACCTTCGCGTCGATGTCGGTGGTGGGACCAGACGGCGCGACGTGGTCGACCGGTGATGTCGTCAGCTCGGGCAACCGACTGTCGGTGGGGGTGCGTACATCCGGGCCGGCCGGTGTCTACACCGTGGCGTACCGATTCTTGGCTGCTGACGGTCACGTGGTGACGGGATCCTGGTCGTACTCGGTGGAGCCCGAAAGCCGGCCGTGACGCACCGCGCCGAGCCTGCATCGCTACCGGCCGCCTGGATCGGTGCCGTTCTGTCCGCAGGTGGTCTGGCAGTGGTGCTGTGGTGGCTGTCGAGCGCTCGTGCGGTGGCGGTGACACCCGAGTTGGTTCGCGTACTTGCCGACTGTGCTGTCTTGTGTGCCTTGGGATTTGCGGTGATTCCGGTGCTGGATAGCGGCGTGTTCCGCGCCGAGCTGGCGCACCGGACAGCTCGGCCCCTTGCGGTGGCGTCGGTGCTGTGGTTGCTGGCCGAGCTTCTGCGGCTGCTGGTGATGGCCGGGCAGGCGGTAGGTCGTCCGCCGATCGAATTGGATAACTCGGTGCTTTGGCTGTATGCGGCTCAGACAGTGCCGGGCCGGGTCAACATCACCGCCGCCGGGCTTGCCCTGATCGCGTGCATATTGGTGCTCGCGGTCCGGCGAATCCCCTCGGCCGCCGTCATCGCCTGCTGTGCCGCGGGTATCGCCTCGCGGTCCCTGACGGGCCATCTTGCGCAGACCCCGCTCGGCGTGGCCGTGGTGGCCGTGCATGCCGTTTCCGCCATGTTGTGGTGCGGTGTGCTGGTGGGGCTGCTCGCGGTGGTGCGCCACCGCATTGGATGGGCCCGGCTGCTTCCGGCGTACTCCCGGCTGGCCTTGTACTGCTTTGCGGCGCTGCTGTTCAGCGGAACGATCGGGGCGATGTCGGTCATCGACGTGCCCGCGGACTTGTACCGGACGACATATGGCCGGCTGCTGCTCATCAAGATCGCGCTCGCCGCGGGGCTCGTGGTGTTGGGGTGGCGCAACCGGACGCGCTGGGTGCCGGCGGCGCGGTCCCAGTCGATCAGCGTCACCGGCTCGGCGCGGCGGGCAGCGGGTGAGCTGGCGGTGATGGCCGCCGCCCTGGTCGCCGCGGCAATGCTGGCTCTTGCCGGCTAGTTCACGGTCGAAGCATGAACTCCAGGAAGCGTTCCCGCGCGGCATCGGTGAGCGGCCGTGGCTTCGACCCGGCCAGGTGCAGGAAACCGATGCCTGCGGCAAATGTCGTCCCCGCGCGCAACTGGGCCTCCTCGGCGGAGAAGCCGAGGTCGAGGAAGACCTGACGCACCGCACGGATCACCCGGCGGTCCGAGGACTGCACGCCGGCGGCAACACTCTTGTCGGTTCGCGCCCACTCGCGCATGGTGCGCTCCAGCTTCCAGTGCCGCGGGCTGATCACCGCCTCGACCATCATCGACAGCTGTTCTCGTGGAGGGAGGTCCTGAATGTCGACGTAGATCTTGTGTTCCTCGCCGCGCTGCTCACCCCAGGATTCGATGAGCGCCGCCTTATAGGCGGCCATGTCGGCGAAATGCCAGTAGAAGCTGCCTTTGGTGACGCCAAGCCGTTCACAGAGGCTGTCGATCTTGAGGGACCCCAGACCGTCCTCGGCGAGGATCGAATAGCCGGCTCGCAACCAATCATCGACCGACAAACGGCTACTGCCAGGTGCGCGGGTTGCCATGTCGGCAGCCTACGTCCAGCGCCGCGGTTTCATCCGGTACTAGCTGTCGAAGTCAACCCGCACGGTCAGCAGATTGGTACCGAAGGTGCGCACCCCGAAGCTGTTGAACTGCGGCAGTTCACGAAGGCGGGCGACGGAGTCGTCGTCAGGAATCAGGTGGGCGGTTCCGCTGCGCCATTTTCCGCGCAACCGCACCCGCACCCGCGGGTCGGCCTGGATATTGCGGATGTACTGCGACTGGTCGCCGAACTCCGAGACGAACCAGAACGCTCCGTCGACGACCTTGCCGCCCAACGGCGTGCGGCGGGGCTGACCGGATTTGCGTCCGGTGGTCTCCAGCAGCGTCTGCAACGGGTTGCGGCGCATGATCGGGTTGGCGATGTGTTTCTGGAAGAAATTGGTGAACGCGGGCTGCTGCGTCGGCATGGGTCTATTTCACACCCTCGAGGCGGGCTCGCTCCAGTGCTTCTTCACACATGGCGGCGCGCTCCTGCGCGGTCCACCGCGTCGTCGGTTCGACCACCAGTGCATCGACGTCGTAGCCCAGCATGGTGAACACGTACTTCAGGTAGGGCAATTGGAAATCCTGCAGTTCGGGATGGCGGCCGTCGTAGGCGCTGCTGCGGGTCAGCAGCAACTGCACGGGTTTCCCGTCGCCCAGGGCGCCGACATGTTCGCCGTGCTCATTGAGGGTGAAGCTTGCGATCGGTTGCACGATGATGTCGATCCAGGCCTTCAGCGCGTGCGGGATATGCCAATTCCACATCGGCGACGACACCACCAGCCGGTCGAAACCGCGGACCCGTTCGATCTCGGCGAGCACGTCGGTCCAAACCTGTTCCTGCGCATCGGTGACCGGGTCGCCGTACAACCGGGCGAACTTCACGATCGCGGCGTCGCGGCCGAAGCGCAGCAGGTCGTCGTCCCACACCGAGAACCGCTCGTACTCGTCACCGCAGGCCTGCAGATATGCCAGCGCCAGTTGTGACGACAGGGCGTCGTCGCCCTTGGGGCTGCCCTCGATCCAGAGCGTGCGCATCACACCATCGCCGTTCGCGGGATCTTCATACCCAAAGTCAGTGCACCGGCGAGCTCACGGCTGGTGTCGTAGTCGAAGACGACGTGCCCCGACAACACGTCGACATCGCGCTTGAAGCGCTGTAGCGGACTGTCCAGGAAATGCACACTGGCGCCGGAAGCCTCGAACAGCGAGGCGATCACGGCGCGCGACTCGTGCACGATATGCGCCGCCGCCAGTCGGGCCTCGCCACGGATCTCGCGCGACACGGAATCGCCTGTGGTGACGATGTTCTCGATCTCGGCGACGGTGTCGTCGAGCAGACCGTGCAGTGCGCGCAACCGGACCCGCGCTTCGGCCAGGCGGGCCTGGGCGATCGGTTTGTCTTTCTGCATGACGCCCTCGTAGGCCAATACCCGACCGGCCACGCGTTCGGTGTAGAGCTCGGTGACGCGTTCGGCGCTCCCGAGGGCCGGCATGGCGGCCAGCAGCGCCAACGCGGGCACCATCGGCCAGCGGTAGGTGGGGCTGTCGTGCAGTTGTGCGCCCGGTGCGGTGCCGCCGTAAATGTCCGCGACGCGCACCAGCCGATGCTCGGGGACGAAAGCATCGGTGATGACCGCGTCATTGGATCCGGTGGCCCGCATACCGTCGGTGTGCCAGACATCCTCGACGGTCGCCTCATCGGCTGGGAGCAGCGCCAACGCCGGATAGATACCGTCGTCGGGGCCGCACAGCGCGCCGACGATGATCCAGTTGCCATGCATGACGCCGGTCGACCAGGACCACTTGCCGGTGAGCCGGATGCCGCCGTCGACGGGGACCCCGCGCCCGGTGGGGGCCAGCGGGGCCGGTGCCAGGAAGGGCCGTGTCCCAAAGGCTTCTTTCTGGGCCTGCTCGCCGAACAGCGCCAACATCCAGTTGTGCAGCGCATAGAAGCCGATGGTCCACGCGCTGGACGTGCATCCGTGCGCCATCCGTCGGACCGGATCGAGGATCTCGGAGAAGGCGGCCTGCTCGCCGCCGAACTGCTTGGGCACCAGTAGGTCGGTGAAACCCGACGCGGTCAGGTCGGCCACGGTGGCCGGGGGTAGCTGCCGGAGCTCCTCGGCTTCGCGGGCGCGTTCGGCGAGGTGTCCGATGAACTCGGTGGTGATGGCGCTGGTCATGCCGAGGAACCTACCATACCTTTAGGTATGGAGGACCTGATGGGAGCATGATGGCCTGATGACACAGGTGAATGAGATCAACGCGCTGGTGGCTCATGAAGACGCCGAAGGCGGCATCGTCCTCAAGCACGAGATCGTTGACAACGGGTTCCTGCCCGACGGTGAGGTGACCATCGCCGTCGACTACTCCTCGGTGAACTACAAGGACGCACTCGCGGTGACGCCGAAGGCCGGTGTGGCCAGGGCGTACCCGCTGATCCCGGGTATCGACGTCGCCGGCACCGTCATCGAGAGCTCGTCGCCGGAGTTCGCGGTCGGGGACGTGGTGGTGGCACACGGTTACGACATCGGAACCGGACGGCACGGGGGCTACGCGGAGGTGGCCCGTTATCCGGCCGATCATGTCGTCAAGCTCGCCGGCCTGAGCGCCGGACAGGCCGCCGCGATCGGTACCGCCGGATTCACCGCCGCCATGAGCGTCAACGCCATTCGCAACCACGGGGTGCAGCCCGGCGACGGTCCCGTCCTGGTCACCGGTGCCACCGGGGGAGTCGGCAGCGTCAGCGTCGACCTGCTGGCGGGCCTGGGTTACGAAGTGGTCGCCTCCACCGGCAAGGCCGATGCGCACGAGCTCTTGCGCGATCTCGGTGCCCATCAGGTGATCGACCGGGTACCAGGCACCGAGAAGGTGCGCGCACTGGGTAAGCAGCAGTGGGCCGCCGTCGTGGACTGTGTCGGGGGCAAGACGCTGGCGTACGCGTTGAGCACATTGAATTATGGTGGTATCGCTGCGATTTCGGGTCTGGCTGGCTCGGCTGACCTGCCCGCCACCGTGCATCCGTTCATCCTGCGCGGGGTGACGCTTGCCGGTATCGACTCGGTGCTGCTACCGATCGCGGCACGCCGTCGGGTGTGGGAGCAGTTGGCAGGTGAGCTGACACCGCGGCACCTGGACCGGATAACCCGCGACGTATCGGTTCTGGAGGTGCCCGACGTGCTGGGCACCATCATCGGTGGCGGTGTCACCGGCCGCACCCGGGTGGCTGTCAAGGATGGTTTCTGATGCTCACCACTGGATGTCCGACGGCGAATCCAGCGGGCTGCTGAGCGCCAGCGCCTCCGGACCCACATCCAGGTCGCCATCTCGCAGCGCCTTGGGAAACCGCACACCGGTACGGCGCTGGATCTCGGACAGCGGAACCTGAAACACCCGGAACTCATCCAGTTCGAGGACCTCGAGCTGCTCGAGATTCTGGCTCAGCAGGAATCCGCGGCTCTTCAGCTGCCCGCCCTCCACGAACGCGAGGACCTTCCAGAACTCCCTGGGAACCTTCACATTTCGGTACACCCGATCATCGTCGGAAAAGACGGGTCCGCCGAACGCACTGACTTTCAGGTCGTCGATCTCGACGTCGGCGAAGACCGCATCCTCCAGTCGCCCCCAAATGCCCTGGCGTTTGCTCTGATTGAAATCGTCCATCTGTGGCGCGATATTGGTGTAGAAGAAGGAGTCCTTGTTGGCCGCGGCCGCTTCGGGCTTGCTACCCCAGACCAGATCTGCCCGGCGCGCGATGTGCCCACGATCGATGCGGTTGTCCGCGTACAGCTCGTTGCCGACCTGAGCATCCGCTGCCAGTTGCGGGTCCTTGACGAACTGCAAGTTGGTGCGCGGCAGCCGCTTGAGGGCAGCCCCGTCGATGTTCCACGCCACCCACGCTGCGAACTTGCGGGATCGGCGCATCGCCAAGGAGAAGTGGGTGTAGTTGAGTACAACGGCGCCGTCCTTGGACTTGGCGATGTCATTGCGGACCGAGGAGGCGACCCCGGGCAGTGGAATCGTCGTGCCGAGGAAGCCGGGCTGATAACCGACCGGCACGACCTCGCCCGCTTCCGCAATCTGCTCGTCCAAGGCAGGGACCGTCAGCGAGATGCCCAGCTTCTTGAACACCGACTGCGGCAGGCAGGCCAGCGCATGTTCATCGGTGCTGCCTGCGGTCTCTCCGCCGAAATGCAATCCCGCGAGCACAGTGCTGGTCTTTCCGTTGCCGGACTTGAACATCCACGCCGCCCCGGAGTCCCCGCCGGCACTGACCTCACCGTCGGTAGGTGGGTGATCGGGGTCTGGTCCGATCTCGAATCCGCCGACCGGCTTCGGCCCGACGCCCGGGTAATTGATCTTGGCGATGACGTCGACGCGACGTACCACCCCGTGGGTGACGTCGGTGGTGCGACCGCACTTGATCACCTTGTCGCCCAACTCGGGTTCACCCAGCGTGTCCGGGATGACGGCGATCTCCGCGATCTCGGCGGCGAACGCCCGGTCCTCGATGGTGGACACGGCACAGTCGCCTGCGGGTCCCAGATAGGACCGGACCAACTTGCCGACCCTGTTCCGGGAGAGCCGATTGTCATCGGCCGGACCCGGCTGCACGATATCGTCGCCGATTTTTCCCGCGGCGGTATGCAGCACATGCCAGTTGCTCAGTAGGTACGGCGTGCCGTCGTTCGCGTCGTACACGACACATCCGATCGTGCCTGCGGTGGCGTGGACATTGCCGATACTGATACCGGGGACCACCGGATCGAGTCGTGTCTTACGCTCGGGGGCAACCGCTTCGCCGACTCGTCGGAACGCCGGAGAGTACTGGCGTTGCAGTACGTCGGTGGGTACCTGCACACCCCCGACGGTGATGTAGTCGGGTATGGGCTTGGTACCCAGCGCCTCCAGACCCTCTGCTTGGACCTTCTGGCCCACGGTGAACTGAATCGCGAGTTCGCCGGTCGATTTCCCGTCGACCAGTTTGTGACCCACTCCGACCGAGGTGATGTTCGGGTCCTCGAGGAAATCCTGACCCCGGGTGCGGATGAAAGTCCGCAGAGCGGCGTGTAGATCGGCGGGATCGCGTTTGGTGCGGGTATTCGCGGGGCGCTTCTTCGCCGGGACGCGCTGTCGTCCGGTCATCGGTTCCACCACGAGATTGTCATGTTCCCAGTCCCCCAGGGCTGTGGGCTCGCGCTGACCGCGAACCTGTGGGACGAATCATCGGCACCGCGCGCACAGAGCGCGCGCGTAGTCCACTACTTGCGTTCCGGCCCTGAGCGCGCGGCCTGGCGCGCTAGTGTTGAATGATGACTCGTTTCCCCCTGGGCGCCTTCAATGTTCACCGCGTCGGGTTCGGTGCCATGCAGCTGCCCGGCCCGGGAGTGTTCGGGCCGCCGCGCGATCATGACGAGGCCATCGCGGTGCTGCGCCGGGCCGTGGAACTCGGCGTGGACCATATCGATACCGCGCAGTACTACGGGCCGGTGGTGGCCAACGAACTGATCCGCGAGGCACTGCACCCGTATCCCGCGGAACTGGCGCTGGTCAGCAAGCTCGGCGGTCGCCGCGACGACGCCGGCGCCTGGCTGCCGGTCGAAGACTCGGCCGGGTTGCGTGCCGACCTGGAGGCCAACCTGCGCACCCTGGGAATCGAGCAGCTCGCCGCGGTCAATCTGCGCGTCATGGGCAGTGACGAGCCCGACGAGCAGTTCGACACACAGCTCGACGTGCTGATCACCGCCCGCTCCGAGGGCCTCATCGGAGGCATCGGGCTGTCGAACGTCAGCCATCCGCAATTGCTGCACGCCCTGGGCCGCACCGACATCACCTGTGTGCAGAACCCGTTCAATCTGGCCGACCGGTCTTCGCAACCGGTGCTCGACGAGTGCACCGCGCGCGGTATCGCATTCGTGCCGTTCTTCCCGCTGGGATCGGCTTTCGCACAGGACAATCCGGTGCTCGGCAACGAGGTTGTCCGCAGGACGGCGGCCGCGCTGGACCGTACGCCGGCGCAGATCGCGCTGGCCTGGACGCTGAGCGTGGCGCCCAATGTACTGCTGATCCCTGGCACCTCGTCGTTAGCACACCTGGAGCAGAACCTGGCGGTCGCCGATATCGAACTCGACGCGCAGACCCGCGCCGAACTCGATGGCGTCTGAGAAATGCGGGTGCGCGACGCGACGGCCGGGGACGCAGACGCCTGCGTCCAGATCTACACGCCCTATGTCCGCAGCACCGTGATCACCTTCGAGACCGAGGTGCCCACGGTGCGGGAGATGGCGGCTCGCATCACCGCGGCGCGCGCCTCGCACGAATGGTTGGTCCTCGAGGACGACGGTGACGTCATCGGATACGCCTATGCGCACCAGTTCAATCCGCGAGCGGCCTACCTGTGGTCGGTCGAGACCAGCATCTACCTGTCCGGCGTCCGGCATCGCCGCGGCGGGGGCCGGCTGCTCTACGGGGAATTGCTGACCCGACTGGCTGACCGCGGGTACCGGCGGGCGTTCGCCGGTGTCACCCAGCCCAACGAGGCCAGCATGGGTTTTCACCACGCCTTCGGTTTCGAGCGCGCCGGCGAGTACCGCAGGGTGGGGTGGAAGCAGGGCGCCTGGCGTGACGTGGTCTGGCTGCAACGCGATCTGGCCGACGGCGATCCCTACGGACCGCCGCCGGAGATCACACCCGCTATTTGAGTTCGGTCGAGGACATGCCGAGCAGCCGGCGTGCCACCACGAGCTGCTGGATCTGCTGCGTGCCTTCGAAGATGTCCAGGATCTTCGAGTCGCGTGCCCACTTCTCCAACAGCGTCTGCTCCGAATAGCCTGTCGTGCCCGCCATTTCGACGGCCTTGAGGGTGATATCGGAGCCCACCCGGGCGGCCTTGGCCTTGCCCATTGAGGCTTCCTTGGAGTTCGGGATGTCGTTGTCGGCCTGCCATGCCGACCGCACGGTCAACAGGTAACCGGACTCCCAGTCGGCCTCCATCCGGAGGAACTCCGCTGCCGCCGCGTGCTGGGCGTGGGCCGGCTTGTCGTAGGAGATCTCGATGCCGGCGTCGATGAGGATCTGGCGCAGCTCCTCCAGCGAGGCGCGCGCCACGCCGACCGCCATGGCGGCGACGATGGGCCGGGTGTTGTCGAAGGTCTCCATGACCCCGGCAAAACCCTTCTCCACCTGGATCTCCGGGCTGCCCAGCAGATAGTCCTTGGGGATCCGAGCGTTGTCGAACCGGATGACCGCGGTATCGGAGGCCTTGATGCCCAGCTTGTGCTCGAGGCGCTCGACGGTCACACCGGGGTGCTCGCGCGGCACGATGAACGATTTGATCGCCGCGCGACCGAGCGACTTGTCCAGCGTGGCCCAGACCACGATATGGCTGGCACGCGAGCCCGCGGTCACGAAGATCTTCTCGCCATTGATGACGTACTCGTCGCCGTCGAGCTTCGCCGTGGTGGACACCGCGGCCGAGTCCGAGCCGAAACCGGGCTCGGTGATCGCCATCGAGGCCCACACCTTGCCGAGGCGTGCCAGCTGCTCGTCGGTGGCCACACCGGAGATCGCGGCATTGCCCAACCCCTGGAAGGGGATCGACAGCAGCAGCGCGACGTCGCCCCAAGACACCTCGAGCGCATTGACCAATGCAGACATGTTGGCGCCGTTGACGTTCTTCTTCTCGCCATCGGCTTCGGCGTCGCGGAATGCATCGGCGCCGGCGAAGCTGATGGTCTTGGCGTCGGTCAGGCCCTCGAACAAGCTGGCCAGGGTGTCGAGCTCGACGGGATAGGCATGCTCGGCGAGGTCGTACTTGCGCGATATCGGCCGCAGCATCTCCGCGGCGGCCTGATGGCCTTTCTCGATGACGGCATTCAGCTTCTTCGGCATTTCCAGATTGATTGCCATGAGGGAGTTTTCCGTTTCCTTGGAGTGAAGTGGCCGTTAGAGGACGACGACACCCTCGGCGACGCCGATGGCCCGCAGATCGCGGTACCAGCGCTCGACCGGGTGTTCCTTGGTGAAACCGTGACCACCGAGCAGCTGCACGCCGTCGAGGCCGATCTGCATACCCTTGTCCGCGGCCAGCTTTCGGGCCAGCGCACCTTCGCGGGCGAACGGCAGGCCATGCTCGGCGCGGGCGGCACCGCGCCAGGTCACCAGCCGAAGGCCGTCGAGCTCGATGGCGATGTTGGCCGCCATGAAGGCCACCGACTGCCTGCGGGCGATAGGCTCGCCGAAGGCTTCGCGCTCCTTGATGTAGGGGATGACGTAGTCGAGGACGGCGTGGGCTGTGCCGACCGCCAGGGATGCCCAGCCCAACCGGGACAGTGCGATGGCCTCGCTGTAGTCGTTGTCGGTGGCACCGTCCTCACCCAGGCGGGCCGACAGCGGCACCGTCACCTGGGAGAGTTCGACGCGACCCAGCGCCGCGGCGCGGATCCCCATGCTGGGGTCGGCCGTGATGGTCAGCCCCGGCGTCGAGGATTCGACGATGAACAGCGCGGGCTTGCCGTTGAGCTGCGCGGCGATGACGAAGACCTCGGCCTGCGCGGCGGCTGGCACCAGCGATTTCACACCGTCGAGGCGGTAGCCGCTCGGGGTACGGACCGCGGTGGTCTTCAGTGCGGTGGGATCGAACAGCGCGTGCGGCTCGGCGATCGCCAGGCAGGCCTGCGGCACATGCTCACCGGCGAAAGCTTCTAGATAAGTGGCCTGCTGGTCGGCGCTGCCCCAGTGGCTCAGAGCCGCGGCGACGCCGCCGGGTGCCAGGATCGGCAGTGCCAGTCCCATATCGCCGTAGGCCAGCGCCTCGGCGACCAGGGCGTTGGTGACGGTGCTGCGCTGCGCGGCGATACCGTCGAAATCCTCGGGAACGTTGATCGCGGTGACGCCCAGTTCGGCGGCCTTGGCGATCAGGTCGGCCGGGTACTGGGCGGCCGCGTCGGCGTCGTATGCCGCGGGACGCAGAACTTCCTCGGCGAACTCCTGGACGGTCTCGACGATCATCTTCTGGTCGTCGTCGGGCGTCAGGTCGAAGTAGTCGGCACCGCTGGACTTGAGCCGGGTGGGGGGCTTGCCGACACCCTGGATCTTGTTGAACTGCCGGGTCGCGGCGCCCATACCGGAGAACGCCGTCTTGACGCCGTACTTGATCCCGCGGTTGAGCGGGTCGCGCAGTTTGTAGCGATCCAGAAACTCTTGTCCCATCAGCGGCGTGAGCAGCGCGATGCCGATATCGGTGGCGGTGCGCTTGTGCCGTTGAAGGCCGACAGCGCTCTCCTGGGTGTTCATCAGCGACCTCAAAAGGGTGGGTGGACAGGTGTCAGTCACCGTATCTTACTCCAGAGTAAGGTACGGACCCTTTGTAAGCAACGTCACATGGGATTGAGGCGGCTGAGCACCTGTTCGTGCAGCAGGCCGTTGGTGGCCAGCGCGCTACCGCCGTGCGGTCCGGGGGAGCCGGTGATGCTGGTGAAAGTGCCGCCGGCCTCCCGGATCAGGATGTCGAGCGGGGCGATGTCCCACAGCTTGACCTCGGGCTCGCAGGTGATGTCGACGGCGCCTTCGGCCAGCAGGCAGTAGGACCAGAAATCGCCGTAACCGCGCACCCGCCACACCTCGTCGGTCATCGCCAGGAAGCGCTCGCGCTGCTGCGGCTCCCACCCGGTGGTGAGGTCGGAATAGGACAGGCTCGCCGCGCTGATGTCGGACACCGCGGACACCGACAGCCGCCGTGTGGTGCCCAGGAAGGATCCGTAGGCGCCCCCGCCGGCCGTCGCCCACCAACGGCGCCCCATGGCCGGCGCGCTGATGACGCCCACCGTTGGAACACCGTCTTCGAGCAGGGCTATGAGTGTGCACCACACCGGCACGCCGCGGACGAAGTTCTTGGTGCCGTCGATCGGATCGAGAACCCACTGCCTACCGCTGAAAGTGGTTGTGCCGCCGTACTCTTCGCCGAACACCGCATCCTTGGGGCGGCGTGCGCCCAGGATCTCGCGCAGGATCCGTTCGGCCCCCTCGTCGGCGTCGGTGACCGGCGTCAGGTCGGGTTTGGTCTCGATCTGCAGATCGAGGGCGCCGAAGCGTTCCATGGTGACCGAATCGGCGAGGTTGGCCATCTCCAGCGCCAAGGCGAGATCATCTTGCATACCCGAGTCCTACCATGAGGTCATGTTGTTCGAGATCGGCATACTCGTCCTTTTGATCGGCGCGCTGGTTCTTCTGCTCGGCCCGCGGTTCATGCGACGCGGCCCACGGACCGAGGACTCCATGCAGGGCACGCTGCTGGTCACCGGTGTCAGCCCGCGGCCGGATGCCGAGGGGGATCAGTTCGTGACAGTTTCCGGTGTCATCACCGGGCCCACCGTCAACGAGCATGTGGTGTATCAGCGGATGGCAGTCGATGTGAATGCCTGGCCGTCCATGGGGCAGCTGTTCCCCGTGGTGTACTCGGCCAAGAACCCGGACAACTGGCGGTTTGCGCCGACAGCCCCGCCGCCGGTCTAGGCCGCGTCGCCCATCATGGCGACCCCGATGCTCATCTCGATCATGCTGACCGTTCTGCGGCCCGGTAATCGCGGTGCCGTCGAGCGATATCTCGCGCCCGTCGGTGTGCTCAAAACCGCTGTGTGGGTTCCGTTTTCGTCGGTATGCGTGACGACCTGCCAGCCCTCGGCCTCCTTGGCGTAATTGCAGGCTTCGCAGAGACCCAGACCGTTGGCGGCGCTCGTCGGGCCTTGCCGGTTGCGTGGGGTTGCATGATCGCGGTGCCGGATCGGCGCATCGCAATACGGGGTGCGACAGGTCTCGTCGCGCAGCGTGATGAAATCCGCCAGCCCCTTGGGGAACAGCCTTGCGCGAGACTCCATCGCCACCAGAGCCCCGGAACGGGGATTCTTGTAGAGCCGTTGCAGGGTTGCTTTGGAATCGGCATCCCACACCGAGCGCTTGGCCAGGCGTCGCGCCACCTCGGCCGGCACCAGCCCGTACCCGCTGATGCGGGCCGGCTCCGAACTCCCGCCGAACAGCGTCTCGTCGGAGATCACCATTTTCACCGCGATGGGCGTCGGCGCGGCCGCGGGACGTCCGGTGACCCGCTGCACCAGCGTGTCGGCCATGATCTGACCGCGACTGCGACCGTCTGCGGAGGTGTCGGCGCACCGGGTGAGCGCCGCGTAGACCGATACGCCCTGGGCCATCGGCAGCAGCGCAGTCAGATAGGTCATACAGTCCGGCGCGGGACGCAGCGACACCGTGCGTTCGGTCTCGGCCCGGGCCGCCCGGTCGACGATGGCATGCGGATCGAGCCGGTAGGCGATGGTCTTGGCTTCGGCCACAATCCGGGAATCGCCCAGACCGATCAGCGCCGACGGATCGGCACACAGCTCGGTATCGAGGGTCATGCGGTCTTCGACATCCAGGCAGGCCGATTCCCGCACGATCAGGGTGGCCCGCCATTCCGAGAGCGTGCCGTTCTGCAGGGCCGCGAGCGTGTGCGGCATCTCGTGCACCAATGCCTTCGCGAAGCCCAGATGCCGGTTGCCGCGGGCGGGGGAGTCGTGCCGGGCCAGTGCGACCTCGGCGGCTACACCCCGCCCGCGGCGGGCGGCTGGTATTCCACGGTTGAGTTCGTCGGATCGCCGGGCGGCGTCGAAGGCTGCCGAGGCCTTGGCCTGCCCTGCCGCGGCAGCGGACTTCACCCGCTCCAACCACTGGATGCGCGCGAGTAGCGTTGCCTCATCCGCATCCGGATCGATATCCGCAAGTTCTTCGAACATGTGTTCGACACTACCCTGCTCCTCCGACAGAATGCGCCGAAAGGGAATCCCGTTGTCCGAACCTCTGCCCGCCGGCTTGCTCGACCTGCTGCGGCGACCCAGTCCGTGCTTCATCGCCACGCTGATGCCCGACGGTTCACCCCAGCTGACGCAGACCTGGGTCACCACCGACGGTGAGCATGTCGTCATCAACATCGTCGAGGGCTCACAGAAGTCGAGGAACATCGCCCGCGATACCCGGGTCAGTGTCAACGTGGTGGATCCCGACAACGTCTTCCGCTATTACGCCGTGCGTGGCCGCGTCGTCGACGTCACCACCGAGGGCGGAGCCGAGAGCATCGACGAGATCTCGCACAAATATCTCGGCATTCCCTATCCGAACTTCACCGGCAGACCCGAAACCCGGGTGTTGCTCACCATCGAGGCCGACAAGGTGACCCCACCGGCGCGCGATTGAGCGGGTGTCGGCGCACGTTCTGCGCCCTAACATTGGTGGATGACCACGGTCCGTCCCTATGGCGGCGTCAGTGCCGAGGACCGGGCGGCGCTACGTCGCGACAAGCTCCTTTCCGCCGGCCTGGCGGTCTTCGGCTCGAGCGGTTACCGATCGGCCACGGTGCGACAGATCTGTCGCACCGCCGGGGTTGCCGACCGGTATTTCTACGAGCACTTCACCGGCATGGAGGACCTGCTGGTCGCGGTCTACGGCATGTGCCTGGACCGGCTGGAGACCGCTGTGGTGGCGGCGATATCGGCATCGGATCAGATCGCGACGATGGCCCGGCAGGGGTTGGAAGGGCTGGTGGGCGTCACCGGGGACGATCCGAGGTTGGCGCGCGTGGTGTGGTTCGAGGTGCTCGGCGTCAGTCGCCGAGTCGAGGACACCTATCTGCACAGGATGGAACGGTTCGCCGACATCCTCCTGGCATCGGCGCCGGAATTGGACGACACGGCCGCCGAACTGCGGGCCTCGATCGCGTCGGCGGCCGTGGGCGGCATCAGTCATGTGCTGATGACCTGGGTCGCGTCGGGGTGTGTGCGCCCCCGTTCGCAGATCGTCGCAGCTCTGGAGATTTTCCTCATCTCGGTCGTCGACGGCGTGCGCGCCGACCGATAGTGACGCTGGCCACATCAAATCGGGAATCGAACGTCCTCAGATAACCTGACCCGCGTGGACACCTACACCGCGCTGATCATCGGTAGTGGCTTCGGCGGACAGTGCGCCGCGCTCACGTTGCGCAATCTGGGTATCGAGGACTTCGTGATGCTCGAGCGACGCGAGTTCATGGGCGGGACCTGGTGTCAGAACTCCTACCCGGGGGCGGCCGTCGACGTCCAATCACCGCTGTACTCGATCTCATCCGAGCCCTATCGGTGGACGCAGATGTTCGCCGAACAATCGGAATTGCACGAATACACCCAGCACGTCATCGAAAAACACCGGCTGCGGGAAAGGACCATCACCGGTGCCAACGTGGTGGAGGCGCGCTGGACCGGCGATTCGTGGACGGTGCGCACCGATGGGGGAAGGCGGTTCCAGGCCAAGTACCTCATCAACGCCTCCGGGCCACTGAGCACACCGGTGATCCCCGACTTTCCCGGGCGGGACTCGTTCACGGGCAAGACCTTTCACACCAATGACTGGGACCACTCGTTCGACTACACCGGCAAGCGGGTCGCCGTCATCGGATCCGGTGCGAGTGCGGCCCAGGTCATCCCGGCGATCCAGCCGTCGGTCGGCGAACTACACGTGTTCCAGCGCACCCCGCATTGGGTGATGCCTCGCCACGACCGGATATTCACTTCCTGGCAACGCCGACTGCTGGGGAATCGTCTGGCCTACAAAGCACTTCGATCCGCGATCTACTGGGCACTGGAGACCCGCATCGTCGGTTTCAAATACTCCGAACGAGCGCTCAAACGTGTCGCGGAACGACCCGCGAGAGCCCTCCTCGCCCGCCAGATCGCCGATCCCGAACTGCGCGCCAAGCTGACTCCCGACTACACCATCGGATGTAAGCGGATCATCTTGTCCAACAACCTCTATCCGGCGCTTGCCGCCGAGAACACCACATTGCACGACCGCCACGACGGGATCGCGCGCGTCTACGACAACGGTATCGAGACCACTGCCGGTACCAAGATCGACCTCGACCTCATCGTGTGGTCGACCGGCTACGACGCCACCGACGGCGTGATCGCCTACCCGGTGATCGGAGTCGACGGCGCCACACTGGCCGATTTCTGGCGGGACTACCCACGCGCCTATCTCGGGACGGCGATTCCCGGATTCCCGAACCTGTTCATCGTGACGGGGCCAAACACCGGCATCGGACACACCAGTGCGATCTTCGTCATCGAGGCCCAGATGGAGTACATCGCCAGAGCGATCCGCGCCGCAGAGAAGACCGGGGCGGCATCCATCGAGGTCACCGCCGCGGCCGAGGCCGAATACACGCAGATGATCCATCGCGAGATGAAACGGACGGTGTGGCAGCACGGCGGCTGTCACAGTTGGTATCAATCCAAGTCGGGCCGCGTCATCGCGATGTACCCGGGCTTCTCGTTCTCATACCGGATGGCCGCCAGCCGATTCCGGCCGAACCACCATGTCCTGGCCGCCGGTGCCGCCTAGGAGTGCCCCACGCGCAGCATGTCCGCCACGCTGGTCAGCTTGACCCGCGGCCGGCCGTGCGGTTGGCCCGCGGTGCGTTCATGGGCATCGATGAGCTGCCAGTGGTCATCGGTCACCAGTAAGGGCTGACGCGAAAGCAGCCAGGACACAAGCTCTTCGGTATGGGCGGCGGCGATGTCATCGGGCCTCTGCGCAGCGGCCAGATCGGCCAGCAGGGTGTCCACAGTGTCGGCCGAATCCTTCTTGTTACTGCCGATCACACCGGATGGTCCACGTTTGATCCAGCCGACCACGTATTCATTGCTGCTGCCCTGCACCCGGCCGTCGGTGTGGGGAATGGTGCCGGAGCGCTCATCGAACGGCAGCCCTGGGGTGGCGACCCCGCGGTAGCCCACCGCCCGGATCACCAACTGGGCGGGTAGCTCCTCGCGCTCGCCGGTGTCCTTGGCGACCACCCGGCCGCTCTCGTCGGCGATCAACTCGTTGCGGCCCAGCACTATCGACTCCACCCGGCCGTCACCTTTGATCTCGATCGGCGAGGTCTGGAACCGGAACACGATCCGGCGCTTGGCATTGCGCGGTTCGGTCTCGGCGTAGCCGCGCATGACCTTGATGTTCTGCCTGGCACCCTTACCGGCCGCTTCGAGGACCTCGTCGGTGATACCGGCGAAATCGGTGGGGTCGACGATCACGTCGACATCGGTCAGGGCCTCCAGATCACCGAGCTCGCGTAACTCCAGGGTGGTGAAGGTGGCCTGCAGCGGTCCCCGTCGCCCGATCACGACGACCTCTTCGATGCCGTGGTTGTGCAACAGGTCCAGCGCGTGATCGGCGATGTCGGTCTCCCCGAGCAGTTTGGGATCCGAGACCAGGATGCGCGCGACGTCGAGGGCGACATTGCCGTTGCCGACCACGACGGCCCGCCCGCCGGACAGATCGGGGGACATCTGCTCGAAATGCGGGTGCGCGTTGTACCAGCCGACGAAGTCCACGGCGGCCACGCTGCCGGGCAGCTCCTCGCCGGGAATGCCCAGCGGTCGGTCCGACTGCGCGCCGATCGCATAGATCACCGCGTCGTAGCGCTGCGCGAGTTCGGCTGCCTGCACGTGCTCACCGACGGTGATATTGCCGAAGAACCGGAAGCGGTCGTCGCGCGCCACCTTCTCGAACTGTGCGGCGATGGTCTTGATCTTCGGGTGGTCGGGGGCGACGCCGGAGCGCACCAGCCCCCACGGCGTCGGCAGCATCTCCAGCATGTCGACCCGGACGTCGGGTCCGTCGGGACCGGCTTTGTCGCCGGCCTTCAACAATGCGGCGGCGGCGAAGTAACCAGAAGGGCCGGAGCCGACGATCGCCACGTGGTGTGGACGCACAGACATAGAAGCGACGCTTTCTGTTGTTGCCCGGTGCCGCGTGAAGGGCTGTCGCTGAGCGACCGGACGGTGATGTGCGGAATGCGCAGCAGACCCTGGCCGGTGCGTGGGCTGTACCGGCGGGGCTGGTTGGGTCGCGCGATGCACAAAAGGTTTACGGAACCGATGTTAAACGTCGGGTTCCGCACCCGCCTGTAGTCACGCCGAACCCGCCCGCCGGTAACGTGAACAGCCGTGGACCTAGACCGACAAGCCGATATCGCCGCTCTCGACACGACCCTGACCACTGTGGAGCGGGTCATCGATGTCGACGGTCTGCGCGGCAAGATCGACAAGCTCGAACACGAAGCCTCCGACCCCAAGCTCTGGGACGACCAGACCCGGGCCCAGAAGGTCACCAGCGAGCTGTCCCACGCCCAAGGTGAGCTGCGTCGTATCGAGGGCCTGCGCCAGCGTGTGGAGGACCTGCCGGTGCTCTACGAGATGGCCGCCGAGGAGGAGGGTGCGGCCGCCGAGACCGCGCGCGCCGAGGCCGACGCCGAGCTGGCCCAGCTGCGAGCCGATATCGAAGCGGTGGAGGTACGCACCCTGCTGTCGGGTGAGTACGACGAACGCGAGGCCGTCGTCACGATCCGGTCGGGCGCCGGCGGCGTCGACGCCGCGGACTGGGCCGAGATGCTGATGCGGATGTACATCCGCTGGGCCGAGAAGCACAACTACGGCGTCGAGGTCTTCGACACCTCCTACGCCGAGGAGGCCGGCATCAAGAGCGCGACCTTCGCGGTGCACGCCCCGTTCGCCTACGGCACCCTCTCGGTCGAACAGGGCACCCACCGGTTGGTGCGGATCAGCCCGTTCGACAACCAGAGCAGGCGGCAGACCTCGTTCGCCGACGTCGAGGTGCTGCCCGTCGTCGAGACCACCGACCACATCGAGATTCCCGAAGGTGATCTCCGCGTCGACGTCTACCGATCCAGCGGACCAGGCGGACAGTCGGTCAACACCACCGACTCCGCCGTGCGCTTGACCCATATCCCCACCGGTATCGTGGTGACCTGTCAGAATGAGAAATCGCAGCTGCAGAACAAGGTGTCGGCAATGCGCGTGCTCCAGGCAAAGTTGTTGGAGCGCAAGCGTTTAGAGGAACGCGCCGAAATGGACGCCCTGAAGGGCGACGGAGGCAGCTCATGGGGTACGCAGATGCGGTCCTACGTGCTGCAGCCCTATCAGATGGTCAAGGACCTGCGCACCGACTACGAGGTGGGCAACCCGGCGGCGGTGCTCGACGGCGATATCGACGGCTTCCTGGAAGCCGGAATCCGATGGCGCAACAGGAAAGATGACGACTAACTATCTCTCGGCCAGTTACCTGGCCTTCGACTGGTCGCAGAAGTGGCACGGCTTCTGGGGCGGCGCAATCGGCGAATGGATCCTGACCCGCGGCCTGCGGGTGGTGATGCTGCTGATAGCCGCCGTCCTGGCCGCCCGGTTCGTCAACTGGGCCGCGCAGCGCATCACCCGGCGCATCGACGCCGATTTCCGGCAGAGCGACGCGCTGGTCCGCTCCGAGACCGCCAAGCACCGGCAAGCCGTGGCCTCGGTGATCTCCTGGGTGACCATCGCGCTGGTGTGCGTGCTGGTGTTCGTCCAGCTGACCGAGATCCTGGCCATCCCGGTGAGCTCCCTGGTGGCGCCCGCCGCGGTGCTCGGCGCCGCGCTGGGTTTCGGGGCACAGCGCATCGTCCAGGACCTGCTGGCGGGTTTCTTCATCATCACCGAGAAGCAGTACGGCTTCGGCGACCTCGTCGCCCTCACCGTGGCCGGTATCGCCGCGCCCGCCGAGGGAACCGTGGTGGATGTCACCCTGCGCGTCACGAAGCTGCGGTCATCCGAGGGTGAAGTGCTCACCATTCCCAACGGCCAGATCGTCAAGACCATCAACCTGTCCAAGGACTGGGCCCGCGCCGTGGTCGATATCCCGGTGCCCGCCGCGGCCGACCTCAACCATGTCAACGAGCTGCTGCACCAGGTGTGCGAGAAGGCGATGAAGAACCCGCACCTGAAGGACCTGCTGCTCGACGAGCCGCAGCTGATCGGCGTCGAGAGCATCGAGCTCGACACCGTGAACTTGCGGATGGTCGCCCGCACGCTGCCCGGTAAACAGTTCGAGGTGGGACGTCAGCTGCGGGTCATGGTCATCGCGGCACTGACCCGCGCCGGGATCGTGACGGCCGCCGACACCCGGCCGATGGTCGAGGCGCTGGTGCATCCAGCGACGTCGGCGGGTGCGGAAAAGGAAACCCAGGGCCCGGAGGAAGACCGATGAAGGTCATCGGCAACCGCGAGGGCGAACACCGCGGATGGCCCAACTACCTGTTCGGCGGGCGGGTGCGGACATCGACGTTCGTCCTGGTCGTGGCGTTCTTCGCGACATGGTGGGTGTACTCCACCTACCAGCCTGAGCCCGCGCCGCCGGTGCCCCAGACCCAGGTGGTGCCGCCGGGGTTCGTACCCGACCCGGACTACACCTGGGTCCCGCGCACCTCGGTGCGTCCACGTCCGACCGAGACCTACACCAGGACCACCACCCCGACGACGACCACCACCACCACGACAGAGACCACGTCGCCGACCGATATCACCGACACCACGACACCCGGGTCGGATCAGCCCACCACCCCGGGTGCGCCGACGACGGTCATCGATCCCGACGGACCCGGACCGCTGGTTCCCACGACGGTCGTCGATCCCGACGGCGCCGGCCCGCTGCCTGCGACGACGGTCACCCCGTCGCCGACGGTGCCGAACCGTTCCGGCATTCCGTCGACCACCCCGACGACGCCCGCCCCGGGGCCCGCCGCCTCGCCGACACCGACGACGCCCGCACCGTAGCTGGTCGGGCCGCCCGGTCCGCACCGCTACACTGGCGTGCCGTGATGATCACCCTCGACCATGTCACCAAGCAGTACAAGCAGTCGGCGCGTCCGGCGCTCGACAATGTGAGCCTCAAGGTCGACAAAGGTGAGTTCGTCTTCCTCATCGGTCCGTCGGGTTCGGGCAAGTCCACCTTCATGCGGCTGCTGCTCGCCGAAGACAACCCGACGTCCGGCGAAATCCAGGTCTCGAAGTTCCACGTGAACAAGCTGCCCGGTCGGCATATCCCGAGCCTGCGGCAGGTTATCGGGTGCGTTTTCCAGGATTTCCGACTGCTGCAGCAGAAGACGGTTTTCGAGAATGTCGCCTTCGCACTGGAAGTCATCGGCAAGCGGCCCGACACCATCAACCGGGTGGTGCCCGACGTGCTGGAGATGGTCGGCCTGTCGGGCAAGGCCAACCGGTTGCCCGGCGAGCTGTCCGGTGGTGAGCAGCAGCGGGTGGCGATCGCCCGCGCATTCGTGAACCGGCCCTTGGTGTTGCTGGCCGACGAGCCGACCGGAAACCTCGACCCTGAGACGAGCAAGGACATCATGGATCTGCTGGAGCGGATCAATCGGACCGGAACGACGGTCCTGATGGCCACCCATGACCACCACATCGTCGACTCGATGCGCCAGCGCGTCGTCGAACTGTCACTGGGCCGCCTGGTCCGTGACGAACAGCGCGGCGTCTACGGAATGGATCGATAAGTGCGCTTTGGCTTCCTATTCAACGAGGTCCTGACCGGGCTTCGCCGCAACGTCACGATGACGATCGCGATGATCGTGACGACGGCCATCTCGATCGGGCTGTTCGGCGGCGGTCTGCTCGTGGTCCGGCTCGCCGACCATTCCAAGAACATCTACCTCGACCGCGTCGAGACGCAGGTGTTCTTGACCAACGACATCTCGGCCAACGACCTGAGCTGTGACTCCGATCCGTGTAAGGCGTTGCGCGCCAAGATCGAAGCGCGCCCCGACGTGAAGTCGGTGCGTTTCCTCAATCGCGACGACGCCTACGACGACGCCACCCGCAAGTTCCCGGAGTACAAGGATGTGGCCAGCAAGGACTCGTTCCCGGCCTCGTTCATCGTCAAGCTCGACGACCCGGAACAGCACAAGGATTTCGACCAGGCGATGGTCGGGCAGCCCGGGGTGCTCAATGTGCTCAACCAGAAGGACCTCATCGACCGGCTCTTCGCGGTACTCGACGGGTTGTCCAACGCGGCGTTCGCGGTGGCGTTGGTGCAGGCCGTCGGTGCGGTGCTGCTGATCGCCAACATGGTCCAAGTCGCGGCGTACACCAGACGAACCGAGATCGGCATCATGCGGCTGGTCGGCGCCAGCCGGTGGTACACGCAGCTGCCATTCCTGTTGGAGGCGGTACTGGCGGCGACGATCGGTGTGGTGCTGGCGGTGATCGGGCTCTTCGTGGTGCGGGCGCTGTTCCTGGACAAAGCGCTCAACCAGTTCTATCAAGCCAATCTGATCGCCAAGATCGACTACGCCGACATCTTGTTCATATCGCCGTTCCTGTTCGGGGTCGGCGTGCTGATGGCCGGATTGACCGGCTATGTCACGCTGCGCCTTTACGTGCGAAGGTAAACAGGTGGCCAAGAAGTCAGCTGCCGACGCGAAGAAGTTCGCGAACGGCGAGGGTGGACAGCGCCGGATCGTGGCGTCCAACCGCAAGGCTCGACACAACTACTCGATCCTGGACGTCTACGAGGCCGGGGTCATGCTGCAGGGCACCGAGGTGAAGAGCCTGCGGGAAGGTCAGGCCTCGCTGGCCGATGCCTTCGCCACCGTCGACGACGGCGAGGTCTGGCTGCGTAATCTGCACATCCCCGAATATCACCACGGCTCGTGGACCAACCACGCCCCGCGCCGCAACCGCAAGCTGTTGATGCACCGCGGTGAGATCGACAACCTGATCGGCAAGATCCGGGACGGCAACCTCACCTTGGTGCCACTGTCGCTGTACTTCACCGACGGCAAGGTCAAGGTCGAACTGGCATTGGCCCGCGGTAAGCAGGCCCATGACAAACGTCAGGACCTGGCCCGCCGCGATGCCGAGCGTGAGGTGGTCCGCGAACTCGGTAGGCGATCCAAGGGCATGTCCTGATCGGCTCACTGGCCGGTCCTCTATTCGCGTTGGTCTCGGCCTTCGGCTACGGCGTCAGCGATTTCGTCGGCGGTATCGCCTCGCGCCGGGTGGCCGCACTGCGCGTAGTGCTGGTGTCCTATCCGGTCGCGCTGGTGCTGCTCGCCGGTTTGGCCGCCGTGATCGGCGGCCACATCACCGGGCCCGCGATCTTCTGGGGAGCGTTGTGCGGGATCTCGCAGGCGTTCGGGGTGTGGTGGTTCTACGCCGCGCTGGGGTCGGGCCCGATCTCGGTGGTGTCGCCCCTGACGGCGATCCTGGTGGCCGGGGTTCCGGTGATCGCCGGTGTCATCGGCGGTGAGCGACCGGCGCTGATCGCCAATATCGGCATCGTGGTGGCACTCGTCGCGGTGTTCATGGTCAGCCGCGAGGCAACCGACGCCGATGTGACGCCGCACCGGTTCACCACCAAGGTTGCGTGGCTCACCGTCGGTTCGGGCCTGGCATTCGGGCTGAATTTCGTACTGATCCACCAGGCGCCGGAGGAAGCCAAGCTGTGGCCGCTGGTCATCGCGCGGCTGTCGGCCAGCCTGCTGGTGGTGGTCGTGGCGTTGCTCACGCGCGATCTGGCGCTGCCCACCGGCCAGCCGCTTCGACTGGCACTGCTGGCCGGTGTGCTCGACACCGTCGCGAATGTGGCGATGCTGCTCGCGCTGCAGGCCTCACTGCTGTCGCTGGCCGGAGTCCTGATCTCGCTGTACCCCGCGGGAACGGTTTTGCTGGCGATCGTGGTGCTCAAAGAGCGCGTCACTCGCTGGCAGACGCTCGGGATGGTCCTTGCGCTGGCGGCAGTAGCGATGATTGCCATCGGCTGATTGCTGAGTCAGGCATCATTGCTTGCGGGTGTGATCGCCAGGCGCCGGGGAAGGAGGCCCGCGATCAAGGGATTTCAGTGGCGCGTCGCCGTTTTCACCGTTGTCCTGGCATTGGCCTGCGGCAATGCCGCGGCGCTGTGGGGAGTGGACAACGCGCGGATCGGTGCATTCGTGCTGCAGGCGATGGTCGGCGCCGGCACGCTGATCAGCGCTGTGGTGATCACCGCCAAGGTGCACGGCCCGGCACGCCGGTGGCGGCTGTTCGTCATCGCGGCTTTCCTGAGCTGGATGTTCGGCGAGATCCTGTGGTGGACCGCGGCGGGACCATCGGCTGACGGCACCCTGTCGGCGCCGCCGGTGGCGGTCGCGGCGTACTTCCTGCCCCCGCTGTTCGGTCTGGCAGCGATGATCACGCTGGTGTTTGCGGGCCGCGGGGTGTCCGTGACCCTGCACGGGTCGGTCCGGCACGCGTTGCTCGTCACGATCCTCGACACCCTGGTGGCGGTACTGTCGTTCGCCATTCTGGTCTTGACGGCGGGCATCGGTGGCATGACCGGTATCGCCGGTATGACGGGTGTCGCGTTACCGCGTTCGGACGACACCGCCGTCGTGATCGCCTACTCGTGCGTCGAGCTCGTCGTCGTGGTGACCGGCGTCGTGATGGCGATGATCTACCGGCCGGATCGGCCCTACCGGACCAACTACATCCTGCTCTCGATCGGCATCGTGACAATCGCGGCGTCCGATCGGATGGTGGCCTATCTGCAGAACGTCGGATTCCAGAACGGCGACCTGTTGGGCGGAATCGGGTTCATTCTCGGGCCGCTCATCATCGGGTTCTCGCTGATCCGGTACCCCACATCGGTCACGGTCCGCGGACGCAGTGAGCAGGCCATGGATGTCGCGCAATTGGGCCTGCCCTACGTGGGCTTCCTCGGGATCGCGGCCCTCGCGGCGTTCCACGTGTCCATCGGCCAGCCGGTGCGGCCTCCGTTGATCTGGACGACGCTGGTGATGATCTTCCTGGTTGCCGCCCGCCAGGCGGCAGCGATGCGTGCCCAACGCATGTTGACCCGGCGGTTGTACGAGGTGCAGGAGCGCCTTGCCCATCAGGTCCATCACGATCCGCTGACCGGTCTGCCCAACCGGCTGCTGTTCGCGCAACGACTGGAATCTGCCGTGCGAGGCGGCAGATTCGTCCTGATCTTCGTCGATCTGGACGATTTCAAGGAGGTCAACGATCGCTACGGGCACGCCGCGGGTGACCAACTGCTGTGCGCCGTCGGCGAGCGCCTGCAGCGCTGCGTGGGAGATCAGGACACGCTGGCCCGCATCGGCGGTGACGAGTTCGCCATTTTGATCGACGGCGAGCTGGAGTCACCGGAAGTCGTCGCGGACCGGATCCGCGTCGCGCTGCGCGACCCATTCGCGGTCCACGGTTCCTCGGTGCGGGTGCGCGCGAGCATGGGGCTGGTCCGGCCCGCCTCCGATGGTCCCACCCCGACTTCGGACGACCTGCTGAGGCAGGCCGATACCTCGATGTACGCGGGAAAGCGGCTCGGCAAGGACACCGCGGTCGTCTACCGGCCGTGCTCCGGCCTCGCATCGGACTTTCCGACAGTGCTGCGAACCGCGAACGGTGCCCGGCCACCCGGTTTCGGGCTGGTCTACCAGCCCATCGTGCGGTTGTCCGACGGCACGACGGCGGCCGTCGAAGCGCTCGCGCGCTGGACCGCCCCCAACGGGACGCAAATCCCACCGGAGACTTTCGTCGGCGCCTCCGAGGCAGCCGGGCTGGGCGCCATTCTGGACTCCCTGGTGCTCGACCTCGCCTGCAGGGAAGTGGCCGAAGCCGGCCTCGGTGTCGATCTGCACGTCAACATCGGCGCGGAGCGGCTGGGCAATCTGAGCTTCGAACGCACGGTTCGCGACACACTCGACCGGTACGCCCTGGATCCCAGGCGATTGGTCGTCGAGATCACCGAGACCGTGCCGATCGTCGACCTCCCCGAAGCCGCCGACCAGATCCGGCGACTCGGCTCCGTCGGCATCAGGGTTGCGCTGGACGACTTCGGCGCCGGCTACAACTCGCTGACCTACATCCATGCCCTGCCGGTCAGGATCATCAAGCTCGACCGCAGCCTCGCCGCTGGTATGGGGCCCGTCCAGAACACCACCCTCTACCGCTCGGTCATCGGTCTGTGTGAGGCGCTCGGGCTGGAGGTGATTGCCGAAGGGATCGAGACCAGCGCGCAGGCGCAGGCCGCTTACCTGGCCGGATGTCAGTTGGCTCAGGGCCACCTGCTCGGCCGTCCCGCTCCGATCGGGGAGTTCGCAGCGATGAGCCCGGTGCCGACGGACACACCGTAATCGGAGTACATGGGCGCAGAATGGGCGTTAACCTCGCGCCATGAGCAGCCCCTCACGACCCGTGACACATCTCGACAAATCCGCCGTCCTGGAAGCATTATTCGAGTCCTGGGATGACATCGATCGCCTGTTGTCGGGTATCTCCGACGACGACTGGGACAAGCCGAGCCGTGTGCCCACGCCCGAGGCCGGCGAGGTGTCCGGACTGGCCCATGTGCGCAACGAGATCGGCGCGATGAACGAAGCCTGGGTCGGCGCCATGCGCGCCGATTCCCCGGCCGCCATGCTGGAGCGGTTTCGCGATATCACCGGCCAACGGAAGGCCGTACTGGGCGCGATGTCCGAAGAGGACTGGGATGCAGTCGGTTTCACCCCCGCGGGCCCGGACAGCTACGGCCGCTTCATGCGGATCCGGATCTTCGACTGCTGGCTGCACGAACATGACATCCGTGCCGCGCTGTCGCTGCCGGCCACCGACGCCGAACTGGACAGCCCCGCCGCACGGTTCGCGCTCGACGAGGTGGCCGGCAGCATGAGTTTCGTGGTGGGCAAGCTGGGCAAAGCCCCCGACGGCGCCCGGGTGGCACTTGAGCTGACCGGCCCGCTGGGCCGCACCATCCGCGTCGCCGTCGACGGTCGTGCGGCGCTCGTCGACGAGTTCGAGGGCTCACCGACGACGAGCATCAGGCTCGACGGGCTGCAGTTCACCCGGCTCTGCGGTGGTCGCCCGCTGTGCCCGGCCCGGTCGCCGGAGATCGAGTTCGACGGTGATGCCGAGGTGGGGCAGCGGATCGTGGATCGACTGAACTACGTGATCTAGCGCAACACAACCGGAACTATTTATTGGCTGGCCCTTGTTGATGCAGACGGTATGATCAGAAGTCCTGCTGAACTTCGGCAGGGGTGCGAGGGGCTGAACGGTTTCGACTTCGCGCATCGAATCAAGGGAAGCGTGCCGGTGCAGGCAAGAGACCACCGTAAGCGTCGTTGCAACCAATTAAGCGCCGATTCCAATCAGCGCGATTACGCTCTCGCTGCCTAAGCGAAGCTAATCCGTCAGACCGGGACTGCCCTCGACCCGGACCCTGGCGTCATCTAGAGGGACCCACCCATACGTCCGGTCGCGGGACATACGGGGACATCAAACAGCGACTGGGATCGTCATCTCAGCTAGTCCGCGAGACTGAGAGATCCAAGTAGAGACATAGCGGACTGCGCACGGAGAAGCCTTGAGGGAATGCCGTAGGACCCGGGTTCGATTCCCGGCAGCTCCACAAGAACGGGCCAGGACGAAAGTCCTGGCCCGTTTTCTGTTCTGGTGGACTCAGAAGGTCACTGCGAGGTCGTGGCGGCTCAAGCGTCGCACGCCCCAGAAATAGGTGACCAGCGGCATTGTGCACCACAGTAGGTTCAGGACCACGAATTTGATCCACATCTCCAGCGGACTCGTCATGCTTTCCAGATTGTTCGCGATCTCGACCCCGAAGTAGACCGCCGGAAGGGTGACTTCGACGATCATGCCGGCCATGATCAGGGACAGCTGAGTGCTGGTGAACCGCTTGCCGTTCCGGAAGAACTGCACCAGGGCGTACGCCTCGAACAGGCCGACGAAGAACGCGATCCATTCGAGCACGACGATGAGAGGATCACCGTTCAGGTAGCGCGCGTCACCTCCGAGCAGGATGGGCGACCACATATACGTCCAGAGGGACCCGTTCTCCACGCCGGCCCTGATCTGGTCGAAGAACAACAGCCACGGGAGTTCCCAGATGAATCGAGGTGTCAGTGCGATGAAGACCCAGACGATCACCATTGAGCCGAAACGCTGCGACTTCGTGCGGTGGCGTTGATCGGGCACCGGTAGCCAGGGCAGTGCAAGCGCCGTGAGGAAGCAGCCGACGACGATGATGACCAGAGTCGTGGACGCGACGGTGTGTGATACCCCGACTTTGAACTCCAGATACCAGAACACCACATGAATGAGAAAGAAGAACGCCAGGATCCCGAAGAGCGCCTTTTGCAGCCAGGACAACCCGTGCTGGGTCGACGGCGCCCGCGTGTCATCGGGACTGATCGTTTCTGCCATGGATCAAACCTCCAGTGAGGGGATGTCGCTCGGTGGGGCGATCTGACCGGGCGACCCGGTGCGCATCCATAGCATGGCACATGCCATGTTTTAGCGACAAGGATTGCCGTTGCCGTCGTTCTGTCCCGGCGTACGGCCTTCCGCGCGGACGATCGCGGGTGTCATAAGCTGCTGTAGATGAACGAACGCGGCGAGCAGGGCGGAAGGCCACAGTGAGCGAGCGTCGGCGCACCACGCCGCGCCGTCCGAGCGCCGGCCGTCAAGAGCGAGGCGACCGAACGCGCCAGATGCTCATCGATGAGACGGTCAGATGTATTCGGGAGGAAGGCTTTTCGGCGGCGAGTGCGCGGCACATCATTGATCGTGCGGGCGTGAGCTGGGGTGTCATTCAGCACCATTTCGGTGATCGCGAGGGTCTGTTGACGGCGGTCATCGAAGATGCCGTGGATCGTCTGGTGGAGTCGCTGGAAGCGCTGTCCGGGTCCGCCGAGGGCATGGACACGACTGAGTTGGTGCAGGCGACGTGGCAGGCGTTCGCGAATCCGAAGGCGATGGCGGGTCTGGAAATTCTGATTTCCACCAAAGAGCTGCGTGCCGGGCTCGACAGTGCGCACACCGAGCGTCTTGCTGCTGCGGTGGCGGGCCTGAGTCAACAGTTCGAGTCGGGTGAAGACCATCGGCACGCCCAGACCCTGGGCATGCTGTTGTGGACTACCCCGGTCGCGTTGATGATCGCCGAGATGTTCGCGCGGTTGCCGCTTCCAATTGACGAGGCGCAGAAGGCGATTGCCGCATTGATCGACGATCGGCGCTGACCGGCTCTACCTATCCGGGACGCGGATCGAGCATGAGGTCGGCCCAGTTCTCCACAGCTCGAAGCCCCGATGCTCCCGCGGCGTACACGCCTATCCCGCCGTTCGGGTCGAGAAAGGCGCCGGTCTTCTCGTCGTAGGCTGCACTCGGTACCGCTGGGGCCTGCTCCGCGGGAGCCGGCGGGGCCGCCGGCTGTTGACCGTAGGGCGGGAGATATTGGTCCGGTGGCGCCTGATACGGCAGCGGAGGCGGTTGCGGTCCGGGCGTGTTGGGCGGCACCGGTAGGGGATAGGGAGGCGTCAGCGCTGGGCCCGGGCCGGGCGGAACACCGGGAGGTAGGTCGACCACCGGCGCCCCCGGGTCATAGTCGGCATCCGGTGGAAGAAAGGGATACTTATTCTGCGGCAGCGTCATTCGCGGATCGGTGATCGGTGTGCCGTACGGCACGGTAGGTCCGCGCCACGGATTCGTGCCCAGCGGAACGTAACCTTGCGGATCGCGGCACAGCTGCACGGTGGGGGCACGCTTGCCGGGATATTCCATGCAGGGGTAGTTGCGGGCTCCTCGCACCACCGTGGCGTCGTTCTGCGCGACCTTGCAGAGCATTCCGGGCGGCACCTCCCGCAACGTCTCGTCTGCCGGGCTGCGAATCTGTCCGGCGGGAATATAGCCGACCGAGCAGGGTGGGGGGTCACCGAGATTGAGCTTGAAGTCGGTCTTCGCGCCCTCGTCGAGCGGTTCCTGATTTGCCACGGTGGTCAGGGCGGCCGTCAGCGCGGGGAAGATGACCAGTGCCTGCTCGATGGACTTGTGGTAGATGACGCCGATACGCCCGAAGTTGGCCAGATTCGCCGCGAGCATGGGGAAAGTCGGCCGGATTCCGGCGAAGGTGTCGCCGGCTTGGTTCGCTGCGCCGGGAGCGGTTTGCAGCAATGTGCGCAGCTGGGGGTCGGCGTCGCGAACATTGCCCGTGAATCGCGCCAGACCGTCGGCGATCCTCCTGATGTCGTCGCTGCTTCGTACCTGCGCGTCCAGGAATGGCTCACCTTGGTCGATGAGCGCAGTGGTCTCGGTGAGGTGGGAATTGGCCTCGTCGACAAGCAGTCGGGATGATTCGATCAGGCGCGCCAAATCCGGTCCGGAACCGTCGAAGGCGTTGAAGGTCTCGCGCAGCAGATCCCGTAGCCGACTGTTGCTGAGCGAGTCGACGAGCTTCTCGGCTTCTTTCAGCATTCCCGCGACATCCTGACCGAGTGCCGTGTGATCGCGTGGAATCCGCGAACCATTCTGTAGCGCAGGCGATATCGAATCTGTCAGGGGAGTGAGTTCGACGTACTGCTCACCGATGGCCGATGCGCTCTTGACTGTCGCGTTCACGCCAGCCGGAACCTTGGTGCCACTGTCGAGTCGCATGGTGGCATCGACGCCACCGCCAGCCGCCAGCGCCACCGCGGTGACCCGACCGATAGTGGTGCCGCGGTAGGTCACGTTGGCGTTCTCGTAGAGCCCACCGGTGGCTGAAAAGTTCGCTGTCACCTGGTAGCTGCCGATACCGAGCGCCTGTGGGACCTTGAGGTAGAACAGCGAGATCGCCGTGATGGAAAACACTGTGACAAGGGCAAATATGGCAAGTTGCCGGCGTACCAAACGGGTGAGCATCAGCCGGGAGCTCCCGAACGTGGCGGAATCTGGAATGGATCTGCGGCCTGCCCGGACAGGTTCGCCACCGCGCCGGTGAGGAAATCCGGCGGATTCACCACCTCGTCGAGGTGTTTCATGTTCGGATCCAACCCCGACGTCGTGAAGATGGTCTCTCCAAGCCGGCGAGCGGTCAGGTCGATCGTGACGAAAGCGTTCAGGAAGTCACCGCGCACCGCCTGTTTGAGGTAGGTGCCCGGCAGAGGATACGTCGGCAGGTACGGCATGGAGTCGACCAAGTCGTCAGCGCTGTCGGCCAACGCTTTTACGACCGGGTAAGCATCCTTGAGATCCGCGGCGAAATCGACTTTGGTCTGCCGAAGCACCCGCGCCGCGACTTCTGAGAGCCGCCTCAAGGCCGTGAAAGCATCGACCACGTGATCGGCGTTGTCGTTGAGCACGCGCAGTGCCCCTGGTAGGGCATCGAGCGCGCGTGCCAGTTTGTCGTTGCCCCCGGCCAACGTCTGCGCCACACGGTTGAGTCCCTCGGCAGCAGCGATGATGTCGCCGGTCTGGTGATCCACCGAAGTCGCGAGCTCGGCGAGGCGGGGAATGAGCCCGTCGAACTCGCCCGCCCGGCCCACCACGGCCGCGTAGAGCTCGTCGGTGATGTCCTGTAGGGCACCGAGATTGCCTTTGCTGACGACGATGCCCAGCGACGAAAGCACGTCTTCGGTGGTGGGGTAACTGGCTGCCTGTCTGATCGGGATCGTCGCGCCGTTGGTCAGATGCCCGACGGCGGCAGTGGTCTCCGGGGCGGCGAGTTCGATGTGTTGCGATCCCAGCAACGAGGTTTGGGCCACTCGCACCACGGTGTTGGCGGGAAGGTCGACCTGCGAGGCCAACGAGAGTTTCACGGCCGCGTAGAAACTGCCGTCTGTGCGCTGCATCGCTTCGACACCCGACACGCTGCCCACGGTGACGTCGTCGACTTTCACCGGCGAGTTCTGGGGAAGACTCGACACGTTTGGCAGTTCGACGGTAATGACGAACGAGCCCTGGCCATGGCCGATGGTGCCCGGCATATCTAGAGAATTCACACCCGCGAACTGACATCCGGATACGACGCACGCGACGGATGAGAATCCCGCGATGCTGCGGGCGATGCGTGTGATCTTCATCAGCCACCTTCGTGCGGGACGGGGGGAGGGAGCAACATGCCGGCCAGGTCGCCTTCGGCCGGCGCGGCCGGCGGAGCAACCCCGGGCGCCGGCAGCCACTGCAGTTGTGAAACGGGAGTCTGTGCCTTCCTGGCCGTTTCTGGTGTGTCGTAGATGATCTGGCCTTTGTAGGCGGTGATGTTGGTGATCGGGTGCATGAGGATCGGTGGGTAGTTGGCGGTCAGGCGCCTCAGTACCGGCGCCATTCGTTCCCGGCAGATCTCCGCGCGCCGGTAGTAGTCCGGTGTCGCACCTGTCTCCACCGATCCGCAGATGAACTGGACGGGGTTGGCGAACGATGGGACCGTCAGGATGCCGGCGACCGAGCCTTGCGCGGGGTTGTAGATGTTGTAGAAGTTCTGCAGGCCATGCGGCGCAACGTGCAGGATCTGTTCGAGGTCCTCGCCATGGTCGTTGAGAAGACCGGTGAAGTTCGTCAGCTTGTCGATCTGGCCGACAAGGGCATCGTTGTTGTCACGCAGGAAACCGCGAACATCTGCCAACGCGTGGTTGAGGGTGTCCAGTGAGGCATCGAGATCGGTCGAACTCTCGGCGAGCACTTGTGACACCGAGGCGACGTTTCCGGAGAACTGGACGATTTCCTCGTTGCTGTTCGACAGTGCATCCACCAGGGTGTGCAGATTTTTTATCGTTCCCAACAGGTCGGTACGCGAATCACCCAGCCGCCCTGCGGTCTTCGACAGTGCCTGCACGGCCTGGCGGAACGATCCGCCGGTGCCGTCGAATGTATCGGCAGCTTGGTTGACGAATTCGGTGAGTGGACCCTGCATCGAGCCGGGCGCAGGTCCCAATTGGGCACTGAGCTGGGTGAGCTGGGATTTGACGTCATCCCACTCCACGGGCACCGCGGTGTGGTCGACGTTGATGACGGTGCCGTTGGCCATCGTCGGGCCGTCGGCATAAACCGGTGTGAGTTCGATGAACCGGGCGGAGACGAGGTTGGGTGCAACGAGCAACGCTTGAGCATCGGCTGGAATCTGCACTCCCGCGTCGACGGTCATCGCTACCGCGGTGTGCTTCGCCGACGGCTCGATCGAGATGACCGAGCCGACTGGCACTCCCGCCACTTTGACCTCGTCACCGGGGTAGAGCCCGACTGCCGAGGGGAAGTACGCCCGAATCTGCAGGACGTTCGGCCGTGGCCACACGACAAACGCCCCAGCGCTCGCCAGTACCAGGAGGGCGACAAGTAGCGAAACGCGTACGCGGTTTCGCTGCGAGAATCTCGACGCGACGGTCATGGCGACTTCGGCCTGGTGATGGCGCGATCGACGATGAAGCCGCGCAGGAAGTCGGCCAAACTGTCCGGTAGCTTGCCCGGCTGGAAGTAAGCATCCAGCGCCATTCCGGTGATCTGCGGTGGGGGCACTCCGTAGACGTTGGCGCTGAACCCAGGTCCAGAACCCACCACCTCACCAAGCTGGGAGGCGAAAGACGGTAGCCGGCGCAATGACTCGTCGATCTGGGCGCGTCGGGTCTCGAGGTTGTCCAGCACCAGGTTCAGCTTGCTCAACGCAGGACCGAACTCTTTGCGATTGTCGGCGACGAAGCCCGAAATCTGACGTGCCACGTCGTCGATCCCGCTGATTAGAATCCCCAACGACTGCCTCCTCTCGGACAGGGCGGCGAACAGTTGGTTGCCCTCGGTGATGAGCTGGTTCATCTGTGTCGATCGGCGAGCCAGGACGTCGGACACCGTCTTGGCGCGGGAGAGCAATTGTTGAACCTGTTCGTCGCGGGCGTTGACCGATTGCGACAGTGCCGTCACGCCATCGAGTGCGCCGCGAAGCTGCGGGGTGGCGTCTCGCATAGCGTCGGTCAATACACCCAGCGCCTGGGTCAGCCGAGGCTTGTCCAGGTCGCCCACGTTACGTCCGAGGTCCTGTAACGCAGTGCTCAGTGAATACGGAGTTGTTGTGCGTCCCAAGGGGATCGATGTCACTGAGCCCGATCCCGCCGGTGCCACCTCCAGTGCCTTCTGGCCCAACACGGTATCGGATTTGATCGCGACCGTTGTCTGGTCGCCGACCTGCAGCCCAGGCGGGACCGTGAAACCGATCTTCGCCGACCGGTTGACCAGTTCGACGGAGGTGACTTTTCCCACGCTGTAGCCGAAAACCTGAACGTCGCTACCGGGTACGACGCCGGCTGCGTTGGTGAAGAAGGCATCGCAATGGCGCCCCCGCGGCCAGAACGGCAGTGCCGAGTATCCGAACGACACCAGCATGATGCAGACCACCAGCACGACACCGAATATGCCGGCGCGCAGCGGATCCCGTCGTGTGGCTGCGGGTTCACTTGGTGAAGGCACATCGCCCTTTCGTCGGGTCGACGGGAGCGGCGGCGGGGATGAGGATGTCACTTCCAGCCGGGCCGTTGATCTTGAACTTGATCGAGCAGAAGAAGATGTTGAAGAACGATCCGTAGGCACCTAGTGACGCAAGTCGCTTGTAGTTCTCCGGCATTCGGTCCAGTACCGCGTTTACCTCACCCTTGCGTTGGTCCAACGTCGTGGACAGCGGGCGTAGGTTCTCGATCACGCCCTGCAGCGGATGCCGCGAGGATGCGAGAAGATCGGTGAGATCGCTCTGGGCACTGGCCAGGGGCTCGATCGCACCAGAGATCGGGTCGCGGCCCCGGCTCAGCGTCGTGATGAGTTTCTGCAACTGGTCGATGCTTGTGTCGAGCTGCGAACTCTTTGCGTCGACCGTTCCGAGAACGGAGTTGAGATTCGTGATGACGTCGCCGATGAGCTGATCACGCGCTGCCAAGGTCTGGGTGAAAGATCCCGTGCTCGACAGCACCTCCGTCAGCGGACCGCCGTTGCCCTGCAGCAACTCGATGACGGCATTGCTGACTTCGTTGACCTTCGTTCCGTCGAGTCCCTTGAGGACCGGACGCAGGCCGCCCAGCAAGGCATCGAGGTCCAATGCGGGTTGGGTGTTGGATCGCGGGATGGTTGCGCCCGCTGGCAGCTTGCGAAGGTCTCCCGGGCCGGCGGTGATTTCCAGATAGCGGTTGCCGATGAGGTCCTCGTACCGAATGACCGCACGCGTCGACCGATACAGCTGGTATCGGTCGTCGACGTCGAAAGTGACATTGACGTGATCGCCGGCAATCGCAATGTCTTTCACGCTGCCAACGGTGATTCCCGCGATCCGGACGTCCTGGCCGGTCTTCAGCCGTGACACCGACGCGAACTCGGCGTGAAATTCGTGACCTGAGCCAAAGTGAAATTTGCCGAACGTGACCACGAGCCCCGCAGCGACGAGGATCATCACCACCGTGAATACGGCCACCTTCAGGCCACTGCGGCTACCCGGCATCAGTAGTCGTCCCGCTCTGCATAGGCACCGTTGAACAGGAACTGCAGAGTCGAGGGCGCGTCGAACTGCAACTCGGTGTTCGGTTGGTACGGGATGTAGGCGTTGTCAGTCACCAGGAATGGCGCGTGGTAGAAGGAGCCGCTGACTTGCTTGCTGGGCAGATTCGGCAGCCCTCGGCAATTCGGGCCTCCTGAGGCATTGACGATCGGGAGGCTCTCGGGGTAGGTGTACGGAGCCGACCCGGGTTGAAAGCTCACGGAGACGAACAGTCCCGGGACTGTCCCGCCGAGGCTCGGCCCGTACCGCTTGTCGAGGATCGAGATGGCTTTGAAGATGCATCCGTATTCGGGGGAGTAGTCCGCGAGCACCTTCAGCGGAGCGCGCAGCCGTTGGATGGCTGCGATGAGGTCGTTCTCGGCGGGCGCCAGCGTGTCGTACCCGTTGTTCGCGACACCGGCAGCGGCGAGCAAGGTCGCGGTGAGGTCGTTGCGGGATTCGACGATGGTGTTGCTGATCGGTGCAACGTTGTCGGATGTCTGCAGGAGGTCTGGGGCGGCATCGGCGTACGCGTTGGCAACCTCGGCGGTCTTCTGGAAGTCGCGCTGCAGCGTCGGCAACTTCGGGTTGATCTGTGCCAGAACGGTATTGATGCCGGCCAAGGTGGCGCCGAGATCGTCGCCGTTGTTGCGCAGTCCCGTGCTCACAGCTGTGAGAGTCGCGTTGAGTTCCGCCGGATCGATCTTGTGCAGAGTGTTCACCAGGCTCTGGAAGAGGGTATTGACCTCTACCGAAACCGAGCCAGCCTGCACTCGGGCGCCAGGTGTCAGATGTTGCGGGGACGGCGCCTCTGGGGGAACGAACTCCACGGCTTTGGCGCCGAACACCGTATTGCTGGCGATTCGGACGATGGAGTTGGAGGGAATGAAGTCCATCTGATCGCTGCGGATGGCCAGTGTGAGATGCGCGTTGCCGCCGTCGTATTCGACGGTGCGCACTTTGCCGACCTGGACGCCGAGGTATTTGACCTTGGCGTCGGGTTCCATCAAGAGGCCAGCCCGCGGAGAGGTCACCGTGACGGTGGCGGTCGATATGAACGCTGCGGTGTAGGCGAGGTAGGTCAACACCAGCGCCGTGGTGATCGCCAGGCAGAGCACAGCTGCCGCGATCCTGACAGCGACGCGGTGCGAGATCCCCTTAAGCAATCGCTGCACCTGTTCTCTGGGTATCGGGTTCGCCGACCTCACTTCCGCATGACGCGAAAGGCGACGACTTGGCAATAGCATGGCACATGCCATCTTTTGTAGGCAATGGCTGGTCTGTGACGGAGGGTGCGACGACGTGGTAGCGGGCGTAGTAGTAACTCGGTGTGCTGAATCTCGTTTCTCGGCTCATGCCGCCACCGGGGGGTCGGGTGGCGTTTGGCGGTGTGGGGTACGGGTATGCCGAGCATCAAATGCCCGTCAGCCCATCGTCAATCCTGCTCATCGCCGATCCCGGTGCTCCGGCGGCGATCGCCGAACGTCTTGCTGATTCGCTACCGAATGCGCTCGCGGACCGGGCTGCCGCCGAAGGCAGGTGGGACGTGTCGGTTCGGCACCAGTCCTACCCGCTCGATGAGCACGCTGAGGTCTCAGAGGTGATCCGCACCATCGACCCGGCCGGCGAGACCGAGGACATCGTCATCTATCTGACCGATCTGACACGACGTCTCGGGACGACGCCAGTTATTGCCGACATCAGCTTGCAGAACCGGTTCGGACTGATTTCTCTTCCTGGACTGGGCGGTTGGTCCATCGACCGCCGGGTGAGGAAGTTGGCTCAGACGGTCGTGGCCGAGGTGACGTCTCGATCAGAGAAGAAGCATCGACCCGCAACGCGGCTGACGCGGACCCAGGACGGTGATGTCGTCCGCTACATCGCGCCGGCAGGCCTGTCACGCCTGCGGCTCCTGGTCGGCATGGTCTATGCCAACCGCCCGTGGCGATTGGCTGCCGGTATGTCCAAGATGTTGATGGCGGCGTTCGCCGCCGGGGCCGTGAGCCTCGCGTATCCGACGATTTGGCAGTTGTCCGACACCATGGGTCCCTGGCGGTTGAGCGCGACGACAATCCTGGCCACCGTAGCGATGATCGCCTGGCTCATAATCGACCACAAATTGTGGGAACGGCCGCCATCGGCCGACGAACGTCAGCGCGCGGTGCTGTACAACGCAGCGACTGTCGTCACCCTGACAGTCGGCGTCGTCATTCTGCACATCGGTCTCTTCGTCCTCCTGCTGCTGACGGCATGGTGGACGCTTCCGCCGCAAATGGTCGCTCAGAATATCGGCCATCCCGTCTTCCCCTCCACCCTGTTGTTGATGGCCTGGCTGGTGGCGGCGGTCGCAACATTGGGCGGGGCCCTGGGATCGGGATTGGAGGACGACAAGGCCGTCAAAGCGGCGGCATATGGGGTTCGGCAACGCCAGCGATTCGACACGTCGAACTGACGCACGCGTCCAGGAGCAGTGGCCGCTCGAGACCAACCCGGCCGACTACGTCCCGAAGTGCTCGTGGACCTGGCGGATCGCCATCGATCCCTCGCCGACCGCGGAGGCCACCCGTTTGACCGAGCCGCTACGCACGTCTCCAACCGCGAAAACACCGGGTTGGCTGGTCTCGAGCATCATCGGCGGTCGCTCGGTGCCGTGCCGGGCACCGTAGAGTGCGGCTGGTCCGGTCGGGACGAAGCCGCGGTCGTCGAGTTGCACAGCGCCGGCGAGCCACGCGGTATAGGGATCCGCGCCGATGAAGACGAACAGCGAGCGCGTCTGGATCGAGTGCCGCTCACCCGTGCGGTTGTCCTCGATCACCACCTCGCGGAGCTTGTCGTCTCCGTGTACCTCCCGGACCTCGGTGCGCGACCGGATCGTCACGCGGGGATGCCCGTCGATCTGGTCGATGAGATACCGGGACATCGTCTTGCTCAGGTCCTCGCCGCGGATCACCACATACACCCGGGAAGCCTGTCCGGCGAGGAAGACCGCCGCTTGCCCCGCGGAGTTGCCGCCCCCGACGATGACCACCGGTCCGGTGCCGCACAGCAACGCCTCCTGAACGGTGGCGGCGTAGTACACGCCGTTGCCCTCGAACGATTCGAGTCCGGGAACGGCGAGCCTGCGATACTTGGCCCCCATCGCCAGCACAACGGCCCTGGCTATCACTGTCGCACCATCCGCCAGCGTCAGCTGGTGCTGATCGTCACCGGATTCCAACCGGATGATCTCCGCGGACAACAAGATCCGCGCTCCGAACTTCGCGGCCTGCAGGGCAGCGCGTTCAGCCAGGTCGCCTCCGGAGATGCCACCAGGGAAACCCAGATAGTTCTCGATCCTCGACGACGTCCCGGCTTGTCCGCCGGTCGCAATACGCTCCACGGCCACGGTGGTCAGGCCGTCGGATGCCGCATATACCGCCGCACCCAGCCCCGCGGGACCGGCGCCCACCACGACGACATCGGCTTCGCCGGGCGCCGCGTCTGGAACCGGCAGTCCGACGCGCCGGGCGAGCTCCGCGTTGGACGGGTTGCGTAGCACCGCACTGCCCCAGATAACCACCGGTGTGTCCTCGGCGCCCACCCCGAACCGCTGGAGCAAATGTTCGGCCTGCGGATCGCGTTCGAGGTCGAACCAGCGGTGCGGTAACCGATTTCGTGCGGCGAACTCGCGCAACCGAATGGTGTCGGGGGAGTAGCAGGAGCCGATGATCCGGAATCCGGATCCCTCCTGAATGAGCAAGCAGCGCCGCCACAGGTACGCGCGCAGTATCAGGTCGCTGAGCGCCGGATCATGGGCGACCAGATCCCGCACCCGTTCGGTCGGGACCACGAGCACTTCACCGGGCTCCACCACCTCGGCGGTGTAGAACGCTGCCTGGCCCTCGAGATCGCCCAACTCGCCGAGGAACCGCCCGGGGCCGTGGACCCGGGTCACCCGCCGGTTGCCCGCGTCGTCTGCGATGCTGACGGCCACCTTGCCGGCCAGGATGACGAAGAAGTAGTCGGCGCGCTCACCTTCACGCACGAGCGTCTCACCCGTGCCGACGGTGCGCCGGGCGCCGCCTGACTCGAGGATGGCGACCTGATCGTCGGACAGTCGCGGGTATGCGCCGTACACGTCGGGAGTTTCGGCCAGCGGAGACGACTCGCGCCGGTCGACCGCCACCTCAGACATAATCTTCGTGGACGTAACACCAGCGCCAGTTCTCGCCGGGTTCGAAGGACTGCACGATCGGGTGCTCGGTCGAATGGGCATGTGCCCGGGCATGCCGCATGGGTGATGAATCGCAACAGCCGACGTGCCCACACGTCAAACACAGCCGCAGGTGCAGCCACGGTGTCCCGAGACGCAGGCACTCCTCGCAACCGTTCGAGCGTGGACGCACCGGGCGTATCGCCGCCACGTGCGGATCGATGTACACCGACGTCATGATCGCGCCTCCTTCGAGCCATCTGCCGACAGAGCTTCGTCAAGCCAATTCCGCAGCGCCGCAACGGGAGCAGCCCCCGACTGCCGTGCGAGTATTTGCCCGTGGTCGAGGACCAGCAGTGTCGGCACCGCCTGCACCGTGAACCGCTGCGAAATCGCCGGTGCCTTGTCCACGTCCACCTTGACGAGTTTGAGTCGACCGGCGCGTTCTCCTGCGAGCTGCTCCAGCGCTGGACTCACCATGCGACACGGTCCGCACCAGGGCGCCCACAGGTCGACGAGCACTGGTACCGAAGACTTCTCGGCGACATCGGCGAAGTCCCCGTCGCCGGCCGCCGCGATCCACGGCAGCCACTGGTGACAGTTGGCGCACCGGGGTTTGCCCGCGGCTGCCGGCGGTACGCGGTTGCGTCTTCCGCAGTGCGGGCATGTCACGATGTCTGATTCCATGGTGCTCCTCCGTCAGGCCGTCAGGGCCGGTTCCGAATAGCCCACGGTCAGTGCGCCATCCTGCGCGGTGATACGGATCGTCCCGGTACCCGCGATATCACCGCGTAGCAGGGCCCGGCCGATCTTGGTTTCCACCTCATGGGCGATGTAGCGCCGCAGCGGCCGCGCGCCGTACACCGGATCGTAGCCGTGTTCGGCGATCATCCGGCGGGCTTCCGGGGTGACATCCAGTTCGATCTGCCTCTGCGCCAAACGATCCTGTAGCTCGGACAGCTGCAGTTCGACGATCCGTTCGAGCTGTGACATCGACAGTGGAGTGAACAGGACGATGTCGTCGACGCGATTGAGGAACTCGGGCCGGAAGTGTTCGCGCAACTCGGCCATCACCCGATCGTGCGCGTCGGGTTTGATCTCACCGTCCGCGGTGACACCGTCCAGCAGGTGGTGTGATCCGATATTGGAGGTCATGATCACCACCGTGTTGCGGAAGTCGACCTGACGTCCTTGCGCATCGGTGAGCCGGCCGTCGTCGAGCACCTGCAGCAAGATGTTGAACACATCGGTATGCGCCTTTTCGATCTCGTCGAGCAGCACTACGGAGTAGGGCTTGCGGCGCACCGCCTCGGTCAGCTGGCCGCCCTCCTCATAGCCGACGTATCCCGGTGGCGCACCGACCAACCGGCTCACGGTGTGCCGCTCTTGGTACTCGCTCATGTCGAGCCGGACCGTGTTGTCCTCGCTGTCGAACAATGCGGCGGCAAGCGTCTTCGCGAGCTCGGTCTTACCGACCCCGGTAGGTCCGAGGAAGATGAACGAGCCGATCGGGCGGCGCGGATCCCGGATTCCGGAGCGGGCCCGAATCACCGCGTCGGCGACCAGTTGCACGGCCTCGTCCTGGCCGATCACCCTCTCGTGCAGTATTTCGTCGAGCCGCAGCAACTTCTCGCGCTCACCCTCCTGTAGTCGCGCGACCGGTATGCCGGTCCATGCGGCGACGATTTCGGCGATCTCGTCCTCGGTGACGACCTCGCGCAGCAACCGCTTCTCGCCCTGCTTGGACGTCAGCTGTTCTTCGGCTGCCTGCAGCTTGCGTTCCAACTCGGTGATCTGGCCGTAGCGCAACTCGGCGGCCCGGTTCAGGTCATAGCTGCGTTCGGCTTCTTCGGCCTCGTGCCGGAGCTGCTCGAGTTGTCCACGCAGTTCCTGGACCCGCCGGATCGCCTGCCGTTCGGCATCCCACTGCGCGTGCCGGGAGTCGGCATCGGCCCGCAGATCGGCCAGCTCCTTGCGCAGTTCCGCCAGCCGGGACTTGCTGGCTGGGTCGGTCTCCTTGGCCAGCGCCGCCTCCTCGATCTCGAGCCGGGTGACCCGACGGGTGAGCTCGTCCAGTTCCGCTGGCATCGAATCGATTTCGGTGCGCAATCGCGCGCAAGCCTCGTCCACCAGGTCGATCGCCTTGTCGGGCAGGAAGCGGTCGGTGATGTAGCGGTGCGACAGCGTTGCCGCCGCTACCAGCGCGGCATCCTGAATCTTCACCCCGTGGAACACTTCGAGGCGTTCGCGCAGACCCCGCAGGATCGAGACGGCGTCCTCGACGTCGGGCTCGTCGACCAGCACGGTCTGGAACCGGCGCTCCAACGCGGCGTCCTTTTCGATGTGCTTGCGGTATTCGTCGAGGGTGGTGGCACCGATCATGTGCAGCTCACCACGGGCGAGCATGGGCTTGAGCATGTTGCCGGCGTCCAGGGATCCCTCCGTCGCTCCGGCTCCGACCACGGTGTGCAACTCGTCGACGAACAGCAAGATCCGGCCGTCAGCGGCCTTCACCTCCGACAGCACCGCCTGCAGCCGTTCCTCGAACTCACCCCGATACTTCGCGCCCGCCACCAGGGAGCCCATGTCCAGCGAGAAAACCGTCCTGTCCCGCAAGCCCTCCGGGACGTCGGCGCGAACGATTCGCTGCGCCAACCCCTCGACGATCGCCGTCTTGCCGACTCCCGGGTCACCGATGAGCACCGGATTGTTCTTCGTCTTCCGGCTGAGGATCTGGATCACCCTGCGGATCTCGGCGTCACGGCCGATCACCGGATCCAGCTTGCCGGCACGCCCTTCGGCGACCAGGTCACGGCCGTACTTTTCCAGCGCCTCGTAGGCCCCCTCCGGCGACGCCGACGTGACCCGCTGGTTGCCGCGCACCTTGGACAGCGCACCCAGGAATGCTTCCCGCGTGACACCGTGCGCCGCCAGGATCCGTCCGGCGGCGCTCGTCGAACCGTCCTCGGCGAGGGCGATGACGAGATGTTCCACCGATACGTATTCGTCCTTGAGCCGCTTGGCTTCCCGCTCCGCGGTCTCCAGAAGGCTTGCCAGGTGCCTGGTCACGGAGACCTGCCCGGGCGCGGCACCGGGTCCGCTCACCTTCGGGTGTCGGTTCAGCTCGCGTTCCAGATCCGCGCGCAGGGCCACGGTGTCGGTGCCGACCTGATCCAGTAGCCGCGGCACGAGACCGTCGGGCTGATCGATCAGCGCCATCAACAGATGCTCACCGTCCACTTCGACATGACCCATCCGGGTCGCGATGCTCTGCGCCTCGGACAATGCTTCCTGCGACTTCTGCGTCAGCTTGTTGATGTCCACCGCGATGTCCTCCTTGCGCGAGAAGCGGATTCCAACTCTTCGATATGGTCGAGAAGGTCGAGCACCAGTCCGATCGCCGCGTAGTTCAGTCCCAGACCGGTCCGCAATCGCTGAACGCGGGCCACCGTCGTCAACTCAGACGGTTCGAACCGAAGATCACCATGAGCGTCCTGCCGGCACGCGACGAGGCCGAGAGCCACCAGCCGGCGCACCATGTCGGGATGCAATCCGCAACGCCTGGCGAACACGTCGAGTGGCATACCGGGCCGCCGCGCCAGGACATAGCGTGGTGCGGTCATCGCCCCCTCCTCGGGTCGAATGTGGACACCGCCGCCAGTTGTTCGAACAAATCGTGTTCCTGCGCAGTGGGTTTCGGGGGCACCATCACCTTGATCTCGGCATAGAGGTCACCGGCCGCACCATGCGGGTTGGGCATGCCTTCGCCGCGCAGCCGCAACCGCCGCCCGGTCGACGACCCCTGGGGTACCTTGACCTTCGCTTCGCCGCCGGGAGTGCGGACCGCGACGGTGGTCCCCAGCACCGCCTCCCAGGGTGACACCGGCAGATCGGTGGTGACGTCGCGACCGTCGAGCCGGAATCGAGGGTGTGCCTTGATGCGCACCCTCAGGTAGAGATCTCCGGCCGGTCCGTCGCCGCTGCCTCGGCCCCCCTCGCCGGCCAGCCGGATCCGCTGACCGTCGACGACACCGGCGGGGATGGTGACGCCATAGTTGCGGCCGTCCAGTGATATCTGGCGCTTGCCGCCGCGGTAGGCCTCCTCGACCGTCAGCTCCAGCACTGCCTCCTGGTCGGCGCCCGGGATGGGGCCGAATCCGCCACCACCGCTGAACATGTCGCCGAAGAGGTCTTCGATGTTGACCCTGCCGCCGGCACCGCCGAAGCCTTGGCCGGAGCGCACCCGCGCACCGGACGACCGCCCCCTGCCGCCGAATCCGCCCGTCCCGGCGGCTGCGCGCTGCTCCCAGTCTTCAGGAACCTGCCGGAAGTCCTCGCCGAACCGGTCGTAGCGCTTGCGGGTATCGGGATCCGACACCACGTGATAGGCCTCGTTGACCTCCTTGAACCGATCCTCGGCCGCCGGATCCTTGTTGACATCCGGGTGGTATTTGCGGGCCAGCGTGCGGAAGGCCTGCTGAATCTGGTCGGCGGTCGCATCCCGCGACACGCCGAGGACGTCGTAGTAGTCGCGCGCCACCCGTTCTCACTCCTCGTGTCGGCTGACGACCACAGCTGCCGGCCGTAGCTGGCTCGCGCCCTGTCCGTACCCCGGGCGCACCACGTCCACGACGGTCCCCGGTGGCCTGTCGGTGTGTTCGACGACACCGACCACCTGGTGACGCTGCGGGTCGAACGGCACGCCCGACTCGTCGTCGCGCGGATAACCGAGGTGCTCGAGCACCTGAAGTGCTTCGCCCAGAATGCTCCGCACCCCCTCGACGACCGCGTCGGACTGATCACTGGTGTGAGCGATCGCGCGCTCCAGGTTGTCCACGACGGGCAACCAGGCGGCGGCCACCCTGGATCGTTCCACCGTCCGCTCGCGGTCCAGTTCGCGGGCATACCTCTTCCGCAGGTTGTCCAGATCTGCGGCGGCCCGTCTCAGTCGATCCTCGGCCTTGGCCAACTCGGCATCCGAATCAGACTGCACGGCAGCCATTTCAGGCGGAATCTGCTTGCCTGCGTCACGCTCTTCCTCAGTCGCTGAACGATCCGTCGAACTGACCATGTCGGGTCAGCTCCGATCGAACTCGGCGTCGACCACGTCGTCGTCACCGACCGGCGCGCCGTGGCCGTTGCCGGACGCCCCCTGCTGCCCATTGCCGCCGGCGGCTGGGGTGGGCTGCAGCCCGAAGAGCGCCTGCTGGAGTTCCGATGTCAGTGACTGCACCCGTTCCAGCGGAGCCTGGTCCTTGATGGCTTGGCGAGCGTCGGTGACCAGCATCTCAGCGCGCGCCCGGTCGTGTGGCGCCGCAGAGTCGCCCAGCTCGGCGAGTCGGCGCTCGACCTGGTAGGCCACCGAATCCAGTTCGTTGCGTGCATCGACCTGCTTGCGTAGCTCTTCGTCTTCGCGGCGGTGCGCCTCTGCCTCGGCGAGCATGCGCTCGACCTCGTTCTGGTCGAGGTTCGACTGTTCACTGATGGTGATGCTCTGCTCGGCGCCGGTGTCCTTGTCGCGCGCGGTGACATGCAGGATCCCGTTGGCATCCACGTCGAAGGTGACCTCGATCTGTGGCTCGCCGCGTGGGGCCGGCCGGATGTTCTCCAACTTGAACCTGCCGAGGACGCGGTTGTCTCCTGCCATTTCGCGTTCGCCCTGCAATACGACGATGTCCACGGCCGGCTGGTTGTCGGCGGCGGTGCTGAACACCTCGCTGCGCCGCGCCGGGATGGTGGTGTTGCGCTCGAGGATCTTGGTCATCACGCCGCCGGCGGTCTCGACGCCGAGCGAGAGCGGGGTGACGTCGAGCAGCAGGACGTCGGAGACCTCGCCGGTCAGTACGCCCGCCTGGATCGCGGCCCCCATCGCCACCACCTCGTCGGGATTGACGGTCATGTTCGGGTCCTTGCCGCCGGTGAGCCGGCGGACCAGGGCCTGGACGGCGGGGATGCGCGTCGACCCGCCGACCAGGATGACCTCGTCGATGTCGTTGGCCGTCACCTTGGCATCGCTCATCGCCTGCTTGACCGGACCCATGCAGCGTTCCACCAAATCGTGCGTGAGCTCCTCGAACTTGGACCGATTGATGGTCATGGTGAGGTGTTTGGGGCCGTTGGCATCTGCGGTGACGAACGGCAGGTTGACCTGCGTCTGGGTCACCGAAGACAGTTCCACTTTCGCCTTCTCCGCCGCCTCGAACAGCCGCTGCAGCGCCTGCGAATCGTTGCGCAGATCGATGTTGTTCTCGCGCTGGAACTCGTCGGCGAGATAGTCCACCAGTCGGTGGTCGAAGTCGTCGCCACCGAGATGGGAGTCACCCGCGGTGGAGCGAACTTCCACCACTCCGTCACCGACGTCGAGCAGGCTGACGTCGAACGTGCCGCCGCCGAGGTCGAAGACCAGCACGGTCTCGTGGCCTTTCTTGTCCAGCCCATAGGCGAGTGCTGCGGCCGTGGGTTCGTTGATGATCCGCAGGACTTCCAGTCCGGCGATCCGGCCGGCGTCCTTGGTGGCGTTGCGTTGCGCGTCGTTGAAATAGGCCGGAACGGTGATCACCGCCTGCTTGACCCGCTCCCCGAGGAACTTGCTCGCGTCGTCGACGAGCTTGCGCAAGACCTGCGCGCTGATCTCCTCCGGCGAGTAGTGCTTGCCGCGCACCTCGAACCGGGCGGCACCACCCTCGCCTTCGACGACATCGAAGCTGACCGCCTTGGCCTCCTCCGATATCTCGTCGAAGCGGCGACCGATGAAGCGCTTGGCCGAGTAGATGGTGCCCTTCGGGTTCATGATCGACTGCCGTCTGGCCAGTTGTCCGACCAGACGCTCGCCGCTCTCCGTGAACGCGACCACCGAGGGCGTGGTTCGCGCACCCTCGGTATTGGGGATCACGATCGGCTCGCCGCCCTGCCAGGCGGCGATCACCGAGTTCGTGGTTCCGAGGTCGATGCCTACTGCTGTTGCCATCGTTCATTCCTTTCGTGGATCGTCGCCTGCCCGCGTCAGAAAGACCAGATTGCAGAAGATGAAGCAGTGCTTGATCTTTCGGAACCGAATGCTGTGCTCGGCTGCGGCATCGTGCCGTCAGGGTTTGTCGGCGAGGACATCGAGTCTGCTGATGTCGGGTGGCGACGCGAACAGTTCGTCGGCTCTGTCCGCGAGGGCCTTTCCGACGGGGCCGCCGAGATGCGTCTCGCGCGCCGCCTCGTCCGGAAACGCGTCGATGATGCCGAACGAGGACGGTCCGAATCGGACCGCCAACCATGGTTTTGTGCCGGGTTCCTGCTCGACCAGCGGCAGCGCCGAGAGAAGGAATTCCTCGACAGCCCGTTCCTTGCCCGGCTTGGCCTCGAGCCGCACCAGCAACGCCTTCGTGGCCATGGTTCTCTCTTCTCTTGTCACGGTTGGCAGGGGTCGTCTGCGGAGCGTGGCGCTTCCCGTCGTCCCCTGTTACCCAAGGATCGGCGCTGAGGCCGGCGATGTCCTGATCCCGCCAGGGTGAACGTGCGGGTGCCGATTCACCCCGTCCTGTCGAGGATCTCCGCGGCGGGACACGATGTGCGTTTGGTGATCCTGCGGGGAGCCCGTTTGGAATCCTTTGCACGCGTGGCGCGTCGGATCGTCATGCGAGGCCGAATTGAGCCCTGAAGATCCGGCTCGCCAGCCCCACACCCTGGGTCCTTCGACGTCGCAGACTACGAGGCGAGAGCAGCTTGGGCATTTACCGCAGTAATTGACAAGGAGATTCGAATGAAAGCAGTCGTGTACGACGGACCGCGCGAGATCGTCGTGAAAGACGTTCCAGATGCCAGGATCGAGCACCCGACCGACGTGCTGGTGAAGATCACCACCACCAACATCTGTGGGTCGGATCTGCACATGTACGAGGGCCGCACCAACCTGGAGCCGGGTATGGTGCTCGGGCACGAGAATCTGGGCATCGTTGCCGAGGTCGGCAACGCGGTCGTCAAGGTATCACCGGGGGATCGGGTGTGTGTGCCCTTCAACATCGGTTGCGGTTTCTGCCGTAACTGTGAAGAAGGTCTGACGGCGTTCTGTCTGACAACGCATCCGGATCCGGAGATGGCCGGCGCCGCCTACGGGTTCGCCGGGATGGGACCGTTCTGGGGTGGGCAGGCCGAGTATCTGCGGGTGCCGTTCGGGGACTTCAACCTTCTTCGCCTACCCGAGGACGCGCAGGACAAAGAAGCCGACTATGTGATGCTGTCCGACGTCTTCCCGACCGGGTGGCACTGCACCCGGCTGGCAGACATGCAGCCTGGTGATTCCGTGGTCGTGTACGGGGCCGGGCCGGTGGGCCTGATGGCGGCGTACTCGGCGATGATCCAGGGCGCCAGCAAGGTGATGATCGTCGATCGTCACCCCGACCGTCTGCGTCTTGCCGAAGAGATCGGCGTCATCCCGATCGACGATTCTCAGGGGGACCCCGTGGAGCAGGTGCTCGAACAGACGCGCGGACGGGGCGCAGACAAGGGCTGTGAATGCGTCGGCTACCAGGCCCATGACCCTCAGGGACAAGAAGATTCGGCCATGACCATGAACCGGCTCGTCGATTCGGTGCGATTCACCGGGCACATCGGAGTGGTGGGCATCTTCTTGCCGCAGGACCCCAACGCGCCCGATGAGCTGGAGCAGGAGGGGAAGATCGCCTTCGACATGGGCAAGTTCTGGTTCAAGGGTCAAAAGATCGGCACCGGGCAGGCGAACGTCAAGCACTACAACCGCCAGCTTCGCGACCTGATCCATGAGGGCAGGGCCAAGCCGTCATGGATCGTCTCCCACCAACTGTCGCTCGACGAGGCTCCGTCGGGCTATCGACACTTCGATGCCCGTGACGACGGTTGGACCAAGGTCGTGCTTCACCCGTGACGTGATCCGGACGGCTGGTCCGGCCACGCCGGCGACCTACCCGCGGTGTGCCGGCCACCAGCTCGCTTCCCCCAGCAGCGTCGCGATGGCAGGCACGGTCAGCGTACGCACGACGAACGTGTCGAGCAGCAGACCGCAGCCGATGATGAAGCCCATCTGGATCATGATTCCGATAGAGCCCACCATCAATCCGAACATGCTGGCCGCGAAGATCAATCCGGCCGATGTGATGACCGAGCCGGTGCTGGCGACGGTGCGCATGACGCCCACGCGGATGTTGTTGGCCGATTCCTCGCGCAGGCGTGAGATGAGCAGCATGTTGTAGTCGGCACCCACGGCCACGAGGATGATGAACGACAGCAGCGGGACGGGCCAGGCGATGTCGTGGCCCAGTCCATACTGAAAGACCAAGACGCCCATGCCAAGTGCGGCCGCGTAGTTGAGCACGACGGTGGCCAGGAGATAGATCGGTGCCAGTACCGCCCGCAGCAGCGCGACCAGGATCAGTGCCACGATGACGAGGGTCGCGATGGCCAGCTGCAGGAAGTCCCGCACCATCAACCGTTGGATGTCGGAGTTGATGGCGGGGAATCCCGCCACCGACACCGTCGCACCGGCCAGCGATGTGTTGGGGGTTGCCGCCGTGGCGACGTCGATGATGTCCTGCCCGAGCGCCATCGCCTCGGCGGTGTAGGGATCGAAGCCGGACTCGATGACGAACCGCGCGGTCTTTCCGTCGGGCGAGATGAATTGCCTTGCGACCTCAGCGAACTGTCGATCCTGCAGCGCGCTGGCCGGCAGATAGAAGCCCGTCGCCGCGTCCGATCCCGCTGTGGCGCGCGCCGAGTCCTGCAGTTGTGCCGCAATCTGGCTCATGCCGCCCAGCATCTCGATATTGCTGTCGACCAGGGTGTGCACGCCGACGGACAGCGCCCGCGCGCCAGAGGCGAGCGCTGCGATGCCGCCTTGCAGGCGTGCGATCTGCGCGGGCAGGTCGGCGCCCGGGCCGCCGAGGGCAGCCATGCTCCCCTCGAGCGTCTCCGCGGCACGCTGCAACTGGGTGATCGTCGCTGACACCGAAGAATTCGCTGTCTGCGCGGTCAATTCGTCACCCAGAACGGCGATCTGGTCGAAGAATCCCCCATGGCGCAGTGCCACCAGCGTCTGCACATGGTCGCGCAGCGCCCCGCACTCTGGTGTCGTCGCACATAGGGGAGAGGCGCCGAGCGTGGCCGCCAGCGGATCGATGAGAGCGATCGCGCTTGCGGCCTGTTCGGCGAGCGGGCGTATCTGCAGCCCGTCGTTGACGATGCGGTCGACGTTGGGCCCCATGGCATTGAGCTGCCGCAGCGCCGGCCGGTAGCGCTCAATCGTCTGGCCGGCTTGCTCCACCTGATCGAGAAGACCGGTGAGCGGCCCCAGCGCGGATCGCACACTGACGTCGAGCTGGGTGAGGCCGTCGGCGAGCTGGTCGGCGCCGTCCGTCAGCTTCGCCAGATCGTTCTTGCGAGCATCGCCGTCGGCTACGGCGTCCGCGAGCTTGTCGCCGATCTGTCCGTTCTGCCATGACAGCTGTGCCTGGTCCAGCCGCTTCCCTGTCGGGCGGGTGACACCGGCGATGCGATCGACTCCGGGTATCTGGGAGACCCGGGAGGCCATTTCCTCGAGATCGGCGAGGCCCCGACCGGTGCGCAGGTCCGTCGGTGATTCGACCAGGAGGAACTCGGAGATGATGGAGTCCTTGGGAAAATGCCTGTCCAACAACCGATATCCCTCATTGCTGGCGGTGCTGGCCGGTTGCCCCTTGCGGTCGTCGTAGCTCATGCGCAGTGTGAGCGCCACACCGCCGAATGCCAGGAGCAGGACGAGACTCATCACCAGCAGCGGCACCGGCTTGCGGACCACCGTCACCGCGATCCGGTTCCAGTAGGCGCGGGTCCGGTCCTTGCGGGGTTCGCCGATGCCGCGGTTGGCCGCGAGTACCAACACCGGCGGCAGCAGCGTCACCGTCGCCAGGCACCCGACCAGTACCGCCACCGCGCATGCGGGTCCCGAGGTGGCGAAGATGGTCAGCGTCGCGAACGCCATGGCCAGGAACGCCAGGGCAACGGTCGCCGCCGAGGCGAGGATGACACGCCCGATCGTCGCCGTCGCGTTGATCACGGCCTGATCCACGGCTACGCCCCGCCGTCGTTGCTCGTGGTACCGGCTGATCAGGAACACCGAGTAGTCGGTCCCTGCGCCCAGCAGGATCACGGTCATGAACGCGATGGTGAACTGTGAGACCGGCATACCCAGTTCGCCAAGCGCCGAGAGGACACCACGCCCGACGCCCAGGCTCACACCGATGACGAGCAACGGCAGCAGCGCGGTGAACACCGAGCGGTAGACCAGCAGCAGGATCGCCGCGATCAAACCGGCTGTCGCCAGCGAGATGAACAGCAGGTCCCTTTCCGCAGCGACGATCTGATCGCTCATGGTCGCAGCCGGACCAGTGACGTAGGCGACCGTGGGCGTGCCGTCGAACGCGTCATCGGCGATGTCGCGGACCGACTCGACGGATTCGGCCGCCCGCGGTCCACCCAGCGTCCCGGCGATGCCCACCGGCAGATACCAGGACTTTCCGTCGGCACTCATCGCCTGGCCGGCAGTGACCGGGTCGGCGAGCAGATCCTGGACCAGTGGCACGTTCTCCGAGTCGGCACGCAACGCGGAAACCATTGCGGCATAACGCTCCCGCGTCGACGGGGTCAGCCCCTCAGGGTTCTCCATCGCAACGACCACCGTCGTCGTCGACCCCTCCTCGCCGAACGCCTTGCCCATCCGGTCCAGCGTCTGGAACGACGCTACGTCGCGTGGAATCGGGTCCAATGACTGCTGTTTGACGACGGTCTCCAATTGCGGAAACAACATCGCGAGAACGACGGCCAAACCGAGCCAGGTGCCGATGACGATCCGTTTGTGCGTGACGGTGAACCGCGCCACCGCGGCTAGACGGACGCTGTGGGCATCCTCGTGTGGCGGACGCTTCACCATGGCCGCGCCGTCATCGTCCGGTCGAATCCGCTGTCAACCATCTCGCCTCCTGGGAATGGTCGCGCAGCCGCGGCCCTTCGTGCAACGTGCGACATATTGCGTCGAGTGTTGCACAGCTCTAGGGTGAGGTCGTATGCAGACCCTGGGATCCCTGGACGTCGAGGGAATCGACTTCGCGTTCGACGACCAACCGGACCTCCATGTCGCGCTCGCCCGCCTCCGTGCGCGCAGGCCGTACGCGATCGTTCCGTTTGCGGGGGTCAAGGCGGTCCTGTTGTTGACCGACGAGCTGGTCCGAGCGGCCTTCCGCGACGAAGCGACATTTCCCGCCGCACCGGTGTATGCGATGACCACGGAACCGGTGTTCGGTAGGACCGTGCTGAGCATGTCGGGCGCCGAGCATCGAATCAGCCGCAGCGTGGTGTCGGCGCCGCTGCGACGCGCCCGCGTCCAGGACTACCTGGAACCGGTGATCGAACCGGTCATCGACGAGCTGACCGACCAGTTCGCCGCCCGCGGCACCGCCGATCTGGTCGCCGAATTCACCCACCGCTACTCGCTGCTGGTGATCAGCCGCATGCTGGGCATCCCGGTCGACGACGAAGCCAATATTCATCGTTGGGCTCAGGCGATGATCCGGTATCCCTTCGACCCGCAGGCGGCGGTCACGTGTGCCGCCGAATTCACCGCCTATGTCGCCCCGCTACTGGCCGCGCGCCGCCGCAAACCTGGCGACGACATGATCTCCATGCTGGTCACCGAAACCACCGAGGACGGTGAGAACCTCTCAGACGAAGAGATACTCACCTTCCTGCGGATGCTGTTCCCGCTCGGAGCCGACACGACCTCGCTGGCATTGGGCAACATTCTGTCCGCCCTGCTCAATCATCCCGACCAACTGGACCTGCTCCGGTCTGATCCGGACCGCTACCTGCAGTCGACGATATGGGAGGGCCTGCGCTGGGAACCGGCGGTCGGGATGTTGCCGCGGGCGTGCCCTGAGGCTACGACGTGGCAAGGGATCGGCATCCCCGCTCTGACCCCGATGATCTTCGCCATCAACGCCGCCAACCGCGATCCGGCGGTGTATCCGCGGCCCGACGTCTTCGACATCACCCGCAATGTCATGCCGACCGTGTCGTTCGGGCAGGGGCGTCACAGCTGCATCGGGAACTGGCTGGCCCACACCGAGCTTGTGGCCGCGCTCCGGGCCTTGATCGAACGGTTACCCGATCTCGCGCTCGATCCCCGGTACGCCGAAACATCCACCGTCACAAGCCAGGTCGGCACCACGCTACGGGGGCCCGACGCGCTGCACGTGACATTCACGCCGTCGACGAGCCGGGAGGGGACCGCGGTCTAGGTTCGGCGCGGGGCCGCGTTGCGCCCACGAATGACACCGTGTGCCGCAAGGCGTTCGCTAGGTTGTCTTCAGGGTGGCCCACCAGGACGGAGGTAATCGTGACACCGCGCCGACTTCGCGTCACCGAGCAGGTCTCTCGCCCGGCCACTTGGGGTGACCGGCCGCCGGTCGACGACGACGAGGCACGCCGGCGTCTACTGGACGCGGCCGAGGTCTGCTACGAGCGGCGCGGCGTCAGTCGCACCACTGTCGATGACATCGCCAAAGAGGCTTCGGTGCACCGCACCACGGTGTATCGATACTTCGGAACGCGCGACGACGTTTTGGCTTTCGTGCTTCTGCGCGAGACAGCCGGAGTCATCGACAGCGCTGAACAGGCGTTGTTGCGAGACGGGCCTTTTGGTGACCGCTTGCTCGACGCACTCGACGGGGCGATCGGAGCCGTCGAAGAGTCCCGTTGGCTCAGCGTCCTGTTTTCCCCGGAGAGCCTGACCATGACGGTCTCCGTCGCGGCGTCCGGTGCGTTCCGCGACCGCATCCGCGATGTGTTACGCCCGCATGTCGAGGCGGCCAAGGCCGGCGGCGAACTGCGCGAACAACTCGAGCCGGACGCCGTCGCCGACTGGCTGGTGCGAGTGGCACAGATGCTGCTGATGGAACACCTCACCACCCGGCCAGACGAGGCGGGGCCCGATCGCCGGGCGTTGCTTCGTGACTTCGTCATCCCCGGCATTCTCAATCCCACCCAGGGGCACTGACAGCAACGCGCGACGCGTTCGGTTTAAGTGCTCCGACAACAGCGGAATGCACCGCTCGCACGGCGATATGCGTCTAAATGCGCTCCGATCAAGGAATCTGGCGGTCCATATCGGTTGTCAGGTGCACCTGGGAGCCTGAATATCCGAATTCTCATCCGGCCTCGCAGCGTCCCAGAGGAGTAGAGTCCGATGAGCGATGACGGATGGGCAATTTCGGGCCCAAAGAGGTGCCAGGGGAGCGCCGCTTCGGGCATGGCTTTCCTGGTGATTCTTTTGCAGACAGCAGTCAAGCTGTCGCTGGTTCGAGAGGAGAGGCCTGAGTGTGGCAACTCCAAGATTCGGCGCCGCGCTGACACATGTCGCGATACGCGACCGCGACTCCGACGATGCGGCGAAGCTGATGAAATCGAACGCCGATCTGTTGGCCGCGAATCGTGAACTCGCCACGACGGTGAAACGGCTGCGGTGCCAGACGGCCGTGGACGAGGTATTGAGCACGGCTCTGGCCGCGGGAAGAGGTGAGCAAGGAATCGCCGATGCACTCAATGAGCTGACGGGGCATTCGGTGGCCATCGAGGACCGGTTCGGCAACCTGCATTGCTGGGCCGGACCCGGACTACCGCATCCCTACCCCAAACAGGGCGCGCACGAACGCGAGCTCGTACTGCACGAGCTGGCCGCCCAGAGCGGTCGAGCGCGAATCGGGCAGCGAATACTGACCCTCGTCCAACCCCGGGCCGAGATCCTCGGCGTCCTCGCGGTGAACGACCCCGGCGGCACGGCGTCCGAGGACACCCTTTTCGCCCTGCACTCCGGCGCCACCTTCTTGGCGCTGGAGCTTTCCCATCAGCGAGCCGTCGCTGAAATCGAACTCAACCTACGCCGCGATCTTGTCGACGACCTGTTGGCAGGCACCGATCGGGACGGGGCCTACGCTCGTGCCGACGCTCTGAACCATGACTTGCGGCGCCCACACTACGTCGTGGTCGTGCAAAGTACCGGTCGCACCGAGAACGCGCTGACAGCCGCCGCCGGACGCGCTGCAACCGCATTGCATCTGAACTACCTGCAAGGGCGTCAGGCCGGTCTGGTCGTGCTGCTCACCGACGGGCGCCCGGACCCGCAGGCGCTGCATAGCACCATCAGCGAACTACTGGGAAAGACCACCGGCGTCATCGGTATCGGCTCCAGATGCTTGGTGCCGGAAGACTTTCCACGTTCTTTCATGGCAGCCCGTCGGGCCATGAGCATCCGGCTGCGCTCGGTCAGTCCGCAAGGCGCGGCCGCGTTCGACGAACTCGGTTTCTATCGCCTCATCGACGCCGCCCACGGCGAGGGTGAAGTCGAGAGCTTTGTGCGCGAATGGCTGGGCACATTGATGGATTACGACGACAGCAAGAATTCCGACTTGGTGATGACCCTGAGCGATTACCTGGAATGCGGTGGAAATTACGACGAATCCGCGGCCGCACTGCACATCCATCGCAGCACGCTCCGTTATCGGCTGGCGCGCATCGCTGAACTCACCGGCCACGATCTCCGTAACGTCGCTACCCGGTTCAACCTGCACGCCGCAACGCGGGCGTGGCGCTTCCTCAAACCGGAAGGCTGACCGGCTGCGGCGCGTGTCAGGGTGAACCCGTCGGCCGCCTCTCCCGGAATCAGAACATCAGCCGGAACAGCGTGAAGACCTGGTTCCAGTGCTCGGTCGACGGGGTGGACACCTCCGGGTCCACGACGCGAAATGACCGGGCCAGCGCGACGCCCAACCCTCCGAACAGCTCCGGCAGCAGCTCCTCGGTGTCCTGGGCGAAAGTGACGTCCGCGGGGGGCCTTCGGACCACCTGGCGCAGCAGCTCACGGATCTCCTCGGCCTCCTCGAGCTTGTCGAACTCGCGCATCCGCTCCTGGACGCCCTTGGTGATCGGAAGGTCTTGCGGCACAATGACGTCACGCCGGTTCCATTTGGCCGAATTTCGTCCGGCTATGGCAAGGTCATCGATCTGCTCGTCGATGAACTCACGGAATCGACGTACGTCGTTCTTGTGGATCTTGACGCTCGCGACCGAGCGGAAGAACCTTTCGAACACCGGGATACCCGACGGATGGGTCACGCGCCACCTCCGGTCCATCGATACTGGGCGACCCGACTGGGCCCGCACTCAACGTTGACATCTTGTCGGTCGCAGCGAATCGGGCCCGCAGGTGCAATCTCGCCATTCCGGTTGGGCCTAACAGGTCGATAGACGCGGGATGCAGGTTTGTCCTAGGTGGTGTGTTGGTCGGCGATGTCGAGTGCTTTGTCGAGGATGGCGAGGCCTTCGGTGGCTTGGGTGTTGGTGATGTTGCAGGCGGGGGTGGTGTGGATGCGGTTGAAGTTGGCGAAGGGCAGTAGGCCGCCGGTTTTGCAGGCGGCGATGACGGCGTTCATGGCGGGGCTGGTGGCGCCGTAGGGG
>JACPVR010000008.1 GCA_016197405.1 Mycobacterium sp.
CACGCCAACAGCCACACCGGCATCAGCCACCGACATCCCAGCACGAACATGAACCCAGAACTGACGAACCTTCAACAACGCAACACCAGGCACTGCAACACTCCTTCACAGACGTGTTGCAACCACCCCTTGAAACCGCCCCGCAGTTTGCCCGTAGTTTGCGCACGCTCGCGCACCCGCGATGACAAGCTCAGCACATGAGCGTTCCCGACCAGGACCGCATCGTGGTCGATCGCGGTGGCGTGGTGGTCGTTGCGCGGGGTCCGGTGATCCTGGTGATCGACCGCGGCACCGGACCGCTGGCGACGTTGGGCTTCGTGCTGGGGCTGCTGGCTTTGGTCAGCGGTGGCTTCGGCACGGTGTCGCTGATCGTGGCCGTCATCGGTGAAGGCGCGGTGGGTGTGCCGGTTTCGGTCGCCGCGATATTCCTGATCGTCGGAATCGTGCTGGCGGTCGGCGCGCTGCTGGTCTCCCACGCCATCCGGGCCCGACGAGAACGCCCGCTGGAGTCCTATCGACCCACCGCGGTATTCGACCGGGCCGGCCGGGTCTATCTCGACGGCTCGGGCACGGTGCTTGCCCCGCTCGATCAGGTCCGCTTCCTGCGCAGGGCGCAGATCGGTTCCAGCTCACCGAAACTGGTGGCGGTGACGCCTACCGGCAGCTGGGTCCTCAAGCGCGGCAACCCGTTCGACGGCGGTATCGGCAACCTCGATCAGGTGCTGACAGCCGCCGTGCACGGCCGCTGAGCGTGCGCAGAACACGGGAATTGGCCGGTGTGTCGGCCGGGGACACGCACGCTCGCGCGAAAAGGAGAAGAGGGGGACGGGTCAGGGCAGGCGGGAAAGGACCTCGGCGACAACCGAATCGACGGCGATATCGGTCTGCTCGCCGGTGGCGAGATCCTTCACACCGACGGTGCCTGCGTCGATATCTCGGTCACCGGCCACCAGTGCGATCAGCGCACCCGAACGGTCCGCGCCCTTCATCGCCGCCTTGAGGCTGCGGTCGCCGTAGGCCAGATCGACCCGCACCCCGGCCGCCCGCAACGCCGCACCGAGCACCGCCAGTTCCCGCTTGGCCCGCTCCCCCAGCGGAACGCCGAAGACGTCGACGCGTGCCACGGGTGCGACGGTGCGCCCCTCGGCCGCCAGCGCCAGCAGGGTGCGATCGACGCCGAGGCCGAACCCGATACCGGACAGATCCTGGCCACCGAGCTGACGCATCAACCCGTCGTAACGGCCGCCGCCACCGATACCGGACTGTGCACCCAGCCCGTCGTGGACGAATTCGAAGGTGGTCTTGGTGTAGTAGTCCAGACCGCGCACCATCCGGGGGTTGACCACATACGGCACCCCGAGCGCATCCAGGTGCGCCAGCACGGTGTCGAAATGCGTCTTGGCGCTCGCCGAGAGGTGATCGAGCATCACCGGCGCATCCGCGGTCATGGCACGCACCTCGGGCCGTTTGTCGTCGAGCACCCGCAGTGGGTTGAGTTCGGCCCGGACGCGGGTGGCCTCGTCGAGATCGAGTCCGCGCAGGAAGTCCTGCAGCAGTTCCCGGTAGGCCGGCCGGCAGGTGTCGTCGCCGAGCGAGGTGATCTCCAACCGGAAGCCGTCGAGGCCCAGCGACCGGAACCCGGCGTCGGCGACGGCGATCACCTCGGCGTCCAGCGCGGGATCGTCGATTCCGATGGCCTCCACACCCACCTGCTGCAGCTGGCGGTACCGCCCGGCCTGCGGGCGCTCGTAGCGGAAGAACGGCCCCGCGTAGCACAGCTTGACCGGCAGGGCGCCGCGGTCGAGCCCGTGCTCGATGACGGCCCGCATGACACCCGCGGTGCCCTCCGGGCGCAGTGTGACCGAGCGGTCCCCACGGTCGGCGAAGGTGTACATCTCCTTGCTGACCACATCGGTGGACTCGCCGACGCCGCGGGCGAACAACGCGGTGTCCTCGAATATCGGCAGCTCGACATCGCCGTAGCCGGCGCGACGCGCGGTGGCCAGCAAGCCGTCCCGGACCGCGACGAACTCCGCCGAGGCCGGCGGCAGGTAGTCGGGGATGCCTTTGGGGGCTTTGAAGGCCGATGACTCGCTCACGCGCCTGATGTCCTTTACAGCTTCGGGTTCCACCGGCGTTCGGCGCCGATGGTGGTGGATGTGCCGTGGCCAGGTAATACCACGGTGTCGTCGTTCAGCACCAATAGTTTGTCGCGGATCGAACTGCGCAGCCGCTCCGGGTCCTCGGTACTGCCGATGGACCGGCACAGCAGCGTATCGCCGGTGAACGCCACCTCGACAGGCCCCTCGTCGGAGTCGGCGGTGACGCGGAACACCACCGACCCCGCACTGTGTCCCGGTGTGTGATCGACGCTGACGCGGATCTCGGCGATATCGAGCTGCTGGCCGTCGGCGAGCTCGATGATCTCCTCGGGTTCGCCGTAGAGCGGATCGGCCAGCAGTTCGCGGTCGGCGGGGTGGATGTAGGCCGGGATGTCCCAGCCGAGGCAGATGTCCTGCGCGCAGGCGGCGTGGGTGGGATGACCATGGGTCAGCAGCACCGCGACCGGCGTCAGATCGTTGACGGTGAAGTAGTACTCCAGGGTCTGCACGGCCTGCTCACCGGGATCGATGACGATCGCCGGCCCGCCCGCTCGGGGGGCCACCAGATAGCAGTTCGTGTCGAACCCACCCGTGGCGAACCCGGTGATCAACACGCTGACCAGTGTCGCACTCCCGGTGCCGGGGTCCTGCGGCCGCGGGTCGCGACGCTGGTTCCCAGCCAGGGCTGGCACACTCGGCTGCAGACAACACCGATTTCATTGAGCGTGGAGGATCCCGGCGGTGCCGACCAACGAACAACGACGTGCGACAGCCAAACGCAAACTCGAGCGCCAGCTGGAGCGTCGCGAACAGCAGGCCCGCAAACGTCGCACCCTGACCATCATCGGCGCGTCGGTGGCCGCCGTCGTGGTGGTCGCCGCCGTGGTGACCTACGTGGTGATCGACCGCAAGGATTCCGACAACAAGGCCTCGTCGAGCACCACGTCGGCCAGCCCGACCACCGACGCCTTCCCCACCGTCGCGCCCCCGGCCGACGGCAAGCTGCCACCGTTCACCCCGTCGGCCAACCTGGGCGCGAACTGCCAGTACCCGGCGGCCGAGGCGGCGTCCAAGCCCAACAAGCCGCCGCGCACCGGGAAGGTCCCCACCGATCCGGCACAGGTCAGCGTCAGCATGACGACCTCGGCGGGCAATATCGGTCTGCAGCTGGACAACGCGAAGTCGCCGTGCACGGTCAACAGCTTCGCGAGCCTGGCCCAGCAGGACTATTTCAACGACACCATCTGCCACCGGTTGACCACCTCGCCGTCGCTGGCGGTGCTGCAGTGCGGTGACCCGACGGGTTCGGGCACCGGCGGTCCGGGCTACGAGTTCGCCAACGAGTACCCGACTGATCAGTACCCGCAGTTCGACCCGAACGCCCAGCAGCCGATTCTGTACCCGCGCGGGACGCTGGCCATGGCCAACGCCGGGCCCGGCACCAACGGCAGCCAGTTCTTCCTGGTCTACAAGGATTCGCAGCTGCCGCCGCAGTACACGGTGTTCGGCACCATCGACCAGACCGGGCTGGCGACCCTGGACAAGATCGCCGCGGCCGGTGTGCAGGGCGGTGGCTCGGACGGTAAGCCCGCCCAGGAAGTCACGGTCAAGACGATCGCCCTGGACTGAGTCCGGCATGAGCGTGCCGCCGCAGCTGCCGCCGGATCCGTACGGCGGTGCGCCGTGGGGTGCACAGCCGTACCCGTATGGCTATCCCCCGGCGCCGCGACCGACCAACGCCATGGCGATCGCCTCGCTGGTGTGCGCGTTCCTGTTCGCGCCGCTGGGCATCGTGTTCGGCCATATCTCGCTGTCCCAGATCCGCCGCACAGGCGAAGAGGGTCACGGGTTGGCGGTGGCCGGGCTGGTGCTCAGTTATCTGATCACCGCCTTCGCGGTGCTGGCGCTGATCGCGACGGTGGTGTTCTTCGGGTGGGCCATGCGTGAGTTGGACAAGGCCGGCCCGGGGTGGCTGGAGCCCGGCCTGCACCGGCCGCAGCCCTATCCCGAGCCCGATATCGGTGAGCTGCCGCCGTTCACGCCGTCGGCGTCCGTCGGCGCGGCCTGCGCCTATCCTGCCTCCGGCAAGCCTACCGACCGGCCGGCCACACCGCCCCGGTCGGGCCGGGTCCCGACCGATCCCGCCGAGGTCGACGCGACGATGGCGACCAGTGTGGGCGTCATCGGGTTGCGGCTCGACAATGCCCAGTCACCGTGCACGGTCAACAGTTTCGTCAGCCTGGCCCAGCAGGGTTTCTACGACCACAGCACCTGCCATCGGCTGACGGCGAGCAACGCGCTGTCGGTATTGCAGTGCGGTGATCCGACAGCATCGGGCATCGGCGGGCCGGGATATCGGTTCGACAATGAGTATCCGACCAATGAGTTCCCGCCGGACGATCCGAAACTACAAGTGGCGCTGCGCTATCCGCGTGGCACGTTGGCGATGGCCAATGCCGGACCGGACACCAACGGCAGCCAGTTCTTCATCGTCTGGAAGGACTCCAAGCTGCCGCCGACGTACACCGTCTTCGGGAAGGTGGACGAAGCCGGGATGGCGATCGTCGATCGGATCGCCTCGGCCGGGGTCGCCGGCGGCAACCTCGACGGCCCGCCGAAGCAGTCGGTGACGGTGGACAGCATCCGACTGGACTAGGGGTCGCCATCCCGTTCGCTCTGCCCCGGCAGTAGGTGTTCGGGGTGGTGGTAGGTGTTGGTGCGGGGTCCGCCGGTGTCGAGGTGTGGGGGTGGGATCCATTCGGTGTGCCCGGTCTGGTTTTTCTGGGTCTGCCAGCCGCCCGGCTGGATCAGGTGGTGATCCCCCGGGCACGCCAACGTCAGCTGATCGACATCGGTGGGCCCGTGATCGGCAACCCACTCCTTGATGTGGTGCACCTCGCACCAATACCCCGGCGCCGTACACCCAGGTTTGGTGCAGCCACGATCCTTGGCATACAACACAATCCGCTGACCGGGCGACGCCACCCGCCTGCTGCGCCCCAGATACAACGGGACACCAGTGTGATCATCGAACACCGCCAAATAATGAAACGCATGCCGGGCTTGCCGGATCACCTCCGGCATCGACAACACCGTTCCACCCCCGCTGACACCGTGCCCGGATGCAGCCTGCAACTCCCCCAACGTGGTCGAGATGATGACGGTCACCGGCAGCCCGCGGTGTTGACCGAGGGTTTTCGAGGCCAACACCGCCCGCCCGCACGCGGTGAATGCGTCATGCACCCGCTGACCGGGGCTGCGCAGATCGGTGTCGATCTGGGTTTGGGACGGTTCCCCGTCCACACACGGTTCCCCCTCGTCAGGATTGCAGCGACCCGCAGCAGCCAGCTTGGCCAGGATCGCCTCCCAGGTCACCTGAAACTCCGGGGTCACCCACCCCGAAATCCGGGCCAACCCATCCGCCCCCTGCCGACCGATCGTGATCCCGCGGCGCCGGGCCCGATCCCCCTCCGACAGCGTGCCATCAGAATCGAGCAGCAACAGGGTGCGTTTGGCCAACACACCCAGCTCCTCCGGGCCGAACCCGCGGGCAAACTGCGCCAACTGCCGCTCGGTGGTCTCCCGCGTCGGCGCGTCGACGAACCCCGGAAGATGACCCATCGTCGACCGGATGATCGCCACATGCTCAACCCCGATCACCCCGTCTGCCACCCCCGCGGCGGTGGCCGGCAGCACCGGATCCAACACGTCGCCGGTCATCGCCGTCCGCGGACCCAAATCCTGCGCGTCGGCGATGCGCCGGCGGGCCTCGGCCCGCGAGATCCGCAACCGGGTCGCCAACACCTCCGCCATATTCTTCGCACCCAGTTCCCGCGGATCACACTCGGCGGCCAACCGGCCCACGATCCGGTGATCCACTGCCGCCTGCGCGCGCCGCATCGCCTCCCGACGATCAGCAACCGCCAACAAATCGATTGGGCTCAACGCGTCCAGCGACAGGGCCGCGAACGCCGCCGCCGCCGCCTCAAAGCGCTCCAGCGCGGCTTTGACCGTCGCCCGATCCGCCACCACACCCGCTGAACCCATACTCGAACACTAGTTCGATACACCGACACAAAACCGCAGCTTGAGACGCTAGTGACAGAAGAAAATACAGTGACAGCTGAGAAGGAGACTTCGTCCGGAGCTAGCCGCGACGGCGGCGCAACAGGCGGCTGAGCCGCGAACCACGCTCGGGTTCTGGTTCTGGCCCACGCCGCGTCCGGACCGGGCTCGGCTCGTCGACCGGCTCGGTGTCGGAATCAGTTTCGGCCGGGGCCTCCTCGGCGGTGTCCGCTTCCGGCTCGTCGGATTCCGGTTCGGCCTCAGCCGATTCCTGAGCCACGTCAAGCTCTTCTTCAGCGTCCTCCGACGCCGCGACCGCTTCGGCGACGTCGACAGCGGACTCGGTCACCGCGACGGATCGGGCCTCCGGCTCGATATCCAGCTCAGCGAACGGATCGGGTTCCTCGGCTACCTGCTCAGGCTCGTTCTCCAGCGGTTCTTCCTGTTCGGAGACCGGCGCACCGGACGGCACCTCGGCGACCTCTTCGAGATCCTCCTCATCGACGGGATCGTGATCCTCATCGATCAACTCCCCCTCCGCCTCAGCCGCCGACTCGACCACAACATCAGGCGCGACAACCTCGGCCTCTACGACAGCCTCATCC
>JACPVR010000006.1 GCA_016197405.1 Mycobacterium sp.
GGGGACCAGGTTATCTGGACATGGTCGCCGCTGAACTCAACGGCAGACCCCGCCAAACCCTCAACTGGAAAACACCCGCAGAAGCCCTCACCGAACTACTGTCACAAAACCCACCCGTTGCAACCACCCCTTGAAACCGCCTCGGCGTGTTGACCGGCGACACGCACGCTCGCGGCGGAGGGAAGAAGTTACATCGGCAAGGATTTGTCAGGCGGTCAGAAGTGGCGCCATCCAGGTCAGCTCGGCGGGCAGCTGCTGGCTCCAGAAACCGCCGTCGTGTCCGCCGGGGGAGAAGCCGCCCGCCGGTGGATTGGGCAGCTGGGCGATGAAGGCCTGCGTCGCCGAATAGAACGGATCGCTGTTACCGCAGTCGATCCGGATCGGGATCGACGCCAGTGCGGGCAGTCCGAACACCGTGTTGGCGGCGAAGTCGTCCGCGCCGTCGAAGGCGCCCGGTGCCGTCGCACCCGAGGACAACCACAGGGCCGGACTGACCGCGGTGATCGCCGCCGTGCGGGCCGGACCCAGCCGGGCTCCCAGGAGCAGCGCGCCGTAACCACCCATCGACCAACCGAGGAAGGCGACCCGGGACGTGTCCAGTCCCTGTTCGCCGAGCATCGGGATGAGTTCGTCGAGCACCATTGCGCCGGAATCCTCACCCGAGGCCCGCTTGTGCCAGTAGCTGCCGCCACCGTCGACGGCCACCACGGCGAAGGGCGGCAGCCCGGCCGCGACGGCCTGGGCCAGACCGCTCTCGACACCGCCGGCCATCACTGTTGCGGCGTCGCTGCCCTTGCCGTGCAGGGCGATGACGGGCCGCAGCGGTGCCGTCTGGCCCGGGGGCCGGGCGATTGCCCAATTGGTCGAAACGCCACCTCGCGCGGCAGAGACGAATGAGCCCGTCACCATGGTCGGCGCCGGGGCCAACGGGGCCGGTGGGGCCATGGGTGCGGGAGGGGCAAAAGGTGCTCCACCTGAGGTCATGGCCACCGAAGGCGCTCCGGGCGGCGGGTCGGCGACGAGCCGGCTGCCCAGCGCGGCGACACCTGCGGCGCCAGCAACGGCGCCGAGTCCCAGGCGCAGCACGGCCCGGCGAGGAAGCTCTGGCATGCCGGCCATCATGCCACCGCCGTCCCGGACGGCCGAAAACCTGAGGCGAACATTGGAAAAGGACGGCGTTTGCCGGAAAAGGCCCGCATGACCTGGGCTGCTGGCAGCATTGCTACTCGTGACAGCAGCTGTGACCCCCAAGGGGGAACGCCGGCGGTGCGCGCTCGTCAGCGCCGCAGCCGATTTGCTGTGCGAGGGCGGATTCGATGCCGTGCGGCATCGTGCAGTGGCCCGGCGCGCCGGGCTCCCGCTGGCATCGACCACCTATTACTTCTCCTCGCTCGACGAGTTGATCGCCGTCGCGGTCGAGTACGTCGGGATGCAGGAAGCCACCGAACTGCAGACCCGGGTTGCCGCGCTGTCACGCCGTCGGCGCGGCCCCGAGTCGACGGCCGACGTCCTCGTTGAACTGCTCGTCGATGTGCCGGGCAGCGGCGGCAAAGAACAACTGATATCGCGCTACGAGCGCTATATCGCGTGCGCCCGGCACCCCGCGTTACGCGATATCCAGCGCCGGGTCCTGCAACAGCGCACCGATGCCGTCTGTGAAGCGGTCGAGCGCTCGGGCCGGGTGGTTCGCACCGATCTGTTGTCGGCACTGGTGTGTGCGGTCGACGGGGCGGTGGTCTCGGCACTCGTCGACGACAACGAAACACCGCACGCCAGTGCCCGCGCCACCCTGCTCGACGTCATCGACGTGCTGGCGCCCTACGACAACCGCGTCGCGCACGTTTGACCAGGCCCGACCCGGGCTACATTCCCGCCATGCATGTCACGGAGCTGGTCGATGCCGCCCTGGACCGCTCCGTGGTGCTCGGTTACACCAACATCGGCTCACGGCTGCGCCGACTCTGGTGGGCCAAGGACCCCGACCGTGCGGCGATGGTGGGTAAACGCGTCATCGTCACCGGCGCTACCGCCGGAATCGGCGCGGCAATGGCGCAGTCCTTCGCCGAGCTCGGCGCGACCGTTCACGTGCTGGGCCGCAACCCGGACAAGGTCCGCGCCACCGTCGGCGCGATACGCGGCAGCGGCACCCTGGCCGGTGAGGTCATCGACGAAGTGTGCGATGTGTCCGATCTCGACGCGGTCCGGGCGTGGACCGATGATTTCGCCGCGCGGGTTCCCGCCGTGCACGGTCTGGTGCACAACGCGGGCGTGATGCCGATGCAGCGCTCCGAGACCCCGCAGGGCCACGAGGTCCAACTGGCCACGCATGTGCTCGGACCGCACCTCATGACGCAACGGCTGTTGGGTCTGCTGGCCGCGGCGGGCGGATCGTCGGTGGTCTGGATGTCGTCGGGCGGGATGTACACCGCACCGCTGGTGGTCGACGACATGGAATACCGCCACGGCACATACAGCGGCGCACGTGCTTACGCCCGCACCAAACGGATGCAGGTCGTGCTCGCCGATGCGTGGGCACGGCGGCTGGCGGCCGGCGACATCAAGGTCGAGAGCATGCATCCCGGGTGGGCCGAGACCCCGGGTGTGGCCGGGGCGTTGCCGCTGTTCCGGAAACTGACCCGGCCGTTGCTGCGCGATGCGGCAGACGGCGCGGACACCGCGGTCTGGTTGGTGGCCACCCGCCCGCCGTCGCGCACCGGTCATTTCTGGCACGACCGCGCACAACGTCCGACCACCTTCGGATTTCAGCGTTCCGAAGATCCCGACAAGATCGCCACGTTTCTGAGCCGGGTATCGACGATGACCGGGACCACCGGTGACGAATGGGTTCCGATCCGCCGTTGAGTGTCGGACGCCGAGTGATCGTGGGAACTCACAGCTAATTCCAAGGAGGCCGAGATGACCCAGGCGAACACCACCGCAGAACAGCCCCAGCTCAAACGCGTCATGGGTCCCGGGCTGCTGTTGCTGTTCATCGTCGGTGACATCCTCGGCACCGGTGTCTACGCACTGACCGGACAGGTTGCCGGTGAAGTGGGCGGAGCCGCCTGGCTGCCCTTCCTGCTGGCGTTCGTCATCGCCACCATCACGGCGTTCTCCTATCTGGAGCTGGTCACCAAATATCCGCAGGCCGCCGGCGCCGCGCTCTACACCCACAAGGCGTTCGGCATCCAGTTCGTCACGTTCCTGGTCGCCTTCGTGGTGATGTGCTCCGGTATCACCTCCGCCTCGACCGCGTCGCAGGCTTTCGCCTCCAACCTGATCAAGGGATTCGGGCTGGACTGGGGCAAGGTCGGCATCGCCGCCGTGGCGCTGTTGTTCATGGCCGCGCTGGCGGCCATCAACCTGCGCGGTGTCAGCGAGAGCGTGAAACTCAACGTCGTCCTGACGGTCATCGAGATCACCGGCCTGCTGATGGTGATCCTGGTCGGACTGTGGGCGTTCACCCAGGGCGGCGACAATATCGACTTCTCCCGGATCATCCTTTTCGAAAGCGAAGGCGACCGAAGCACTTTCGTCGCCATCACGGCCGCCACCTCGCTGGCTTTCTTCGCGATGGTCGGCTTCGAGGACTCGGTCAACATGGCCGAGGAGACCAAGGACCCGGTGCGGATCTTCCCCAAGGTGCTGCTCAGCGGTCTGTCGATCGCCGGCGTCGTCTACATCATGGTTTCGATCATCGCCGTGGCGCTCGTCCCGATCGGCGACCTCAAGGAGAGCTCGACACCGCTCGTCGACGTCGTGGAAGCCGCGGCGCCCGGGCTGCCGATCGACGAGATCTTCCCGTTCATAACGATGTTCGCGGTGTCGAACACCGCGCTGATCAACATGCTGATGGCCAGCAGGCTGATCTACGGGATGGCCCGCCAGCGGGTGCTGCCCCCGGCGCTGGGACGCGTCCACCCTCGGCGTCACACCCCGTGGATCGCGATCCTGTTCACCACCCTGATCGCGTTCGGCCTGATCTTCTACGTGTCCGGTTTCGCCAGCAGCAGTGCGGTTTCCATCCTCGGCGGCACCACATCGCTACTGCTGCTGGCGGTATTCGCCGTCGTCAATGTCGCGGTGCTGGTACTGCGGCGCGATGTGAAGGCCGTCGGCCCGAGCGCGAGTGAGCCGCCAGGCGAACAAGGCCGAGAAATCCGGCAGGGGCATTTCAGGACCCCGACCATCCTGCCCGTCCTCGGCTTCCTGCTATCGCTGTATCTGGTGACACCGCTGTCGGGTCGGCCCGTGCAGCAGTACCTGGTGGCAGGCGTGCTGGTACTCGCCGGGATCGTGCTGTTCTTCGTGACCTCGCTGATCAACAAGAAGATGGGCGCCGAAGGCGCGGGTATCACCGATCCGGTGCATCTGGGCGACGCTCCGGATTGAGATTGTCCTGTAGGCGGCTGAATCGGTTCTCCAGCATGGCTTTTCGGTGCGAGTTGCCGACCAGCTCGATATAGCGGGTGCCGAACGTCGCCAGCAGCACGTCGTCGAGCCGGCGCACGGCCCCTGGCGGGAAGCGGTAATCCATGGCGTCGTTGATCGCGGCGGCGTCGACGGTGTCCAGTAGCGCGTCGAGGTCGTCGAGGGAATCGACACCCAGCTCCAGCAGCAGGCCCGATATCCACGCGTAGTGCTCGGTCCGCGACCAACCGGCATCGGGGAACCGGTTGCCCAGATAGGTCGCCAGCACCGGGGTGCCGATCCGCGGGTCCCCGGACGGCTCGGTCTGCTCGGAGCGTTGCGCGGGAGGCGAGGACCGCAACCGTTCACGGATCGCCGAGAACTCCCGGTCGGCCAGCTCCAGCAGGCCCGCCGCCAAGGTGAACCGGCGATCCAGATCCGGGGCATCATCCTCGGGAATCGAACCCTTGTAACGGATGTCGTGTTCGAACTCGGCCCAGGCATGCTGCAGCACCGTGCGCACCTGGATCGACGCCGGCTGCTGCTCACCTTCGACCGCGACCAGCAGGTGCCTGCTGGCATAACCCCAGCGGCCCTCTCGTGCGGTTTCCTGGCCCATGTCCCGATCGTCGAGCAGCTGCATTTCCTCGCCGAGCAGGTTGGCCACCGTGCTGACGTCATCGCGGACGAACGTGATGACCCGCAGCCCGATCTGGTCGGTGAGCTCTGCCAACGGATCGGTGTAAAGGCGGCGGCCGTCGACACTGCGATCGGCCTTGGCGGCGAAGGACGCCACACTCTTGGTGCGTGCGGTGACACTGAGGTAGTTGATGCCCGCATCGTCGAGCAGCGTCGTCACCAGTGCCAGATAGCGGTCGGTCGCATCGAGCAGGGCCGGGCGGCGCGCGGCGTAGACGGCAATGGCATCGCGAACCGCGCCCGGCGTCGGCTCCGGCGGGGCGGGCAGCAGATCGGCGGGCAGCGTCGGGGTGATGGTGGCGCCGGTGACGGCATCGCCGTAGACAGTGACGTCACCGGGCCGCCGCGTCGCGAACAACGCGACATAGGCGCACACGACGGCGTCGACCGGATCCTCCGCACGGCGCAGTTCGCTCTTGCGTTCGGCGGTTTCCACCCCTTGCCGCAGCTCGATCCAGTCGTCGTTGTCGAGAACCCGAAGCGGCGGGTTGGCGGTCGCCAAGCCCTCGATGAGGTCCATCAACCGCAACAGTTCCGACCGCAACTGGGCCACGTTTCGGCCCGGCTTGGCCTTGTACTTCAGGGTGCGCCCCAGCCGGAACAGCGCCACCGTCGCCGGATGCGGGTACACCTCGATGGCCCGCCGCGTTGCCTGCGATGTCGGGTCGATATCCAGGTCCAGCGCCCTGGCCAGCCGCGCGGCCCGCGGCGTGCTGGCGAATTCGGGCTTGCCGGTGTTGGTGGGATGCGCCCCGGCTTCGAATTTCGCGAAGTCCCGGTTGAGCGCGGCTTCGCTGGGTCGTTGCCCGGTGGGATTGGTCACCACCAGCGGAGCGTCGAAGGCGACCAGGCAGTCACCCTGGACATACGGGTCGAGGATGGCGCGGATGGTCGCGTCATCGGACGCGGTGTCGATATGGACCAACAGGCCCGAGGCGTCCACAATCGCGATGCCGGTGGGCTTGCGCTCACCCCAGGCAAGGTCAACTCCGACGAAGTACACACCGCTACTGTGCCGTACGTCAGCCGTAAGCTGTGTGTTCGTGAGTATTCCGAACGTCCTGGCCGGCCGGTACGCCAGCGCCGAAATGGTGGAGATCTGGTCTCCGGAAGCAAAGATCGTCGCCGAACGACGACTGTGGCTGGCGGTGCTGCGGGCCCAGGTCGAGCTCGGAATCCCGGTCCCCGACGGCGTGGTGGCCGACTACGAGCGCGTCGTCGACGACGTCGACCTGGCCTCGATCGCGGCCCGCGAGCGTGTCACCCGCCACGACGTCAAAGCCCGTATCGAGGAGTTCAATGCCCTGGCCGGGCACGAACACGTCCACAAGGGCATGACGAGCCGCGATCTGACCGAGAACGTCGAGCAGCTGCAGATCCGGCGGTCACTGGAACTGGTGTTCGCCCACGGTGTGGCGGTGGCGGCGCGGCTGGCCGACCGTGCCGTGGTCTACCGCGATCTGGTGATGGCAGGCCGTTCGCACAACGTCGCCGCGCAGGCCACCACGCTGGGCAAGCGGTTCGCCTCGGCGGCGCAGGAGACGCTGGTGGCGCTCAACCGCCTGCGCGAGCTGATCGACCGTTATCCGCTGCGCGGTATCAAGGGCCCGATGGGCACCGCGCAGGACATGCTCGACCTGTTCGACGGCGATACCGCCCGGCTGGTCGAGCTGGAATCGCGCGTCGCGGCGTTCCTCGGATTCGCCTCGGTATTCGACAGCGTCGGCCAGGTCTATCCGCGATCGTTGGACCATGACGTCGTTTCGGCGCTGGTCCAGGTGGGTGCCGGCCCGTCGTCGTTCGCGCACACCGTGCGCCTGATGGCCGGCCACGAGCTCGTCACCGAGGGTTTCGCCCCGGGGCAGGTCGGCTCCTCGGCGATGCCGCACAAGATGAACACCCGGTCCTGTGAACGGGTCAACGGGCTGCAGGTCATCCTGCGCGGCTACGCATCGATGGCAGCCGAACTGGCCGGCGCGCAGTGGAACGAAGGCGATGTGTTCTGCTCGGTGGTGCGCCGGGTCGCGCTGCCGGACGCGTTCTTCGCGGTCGACGGGCAGACCGAGACATTCCTGACGGTGCTCGACGAGTTCGGCGCCTACCCCGCGGTGATCCAGCGTGAACTCGACCGGTATCTGCCGTTCCTGGCGACCACCCGGATCCTGATCGCGGCGGTGCGTGCCGGGGTGGGGCGCGAGACCGCGCACGAGGTGATCAAGGAGCACGCCGTCGCCGTCGCGCTGGCGATGCGGGAGCAGGGGCTCGAGCCCGACCTCCTGGACCGGCTGGCCGCCGATCCGCGGCTGCCGCTGGATCGGGCGGCGCTGGACGCCGCACTGGCCGACAAGGCGGCGTTCACCGGGGCCGCCGGCGACCAGGTCGACGCGGTGGCCGCCGCCGTCGGCGACCTGGTGGTGCGTTACCCCGAAGCCGCCAAGTACAGCCCGGGTGCGATCCTGTAGGGCGATGGCCGTCGCCGAGATCGATCTCACCGATCTGGACAACTTCGCCGCGGGATTCCCGCACGAGTTGTTCGCGCGGCACCGTGCGCAAGCCCCGGTGTACTGGCACGCCCCCACCGAGCACACCCCGGACGGGGAGGGTTTCTGGTCGGTCGCGACATACGCCGAAACCCTTGCGGTACTGCGTGATCCGGAAACCTACTCCTCGGTGACCGGAGGAACGCGGGAGTTCGGTGGGACGCTGTTGCAGGATCTGCCGATCGCCGGGCAGGTGCTCAACATGATGGACGACCCCCGGCACTCGCAGATCCGTCGGCTGGTCAGTTCCGGGCTCACGCCGCGGATGATCACCAGGGTCTCCGATGACCTGCGGGAGCGGACCCGGCTCCTGCTGGACCGCGTGCAGCCGGGGGTGCCGTTCGATTTCCTGGTCGAGGTGGCCGCCGAACTACCCATGCAGATGATCTGCATTCTGCTGGGTGTGCCGGAATCGGAACGGCATTGGCTTTTCGAGGCCATCGAGCCGCAGTTCGATTTCGGTGCGTCGCGATCGGCCGCGGTGTCGCGGATGTCGGTCGAAGAGGCCGGCTCACGGATGTACGGCTACGGCCAGGAACTGATCGCCGCCAAACGTGCCGAACCGACCGACGACATGTTGTCGGTCGTCGCGAACGCGGTGTCCGAGGGCACCCCACTGATGAGTGATCTGGAGCTCTACCTGTTCTTCAGTCTGCTGTTCAGCGCGGGCGCCGAGACCACCCGCAATGCGGTCGCCGGTGGTCTGCTGGCGCTCATCTCCCATCCCGAGCAGTTGCAGGCCCTGCGGTGCGATGTCGAGGCGTTGCCCACCGCGATCGAGGAGATGGTGCGCTGGACATCGCCGTCACCGTCGAAGCGCCGCACCGCCACCCGTGATGTGATGCTGGGCGGCTGCCGTATCGGGGCCGGGCAGAAGGTGCAGATCTGGGAGGGTTCGGCCAACCGGGACTCGTTGGTCTTCGCCGATGCGGATGTGTTCGACATCCGTCGTAAACCCAATCCGCACTTGGGTTTCGGGCAGGGTGTGCACTACTGTCTCGGTGCCAATCTGGCCCGCCTGGAGCTGCGGGTGCTGTTCGAGGAACTGCTGGGGCGGTTCTCGTCGGCGACGCTGGCCGCGCCCGTCGAGTGGGCCCGCAGCAACCGGCACACCGGCATCCGGCACCTCTACGTCGAACTCTCGTGATTTCGGCGTGTTTCGCCACGCTGGGCGTGGCTTTTCACGCCGAAATCGCATGACGGAGCTCGGTCAGGACGCGTTCGGGGCGCTCGGCGAGGTCTCGCCAGGTGAACCGCAGGACCTGCCAGCCGTGCAGCACCAGATAGTTCTGCCGTGCGCGGTCCGCGTGGATCGCATCGGTATCGCTGTGAAAAGCGAAGCCGTCGATCTCCACGACGACTCTGGTGGCCTCGAATGCGAAATCCACGACGTAGGGACCCACCGGATGGTTGGCAACCCAGCCCGTGATGCCGGTGCTGTCGAGTAATCGGATGAACAGGCGTTCGGCATGAGATCGCGCGCCAGTGTCAACGGACTGCAACAGGATTCGGGCCCGCGGCGACCCGTGCCGCCCCTTGTTGTGCAGGTGCGTCCGCCACAGTGCCGGCAGCTGCGTGTGCCGTTGCAGGGCACGGTCCATGATGACCGGTCCGCCACCACGGCGTACGGCGGCTTCGAGGGCGGTGAGATCCACCGAGGTGACCCGAAGACCGCGGTGCTCGACGACATCGGCGGGTTTGAGGTCGCGCCGCCGCAGTTGCGTACCGGGATGGGTTCTGCCGTTGGTCCCGCGTGGAGCCGTGACCTCGACGACGGGTGGTGCATCTGGCACCAATCCGTGCCACCACGCCGCGGCCAGTCCGCTGGCGACGGCGCGCGACCCGTAACCCCAGACCGCCGCGCGGACGCGTGCCTGGTCGGTGAACGGACGATCGTCGGCGAAATACACCCCTGGCCCCACTCGCCGCCAGCGACCCGCGACCACCCGTCGTCGGACGGCCTCTCGGTGCATGCCTGCGGCGTTGGCCTGGCCCATCGTGATGACCCCGTCGTGCCTGCGAAGGTAGTCGTCGATCATTACCGAACAGACGTCGACCGCCGGCCACCGGTTCCATTCCGCGCGATTTGGGCGTGTTTTGCCACGGTCAGCGTGGCAAAACACGCCGAAATCACTCGAGGGTGCTGGGGCGACCGATGCCGGCGGCGCGCAGCTCCAGGGCGGCCAGGCCGCTCATCGCGATGGGGTCCTCGCGGCGCCACGCCCCGGCGGGGTCGACGCTGACCTCGGCGAGCTTGCGCAGCGGCCGGTTGGCCAGCGCGCGCAGCGCCAGCAACTGCACCCCCGCCGGCGTCGAGGCCAGCGTGAGCGCCGTCCACTTACGGCGGGCGAAACGCACCCGCAGATACAGCCACGGCATGCCGAACGCCAGGATCGGGGTGGCGGCCACCGCCAGGGCCAGCACCCAGGCCAGCCAGCTGGCGGTGTAATCCAGGTCATGGCCCGCACCGGCCAGCTCGAGGGCGCCCTTGCTGGCCGCGCGCAACGGACCGCTGAGCCCGCTGCCGATCAATGGCACACCGTCGAGATTGGAACTCGCCGAATCCAGGTTGTCCGAGATGCCGTTGGCGCCGGCCTCGACCTGCCTGCCGACGGCGGCGATGCTGTCGACCGCGGAGTGCACCGCGATGCCCACCAGTACCCAGATGAACGTCCACACCGCCACGATGGTGTCGCTGGCCAGCTGCCACGCCAGCCGTCCGGGTGTGCTGGCATAGGGCACATACCTCGAAGTCATGTGCTGATCCCAGCATGTCTGCCCGCGCGGTGCGGCAGATAGGCTGAGCCGATGCGTCCAGCCTTGTCCGACTATCAGCATCTGGCCAGCGGAAAGGTCCGCGAGCTCTATCGCGTCGACGATGATCATCTGCTGTTCGTGGCCAGCGACCGGATCTCGGCGTACGACTACATCCTGGACAGTCAGATCCCCGACAAGGGCCGCATCCTGACCGCGATGAGTGTGTTCTTCTTCGATCTCGTCGACGCGCCCAACCACCTTGCCGGCCCGCCGGACGATCCGCGCATCCCCGACGAAGTGCTGGGCCGTGCGTTGCTGGTGCGCCAACTCGACATGGTCCCGGTCGAATGTGTGGCACGCGGCTACCTCACCGGTTCCGGGCTGCTGGACTACCAGCGCACCGGTTCGGTGTGCGGTATCGCGCTGCCGCCGGGTCTCGGAGAGGCCAGCAGGTTCGCCGAACCGCTTTTCACGCCGGCGTCCAAAGCCGAGATCGGTGCCCACGACGAGAACATCAGCTTCGACCGGGTCATCGAGATGGTCGGGGCGGTGCGCGCCAATCAGCTGCGGGATCGCACCCTGCAGATCTACGTCCAGGCCGCCGACCATGCGCTGACCCGCGGGATCATCATCGCCGACACCAAATTCGAGTTCGGGGTCGACGGCGACGGCAATCTGGTGTTGGCCGACGAGGTCTTCACCCCGGATTCGTCGCGGTACTGGGTTGCCGAGGACTACCAGCAGGGTGTCGTGCAGCAGAGCTTCGACAAGCAGTTCGTCCGCAACTGGTTGACCTCGCCGGCTTCGGGCTGGAACCGCAACGGCACCGAACCGCCGCCCGCCTTGCCGGCCGAGATCGTCGCGGCTACCCGGGACCGCTACATCGAAGCCTATGAACGGATTTCGGGACTCAGATTCGCCGACTGGATTGGACCCACTGTATGAGTGACGAGCTCGCGAACGCCCAGCCGCCGGTTGCCGACCGGATCGACACGCGCCGCGAGTTTCACGGTGACGTCTTCATCGACCCCTACGAATGGTTGCGGGAGAAGACCAACCCGGCCGTCATCGAATACCTGGAAGCCGAGAACGTCTACGCCGACTCGGCCACTGCTCACCTGGAACCGTTGCGGCAGAAGATCTTCGATGAGATCAAGGCCCGTACGAAAGAGACCGACCTCTCGGTGCCGACCCGCCGCGGCGACTACTGGTACTACTCGCGCAGTTTCGAGGGCAAGCAGTACGGCGTGCACTGCCGGTGCCCGGTGCGCGACACGGCGGACTGGAACCCCCCGCAGCTCGACGAGCACACCGATATCGACGGTGAGGAGATCCTGCTCGACGAGAACATCGAGGCCGACGGTCACGAGTTCTTCTCCCTCGGTGCGGCCAGCGTCAGCGTCGACGCCGCGATCCTGGCGTACTCCGTCGACGTTGTCGGCGATGAGCGATACACGCTGCGTTTCAAGAACTTACGTACCGGCGAGCTGTACGACGACGTGATCACCGGCATCTCGGCGGGCGTGACGTGGGCCGCCGACAGCGCCACCATCTATTACCTGACGGTCGACGACGCCTGGCGGCCCGACACCGTGTGGCGGCACCGCCTGGCCTCGGGGCTGCCCGCCGAGAAGGTGTATCACGAACCCGACGAACGATTCTGGCTCGGTGTCGGCCGCACCCGCAGCGACAAGTACGTGATGATCGCGGCGGGTTCATCGGTGACCTCGGAGATGTTCTACGCCGATGCGACCGATCCGGATGCCGAGTTCGTCAGCATCCTGCCGCGCCGCGAAGGTGTCGAGTACTCCGTCGAGCATGCCGTCGTCGGTGGGCAGGATCGCTTCCTGATCCTGCACAACGACGGTGCGGTGAACTTCACCCTGGTGGAGGCGCCCGTTGCGGACCCCACCCGCCAGCACACCCTCATCCCGGGGCGTGACGACGTGCGGATCGACGCCGTCGACGCCTTCGCCGGGCATCTGGTGGTCAGCTACCGCAGCGCGGCACTACCGCGAATCCAGCTGTGGCCCATCACAGCCAACGGTCGGTACGGCACGCCCGAGGACCTCACCTTCGACTCCGAACTGATGTCCTCCGGTCTGGGCGCCAACCCGAACTGGGATGCCCCGCGGCTGCGGATCGCCGCGACGTCGTTCGTCATCCCGGTACGGGTCTACGACGTCGACCTGGCCACCGGTGAGCGCATCTTGTTGCGGGAACAGCCGGTGCTCGGCGACTACCGGCCCGACGACTACAGCGAGTCACGGGAATGGGCCGTCGCCGCCGACGGTGCCCGAGTGCCGATCTCGGTGGTGCGCCGCAACGGCGTCACCGGTCCGGCGCCGACCCTGCTGTACGGCTACGGCGCCTACGAGTCCTGTGAGGACCCACGCTTTTCGATCGCCCGGCTGTCACTGCTGGACCGCGGCATGGTGTTCGCCGTCGCGCATGTGCGCGGTGGCGGCGAGCTCGGCAGGTTGTGGTACGAGGACGGCAAACTGCTGCAGAAGAAGAACACCTTCACCGATTTCATCGCGGTGGCACAACATCTCGTCGATACCGGGGTCACCCGTCCGAGTAATCAGGTGGCACTCGGCGGCAGCGCGGGCGGCCTGCTGATGGGCGCGGTGGCCAATATGGCACCCGAGCTGTTCGCCGGGATCCTGGCGCAGGTGCCCTTCGTCGACGCGCTCACCACGATCCTGGACCCGTCGCTGCCTTTGACGGTGACCGAGTGGGACGAGTGGGGTAACCCGCTGGCCGATCCCGAGGTCTATGCCTACATGAAGTCCTACTCGCCGTATGAGAACGTCGCCGCCAAGGATTACCCGGCGATCCTGGCGATGACATCGCTCAACGACACCAGGGTGTACTACGTCGAGCCGGCCAAATGGGTTGCCGCACTTCGGCATACCAAGACCGACGAGCATCCGGTGCTGTTGAAGACCCAGATGAGCGCCGGTCACGGCGGCATCAGCGGTCGCTACGAACGCTGGAAGGAAGCGGCCTTCCAGTACTCGTGGCTGCTGGCGACCGCCGACGCGGAGAACTACGGCAACGGTCAGGTACACGACCTGCTCGGCTGAGCGGACAACGGCACGGTGTTAGCGTGCGGTCATGAGTCTCAACGACATCGCGCTGACCACCTTGGGCGGCGAGCCCACCTCACTGCAGAATTACGCCGGCCGGGCCGTGCTCGTCGTCAACGTCGCGTCCAAATGCGGTCTGACACCGCAGTACGCCGCCCTGGAGCGGCTGGCGCGTGACTACGCCGACCGCGGTCTGACGGTCATCGGAGTGCCGTGCAACCAGTTCATGGGTCAGGAACCCGGGACCGCCGAGGAGATCGAGACGTTCTGCTCGACGACCTACGGTGTGACGTTCCCGCTGTTGGCCAAGACCGATGTCAACGGTGCCGACAGGCATCCGCTGTACGCCGAACTGACCAAGACCGCCGATGCCGACGGTGCGGCCGGTGATGTGCAGTGGAATTTCGAGAAGTTCCTGATCGCGCCCGACGGCTCGGTGGTCAACCGGTTCCGTCCGCGTACCGTGCCGGATGCCCCCGAGGTCGTCGCGGCGATCGAAGCGGTCCTGCCCGGCTGACGAGCGTGCGCAGACCCGGCGAAAACCCCGGCGCGTCGCGCGGGGACACGCGCGCTCGCGGGGGAGGGGAAGTGGTTACCTGGCGTCCGGGTGTCTGACACCGCTCGGACACCTGCAATTGCCACACTCGGGGTGTGGGTGGCCAGCTGATCGTCTCGGTATCCGCCATCGGCGAGCGCACCTTGGCCGATGTCGCGGAGTTCTGCGCGGACCTCGACGCCAGGTCGGTGCCGGTGTCACTGCTGACCGCGCCGCGGCTCAAGGGCGGCTACCGCCTCGACGGTGACCCGCAGACCGTGGACTGGCTCGGTGCCCGCCGCGCCCGCGGCGACGCCATAGTCCTGCACGGCTACGACGAGGCCGCCACAAAACGCCGCCGCGGTGAGTTCGCGCTGCTGCCCGCGCACGAGGCCAATCTGCGGATCATGGGAGCCGACCGCGTCCTGGACCACCTCGGCCTGCGCACCCGGTTGTTCGCCGCGCCAGGGTGGACACTGTCGCCCGGCGCGCTGACGGTTCTGCCGCGCAACGGGTTCCGGCTCGCCGCGGGACTCTCCGAGATCACCGACCTGGTCCGCGGCACCGCGACACGCACCCGCGTGCTGGGTATCGGCGAGGGATTCCTGGCCGAACCGTGGTGGTGCCGCACATTGGTGCTGGCCGCCGAGCGGACAGCGCGGCGCGGTGGCATCGTGCGGGTCGCGGTGGCCGCCCGCCACCTGCGCAAGCCCGGGCCGCGGCAGGCCTTGCTCGATGCCGTCGACCTCGCGCTGATGCACGGTTGCGCACCCACGGTGTACCGGTGGGTGCCCGATCCGGCGATGCTGGACGCCGCCTAGCCACAAAATCGCTAGCGTTAGCTCCCATGGACGCTGATGTCATCGTGGTCGGGGCCGGGCTGGCCGGTCTGGTCGCCACCTGCGAGCTGGTGGATCGCGGTAAACGGGTGCTGCTGGTGGACCAGGAGAACGCCGCCAACCTCGGGGGTCAGGCGTTCTGGTCGTTCGGTGGGCTGTTCTTCGTCGACAGCCCCGAGCAGCGCCGCCTGGGCATCCGCGACAGTCACGAACTGGCGTTGCAGGACTGGATGGGCACCGCCGCGTTCGACCGAGCCGAGGACTACTGGCCGCGGCAGTGGGCGCATGCTTATGTCGATTTCGCGGCCGGCGAGAAGCGAGCCTGGTTGCACGAGCGCGGCCTGAAGATCTTCCCGCTGGTCGGCTGGGCCGAGCGCGGCGGCGACAACGCACGGGGCCACGGCAACTCGGTGCCGCGGTTCCACATCACCTGGGGTACCGGACCCGGTCTGGTCGAGATCTTCGAGCGCCGGCTGCGCGACAACCCGCTGGTGACGTTCGCGCACCGCCACCAGGTCGACGAGCTGATCGTCGACCATGGCACGGTGACCGGCGTGCGTGGCACGGTGCTGGAACCCTCCGATACCGCCCGCGGTGTGGCGTCATCCCGAAAAGCATTGGGGGAGTTCGAATTCAATGCATCCGCCGTCATCGTGACCAGTGGTGGGATAGGCGGCAACCCGGAGCTGGTGCGCAAGAACTGGCCCACGACCATGGGCCGGGTGCCCGGACAGCTGCTGGCCGGGGTACCCGCACACGTCGACGGCAGGATGATCGGTATCACCGAGTCGGTGGGCGCGCGCGTCATCAACCGCGACCGGATGTGGCACTACACCGAGGGCATCACCAACTACGACCCCATCTGGCCGGACCACGGTATCCGGATCATCCCCGGTCCGTCGTCGCTGTGGCTCGACGCCACCGGCAAGCGGCTACCCGCGCCGCTGTATCCGGGTTTCGACACCCTGGGCACGCTGCGGCACATCATCGAATCCGGTCACGACTACACCTGGTTCATCCTCAACTCCCGCATCATCGCCAAGGAGTTCGGACTGTCCGGTCAGGAACAGAATCCCGACCTGACGCAACGCAGTGTGCGGCAAGTGCTTTCACGGGTGCGTCCGGGCGCGCCGCCGCCGGTGCAGGCATTCGTCGACCGCGGGGTGGACTTCGTCCACGCCGACACCCTGGCCGGGCTGATAGCCAAGATGAACGCGCTCCCCGATGTGGTGCCGTTGGACGCGGCCAAGGTCGAGGCCGAAGTGACGGCACGCGACCGCGAGGTGGTAAACGGTTTCAGCAAGGACGGCCAGATCACCGCCATCCACGGTGCCCGCGCCTATCTGCCCGACAAGATCTCCCGAGTGGTGGCGCCGCATGCGCTCACCGATCCGAAGGCCGGGCCGATGATCGCCGTCAAATTGCACATCCTGACCCGCAAGACTCTGGGCGGATTGGAGACCGATCTGGAAGCGCGGGCGCTGACGGCCGACGGCACCGCGCTGCCGGGGTTGTACGCCGCGGGCGAAGTGGCCGGATTCGGTGGTGGCGGTGTACACGGGTACCGCGCGCTGGAAGGCACCTTCCTGGGTGGCTGCATCTTCTCCGGCCGCGCCGCGGGCCGCGGCGCCGCCCGCGACATCTCCTGACGCACGCTCAGAGCGAAAGCGCGGACTCCTCGGTGAGCACCCGGAAATCGGTGTGGGTCATCTCGGTGAGCCGCCCGTAGTAGATGCCGCGTGCCTCGGGCGCCACGATGCCCTGGTGGATCGGAACCGCGTGGGTGGGGGCAACCGCGCGCAGATAGTCCACGGCCTCGGAGATCTTCATCCAGGGCGCGGCGGCAGGCGTGGCCAGCACATGCACGGGTTCGTCGGGCACGCACAGTGCGTCGCCGGGATGCATGAGCTTCGCCGCGTGCTCGTTGTCGCCCACCAGATACGAAATGTTGTCGATGACAGGGATTTCCGGGTGGATGACGGCATGTCTGCCGCCGGTACCGCGGATCGTCAGACCCCCGACGGTCAGGGTGTCGCCGACGTGCACCGCCTGCCAGTCGCCGCCGAGCTGCGCGGCCGTCTGCGGGTCGGCGTACAGCGCGGCCCCCGGATTCGCCTCCACCAGCGCGGGCAGCCGCTGCGGGTCGGCGTGGTCGGGATGCTGGTGGGTTATCAGGATCGCCGAGAGGCCGGTGATGCCCTCGAAACCATGCGAGAAACTGCCCGGGTCGAACAGGATGGTGGCATCGGGGAAGCTCGCCAAGAGGCATGAATGTCCGAAATGCGTCAATTCCATGCTTACGATTGTGCGCGTCAAGGGGTGGTACCCGGTCGGGAGGTCCGAGTGCGGTTGATGCTGGCGGGGTTGTTGATGTGCTCCGCCCTGGCGATCTGGCCGGCCCCGGCCGCACACGCCGTCCCGGAGACCTGCCCGCCGAGCTGTGACATCATCCCGGCCACCGCATGGCCGCTGCCGGCGACCCTGCCGCTGGACTCGACCTATCACTGGCCGGTGCTCAGCGGTGTCGCGCAGCAGGTCGGCTCACCGCGATTCCTGTTCGAGGAGCTGTGTGCGACCGCGCCCCGCTTCGACGATCCGCGCAGTTATGCCGTCGCGGCGCGAGCGGTGGTGGGCCGGCCCGACGGGCAGTGGCAGTTGCGGGCGCAGGTGGTGCACTGGCGCGGTGAGACCTGGCGCGGTGGTCAGCTGGCCACGTCCTCGTTCGACGCGGCGGTGGCGGCGCTGCGCGCGTGCCAGGCGACCGCACCGCAGTTCTCCCCGTCGATCACCAACGCTGAACCGAATCGGCTGGCCGCGGTGATCAGCGGCCCGGTCATCGTGCACCAGTACCTGGTGGCCGACCCGCGCAACAGCACCATCAGTGAGCTGGCCTTCTCGACGACCGGCGGTGGTGCGCCACCGGTGCCGTGGCCGCTGGTTCCCGATACACAGGTGCTCGATGCGATGACCGCACCGCTCTGTGCCGCCTACCTGGGATCGTGTGGGTAGAGTTGGGCCGTCCGACAAGCGATGAGCATCAGCGGCAAGTACGAGGAGCGTGTGTGGCCCGGGTGGTTGTGAACGTGATGCCCAAGGCGGAGATTCTCGACCCGCAGGGCCAGGCGATCGTCGGCGCGCTGGGCCGGCTCGGCCACGCCGGGATCGCTGATGTCAGGCAAGGCAAGCGGTTCGAACTCGAAGTCGACGACAGCGTCGATGACGAGGCGTTGGCCGAGATCGCCGAATCGCTGCTGGCGAACACGGTGATCGAGGACTGGACCGTCACCCGGGAGGCCGGGGCGTGACCGCCCGGGTCGGGGTCATCACCTTCCCCGGCACGCTCGACGATGTCGATGCCGCACGCGCGGCCCGCCGGGTAGGGGCAGAATCGGTCAACCTCTGGCATGCCGATGCCGATCTCAAGGGTGTCGACGCCGTCATCGTGCCCGGCGGGTTCAGCTACGGCGACTACCTGCGGTGCGGCGCCATCGCGAAGTTCGCCCCGGTGATGGGTGAAGTGGTCAGCGCCGCCGCGAAGGGTCTGCCGGTACTGGGTATCTGCAACGGCTTTCAGGTGCTGTGCGAAGCGGGGCTGCTACCCGGTGCGCTGACCCGCAACGCGGGCCTGCACTTCATCTGCCGTGACGTCTGGCTGCGAGTCGATTCGGTCACGACGGCCTGGACCTCACGTTTCGAACAGGGTGCCGAGCTGCTGATCCCGCTGAAATCCGGCGAAGGCCGCTACGTCGCCTCCGAGACGGTTCTCGACGAACTCGAAGGTGAGGGTCGGGTGGTCTTCCGCTATGCCGAGAACCTCAACGGTTCGATGCGCGATATCGCCGGCATCAGCTCGGCCAACGGCCGCGTCGTCGGCCTGATGCCGCACCCCGAACACGCCACCGAGGCGCTGACCGGACCCAGCGATGATGGGCTGGGCCTGTTCTACTCGGCGCTGGACGCCGTCCTGGCAGCCTGAGTCGGCTCCTGCTTGGCCTTCGCTGACTTTCGTCCACGGATATTGGCCCGGACGGTGATGTCCTTCGACGGTGTCGACAGCTGGTCTGCCGCCGTGACGCGCACCGCGACCGGGCACCCACTGTCGGTGTCGTAGTAGGACAGCGGGGCCCCACCGTCCTGGAGATGGGCATCACCCCACTGCACCAGGGACATGAAAACGGGTAGCAGGTCTTCGCCGGCCGGGGTGAGGTGATATTCCGTGCGTGCGCGCGCACCTGGTTCCTGATACGGCACCCGGGCCACGATGCCCGAGGCTTCCAGCTGTTTGAGGGCGCGCGACACCGCGGGTGCCGAGGTGCCGATGCGCTCGACGAAGTCCTCGAATCGGGTGGTCCCGTAAAAGCACTCGCGGATGACCAGGAACACCGTCTTGGTGCTCAGTAGGTCCAGCACTTTGGCGGCCGAGCAGGCGTCGGCCCTCCAGCGGCTCCGGTCGGCGAGGCGTTCCTCGAACTTCATGGCCATGTGGCCAGTATAACTAACGCTTGCGTTATTCAGCCGGAAATGCTTGTATCTAGATAACGGGAACGTTAGTCAGATGTAAGGAGCGGGAAATGGTTGCAGTAGCCGACAAAGTGGTCTTGGTGACCGGGGGCCGGCGCGGTCTGGGCGAGGCCCTGGTCGACGAGATGCTGGCGCGCGGCGCGCGCAAGGTGTATTCGACGGCGCGCCAAGCGTATTCGGAAACCCGTGACCGAGTGGTCAACGTTGAGCTGGAGGTGCGCTCACAGGACTCCGTCACCGCGCTCGCCGAACTCGCCGACGATGTCGACATCGTCGTCAACAATGCCGGCATCCTGCTGCCAGGTGCGTTGCTGACCGGGTCGATGGACGATGTCGAGACCACGTTCGATATCAACGTCTTCGGCCCGTTGCGGGTCGTGCGCGCCTTCGCTCCTGTGCTGGCCGCCCGTGGTGGCGGTGCCGTGATCAACGTGCACTCGGTGCTGTCGTGGTTGGGCGGCAGCGGTGCCTATGGCGCATCCAAGGCGGCGATCTGGTCGGTCACCAATTCGCTTCGTGCCGAGTTGAATTCACAGCACACCCAGGTGCTCGGCGTCCACGTCGGCTTCATCGACACCGAGATGGTGGCCGACATCGGGCTGCCCAAGACCGCTCCTGCGGTCGTCGCCGCCCGCATCGTCGACGCACTGGAGGCCGGTGAGGTCGAGGTGCTCGCCGACGAGATCACCGCCACCGTCAAGGCCGCGCTGTCAGGACCGGTGCAAGACCTGGTCTTCGACCTCGCGCACTGACCGATCGAAAACCGAGAAGAGGAAGAAAAGCCATGCCATTGTGGACTATTCATCATTCACCTGGTGTCTTCACCGATGCCGACAAACAACAGCTGGCCGGCCAGATCGCCGACCGCTACGAGCAGGTCGGCCTGCCGCGGTTCTACGTCGTCACCATCTTCACCGAGACCGCCGCCGATGACTTCTACGTCGGCGGGGAGAAGGCATCGCTGGGCGTGCGGGTCGTCATCGAGCACATCGCCCGGCACAACCCGGACTCGGCGGCACGGCAGAACACGGCACGATGGATCCGGAAAATGCTGGCACCGTATGTCGAGCGGCACGAGGGCCTGCACTGGGAGTTTCACGTCGACGAGACCAGCGAGGAACTCTGGATGATCAACGGGCTGGTCCCGCCCCCGGCGCGTTCGGAAGCCGAGAAGGCCTGGGCGCAGGCCAACAAAGCCCTTCCGTACTGAGTCAGACGCTCAGCGCGACCGAGGCCTCGGCGGTGTAGCAGAGGAACGTCAGCGTCTCCTCCAGATAGAGCTGGACGACATCGGCGTCATGCGACAGGTAGCCGATCGACACATCGGTCCCCAGCTGCAGATCGAAATCGCCTCCACGAGTGGACAGTACGAAGGCGCCGTCGATAGCCGGCGCCCAGATGATGTCACCGTCTACCAGTCGGTTGATGTGCTCGCGGATCGGATAACCGTGCGCCGTGGTCTCGCTGACCTGGGTGTACACATCGGCGCTCAGCAGCACCGAGTAGGGACCGTCGACACCGGCCAGCCGCAGCTCCGACAATGCCTGCGCGATCACGTCGGGGATCTCCCGGGGATCCTCCGGCAGGGCCAGCGCCGGGTTCGAGCTGCACTTGCGGATACCGCCGATCTGCGCGGCCTCGTAGCCCTCGAAGATCGCCCGGTCCTCGACGAAGGCCAGCTTGCGGGCGGCGTCCTTGACCGGATCCCAATCCGAATCCTGCGATCCGCGTTCGACATCGTCGATATCGGTGCGTTTGACCGTGAACGGGACCCGCAGCCGCACCAGCGGACGCGCATCGCGCAGATGTGCCACCACACCGTCACCGGGCGAGGCCACATCCAGCAGATGGCCGGTGCTGATCGCGGCGGTCACCGGACCACCGGGTGCGCTCACGTCGACGACACGGCGCCCGGCGATATGCCGTTTGAACGTGCGGGTCGCCTCCAACTCGATTTCGGCCCAGGCCTCTTCGGTGATCGGGGCGAGATCGCGGTAGAGGTTGTTCATTGCGGTTGTCCTTTCAGACTGCCGATCGACAGTGCGCCCGGAGCGGGTGCGACGACGGTGACGGTGGCGGGTGCGGCATCAGGCATCGGTGGCGGGTCGTCGAGGAAATCGGCGGTGGGGGTGAAGAACAAGCAGCCGGTGACCGCAGTGGAGAAATCCAGGATGCGATCGGTGTTGCCGGGCGGATCGCCGATGAACATGTTGCGCAGCATCCGTTCGGTGACCGCAGGGCTGCGCGAATAGGCGATGTAGTAAGTGCCGAACTCGGACTTGCCCAACTCCCCGAACGGCATGTTGTGCCGCACGATCTTCAACTCGTTGCCGTCGTCATCGGTGATGACATTCAGCGCGAGATGGGAGTTGGGCGGCTTGACGTCATCGTCCATCTCGATGTCTTCGAGTTTGGTGCGCCCGATGACCCGTTCCTGCTCGGTCACCGACAGGGCGTCCCAGGTGCTCAGATCGTGCAGGTATTTCTGCACGTGTACGTAACCGCCACCGGCGAAGTCGGGATCCTCGTCACCGATGGCGGTGGCGTTGACCGCCAGTGCCCCCGTGGGGTTCTCGGTGCCGTCGACGAATCCCATCAGATCGCGGTTGTCGAAGAACTTGAAGCCCTGGACTTCGTCGACCACCGTGACCGCACCGGACAACGCGTCGAGGATGCGATGCGCGAGCTCGAACGCGTAGTCCAGCGAGGTCGCCTTGATATGGAACAGCAGATCGCCCGGAGTCGACGGCGCGTGATGGCGGGCACCCTGGAGTTCGGGGAACGGGTGCAGTTCGGCGGGGCGGGGTCCGGAGAACAACCGGTCCCAGGCCTGCGAGCCGATCGAGGTCACCAGCGACAGCAGTTTCGACGGATCTCGAAAGCCCACCGCGCGCACCAGTCCGGACAGCTCGCCGAGGGTGTCGTGCACCGTCTGCTCGCCGCCGTCGTCGATCGTGGCCACCAGGAAGATGGCTGCCGAAGTCAGCGGTGCGGTGACCGGCTGGGGCTGTGGAGCAGGCACGATCAGACCCTAGCGCCTAACTCTTTGCCGATCTGGATAAGGATGTCCATATGTCTGCGACTGCCCCGGGATTGTGCGAGTTCATCGACGCATCACCGTCACCGTTCCACGTGTGTGCCACCGCGGCGCAGTGGCTGCGCGCCGCCGGTTACACCGAACTGGCCGAGACCGACGCGTGGCCGGGGCCCGGCCGCTACTACGTACTGCGGGCCGGATCGTTGGTGGCCTGGGATGGCACCGGCGCGGCGGGCCGGCCGTTCCGGATCGTCGGCGGCCACACCGACAGCCCCAACCTGCGGGTCAAACAGCACCCGGACCGTAACGTCGCCGGCTGGGCGGTCGTGGCGTTGCAGCCCTACGGCGGAGCGTGGCTGAACTCGTGGCTCGACCGGGATCTGGGGATCAGTGGCCGGTTGTCGGTGCGCGGCGTCCCGGGAGTGGTGGACGTCCTGGTCCGGGTCGACGAACCGATCCTGCGGGTGCCGCAGTTGGCGATCCATCTCGCCGAGGACCGGGCCGCGGTCAAGCTCGATCCGCAGCGCCACGTCAACGCGGTGTGGGGGCTCGCCGACACGCCGAAGTCATTCCTGGACCACATCGCCGCACGGGCCGGCGTCGATGCCGCCGATGTGCTGTCCGCCGACCTGATGACACACGACCTGACACCGTCGACGGTCTGGGGTGCCGACGGCGAGTTCGTCAGCGCACCGCGACTGGACAATCAAGGCACCTGCTACGCCGGGCTGGAGGCATTGCTGGGCGCCAGCACCGCGGGACCGGCCGACCATGTTCCGGTGCTGGCCTTGTTCGACCACGAGGAAGTGGGGTCGACGTCGGACCACGGAGCCCAATCCGATCTGCTCATCACGACACTGGAGCGCATCGTGCTCAGTACCGGCGGCGGCCGGGAGGATTTCCTGCGCGTGCTGACGGCCTCGGTGGTGGCCTCCGGCGACATGGCGCACGCCACCCACCCGAACTACGCCGAACGGCACGAGCCGGGACACCAGATCGCCGTCAACGCCGGACCCGTCCTCAAGGTCCAGCCCAATTTGCGCTACGCGACCGACAGTCGCACCGCCGCGGTCTTCGAGCTGGCCTGCCGCCAGGCCGGGGTGCCGCTGCAGCGTTATGAACATCGGGCCGATCTGCCATGCGGGTCCACCATCGGGCCGATGACCTCGGCCCGCACCGGGATTCCGACCGTCGATGTCGGCGCCGCCCAGCTGGCCATGCACTCCGCGCGCGAGATCATGGGCGCCGCCGACGTCGGCATGTATTCGGCCGCTCTACAGGCTTTCTTGACGCCGGAGGTGTCCTAGCCCCGCTCTATGGTGAGCCCATGACTCTGAGCGTGGAGATGATCACGGTCGACTGCGGCGATCCGGACCGGCTGGCGCAATGGTGGGCCGACGCCGTCGGCGGCACGGTAAACGCCGAGATGCCCGGCGAATTCGTCATGGTGCTGCTGTCGTCCGGGCCGCGGTTGGGTTTCCAACGGGTCGACGACCCGACACCGGGCAAGAACCGGGTGCATGTGGACTTCTCGGCTGTCGATCTCGACGTCGAGGTGGCGCGGTTGGTGGCGCTGGGCGCCACCGAGACCGGCAGGCATCAGATCGGCGACTCGTTCCGCTGGGTGGTTCTCGGCGATCCCGACGGCAACGCGTTCTGCATCTCCGGCGGGCACTGAGCCGTATTCCCGGAGTGCGACGCGCCTACCCGGTGCAGGCGGGCGGGCGCTGGCAAGATCGCAACGGTGTTGCTGTCGTTCGTCATCATCTCGATCGTCTTGGCCGGGTGGGCGCTGAGCGCTCGGCGTCTCGACCGACTGCGCATCACCTCGCCGCTGTTCCTGGTGGCCGCCGGCGCAGCCGTGGAGTACTTCACGCACGGTTCGCTGGCCGACACCCTCAATTCCGAAACCGCCCAGCACATCGCCGAGATCATCCTGGCGGTGCTGCTGTTCGTCGACGCCAACGCGATCCGCGCCGGGCTGTTCGGCGAATATCCGCGCGCGGCGACCCGGCTGCTGTTCATCGCGCTGCCGCTGAGCATGGGCCTGGCCGTCCTGCTGGGATGGTGGTTGTTGCCCACCGTCCCGCTGGCGACCCTGATCGTCATCGCCTGCATCGTGGTGCCGATCGATTTCGCGCCGGCACCGTCGATCGCGTGGGACCGGCGGATACCCGGCAGGGTCGGCGACCTCCTCAAAGTGGAAGCCGGCTACGGCGACGGCATCATCTCGCCGGTGTTCGTCTTCGCACTTGCCGTTGCCGACACCCAGACCGTGGCAGGCTCGCCGTGGCATGAGCTGAGCGCCGCGGTCCCGCACGCCGTCAAGGCCATCGTCATCGGGTTCTGCGTCGGCGCGGGTTTCGCGTTGGCCGCCAATGTCGCCGAACGCAGCGACTGGATGACCGAACAATCCAAGCGCATCATCGTCGTCGCCGCGCCGGCGCTGGCGTACACGTTGAGTCTCGGAATGGAGGCCAACGGTTTCATCGCGGCCTTCCTGTGCGGTGTCGGTTACCGTTATTTTCGTCACTCGCACGATGCCAAGGGTGACCTGGAACTGCTCGAAGACATCAGCTTCCTGCTCACGTCGTCGATGTGGTTCGTGTTCGGCGGTGTGGTGCTCATCGCATATTGGCGGGCCGGTCTGACGGTCGGCCTGGTGGTGTTCTGCCTGCTGGCACTGACTGTCGTGCGCATGCTGCCCGTCGCCCTGGCCATGGTTGGCTCACGTTTCTCCTGGCCCGAGCGCTTGCTGCTGGGCTGGCTGGGCCCGCGCGGGGCGGCAGCGATCGTGCTGGGTCTGCTGGCCTTCAATGTTCTGGAGGAACCCGACGAGCACACCATCCTGCTGACGATGGTCGTCGTGGTGCTCGGAAGCGTCCTACTGCACGGTTTCGGTGCCCGTGCGGCGGCGCGGGCGTTCGCCCGCACGCAAAGCGAATAAACTGTCGGGGTGACTGCAGCGTCCCCGCACGAAATCGATACCGTCGAGCGCGCTGCGGCGTCGCCCGATCATCCGCAACCGTTCCGTGAGCTCGGCCTCAAGGACGACGAATACGAGCGCATCCGCGAGATCCTCGGGCGCAGGCCCACCGACGCCGAGCTGGCGATGTACTCGGTGATGTGGAGCGAGCACTGCTCGTACAAGTCCTCCAAGGTGCACCTGCGCTACTTCGGTGAGACCACCACCGACGAGATGCGCGCCGGGATGCTTGCCGGTATCGGCGAGAACGCCGGCGTCGTCGACATCGGTGACGGCTGGGCGGTGACGTTCAAGGTCGAATCGCACAACCACCCGTCCTATGTCGAGCCCTACCAGGGTGCGGCAACCGGGGTCGGTGGCATCGTGCGCGACATCATGGCGATGGGCGCGCGGCCGGTCGCGGTCATGGACCAACTGCGCTTCGGTGCTGCCGACGCTCCCGACACCCGGCGGGTGCTCGACGGCGTGGTGCGCGGCGTGGGTGGCTACGGCAACTCGCTGGGACTGCCCAATATCGGCGGTGAGACCGTCTTCGACCCGTCCTATGCCGGCAACCCTCTGGTCAACGCGCTGTGTGTGGGTGTGCTGCGCAAGGAAGATCTGCACCTGGCATTCGCTTCCGGCGCGGGCAACAAGATCATCCTGTTCGGCGCACGAACCGGCCTCGACGGTATCGGTGGGGTGTCGGTGCTGGCGTCGGACACCTTCAGCGGTGACGAGTCGGGTTCCGGCCGCAAGAAACTGCCCTCGGTCCAGGTGGGCGATCCGTTCATGGAGAAGGTACTCATCGAGTGCTGTCTGGAGCTCTATGCCGCCGGGCTGGTGGTCGGGATCCAGGACCTCGGTGGAGCCGGATTATCCTGTGCCACATCTGAACTGGCGTCAGCGGGTGACGGCGGTATGGCCATCGAGCTCGATCAGGTGCCGCTGCGGGCCGCCAACATGACACCGGCCGAGGTGCTCTCCAGCGAGTCGCAGGAACGCATGTGCGCGGTGGTCACCCCGGACAACGTCGAGAAGTTCCTCGCGGTGTGCCGTAAGTGGGAGGTACTGGCCACCGTGATCGGCGAGGTCACCGAAGGTGACCGTCTGCAGATCACCTGGCACGGTGAGACCGTCGTCGACGTACCGCCGCGCACCGTCGCGCACGAGGGTCCGGTCTACCAACGCCCGGTGGCGCGTCCCGATGAGCAGGACGCCCTGATCGCCGACAGCTCGAAGGCGTTGCGCCGTCCGGAAACCGGTGAAGAGCTGCGTTCGACGCTGCTGGCGCTGCTCGGCAGCCCGCATCTGTGCAGCCGGGCCTTCATCACCGAGCAGTACGACCGCTACGTGCGCGGTAACACCGTGCTCGCCGAGCATGCCGACGGCGGCGTGCTGCGGATCGACGAGCAGACCGGACGTGGCATCGCGCTGTCGACCGACGCCTCGGGTCGCTACACCCAACTCGACCCCTACACCGGAGCGCAGCTGGCGCTGGCCGAGGCCTACCGCAACGTCGCCGTCACCGGCGCCACCCCGGTCGCGGTGACCAATTGCCTCAACTTCGGCTCGCCGGAGGATCCGGGGGTCATGTGGCAGTTCAGCCAGGCGGTCCGTGGCCTCGCGGATGGCTGTGCGGCCCTTGGTATTCCGGTCACCGGTGGCAACGTGAGCTTCTACAACCAGACCGGCGCCACACCGATCCTGCCCACCCCGGTGGTCGGTGTGCTCGGTGTCATCGACGATGTCGCCCGCCGTATCCCGACCGGTTTCGGGACCGAGCCCGGCGAGACCCTGATCGTTCTCGGCGACACCCACGACGAATTCGACTGCTCGATCTGGGCGCAGGTCACCGGCGATCACCTCGGCGGTGTTCCGCCCCGAGTCGATCTGGCCCGCGAGCAACTGCTGGCCGAAGTCCTGACGGCGGCCTCGCGCGACGGCCTGGTCTCGGCGGCGCACGATCTCAGCGAGGGCGGCCTGATCCAGGCTCTCGTGGAAGGTGCGCTGGCCGGTGAGACCGGTTGCCGGATCGTGCTTCCCGAAGGCGTCGACCCGTTCGTCCTGCTGTTCTCCGAATCGTCGGGACGCGTCCTGGTGGCGGTGCCGCGCACCGAGGAGAGCCGGTTCTCGGCGATGTGCGAGGCGCGCGGTCTGCCCGCCACCCGGATCGGAGTCGTCGATCAGGGTTCTGATTCGCTCGACGTGCAGGGACAGTTCACCGTCAGCCTCGCCGAACTGCGCGAAACCTGGGAGGGTGCGCTACCGAAGTTGTTCGGGTAGCCGGAGCCGATGCCCCGGTCGGCGCAACGCGATCCCCGCCACCCGCTTCTGGAGTGGGCATGGGGTCTGGTGCGGCTCGACTTCGTCGGGGTGGCGTTCGGTGCACTGTTCTTCTGCCTGTCGCTGACGCCGTCGCTGCTGCCGCGGCCGTGGCTTTTCGGCGGGCTGATCGGCGGTATCAACGCGGCGATCGGCTACGGCATCGGTGTCGTCATCGGTAAGGCGTTACGTCGCTTCGTGTTACGGGGTAGACCGTGGTGGCCGCCGACGCCCCGCGTGCTGTGGTGGTGGAAGGCCTCCGCCGTCGCGGTTTCGGTGACGGCCAGTGTGCTGATGGTCGTACCGGCCGCGGTTTGGCAGCGCAGAGTCTCGGCGCTGATGGGTATCGAAGGGCCCGGCACCATCGGCTACTACCGCACACTGGTCGTCGCGCTGGTGGTCGGCGGTCTGCTGGTCGGTGTGGCGCGCGTGCTGCTCGATGCCATCAAACTGCTTGCCCGCGTGCTGATCCGGCGTTGGGATGTCAATGACGAAGTGGCGCTGTTCATCGGCACCGCGATCGTGGTGGTGCTGACGATAACCCTGATCAACGGTGTGCTGATCCGCGGCTTCCTGGCCGGAGCCAGCCAGGTTTTCCAGCCGCAGAACACCACGACCCGCGCCGGGCTCGAAGAACCCACCCAGCCGCAACGATCCGGCAGCCCGCAATCATTCGCACCGTGGGACACCCTGGGGTACCAGGGCCGAAGCTTCGTGGCCACCGGTCCACACGCCGACGAGCTGACCAGGATCAACGGCAGACCCGCCAAGGAGCCGATCAGGGTATACGCCGGCCTGCAGACCGCCGACACCGAGGAGGGCCGGATAGCGGTGCTGATGAGCGAGCTCGCCCGCACCCACGCATTCGAACGCAAGCTACTGGTGATCGTGCCCACCACGGGAACGGGCTGGGTCAACCCGGTGGCCGCGCGTGCGCTGGAGTTGATGTACAACGGCGACACCGCCCTTGTCGCGCTGCAGTATTCGTATCTGCCCAGCTGGATTTCGTTCGTCGGTGATCAGCAGAAGTCGTTGCAGTCCGGCCGGAAGCTCGTCAACGCCGTGCAGCGCCGGTGGGCCCAGCTGCCCGCGGACAGCAGGCCCAAGTTGGCGCTGTACGGCGAGAGCCTGGGTTCGATGGCCGGCCAGGGCGCTTTCGGTTACCTACCCGATATCTCGCGGATGGGCTTCGACTCGGTGTTGTGGGTGGGGCCACCGCAATTCAGCCCACTGTGGAATGCCCTCGTCGAGCGCCGCGATCCCGGCACCACCGAAGTCTCGCCGCGTTATGACGACGGACGCACCGTCCGGTTCTCCCAGGGTGCTGACGGCGCCGAGATCGCGCGGGACACCGGCGCCCCGTGGGAGGGCACTCGGGTGCTGTTCCTGCAACATGCCTCCGACCCCATCGTGTGGTGGTCGCCGAAACTGATGTTCACCCGGCCGGACTGGCTCGTCGAGCCGCCGGGTCGCGATCGGACCCCGTCGATGAGCTGGTATCCGATCGTCACGTTCTGGCAGGTGGGCGCCGACATCCTCAACGCTGTCGGGGTGCCCGGCGGACACGGCCACAATTACGGCCATGCCGTTCTGGACGGCTGGGTTGCCGTCGCGCCGCCCGACGGCTGGACGCCCGTGGACACCGAACGTATCCGGGCCGCGCTGGACGAGACCATCGGTGAAGACGGCCCCGAGTCCTGACCGGGTCTAACGAGCCGCCGATACCGGGGTGTGGATCTGCCCGGCCAGCCACGGCAGGGCGTCGGCGAATGCCCGGGCCGCGAACTGCCAGGTGTGGAAACTCGCCACGGTGTGCACCGCGCAGGTGATGCCCACTGAGGTGGCCACCGCGCACAGATCCTCGGCGGCACCGGTCTCGTCGTCGTCGTGTACAGCGTCGTTACCACCGAAGCCCGGTGGCGAGTTCGACTGGGGCCGATGGATGTTGCCGTACGGATTGGGCTGGCTCACCGCTGGTTTCACGGTGTCCTCGAACCAGCCGGAGACACCGGTGTAACCACCGTGCGCACGCATCACGGTCGCGGGATCGAATGCGGCCCACTTCGACAGGTCACCGCCGTACAACCGTTGCACGGTTTGATCCTTCGTGCCCGCTGTCGGCCCGTGATCGCCGGCGATGTCCTCGAATGCGGTGAACAGGTCGGGGTGCATCACGGTCAGGTCGACGGCGCACGTGCCGCCCATCGACCATCCGACGACACCCCAGTTCGCCGGGTCGGCCGACGCGCCGAACTGGGAGATGACATATGGCCGAACATCTTCGGTCAGGTGATCGGCGGAGTTGCCACGAGGACCGTCGACACATTCGGTGTCGTTGTTGAACTGGCCACCGGAGTCGACGAAGACGAAGATGGGCGCCACTCCGCCGTGGTCGTGGGCGTACCCGTCGATCACCGGCATCACGCTGCCGCTGCGCATCCAGTCCGCCGGGGTGTTGAACTCACCGGCGATCATCATCACGACGGGTAGTGCGGGCGGGCTCGCCCCGGCGAACCACGCCGGGGGCAGGTAGACGTATTCGTCGCGGTGTTTGAAACCGCTGGCGGTGTCCCCGGTGGTGACCTGGACCAGCTTCCCGTTGGCCGGAACGGTGTTTCGCAGGCCCGGCAGGCTGTCGGCGTCGACCTGGTCGGGCAGCGGTCCCGCGGTGAGTGCTCCCCAGGCCGATTGCACGGTGGGGTAGTAGCCGACCCAGCGGTTGAGCTCCACCATGGCCGAGGTGAGTGCGAGCGGTATCAACAGCACCGACAGTGCCCGGCGCCAGTGCGGGCTGGATCGCCAGCCCAGGACGGCGATACCGATCGTCGACGCGGCGATCGCCACTCCGATCCACAATTCCAACGGCGCCGGATCCGAAGCGAGACCCTCGGAGTCCATCACGGTGCGTGCTGCCAGCGCGGTGCCGAGTCCGAGCGCCGCGCAGACCGGTACCCACAACAGCCACCAGCGCCGGCTGCGGCGCGCCGTCACCACGACCAGGATCACCAGCGTGACGATGCCCACCGTCAGGGGCAGCCAACCGCCCAACAGGGAGATGCCGTGCGGCAGAGTGCGTGTGGCGGAGGCCGGCAACGGTGGCATCGGGATCGGTGTCGGCGTCGGCAGCGGTCCCGGCGTGGCGGGTGGCACGGTCCACATTGTCGTCACCCAAACTGTGAGCCAGGTGTGCATCGCGTGTGTTCGTGGCCCGATGTGGTTGGTTGGGAGGATGAATCGTCACCGCGTCGCCGCCGTGGGTTTGGGCGCAATCCTGGTGGCCTACAGCACCACCGCCGGTCTGGCCATCCCCGGCCGCAGGCATCCGGTGCTGCAGGCCGCACTCGGTAGCGCCCTGGCAGCATCGGCGAGAGCGCCGCTCGGGTTGCGTCCGCCCGCATTGCGTTCGGGCCTGCGCTGGGGAGGGGCCGCCGCAGCCGTCGTGATCACGGGGGTGGCGGCCACGACGGTGCTACCGCAGGTGCGGGCCGCGATGGCGGCGCGCACCCTGCCGCAGCCGGGCTGGAAATGGCTGACGGTCGAGATACCGCTGGGCACCGTGTGGTTCGAGGAGGCGGCCTACCGCGCCGCTTTGGGTACCGTCGCCGAAGCCGCGTTCGGCGCCCGGTACGGACGGCTACTGCAGGCCGCCGCGTTCGGGTTGTCGCATATCGTCGATGCCCGGGCAAGTGGTGAACCGGTGCTGGGCACGGTCCTGGTCACCGGTGCCGCGGGGTGGGTGTTCGGCGCTTTGCGCACTGGGTCCGGCAGCATCCTCGCGCCGGTGCTGGCTCATCTGGCGGTCAACGAAGCAGGGGCGGTGGCAGCTCAGTTGGTGCAGCGGCGACGTCGGGCAGTCATGCCGGATTCACGTCGCGTGCATCGGCTTTGAGCAGATGCGGGTCGGTTTCGGTGTCGTCGATGCCGAAGCCGATGATGCGCCGTGGGGTGATCCGGATGATCGCGGTGTCCAATGCGTCTCCGTTGGGCTCGATGGGTGCGTCGGAGATCACGGCCTGTTCGGCGGTGCCACGGATCTCCAGGCACCGAACCCGCCACGGATCGCGGGACGCGATGTCGTCGACGACGAATGCGACCGCATCATTGGTGGCCAGGTTGCGGAACTTGCGGCTGTGCGACATTCGGTATCCGGTGATGTCGATGGTGCCCAGGTCGGTGTTGTAGGTGAAGCCGACGGGGCTGTTCTGCGGCGTGCCGTCGGGCGCGATGGTGGCCAGCCGGCCGAGGTCGGCGGCGTTGAGGTAGTCGATCTCATGTGGTTTGAAAGACATACGTCGAACGTAAAACCTCAACGACACTTGACGTCAACCGTGCCATGGGTGCCCGCCCGCTTCCGTTCATGGAAGGAGTTCGGACCGGCGCTGTTCTTCCCACAACGCCATCCGCGTGCGGGCGGGTTCGCCGATGGCGTCCATCACCAGCGGGATGAGCAGTTCGGTGAGCAGGAAACCCGCGGCCATGCTCTGGTAGGTGGTACCCACGGTGCTCGACGCCGCCAGCACCACCTCGGCTTCCGGAGCGACCGGGCAGGCCAGGTCGTCGGTGATCAACAGCACTGTGGCGCCGGCCCGGTGCACGCGTGCGGCCAGTTCGGCGGCGCTGCGCTGATACCGGTGATAGTCGAAGAGCACGACGATATCGCGCCGGGTCAGCTCCAGCATCATGCCGAGGTCTCGGCCGTCGGGGTCGGTGAGCAGCCGGACTCCGGGGCGCAGTTGTTCCAGATGTGCGGCGAGGTGCATAGCGAGCAGGTGCGAGAACCGCCCGCCGTGCAGGTGCACTGACCGGCTGGTGTCCGACAGCAGTGCCACCGCGGCTTCCAGGGCCGTGCTCGGCAGTTCGGCCAATGTCTGTTCAGCGCGGTCGTTTTGGTTGTGGGCCTGCTGTAGAAGCCGGTCCAGCAGCCCCCCGGCGGAAGGTGCCGTCGGTAACCGGGTTATCGGCCCGTTGGATTGGGCGGTCAACTCGGCGCGCAGTGCAGCCTGCAGGTCGGTGAAGCCGTCGAAGCCGAGTGACTGCGCGAAGCGCAGGACGGTCGGCGGGCTGACGTCGGCACGCTCGGCGAGTCGGGCCGCGCTGGCCAGTCCGGCGCTGGGGTAGTCGGCGAGTAGTGCGCGTCCCACCCTGCGCTCGGCGCGGCTGAGCGCAGGCAGTGCCGAGCCGGTGCGCACTGCGACGGTCTCATCGGTCATCGGGCTAATGTCCCACAAGGGGATCGAGGGGATGCAGCGTCATCGAGAGGTCCCGCACCGAGATGGCGGCGACGCACTCCGGTGGGAGCGGTTCCCACGCAAGTCCGCCGAACCCCGTCGACCCGACCACCAATGTGCCGGGATCGCGGCGGGCCACCCGGAGAGCGAAATAGTCCTCGAGGTGTTCGGCGGGCAGGTCGGCGGCATTGATCTCGTCGATGTCCTCCTCCAGCAGCCGGCTGTGCGCGTGGGCGTGCACCACGATCAGCTGCTCCTCGCCCAGCAGCATGGCGTTCAAGCTTGCGTCGGGATAGATGGCCCGCAGTTGCGAGGCGGCGCGCCGGGCGGCCTCGGCCAGGGTGGGGGATTCGCGGCGGTGTTGCCGGATCAGTGCGAAGTAACGCTCGCTGTCGGTGGTGCCGTTGCACGACGTGGCGATATCGGTGTGCAAGAGGTCGTCGAGGGGCTGCATCGGTTTGATGGAACCGTTGTGTGCCATCGCAATACCGTCGGCGACGAACGGGTGGGAGTTCTGCGGACGTACCGCCAAACCGTTGGTGGCCCAGCGCAGATGCACCAGCGAGGCGACCGACTTCAGTTCGCAGACCGCCCCGGCGAAGCCCGGGTCGGCCAGGGCACTGTCGGCCGAGACGACGGCCCGGGCGGGGGCGCCGGCCTGCTCGACGGTTGCGATACCCCAGCCGTCGCCGTGTACCGCGGTCAGCGCAAGGAAATCGTCGAGCAACGCTGAGCCGACGGCGTCGACGACCGAGGACGGGGAAGTGGTGATGACGCCCAGTAGTCGGCACATGCGAACATCCTCCGGTCCTCGATTTAACGAATCAAACATAATCTAGGAAATTAAAGATTCTGAAACATTTGTGACATACCTTTCTTCCAGACTCACCACGAGCGAGGAGGTCCACACCGTTGTCGAGCGAAGACCGCGTGAAGCAACTGCGTGCCGATGGCGTCGAGCTGATCGCGGGTTCGGTGACCGATCTGGGCGGCGTCACCCGCGCCAAGTACGTACCGGTCCATCGGCTGGGAGATTTCGAACGATCCGGGATGGGCGTCTCGCCGTCGTGGAGTGTGTTCTGCGTCGACAGCGGTATCGCCTTCACACCCAGTATCGGTGTCGCCGGTGACCTGCGAATCCGCCTGGATCCGGCCGACGTGCGGGTCATCGAACCGGGTATCGCCTGGGCGCCGGGCACCCTGACCGATCAGGGCGGAGCTCCCGCGCCGCTGTGCACCCGCTCGCGTCTGGTGGACGCCGAGACCGCGGCCGCCCAGCGTGGACTGACGGTGCGGATGGGCGGCGAACTGGAATGCACGATGCTGGCCGCGGACGGCGGACCGGCGTCGACGCAACCCTGGTCGCCCTACGGTATCCGCACCTCCCTGGACCGTTCGGAATTCCTGGTCGACCTGGCCCGCAGCGCCGAACGCGCCGGGTTGCCCATCGAACAGATACATACCGAGTACGGCCACGACCAACTCGAGATCTCACTGGCCCCCGACACTCCCGTCGCCGCCATCGACTCGGTTATCCGGGCGCGCATCGTGATCGGTCGCGCGGCCGCTCGCCACGGGCTGCGGATCTCCTTCTCGCCGGTGCCCTTCGACGGCGCGGCCGGCAACGGTGCGCACCTGCACCTGTCACTGGCCGATGCCGACGGTTCGCTGTTCTCCGGCGGTAGCGGCGCCTACGGCATGCACCCGGCGGGCGCTCACGCCATCGCCGGCGTCATCGACACCCTGCCGGGCCTGATCGGCGTCTACGCCGGCTCGGTGGTCTCGCCATTGCGCCTCAAACCCGGTAACTGGGCCGGTGCCACAGCGTGCTGGGGTCTGGAGAACCGGGAAGCCGCCGTCCGATTCATCGCTGCCACACCGGGAAACCCGCACGGCGCCAATATGGAACTCAAACTGATCGACCCCAGCGCCAACCCCTATCTGGCCGCGGCGGCGTTCCTCGGCAGTGCACTGCGCGGTATCGACCGCGAGATCGTTCTCCCCGAAGAGATACCGGAGAATCCGGCGCAGGCGGCCGTCAAACCGCCGCCCCTGCCCACCGCGCAGCGCGATGCGATCGAGGCACTCGCCGGCTCGGCGGCGGCAGCAGAGCTGCTCACACCCGAGGTCGTCGATGCCCTGGTAGCGGTAAGACGCTACGAGATAAAGACTTTCGGCGACCTGCCGCCGTCGGAGACCACCCAGGCGCTGCGCCTGGCGTGGAGTTGTTGACCCCCTCCAGAAGGAGACATCGATGAGCACCCACTTGTCACCCGACCATCCGGCCGACGACGACCAGCTTCCGCAGCGTCGGCTGCCGTTCTGGGTCGCGCTGGCGATGTCGGTCGCCCTGGTCGGCCCGACCCTGGCGATGTCCGGCAATGGTCAGGGCCTGATCGGCAGCGTCGGCAAGGCCATCCCGTTGGTCTTCCTGATCGGCCTGGTCGGTGTGTCACTGGTCGGCTACAGCTTCGTCCGGTTGACGCGCCATCTCAACCACGCCGGTTCGGCCTACGGACTGGTGGGCGGCACCATCGGGCCGCGGGCCGGGTTCTTCTCCGGATTCGCGATGCTCGGTGCCTACGTCGGATTCTCCATCGGCACACTCGCGTTGACCGCGGCATTCGTCAACGCCTTCATCGCCAAGCTGCAGCCGGGCAATGACAACCCCTACCAGCTGCCGTGGCTTGCCGTCGTCGCGGTGGGCGCGGTCATCTCGTTTCTGTTGTCCGGGCGCGATGTCCGGCTGCTGGGCAAGATCCTGCTGGGCATCGAGGGTGTCGGCATCGTCGCGATGCTGGTATTGGTGGTCGTCATCTTCGCCAAGGGCGGAGCCCCCTCCACCGGAATCGACCTGAGCGTCTTCACCTTCGACGGTGTGTCGGCGTCTGCGGTGATCAGCGGTGTGGTGGCGGCCTTCCTGTCATGGGCCGGTTTCGAGGCATGCGCCTCGATGGGCGAGGAGACCGACGATCCGGGCCGCAACATCCCGCGCGCGTTGGCCGGAACGCTGATCCTGACCGGCGTGTTGTTCGTCGTGGTGATGTGTGCACAGGTCGTCGGCTTCGGAACCGACGCGGCCGGTCTGGACGCATTCCAGAACTCCGGCAACACCCTTGGTGATCTGGGTGCCGGTTACATCGGCCAGTGGTTCAGCCTGCTCATCATCTTCACCGCCATCGTCTCGGCCTTCGGCTGCCACCTGGCCACATCGGCGACCTCCGGGCGGATGCTCTTCGCGTTCGGCCGCGACGGCTTCGGCCCGAAAGCGTTGGCGCACATCCACGCCGGGACAGGAGGACCGCGGCGTGCGACCTGGCTTGTGGTGGCGGTCGCCCTGGTCGTCGACGTGATCTGTGGTGTGCTCGGCTGGCCCGACATGGGTACCGGTGACCCCGCCATCAACACCTACTTCCTGTTCGCGGTCGCCGGATCGGTATGCCTGATGGTCTGCTATCTGCTGGTCGAGGTTGCCGCGGCATGGTTCGTCGGCGCCCCGAAATTCGCGCACGTGCACGGTGGTGCGAGCAAGGTCGCCGGTCTGGCGCTCCCCCTGCTGGGTGCCGCGGTGATCCTGGTCGTGCTGTGGTTCAACGTCAAGGATGCCCAGGAATGGGCGGCCGCGCCGTTGCTCGGACTGTATTGGTGCGCAATCGGATTGGTGATCGCCATCGCTGCCTCGCGGATCGCGAAGCGGGTCGGTGAGTCGTTGACGCGTGAACTCGATCTGGCTCCGCCGGTGACTCCGTAGATGACCACGCTGTATGCGCGTGACGAGAAGGTCATCGCGGGAATCGAGAAGCTGCGGTTCTTCCCCCTGGAGGTCGTATCGGGGCACGGCTCGACCCTCGTGACCCCGGACCGGCGCGAGTTGCTCGACCTGTCCGCGACCTGGACGGCATCCGGCCTGGGACACGGCCACCCGGCGGTGGTCGAGGCCGTGAGCCGGGCCGTGCGGACGGCACCCGGTGCCGGTGCGCTGTCGGCCGTGCATCCGGACTCGGTGGGCCTGGCCGAGGATCTGCTGGCGCTGGTGCCCGGCGAGGGCGAACGGCGGGTCTACCTCGGGCACGCCGGTTCCGACGCCAATGACGTCGCGCTGCGCGCATGCCGGCATGCCAGTGGGCGACGCACGGTACTGGCCTTCGAGCACAGCTACCACGGCGGCGTCGGGGTCGCGATGGGCGTCTCCGGTGTTCACGTCGACGCCGGGGCGCCGCCCGATCCCGATGCGGTATTCCTGCCTTATCCCAATCCCTTTCGGCCGGTTCGCGATGACGTCGACGATGATGTCGCCGATTGCCTGGCGCTGGCGGAACAGCAGCTGGCGGGCGGTGCCATCGCCTGTGTCATCGTCGAACCGATCCTGTCCGATGGGGGTCTGGTGGTTCCTCCGGACGGCTTTCTGGCCCGGTTGCACGCCATCTGCCGGCGATACGCCGTTCCACTGATCTGCGATGAGGTCAAGATGGGGCTCGGCAGGCCCGGCACGCTGCACGCGTTCACCCACGACGGTGTCATCCCTGACATCGTGACGTTCGGCAAGGTGCTCGGCGGCGGTCTGCCACTGTCGGCAGCGGTCGGGCCGGCGGAGATACTCGACAATCCTCCGGCCGCGGCCCTGCTGACCACCGCGGGCAATCCGGTATGTGCGGCAGCGGGCCGCGCGGTACTGGCGACCATCGTCGGCGAGGGCCTGCCCGAGCGTGCCGCGCAGACGGGTGCCTTGCTGGCGCAAGGCCTGCGCGCGCTGGCGGGGTCCCCGGGTTCGGACCGAATCGGCGACGTCCGGGGACGGGGCCTGGCAATAGGCCTCGAGCTGGTCGACCCCGAGACCGGGCAGCGTGATCCGCGGCTGGCCGCACAGGTGGTCTACCGCGCCTGGGAGTTGGGCGCGGTGCTCTATTACGTGGGCGGTAACGTCCTGGAGATCACCCCGCCGCTGGTGCTCACCGAACCGGAGGCACATCGGGCGGTGGACATCATCGGGGCAGCGATCGCCGATGCCGCGGCGGGCCGAGTCGACATAGCGGAGGTGCAGCGATATGCCGGTTGGTGAGTTACCGGATATTTTCTCCGGTGTCGAGGGCGACGTGCCGGCAGGACTGGCCGAGCATCTCCGCGGTATCGGGTTGATCGACCATCATGTGCACGGCGTCTTCGATCAGCCCGTCGACCGGGCTGATTTCGAGGCCGCGATCAACGAGGGGTCGACGGACCCGGTACCCGATTTCATGACCCAATTCGATTCTCCGCTCGGTCTTTCCATTCGGCGGTGGTGCGCGCCGCTGCTCGGGCTCGAGGTGCTGGCGGGTGCCGACGAATACTGGGCGCGGCGCAGTGAATTCGCCCCCGACGAATTGGCCCGGCTCATGCTGCCCACAGCTGGGGTGTCCCGCTGGATCGTCGACACCGGTTTCAAGGGCGATCTCATCACCACCCCCGAGCGGCTCACCGAACTGAGCGGCACACCGTCTTCGGAGATCCTGCGACTGGAGCGCCTCGCCGAGGAGCTGATCGATGGCGGTACCGCACCGCAAGATTTTCCCGAGGCCTTCCGGGCCGCGCTGTGCGCCGCGGTTGATTCGCCGAATGTGTTGGGAACCAAGACTATCGTGGCCTATCGGACCGGGTTCGACATCGACTGGAACCGGCCCGCCGATGCCGATGTCGTCGCGCAGGTTCGAGAACTCGCGCAGCGGCCCACCCCGGTTCGGTTGGATTCTGACGTGGTGATCGCATTCGCCGTGCACGAGGCGGCGGCACACGGCCTGCCGATCCAGGTGCACGTGGGTTTCGGTGATCGCGACATGGATCTGCACCGTGCCGACCCGATGCTGCTGCTACCGCTGTTGCGCACGATGGCTCCCGTGCCGGTGCTGTTGCTGCATTGCTACCCCTTCCACCGTCAAGCGGGTTATCTGGCACAGGCTTTCGACCATGTGAACTTCGACGTGGGGCTGGCGATCAATTACCTGGGCACCCGTTCCACCGCCCTGATCGCCGAGGCGCTGGAGACGGCGCCGTTCGCCAAACAGCTGTACTCCTCGGATGCCTTCGGTCCCCCCGAACTGCACGTGCTGGGTTCGGTGCTGTGGCGCCGCGGGATGGGACTGGTGCTGGGTGGCTGGATCCGGGCCGGGGACTGCGCCGAATCCGACGCCATCCGGATCGTCGACATGATCGGCGTGCGCAACATCGAGCGGGTGTACCGAATGTGAGGCACTCCGCCGCACCGCTTTTCGACGCGCTACGCGAATTCGTCGATCGCGACCAGGCGCCGTTCTACAGCCCGGGTCACAAGGGTGGACGGACGCTGGATCCGTGGTTTCGCGAACACCTCGCCGAGGTCGACCTCAACAACCTGCCCGACACCGACACGCTGCACTGCCCGGAGGGGCCGATCCTGGAGGCGGAGCAGCTCATTGCCGACGCCTGGCGGGTCGGGCAGAGTTTCATCACGGTTCAAGGTTCGACAGGCGGCAACATCGCCGTCGCGCTGTCGGCGCTGCGCCCCGACGAACCGGTACTGGTGGCGCGCAATGCGCACAAATCGGTGCTCGCCGGTCTGGTTCAGGTGGGCGCCAGGCCGGTGTGGGTGGAACCGCGCTGGGACGACCGGTTCGGCGTCGCGCACGGCCTGGACTGCGATGCCGTGGAACGTGCCTTCCTGGACAGCGGCGCCAAAGCGCTGTGGGTCTTGCACCCGACCTACTACGGCACCACCGGCGATATCGCAGCGCTGGCGCAGCTGGCACGGCGCCACGGCGCCAAACTGCTTGTCGATGGCGCGCATTCGCCGCATTTCGGCTTCCACCCCGACCTGCCGACACCGGGTGAGCGAGCCGGTGCGGCGGCGACGGTGCAGTCGGTGCACAAAATCCTGTCCGGGCTGAGTCAGGCGGCGGTGGTCCACATCGATCCCGAGGCACTCGACCCCGCTTCGGTGCGTCGTTCCCTGCAACTCATTCAGACCACCAGCCCGAACTTCGCCATCATGGCCTCGATCGATCTGGCGCGCCGCCAGATGATGCTCAGCGGTCGGGCACTGCTCGACCAGACGCTGCAGCGCGCTCGCGACGCCGCCGATCGGCTCGCCCGGATCCCGGGCCTACGCGTGCTGCGGCCCGCGGATCTGGCCGGCGCCGCAACGGGTTTGCACCAGCTCGACGAAACCAAACTGTTGATCGGCACCGCGGGTTTGGCGGCGGACTCCCGGGAGATCGTGGCGCGACTGAACAAGGTTCATGGTGTGCAGCCGGAGCTGGGCGGAACCGGCCACGTGCTCGCGATCACGACAATCGGCAACACCCCGCGCGATATGGACCGTCTGGTGGACGGTTTCACCGAGGTCGCTAGCCATGTCGGCCGAAGCCGTGAAGGCTCCGAGATCAACCTGGTGGCGGGTCTGCTGACGGTGCGCCCCGAGACGGTCTTGACACCACGGGAGGCGTTCTTCGCGCCCTGCGAGAACCTTCCCCTGGCCGATGCGGCGGGACGAATCGCGGCCGAGGCCATCACGCCCTACCCGCCGGGGATACCACTGGTCATGCCCGGTGAGCGCCTCAGTCCCGACATCGTCGGCGTGTTGGCGGAGCTGCGTTCGGCGGGAAATCCGATCAGCGCCTCCGACCCCAGTCTGAGGTTCGTCAAAATCGTTCGATGACGCCCATCGCCCAACCGGGCGTCGGAGACGGCGCCGCCTTCTGAGATCCTGGGGGCGTGGCCGCCCGCAGCTCCGCCGATCCGGCACAGACCCGCGCCGCGGTCCTGACCGTCGAGCAGTGGCTGCGCGACGCCGACGCCCCGGAGCCGCCGCGCACGTACATCGCCGAAGCCGTCCGGCTGACGGCCCGCAGTCTGGCCGCCGCGGCGCCAGGGGCATCGGTGGAGGTCCGGGTTCCGCCGTTCGTCGCCGTGCAGTGCATAGCGGGTCCGCGGCACACCCGTGGCACCCCACCCAATGTCGTCGAGACCGATCCGCGCACCTGGCTGCTGCTGGCCGCCGGACTGCTGCGGGTCGACGACGCCGCCGACCAGGGACGCCTGGTGCTCTCCGGGTCGCGGGCCGGCGAGATCGTCTCCTGGCTGCCGGTGGTCGCCCTCGGTTCCTGAGGACGCCGATCTAGGAGTCCGGCACGCCCGACTGCAGCTTCTCCAACACCTGTTCGAGATTGAAGCTGGCTGATTTCTGCCGTTGCGGGAACTCCACGAGTGTCTGCAGCATCTGCGAGACGTACGCCTGCGCCGGGGTGAAGACGAAAACCCGGTCCAGCATCCAGTCGAAGTAGGTGTTCGACGTGATGTCGGCCCGCTCGTACGGATCGGTGCGCAAGTTGAACAATTTCGGCCCGCGCAGCACCACATAGGGTTCCAGCCAGATCGCCAGGGTGCCCTGGGCGCGCTGCTCCATGAAGACGATCTTCCAGTTGTCGAAACGCAATGCCGTCAGGTCGCCGTCGTCGGAGACGTAGAAGAAATGTTTGCGCGGGCTTTCGTCGACGGTGCCGGTGAGATAGTCCAACTGGTTGTGTCCGTCGAGGTGGACCTTGAACCGCTGACCGTTCAGATCTGTTCCTGCGCGCAGCTTTTCGGCGATGTCAGGGTCGCCCGCGGCGGCGAGCAAGGTGACGAACCAGTCGTTGTGGCTGACGATGCCGTTCAGGACGGTGCCGGCGGGTATCCGTCCGGGCCAGCGCACCATCGCCGGAACACGGTACGCGCCTTCCCAATTGGAGTTCTTCTCGTTGCGGAAAGGCGTCATCCCGGCGTCGGGCCAGCTGTTCATGTGCGGGCCGTTGTCGGTGGAGTACATGACGATGGTGTTCTCGGCTATGCCGAGCTCGTCGAGCGTTGCCAGCAGGTCGCCGACGATATCGTCGTGGTCGAGCATGGTGTCGTGGTATTCCGACTGCCACCTGCCCGACCGGCCGATGCTCTCCGGCTTCGGGTGCGTCCGGAAATGCATATGCGTCGAGTTGAACCAGACGAAGAACGGCGTGTCCTCGTCGCTTTTGCGCTTGATGAAATCAATTGCCGCGTCCCGGAATTCCTCGTCACAGGTTTCCATGCGCTTCTTGGTCAGTGGGCCGGTGTCCTCGATGCGTTGGGTGCCGTCGCCGTTGGCCCAGCAGTGCAACACGCCGCGGGGCCCGAACTGTTTGCGGAACTCGGGATCCTTCGGGTAGTCCGGGTTCTCGGGCTCCTCCTCGGCGTTGAGGTGGTAGAGGTTGCCGAAGAACTCGTCGAAACCGTGCATCGTCGGCAGATGCTCGTCACGGTCACCGAGGTGGTTCTTGCCGAACTGCCCGGTGGCGTAGCCCTGCGTCTTCAGGGCGGTGGCGATGGTCGGATCCTCGGCCTGCAAGCCCAGCGTCGCACCCGGCATACCGACCTTGGTCAGCCCGGTCCGGTAGGGGTTCTGCCCGGTGATGAACGCCGCGCGGCCCGCGGTACAGCTCTGCTCGCCGTAGTAGTCGGTGAACAGCGCGCCTTCGCGGGCGATGCGGTCGATATTGGGGGTGCGGTAGCCCATCAGGCCGTTGCTGTAGCAGCTCAGATTGCTCTGACCGATGTCGTCGCCCCAGATGATCAGGATGTTCGGTTTGTCGCTCATCAGAGGTCCTCCGGATGGTGAACACCGACGCAGACCGCGACGGCAGTGACGTCGCCTGCCGGACGCCCTTGGCGGGATGCTAGTCGCGCAGGCAGTCCGTTCCATGGAATCGGCGGAAATCCGGGGGCGGGAACAGAGACGCTCAACACAGACGTTCGATGAGGTAAATACCTGCGGGTAACCGTAGGATGAACACCGTCAGCCACCGCGCCCTAGGGAGCAGCCCCGAACCGTGACCGGCCACCAGAGCGACCAAGAGAACGAGCCGCGCGAAGAGTGCGGCGTATTCGGAGTGTGGGCGCCCGGTGAGGACGTCGCCAAGCTCACCTACTACGGCCTCTATGCATTGCAGCACCGTGGTCAGGAAGCGGCCGGCATCGCCGTCGCGGACGGATCTCAGGTGCTGGTGTTCAAGGATCTGGGCTTGGTCAGCCAGGTTTTCGATGAGCAGACCCTGGCCGCGATGGAAGGCCACGTCGCCATCGGGCACTGCCGGTACTCCACCACCGGATCCACCACCTGGGAGAACGCCCAGCCGGTTTTCCGGAACACCGCCGCAGGCACCGGAGTCGCACTCGGTCACAACGGCAACCTGGTCAACACCACCGAGCTGGCCTCCCGCGCCCGTGACTCGGGGCTGATGGCCAAGGGCGCCGTCCCGGCAGCCACCACCGACTCCGACATCCTGGGCGCGCTGCTGGCGCACGGTGCCGCCGATTCCAGCCTGGAGCAGGCCGCCCTGGAGCTGCTGCCCACCGTGCGCGGCGCCTTCTGCCTGACCTTCATGGACGAGAACACCCTCTACGCCGCCCGGGACCCGCATGGTGTCCGGCCGCTGTCGCTGGGCCGTCTGGACCGTGGCTGGGTCGTGGCCTCGGAAACCGCGGCACTCGATATCGTCGGCGCCTCGTTCGTCCGCGATATCGAACCCGGCGAACTGCTGGCGATCGACGCCGACGGCGTGCGTTCCACCCGCTTCGCCAACCCCACCCCCAAGGGGTGCGTGTTCGAGTACGTCTACCTCGCCCGGCCGGACAGCACGCTGGCCGGCCGCTCGGTGCATTCCACCCGCGTCGACATCGGCCGCAAGCTCGCGCGCGAGATGCCGATCGACGCCGATCTGGTGATCGGCGTGCCCGAGTCGGGGACGCCGGCGGCCGTCGGTTACGCCCAGGAATCCGGTATTCCGTTCGGGCAGGGCCTGATGAAGAACGCCTATGTGGGCCGCACCTTCATCCAGCCGTCGCAGACCATCCGCCAGCTCGGCATCCGGCTCAAGCTCAACCCCCTCAAGGAGATGATCCGCGGAAAGCGGCTCATCGTGGTCGACGATTCGATCGTGCGCGGCAACACCCAGCGCGCCCTGATCCGGATGTTGCGGGAAGCCGGCGCCGTCGAGGTGCACGTGCGGATCGCGTCACCGCCGGTGAAATGGCCGTGCTTCTACGGTATCGACTTCGCCTCACCGGCAGAACTGATCGCCAATGCCGCAAACGCCGACGGTTCCCAGGGCGAGATGCTCGATGCGGTTCGGCATGCGATCGGAGCCGACACCCTCGGCTACATCTCGCTGGAAGGCATGATCAGCGCCACCGAGCAGCCGTCCACCCGACTATGTTGCGCATGCTTCGACGGTAAGTACCCGATCGAACTGCCCAGCGAGACAGCTCTGGGCAAGAACGTCATCGAACACATGCTCTCGAATGCGGCGCGCGCCGGCGTCGGGCCCGCGGTGGTGCAGACCGACAACGACAACGCATCGGCACTGCGGAGGCCTTAGCCGGTTCCGTCAAGCGTCGGCGAGCAGGCGGGAAAGCTTGCGGTGCAGTAGTTTACGGCGCACCGGCCAAATGGTGGCGGCATAGAGCTGGCCGGCCAAACCCCGGGGATGCAGAATCGTGCGCTGCTCGATGACACTGCCGCGCGGACCCGCTGCGACGTCCACCTCACACCAGGCATCGCCCGGCATTCTTCCCCAGCTACGCAGTCGCAGCGGGCTTTTCGATCGATCGACGGCGCCCCAGTTGCCAAGGCGCAATCCGCGCAACCGGGCTCGGGCAGTCTCGGTGTCCAGAGCGGTACTCGTCGACACCTCATCGGTGTAGACCAGCTCACCCGACCACGCCGGGTCACTGGGCAGCGGCGCCGCCGGAGTGCTGTTCCATCTCGCCTCGAACTGGCCGTCGGCCAGATGGGCGAGGGCCTGGGCGACGGCGCTGCGGTACGGAGTGGGGCCGCCCGGCGGCGCGGGTATGACGTCGTCGATATCGTGCTCGTCGGCAACCGCGTCGCAGTGCAGCGATTCGACAAGCGGGCGTGCCAGACCCGCCGGAATGGGTGTCACCAAACCGACCCACCAGCTCGCGATGGTCGGAGTCAAGAAGGGCAACACCAGGATTCGCCGCCTGTGTAGTCCGGCGACCTCGGCATAGACCTGCATCGAATCGCCGTACTCCAGCACATCGGGTCCGCCGATGTCCCAGGTGCGCGATCGCGGTACCGGCGCCGTCGCGGCCTCGCTGAGATAGTGCAACACATCGTTGACCGCGATCGGCTGAATCTTGTTGTGCACCCATTTCGGGGTGGTCATCACCGGTAGTCGATCGGTGAGGTGGCGGATCATCTCGAAAGACGCCGAGCCTGAGCCGATGACGACACCGGCCTGCAGCACCACCGTCTCGATACCCGAGTCGATGAGGATCTCACCGACCGCGGTCCGTGACTGCAGATGGCGAGACAGCTCGACCCCGTCGGGATGCAGTCCGGACAGGTAGACGATGCGCGAGACACCCGCGGCACGGGCCGCAGCGACCACGTTGACGGCGGCGCGGCGCTCGGCCTCGACGAAATCGTCGGAAGTCCCCATCGCGTGCGCCAGGTAGTAGACGACGTCGACGTCGTCGAAGGCCGCGGTCAGGCTGTCCAGGTCGGTGAGGTCGCCCTGGGCCACCTCCACGTCCGCGCGCCAGGGCACGTCGGCCAGCTTGTCGGGGGTGCGGGCCATCGCGCGAACCCGGTAACCACGGTCCAACAGCACGGGCACCAGACGGCTGCCGATATAGCCGGTGGAGCCGGTCACCAGGCAGCGCACAGCGGGGGAGGTCACAGCTGATATTCGGAGACGTCGAGCCCGCGGATGTGCTCAGGTTCAGGCGTAACCGCACCCCGGGTCCGCGGCGTCGTCCGACAGCGGGGCACCGGCAGGGTCGATGTAGAGCACTTGCATGACAAGCGGGGTGTCTCCCAGGTTGCGCCCGATATGCGCATGGTCGGGACCCACTTCCTCGGTGATCGGGTCACCGGGCCCGTAGATTCCGTCCACCGTGCAGTCCGCGCGGTCGTGGGTGAGTGTGCCCGCTTTGATGACCCCGAAAACCCGGCCCTGATGCCAGTGCCACCCGGTGCTGCCACCAGGTTCGATGGTGATCTCCCGCATGATGTAGTCGTGGCCGTTGACGGTGGCCTGCGACAGCACGATCGCGCTGATCTCATGCGACGGCGTGGCAGAGGCCTGGCCCGCACACAGAGTCGCCGTCGACAGGGCCGCGCACAGCATGGCGCCACAGCGCCGGGTGGTGGTCATGAGCGCCAAGACTGGCACAGCCGGTCTGCGGTCGTCGATGAGCCTGGTGGATCGTGGTCGGCGGCCGGATACCGAGCCGCGGTCCGGCCCGGTAGATTAGGTCGCGATGACCGATCCCGCTGACGACAATTCCATCTCCTACGCCTCGGCCGGTGTCGACATCGAAGCCGGTGACCGCGCAGTTGAGCTGTTCAAACCGCTGGCGCAGCGGGCGACGCGGCCAGAGGTCCGCGGTGGGCTCGGCGGTTTCGCCGGTCTGTTCGCTCTGCGCGACGGCTACCGCGAACCGCTGCTTGCCGCATCGACCGACGGCGTCGGCACCAAACTCGCCATCGCCCAGGCCATGGACAAGCACGACACCGTCGGGCTCGACCTGGTCGCGATGGTGGTCGACGACCTGGTGGTCTGCGGTGCAGAACCACTGTTCCTGCAGGACTACATCGCCGTCGGGCGGGTCGTTCCGGAACGGGTGAGCGCAATCGTCGCGGGCATCGCAGAAGGCTGTGTCCAGGCAGGCTGCGCACTGCTGGGCGGCGAGACCGCCGAGCATCCCGGCCTGATGGAACCCGACCATTACGACCTGTCGGCCACCGGCGTCGGCGTCGTCGAGGCCGATGACGTCCTGGGACCGGACCGGGTTCGCCCGGGCGACGTGGTCATCGGCATGGGATCGTCGGGCCTGCACTCCAACGGCTACTCGCTGGCACGTCGGGTGCTGCTGGAAATCGATCGAATGAGCCTGGAAGGCCACGTCGAAGAGTTCGGCCGCTCACTGGGCGAAGAGCTGCTCGAGCCGACGCGGATCTACGCCAAAGACTGTCTTGCGCTGGCTGCCGAGACCCAGGTGCGCACGTTCTGCCACGTCACCGGGGGTGGGCTGGCCGGAAATCTGGCACGCGTCATCCCGCCGGGGCTGACCGCCGAACTGGACCGTGGCACCTGGACGCCGGCGCCGGTCTTCGGTCTCATCGCCCAGCGCGGGCGTATCGAGCGCGCGGAGATGGACAAGACGTTCAACATGGGTGTCGGAATGGTCGCCATCGTCGCGCCGGAGGACACCGACCGCGCGCTGGCGATTCTGACCGCACGTCATCTGGAGTGCTGGACCCTGGGCACCGTGAACAAGGGGCGCAAGGATGGGCCAGGAGCCGAATTGGTGGGGCGGCACCCGAGGTTCTAGGTGCCCGCCGGTCGAGCTGCGGCTAGCGCCGCCAGCTCTCCTCGTCGGACCACGAGTCCTCACCCACATCGTCGGCCCGGTCATCGGGGACGCTACCCGGTGACCCAGCCAGCTCTTGTTGGAGTCGGCTGAAGTCCGTCTGTGGGGAGCTGTACTTCAACTCTCGAGCAACCTTGGTCTGCTTTGCCTTAGCCCGGCCGCGGCCCATGGGGGAACCCCCTCGCGCAATAACGGAGCGGCCCAACGAGCAGGCGGCTCCGATCTGTGTGTGTTTATTGTCCTGTGGCTACTCTACCGTGCCCCGCTGCCGTGCGCTGGCAGGCCCACGGCGGCGAAGATCACAGCTCAGCGAGCGACCCCGCGCAGCCGTTCGACAGCGAGCCGTCCGGCGCCGCCGACATCGACAGATGGCAGCGAATCAGGGTCGATCGCGGCGCTCACCTGGTGTTCCCCGCCGGTGGTCAGCGGGGTGTCGGCAGGCAGTCCCCGTTTGATCAGCGCCAAGGCGATCGGCCCGAGGTCGACATGGTCGACAACCGTGCCGACGCGCCCGACCGTGCGGCCTCCGGCCAGCAGCGGATCCCCGGTGACGGGCCGCTCTGTCGAGCCGTCCAGGTGGAGCAAGGCCAGCATCCGTGGCGGACGGCCCAGGTTGTGCACCCGGGCGACGGTTTCCTGTCCGCGATAGCAGCCCTTGTCCAGATGGACGGCTCCTGCGCCCGGCCCGCCGATCCAGCCGACCTCATGCGGGATGGTCCGGTCGTCGGTGTCGACACCGAGACGTGGGCGCAGCGCGGCGACCCGGTGCGCTTCGAAGGCCCACACTCCGGCCGGCCGCACGCCCGCGGCCACCAACTGCTCGCGCAGGTCTGCTGCCGCGGAGCGGGGGACCAGTACGTCGATTTCGACGACATCGGTGCCCATGCCGGGCATCCGGCGCACAAAACCACCGCCCGGTAGCGCGACGGCCGTCATCTCGGCAGGCAGGGCATCGATCCCCAACGCTGTGTGGATCGCCGGATCGTCCAGCCGTGGACCGAGCAGTGTCAGGACGGCGAGATCGGCGGGATCCACGGTGACCTGTGCCCAGAACACCATCCGGCGCAGGTAGGCCAGCAGCGGCTCGGTACGCCACGGTTCGGTGTCCAGGTAGGTGACGCCGTCCAACTCGGTCTGAATCCAGTGGTCTTCGACCCGGCCCTGACCGTCCAGGCTGAGGTTCTCGGTGGATGCTCCGTCGGGCTGCGCACTGACGTGCTGCGACGAGATGTTGTGCAGCCAGCTCTGCCGCTCGGGGCCGGTCAGGGTGAGTACCCCGCGGTGTGAGCGATCGATGACGACGGCTGCGGTGGCTGCGGCCCGCTGCTCCCCGAGGGGGTCGCCGTAATGCCAGACGGCGCCAGCATCGGGTCCGGATTCGGGGGAGGGGACGGCTTTCACATTTCAACTCTACGGTCTTGGCGGGCGCGTTGTTCCCGCCAGCAGGGGCGATAGGCTCATCGGTCATGGCAGTGCTGGTGACGCTCGACGGACAGTCCCACGATCCGGATGCGCCGTTGCTGCATGCCGACGACCTTGCCGTGGTGCGCGGTGACGGTGTCTTCGAGACCTTGCTGGTGCGCGCCGGGGCGGCCTGCCTGGTCGAATCGCATCTGCAGCGGCTGACGCACTCGGCGCGGCTGATGGATCTGCCCGAGCCGGAACTGCCGGTCTGGCGCGACGCGATCAACGTGGCTGCCGCGCAGTGGGCCGCTGAAAGTACCGAGGAGGCCGCGTTGCGGCTGGTGTACAGCCGGGGACGCGAGGGCGGATCGCCCCCTACGGCGTTCATCACGGTGCAGCCGCTGGCCGACCGCGTCGCTGTAGCGCGCCGCCACGGTGTTGCCGCGATCTCGCTACAACGTGGCCTGCCGGCCGTCGCGACCGAAAGCGGCACCGCCGCCGATGAGATGCCCTGGCTGCTGGCCGGCGCGAAGACGCTGTCCTATGCCGTCAACATGAGTGCGCTTCGGCATGCCGCTCGCCAGGGCGCCGACGATGTGGTGTTCGTCAGCTCCGATGGCTACATCCTGGAGGGGCCCCGGTCGACGGTTGTCATTGCGGCTGACAGCGAAATTCCCGGCGGGCCACCATGCCTGCTGACGCCGCCGCCGTGGTATCCGATCCTGCGCGGCACGACGCAGCGGGCACTGTTCGAGGTGGCCCGTGACAAGGGTTACGACTGCGACTACCGTGCCCTGCGACCTGCTGATCTGATTGCCGCACAAGGTGTTTGGCTCATATCGGCGATAACTCTCGGCGCCCGGGTGCACACATTGGACGGCCGGGCGCTGCGGCCCGCGCCACTGGCCGCCGAATTCGCCACCCTGGTGGACGCCGCGGTGCTCAGCGACCGCTGAGGCAGAAAAGCGGTTGTCGCCGCGGCGGGGCGCGAGTACTTTTGGCCGTACACAGGGAAGGAGGTGGTCCGACAAATTGATTGACTTATGGACATGTGAGGTGGCTGCCCGCTAGCAGCACCAGGGTGCGAGGAACTCACCTGCGAGCGCTGGCGAATTCCTAGCAGCCACCCGGCCCCCGAGCCCCCGGTTAGTCCAACCAGGAACTACGGCTCGGGGGCCGCCCCATATCCAGACCTCTGCGGTCGTCAGGATCCGGGAGGCGCCGGCATCAACGACTGGCAGGCCTGCATCGCGCTGTCCCATGTCGAGCTGTCGACTCCCGGTGGGGCGGGCGGCTTCTGGCCCGCTTGCGGTGCACCCGACGGCGGTGCGCCCGAAGGCGGTGGACCGCTGGGGCGTTCACCGCTGGGCGGCGGACCCCCCGAGCCTCCGGGTCCGCCCTCCGGTGGCGCCGGCACTCCGTGGGACGTCAGGCAATCACTGAACGCCTGTTGGCCCGAACCCGTGGCCGTGGTTGCGGCTGTGGAGGACGAACTGGTCGCTGTCGTCGATGCCGATGACGACGAAGCGGTCGGTGACGTCGAGTCCGATGACGAGCATGCCACCACTCCACCGATCAATGCCGCCGCCAACGCTGATACCGCGGCGGTGCGTCGCATGACGTGTTGTTTCACAGGATTCCCTTCGGTTGTGTCCTGTCTGTGAAACTAGAAATGCGATATGGGCGGACAGTAGCGAGAAACTATTAGCCGGCTGTGAAGATGGCGCGCCGCGCGGGCCAAGAGTTCGTCTGTCGATGTTGGATACCGGGCGCATGGCGGCCGCGGGGTCCCTAGTATTTCGGCATGGGGGGCGGGTGGCCGCTGACGGGTCGCGCAGCAGAATTGGAAGTGATCGCCGATGCGTTGGGAGCGCACAGCGCTTTCGGCGGTGTAGTGCTTGTCGGTCCGGCGGGTGTCGGCAAGACTCGACTGGCTGCTGAAGTGGCGCGCCTTGCGCGACGGCAGGGTTGGGCAACCAAGGCCGTGACCGGCACTTACGCCGCCAGGGCGATTCCGATGGGTGCCTTCATGGAATGGGCCGACGGCCTCGACGGAGACCCGTTGACAGTAGTTCGTCAGGTGATCGACGCGATCACGGCGCATGACGGAGATGCTCCGACACTCATCACTGTCGATGATGCGCACCTACTCGATGAGATTTCGGTATTCGTGTTGTGCCAGATCATCGTTCGCCGTGCAGCTGCGGTAATCGTCACCATTCGCTCCGGCGAGCCTGTGCCGCAACCGTTGACCGCGTTGTGGAAAGACGACCGGCTGCGACGATTGGACTTGCAGCCATTGTCCCGGTACGAATCCGATGCCTTGCTTTCTGCCGTTTTGGGCGGGCCCGTCGGGCCCGACTGCGCCGAACGAATGTGGCGACTGACGCAGGGAAACGTGCTGTTCCTCAATCGAATCGTCGAACAGGAGCTGGGCTCTGGTGCACTGATGATGGAGGGCGGCGAATGGATATGGGCGGGCCCGATACATGTCTCCGCATCGTTGGTCGACGTGGTCGAAGCACAGATCGGAAACGCCCCGAAGCCGGTCGTTGACGTCGTCGACCTGGTTACGGTGGCTGAGCCGCTGGAGTTGGACTGTCTTGTCAGGCTCGCTGACTCCGAAGCGATCGAGGAAGCTGAGACCCGCGGTCTGATAACGCTTTCGTCGGCATCGACAGGTGATGTCGCGACGGTCGGCCACCCTCTGTACGCCGAGCTGCGCATGGCCACGTCCGGGCTCTGGCGACTCAGGCGGCTGCGGGGCCGGGTCGCCGAGGCGTTACTGGCGGGAGGCCCAAGCCTGGACGGCGTCGATCCGATCCGATTGGGTCTGCTGTGGATCGACTCGGACCTGGTCCCGGACAGTTCCGTGCTCGTTGCCGCGGCCTGGACGGCGATCGCGCGCCTGGACCTGATGCTGACCGAGCGTTTCGCACAGGCCGCGTGCCGTGCCGGGGCGGGTCTGGACTGTCAACTGCTGCGTGCCCAGATGCTCATCCTGCTGAACAAGGGGCAGACCGCCGATACCCTGCTGGGCGCAATCTACCGGCAGGAGCTGCCGGATCCTGTCCGGTCCACGGTTGTGCAGTTGCGAGCCACCAATCTTTTGTGGACTCTCGGCAAGGTCGAGGAGTCATGGAAGTTGGTCGATGACGTGCTGGCCAATTCCGTGGGGGTTGTGAGGCAGGGGGCACAGGCCTTCAGAGCGTTCCAGCTGGCTGTCGCCGCCCGTCCGGCGGAGGCGATTGCGCTCGCCGGCGCTATCGATAGATCCCAATTACCGCCACTTCCAGCACTTCTCGCCATCTGGTCGCTCACCATCGCGGCAGGGGATCTCGGGCAGGCGCAACGAGCCGCCGAATACGCGCTGGAGGGGGCTGCTCTTGTCGCCCGTTCACCGGAGATCAGTTATCAGGCGCTCCCGCTGGTTGATTTTCATGTCGTGGCAGTCGCCTTGGGTGGTGATGTGAAACAGGCCGAAGCAGTCGCAGAATTCAGCTATCGGCAGTGCGCTGATCTGCCGGGCATCACCAAGTCGGTCGCGACAGCGATTCGCGGGATGGCAGCGCTGTACGGCGGGGACCTCTCGACCGCGACCGAATACCTCGGCTCCGCGCTCGGCGATTTCGGCGACTTTCACGCAGACGATGCGCCGTCCTATCACCACAACGGGACGGCGTATCAGTTCATGGTGCACAACACCGACGCGCTGGCTCGCACCGGAGCTACCGATGAAGCACTACGAGCACTCGAACAGGTGGAAACGTTTCGTCACCCGGCGCTGCAATACATCGAGTCGGATCGCCTGGTGGCCAAGGCCTGGGTGGCCGCAGCGCGCGGACGTACCAGCCAGGCGCAAAAACTGGCGTTGCAGGCGGCGGAACTCGCCCGTGGCCACGGGCAATCGGGACGGGAAGTCATCTGTTTACAGACGGCAATCCATTTTGGCCATGCCCAGTGTGCCGCCCGCTTGCGTGAGTTGGCGGATCAGGTCGATGGGCCGCGAGCGATGGTCGCGGCTCGATGGGGCGACGGACTGCGCACCGGGGACGGCGATGCCCTCCTCGCCGCCTCAGAGGAATTCGAGTCGCTCGGTGACCGCCTGGCTGCCGCGGACACTGCCGCGCATGCCGCGCAGGCATTCACGCGGCAAAGCCGTCGCGGCGCGGCTTTGACCGCTAGCCTCCGCGCTACCCGCATCGCAGCCGATTGCGGCGCCAAGACACCCGCCACTGATGCCGTCGCGACACCGCTGCCGCTGTCTCGCAGAGAACGGGAGATCGCAATGATGGTCGCGGAGGGGCTGTCCAACAGGCGCATCGCTGAGGCTCTGGTTTTGTCGGTGCGGACTGTCGAGGGACATGTGCAACGCATCTTCTCGCGGGTCGGGGTGAACAGCAGGGCCGAACTGGCTCGGCTGATGACGGAGTCCGCCGGACGCTGACCGCGCGCTCGACCTGTGAGCACTGAAGTCGGGTGCTGCGCTACGTAAAGAGCACACGAGGAATACGTGTAACAGTGGCGCATGGCCCCTACCGCGAACGACGCCGTCGAGGCCGCGTTGCGAAGGCTTCCAGAGGCGCATTCATTGCTGCTGCGCCTACGGGCGGCGGGCACTGCGGATGACGTCATCTGCGACTACCTGCGCATCGAACCCGAAGGGTTGGTGCCACTGCTTGCCGTGGCCACCCACAAGTTGGCAACCGAATTGGCCCGCGGTTGCTGGTAGAGGTGTCGTGAAGCAACACGCCGGCCGCAGGAGATTGCGTACCCGGCTACGCTTCCGACCCCCGTTCCCTGGGTCGATGTTGGACGGGATGCCGAATTGCGGCGACCGACGATCGGGGGAACAAAATGGTGGGAGTCGTCGACAGCGATGCCGTGCTCAGCGAGCTACCACTGGCACCGAGAAACCCGTTGCCGGTCCGGCACCAGCTGCGGGCGGTACGAACGTTTCATACCGGCATGGAGGAACTGCGGGACGCGGGTGGGCCCGTGACGCGGTTACGGCTGGGACCGCGGTGGGTCTTTCCTCCGGTCGTGGTCGCCACCTCTCCCGCGGCGGCTCGCGACGTCCTGGGCCGGTCCGAGGGACACATCGACAAAGCTCGGGTGCACCACGAGATGCGCCGGCTACTCGGCGCCAACCTGTTCGACATGACCCATGAGCCATGGTTGCCGCGTCGGCGGGCACTGCAACCGGTCTTCACCAAACAGAACGTGGGAGCCTTTGCCGGACACATGGCACAGGCCGCTCAGACGGTGTCCGACGCCTGGGTGGGCGGAGCGGTGGTCGATCTGGACACCGAGTGCCGCAAGCTGACCCTCCGGGCGCTCGGCCGATCCGTGCTCGGCCTGGATCTCGACGAGCACGCGGATTCGGTCGGCGCATCGTTGCGTGTGGCGTTGGAATACATTGCCAACCGGTCGATGCAGCCGATGGCCGTGCCACGCTGGCTCCCGACCCCGGCGAGGCGCCAGGCACGTGCCGCAAGTGCGGACCTGCGACGGATCGCGGGAAAGATCTTGCAGGCCTGTCGAGTTGATCCGGACCGCGACGCCCCGCTGGTACGCGCCCTGATGGCCGCAACCGACCCGGCGACAGGCCAGCCACTGACCGACGACGAGATCCGCGACGAACTGATCGTCTTCATGCTGGCCGGTCATGACACGACGGCAACCGCCCTGGCCTACTCGCTGTGGGCACTTGGCCGCCACCGCGACATCCAGGACAAGGTACGGGCAGAGGTGAGTCGCATCGGTGGCCGCGAGCTGACGCCGGCCGATCTGACCGCGCTGCGATACACCGTCCAGGTCCTCCACGAGTCGTTGCGGCTGTGCCCTCCGGGAGCGGCGACCGCCCGGATCGCGCTGCGAGACACCGAGGTCGGCGGGTATCGCGTCGAGGCGGGCACCATGCTTGTGGTGGGGATTTACGCGCTGCATCGTGATCCTGCCCTGTGGCACCGGCCGCTGGACTTCGACCCGGACCGGTTTGATCCGGTCTACTCGGAAGGACGGGAGCGTTGGCAGTATCTGCCCTTCGGCGCCGGGCCGCGTTCCTGCATCGGCGATCACTTCGCGATGCTTGAGGCCACCTTGGCGCTGGCGACCATCGTCCGGGGCGCCGACATCGATTCGATCGACGCAAGCTTCCCGCTGAGCGTGCCGTTCACCACCGCCGCCGCCTCTCCAGTTCGTGCACGGGTTTCGCCGCGGCCACACCCCTTATAGGTACGGGCCACCCAATCCGGTTGAGCGCATTTCTGGCGCAATGTCGCGCTCTGCGCGATGATGCCGCGCATGCGCAATGGGTTGATGACGATCGGTGCCGTAGCGGTGACGCTGACGATATTGGTGGTGGGTTGTTCCCCCACCGAGCAGGAGTCGACGACGGCGACCGGCGACGGTACGTGCGCCAAGGGCGCCCTGGCGACGCTGAAGTCCGGTGTGCTGACCTTTGGCACCGACCAGCCGGCGTACCCGCCGTGGTTCGTCGACGACGACCCGGGCAACGGCAAGGGATTCGAGTCGGCTGTCGCCTACGCCGTGGCCGACAAGCTGGGCTACACCGCCGACCACGTGCAGTGGGTTCGGGTTCCCTTCAACGCGGCCATCGCCCCGGGGCCCAAGCCGTTCGACGCCAACCTCAACGAATTCTCGATCACCGACGAGCGCAAGCAGGCGGTCGACTTCTCCTCGCCGTACTACGACGTCACGCAGGCTGTGGTCACCATCAAGTCCTCACCGGCGGCCAAGGTCACCACGCTGGACGGCCTGCGCGGTCTGCGCCTCGGCGCCCAGGTCGGTACGACCAGCTATGTCGCCGCCGAGGCTCTGGGGGCCAAGGAGACCGTCGCGGTGTACAACAACAACGACGACGCCAAGGCTGCGCTGACGAACGGGCAGATCGATGCGCTCGTCCTTGACCTGCCCACCGCGTTCCAGGTGCAAAGCGAGCTGACCGATGGCGTCATCGTCGGTCAATTGCCTTCCGGGACAGACAAACCCGAACAATTCGGCATAGTGCTGGACAGGGGCAGTGCACTGACGTCATGCGTGTCGGGCGCAGTGGATGCCTTACGGTCCGACGGCACGCTCACCAAGCTGCAGCAGCAATGGCTGGCCGAAGCCGGGAACGCCCCGGAGCTCAAGTGACGGTGCTGGCCGCCGAGCGCATTGCCTACCGGCGGTCACGCGCGCGCCGCTCCACGCTGGTTGCCTTCGGCTCGACGGTGCTCTTCGCCGTGGTGGCCGTCGTGGCGACGACGTCGTCACCCGGCTGGCCTCGCGTGCGCGAGTCGTTCTTCAATCTGCGGGTGGGCTGGGACAGCCTGCCCGCCGTGCTCGACGGCCTGTGGCTCAACGTGCGAGTACTCGTGGTGTGTCAGATCCTGATCCTGATCTTCGGGCTGACGCTCGCGGCCCTGCGCACGCTGCGCGGGCCGGTGTGGTTCCCGGTGCGTGGCCTGGCCACCGGCTATGTGGACCTGTTTCGCGGACTGCCGTTGATCATCTGCCTGTACCTTGTCGGCTTCGGCCTGCCCGGTCTGCGACTGTCCGGGATTCCGAACAATCCGGTGTTGTTGGGTGGCCTCGCACTGGTATTGGTGTATTCGGCCTACGTCGCCGAGGTCTTCCGCGCAGGTATCGAGTCGGTGCACCCGTCGCAGTTGGCGGCGGCGAAGTCGCTCGGGCTGAACTATCAGCGCACCATGCGCCTCGTCGTGCTCCCGCAGGCGGCCCGCCGGGTGACACCCGCTCTGTTGAACGATTTCGTCGCCCTGCAGAAGGACTGCGGACTGATCTCGGTGCTGGGGGCCGTCGATGCCGTACGGGCGGCGCAGATCCAGGTGGCCACCAGTTACAACTTCACGCCCTACGTGGTCGCTGGATTGTTATTCGTGGCGCTGGCGGTGCCGTCGGCGCGGCTGGCCGACTGGGCGAGTCGGCGCGCGGCAACCCGCCAGGGTGCGCTGTGACGTCGGCGCCGGTGCTTTCGGTACGCGGACTGGTCAAAAGCTACGGTGAGCGCATCGTCCTGGACGGTGTCGATCTCGACGTCGCCGAGCATCAGGTGGTCGTGCTCATCGGGGCGTCCGGCTCGGGCAAGTCCACGCTGCTGCGGTGCGTCGACCTGCTGGAGGAGATCGACGACGGGCAGATCTTTCTCGACGACCGCGATATCAGCGACCCACGGGTGGACGCCGACGCGGCGCGGCAAGCGATGGGGATGGTGTTCCAGGCGTTCAACCTCTTCCCGCACATGAGTGTGCTGCGCAACGTCACGCTGGCGCCGCGGGTGGTGCACAAACGCGATCGAGGTGAGGCCGAGGACCGGGGCCGCGAACTGTTGGCCCGAGTCGGCCTGGCCGACAAGGCTGACGCGTATCCGGACAAGCTGTCCGGCGGACAGCAGCAGCGGGTGGCCATCGCGCGTGCCCTGGCCTACGACCCGCGGCTGCTGTTGCTCGACGAGATCACCAGTGCCCTGGACCCGGAACTCGTCGGCGAGGTGCTGGACCTCGTCGGTGAACTCGCCGCGTCAGGCCGCACGATCGTCATGGCGACCCACGAGATGAGTTTCGCGCGCCAGGTAGCCGACACGGTGTGCTTCCTCGACGGTGGCCGGATCATCGAAACAGGTTCTGCCGAACAGGTTTTGACCGACCCTCAGCACGAGCGGACACAAACGTTCCTGCGCCGGATAACAGGTGGTGCCGGAGCCTAGGGAGCCGTGGGGCCGGGACCAAGAGTGGAACAGGCGCGCCGGGCCTCATCCCACGTCGACTGGTCGACGCCGGCCGGCGGGCCCGCCGGGGAGACCGCCGTCTCGGTGACCCCGTGCTCACTGAGGCAATGCGCGAAACTGCCGTGCTCGGTGGGCGGGTCCGACGTGGGTGTGGGCGCCGGGGTTGCCGACGAGCAACTGACAAGCGTCAACAGGGACACAGCCGCGACAACTGGCAGCAAGGGGCGAGGCAGGTGCATTCAGCCGACGTAACGAGTCAACCGCGCCGACAGATGCGGCACCAGACCGCCGTCGGCGTCCACGCGTTCCTCGACATAGGCCAAGTCGCCGCCTTCGACGATGCCGTAGAGCCGTTTGGCGCCGCCGACCAGTACGCCGGATTTGCTTCGCGCCAGCGCGTCGGTGACCAGCTCCCAGGACGACTGGGTCAATGGGCGGCCGTAGAAGAGTTCGACATAACCGGCCGAGTTGGCCAGCAGCAATTCGATGGCCTGCGATTCACTGGGGTCGTTCGGATCGTTGACGAACCGCCAGAAACCCGTTTCACGCAGGCCGTGCGTCTCGTACTCGCCTGATTCGGTGAGCCGCCAGGACCGGGCCTCCCAGTTCAGATAATCGCCGCCGTCGTGCGAGACGACGATCTGCTGGCCGAACCGGTAGTCGCCATGTGCGCCGCGGCCTTCGCCTTCGCCGCGCCAGACCCCGACCAGGGGAAGCAGTGCCAGCAGCGCGTCGTGCAGATCGGCACCCTCGCGCAGGTTGGCGGTATCGGTGGGTGCAGGCAGGTCGCTGAAGACCGGGATGTTGCGGGCGGCGGTTTCCCTGGCTCGTTCCGCAGCTGCGGCTACAGCGCGGTCGCCCGAACCGTGATCGACGCCCGGAGCGGGATCGCTTTCTGTCACGACTCGTCGGTGACGAGCCGGTACAGCGCGTAGAGCGCGAACCAGGTGATCACCACAACGGCCGCAACCAGCATGAATTCGAAGAAGAGCACCACGGTGGCAATCCTAGTTCTTCAGGGGCGGGAGGGCGGCATCGGTTCCCCGTTACCGGAATGCGTGATTTCTCACTTCCGATGACGAGTCACCGACTGCTTCGTCGTCAGGCGGGGCTGGATTGCCTGACTCAGGCGACCTTGATGTCGACTTCGTGGATACCGGCACCGGAGGGCGCCACCACGGCGTCGCCGTTGCCGTTCTTCGACAGCGCACGGACACGCCAGGTGCCGGGGGCCGCGAAGAACCGGAAGTCACCGGTCGCCGACGCGACCACCTCGGCGGTGAACTCATCCGAGGCATCCAGTAGCCGCACGAACGCACCGCCGACCGACTGGCCGGTGCCGTCCACGACTCGGCCGGTGATGACGGTTTCTTTTTCCAGGTCAACGCTGGCCGGCAACGTCTGTCCTTGCTTGGGGGCAGAGCACATAACTAACTTCCCAACTCGATCGGGGCCCCCACCAGGGAGCCGTATTCGGTCCAACTTCCGTCGTAGTTCTTGACGTTTTGGTGTCCCAGCAGTTCCTGCAGGACGAACCAGGTGTGCGACGAACGCTCACCGATGCGGCAGTACGCGATGGTCTCTTTGGAACCGTCCAGCCCAGCCTCGGCGTACAGCTTGGCGAGGTCCTCGTCGGACTTGAACGTTCCGTCCTCGTTGGCGGCCTTGCTCCACGGGACGTTGATGGCCCCGGGGATGTGGCCGGGCCGCTGGCTCTGCTCCTGTGGCAGGTGCGCCGGCGCCAGGATCTTGCCGGAGAACTCGTCGGGCGAGCGCACGTCGACCAGGTTCTTGGTGTTGATCGCCGCGATGACCTCGTCGCGGAATGCCCGGATGGTGTTGTCGGGTTCCTTGGCGGTGTAGCTGGTCTGGGCGCGTTCGACGGTGTCGGCCGACAGCGGACGGCCGTCGAGCTCCCACTTCTTGCGACCGCCGTCGAGCAACTTGACGTCGTTGTGCCCGTAGAGCTTGAAGTACCAGTAGGCGTAGGCCGCGAACCAGTTGTTGTTGCCGCCGTAGAGGATCACGGTGTCGTCATTGCCGATACCGCGTTCGGACAGCAGCTTGGAGAACTGCTGGGTGTCGACGAAGTCGCGCTTCACCGGGTCCTGGAGGTCGGTCTTCCAGTCGAGGCGGACGGCGCCCGGGATATGACCGGTGTCGTAGGCCGAGGTGTCCTCGTCGACCTCGACGAAAACGGTGTTCGGCGCGTCGAGATTGCTCTCGGCCCAGTCAACGGAGACCAGGACGTCGGAGCGAGCCATGTGGTGGATCCTTTCGGGTTGGCTTCAGGTGAGTTCAGGCGGCGGGTGTCTGGCGCAGGCGTGCGACGAGCGGATACAGCTGGCAGCCCAGGCAGATGCCGAACGCCGCGTTGAGAAATGCCGCGAACAACGCGAACGCCGTCGCAACGACACCGACGATCAACGCGCCGAAGGCGAACCCGACGGTGCCGACGAGGGCGAAGACGAAGCCCACCAGCTGCGCGAATCGCAACGGGGGAACGGGCTCGCGTTCGGTGACCGGTCCGAGGCGCGGCGCGATGAGCGCGGCGAAGATGCGGCCGTACGGATGCTGCCGCGGCCCGCGCGCGGCACCGACGGCGAATATGACTGCCTGCACGCCGAGCAGGACGGCGGCAGCCGGCACGCTGACCGCCGACAGCAGCAGCGTGGCGATGAGAACCGCGGTCGTGACCCAGGCGGCGAAGCGGGGGCCACGGACGTCGACGACGTCGACGGTCGCGGTGGTGTTTCGAGTGGTTGACATGAATGGCTCCTGTTGTTGTCCGGAAGGCTGGGCTGGGCACGCCGAAACGGCCTGCTCCGAGAGCGGCACCACGAGACGGCGCGGCTACTCAGCAGCTACAACAACAACAGCAACAACCCGCGACGCGGCACAGATCGACTGCGCGGCGCTTGGTGAGCACAAGCTCGAGGCGGGTTGACACGGGGCACAGCCTACCGAACGACACCCCGGTCAGGCCAATAGGTCGACGAGGACCGAGCGCAGGTCAACGGCCTTGGGCACACCGGATGTGCGGTACCGCTGCCGGCCGTCGGCGTCGAAGATGAAAGTGGTGGGCAGCGAGAGCACAGAAAGTCGCCGCGCGGCTGCCGGGTCGGCATCCATGTCGATCTCGACGTGCGCCACATCGTGGCCCTGCCCGTTGAGGTCTGCGCAGACCTGGTTGACCACGCGGCGCACCCCGGCGCACGGCCCGCACCACACCGCAGAGAAATGCACGATGGTCGGTCCGGTACCCGATAGTCCCAGGTCACTGGTTATCTCGGTGAACCCGGCTTCCGTCGAGGCGGTGGTTTCCCGCAGGGCTCCGGCGCGACGATTCACCAGCGCGCCCGCCAGCGTCGCCAGGGCGAGAGTGGCGGCGATGGCAACCGCGCTGATCAGCAAGGGAGTCATGACTGTCTAAACCCCGCGGGGGAGATGGTTACTCCCTCGGCGATGCCTTCGATGATGATGTCGGATCCACGGGCGCCCTGGCTGGTGGGCGCCACCCCGAACGGCAGCTTCTGATCGGGCAGCCGCGATTGGAACGCGGTCAGGACGGCGCCGACCTTGTCGGCGGGCACCTCCTGATCGGCGGTACCTGGTCCGGTGAGCACTCCGGTCGGGGTGATCACCAGGGTTGTGCGGTCGGCGCCGGTGATGCTCAGGTCCACCGACACGCTGACCCGCTCGGCGAAACCGGCGGTCTGTGGTGTCCCGGTGAACACCAGCCCGTGGCTGTCGGAGATGCCCGATTCCGTCGTGCCGCCGGTGGCGTCGTTGGTCTCGACCGCAGGTGCCTCGACCATCAGGTCCTTGATACCCATGTACCGGCCCAGATGCGCGGAATCGATGATGATGCGGCTCTCCAGCTTGCCGACCGGCAATTTCGCGTCGGGCGCGATGAGCCAGGACGCTTCGGACAGGTCGATGGAGTGCATGGTGGCTTCGATCGAGGCGCGGCCCACCAGCGGCTGGGAGACATCGTTGGCCTTGAGCTCAACCTCGCCGTAATGGTGACGCATGGCCTGCGGAAGGAACGGAAAACCCAGGATGGCGACCGAGGGGTCCCACTTCAGGTCGGCGGCCGCGCGAACGGTCCTGGACAGCCGGTATTCGGCGAACACCGAGCACCCGAAGTCGACGGCGACAACCCCGACGAGGACCGCGGCCAGCGCCGAGCCGAGACCGATCAGGAGTTTCCGCACGCCGATATTGTGGCCCAGCACCTCCGGCGCACCTCACCGTACGTCCCCTAATACCGGTCTTTGGACCCTTGACAAGGCTAATTTGCAGCTTGCGCGATATCGTTAGTCGACGTCGGTCGGTAACGGCGATGTGTCGGCCATGAATCTGGGAGATGATCTTCCGGTCGCTGGAGGGCCATTTTGGATCTACTGCTTTTAACGGTCGACCCGCATCCCGAGTCGGTCCTGCCATCGTTGGCGCTGCTGCCGCACACTGTGCGCGCGGCTCCGACGGAGGTGTCTTCGCTGCTCGAAGCCGGTAATGCGGATGTGGCGATCGTCGACGCACGAACTGATCTGGCGGCCGCGCGCGGCCTGTGCCGGCTGCTCGGCACCACCGGAGCCTCGGTTCCCGTGGTCGCAGTCGTCAACGAGGGCGGCCTGGTGGCCGTCAATGTGGAATGGGGTCTCGACGAGATCCTGCTGCCGGGAACCGGCCCGGCCGAGATCGACGCGAGGTTGCGGTTGCTCGCCGGTCGCCGCGGCGGCATGGCCAGCCAGGAATCCGCGGGCAAGGTGAGTCTCGGCGAGTTGGTGATCGACGAAGGCACCTACACCGCTCGACTGCGCGGCAGGCCGCTGGATCTGACCTACAAAGAGTTCGAACTGTTGAAGTACCTCGCTCAGCACGCCGGCCGGGTTTTCACTCGTGCGCAACTGCTGCAGGAGGTGTGGGGCTACGACTTCTTCGGTGGCACCCGCACGGTCGATGTGCACGTGCGCCGGTTGCGAGCCAAGCTCGGGCCCGAGTACGAGTCCCTGATCGGCACGGTGCGCAACGTCGGTTACAAGGCGGTCCGCCCGGCGCGGGGCAGGCCTGCCGCCGGAGTGGTCACCGAAGCCGACCTCGACGATGACGTCGACGGCGGGGACTTCGACTCTGCCGACGGGCTCGCCGAGGAGCTCGTCGATCCGCTGCGCAGTCAGTGAGCGGGGTCGACTGGCGCGCTGCACTGACCTCCGAAGAGCAGCACAGTATTGCCGAATTGATCACTGCGGCAACGGAATCCGATGGCGTGAAACCACTCGGCGATCAGGTGCTGCGGGAGTTGGGTCAGCAGCGCACCAAACACCTGGTCGCCACCGGCGATGCCGGTGACATCACGGGATATCTCAACCTCACACCGGAGATGGCCGAGCTGGTGGTGCATCCCGACCGTCGCAGGCACGGTGTCGGCGCTGCCCTGATCCAGGCCGCCATCACCGAAACCGGCGCCACCAACCAGTTCTGGGCCCACGGGACATTGCCTGCCGCGAAGGCCACCGCCGCGACGCTGGGCCTGGTGCCGGTGCGTGAGCTCATGCAGATGCGGCGGTCACTGCACGCCGTGCCCGAGGCGACGATCCCGGCCGGTGTGCGGATCCGCACCTATGCCGGGCCCGCCGACGACGCCGAGGTGCTGCGGGTCAACAACGCCGCCTTCTCCTGGCACCCCGAACAGGGCGGCTGGACGCAGGCCGATATCGATGAACGGCGTGCCGAATCCTGGTTCGACCCGGACGGCTTTTTCCTGGCGTTCGACGCCGATGACAACCTGCTCGGATTCCACTGGACCAAGGTGCACGCCGCCGCACTGGGCGAGGTTTACGTCGTCGGTGTGGATCCTGGGGCCCAAGGCCAGGGTCTGGGGAAAATCCTGACCATCCTGGGCCTGAAATACCTGGCCGATCGCCTTTCGGCGGCCGACGATCCCACGGTGATGCTCTACGTCGAATCCGACAATGCGGCCGCGGTTCGTACCTACGAGCGGCTCGGTTTCGAAGTGCACAGTGTGGACACCGCGTACGCCGTTTCGAAGTCTGCTACCTCGACGTAGGACTCACAGCTGGTGTAAACCTCCCGTTCACGTCGCTGTTCACCTCTGGTTCACCTGCAATGAGTTTTTTGGCCACTACCGGCACATACCTTGCCCGGTGACGGCACACGTCAGCCGGCACCGGCCGGCGCATCACTGAGAACTCTTTGAGAAAGCGGGACAGGTGAAACGCACTACGTTTGGCAGGGCACTTCTGACGACCGTGTCGGCAACGGCGATCGCCGGCTTGACCCTGACCGCCTGCGGCAGCGACAACAACGCTTCCACGACGACCAGCAGCGGTGCATCGGGCGCGTCGGGAACGGCGGCCGGATCGGCTGACTGCGGTGGCAAGAACACGCTGACCGCCGAGGGCTCGACGGCCCAGCAGAACGCCGTCGCGGTGTTCAACCAGGTCTGGGGACAGACCTGCGCAGGCAAGAACCTGTCCTACAACCCGACCGGTTCCGGTGCAGGCGTCACCCAGTTCATCGCCAAGCAGGTGGACTTCGCCGGTTCGGATTCCCCGTTGGCCAAGGACCAGGTCGAGCAGGCCGCCGCGCGCTGCGGCGGAAACCCCGCCTGGAACCTCCCGCTGGTCTTCGGCCCGGTGGCGCTGGGCTACAACCTGCCCGGCGTCGACAAGTTGGTCGTCAGCGGCGATGTGCTGGCCAAGATCTTCAGCGGCGCCATCACCACCTGGAACGACCCGGCAATCGCCGCGCTCAACAGCGGCGCGAGCCTGCCCGACACCAAGATCACCCCGATCTACCGTTCGGACTCCTCGGGCACCACCGACAACTTCCAGAAGTACCTGACCGCCGCGGCCCCGGAATCCTGGACCAAGGGTGCGGGCAAGGAATTCCAGGGCGGCGCGGGCGAAGGCGCCCAGAAGTCGGCCGGTGTGGTGCAGGCCGTTCAGGCCACCCCGGGTGCGATCGGCTACGTCGAAAAGGGCTTCGCGGCCCAGGCCAGCCTGCCGATGGCCCAGATCGACACCGGCTCCGGCGCGGTTGAACTGACCGATGACACGGCCAAGAAGGCCATCGACGGTGCGAAGTTCGCCGCCGAAGGCAACGACCTGGCGCTGGATCTGAACTCGCTCTACGGGACCAAGGAAGCCGGCGCCTACCCGCTGGTGCTGGCCACCTACGAGATCGTCTGCTCCAAGGGTTACGACGCCGACACCTCGGCAGCGGTCAAGTCCTTCCTGACCGTGTCGGCCAACCAGGGTCAGTCCGGCCTCTCCGCAGCCGGTTACATCCCGCTGCCGGATGCCTTCAAGGAGCGCTTGATCACATCGATCAACGCAATCGGTTAGTCAGCTGGCGGCCGGGGACGAAGTTGATGAGGATGAATGGGTAATCCAATTGGTGACGGAGGCACAGTGACCGCCTCAAACCCCGAACCGAATCCGACGGGTGCGGGCTCCGGCGAGATAATCGCCGAGCCCGTACCCCGGCCGCCGGCAATACCGACCAATCCGGGCGGCAGCACGGCGCGTTGGGGCGATCGGGTCTTCCGCGGTCTCGCGGAGGGCTCCGGAATCCTGATCATCGCGCTCATCGCGGCGATCGGTTTCTTCCTGCTCTGGCGTGCGGTGCCGGCGTTCGCGCGCAACAACGCGAATTTCTTCCTCTACGGCGGCAACTGGGTCACCACCGACACCTCGGCCATGCAGTTCGGCGTGTTCGAGCTCTTCCAGGTGACGGTGTTCGTCTCGCTGTTCGCCCTGGTGCTGGCGATGCCGGTGGCATTGGGAATCGCGATCTTCCTGACCCAGTACGCACCGCGCCGGGTGGCCGGGCCGCTGGGCTACATGGTCGATCTGCTGGCCGCGGTGCCGTCGATCATCTACGGCGTCTGGGGCATCTATGTGCTCGCGCCGGTACTGCAACCGGTTGCGTTGTGGCTCAACGACAATCTGGGCGGCTGGCTGTTCCTGTTCGCGACCGGAAACGCATCGGTGGCCGGTGGCGGAACGATCTTCACCGCCGGCATCGTGCTCGCGGTCATGATCCTGCCCATCATCACCGCGGTGTCGCGCGAGGTCTTCGTCCAGACACCGCGCGGCCAGATCGAGGCGGCGCTGGCGCTGGGTGCCACCCGGTGGGAGGTCGTCAAGACCACGGTGCTGCCGTTCGGCCTGTCCGGCTACATCAGCGGTGCCATGCTCGGCCTCGGCCGGGCGCTCGGTGAGACCATCGCCCTGCTGATCATCCTGCGCGGCACGCAGAAAGCGTTCGGATGGTCGCTGTTCGACGGTGGCTACACCTTCGCCAGCAAGATCGCCGCTGCCGCTTCGGAATTCAACGATCAGTACAAGGCGGGCGCCTATATTGCAGCCGGTTTGGTGCTGTTCGTGCTGACGTTCGTGGTCAACTCGCTGGCGCGGGCTGCCGTGTCCCGGAAGGGGAACTGATGACCACCACGAGCTCGCAGATGCTCGACCGGCCAGTCAAGACGCCGACGTTCGAAGGTGTCGGGCTGCGCCGCAAGATCGTCAACAACGCCGCGACGGTGCTGGTCAGCGTCTCGGTGCTGGTCGCCTTGGTTCCGCTGCTGTGGGTGTTGTACTCGGTGATCAGCAAGGGCGCGGCGATCGTCCTGTCGAGCAGCTGGTGGTTCAACTCGCAGTCCGGTATGACGGCCTTCGCCCCGGGCGGCGGCGCTTACCACGCGATTCTGGGCACCTTGCTGCAGGGCCTTGTGTGCGCCGTCATCTCGATTCCGATCGGCATCTTCGTCGGCATCTATCTGGTGGAGTACGCCGGCGGTACCCGGCTGGGCAAGGTGACCACCTTCATGGTCGACATCCTCACCGGTGTGCCCTCCATCGTCGCGGCGCTGTTCATCTACGCGCTGTGGGTCGCAACGCTGGGCTTCCCGCGTTCCGGATTCGCGGTGTCGCTGGCACTGGTGCTGTTGATGATCCCGGTGATCGTCCGCTCCACCGAAGAGATGCTGCGCATCGTTCCGATGGATCTGCGCGAGGCGAGCTACGCACTCGGTGTTCCGAAGTGGAAGACCATCGCCCGCATCGTGATTCCGACGGCGCTGTCGGGCATCGTCACCGGCATCATGCTTGCGCTGGCCCGCGTCATGGGTGAGACGGCTCCGTTGCTGATCCTGGTGGGCTACGCCCAGGCCATCAACTTCGATATGTTCGACGGCTTCATGGGATCGCTGCCCGGCATGATGTACGACCAGACGTCGGCGGGTGCGGGTGCCAATCCGGTGCCGACCGATCGACTGTGGGGTGCCGCACTGACCCTCATCGTGCTGGTCGGTGTGCTCAACATCGGCGCCCGGTTCCTCGCCAAATTCTTTGCCCCCAAAAAGGTCTAACAGGTAGGAGATTCGATATGGCCAAGCGGTTGGACCTCAAAGACGTCAACATCTACTACGGCTCGTTCCACGCTGTCGCCGACGTCGCCCTGGCGGTGCCGCCGCGCAGCGTGACAGCCTTCATCGGTCCGTCGGGCTGCGGTAAGTCGACGGTGCTGCGCACCTTGAACCGGATGCACGAGGTGATCCCCGGCGCCCGCGTCGAGGGCTCGGTGCTGCTCGACGGTGACGACATCTACGGCTCGGGTGTCGACCCGGTCGGCGTGCGCAAGACCATCGGCATGGTCTTTCAACGGCCGAATCCGTTCCCCACCATGTCAATTCGCGACAATGTGGTGGCCGGTCTGAAACTGCAGGGGGTGCGTAACCGCAAGACCCTGGACGAGACCGCGGAGCGTTCGCTCAAGGGCGCCAACCTGTGGAACGAGGTCAAGGACCGCCTCGACAAGCCCGGTGGCGGCCTGTCCGGCGGGCAGCAGCAGCGGCTGTGCATTGCGCGCGCCATCGCGGTGCAGCCCGAGGTTCTGCTGATGGACGAGCCGTGTTCGGCACTGGATCCGATCTCCACATTGGCGATCGAGGATCTGATCTCCGAACTCAAGCAGGACTTCACCATCGTGATCGTCACGCACAATATGCAGCAGGCCGCCCGGGTCAGCGATCAGACCGCCTTCTTCAACCTGGAGGCCACCGGCAAGCCGGGTCGGCTCATCGAGATCGACGACACCGAGAAGATCTTCTCCAACCCGACCGAGAAGGCCACCGAGGACTACATCTCCGGCCGCTTCGGCTGAACGACCGCTTCTCCAGCCGCAAAAAAACCCGGTCGGTTCCGAAGGGAACCGACCGGGTTTTTGTCTGCCTGCCTAGCGTGCGGAGTAGACGTCGTCCTCGGGGTATTCGCCGGTCACCTGGAAGATCACCCGGCGAGCGACCTCGACGGCGTGATCGGCGAATCGCTCGTAGAACCGGCCCAGCAGCGTGATGTCGACGGCCGCGGCCACCCCGTGCTTCCATTCCCGGTCCATCAGCACCGAGAACAGGTGCCGGTGCAGATCGTCCATGGCATCGTCTTCGTCGCGGATCCGGGCCGCCTTCTCCGGATCGCGGGAGATCAGCACCTCCTGGGTGCTGTTGCCCAATTCGACTGCCACCCGGCCCATTTCGGCGAAGTAGCCGTTGACCTCTTCGGGCAGCGCGTGCTGCGGATGGCGCCGGCGGGCGATCTTGGCGACGTGCAGGGCCAATGCGCCCATCCGGTCGATGTCGGCGACGATCTGGATCGAACCGACGATCGAGCGCAGGTCGCCCGCTACCGGTGCCTGCAGCGCGAGCAGAACGAACGCGCTCTCTTCGGCGCGCTGGCTCATCGCGGTGATCTGATCGTGGTCGGTGATGACCTGTTCGGCGAGCACAAGGTCGGCTTGCAGCAGGGCCTGGGTCGCACGTTCCATCGCCAGTCCGGACAATCCGCACATCTCGCCGAGCAACCCGGTCAACGAGTCGAGTTGCTCATGGTAGGCAGTTCGCATACGTCTAACCCTACGTCCTGACCACTGCAAACGTCATGGCGCCGGCGGTGAACGAACGGTGAATGCGGAGCGGACGTTATTCGCAGCTGGTGTCGGCGCCGTTGGTCACCGTGAGATCTTCGGGTAGCTCGGTCGGGGTCGCGCCCGCGCTGTGGGTGACGTTGACGCTGACCTGCGAGCCGCTCGGCGGCGGGGTCTTGACCCCGGTGAAGTCCGAGCCCAGTACCACCTGCACCGTCTGACCCATCCCGGTCACCCGTTCGATGGCCGGCTGACCCAGGGCGGCGGCCACTGTCGCGGCGGCCTGCTCGTTACCGGGTGAGTACTGGACCGTCGTCGCCGTCAGTTGTTCGGAATAGTCGTCGGGAGCGTCCACGGAGAACCCGTGCTGTTCCAGTTCGGTGGCCGCAGTCGTACCCAGGCCGGTCGTCCCGGTCGAGTTCGATACGTGCACGCTGACTTCCTGCGGTTCGGTCGTCACCGCGTTGACGACCTCGGTCGTCGGTGCACCGGTTTCGCTGGGTTTCACCGCGTCCTGCGCCTGCACCGCATCCGTCATCGGAGTGGTGGTCGCGTTGTTGTCGTTCTCGCCGGGCAGCGGATCATCGTTGATGATGGCGTCGAACAGCGCCCGGATGGCGTCGTTATTGGGGACCTCGTCACCGTTCTCGTCGGTGATCCCGGCGGTGGGCAGCGTGATGAAGCTGACCCGGCCCGCCGACACCCCCTGAATGGATTGCCCCAGGTCGACGAGGTCGCGCGTCTGGATGTTGTCGACGTAGCTGTCGTTGATGAACAGGTTGACCACGTTGTTGAGCTTGTTCAGCGAGAAGAACGTGTCCTTGGAGATCAGCGACCGCAACAGCGACGACAGGAACATCTGCTGCCGTTTGATCCGGCCGTAGTCGCCGTTGAACTCGGTGGTGACCTGGCGTGCCCGCACATAGTTCAGCGCGGTGTGACCGTCTATCAGCTGGCGTCCGGCATTGGGCAGCACGCTGCCGAGTTCGTAGTCCTCAAGTGGCGTCGTACTGCACACCTCGACACCGCCGAGCGCATCGACCATCTTGGCGAACCCGGCGAAGTCGACCGCCATGAACCGGTTGATCGATAGTCCCGAGATCTTCTGAATGACCTTGACCAGGCATTTCGGACCGCCGAAGGAGTAGGCGGAGTTGAGCTTGGTTTCGGTGTAGACCTCGTCGGGGCCGTAGCTCTGTGATTCCTCGTCCCACACCGGGCCGTACTTGCCGGTGGTCGGATCCCAGGCCTCGCATTTGATCGGGGTTATCGCGGTGTCGCGCGGGAAGGACACCGCGACGACACGTTTGCGGTCGGCGGGGATGTTGACCAGCATCACGGTGTCGGATCGGGCGCCGCCGGCATCCTCGGTGTTGCCCGCACCCATATCCGCGTTCTGCCCGATCCGGCTGTCGACACCGACGATCAGGAAGTTCTCGTCGCCGAACTGGGCGTTGGGGTCGAGAATGTCGCGGGAGTTCAGGTCGAGCGCGGCGACGGTGTTGAGCTGGTTGTTCTTCGAGGCCGTCCACTGCCATGCGCCGCCGGTCAGGACCAGTGCGAGCACTGCCATCAGCGCTGCGACCGACCGGCCGGCGAACATCATCTGCCTGCGGCGGGGATGTAGCCCGGCCGGGATGTGACCGCGCCGACGTCGCAGCAGCCCCGCGGGTCCCGACGGGACCGTGTCCTCGGTCGAACCGCGGTATTCGTCACCGCCGTGGGCGGCATTGAGGTCGGGGAGGTCGGTGGCGTAGGCCGACGACGGGGTGGGGACAGTCGGCGGCTCGTCGTCGGCTGCGACGCGATCCTCGGTATCAGCGGGCCACTGCTGGGCCGGTGGCTCGGGTTCGGGCTCTTGGCGGGGCAGCAGTGCCGCGGGGACGTCGCCGGTGATCTTGGCGATCAGATCGGCGACCGAGACACCTGCGGTGTGGTTGCCTTCGGAGCCGGATTGTTCCTCGCCGCTGGCCTCGCCATCGGGTACTGCGGCCGCGGCGGAAATTGGAGCGCGTTCCCACGGCGCGGCGGCTGGCGCCCGTCGAGCAGATCGGGTAAGCCAAGTGCTGTCGTCATCCGTGGGCTCTTCGGGCGTGCGGTGATCAGGAGTGGCGTTATCGCCCTCGCTCATCTCACTACCCGCCTTCGGCTCTTCCAGCTCAACATCGCGCGGCGTTGCGCGTGCACCCGTCCAGAACGAGAACTCGTTTGGAGTGCTGCATTGTCTTTAGCAGCACGGGCCGCTGTTCCGCCACCTGAGCGACGGGACGTCAGGGTCACATCGTACTGAGACAACCTGAGAGACGCGGTGTCGAGATCATCTCGGTTCAGCCACCGGAATGCATAGCGTCGGCACCCGCCGGCACCGTGCAGTCATCCGGATCGGCCAGCCAGCCCTCGGGCAGGGCCACCGCACCGGGCGAACCCTGCCGGCCGCGGGGCCCCTCGGCGGCGGCCGGGAACGGCACCGAACGGTCCAGGCCGTCGAGCAGTTCGTCCAGCTGATCGAGCGTCTTGACCAGGGCCAGGGCCCGACGTAGGTCCGCGCCGGCGGGGAAGCCGTGCAGGTACCACGCGACATGCTTGCGGATATCGCGCATGCCCTTGTCCTCGCCGAAATGCGCGGCCAGCAGCTGGCCGTGCCGACGGATGATGTCGGCGACCTCACCGAGCGTCGGCGGCGTCGGCGCGGGCGTGCCGCGGAATGCCGCGGACAGCTCGGCGAAAAGCCACGGACGGCCCAGACAACCCCGGCCGATGACGACGCCGTCGCAGCCCGTCCTCGCCATCATCTCCAGTGCATCGCTGGCGTAGAAGATATCGCCGTTGCCGAGCACCGGAATGCTCGTCACATGTGCTTTGAGCTGCGCGATCTGGTCCCAGTCGGCTGCGCCGGAATAACGTTGCGCCGCGGTGCGGGCGTGCAGCGCGACAGCGGCCGCACCCTCCTGCTCGGCGATTCGGCCGGCGTCCAGATGGGTGTGGTGGGCATCGTCGATACCGACCCGGAATTTGACGGTGACCGGGATGTCGGTGCCTTCGGTGGCGCGTACCGCCGCCGCGACGATCTGCCCGAACAGCCGTCGTTTGTAGGGCAGCGCCGCCCCGCCGCCGCGGCGGGTGACCTTGGGCACAGGGCAACCGAAGTTCATGTCGATGTGGTCGGCGAGGTTGTCGTCGACGATCATCTTCGCGGCGTCGTAGGTGGTGGCCGGGTCGACGGTGTAGAGCTGCAGCGAGCGCGGTGTCTCCTGCGGCGCGAACGTCGTCATGTGCATCGTGACGGGGTGTCGTTCGACGAGGGCGCGTGCGGTGACCATCTCGCAGACGTAGAGCCCGCTGACGGTGCCGGCGCGCTCGAGTTCCAACTCCCGGCACAACGTACGGAATGCGACATTTGTCACACCGGCCATGGGTGCGAGAACGACCGGGCTGGGCAGCGCGAACGGCCCGATCCGCAATGCGGATCGGGCCGGTGCGGCCGATGTGGTGCTCGTGGTCAGGATGCCGCCGACGAGACCAGCAGGTTCTTCATGGCCTTCTTCTCTGCCATCTTCTGTTCGCGCTCGAGCCGGCGCTGCTTGGCCACCTCGAACTTCACGCAGGTCTCCTCGAGCTCCTCGATGAGCAGGCCGAGATCGTCGCGCAGTGCGGCGGCCTCGCCGGTGAAGTCCTCGCGCTCGAAGATGCGCCATTTCTTCAGCACCGGCATCACCACGTCGTCGAGGTGGATCCGCGGGTCGTAGACACCGCCGACGGCGATGACGACGGCCTTGCGCCGGAAGTCGGGCACGGTGTAACCGGGCATCTTGAAGTTGCGCAGCACCCGGTGCAGCGAGGTCATCGCCTGGTTGGGAGCGATGTCCAGACCGGCGGCGCTGACGTCGCGGTAGAAGATCATGTGCAGGTTCTCGTCGGCACTGACCCGCTGCAGCAGCTGGTCGGCGACGGGATCGGCACACGCCTTACCGGTGTTGCGGTGCGACACGCGAGTGGCCAGTTCCTGGAAGGACACGTACATCACCGAGTCGAACAGGCTCTCGGCGAACATGTCGCCCTGCTGGTTCTGGCCCGGGGAGAAGCCGCGGGTGACCTGCTCCATGCGCAGGATCTCCAGCTCGACGGGATCGATGGCCCGGGTGACGAGCAGGTAGTCGCGCAGGGCGATACCGTGCCGGTTCTCCTCGGCGGTCCACCGGTTGACCCAGTAACCCCACGGTCCGTCCATGCTGAAGTTCATCGCGATCTCGCGGTGATAGGACGGGAGGTTGTCCTCGGTCAGCAGGTTCTGCACCATCGCGGTCTGTGCGACCTCGGACAGCTTGGACTGCTCGGGATCCCAGTCCTGGCCGCCGAGGGCATAGAAGTTCTTCCCGTCCGACCACGGGATGTAGTCGTGCGGGTTCCAGTCCTTGGTCATCTTGAGATGACGATTGATCTGCTGCTCGACCACGGGTTCGAGCTCGTGCAGCAGTTGCAGGTCGGTCAGGTCACTCGGCACGGGGCCTCCCAGATATCTGTACCTGTTGGTTGCAGTCAATATATCTGTGTACCGCGGTATCAAACAAGTCGATTCGGCGTGTGTTGGATAACGCTTAGATCAATTCAGCTCACGGCGGCGCGATTGAGCAGCATCTCGACACAGAAGTCGATGAACTGCTCGCGCGTCGCCGTCAGGCGTCCCCCCAGATAGCTGGTGAACAGCGCCGTCAAACCGCCGACCAGGCTGGTGGCGGCCATGCTCTGGATCACCGGGTCCGAGATCGTGGTCAGTTTGCGCTGCAGCATGTCGATGAAGGTGGGCATCCACTCGGCGCCGGAACGCACCAGCGCCGGTTCGGTCTGCGGCGCGAGCAGCAGAACCCGGCCGCACGCGGGATCGTCGACCATCAGCGCGACGAACCGTTCCACGGCATCGCGGGGTGTGGGCGCTGCCATCAGGGCCGACATGGCTCTGGTGCAGACGTCGTCGTAGATCGCCCGGATGTATTCGTCGCGGTCGGAGAAGCTTTCGTAGAAGTAGCGCTCGGTCAGCCCGGCGCCGCGGCATACCGCGCGCACCGTGACGGCTGGGCCGTCGGCGCTGCCCAACAATGCAACGCCGGCCGCCAGCAGATCGTCGCGTCGCAGCGCCTGGCGGTCCTCGAGGGGGACGCCGGTCCAGCGGCTGCGGCGTTGACCGGAAACCACATCCCTCCTAGACTCGGGTTTTGACAACGTGTGTAGTCATTTTTTGGCGGCTCCGAAAAGAGTATTCGTGACCCAAGATACGTCCGTGGCAACCCCCTCGTCTCGAAGTGATTCCGGTGCGTCGGCCGGCCCGATCGGTGACGGTGCAGGTGAAATGGCTCAGGGCTGCCCGATGTCGGCGCTGGGCTATGACGCCCCGCCGACTCCGCTCGGCCCGGATTCGTTGACCTGGAAGTACTTCGGTGATTGGCGCGGCATGCTGCAGGGTCTGTGGGCCGGGTCGATGCAGAACATGCATCCCCAGCTCGGTGCCGCGGTGGAAGAGCATTCGATCTTCTTCATGGAGCGCTGGCCACGACTGCTGCGGTCGCTGTACCCGATCGGCGGCGTGGTTTTCGACGGCGACCGCGCGCCGGCGACCGGCGCCGAGGTTCGCGACTACCACGTCGACATCAAGGGGGTCGACGCCCAGGGCCGGCGCTACCACGCGCTCAATCCCGACGTCTTCTACTGGGCGCACTCGACCTTCTTCGTCGGCACCCTGATCGTGGCCGACCGGTTGTGCGGCGGCATCAGTGAGGACGAGAAGCGTCAGCTGTTCACCGAGCATGTCCAGTGGTACTCGATGTACGGCATGAGCATGCGGCCGGTTCCCAAGTCATGGGAGGAATTCCAGGAGTACTGGCAGCGCATGTGCGCCGAAGTGCTCGAGGACAACAAAGCAGCCCGCGACGTGCTGGACCTGAGTGAGTTGCCCAAACCGCCCTTCCTGTCGGGCATGCCGGACTGGATGTGGACTCAGCAGCGCAAGGTGGTGGCGCGTTTCTTCCTCTGGTTCACCATCGGCCTGTACGACCCGGCCGTGCGAAAGCTGATGGGCTACAGCTGGTCTCGTCGCGACGAATTCCTGCACCGGCGTTTCGGGAAGCTGGTCGGCCTGATCTTCCGCGTCGTGCCCGAACGGAAACGGATGCACCCGCGGGCCCGCAGTGGCTGGGATCGCGCCACCGGGCGGCTACCGGCAGACGCGCCGCTGGTGCACACACCGGCCCGCAACCTGCCACCCGTGGAGCACCGGGCCAACGGTATGCACTACTGCCCGGTGATGACCGCACCGCAGCGCTGAAACCGGCACGGATCGGTTGCTGACGCTGTCGGCGGCCGAGAATTCCCGGTGCGGTTCGCAGGCGGTCGACCGGCGAGCTCGCGATATCGCCGGAGGAATCGGGCGGTACCCCGCTCGGAATGGTTTTAAGCCCCTGAGCTGGAGCTGTTGGCGGGCGTTGCGGCAATCGCGTAACGTTTTGCCTGAGCACACCGACAGGGGTATTGATGTCTCTTCCAAAATCTTTCTCATTGCGGATCTGGTACTCCGGCGTATTCGCTGCGGGTGCCGCGGCCCTGGTGGCCGGTGGCCTGCTGTCACATGCTCCGGTTTCGGCTCCCGAGCGCACCGCGACGGCCGATGTCGAGTTGATCGCCACCACCCCCACCAACACCTCCCAGGTCAAGAAGCAGATCAACGACCAGAAGAAGTGGGGCGACAAGACCTCCTCCGCGCTGTCGCAGTTGGGCACCGCGCTCAAGGATTTCCAGACGGCCCTCGATGCCAAGGACTATGACTCCCTGCAGGCGGCCTGTGGCCGGATCGGCGTCGCCGGACGCGCGATCAGCAGTGCGCTGCCCGCTCCGTCGGCGGCGGTAACCGACCCGTTGACGGCCGCGGCCGCGAATTTCCGTTCCGTCGGATCGCAGTGTGGCTCGCTCACTGCTGAGGCGGGCACCGACGTGGTGCAGGGCGTCGTGAACGAACTGCAGGTCGGGATGTCCAACGTGCAGGCGGCGCAGCAGGCCATCGCAGCCGCAGGCTGACGCGCCCGCGGGGCGTGCATCCAGCCGGCCGGGCTCGCCCCGCTACGGTTGACGCTATGTTCGCCCCCGAGCTGCTCGGCGACCGCTACGAGCTGCGGGGCGTTCTCGGTCGTGGCGGTATGGCCGAGGTCCGCGAAGCGTTCGACACCCAGACCGGTCAGATGGTGGCCGTCAAACTGCTCTACCCGGGTTTCGACACCCACCCGGACTATCTGCGCCGGTTCTGGGCCGAAGCGCACGCTGCCGGGTCCCTGCGGCACCCCCACATCGTCACCGTCTACGGCACCGGCGTGCACAACGGGACGCCGTTCATCGTCATGGAGCGGCTGCCTGGCCAGAGCCTGGCCGATCTGATCGCGCGCGGGCCCGTGGCGCCCGATTTCGTCCGCACGATGCTCGGGGATGTGCTGTCCGCGTTGGCCACCGCGCACGCCGCCGGCATCCTGCATCGCGATATCAAGCCCGCCAACATCTTGTTCACCGAAGCCGGGGAAGCTCGGGTGGCCGATTTCGGGCTCGCCAAGGGCCCTGACACCCACCGCACCGAGACCGGCCAGATCATGGGCACCATGGCCTATATGAGCCCCGAACGGCTCGCAGGCCGTCCCGCGACCGTCGCCGACGATCTGTACGCCGTGGGCGTGGTGGGCTACGAGGCATTGACCGGGCGGCGGGCGTTCCCGCAGGAGAACCTGGTGGCCCTGGCCAACGCCATCACCGAGAATCCGCCGCCGCCGGTCTCGGTGCTGCGGCCCGATATCGATCCGCAGTTGTCGGCGATCGTGGACCGGGCCATGACCCGGCAGGCGCGGGCGCGCTTCGCGAGCGCCGAGGCGATGCGTGCCGAACTGGCCAACGCCGGGGGAGATCCGGTCACCGAACCGCTGCCTGTGCCGCCTGTGACGCCGCCAGGGGTCAATGCGATTGCGCCGCCGTACGTTCCACAGCTGCTGCCGCCGCCATCGCCACGTTCTGCGCGACGGGTGCTGGTGCTGGCCTTCGTTGTCGCGTTCGTGCTCGCGCTGGCCGTCGTGATCATCGCGTTCGCGACCGGGGTGGCCACGCAGCAGTCGCCGTCGCCGGGCACCGCGCCCAGCAGTGCGGTGTCCACGCCGCCCTGACGGGCTCGCTTCGGCTTCGGAGTGTGCGGTGTCGTACGCGACGCGCCGCGGAGTGCGTACCGTTCCGCACAGTCGCGGTTGAACAGCTGTGCCCCCACCAGGGCTCGAACCTGGGACCTGCGGATTAAAAGTCCGTAGCTCTACCGACTGAGCTATAGGGGCGCGGTGAATCAGGATAGCGCCTGAGTCATTGGGACCCGCGTTTGGGGATTAGCCCTACGGTGTCCTAAGCTAGCGATCGCTCCTGACGCGAAGCGTTGCGAGTGCCCCGGAGGAATTCGGACTTGGCCCCCATCGTCTAGTGGCCTAGGACGCCGCCCTTTCACGGCGGTAGCACGGGTTCGAATCCCGTTGGGGGTACGGCAACGCGGAAACGCGGAGCACAGCAGGAAAGCAGTACAGCAGGAAAGCAAGGCCCTGTGGCGCAGTTGGTTAGCGCGCCGCCCTGTCACGGCGGAGGTCGCGGGTTCGAGTCCCGTCAGGGTCGCCATACAAGGCGAGGCACGATTCGTTTGTACGGATCGGCGCCTTCCGGCCAGGTAGCTCAGTTGGTACGAGCGTCCGCCTGAAAAGCGGAAGGTCGCCGGTTCGATCCCGGCCCTGGCCACTTCGGTTCTCTGCTCGTCCTGGCCCGTCGGGTCGGACGGGCTTTCACTCCGCGCGGCGCAGCACCGCGGCCACGGTCAGCAACAGGATCTTGAAGTCCAGTGCCACCGACCAGTTCTCGATGTAGTAGTTGTCCCACTCGGCGCGGTCTGCGATCGACGTCTGGCCACGAAGCCCATGGACCTGTGCCCAGCCCGTCACACCGGCTTTGACGCGGTGGCGCTCACCGTAGCGACGGATCTGCGCCTCGAACAGTTCGACGAATTCCGGCCGCTCCGGCCGCGGGCCGACCAGGCTCATATCGCCCTTGATGACGTTGAGCAGCTGCGGCAGTTCGTCCAGTGATGTCCTGCGCATGATCTTGCCGATGCCGGTGCGGCGGTCCACGCCTTCGACGCCACCGGGAGCCTGCCCCGCGGCGAGCTGGAATTCGGCATCGGAGTCGCGGGGCGGACGCATCGAGCGGAACTTCAGGCAGTCGAAGACCTGGCCGTCGCGTCCGACCCGGGGTTGGCGAAACAGAATGGGGCCGGGCGAACTGAGCCGGACCAGCGCCATCAACGTCAGGAATATCGGCGAGATGAGCAGCAGCCCGAACGTGGCGATGACGCGATCCCCGAAGTCTTTGAACAAGGTGAACTGCCAGCCCTGTGGGTTGGTGTGGGGCACCGCGAGCAGCGGCAGGCCGCCGACGTGTTCGATCCGCACGTGCTCGCCCACCGAATCGAACATCCGGGGGACGACCCACACTCGCAATCCGTGCGCATGGGCGACGCGTACCACCGCGGTCAGCAGTTGGTCCTGGGTGCGTGAGAAGGCGATGATGACGCCCTCGGCACCGGTCTGCAGGATCGCCTTGTCGATGTTCTCCGGGGAGCCGAGATAGGGGACCGCGGCGGGGAGCTCGTCGGACTCCAGGCCGAACCACGGCGGTTCGGCGTCGATCAGGCCCTTCACCGACAAACCGAGTTCGGGATTGGATCTGAGGCGTTCGATGATCTGATACGCCACCCGCCCGTTGCCGACGAGGATGACGGGCGAAACCAGATGCTCGTGTTCCCGCATGCTGCGTTGGACGACCGCGCGAATTGCGCGGCACAGCAGTATCACCACCGCGGCGCATATCCAGAGTTTGGCCACCGTGCGCCCGAGTTGTCCGGGGACGTCGGCGACCACCGCAACGCTGAGTAGCAGCATCGCCGCGAGTGCCAGGCTCGCCAGCACCGGCCCGATCTCATCGAGGAATCGGCGATTCAGTTTGCGGCGGTACACTTTTCGAAGCGCAAGCACCCCGATCACCAGTGGTACGTAGAGCGCCGAGAGCCACAGTGCAGGACCTTGCACCCCGGCCTCCGATGCCCACCACGCAGCCACAGCGACCGCAACCGTGGTCGCGAACACGTCGATCGATACGGTGATAGTTGTGCTCAGCGGATCGGTCCTGGCCCGCTCGCCCAGGGTCTTTCGAGGCCGGCGGGTCTCGGAGGTCGCTGCTTCATCCATCGGTGCGTTTCCGCGTTGCAGTATGGACATCCCAGATTCAAGTTCTCGTCGGAGCACTCTCGTTAGCCCCCTGGTGTTCGGCCGGCCAATAAGTCCCCGTGGAACGGGTCAATCGGGATTCTTGCGGGAGGGTCGTATCGGCGACGACGGCCCGCACGCCGGGCACGTTGTGCTCGACAGGCCTGGGTGGGTTCATCCAGCGAAGATCTTTGTGCGTACGACCGCGGTGAGGTCTTCGAGAATCTGAATCTGGCTGCCCGTCCAATGGTGCGGCTGACCGTCCCACGCGCACAGCGTGCCCACGGCATTACCGCCCATATCCGCCAGCGGGATGCCTGCGTACGCCCGGACACTGCCGTCCTGCACGACGGGGTTCTCGGCGAGCAGCGGGTGCTCGAAGGTGTCGTCGACGATCAGCGGCTGGCCGCTGGCCACGGCGTATTTGCAGATCGATTGCTCCAGCGGACGCGTTCGCTCGAAACCGTCGCCGGCGTTGTTGCACCCGACGAGCACCTGCTTGTCCTGGTCCACCAATGACACAGCGGCATAGGGAATCCCCAGCGCCTCGGCGGTCAACGCGGCGAACTGGTCGATCGCAAACCTCGGCGGACCGTCGAGCAGTCCGGTCCGGTGCAACGCGGCCAATCTGTCGGTGTCGGAGAGCACTGCGCTGAGCAGAGCGCCGAGCGTGCTGTGTTCTTGCGTGAGTTGGCCGAGCAAAGTCCGAACCGCAGGGTTCTCCAGCGCAGCGGACGCGATCAGCTGGCGGGCAGCTTCACGGTCCAGCTCGCGACCGAGGTCGTCCTCGCCGGTATCGGAGGCATGGCCATCGGCGTCCGGCCCTGGCAGCGGGTCACTCACGGGTCGATGATAGATGAGTTTGCCCTGCGGCACGCTCCATCCAGCTAAGACAGGCCTATCAGCACATCCCCGCCGGCTGGATCGGCACCGGCGACCAGCGACCACGGTGCCCGGTAGACCCGGCCGGGTGCAGCCGGCCAGAGCGTCCGTTTCTCGCCGATCAGCCGTCCGTCCTGGGTGGCTCGTAGTTTCGGGGCCCGGCGGTATTCGTCGACCCACAGCAACAGATCGCCACGAGCTGCCACCGAACCGTCGGGTGCGACGAGCTGCGGTGCCACCCAGCGGAACGGCGGCGCAGGCCGAATCCGGACCCCTTGACCGGCAACGGTTTCGCCTGCAAGCCAGTTCAGCACTGTCGGTGCGACATGCCGACCGTCGAGTGCTGCGCCGTCGGCGGTGTCGACCGGGTGCAACAGGTTTCCCACCGCGAACACACCGGGTTTGGTGGTGCGCAGAGCGGCGTCGACGAGGGGCCCGCGGGTACCCGAGTCGAGCGCGAGGCCGCCGGTGCGGGCCAGTTCGTGATCGGGGATCCAGTCCCCGGTGGTGACGACGGTGTCACATTCGATGGTGGATTGTGCTCCGGTGTAGATGTTTTCGACGGTCACCGATTGCACGCGGTGTTTGCCGTTGATGCGCACCACCCGGGTGCGGGTCAGTACCGGGCCTTTGAGCAGGAGCCGGCCGGGGACCCGGAACGCGGCGTAGGCATCAGCATGTGGATAGCTGGTTGTCATCGCCACTGTGGCGCAGCCCGCTTCGCGCAGTGTCATCACCGCCGACCAGCTCACCAGCTCGGCGCCCACGACGACGGCGCGGGTGCCGACCTCGGCGTGGTGCAGGTGCACCATGTTCTGCAGCTGTCCGGTGGTGTACACCCCGTCGGGGCGGTCACCGGGGATCAGCCGCGCCGGCCGCGGACGTTCCCGCGCCCCGGTGGCCAGTACGACGGCGTCGGCGGCCAGCACCCGGCGGCCGCGCGGTGAGGTGATCTCCAGTTGCCGGTCGCCGGACCACCCGGTGACCATGGCCTCGGTTTCCAGTCGCGCTCCGGCGTCGCGGGCGGTGTCGGTGAGGCGCCGTGCGTACTCCGGACCGCTGATGAAGCGTTTGAGATCGCGGATGCCATAGCCGGGATGATCACTGTGCCGGGGGATTCCGCCCGTTTCGGCTTCGCGTTCGATGACCAGCACACTGCCCTCGGTCATCGGCGCCAGGGCCGCGGCGGCGGTCAACCCGGACGGTCCGCCGCCCACGATGGCGACGCTGACCTTCTCGACGGGACTCATCGGGCCACCCCGGATTCCAGTAGTTCCGCGGTACGCGCGCCGCAGTAGAACCCCTGGCAGCGGCCGTTCATCACGCGGGTGCGGCGGCGCAGGCCGTCGAGGTCCGCGGGCGGGATGGGGGAGTCGAAGGCGTCACGGATCTCGCCGGCGCTGACGCGTTCGCAGAAACACACCATGCGCCCGTATTCGGGGTCCGCTGCGATGCGCTCGGCATCCTGATACGGCCGGGTGAAGGCCTCGCCGATATTGGGCATGACCGGGGCCGGCGGCAGATCGGCGCGCGGTGTGACGTCGAGGCCGCACTCGGCCAGCAGCCCCACCACGTACTCGGCGACGGCCATCCCCGACGTCAGCCCGGTGGACCGGATCCCGCCCACCAGGACGTAGTGCTGTGCCTGATCGACGTCGATCAGATAGTCGCCGTGGTCGATGGCGGCGCGCAGGCCGGCATAGGAAGCGGTGATCTCCTCGTCGAACAGTGTCGGCATCAACGCCCGGCCCTTGCTCAGCAGGAACTCGAAGCCCTGCTCGGAAGTGCCTGTGGCGCTGCGGTCTTCGAGGTCCTCAGAGGTGGGTCCGACCATGACGTTGCCGTAGATCGTGGGGCTGACCAGCACACCTTTACCGCGTGAGGACGGTACCGCCAGGACGATGCACGGCACCATGGGCCGGGTCAGCTTGTCGAAGACGAACAGCTCGCCGCGCCGCGGGGTGACGGTGAAGCGGTGGTGGCCGAATCTGTTGTCCAGGTGGTCGGCACCCAGACCCGCGGCATTGATCACCCAGCGGGCATGGATGTCACCATCGGTCGTGACCAACGTGGTGTGGTCACGTCCCGCCGCCGGCGGCACGATGTCGGTGACCTGGGCACCGCGGTGCAACTGGGCACCACGCTGTACGGCCTCGGTGGCCAGCGCCAGGTTGGTGGTCCACGTGCAGATGATCGCCTCACCCGGCACTGTCAGTCCGGCCAGCGCTCCCGCGCCGAGCTCGGGGACCCGACGGTAAACCTCTGCGGCGTCGACGATTTCGCATTCGTGATACCCGTTGCGTTCGGCCTTGTCCTTCAGGCTGGGCAGCGTGTCGACTTCCTCGTCGTTCCATGCGACCAGCAGTGCACCGGTGCGCTCGACCGGTATTCCGGTGCGTTCGGCGTATTCGCCGAGCAGGTGATATCCGCGGGCCACCAGACGGGACTCCAAAGTGCCTGGGGTGGCGTCGAATCCAGTGTGCAGCAATGCGGTGTTGGCCTTGCTGGTGCCGTCGCCGACGTCGTCGCGGCCCTCGACGAGGGCGACGGACAGACCGGTTCCGGCCAGCTCCCGCGCGATGGCGCTTCCGACGATTCCGGCACCGACGACGGCGACGTCACGGATTTCGGCCGGGCTGGTCATGGGGTGTTCTCCTTCGGTGCGAGCACCGTCTGCGCTGCGTGCTTCCAGCGCGCCAAATGCTCAGCGGCCCGGTCATCGGACCAGATGGGCTCGTAGGTGTGTTGCGGTGTCCAGGTGCCGACGATGTCGGCGGGGCTGCGCTGCGGCTCGAGCGCCAGCCGGGCGCAGGCCGCCGCGCCGAGTGGGGTGGCGTGCGCCGACGGGTAGACCTCGACCGGAACGCGGGCCAGGTCAGCCTGGGCCTGCATGAGTACCGCCGACCGGGTGAGCCCGCCGTCGACGCGTAGCCGGGTCAGTGGCTGGCCCAGATCCTGGGCCACCAGCTCGGCCAGGCATGCGACCTGAGCGGCGATCCCCTCCAGCAGCGCCCGGACCAGATGTCCGCGGCCGCTGCTGAGTGTCATGCCCGTGATCGACGCGGTGGCCTGAGCGTCCCACCAGGGGGCGGCGAGGCCGGCCAGAGCCGGGACGCACAGTACGCCTCCCGAGTCGGCCACCGATGTCGACACGGCGTCGAGCTGGTCGGCGGCCGGTACCAGGCCGAGGTCGATGGCCCAGCGCACGGCTGATGCGGCGGTATAGACCTGGCCGTCGGCGCAGTAGGAGGTGTCCCCGCGCAGCGTCCATGCCACCGATGTGGTCAGACCCGCCCCGGAGCGGGCGGCATTGCCCCCGAGTTGGGCGAGCAGGAACGCTCCGGTTCCGAAGGTGCATTTCGCCGCGCCGGGATCCAGGCAGGATTCGGCCAGCAGCGCGGCCTGCTGGTCGACGATCAGTCCGGCGACGGGTATCGGGGTGGTACCGAAAGCGGTTGTCTCACCGACGATCTGATCACTGGCAACCAGGTCGGGTAACGGTTCGGCCTCCAGGCCGAACAGTGTGAGCAGATCGTCGCTGAACACGGCGGTGTCCAGGTCGAGCAGCAGTGATCGGCTGGCCGTGGAGGTATCGGTGACGAACGCACCACACAGCCGGTGGATCAGCCAGGTGTCGGTGGTGGTGACGACCCCGTCGCGGGTCAGATTGGTCCGGATCCAGGCCATCTTCGGTGCGGAGAAGTACGGGTCGAGCACCAGACCGGTCCGCGCCGCCACCATGTCGGCCGAGGAGGCCAGCGCCGCGCAGATGGCCTCAGCGCGCCGGTCCTGCCAGACGATCGCCGGTGTCAACGGCCGGCCGGTGTCGCGGTCCCAGGCCAGGACGGTCTCGCCCTGATTGGCCAGCGCCACCGCGGCGACCGGAACTCCGGCGTCGGCGAGGGCGCGGCGCCCCGCGTCGACGACGGAGTTCCACAGGGCCTCGGGATCCTGCTCGACGCCGCCACCTGGCAGGTAGGAGGGCCGGAGCTCGACCTCGGCGATCGCGACGACGTCTCCGGTCTCGTCGACGACGATGGCCTTGGTTCCCGAGGTGCCCTGGTCGATGGCCAGCACGTGCGTCATGCGCGGTTGGTGCCCGCTTCCTGGTCGAGTACGGCGTCGATCGAATGCTGGTCGGGCATGGCCAGGCCGTGCGTGCCGCGCCGGGCCAGCAGGTAGCCGAGGTAGCCCGCACCGATCACGACCATCACGATGACATAGAGCCAGGCGTCCTTGAAGGAGGCGTCGCGGAACAGTGCGAGCTCGAAGACCAGCCACACCACCGCGACGGCCAGGATGGGCTTCTCCCAACCGCCCAGATCGAACTTGCCGTTGACCGGCAGGTCCTTGCGCTTGACCAGGTAGAGCACCACCGTCGAGGCGTAGATGATGGCGGGCAGCAGCGTCGCGGCGCCGAACAGCGTGAACAGCGCGGTCTCGGACTGCGAGAATATCGCCAGGATCAGTTCGGCGAGCACCACGAACAACACGGTGGCCTTGAACGGCGTGTGGAACCGCGGGGAGATCTGATTCCACTGCTGCCAGCCCGGGAAACGCTCGTCACGGGACATGGCCCAGGTCAAGCGAACTCCGGTCATCATGATGACCAAACCGCAGGCGAAGATCGCGATGACGACCATGAGCAGCAGCAGTGTGCTGACCGCAGACCCGAGGGTGTGCTTGATGACGTCGGCGATGAGCGTGCCCGATTCGGCCAGTGCCACCGGGTCGCCGGCAGCCAGCGTGACGGCGATGAGGAACACGAAACCCAATACGCCCGAAGCGATCACGGCCTGGCACATGGCACGCGGGACGACGCGCTCGGGATCGTTCGTCTCCTCGGCCAGGTTGGCCGCGGATTCGAAACCGACGATGGTGAAGGCGCCGAGCAGGAACCCCAGCATCCACGGACCTGCCGATGTCCAGTCGCCGAAGCTCCAGAAGCCTTCTGCCGGAACGGCTCCCTTACTGAAGAGGTTGCCGGGATCCATATCGCCCCGCACCGCGGCGACGATCAGCAGCAGCAGGGTCAAGGTCACCATGCCGACGAGCTCCAGGGATACCGCGCCGTTGTTGACCCGTTCGCTCCACTTGGTCGACAGCGCCAGCAGCACCGCCTGTGCCAACAACACCAGGGCGGTCACCGCCCAGGTGACGGTGCTGGTGCCCTCGTAGTTGAGCAGTACCGGCAGGACGGTCGAGGCGATCGTGTAGTCGACCGCGACCACCACGATGGCCAGGAAGGTGAACGAGATCCAGCCGATGATCCAGCCCAGGATCGGGTTGGCCAGCCGCGACATCCACTGATAGGCGTACCCGGTGACCGGGATGCGCGAGGCGATCGTGCCCAGGACGAAGGCCACCGCGAGTTGGCCGACGACGGCGATCGGCCAGGTCCAGATGCCGACCGGGCCCGAGGAGTTCAGCACCGCGCCGTAGGTGGTGAAGATGCCGGTCGCGATGGAGACGAAGGCGAATGCCACCGCGAACGAGGCGAAGCGTCCGGTGTGGCGCTCCATGGACTGCTTGTAGCCGAAATGCGCGAGTTCGGCGGCGTCACCGCCCGCGGAGGCGGCGGGATTCGACTCGGACATGTCTGGTTCCTCCAGTTGGTATAGACCATGTGGTTGGACCAGAGTGTCATGTGATACGCCACACCTGTCAAGCTGGGAAACGAACTGTTTACCTTCCATGGCCTAGACCAAGCGGTACCCAGGGCGGGGCCGGCCCGATAGCCTTGTCGCATGTCGCCGACGACGAGCAGGACCCGTCATCCGGCGGCCCCGCGCTATATCGCCATCGCCGAGGCGGTACGCGATCGCATCCTCACCGAAAAGCTCGGACCCAACACCTTGCTGCCCTCTGAGCGAGAACTCGCCGAACAGCACCAGGTCAGCCGGATGACCGCTCGGCAAGCCCTCACCCTTCTGGAGAGTGAGGGCGTGGTCTACCGCAAGCCGCCGCGCGGAACCTTCGTCGCCGAACCGCGGGTGCGCTTCCACATCGGCAGCTTCTCCGAAGAGGTCGCACGGCAGGGGTTACGTCCGGCCGCCCGGTTGCTGTGGGCGCAGAGCCAACAACCCAGTCCGTCGGTCCGGGCGGCACTCGAACTCGACGACCAGGCAGCCGTGCACGTCTTCCACCGGCTGCGCACCGTCGACGATGTCCCGTTTGCGCTGGAGACCACCTATCTGCCCGCCGCGCTCACCCCGGGCATCCTCGACGATCCTGACGAGGGCTCGTTGTGGGCCCTCCTGCGTGAGCGCTACGGCATCGAGCTGGCGACCTCGACAGCGGTGCTGGAGTCGATAGTCCTCGACGACGCCTCCAGCACGCAGCTCAATCTGCGGCCCGGTTCGGCGGGAACGGTGCTGACCCGACGGACCCTCGACGCCAGCGGGCGTTGCGTCGAATATGCGCGTGACATCTACCGCGCAGACCGCACCGCTTTCGAAGTATCCGAGGACCTGTCGCGTTCCCCGCTGCGATGAAGTGGGCAGGGCCGTCCCGGTCCTGTTGGGCACCGCTGGGTTTGACGCCGACGTAATCCGGTAACAATGTCTGCCATGAAGCATCTGAAAGCGACTGTGGTGTCCGCCTTGGCCGTTGCCGCCCTGATGAGCGGGTGTTCGTCGGTCACCAACGAAGGTGGCGACACCAAGTGCAAGGACTTCACCTCGGCTGACGAGAAGAAGCAGAACGAAGCCATCACCAAGATGCTCAAGGACGAGGGCAAGAACGAGCCCGCCAACCTCGAGCTCACCGGGACTCGGCTGTCGATCCAGACCTACTGCCAGACCGCCGGAACCCAGGACAGCACCATCAAGGAAGCGCCGCACCTGTAGAGGTCCGACTCCTCACGTCGGGTCCGCGCCGTCCTCGAAGTCGGGGTCGGCAACCGTCAGCAAGGCATCCGCGACCAGCGGATGGCTTTCCAGTTCGCGTTCCAGCGCGCGCAATCGGTGCGCGACATGGGACTCGGAATCATCGCCGACGAGGTCGACACTGCCCACCAGGAACAACTGCTTGGGGCCGATGAACTCCAGTCTCAGGTAGCGCACGGTCTGCACGTCGGCCAGCTCCTCGAGGTGCGCGCGGGCGGCGGCGTAGACGGCCGACGACGCGGGCTCGCCGGTCAGGAACCGGCGGTTGCGATCGATCAGGATCACCGCCACCACCCCGAGCAGCACTCCCACCAGGATCGAGCCCGCCGCATCGAAGGCCGCATTGCCGGTGAGCTGATGTAACCCGATTCCGCCCAGTGCGATCAGCAGGCCGATCAGCGCGGCGCTGTCCTCGGCGAAAACCGCCCGGGTGGTGGGATCCGATGTGGCCAAGGCATGTTCGAGCACATCGAGTTGGTACTGCCGCGCCTCGGATCGCAGCTGGCGCACGGCCTGCAGGAACGAGGTGCCCTCGAAGAGCAGTGCCAGCCCGAGCACCGCGTAGGCGATGGGATAGTTCTCGTGGCCGCCGGGCTCACGCAGCAGATCGGATATGCCGTGCCACACCGACACCGCGGCACCCATGACGAACAATCCGACGGCGGCCAGTAGCGACCACACGTAGGCCTCACGCCCGTAACCCATCGGACGGATGTCGTCGGCTGGCCGTGAGCTGCGCCGGTTGGCGATCAGCAGGAAAACCTGATTGCCGGTGTCGGCCCACGAATGGGCCGATTCGGCAACCATGGATGCCGACCCGGAGATGGTCGCTGCCACCGTCTTGGCCACGGCGACAAGGAGATTCGCGCCGAATGCGATGATGACGGTGCGGGTGCTCTCGCCTGCGGGTGCGGTGGTCACCTCATCAGTGTGACGCGTCGGCGGTCAACGCGACTCGCTGTCGGTGGCGGGGCCGGTCGACGTCGCACCACCCTCATCGGCCCAGTCGGACCGATCGTCGGCGCCTTTGGCCGGGTCGCTGTCGGTGTCATCGGTGCCCTGCTGCGTTCTATTGGGATCCATCCGCGCCGACTACCCGTAATGGCGGCACCTCACTCGTCTACCGTGTCGGCATGCACCCATTCCGCGCCGCCGTCGAAGCCGGCGATTTCGATGCCCTGCCCGCACTGTGTGCCGAGAACGTGGTTTTCCGCAGTCCGATCGCCCACAAGCCCTACCACGGCCGGGAAACACTGGGCGTCATACTGCGTGCGGTGTCAAGGGTCTTCGAGGACTTGCACTATGTGCGTGAGATCGGGGCGGAGGGCGATCCCGACCACGCGCTGGTCTTCGTCGCCAAGGTCGGTGACCTGGAGATCAACGGCTGCGACTTCCTGCACTACGGACCCGACGGGCTGATCGACGAGTTCACCGTCATGCTGCGCCCGCTCAAGGCCGTCACCGCCTTCGCCGAGAAGATGGGCGTCGAGTTCGCGGCCGCGATGGCCGAAGCGCAACACGGGTAGTCCGCTACGCGTGGATTCACCGCGCCGTCGCCGCACGCTGGGACTGTCCAGAACAGTCCGGCCCGGCAGGAGACGGCGATGGCGAAGATCGGCACCGACCGGATGATCGTCCGCGGCGAATACCGGCCGGATCACAGCTGGCTGTTCACCATTTGTTACACGGCCTGCTTCGCCGAGGCCGACCTGGGCCAACGGTTCGACGACGCCGTCCAGATCCGGCAGGTGCACGCCGTCGGACCCGGCGCCGTCTATGAGCAGCCGGTGTTCTTCACCGCGACGAGCCGACGAGTCTTCCGGAAGAAGCGCATCGTGGTGCGCAGCGAATGTTTCGACCCCGAGTCCGGCCTTGACACCGTGTGCGCGTGGATCCGGCTGCATAGCGGTGCGCGTCCGGTCGTCGATGAACAGTGCACGCCGCCGCTGGTACCCCAGGCCGGGCCGGCGGCGGCGCGCGCCACCCGGTCATGCCCGAGGGTGCCGGTTCAGTCTCTGCGCTGCTGAAGCTGCTCGTACCAGTCGGCGGGAACCCGGCCTCGCGGGCCCGGCACCGTCTCGTCGGCGGGACGGCAGTCCGGCGGTGCCAGCGGCGGGCCGTCGGCGTAATCGTTGGTGTCGTAATTCCAGAACCAGTCCTCACCCGGTTCGAACGACTGGATGATGGGGTGCCCGCTGGCCTTCCAGTGCGCGGTGGCGTGCCGCATCAGTGAGTCGTCGCAGCAGCCGATGTGTCCGCAGGCGGCGCAGCGGCGCAGGTGCACCCACCAGCCGCCGCTTGCGTCGCATTCCTGGCAGCCCGTGCCGCTCGGAGTGGCGGCAGGATCGATAGGGGCGCTCATGGCACCGACCTTACTGTCGATCCGCCAAATCCGTCCCCGCCTCAGGGCGGCTCGCTAGGGTTTCGGCCATGGCAACCAGTGATTCCCGAGAAGTGGTCATCGAAGCAACCCCGGCCGAGATCCTCGATGTGATCGCCGATGTCGAGTCGACGCCGACCTGGTCGCCGCAGTACCAAAAAGCCGAGATCCTGGCGAGCTATCCGGACGGCCGACCGAAGCAGGTCAAGATGACGGTCAAGGCCGCCGGTCTGACCGATGAGCAGGTCATCGAATACACCTGGGCCGACACCAGCGTGACGTGGACATTGGTCTCCTCGGGTCAGCTCAAGGCGCAGGACGCCGGGTACACGCTCACGCCGGACGGCGACAAGACGCGAGTGAAATTCGACATGTTGATCGACCTGTCGATCCCGATGCCCGGCTTCCTGCTCAAGCGCACGCTCAAAGGTGGCATGGAGACCGCGACCGACGGCCTGCGCAAGCAGGTGCTGAAGGTCAAGAAGGGCTGAGTTGCGGGTGCCCGCGCGCTCCGGCTGACAAGAGTTTGAATCGCGCTGAGCGCCCCGGAATGCGTCGCCGTGGTGACGGGTTGGCTCAGGTATGTCCCATGGAGTCGTTCTCACGCCCGACCGCGCTTCGGCCAATATCGTCGATGACGCGATCGCACAGGCGAAAGCCGCGTATGACGTCGGAGTCCGGCAGGTGTGGCTGGCGCAGCGTTTCGACTTCGACTCGATAGCGCTGGCCGGGCTGGTGGGTGCGGCGGTACCGGGTCTCGGCGTCGGCACGTCGGTGGTACCGATCAACCCCCGCCACCCGTTGACCCTGGCCGCGGCCGCGCAGACCGCGCAGGCGGCTACGCACGGCAATTTCAGCCTCGGATTGGGACTCGGCGCCCCGGCGATCGAATCCGAGGCATTCGGCATCGAGTTCGACAAACCGGTACGCAGGCTTCGCGAGTACCTGACGGTTTTGCGGTCGATCCTGCATGACGGCACCGCCGGTTTCCACGGCGCTGAGGTGACGGCCAGCCCGCAATGGCCCGTCGATGTTCCCGGTGGTGCACCGCTGCCGGTCTACGTCGCGGCGATGGGGCCACAGGCGCTGCGGGCCACCGGTGAACTCGCCGACGGCACATTGCCGTACCTGGCAGGTCCGCGCACCATCGCCGAGTTCATCGCACCCACCATCGGCAAGGCGGCGGCTGCCGCGGCGCGGCCACAGCCGAGGATCATCGCAATCGTGCCGGTGGTGATCGACGACGACGCCGATGCCGCGCGTGCGTATGCGGCTGAAGAACTGGCGTTCTATGCGACCATCCCGTCCTACCAGGCGGTCATCGCCCGCGAAGGTGTGGACGGTGTCGCCGATCTGGCCGCGGTCGGGTCCGCCGAGACGGTGGCGCGCAAGTTGCGGTCCTACCTGGACGCCGGTGCCACCGATGTGGTGCCGACGGTGTTGCGCAACGACAAGGACCAAACGCGGCAGCTGTGGCAGATTGCCGCACAGCTGTAGCCCTCAGCTGGCGAAGGAACGCTGCCGCCGGGTCTCATGTCGCATGCCGGCGATATCGAATTGGATTGCCGTGCTGGATATCTGGTCGACCGGCCGGTCGCAGGACGCGCTGGCCAGCGCGACGATCGCGCCGACATTGCGAACCTGGATGCGTTGCGATGCCAGCGGACTGCACCGCCCGAGCCGGACCGCCGCGCTGAGCACCGAGGCCATCGCCGAGCGCAGCGACCCCAGGACGGTGGTGTGCGCGCTGACACCGAAACCCGCCTGTAGTGCCGCCTCCACCACGGCGATGTTCCCGTCGGATTCACCGGCCAACACCGATGTGATGTAGGCGTCGCCGTCGGCCAACCCGACCTCGCGCGCCGTCACCGCGAGCTGTCTGCCTGCCGACTGAGAGGCGACCCGGGCGTTGTCGAACAGTTTGTGGGACGACAACAGGATGTCGAGGTCACGCAACCGGCCGGCCGACGGCGCCACCCGCCAAGCCGCAGCGGTGACGGTGGCGTCCAATGGCGCGAAGCCGTACGTCAGGTAGTCCATGACGGCGGCCTCGATCTCGGCGGTCCCCGCCTCGGGCCGGTGGGCCAGCCACTCCTCGAATCCGTTGCTGTGCACCAGCCTTCCGGCTGGAAAAGCACTGTCGTGCAACTGAAGCCACAATGCGGTGGCCACCGCATCGTCAGTCATGAGCGTGCGCATGGCTGCTGTCGCCGGAGGTACGCGACCATCCCGCGGCGGCCAGCGGAACATCGGCTACCGACCCGGCGATGCCGAGATCGGCGAGCATCGCCTCGGCGGCCACCACACTGGTGAACAGTGGAGCGGCCAGGGTGTCCTGGCCGACGTCGATGGGAGCGTGCTGGTTGCCCAGGGCGTAACCCAACAGCAGCATCCGGCGAGCGCCGTCGACGTCGGCATTGTCTTCGAAGCGCACCGTTATCGCCGGCTCGGCCGGCCGACGCACCACCACGACCTGCTCGCCGTCATCGGCGATCACCGCGCCGTCGGCAAGAAATGAACCGCGCGGCAACAGGATACGGACATCGAGCCCGGTGTCGGCGACCACATGCTGGCGCTGCTTTGCGGCATCACCCCAGGCGATGGTGACCTGGTGGCGTCGCCTGCCGGCGAATTGCGGATCGTCGGTATGCCCGAGGATTGCTTCGGCGTTCATCGATGATCACTCCCGTCGTGCGTGTGATTGGCCTGCAGCAGTTGGTATCTGGACGCCGCGAGCAGTCGGTCCTGGGTTCGTTGCAGATCAGGTGCGTGGTCGGTGACGATACGGACCAGCGCTCCGATGTCGCCGGGCAGCGCACCCGCGCCGATACACACCGTCGTCGGGCAGTCATCGGCTGCCTCGCGCAACCGGGCCAGTAACAGCGCACTGTCCAGGCCCGGGGCCACGATCAGCAGGGTGGCCAGATAGTCGGCCCCGACCAGTCGGGCCGCCGGTGCCGTCGGCGGTTCGATGACCTGCCGGTCCCGCGCCACCGTCTTGCCCTCGACACTGACCCGCAGCGAGCTTTCGTAGCGGCAATACCGGAACCGCTCCCCGTGGCCCAGCCGACCCGCGCTGACAGCATCCCACCCGAGATAGCTTCCGGTTGTCGCGACGTCGACCTCCAAGTCCTGGAAGTAACGAGAATCAGCATGAGGTATCAGGGTTTTCGGCAGATACTCCAGGGCGGCCATGGCATCCACCCGGAACCGTAGCCGGTGCCGGGCGCCGGTGCCGGAGCCGGCGAACACCTGGGTCGCGGCTTGGGTGGTGATGCGAAGGTGGCTGCCGCGCTCGGCCCGAACCCCGGTATGCAGGGTGTCATCGGAGAAGGTGCCGCCGCTGGGGCTCTGCACACACACCACCGCGGCGCGCGGATAGACCGGATCGCAGTGCAGGGGGGCGGTCATCCGCTGTGGATAGCGTTGACGGATGACCGCGGTCCGGGTCCGGCCGGTGTCGTCGGCGACGACGCGCAGTGTCAGTTCACCCGGACAGACGGTGCCGGCGCGGGTCATGGCCGGGCCGGTGTGAGCATCGCCCCGTCGATGAGTCGGCTGGTGACTTCGGTCAGGCCCTGACCGGACCGCAGATCGGTGAAGACAGTGGGCTTGGCGGGGCGGGCCACAGCGCAGTCGCGGCGCATCCGGTCCAGGTCGGCGCCGACCAGCTCCGCCAGGTCGATCTTGTTGACCACCAACAGGTCTGCCTGCAGCAGGCCGATGCCTTTCTTGCGGGGGATATCGTCACCGGCGGCGGTGTCGATGACGAAGATCCAGAAATCCACCAGGTCGGAGGTGAAGGTCGCAGCGAGATTGTCGCCACCGGACTCGATGAGAATGATGTCCAAGTCGTCGAACATGGCGCACAGCCGCTGCGCGGCGAAGAGATTGGCCGACGGATCCTCCCGGATCGCGGTGTGCGGGCAGGCGCCCGTCTCGACCGCCAGCACGCGTTGCGGATCGATCACGCCGCTGCGGCGGACCCGTTGCGCGTCCTCGTCGGTGACGAGGTCGTTGGTGATGACGGCGACACTGAAGCCGGCCTTGGTCAGCTCCGGGATGAGCCGCTCCACCAGCCGGGTCTTACCGGACCCCACCGGGCCGCCGATCCCGATACGAACCACGTCAGACATCTGAACTCCTCCAGGCTATTTGAGCGAGTACCGGCGACCGAGAGGTACGACGTGCATCGGCACGCTCTGGCACAGCTGGCCGTCCACCTCCACACGGTAGGTGTCGGGGTGAATCGAGATCTTCGGCAGATAGTCGTTGTGCAGCAGGTCGGCCTTGGTGAGCGCACGCGCACCGCGGCAGCCCACCAGTGGAGTCTCCAGCCGCAGCCGGTCGGCCAGATCGGATTCCGCCGCCGCGGCGGCGACGAAGTTCACCGACACATCCGCCGGCGTCCGGCCGTAGGCCGCCCATTGCGGCCGGTACTTGAGCGGCTCACACGTCATCAGTGACGCGTTGGCCTCACCCATCACCGACCAGGCCGGGAAGCCGCCCTTGAAGACGACCTCGGGCCGAATGCCGAAGAACTTGGGTTCCCACAGCACGATATCGGCGAGCTTGCCCGGTTCCAGTGAACCCACCATGTGGTCGATACCGAACAACCGGGCCGGATTGATGGTGAGTTTGGCGACGTAGCGCAGGATCCGGGCGTTGTCGGCCCCGGTGTTCTCGTCCGCGGGCAGGGCGCCGCGGGTGGCCCGCATATGCGAGGCGAGCTGCCAGGTCCGGGCGATCGTCTCACCGATGCGGCCCATGCCTTGGGAATCCGAGCCCATCGCCGAGATGGCGCCGAGATCGTGCAGCACGTCTTCGGCCGCGATGGTCTCGCGGCGGATTCGCGATTCCGCGAACGCGACATCCTCGGGAATTCGCGGGTTGAGGTGATGGCAGACCATCACCATGTCCAGGTGTTCGTCGAAGGTGTTGAGCGTGTACGGATTCGTCGGGTTCGTCGACGACGGCAGGCAGAAGGATTCACCGACCACCCGCATGATGTCCGGTGCGTGGCCGCCGCCGGCGCCCTCGGCGTGGTAGGTGTGGATGGTGCGGCCGCCGATGGCACGCATGGTGTCCTCGTAGAAGCCGGATTCGTTGAGGGTGTCGGTGTGGATCTGCACCTGCAGATCCAGCTCGTCGCCGGCGTCCAACGACGCGCGAATGGCGGCCGGGGTGGCGCCCCAGTCCTCGTGGATCTTGAAACCGATCGCGCCGGCGAGTCCCTGTTCGATCAGTGGTGCGGTACTCGAAGCGCTGCCATTGGCGATGAATCCGAAGTTCATCGGAAATGCCTCGGCGGCCCGCAACATTCGGGCCAGGTTGTTCGGGCCCGACGACGTGATGCCGACCGTCACCGGGCCCAGGCCGCCGCCGATCATGGTGGTGACGCCGCTGGAGATGGCCTCCTCGACCAGGCCCGCACTGTCGAAGTGCACGTGGACGTCGATCGCGCCCGCAGTGGCGATCATGCCCTCACCGGAGCGGATATCGGTGCCAGCGCCGATAACGAGTGCCGGGTCGACACCGTCCATGGTCCGCGGGTTACCGGCCTTGCCGATTCCGGCGATCTTGCCGTCCCGGATGCCGATATCGGCTTTGCGGATTCCGAGGACGGCATCGATGATCAGGGCGTTGGTGATGACGAAGTCCAGTGCGCCTTCGGCATTGGTGACATCGCCGTGCACGGCCATGCCCTCACGCATGGTCTTGCCGCCGCCGAACACCGCCTCGTCGCCGTAAACGGTTGCGTCGTTCTCGACGAGGGCGATCAACTCGGTGTCGGCCAGGCGCACCCGGTCACCGGTCGTCGGGCCGTACAACTCGGCGTAGCGCGCACGGCTGATGCGGTATCCCATGTCATTGCCTCCCGGCGTCGGAGAAGCCCGCGGAGCGCAGCGCCGACATGATCTGCGCGCTCGGCGTCGCAGTGGTGGGGCCGTTGGTCATATCGTTCTGGCCGATGACCACGCGTTCGCCGCCGTACGCGGTGAGCGTCACCTCCAGGGTCTCGCCGGCCTCGAAGCGCACCGCGGTACCCGACGGGATGTCCAGGCGCATACCGAAAGCGGCTGTCCGGTCGAATCGCAACGCCCGGTTGGCCTCGAAGAAGTGGAAGTGCGAGCCGACCTGGACCGGTCGGTCACCGGTGTTGACGACGGTGAGGGTGACGGTCGGGCGGCCGTGGTTGAGTTCGATCTCGCCGTCGGCGGTCAGGTACTCGCCGGGGCGCACAGCCGGCGGGCCCTGCCCACCACTGCCGGGGCGGATCGCGTCGTGCACGGTGACCAGCTTCTGCCCGTCGTCGAAGAATGCCTCCACCTGTACCGAGCCCAGCAGATCGGCCACCCCGGGCAGGACGTCGTCATCGCAGAGCAACCCGGCTCCGTGCACAGCGGCGTCGGCGACGCTGGCCCCGGCCCTGGCGGCCTCGACCACCTCGTCGGCGATCAGTGCCCGCGCCTCGGGATAGGTCAGGGCCAGACCGGCCGCGCGGCGCTTGCGCGCCAGTTCGGCGGCAAGGAAAAGCAGCAGCCGGTCTTCGTCCTTGGGTGTCAGATGCATGACGTCAGCCCGTGATTCCCTTTGCCCACGGGTATTCCTTCAAGAACGGATCCGGCTCGATCGGTGCGGGCGACTGCCAGACCTGATCGATCAGCCCGCTCGGGACGACCTTGCCTATCCGCGCCGTCTTGGTCACGTGATGGTTCTCGCCGTCGATCGTGACCGAGCCCTCCGGCGCGTCGATGGTGACGCCGCCCGCGGCGTTCTGGATGTCGGCGACCTTGAAGGACTTCGCCTTCTCGACGGTCGCCTTCCACAGATTGACTGCGGTGTAGGCCGATTCCATCGGATCCGAGGTCACCCGGTCGGCGCCGTACTTGGCCTTGAAGTCGGCGACGAATTTCTTGTTCGCGGGGGTGTCGAGGGTCTCGTAGTAGTTCCACGACGACAGCTGGCCGACGAGGGTGTCGGCGCCGATGCTGCGGACCTCTTCCTCGCCCACGCACATCGACATCACCGGCATGGTCTGCGGGCTGAGTCCGGCGCTCTTGTACTCACGGAAGAACGCCACCAGCGAGTCGCCGACCACGACATTGAAGACGGCATCGGCGTCAGCGGTCCGGATCTTGTTGACGATGGTGGAGAAGTTGGTCGTGCCCAGGGGCGCATAATCCTCGCCCTTGATCTCGATTCCGTTGGCTTCGGCGTACTTTCGTACGATTGCGTTCGAGGTCCGGGGGAAGACGTAGTCACTGCCCACCAGGTACAGCGATTTCACACCCTGCTGTTTGAGGTAGTCCAGCGACGGGATGATCTGCTGATTGGTGGTCGCGCCGGTGTAGAAGATGTTCGGCGACGACTCCAGACCCTCGTACTGCTGGCCGTAATAGAGCAGCGCGTTGGCGTCTTCGAACACCGGCAGCATGGCCTTTCGACTCGCCGAGGTGTAGCCGCCGAAAACCGCTGCCACACAGTCCTCGTTGACGAGCTTCTGGGCCTTCTCGGCGAACACCGTGGGTTCGGACGCCCCGTCCTCGCTGTGCAGCTGGAGTTTCTTGCCGAGCACTCCGCCACCGGCGTTGATCTCGTCCACCGCCATCGCGATGGCGTCGTGGATGACCGATTCACTGACCGCCAGCCCGCCGGACAGCGAGTTGATGGCACCGACAGCGACGGTGGAACCGGATGTGTCCGCGCAACCCTCGCTGACATTGGACTGTCCGTCGCCGGCCTTGCTGCCGCAGCCGGCGGCGAGCACGGTGGTCGCCGCAAGCAGTACTGCCGTGTGACGCAGCCTCGCCGAGGAACGCCTGTTCAACGCAATCATGTGTCGCCGCCCTTTTCGATCTGTGCTGACACACCACGTCGTGCGTCGAGGGTTGGAATGGCGACAGCGTAAGAATCCACGGCCCGCGGTGACTATGGGAGGAATCTCCCATTTCGGCGCACGCAGGGCCGACGGTGCCGGGGTTTTCCGGGATGCACCCGGGAGGAAACAACGGCGAAACTTCGGATGTCGATGATGACCACACTCGGGGGCCGATCGCGAAGGAAACGTTGGGATGGCCGGGATATACGGTGAGGTGCTGGGCAGTGCTGCCAGCACCGAGACCCGTGCCCATGACCTGCTCGACACCCTCGGTGCCCGCGCCGCGTCGTCGGCGTCGGCCATCTGCCTGTGGGACCCGATCCAGCAGCGGCATGTCGGTGTGGCCAACCACAACTATCCCGACCCGGTCATGGACCATCTGAACAACTGGTTCATCGAGCACGATCCGCTCTTCGAAGCCATGCGCGCGCACCAGTTGGGCGCGCTGCGCTGGCGGGACTTCCCCGACTATCGGCGCGGCTATTCGGTCAACAGTGTCTTCCGGCCCGCCGGGTTCGACGAAGGTCTGTCGGCGCGACTGGTGACCACCGACGGGACCTATGTGGGCACCATTCACGTCAACTGCGACGACCCGCGCTTTCCCAGTGATGACGATGTCCGGGAGATCAACACACTGCGGGCCCAGATGGCCGAGCAGCTGGACTTCTCGCTGCGGCCGAGGATGGTGGCCGAGCTGGTCGCACCCGATGCGCAGGCCTGGGCCGTCGACGAATACGGGCGGGCCCACCTGCTGCGCGTCGGCAACTCCTTCGACGCTGCGCTCGATGCGGTCCTGCTCACCGATCTGGCGATCGCCTTCCGCGCACCGGTGCTCGGTGCCCGGCCCGAGGTGATCCGGTGGAACGACGGCATCTCCTGGCTGCACGTGCGTCGGATCCCGACGTCACCGCGCTACCGCGGCGACAGCCTGGGTGCGGTTATGTTGATCAGCAGGGCGCCGCTGCCGATGGGGATCACACCGCGGGAACTGGACGCCCTCACGTTGGCGGTGTGCGGTCTGACGAACGCGCAGATCGCGGCCCGGCTGTTCATCAGCGTTCGCACCGCCGGGCACCACCTGGAAAGCGCCACGGTCAAACTGGGCGCGGCCAACCGCGCGTCGTGTGCATCCCATGCGGTGGCCAACGGCCTGCTGTCCGCGCATGTACTGCACGGGTTGGGTATCAGCGGCGGAGAGTCTGTAGCCGTCTGATCGCTTCGTCGAGGGTGTCGTCACGCTTGCAGAACGCGAAGCGCACCAGGTGATTCCACGATGCGAAGTACGGCCCGTCCGGGTTGCAGAACGCCGACAACGGGATCGCCGCCACACCCACCTGGTGCGGCAGATCCAGGCAGAACGCCATGCTGTCGTCGTACCCCAGAGGTCGGGGATCGGCGCACAGGAAGTAGGTGCCCGAGCTGTCGTGCACGTCGAAACCGATACCGCTCAGCGCAGTCGCCAGCCGATCGCGCTTGCCCTGGAACGATTCGCACAACGCGGCCACCCAGGCATCCTCGGTGTTGAGGGCCTGGGCCACCGCGGGCTGGAACGGCGCACCGCCCACATAGCTGAGGTACTGTTTGGCGGCTCGCACCCCGGCGATGAGATCCGGTGCGCCACAGACCCATCCGATCTTCCAGCCGGTGCAGTTGAACATCTTGGCGGCACTGGAGATCGTCAACGTCCGGTCTGCCATGCCGGGATAGCCGGCCAACGGCACATGGGCCTTGCCGTCGAAGACCAGATGCTCGTAGACCTCGTCGGTGATCACCAGTAGGTCGCGCTCGACGGCGAGCGCGGCGATGGCGGCCAACTCCTCGGAGCGCAGCACAGTGCCGGTCGGATTGTGCGGGGAATTGATGATCAGCGCTTTGGCCCGCGGGGTGATCGCCGCGCGCAACGCGTCGAGGTCGAGGGCGAAGCCGCGGCCGTCGGGCACCAACGGGACGGTGACCCGGTTGCAACCGGCCATCGCGACGACGGGGGAGTAGGAGTCGTAGAACGGTTCGACCAGCACCACATCCGAACCCGGTTCGACCAGCCCGAGGACCGCCGCGGCGATGGCCTCGGTGGCGCCGACGGTGACCAGTACCTCGGTCTCCGGGTTGTACTCGATTCCGTAGCGCCGTTTGCGCTGCGCAGCGATCGCCTCGCGCAACGGGGCGATGCCCAGGCCGGGCGGATACTGGTTGACGCCCTCGGCGATGGCGTTCTCGGCCACCTTGAGCATGGCCGCCGGACCGTCCTCGTCGGGGAAGCCCTGGCCCAGATTCACCGCACCGACGCGGGCCGCCAACGCCGACATCTCGGCAAATATCGTCACCGCATAGGGCTGCAGCCGAGACACCGTCATGGGTATTGAGCCTAGTGACGTCGATGCGCAGGCCGAACTCGCCCACGTCGATGACGGGCGGTCGCGACGTCCGGGAATGAATGGCGGCCCTTCGGCGCTTACCCGAAGCGTGGCTTACAAACTCGATGCCAGTGCGGCACTGCTCAAACCCGTCCAGGTCGGCGACACCACCGCCGCCAACCGAATCTTCATGGCGCCCTTGACCCGATCGCGGGCGCAGTCCGACGGCACGCCGTCCGACCTTGCCGCGACGTACTACGCGCAGCGGGCGGCGGCCGGCGTCATCATCACCGAAGCCACCGCGGTCTCGGCGGAAGCCAACGGCGCTTACCTGAACACGCCGGGTATGTACACCGACCGGCAGCAGGAGAAATGGGCCGAGATCACCTCGGCCGTGCACGCCGAGGGCGGACGGATCTTCGTCCAGCTCTGGCATGTCGGCCGGATGGGTCATCCCGAGATCAGCGGTGTCGAGAACGTCGCGCCGTCGGCGATCGCCGCCGACATGACCACCCACACCCCGTCGGGCAAGCAGCCGCTGCCGGTGCCGCGGGCACTGGCCACCGATGAGCTCGCCGGCATCGTCGAGAGTTTCCGGGCCGCCGCCCGGCGCGCGGTCGACGCCGGCGCCGACGGTGTCGAGATCCACGGCGCCAATGGCTACCTGCTGCACCAGTTCGCCTCGGATGTGACCAACAAGCGCACCGACGGCTACGGCGGATCGCCGGCCAACCGGGCCCGGCTGGCCGCCGAGGTCGTCGAAGCCGTGGTCGCCGAGATCGGCGGGGGCCGCGTCGGCCTGCGGATCTCGCCCGGAAACTCCGCAGGCGATATGGCCGAGATCGACGAAGTCGGCGCCTACGAGGCGCTGCTGGACCGGATCGCCCCGCTGAATCTGGCCTACCTGCACGTGCTGATCGATCCGGACGTCCCCACGTTCGCAACGCTGCGGTCGTTGTGGAACGGCACGCTGGTGCTCAACACCGGGCGCGAGGTCGAGACCGACTTCTGCCGTCTCGAAGCGCTCGCCGACTGGGGTGTCATCGGTGCCGCGGCGGTGGGCCGGGCGTACCTGGCCAACCCCGATCTGCTGGACCGGCTGGTGCTGGGCGCCGAATTGAACGAACCCGACGTCGCCACCTTCTACGCCCCGGGCCCCGGCGGCTACACCGACTACCCGACGCTGAACGAACTGGTGCCTGCCGAATCGGCCTGACCCCCGCGAGCAGACGCAAACGACCCCCATTTCCATGCGAAATGGGGGTCGTTTGCGTCTGCTCGTGAGCGCCTGTGGCGTAGGCCCAACCAAGCGGTTGGGGGAGGCTGTTACGCTGGCCGGTTAGAGGACTACACCTCCGTGCGGGTTCACGCCCGTAAACCAACCCTGAACAGGACCTGGAGAAAACACATGTCCGAAGAAGCCTTCATCTACGAGGCGATCCGTACACCGCGCGGTAAGCAGCGCGGCGGCGCCCTCAACGAGATCCGCCCGGTCAGCCTGGTCGTGGGCCTGATCGAGGAGATCCGCGCCCGCTTCCCCGACCTCGACGAGAATCTGATCAGCGACGTCATCCTCGGCTGCGTCGCACCGGTCGGCGACCAGGGCGGCGATATCGCCCGCACTGCCGTGCTGCAGGCCGGCCTGCCCGACACCACCGGTGGTTTCCAGCTCAACCGCTTCTGCGCCTCCGGTCTGGAAGCCGTCAACCTGGCCGCGCAGAAGGTCCGCTCCGGCTGGGACGATCTGGTGCTGGCCGGTGGCGTCGAGTCGATGAGCCGCGTGCCGATGGGCTCCGACGGCGGCGCAATGTTCAACGACGTCGCGATCGTCTATGACAACTACATCGCCCCGCAGGGCATCGGTGCCGACCTGATCGCCACCATCGAGGGCTTCTCCCGCGAGGACGTCGACACCTACGCCGTGCGTTCGCAGGAGCTGGCCGCGGCAGCCTGGTCGGGTGGCTACTTCGCCAAGTCCGTCGTTCCGGTCAAGGATCAGAACGGCCTGGTCGTTCTCGACCATGACGAGCACATGCGTCCCGGAACCACCCTGGAGAGCCTGGGCAAGCTGCGCAGCGCGTTCGAGGGCATCGGCTCGATGGGCGGCTTCGACGATGTGGCGCTGCAGAAGTACCACGCCGTCGAGAAGATCAACCACGTCCACACCGGCGGTAACAGCTCGGGCATCGTCGACGGCGCCGCGCTGGTGATCATCGGCAGCGAGGCGGCCGGCAAGTCGCAGGGTCTGACCCCGCGGGCGCGCGTGGTGGCCACCGCCACCAGCGGCGCCGACGCGACCATCATGCTGACCGGCCCGCGCCCCGCCACCGAGAAGGCCCTGGCTCGCGCGGGTCTGACGGTTGACGATATCGACCTGTTCGAGCTGAACGAGGCCTTCGCCTCGGTGGTGCTGAAGTTCCAGAAGGACCTGAAGATCCCCGACGAGAAGCTCAACGTCAACGGTGGCGCCATCGCGATGGGTCACCCGCTGGGCGCCACCGGCGCCATGATCACCGGAACCATGGTCTCGTCACCCTGACGCTGGACGATCCCACCGGGTCGGCCAACGTGATGAACGAGCACTACCAGGAATCCATGCACAATGCTGTCGAAAGGCTTGTGGCAGAGAAGGATTCGATCACCGGTGTGGTCATCGCCAGCGCGAAGAAGACCTTCTTCGCCGGCGGCGACCTCAAGGCGATGATCAACGTCGGCCCCGACGACGCCCAACAGGCGTTCGACCAGGTGGAGACCATCAAGGCCGATCTGCGCAAGCTGGAGACCCTGGGCAAGCCCGTCGTGGCCGCCATCAACGGTGCCGCCCTCGGCGGTGGCCTGGAGATCGCACTGGCGACGCATCACCGCATCGCCGCCGACGTCAAGGGCAGCGTCCTGGGCCTGCCCGAGGTGACGCTGGGCCTGCTTCCCGGCGGTGGCGGCGTGGCCCGCTCCGTGCGGATGTTCGGTATCCAGAAGGCCTTCATGGAGGTGCTGAGCCAGGGAACCCGGTTCAAGCCTGCCAAGGCCAAGGAAGTCGGCCTGGTCGATGAGCTCGTGGGCTCCGTCGAGGAATTGGTGCCGGCCGCCAAGGCCTGGATCAAGGCCAACCCGGAATCCTTCGAGCAGCCGTGGGACAAGAAGGGCTACAAGATGCCCGGCGGCACGCCGTCGAGCCCGGCGCTGGCCGCGATCCTGCCGTCGTTCCCGGCACTGCTGCGCAAGCAGCTCAAGGGCGCCCCGATGCCGGCCCCGCGCGCCATCCTGGCCGCCGCCGTCGAGGGTGCGCAGGTCGACTTCGACACCGCGAGCCGCATCGAGAGCCGGTACTTCACCGAGCTGGTCACCGGCCAGGTCGCCAAGAACATGATCCAGGCGTTCTTCCTGGACCTGCAGTCGATCAACGCCGGCGGATCGCGTCCGGAAGGTATCGGCAAGACCCCGATCACCAAGATCGGTGTGCTGGGTGCGGGCATGATGGGCGCCGGTATCGCCTACGTCTCGGCCAAGGCCGGGTTCGAGGTCGTCCTCAAGGATGTCACCCTGGAAGCCGCCGAGAAGGGCAAGAACTACTCCGAGAAGCTCGAGGCCAAGGCGCTCGAACGGGGCAGGACCACCAAGGAGCGCAGCGATGCGCTGCTGGCCCGCATCACCCCGACCGCTGATGCCGCCGATTTCAAGGGCGTCGATTTCGTGATCGAGGCCGTGTTCGAGTCGGTTGAGCTCAAGCACAAGGTGTTCCAGGAGATCGAGGACATCGTCGAACCCAACGCGCTGCTGGGCTCGAACACCTCCACGCTGCCGATCACCGAGTTGGCGACCGGGGTGAAGCGTCAGGACGACTTCATCGGTATCCACTTCTTCTCGCCGGTCGACAAGATGCCGCTGGTGGAGATCATCCGCGGTGAGAAGACCTCCGACGAGGCGCTGGCCCGGGTCTTCGACTACACGCTGGCCATCGGCAAGACCCCGATCGTGGTCAACGACAGCCGCGGCTTCTTCACCAGCCGGGTCATCGGCACGTTCATCAACGAGGCGCTCGCCATGCTCGGCGAGGGTGTCGCACCGGCCAGCATCGAGCAGGCCGGTTCGCAGGCCGGCTACCCGGCCCCGCCGCTGCAGCTGTCCGACGAGCTCAACCTCGAGCTGATGCACAAGATCGCCGTCGCATCGCGTAAGGGTGTCGAAGATGCCGGTGGCACCTACGAGGCGCACCCGGCCGAGGCGGTCGTGGAGAAGATGATCGAGCTCGGTCGTCCGTCGCGCCTGAAGGGCGCCGGCTTCTACGAGTACGCCGACGGCAAGCGCGTCGGGCTGTGGTCGGGTCTGAAGGAGACCTTCAACTCGGGCACCAGTGAGATTCCCTTGCAGGACATGATCGATCGGATGCTGTTCGCCGAAGCGCTGGAAACCCAGAAGTGCTTCGACGAGGGCGTGCTGAAGACCACGGCCGACGCCAACATCGGCTCCATCATGGGCATCGGCTACCCGGCCTGGACCGGTGGTTCGGCGCAGTTCATCGTCGGATACTCCGGCCCGCTGGGCACCGGTAAGGAAGCCTTCGTGGCCCGCGCCAAGGAATTGGCCGAGCGCTACGGCGACCGCTTCAACCCGCCGGCCTCGCTGACCAGCTAGCCGTCAGACGCCAGAAGCCCCCGGGACAACGATGTTCCGGGGGCTTCTTGTCGTCGGCCGGATAACATTCTGGCCGTGGAAGAGATCTTCGAGCCGTGGTCGGAATTCAATGTCGCGCTGACCGGTGCGACGGCCGCGTTGCTCGGCCTGGTTATCGTCGCCGCCAGCGTGAACATCAGAGACATCATCGGTTCGCGCACACTGACCAGCCGACTGGGCGCCAGCGTGGCGATTCTTCTTCTGGCACTCATTGTTTCGGGCCTCGGCCTGGTGCCAGGACTCGATCTGCCGCAGTTCGGGGCGCTGGTCGTGGTGGTGGCGATCGGTGCCGGCCTGTTCCAGGTGACGGCCTCGCGGCTCATTGCCGCCGAACCGGAGTCCGGCCGCTCGTCCCGTTTGTTGAAGGCACTGCTGGGAATTCTGCCGATCGCGGCCTACCTGATCGCCGGTGTACTGGCGATCGCCGACACACCGGCTGCCTTGCACGTGGCGGCGGCGGGCACGCTGCTGGCCATCGCGTCGGCGGTGGCGGTTTCCTGGGTCGCCCTCGTCGAAGTGTTGCGCTGACCGCCGGCTCCATCGTGGGGAAGGGCCAAATCCCCAAGCTAGGTAACGGGAATGGGATATTCCGGCGCTTGCATGGAGTCGTAGAGACCGACGGCTTTGTCGTTGAGTCTGACCACGGCGCCCGTCAGCCACGTCGGCATCGCCGAGACGAGCCGCCCGCCGGCGATCAGCGCACGTACGCCCCACTCCGAGCTCGGCAGGACGCCCTTGGCAACGCTTCGGGCCAGCGCCCGGCTTCCGATCACCGGCCCGGACATGACCGCTTCGTACGCCCGAAACGCCGCCGCGTAGTCGGTGCCGGCCCGTTCGAGTTCGCCGGCCAGGACGTAGGCGCCCAGGACTGCCAGGCTGGTGCTGCCACCGACTGCCGGACCCGGGCAGTACCCGGCGTCACCGACAAGCGTCACCCGGCCGCGGGACCAACTGGTGAGCTGAAGCTGGGTTATCGAGTCGAAGTAGAAGGCCGGCGTCCGGTCCAGCTCGGCCAGCCAGCGATCGACGGTCGGTCCCATACCGCTGAATTGAGCGCGCAGCAGATCCCGCTGACGTGCGGTATCGCGGTAGTCGTAGTGCAGGGCAGCGGCCGGACGGAACAGGAAAACGGCCCGCGCGTCGTCGAGATGTTCGGCGCTGTAGACCATGGCATAGCGGTTGGCTTCCACGAACCCCGTCGCTTCACCATCTCGGGCAAGGCATTTGGGTACCGACACGACCGCGAGGTTGGCGCCCAGATACTCGGTGTGGCCGGCGTCCGCGCCGAACACCAGGCGGCGTACTCCCGAATGCAGGCCGTCCGCGCCGACGATGATGTCGTAGCGGCGTGCGGCGCCATGTGCGAACGTCACCGCACCGTCCGGTGAGATCGCGGTGATCTCGTCACCGAACAGGTACTCGACATCGTCACGGGCGGCGTCGTAGAAGATCTCACTGAGGTCGTCGCGCATGATCTCGACGTGCCGTTCGGACATCGCGGCCAGCAGTTTGAGGTAGTCGACTGTCACCGGCCGTGCAGCGCCGCGGCGGTGAACGACCAGCCGCTCGGTACCGGTCGCGTGCTCGAGGATGCGCGGCAGGACGCCCATCTGCTCGGAGATCTTCATGGCGGGGCGGAACAGATCGACGGCGTGACCGCCGGTCTTGCGCAGCGCCGGGGCGCGCTCGACGACGGTGACGTCGAAGCCGCGCCGGCTCAACCAGTAGGCCAGAACGGGGCCGGCGATGCTGGCGCCGGAGATGAGGACTCGCATGGCGTTCTCCTTACTTAACGGTCGGTAAGTGTCGGTGTCAGCTTACTTACCGATAGGTCAGCTAGGGTGGCTACGTGGCCAGGCCGGTATCCGACACTCGTGAACGCATCCAGGAAGTGGCCCGCGAGCTCTTCGGCGAAAAGGGTGTGCAGCGCACCAGCCTGCAGGACATCGCAGGTCGGCTGGGCATCACCAAGCCCGCGCTCTACTACCACTTCCGTTCCCGGGAAGACCTGGTCCGCAGCATCCTGCAGCCCCTGATCGACGATGGCGAGCAGTTCGTCGTCGAGCAGGAGACCCGCGGTGACGCCTCCCCGCGCGAACTGTTGGAGGGGTTCTTCGACTTCCACTACCGCCACCGCGTCGACATTCTGCTGGTGGTCGCCGAACTGACCACGCTGGCCGACCTCGGGCTGGTGGACATCCTGCTCGCCTGGCGGGAACGGCTCAGTCGACTGGTCTTCGGACCCGATCCAACGCTTGAGCAGGCCACTCGTGCGGTCATCGCGTTCGGCGGGCTGCAGGACTGCTGCCTGCAGTTCCCCGATCCGCCCTACGAGAACCTGCGCACGGCCGCGGTGGACGGGGCGATGGCGGCGCTGGGTCTCTAGCCCTGCGATCCGGTCGCGGGGCTAAAGTCGGCCCTATGCGCTTCGGATTGTTCATCCCGCAAGGCTGGCGACTCGATCTGGTCGGAATCGACCCCGCGCAACAGTGGGCGGTGATGAACGACCTCGCCACGTATGCCGACAGCGGCAGCAGCTGGGACTCACTGTGGGTTTACGACCATTTCCACACGGTTCCGGTTCCGACGGCCGAGGCCACCCACGAGGCGTGGTCGTTGATGTCGGCGTATGCCGCGACCACATCGCGGATCAAGCTCGGCCAGATGTGTACGGCGATGAGCTATCGCAATCCGGTGTATCTGGCGAAGGTGGCCGCCACGGTGGACATCATCTCCGGGGGGCGCGTCCAGATGGGCATCGGCGGTGGGTGGTACGAACACGAATGGCGCGCTTACGGTTACGGATTCCCGTCGGCAGGTGAGCGATTGGGCCGCCTCGACGAGGGTGTGCAGATCATGCGCGACGCGTGGCGTGACGGCGTGGTCAGCTTCGACGGCAAGCACTATCAGGTCGACCATGCCATCGTGCAGCCAAAACCCTTGCAGGACGGCGGTATTCCGTTGTGGATCGCCGGCGGCGGAGAGAAAGTGACCCTGCGTATCGCCGCCAAGTACGCGCAGTACACCAACTTCACCTCCGAGCCGGAGGGCTTCGCCCACAAGTCGAAGATCCTGGCCCAGCACTGCCGTGACGTCGGCACGGACTTCGATGCCATCGTGCGCTCGGCCAATATCAACGCCGTCGTCGGGACGACGAAGGCCGACGTCGCCGAGCGGCTCGACCGCGTCCGCGATCGCATCGGCGCGCTGGCCGGCAACGAGGCGGCCGACGCCATGCTGAACTCGATGAGTTCACCGCAGGCCGGTAGCGGCACGGTCGAGGAATTGGTGGAGTCGCTGCAACGACTGCGCGACCTGGGGTGTGAGTACGTCATCTGCTATTTCCCGGAAGCCGCCTACGACCGCACCGGTATCGAGCGGTTCGAGCGCGAGGTCATCCCCGCCTTCAGCTGAGGTCCCCTGACGTCGGCGAGATCGACGTTTTGGCGCGCCTTACTCGTGTTTTCCCGCCCAAAGGTGCGTTTGGGCGGGAGCGAGAATGACGTTTCCGCTTTCGGGAAGGCTATTGTACGATCCTGGAGAATCGACTGCCGATCTCGATGCGGAGGAATGCGGAATGCAAAAGGCGCTGGCACCCGAAATATCCACCTGGCCCGCCCCGGACCCGCAGCTGATCGGCAGCTCGTGCGGCGACTGCGGAGCCACCACCTTTCCGGTGCAGGATCATTGCCCCAGGTGCAGCAGCGCCGCGATGTCCGAGTCGCTGCTGCCGCGGCGCGGGACCGTCATCGCCTGGACCACACAGGGTTTCGCGCCGGGAGCGCCATACGCCGGCCCCACCGGAAAGGACTTCGTACCGTTCGGGGTCGGACTGGTCCAACTCGGTGACGTCATCCGCGTCGAAGGCCGGCTCACCGAGAACGACCCGGCCAAGCTGCGGTTCGGCCAGGAGGTCGAACTCACGATGATCCCGTTCACGACCGATGCCGAGGGCAACGAAGTCATCACGTTCGCGTTCCAGCCGGTCTGAGGAGACTTCAGATGACCAACGACGTCGCCATCATCGGTGTGGGACTGCATCCGTTCGGACGGTTCGACAAGACCGCGATGCAGATGGGTGCCGACGCCATCCATCTCGCGCTCAAGGACGCCAAGCTGGGCTGGAAGGACATCCAGTTCGGTTTCGGCGGCAGCTACGAGGTGTCCAATCCGGACGCGGTGACGCGCCTGGTCGGCCTGACCGGCATCACGTTCACCAACGTGTTCAACGCCTGCGCCACGGCGGCCAGCGCCATCCAGCAGACCGCTGACACCATTCGGCTGGGCAAGTACGACATCGGCATCGCGATCGGGCTGGACAAGCACCCCCGCGGCGCGTTCACCGACGACCCGGCGAAGCTCGCGCTGCCACAGTGGTACGCCAACAACGGTCAGTTCGTGACGACGAAGTTCTTCGGTATGAAGGCCAACCACTACATCCACAAGCACGGAATCTCCGAAGAGACGCTGGCCCGGGTGGCCAACAAGAACTTCCGTAACGGTGTGCTCAACCCGAATGCGTTCCGGCGCAAGGAGATCTCGGTCGACGAGATCATGGCCTCGCCGGTGCTGAACTATCCGCTGCGCCAATACATGTTCTGTGCCCCCGACGAGGGGGCCGCGGCGGTCATCATGTGCCGTGCCGATATCGCGCACAAATACACCGACAAGCCGGTCTATGTCCGCGCCAGCGAGATCCGCACCCGCACCTTCGGTGCCTACGAGGTGCACGCCACCTCCGCGCCGCTCGACGAGGACGCCTCGCCGACGGTGTACGCCGCCAAGGCCGCCTACGAGGCTGCCGGAATCGGCCCGGAGGATGTCGACATCGCCCAGCTGCAGGACACCGATGCCGGCGCCGAAGTCATCCATATGGCCGAAACCGGTCTGTGCGCCGACGGTGAGCAGGAGAAACTGCTGGCCGACGGCGCCACCGAGATCCATGGCTCGATCCCGGTCAACACCGACGGCGGCCTGATCGCCAACGGTGAGCCGATCGGCGCGTCGGGCCTTCGCCAGATGCACGAGCTGGTTCGCCAGCTGCGCGGCGAAGCTGGCGAGCGCCAGGTGCCCGGCAACCCGCGGGTCGGCCTGGCCCAGGTCTACGGCGCCCCCGGCACCGCATCGGCCACGCTGCTGTCGCTGTAACTCGATGGCGGGCCCGCGATGAATCTGGCGAGCCCGCCGGGTCGGTATGGGTATGACGACGACAATCACGCCCTGCCTGTGGTTCGACAACAACCTCGAAGAAGCCGCGGAGTTCTACACCTCGGTGTTCCCGAACTCCTCGGTGGAACAGCTGGTCCGCTATACCGACGCCGGGCCCGGTAAACCCGGCGACATCGCCTACGGGACCTTCGTGCTCGACGGCAACCGATTCCTGGGGATCAACGGTGGCCCGCAGTTCCCGTTCACCGAGGCGGTGTCCTTCGAGGTCCGCTGCGCCGATCAGGCCGAAGTCGACCACTACTGGTCGAAGCTCGTCGACGGTGGCGAGCAATCCCAATGCGGCTGGCTCAAGGACCGCTACGGCCTGAGTTGGCAGATCGTGCCCGAACGGCTCTACCAGCTGCTCGACGATCCCGACCCCGCCATTGCCGCGGCCGCCACCGCGTCGATGCTCACGATGAGCAAGATCGTGGTGGCAGACCTCGAGGCCGCCGTCGCGGCGCGGTGAAACGTCAGCGGTGCGACAGCACGTTGACGATATTGCCCGCGGCGTCGGCGAAGAAGAACCTGCGCACACCCCAGTCCTCATCGGAGAGTGGGTGCACGATGGTCAAGCCGGCGTCCACCGCCGCGTCGTACGCGGTGTCGACATCGTCGACCTCGACGGACACCGACGGATTGACCTGTGCGGTCTGATCTTTGGTCATCAGGCTGAGCTGATGGCGGTGCTCGGGATCGGCCAGTGTGACGATCCAGCCATGATCCATCACCACGTCGAGGCCCAGCACGGCGGCGTACTGCTGCGCTGCGGCCACATCGGGCACCGTCAGGATCGGCACCACGCGGCCAACGGTCATATGGCCGGGCCCAGCAGATCGTCGGCGTCTTTGATGATGTACCCGTAGCCCTGCTCGGCCAGGAATCGCTGCCGGTGCGCGGCGTACTCGGCGTCCAACGTGTCGCGGGCGACCACCGAGTAGAACACCGCTCCGCCACCGTCGGCCTTCGGGCGCAACAGCCGGCCGAGCCGTTGTGCCTCCTCCTGGCGTGAGCCAAACGTGCCCGAAACCTGAACCGCGACAGAAGCTTCCGGTAGATCGATGGAGAAGTTGGCGACCTTGGACACCACCAGGGTGCGGATCTCGCCGCGCCGGAATGCCTCGAACAGCACCTCGCGTTCGGCGTTCTTGGTCGAGCCCTGGATGACCGGGGCGTCCAGTTCGGCGCCCAGCTCGTCGAGCTGATCGAGGTAGGCGCCGATCACCAGCGTCGGTTCATGGGGATGCCGTTCCAGGATCGACTTGACCACCGCGATCTTGGAATGTGCTGTGGAACAAAGCTTGTAGCGCTCCTCGGGTTCGGCGACCGCGTAGAGCATCCGCTCGTTCTCGGTCAGCGTCACCCGGACCTCGATGCACTCGGCCGGTGCGATCCAGCCCTGCGCCTCGATGTCCTTCCACGGGGCGTCATAGCGCTTGGGCCCGATCAACGAGAACACATCACCTTCGCGCCCGTCCTCGCGGATCAGCGTCGCGGTGAGCCCCAGTCGCCGGCGTGATTGCAGGTCGGCGGTCATCCGGAACACCGGCGCGGGCAGCAGGTGCACCTCGTCGTAGATGATCAGACCCCAGTCGCGGCTGTCGAAGAGCTCCAGGTGCTTGTACTCACCCTTGGTCCGGCGGGTGATGACCTGATACGTCGCGATGGTGACCGGGCGGATCTCCTTGCGCTCACCGGAGTATTCGCCGATCTCCTCCTCGGTCAGCGATGTCCGCGCGATGAGCTCGCGCTTCCACTGCCGGCCCGCGACGGTGTTGGTGACCAGGATCAGCGTCGTGGCGCCAGCCTTGGCCATCGCGGCGGCACCCACCAGCGTCTTACCCGCCCCGCACGGCAGCACCACCACGCCCGAGCCGCCCGCCCAGAACGAATCGGCCGCCATCTCCTGGTAGTCGCGCAGCTGCCAGCCATCCTGGGCCAGCGTGATCGGGTGGGCCTCGCCGTTGACGTACCCGGCCAGGTCCTCGGCGGGCCAGCCGATCTTGAGCAGCAGCTGTTTGATGTGCCCGCGCTCGGAGGGGTGCACCACCACGGTGTCGGGATCGAGCTGGGCCCCCAGCATGGGCGCGATCTTCTTGTTGCGCATGACCTCGGCGAGGACCGCGCGATCTAGGCTCACCAGGACCAGACCGTGCACCGGGCTCTTGACCAGCTGCAGCCGGCCGTACCGGGCCATGGTGTCGACGATGTCGACCAGCAGCGGCTGCGGCACCGCATACCGCGAGAAGCTGACCAGGGCATCGACCACCTGCTCTGCGTCATGGCCGGCGGCGCGCGCATTCCACAGCGCCAGCGGGGTGATGCGGTAGGTGTGGATATGTTCGGGGGCACGTTCCAGCTCGGCGAACGGCGCGATCGCCGCGCGGGCAGCACCCGCCAGCTCGTGGTCGACCTCCAGCAACACAGTCTTGTCGGATTGAACGATCAGGGGTCCGTCGGTCATCTAGCGCCACTCCTCCTCATCGCTCGTCCCTCGCTCTGCATCGTCGCTCGTACGCGTCAACCCTTGCGCACACCCTGCAACTCAACACACTCCGGGCGCGCATTAGTCCATTATTGGTCTTCGGCCGACACGACCGACGTGACGCGGTGCACCGCGAACTCGCGGACCCGTCCTGCCGCGGGGTCGAAAGCGACCAGCTGGCCGCCGCGGACGTTGATCGGCGAGACCACCCGTTTGGTCGCCACCCCCGCGGCATCGATGTAGCCGATCATCACCGCGGACTGCTGCAGCGCGGCCTGCTGAAGCAGCACCATGGCCCGCGCCGGATCGACCCGGCCGCCGCTGTCGGCTCCGCTGGCCGACGGCAGGCTGACCACCTTGCGCAGCATCGATACCACGGCCGCCAGGGTGTCCCGGTTGGGTGAACTGGGCGCCGGGCGGAACAGCCGGCGGTGCTGGGGGACCGGCACCCGGGCCCCGCGGGCCTGCAGGTCGACGATCGCCCCGGCGGAATCCTCGGCGGCAGGTGCCAGGCCCGCCGCCCGCAGTGCGGTGAGCACGTCGGCGATCGGAGCATGGGTGACCGCGACCGTCGGAGCCAGCAGCCGCAGCTCCAACTGCTGGGCGGCCGGAGTGGCGACGGCTTGGGCCAGCAACGTCGGGTCCTCGCAGCGCACGAAGGCCGATGCCATGCCGACCCGGAGCTGGCCATGCCGGCGGGCGACATCGTCGATCAGGTAGGTCAATCCCTGCGGCACCGGGGTCCGGGAGTGGCGGGCGAAGAAAGCATGCAGTGTCCCCGGGGTGCGTCCGGTGTCGAGCGCATGCCGGATCGACGCCTCGCTTATCCGGTAAACCATTGCCGCTCCGGCTGATTCGACGTTGGCCACTGCTCCCAGCTCGTCGGCCAGGTCGCGGTCCAGCGGGCCGGGTACCACGACCGTCAGATCGGCCTGCAGCAGAAAATGATCGATCGGTGCGGGCAGCACCTTGGCCATCGCCTTGACGGCGGCTTCGGGATCGCCGAGCAGGGACCGGCCCGGTGTGGTGATGGCGCCGCGACCCACGATGCCAAGCGCATGCGCCTCATCGAGCAGATGCGTCACCGGCTCGGGTTGCAACCGAACCGACCATCGCGGCCGGCGCCAGATCATCGCGCGGGAGGCGCCGGCGGCGTCCATCCCGGACCCGCTCGGCAGATCGGCCAGCGTCTTCAGCAGCAACCGCCGATCCAGCGGTGCCGCCGTGGAATACAGCGAATCCGACAGTGCCGCAAAGGGTTTACCGTCCGGTCCGCGACGGCCGATCAAACTCGGACGGGCCGGCAGGTCCAGCCAGGTGGTGGCCAGCAGGCGCCAGCGTTCGGCGGTCGGGGCTTCGGCGAATCGATCCGCGGCCACCGTCGGCGCCCAGAACGGCGCGCTACCGTCCTCGGGCATCGGGTCGGGCACACCGCTGGCGATCAGCCCTGCGGCCGAGGCTATTTCGAGGATCAGCGCGACACGCTGCTCGTCGATACCGGTGACCTTCGTCAGCCGCTTCATATCCCGCACACCGAGTCCGCCGCTGCGCAGCTCGGGGATCGGCGCGCCACCAAGGGTGTCGATGACGAGGTCGAACTCGTGCAGGATGTCGATCAGCGCGCCGGCCGCGGCGGCATCGGCGTCGGCGGCTTTGTTCGACCGTCCGGCGGGCACGGCCACGGGTGCGCAGAACTGTTCGGGTCCGGGTTGTTCGCCGCGCAGGATCTGACCGACCTGCCGCGGCAATATCACCGTCTCGGCGTCGAGCTGCCTGAGCAGCCCGGCGGCCAGCAGGCGCTGAACCGGACGGTCGGACGGGGTGCCCGGGGCGGCGTCGCGGGTGCGGCCCACCGGGGCGCCCTCCAACAGCCGGTCGAGCAGATCACGCTGCGGGCCGTCCAGATTCTCCAGCTGTGCGGCGATCTCCTGCGGCGTCGCCGCCGGGTCTTCCAAACTGACCTGACCGGGGTACCAGGGCAGCCCGGCCGACGCCTCGGCGGCCACCCGCACCGCATCGTCACCCCACGCCAGCGCGCGGTCCCGCAGATCGTCCAGCGCCGCGAGCACGGCATCCTCGGGCGCGCGGTCACCGATCAGGGCCACCAGCTTGTCGATCGGGACGGCAGCGGTGTCGGCATGCAGAACCAGCAGCGCGTCGAGAACGGCCAGATGCAGGAAATCCAGGTCGTCGGTGGCGGCCTTGACCGATTGACGGGCCTGAGCGCGTGCCGCCAGCGCCACCAGGCTGCCCGGCGACGGCTGGGCCAGATCGGGCCGCAGTTCGAGCAGCCTGATCAGCTTCTCGTCGGGCGCATCCGCCAGCCAAGCGCCCAAGGGCACACTCGGGGAGTGTTCGGTCATTGTTGACCAGCGTAAAGCAGCCTCGGTGCAGCGCGAGTCGGCCATGACCTGTCACAATGTCACTCGTGGCTGACAATGCTGTGTCAAAGAAGGACCGCTACGTCGACAACGGTTGGCCGACGACCGACCCCGACGATCACGCGGTGAGCGAACTGGTCTCCGACCGCACCGGTTCCCTGTCCCCTTTCGGCAATATCACCTTCCCGGTACCCGCCGACGAGCTGCCCTACGTGCACCCCGTCACCGTCGTCAACAAGTAGTGGTCGCAGGCCCCGGCTCACAGCCGTTGTCGCACCTCGACGAGCGGGGAGCGGCGCACATGGTCGACGTCAGCGCCAAGGACGTCACCTCTCGCACCGCGGTCGCCGCGGGAGTTCTGCGTACCACCGCCGAGGTCGTCGCGTTGATCTCGTCGGGAGGCCTGCCCAAGGGCGATGCCCTGGCGACTGCCCGCGTCGCCGGAATCCTGGCCGCCAAACGCACCAGTGATCTCATCCCGCTGTGCCACCACCTCGCGCTCACCGGTGTGGACGTCGACTTCGAAATCGGGGCCGACGAGATCGGCGTCACCGCCACGGTCAAGACCACCGACCGCACCGGTGTCGAGATGGAGGCACTGACCGCGGTGTCGGTGGCCGCGCTGACCCTCTACGACATGATCAAGGCCGTCGACAGGGCCGCCCGCATCGACGATGTGCGGGTACTGCACAAGGCCGGCGGCCGGACCGGCACCTGGTCGCGGTGACGCGCACCGGACGGGTCGTCATCGCCTCCACCCGGGCTGCTGCCGGGGTGTACGAGGACCGCTGCGGCCCGATCATCACCGACTGGCTCAACGAGCGCGGCATCGTCACACCGGCACCCGTCGTGGTGGCCGACGGAGATCCGCTGCAGCCGGCGCTGCGCGCGGCCGTCGCCGACGCCGTGCATGTCCTGCTGACTTCCGGTGGTACCGGCATATCGCCCACCGACGCCACCCCACAGATCACCAGCGCCCTCATCGACTACGAGATCCCCGGTCTTGCCGACGCGATCCGCCAGGCCGGTCTGCCCAAGGTGCCCACCTCGATTCTGTCCCGCGGCGTTTGCGGGGTGGCGGGCCGCACGCTGGTGGTCAACCTGCCCGGCTCGCCTGGCGGCGTCCGCGACGGGCTGGGCGTGCTCGCCACCGTGATCGATCACGCCCTGGAACAACTTGCCGGAGAGGACCATTCACGTTGACGGTCGTGGTCCGCTGCGCGCTCACCGAGGCGCCGATTGTGCTGCACGAACACGAGGAGTTGGTCGGCGGCGCGGCGGCCGGTGCCGTCGTGGGCTTTGCCGGCGTGGTGCGCAACCATGACGGCGGTCGCGATGTCGTCCGGCTGGAGTACTCCGCGCACCCGACTGCCGAGCAGACTCTGGCCGAGGTGCTCGACGAGATCGCCGCGTCCGCACCCGGTGTGCGCGCGATAGCCGCCAGTCACCGGATCGGCGTCCTGCAGATCGGCGATGCCGCTCTGGTCGCCGCCGTCGCCGCCGATCACCGCGGGGCGGCGTTCGAGACCTGCGCGCGCCTCGTCGATGCCGTCAAAGACAGGCTGCCGGTGTGGAAGCACCAGTTCTTCGCCGACGGCACCGACGAATGGGTCAATTCAGCCTGACGACGAAGCACCGAGGGACGAGGTGTGAGGAGTCGGGCCGTGTGGTCAGCCTGACGACGAAGCACAAAACGCCGAAAGTGCAGTGAGTTCGCCTTTTCGAGTGGAAAAGCCGATCTCACCGCACTTTCGGTGAACGGTTGAGCGTCAGGCAGGCGGCAGAATCGGCTCGCCGGGTGCCGGGATGGGAGCCGGCGCCGGAGCGGCCGCCGGGTCACCCGCGACGATCGGGGTGTTCGGGTTGTTCGGATCACCCATGACGTTCTGCGTCGGATACGGCGTCGAGTTCAACGGCCGCTGCGCCAGCGCCAGGAGCGCATCGTTGCCGCTGACCTCCTGGGTCTGGACCGCATGCCACAGCTCGCGCAGGTAGGTCAGGTTGGGCCGGTTCTCGGGGTCTGCCGGGGCCTCGGTGGTTCCCGGGGGCAGGTTGTCCGGGCTGGCCAGGTGCGGCACACCGTCGGGCGGTGCCACGGGCAGCTGTCCGGAGGCGACCTGGTTGGCGGCGTCCAGCGCGGGCGCCAGCGGAACGGCATTCAGGGCGGGCGCCAGGGGAGCCAGCGGGTCCGGTGCCGGAGCGGCGACCACGTCCGCGCCGGGAGCAGGCGCGGGGGCGGGTGCCGGAGCCGGCGGAACCGGGACGGCCGGATCGGCGGGCAGCTCAGGTGCCAGTGGTGCCATGTGCAGGGCCCACTGCTGGGGCTGCGGGGCAGCGGGGGCGTCGGCGACGGTCCAGTCTGCCGCGGCCTCGACGACGGGGACGTCGCCAGGCGCCGGAGCCGGGATGTCGGCAGGCGGCGGGACATCGGCCGGTGCCTCGATGGCGGCCGGGAGGATGGCCGGATCGGCCGGCGGTGCCTCGGGAGCCGGCGGCAGGACGTCGACCGGGGCCCCGGGGGCCGGCGGCAGAACGTCGACCGGGGCCTCGGGGGCGGGGGGGACGAAATCGGCCGGGACGATTTCCGGTGCCGGCGGCGGGACATCCAGGGGTGCCTCGGGGGCCGGTGGCAGGACGTCTACGGGTGCCTCGGGTGCGGGCGGGATGAACTCCACGGGCGCCGCCGGTGCCGGAATGTCGGCAGGTGCCTCCGGGGCGACCTGGAGGTCCCACGGGGCCGGTGCCGGGGCATCGGGTGCAGGTGCGGCGTCGAAGGCGACGGCCTGGCCGTTGATGGCGCCACCGTCGATCGGGGCGTCCAGCGGGGCCGGCTCGTTGACGACATTGCGGGGGGTCGAACCGGAAAGCCCGGTTCCGCAGACCGGCCAGGCGCCGCGGCCCTGACTGGCCAGTACGCGCTCAGCGACAGCGATCTGCTCTTCCTTGCTGGCCATATTGGCAGCCGGGGCGTATTCACCGCCGCCATGAGCAGACCAGGTGCTCGGGGAGAACTGCAGGCCACCCTGATAACCGTTACCGGTGTTGATGGCCCAGTTTCCGCCGGACTCACAATGGGCAACCTGATCCCATTCGCCGTCTGTTGCCGCCCCGGCCTGCGCGGCCAGAACGAGTCCGCCGCCACCGAGCACCGCGCCGGTGAAGGCGATTTTGGCTACTTGCTTTGCCGGGGCTGACGTAGTGGGCTTGCGATGCCGTCCACTCATAGGTCGAAACAGTCCTCTCTGTATGCGCCTACGAGGTCAGCTGTCGGGTTCGGGCTAAGAGAGGTTGCCCGGCCTTCGCGTTTCGCTGAGAAACGACGTCGGCTTCACCCCAAGGAATCCCAGGGATTCCAGATCCGTTTCGGTGGACCGGTTGGGTCCCCCGCCTCCATCCAGGTGTTCGTCGGTCCCCCGCCCATGCGGATGGAGCTAGGCGCGCCAGGGAGGGGAGGGCCTGCCGCTCGGAAGCTCGGCTGGCTTGGGACCTGACGGTAGTGGGTGCCGAGGGGTCCGTCATCTTTTGACAACCCAGGCGTTTCTGCTATCGGCAAATCATAAGGGAGCTCTAAAACGCCTCATGGGCTCGGAGTTGTGCCTGCTCGGAGCAACAGGCCTTTTTGCCATAGCCAGCTTGTGACTATTCCGTTATGTGACGCAAATCACGTTAACCGCCGGCGAACGGGGGGAGCACGTCGACCGTACGGCCGTTCTCCAACTCGGTCGCGGTATCGCGAACTGCGACACCGTCATAGAGATAGGAACAGCGTGGGAGAACCGCGGCCAGTGCGGGGCTGTCGTCGGCGAGCTGACGAATCAGGTCCGCCACCGAGGTACCGGGCGGCACGGTCAGCACGCGTTCATCGGCGCCCACCGCCGCACGTGCCGCCGCGAAGAAACGCACCGTGACCGCAAGACCGGTCACCATCTCACTCATCTCAGCCGCCGATCGCGCTCATCGGACGGTCCGGTTGCACGAACCCCGGATCGTTGATGCCATGCCCGGCCGCTTTGGTCCACATCGCCGCGCGCCAGGCCGCCTCGACGGCGGCGTCGTCGGCGCCGGTGCGCAGCAGCGTCCGCAGATCGGTCTCGGTGCTTGCGAACAGACAGTTGCGCACCTGACCATCGGCGGTCAGCCGGGTCCGGTCGCAGGCGGCGCAGAACGCGTCCGACACCGAGGCGATCACACCGACAGTGCCGGGCCCGCCGTCGACCCGCCACAGTTGCGCCGGCGACGAACCGCGCGGCGTCGCGTCGGGCTCCAGCCGGAAATGGCGCCGCAGGATGTCGAGCACATCGTCGGCCATCAGTGCGGCGCCACGCTGCCACTGGTGCCCGGCGTCCAGCGGCATCTGCTCGATGACCCGCAAGTGGTAGCCGTGAGCCAGGCAGAACCGCAGCAGGTCGACGACGTCATCGCGTCCGGTACCGGGGTCCAGTACGGCGTTCACCTTGACCGGGCCCAAACCGGCCTGCGCAGCAGCGGATAAGCCCGCCAGCACGTCGGGCAGGCGGTCCCGGCGCGTTATCGCGGCGAAGCGGGCCGCGTCGACGGTGTCCAGGGAGACGTTGACGCGGTTCAGTCCGGCCGCCGCCAGCGCCGGCGCACGTCGTGCCAGCCCGAGGCCGTTGGTGGTCAGCGCGATCTCGGGGCGCGGATCCAGCGCCGCCGTCGCCGCGACCACATCTTCGAGGTACCTGACCAGCAGTGGCTCGCCGCCGGTGAACCGCACGCTGGTGATACCCAGTCGGGTGACCGCGATACGCAACAACCGCGCCAGCTCGTCAGGCGACAGCAGATGATCACCCGGCAGCCAATCCAGCCCCTCGGCCGGCATGCAATAGGTACAGCGCAGATTGCAGCGATCGGTCAGCGAGACCCGAAGGTCGGTGGCGACGCGGCCGAAGGTGTCGATCAGTGGCCCGGTGGCCGGCACATTGCGCGGCGACGGCGCCACCACGGGCAATCCGAGGGCGACGGCGGTCACGTGGGCGCTCCGACCCGGCCGACGGCGTCGGCCGGCACGATCTCCTTGCCCAACGGCAGCAGCGACACCGGGATCATCTTCAGATTGGCCAGTGCCAGTGGGATCCCGATGATGGTGACGGCCATCGCCACAGCCGTCAGCACGTGCCCGATCGCCAGCCAGATCCCGAACAGGATGACCCAGATGACGTTGCCGATCATGGCGCCGGGCCGGGTGCCCGGTTTGTCGACGATGGTCCGGCCGAAAGGCCACAGCGCGTAGGAGGCGATCCGGAGCGCGGCGAAACCGAACGGAATGGTGACGATCAGCACGAAGCACAGCAGCGCAGCCACCAGGTAACCCAGCGCGAGCCACAACCCGCCGAAGATCAGCCAAATGACGTTCAGGACCAGGCGCATGTCACCTCCAACGGTTTCCTTAGCCTACCGAGTAAACAGGGATGCTGGCCCGGCACATGGCCGAGTAGGATCACCTCACATGCGTCCTGCGCAGGCAGGACGCTTAACTATGTTGCCAACAGCGGCAACCCGTCAGACAAGCAGGTGAGATAGTGCCGACCGGCCGGGTGAAGTGGTACGACGCGGAGAAGGGATTCGGCTTCCTGTCCCAGGAGGAAGGCGAGGACGTCTACGTCCGATCGTCGGCGCTGCCCGCGGGTGTGGCGGACCTCAAGGCCGGCCAGCGTGTGGAGTTCGGTGTCGCGTCCGGAAAGCGCGGTCCGCAGGCTCTCAGCGTCAAGCTCATCGACCCGCCGCCGAGCCTGACCCGCACCCGTCGAGAAGCGGGGCCTGTCGAGCGCAAGCACACCCCTGACGAGCTGCACGGCATGGTCGAGGACATGATCACCTTGCTCGAGGGCACCATTCAGCCCGAGCTGCGCAAGGGCAAGTACCCCGATCGCAAGATCGCCCGCCGGGTCTCCGAGGTGGTCAAGGCCGTCGCGCAGGAGCTCGACGCCTGAAACCGTGCCCAGCCCGGTCCGGGCGGGCAAGGTGGTGACATGGCTTCTTATGTCGCACCCGGTGGCGAGTTCAACCGGGACACCCAGTACATAACCACCCGGATCACCGCCGACGGCAGCGACGGTTATCCGGTCGAACCGGGCCGGTACCGACTGATCGTCGCGCGTGCCTGCCCGTGGGCCAACCGCGCCATCATCGTGCGACGTCTGCTCGGGCTGGAGTCGGTGCTGTCCATCGGTTTCTGCGGTCCCACCCATGACCAACGCAGCTGGACCTTCGACCTCGATCCCGGTGGCGTCGATCCGGTCCTGAAGATCCCCCGACTGCAGGACGCCTACTTCAAACGGTTCCCGGACTATCCCAAGGGCATCACGGTGCCGGCGATCGTCGAAGTTCAGACCGGCCAGGTCGTGACCAACGATTTCGCCCAGATGACGCTGGATCTGTCGACGCAGTGGACCGCCTACCACCGCGCCGGCGCACCGCAGTTGTACCCCGAGCCGCTGCGGGCCGAGATCGACGAGGTGGCCCGGCGGATCTACACCGAGATCAACAACGGCGTCTACCGCTGCGGGTTCGCCGGATCGCAGGACGCCTACGACGCTGCCTACGACCGGCTGTTCACCGCGCTGGACTGGGTCAGTGACCGGTTGGAACGGCAGCGCTACCTGGTCGGCGACACCATCACCGAGGCCGACGTCCGGTTGTTCACCACCCTGGCCCGGTTCGACCCGGTCTATCACGGGCATTTCAAGTGCAACCGCAGCAAGCTCACCGAGATGCCGGTGCTGTGGGCCTACGCGCGCGATCTGTTCAGCACCCCGGGGTTCGGCGACACCATCGACTTCGTGCAGATCAAGCAGCACTACTACATCGTTCATGCCGACATCAATCCAACCCAGATCGTGCCGAAGGGCCCGACGCTGACCGACTGGCTCACGCCGCACGGTCGGGAAGCGCTGGGCGGCAGGCCTTTCGGTGACGGCACCCCACCCGGACTGACGCCGCCCGGCGAGCAGGTGCCGGTCGGTCACGGTGCCCGCGTCTAGGCTGTCGGCATGGCTCTACTAGGTGCGCACGTCGACTCCGAGGACCCACTGGCCGCGGCCGAGGCGGCCGGTGCCGAGGCGGTCCAGTTCTTCCTCGGCGACCCCCAAGGGTGGAAGAAGCCACCGCCGCATCCGCATGCCGACGCCCTGCTGGCCAGCGACCTGACCATCTACATCCACGCGCCGTATCTGGTGAATGTCGCCTCGACCAACAACAAGATCCGCATCCCCAGCCGCAAGATCTTGCAACAGCACGCCGAGGCGGCTGCCGGCATCGGCGCCAAGGGGCTGGTGGTGCATGGCGGTCACGTGACCGCGAACGACGACCCCAAGGTCGGAGTCGAGAACTGGCGCAAGGCATTTGAACGTGCCGAAGCCGACGGCGGATTCCCGCTGCCGATCCTCATCGAGAACACCGCCGATGGCGACAACGCGATGGCCCGCAAGTTCGACCGGCTCGCCATGCTGTGGGACGCTGTCGGCCAGTACGGGCCGGGTTTCGTACTCGACACCTGCCATGCGTGGGCGGGTGGCGAGGAACTCGTCGAGATCGTCGACCGTGTCAAGGCCATCACCGGACGCATAGATCTGGTGCATGCCAACAACTCCCGTGACGCGTTCGACTCCGGCGCCGACCGGCACGCCAATTTCGATTCCGGGACGTTCGATTCGGACCTGATCGCCAGTGTCTGCCGCGACGCCGGCTGCGATGTCATCATCGAGACCCCGTCGGACGGACACCTCGAAGATCTGGAATTCCTGCGTAAGCAGTTGCGTTAGAGGATTTCTCAGTTCCACACGGTACGTACGGACCATTCGGCGTGCGGTAGTTCGCGATCCTGGCCGTCGACCTGGATCAAGGTCGGCAGCTGTACTGCAACGCCGGTGAGCCGTCCCCGCGTGGGATCGACGGTCGGGATGGTGACCGCGAGCCGGGTACCGGGAGGAAAGGTCCGCACACTGTCGTTGTCGGGATCCTCGTAGGCCAGGATGAGTCGCCACGGGGCCGCACCGATCGCCGACGGTACCGACAGTTGCACCGGTTCGCGTCCGGTGACCCGCAGGACACCGACGGTCTGCGGGGTATCGCATTCGTCGAGATTCACCACGTTGCAGTAGAAGTACGGCCCGACCCGGGTGAGCTGTCCGTTGGAGAACGCACTGATCTCCGGATGCGACTCTGCGTCGTGCGGGGTGAGGGCAAATGCGGCAGCGCCGGCTCCGGCGGAAGTCAGCACGACGGCGGTGGCCGCCACAGCGGCGACGAGACGTTTGTTCACTTTTTAGGCATCACTGTCGTCGGGGACCATGCGCCGCCCTCCTGATCCACCATGACCGGACGGTTACCGCCCAGGCCGGGGATCAGCGAGGCGCCGCGGAAGCTCAGGATGGTCTGGGCCAGGCAGGGGATCAGCAGGGCGGTTATCGCGGTGAAACCGACCCACAATTCGGTGTAGACGAGCACGCCCAGGGCGCCGCCGGTCACCCAGGCCAACTGCAGGACCGATTCCGACCGGCCGAAGGCCGAGGCACGGGATTCCTCGGGCAGGTCGTCCTGCAGCGAGGCGTCCAGTGAGGCTTTCGCGATGGCACTGGCACCCGAGGTGATCAGCGCCGCGACCGCGGCGACGAACAGGTTGCCGGTGACGGCCGCGGCCAACGCCATCACGGTCACCGCGGTGGCGCACCGCACCACCAGCACCGCGGGACGGCCCAACTTCAGCCGGGCGGCGGTGAAGTTGCCGGCGAAGTTGCCGACTGCGGCGGCGCCGCCGATGAGCCCCAGGATCGCCAGCTGACGCCAGCCGCTGGCGTCGTGCGATTTCGCCACGAACGCCGGATAGAGGAACAAGAAGCCCACCATGGCCTTGATCGTGCAGTTGCCCCATAGTGCGGCGATGATGTTGCGGCCCAACGGTTGTCGGACCTTCTCGGTGCCCGTGACGGCGCTCTCCGGCCGATGTCTGCGCAGTTCGCCACCGTCGTGGTAGCTCAGGGTGGTGGGCACCTCACCGGCGGTGACCTCGACCCAGCGCGGTATCCGCATGGACAGCGCCGCACCGACGATGGAGACGGCGATGATCACGAAGAGCGCACCCGGCAGTCCGAACATCTTGTTGCAGACGTATTCCACGCCGGCAGCCACCGCTCCACCACCGATCGTGCCGCCGATGAGGCCGAAGACGGTCAGCCGGGAATTGACCCGGACCAGGTCGATGGTCGGCGGCATCACGCGGGGAGTGACCGCGCTGCGCAGCACCGAGAACGATTTCGAGAGCACCATCATCCCGAGGGCGCACGGGTAGAGCACCCACGGGGGGAATCCGCCGGTGGCGTTGTCGTAGTTGAGTATCAACACCACTGCCAGCAACGTGCGCAGTCCGAACGACGCTGCCAGCGCGACCCGTCGGCCGTGCTGCAGCCGGTCGAGCGCCGGACCGATGAGCGGGGCGATGACGGCGAACGGCGCGATGGTGATCAACAGATAGAGCGCAACCTTGCTCTTGCTTTCGGCCGATGCCGCGGCGAAGAACAAGGTGTTGGCCAGTGCGACGGCCATCGCGGCGTCGACGGCGAAGTTGGCCATCACCGGCCAGGTCAAGGCGGTCAGACCGGACTTGTCGGCGCCGTCGGCGGTCGCGGCCCGGTGCACCAGGCCGTACATCCGGTAGCCCATTTCCCGGCTGCGTTGTGCCGCCACCCGGGTGACGGTGACGCGGGAGCCCGCCGCCGCACTGCTGCCCACGCCGCCCCCGGCCCGCTCTCGTTCGCGTCGCTCGCGGTCCTCGTCCAGCGGAGGCAGATACCGGTTTGCGCTGCCTGTGCCGTCGGTCTGCCGGGGTGGAAGACGGTGTCCGGTGTCGTCGCTAGGGTAGTTGGCCATACCGGGGTGCGAGTCGGCGGTACGTCGGCCCGACCCGGATTGCCCTCCCGGGCCCGGTTGGTTACGCCGCGGTCCTGACACATGGTTGATTGTTCCCTATCGCGGCATCTGCGACCGTGCAGGTGACCGGTGTGGCTCCCGACCACGACATTGCGGCAGTATGGACAGCGATGGAAAGCATGACCGAACCCGCAGAAGCGCCGACCGCCGCATCGGAGACCCCGCAGTCAGAAGGTCTGACGGCGGTGCTGACCGGTGCCGTTGCCGCTGCGCGTGAGGCCGTCGAGGAGTACAGCGGCGACACCGTCGGCGAGTATCTGGGCGTCACCTTCGAGGACACCAACGCCGCCACTCATCGATTCCTGGCCGAGCTGCCGGGCTATCGGGGCTGGCAGTGGGCCGTCGTCGTGGCCGCCTATCCGGGTGCCGACCACGCCACGATCAGTGAGGTCGTCCTGGTGCCGGGCCCGACGGCGCTGCTGGCGCCGCAGTGGGTGCCCTGGGAGGAGCGTGTCCGTCCCGGTGATCTCAGCCCGGGTGATCTGCTCGCGCCGCCCGCTGACGACCCCCGCCTGGTTCCGGGATATGTGCTCAGCGGGGATCCCGCGGTTGACGAGGTCGCCACCGAGATCGGTCTGGGTCGTCGTCAGGTGCTCAGCGCCTGGGGGCGTGAAGATGCCGCGCAGCGCTGGCATGACGGTGACTACGGCCCGGATTCGGCGATGGCACGGTCGACCAAGCGGGTCTGCAAGGACTGTGGTTTCTTCCTGCCGCTGGCAGGGTCGCTCGGAGTGTCGTTCGGTGTGTGTGCCAACGGCCTGGCCGCCGACGGGCATGTGGTGGAACTGACCTATGGCTGCGGTGCGCATTCGGACACCCCGGCGCCGCCCGGAACCGGATCGCCCTTGTTCGACCCCTATGACGACGGGGTGCTCGACGTCACCGGAACCGTGTCCGCGGTGGTGGAGGCCGACGAGGCTGCCGTCGTCGCCGAGCCCGAGACCGCCGAGGTCGTCGAGGCGGACGACGTCGTCGTTGTCGAACCCGACGCTGAGCGCGAACCCGACACTGAGCGTGAACCCGAAGCTACCGAGCCGGAAGCGCCGGCCGAGCCCGAAGCGCAGGCCGAACCTACCGAAGTGCAGGCTGAGGCTACCGAGCCGGAAACTCAGGCCGAGGCGCCATTGCCCGACGCCGTCGACGACGCCGAGCAACAGGCCGACTAGAACACCCGGTCAGCCGCGCTCGGCTGCGGCTTTGATCCTGTTCAGCGATGCGTCCATCCCGGCGATGAGTTCCTGCTCGAAGCTGGTAACCCCGCCGAACATCTTGTCCTGCACGAATGTGGAGACCGTCGTCAGCCCTTTCTGGGCGTGCCTGCTCTCCACGACGCGGGTTCCTTCGGCGGTGGGCTGTAGTTCGTAGGTCCACACCGAGTTGTTGGCGTCGACGCGGAACGCCAACTTCTGCTGGGGGATCACTTCGGTGATGGTGCACATCGTGGGCCAGAACAGCCGGTTGCGGCGGTTGAGGTTCACGGTGCGGGTGCCCGGCCGCACCGGTCCGAGGGGCTTCATCAGCCGGCACTGTGGACTCCACTCGGGCATTCGAGCAAAGTCCGCGATCAGATTCCAGACCGTCGCCGGGGGTGCTTTGATCTCGATCTCGGTCTGCAATAGCGGCGCTGCCATTTTGATTCTCCAAGTTGCCGGGAATGGTTTTAAAACAATTTGCTGAATTTGCTCACAAATACGTTTCTACGTAGTCGTGAGCCCTGTCTGCGCACCGCGGGCCCCACGCTGTGCGGCGCGGCGCTGCCATAGGAAAATGGTGGTGCCCAGCACCCCGGTGCCCAGGCCTGCAATGCTGACCGGGCGCCAGCTCTCCAGCTCGGGGATCACGAAGGCGGCGATTGTGGCGACTAACCAGCCCACGGCCCCGACAACGATTACGCGCCACGGCTCCAGCAGGCCGGCGGGCAAGGGCGGCGGCGTCACCGGCGCGCTCGGGCCGGGAGGAGTGTCAGAGGACTCGGGAGGCATATGCCGCCCAACCTTACCGATGACGGTCTCGCCGAGTCGCTGTCTCCCGGTTGCTGGGTACTGATGCCGAATTATGTCGTATTGTTTGCTTCGTGAAAGAGGTCGAAAATCAGCTTGCCAGCGACCTGTCACTTGCGGTCGTTCGGCTGGCTCGCCAATTGCGCTTCCGGCGCGTGGAATCGCCGATCTCGTTGACGCAATTGTCGGCCCTTTTGACGCTGCACAAGGAGGGGTCGATGACACCTGGCGGGCTCGCGCTACGCGAACGCGTCCGGCCGCCGTCGATGACGCGGGTGATCACATCGCTTGCCGAACTCGGGCTCGTGGAGCGGTCGGCGCACCCCGTCGACGGGCGCCAGGTGGTGGTGTCGGTATCCGATGCGGGTCTCGGATTGATCGAGGCCGAACGGCGGGCCAGCCAGGAGTGGCTGCGTCGCCGGCTGTCCGAGCTCAACCGCGACGAGCGGGCCACGCTGTTACGTGCCGCGGATCTGATGTCCGCATTGGTCGACGAAAGCGTCTGACCTCTAGCATCACAGCGCGTGATCTCCAACGTCATCGACATCGATGATCCCGCCGATACCCGGCTCGACGATTTCCGCGATCTCAACAGCATCGACCGACGTCCCGACCTGCCCAGCGGCAAGGGTTTGGTCATCGCCGAGGGCGTGCTGGTCGTCGAGCGGATGGCGGCCTCCCGATTCACCCCGCATGCGTTGCTCGGCAACGAACGGCGCCGCGCTGAACTCGACGCGGCAGGCGTCACCGTCGATGCGCCGTACTACCGGGTGGTCCCCGAGGTGATGGCCGAGGTGGTCGGTTTCCATCTGAACCGCGGTGTGCTGGCCGCGGCGCGCCGCCCGCCGGAGCTCAGCCCTGCCGACATCATCGACTCCGCACGGACCGTGGTGGTGCTCGAAGGTGTCAACGACCACGAGAACCTGGGGTCGATATTCCGCAATGCCGCGGGCCTGGGAGTGGACGCGGTGCTGTTCGGGACGGGCTGCGCGGATCCGCTGTATCGGCGCGCGGTGCGGGTGTCGATGGGGCACGCGCTGTTGGTGCCGTTCGCCCGAACGGTGCGCTGGCCCGGGGATCTGGACATGTTGCGCGATAACGGCTTCCGGATCGTCGCGATGACGCCGGACCCGGCGGCCGCGGCGCTGGCGGAGGCGATTCCGACGCTGGGCGGCGACCGGCTGGCCATTCTGGTCGGCGCCGAGGGACCCGGCCTCACGGAGACCGCCATGCGTTCCAGTGATCTGCGAGTGCGCATCCCGATGTCACGTGGCACCGACTCGCTCAACGTCGCCACCGCCGCGGCACTGGCCTTCTACGAGCGCGCCAGAACGTAGGGCTCGCTCCTCAGGCCCTCGTTCCTCGGGCCCTCGTCGACTCGCTAGGGCGGATTGCTCGCTCCTCAGGCCCTCGTTCCTCGGGCCCTCGTCGACTCGCTAGGCTCGCGCCGTGACCGAGGAATCCACGCCCTGGGGAACCGGGCTCACGACGGCCGCGTTCTGCGCCGTGGTGATCGGTGGCGCAATCGTGGTCTTGAGCCTCGGTCTGGTGCGTGTGCACCCGTTGCTCGCGGTGGGCCTGAACCTGGTGGCCGTCGGAGGTCTGGCGCCGACGGTGTGGGGCTGGCGCAAGACACCGGTACTGCGATGGTTTGTACTGGGCTCGGGTGTGGGCGTCGCGGTGGCCTGGACCGCGCTACTCGCCATGGGTGCGTCCGGATTGACGTGACGGGCGCCCGTCACCGGGCGTGACGGCCCTGCAGGTCTCTCGGCTCAGCGGTCGCCGCTGGAACGAACGCCCAGCAGGACGTCCTCCCAGGCCGGCACCGTCGGCTTGACGCGCTTGCTGCTGCGTCGTGCCGCAGGGGCGGGGGCCGGTTCCGGTGCGGGCTCGGGTTCCGGGGCCGACACCGTGGGCTGGTCCGCCAGGTCGATCTCTTCGGGCTCGGGCGCGGTGAAGTCCAGCTGCGCGACGACGGCGACGGGGCGCAGCGGCCGGTCGAAGTTCGGGTCGATGAGCTCGCTGGCGGGGTCGTCGAGCGCGGTCACCGTGCCACCGTGGGCACCCGGGACGAACCGGAAATGCGCCACATTGTCCGAGCGGCCCGCTTTCCAGCCGACCTGAACAGCCCATCGGCCGTCCTCGGTGCGCCAGGCGTCCCACTGCGTCTGGTCCGGGTCGAGGCCGCGCGCGACCAGCACAGTGGTGATCGTCTCCAGCAGCGTCAGCACCGACGGGCCGTCAGCGAGCACCGGATGCGCGGCCGTGGCCAGTTCGGCGGCGCGGGACCGCTCCAACAGCACCGGATGGGCGAAGCGCTCGATGCGGGATACGTCGACACCGGAAGACTTGGCCAACTGCTCGACGGATGCGCCGGCGCGGATCCGCGCCTGGATTTCCCTGGGTCGCAGCACGTTCTTGACCTCGACATCGATCTGGGTTTGGTTGATCCGGCCGGCGTCGCCACGGACGGCGGCACGCAGCTGGTCGTCAACCCGCAACCGGAACTTCTCCGAGGTGTCTTTGCCCTCGCAGAGAATGTGCTTGCCGTCGACTTCGAGTCCGACCACCTTCAGATCCCGCATGTCGACCTCCTTGGGGCTACGACTTCGTGCCCGATCAGTGGCACGTTACGCGTTCGTGACCGATAAACCGGGGTTGACACGCGGGCCCAGGGCCAGCAGTTTTGGCATTTCGGCGATCGACTCGGCGCCGACCGTGCCGGCCAGGGTCAGAGTCGTTCCACGACCCAGTCGATGCACGCGGTCAACGCGCTGACATCGTCGGGATCGACGGCCGGGAACATTGCCACCCGGAGCTGATTGCGGCCCAGTTTGCGGTACGGCTCGGTGTCGACGATGCCGTTGGCGCGCAGCACCTTGGCCACCGCGGCGGCGTCGACGGCATCGTCGAAATCGATGGTGCCCACCACCTGGGACCTCAGCTTCTCCTCGGCCACGAACGGCGTCGCGAATGACGCCGCCTCGGCCCAGGAGTACAGCCGCTGTGCGGAGTCGGCAGTGCGTTTGACGGCCCAATCCAGGCCGCCGTTGCCGTTGAGCCAGTCGAGCTGTTCGGCCATCAGCAGCAGGGTGCCGATCGCGGGGGTGTTGTAGGTCTGGTTCTTGGTGCTGTTGTCGATCGCGATGGGCAGCGACAAGAACTCCGGCACCCACCGACCGCCGGCGGCGATGGCCTCGACGCGGGCCAGGGCCGCCGGGCTCATGATCGCCAGCCACAGTCCGCCGTCACTGGCGAAGTTCTTCTGCGGGGCGAAGTAGTACGCGTCGGTCTCGGTGATGTCGACCGGCAGACCACCCGCGCCGGAGGTCGCATCGATGACGACGAGCTTGCCGTCGGAGTCCGCGGGACGGCGGATCGGCACCGCCACGCCTGTCGACGTCTCGTTGTGCGCCCAGGCGATGACGTCGACGGACGGGTCGGACTGCGGTTCCGGCGCGGTACCCGGGTCGGTCTTGATGACGATCGGGTCGCCGACGAACGGGTTCTTGGCGACGGCGGAGGCGAACTTGGCGCTGAACTCGCCGTAGGTCAGGTGCAGGGAACGCTGGTCGACCAGCCCGAATGCGGCGGCGTCCCAGAACGCGGTCGATCCGCCGTTGCCCAGGATGACCTCGTAGCCCTCGGGGACCGAGAACAGCTCGCGCAGACCGGTGCGGACCCGGCCGACCAGGTCTTTGACCGGTGCCTGGCGGTGCGAGGTGCCGAACAATTCGGCGCCCTTGGTGACCAGGGCCTGCAGCTGCTCGGGACGTACCTTCGACGGCCCGCACCCGAACCGGCCGTCGGCGGGTTTGAGGTCTGCGGGAATCGACAACTGATCAGCCATGGCACCAAGCGTAGTGACGGCCGGTCTGCCCGTTGCGACCAGCACCTCGGGTGGCTGTCGAAATCGGGTCTGGTGTTTATGCGATACCTGCGGTACCGTTTGGACAATAGATGCCTAGATGTAAACCTACCGAACTGTTGGAGGTATGGGAATGGCTCGCACCAAGGTGATCCGTCGCTGGCGACGCAATATGGAAGTGCGTGACGACCAGCCATACGTCGACATGCTGACCACCCTGTCCGAGGGGTCGGTGCGCAGGAACTTCAATCCGTACACCGATATCAATTGGGACTCACCGGAATTCGCGGTCATCCCGAATGATCCGCGCTGGGTGTTGCCCTCGACCGATCCGATCGGCCGCCACCCCTGGTATCAGGCTCAACCGCTGGAGCGCCAGATCGAGATCGGTATGTGGCGCCAGGCCAATGTGGCCAAGGTCGGTCTGCACTTCGAGTCGATCCTGATCCGCGGTCTGATGAACTACGCGTTCTGGGTGCCCAACGGCTCGCCCGAGTACCGGTACTGCCTGCACGAGTCGGTCGAAGAGTGCAACCACACCATGATGTTCCAGGAGATGGTGAACCGTATCGGTGCCGATGTGCCCGGTATGCCGCGCATCCTCAAATGGCTCTCGCAGCTCATCCCGCTGGCCGCTGGCCCGCTGCCGGTGACCTTCTTCTTCGGCGTACTGGCGGGCGAGGAGCCCATCGACCACACCCAGAAGAACGTGCTGCGCGAGGGTAAGGCCCTGCACCCGATCATGGAACGCGTGATGGCGATCCACGTGGCCGAGGAAGCGCGGCACATCTCCTTCGCGCACGAATACCTGCGCAAGCGGGTGCCCAATATGCCTACGCGCAAGCGCTTCCTGCTGTCGTTGCACGTTCCGATCATCATGCGGGTGTTGTGCCAGGCGATCGTGGTTCCGCCGCGCGCCTTCTGGAAGGAATTCGACATTCCGCGCTCGGTCAAGAAGGAACTTTTCTTCCGGTCGCCGGAGTCGCGGCAGTTCCTGCGCGACATGTTCGGTGACGTGCGCATGCTGTGCCACGACACCGGTCTGATGAATCCCGCCGCCAAGGTGATGTGGCGACTGTGCAAGATCAACGGTGACCCGTCGCGTTACCGCAGCGAGCCGCAGCGTCAGCATCTGCCCTCGGCGGCCCCCAGCTCCCTGCAGCCGGTGGCCGAGAGCGTGCCTGCCTAGCGTCATGCCACACGTCATCACCCAGTCGTGTTGCAGCGACGGGTCCTGTGTTTTCGCATGCCCGGTGAACTGCATCCACCCGTCACCGGATGAGCCCGGCTTCGCGACCGCGGAGATGCTCTACATCGATCCCGACGCGTGCGTCGACTGCGGTGCGTGTGTCAGCGCCTGCCCGGTCGGTGCCATCGCACCGGTCAGCAAGCTGGCACCGGAACAGTTGCCGTTCGTCGAGCTCAACGCGGCCTTCTACCCGGCGCGGCCGGCGGGCGAGAAGCTGCCGCCGACGTCCAAGCTGGCGCCGGTGATCCCGGCTCCGGCTGTCCGCCAGGGCGGTCGGCCGCTGACGGTGGCGATCGTCGGATCGGGACCGGCGGCGATGTACGCCGCCGACGAGCTGCTCACCCAGCACGGGGTGCGGGTCAACATGTTCGAAAAGCTGCCCACCCCTTACGGATTGGTGCGGGCCGGCGTCGCCCCCGATCACCAGAGCACCAAGCGGGTCACCCGGCTCTTCGATCGGATCGCCGGCCGGCGCGGTTTCACGTTCTATCTCAACGTCGAGGTCGGCAAGCATCTGGGCCATGCCGAGTTGCTCGAACATCACCACGCGGTGCTCTATGCGGTAGGTGCGCCCAACGACCGCCGTCTCGAGGTCGAGGGCATGGGCCTGCCCGGCACCGGGACCGCCACCGAGATGGTGGCGTGGATCAACGGTCATCCCGACTACACCGCGTTGCCGGTCGACCTGAGCTGCGAGCGCGTCGTCATCGTGGGCAACGGCAACGTCGCCTTGGACGTGGCGCGCATCCTGACCACCGATCCCGACGATCTGGCCGAGACCGACATCGCCGATCACGCGCTGACGGCACTGCGTTCGTCGCAGGTCCGGGAAGTGGTCGTCGCCGCGCGTCGTGGCCCGGCGGAGTCGGCGTTCACGCTGCCGGAGCTGATAGGTCTGACCGCGAAGGTCGATGTGGTGCTCGACGCCGCCGACCACGCACTGGTACAGCGTGACCTCGCTGTCGTGACAGATCCGTTGACCCGCAACAAGTTGGAGATCTTGGCCAAGCTCGGCGACGCGTCGGCGCCGGCGAGCCGGCCCCGGATCCGGCTGGCCTACCGGATGACGCCGACGGGTGTCAGCGGATCGGAACGCGCTGACGGCCTGAGATTCACCGTGACCGGCACCGACGAGGCCGCGACGATCACGGCGGGACTGGTGCTCACCTCGATCGGATACCGCGGCAAGCCAATTCGCGACCTGCCTTTCGACGACGTCACCGCGGTGGTGCCCAACGAGGGCGGACGGGTGATCGATCCGGCCAGCGGGCGGGTGCCCGGCGCGTATGTCGCGGGTTGGATCAAGCGCGGCCCGACCGGTTTTATCGGCACCAACAAATCCTGTGCGCTGCAGACCATCCAGGAACTGGTAGCCGATTTCAACCGCGGCCTGCTCGTCGAGCCGCGCCACCGCCACAGTGCGCTGGACCGGTTGGTGCGGGACCGCCGTCCCGAGGTCGTCGACGCCGCCGGCTGGCAGGCCATCGACGCGGCCGAGATTGCCCGCGGTGCTGGTAAGCGGCCGCGGGACAAGTTCACCGACGTGGCCAGCATGCTTGCGGCGGCCGAATCTGCCCCCAAACCTACTGTGCGACAGCGGCTTCTGGCGGGTCTACGCAGCTGATCACGGCGTACGGGCGGCGCGTGCGGTCCACCTGCCGTCGTCGTGGCGTACTTCGATGGGGTGGGCGAACGCCCTCGAGATGTTCGGCGTGGTGATCACCGAGCCCGCCGCCCCCTGCGCGACAACGCGGCCGTCGGCGATCAGCAGCGCATGCGATGTGGTTGTCGGCAGCTCTTCGAGGTGATGCGTCACCAGAATCGACGCCAGCTCGGGATGCTCCGCGCCGAGGCCGTCGATGGTCGCCAGAAGTTGTTCGCGCGCAGCGACATCCAGGCCGGTCGAAGGTTCGTCGAGCAGCAGCAGCCGGGGTTGGCAGACCAGCGCGCGAGCGATCAGTGCGCGTCCCCGCTCGCCCTGGGACAGTGTCGGCCAGCGGTCGTCGGCGCGACTGGTCATCCCCACCGTCGCGATCAAGGCCTCCACGCGGTCGAGATCGTCAGGAGTGGGCTGCCAGCGGAACGGGATCTCGATGCTTCCGGTTATCCCGGTCAGCACGACTTCGCGCACCGTCAGCGGGCTCTGCAGCCGGTGCCGAGGATTGACGTGCCCAATGGTGCGTCGCAGTTGGGCCATGTCGACGCGGCCGAGACGCTCACCTAGGACGTAGACCGCACCGGTGGTGGGATGCGTTTCGGCGCCGCACATTCCGAGGATCGTGGTCTTGCCCGCACCGTTGGCGCCCAGTAGCGCCCACTGCTCGCCGGCATGTACTGCGAACGTGACGCCGTCGAGGATGCGCTTGCCGTTCCTGGTGAAGGTGACATCGCGCAATTCCAGGACGGTGTGGTCGGTGCTCACGAGAAATCGACACTACCCGCGCACCGATCACGTCTGCGAACGGCGGTGCAGCAGGATCCGCTGGCGCCGTGCGGACACATAGCTGGCACCCAGCTAAGAACGTTAGCCTTGCGAACAAGTCGGGGACTCGGTCGGGCATATGCTCAAAAGGAGATTCGCGATGACACTGAAACCGTTGGTTGCCGGGGTGGCATTGGCAGCCGGTATGGGTGCGTTCACGCTGGGTCTGGGTTCCGGAACGGCTGTGGCGGCGCCAGGTTTCTGCCCGCCGAACGGCCAATGCCAGGGGCCGGGAAACGGCGGACCCGGCGGTCCACAAGGCGGTCCCCCGCAGGGCGGACCCCAAGGCGGACCAGGCGGCCCGCAAGGCTGGCCACAAGCCGGACCCGGTGGACCCGGCGGCCCGCAGGGCGGACCCCCGCCGAACTACGCTGGCCGGCCCGGCAATTGGGGACGCCCCGATGATGCACGCTGGCACGGTCAGGCGCCGCCGTGGGGCCAGGGCCCGGCACCCTGGGGCGCGGGTGGCCCGCCGCCGCCGGCCCACGGCCCGCTGCCCCCACCGTGGGGTCCACCACCGGCGCCGTTCGACTACTTCGGCCAGCGCGTGACCCCGGTGTTCGACCCGGGATTCAACAACTGGGGCTTCTGGTTCTTCGGTCTCTGGATCCCGCTGTGATCGCCGCGGGGTGGGTCAGGAGGCGCCGCCCATCGCGGCCGTGATCTCGTCCATGCTGACCTCGCGCACCTGCTCGCCCAGCGACCACTGGTGGCCGAACGGATCGGCCACCACGCCGTAGCGAGCACCCCAGAACTGGTCTTCCAGGGGGACCACCACGGTGGCGCCCGCATCGAGTGCCTGCTGGAACTTGGCGTCGACCCCGGTCACTTCGAGATGGATGGTGACCGGGGTGCCGCCCAGTGCGGTCGGTGTCATCGACTTGCCGCCGGACATCTCCGGGAAGTCGTCGTTGAGATATATCCAGGCGCCGTTGAGGTTCAGCGCTGCGTGTACCAGCTTGCCGTCGGGACCCGGAATGCGTCCCTGCTCAACGGCATCGAAGGCTTTGGTGTAGAAATCGATGGCCGCGGCCGCATCGGAGACGACGAGGTGCGGAATGACGGTGGCGGGGGCGATGGTGTCTTGGGCCATGACGGTCTCCTTTGAGGTCGGATTACAGATGTTTCGACCGGCGCGACCGCGAAATCTCATCGCGGTCGTGCCTAGACCACCGAGAACCCGGGCGGCAGGGCGGCACGTCCGGTCAGTGCGTCGAGTACCGAGACGCCGTCGCCCAGCGCGACGGCGGTATGCGCGGCCAGGGTGGTGGCGGCCTGGAGCACCTCGACGGGCAGCTGTAGTTCGATCCCGGTGGCCCGCGCGATGTCGAGACCGTGCACGGCGAGCTCGAAGGTCCGGGTCGGCAAGTAGGTGTGCAGCCGGATGCCGAGGCCACCGATCACCGTGATCAACGGATCGTCGACACCGGCGATATCGGTCAGTGCCCGGTCCACCAGAGCGTCGACCGTCGTTGCCGGATCGGCGCCGAGATCGCGGCCCGCCTGCCTGCCTCGCTCGATGATGTCACCGGCGCCCAGGCCTGCGGCCACCCCGCGGATCGCCACGTAGTAGCCCGCAGCGCTGGTGATGTCCTCGTGGCTTGCCGTCGTCTGCAGATAGCTGCTCACCGTGATCAGGGAACGCGATGTGTGTCCGACGAGCGCGCGCAGGTCCCACTCGCCGAGGCCCGGTGCGTCCCAGTCGGAGATCTGGCCGACGAGCTCGGCGAAAGTCCTTGCAGCGGTGGCGAATATCGAGGCCGCGTAATCCATGTCGGGCATGTCTAGTCGTGCGCGATCAGGTTCCAGCCATCGACATCCTGCGGGCTGCGCGGGCCGGGTCCGACGTAGACCGCGGCTGGGCGCACCAGCTTGCCCAGTCGCTTCTGCTCCATGATGTGCGCGCACCAGCCCGCGGTTCGGCCGCAGGTGAACATCGCGGGCATCATCGTGGCGGGCACGCCGGCGAAGTCGAGGATGACCGCGGCCCAGAACTCCACGTTGGTCTCGATGGCGCGGTCGGGCCTGCGTTCCCGCAGTTCGGACAGCGCGGCTTGTTCCAGCGCGGCCGCGACCTCGTAGCGGGGGGCGCCCAGACGCTTGGCGGTCGCGCGCAACACCCGCGCCCGCGGGTCCTCGGCCCGGTAAACCCGGTGGCCGAAACCCATCAGTTTCTCGTTGCGATCCAGCACACCCTTGACCACGGCGCGGGCGTCGCCTGAGCGTTCCACTTCTTCGATCATCGGCAGCACCCGCGCCGGCGCCCCGCCGTGCAACGGACCGCTCATCGCGCCGACCGCGCCCGACAACGCCGCCGCGGCATCGGCACCGGTGGAGGCGATGACCCGGGCAGTGAATGTCGAGGCGTTCATGCCGTGCTCGGCGGCCGACACCCAGTAGGCGTCGATCGCCTCGACGTGGCGCGGGTCTGGTTCGCCCTGCCATCGGGTCATGAAACGCGCTGTGATGGTTGAACATTCGTCTATCCGACGTTGCGGCACCGCGGGCTGGTAGATGCCTCGGGCCGACTGCGCGACATAGGACAGCGCCATCACCGACGCCCGGGCGAGCTGGTCGCGCGCGGTGCTGTCGTCGATATCGAGCAGCGGCTGGTAACCCCAGATGGGCGCCAGCATGGCCAGACCGGCCTGGACGTCGACGCGCACATCGCCGGTATGGATCGGCAACGGGAACGGCTCCGCCGGTGTGAGGCCCTGGCCGAAACTGCCGTCGACCAGAAGCGACCATACGTCGCCGAAGGTGACATGTTCGGTGACAAGATCCTCGATGTCGACGCCCCGATATCGCAGCGCACCGCCATCTTTGTCGGGTTCGGCGATCTCCGTCTCGAACGCCACCACCCCGGCCAAACCGGGGGCAAAATCATTCGGCACCGAAGTCATGACGCCGATTCTCGCACCCCGCTTACAGCCCGTTGCTACCTGTCGGTAGGACGTGACCGGCGGCCGGGCGTAGCGTTACCCGAATGGCTGGATCGGACGTTGACCCGCTGGCGGGTATGCGCGTCGAGTATGGCTCGGTGGAGAAGGACGGCAGTGTCGACCTCGACACCGATTGGCTGGGCCCGGATCCCGCGACCGGCTGGTTGACGCTGTTGCGCAGCTGGATTGGTGAGGCGCGCGCGGCCGGTGTCGCAGAGCCCAACGCCATGGTGCTCGCCACGGTCGCCGATGGAAGACCGGTGAGCCGGACGGTGTTGTGCAAAGGCGTGGACGAATCCGGGATCACCTTCTTCACCAATTACGACTCCGCCAAGGGTGCTGAGCTGGCCAGTGCGCCGTACGCGTCGGCCACGTTCCCCTGGTATCAGCTGAGCAGGCAGGTACACCTGCGGGGACCGGTGAGCAAGGTCAGCCGGGACGTCACCGCCGAATACTGGGCGACGCGCCCGCGTGGATCGCAGCTGGGCGCCTGGGCGTCGCAGCAATCGCAGCCCATCGCGTCCCGCGAGGCACTTCTCGACCAGCTCGCCGAGGTGACCGAACGGTTCGCCGACCAGGACAGCGTTCCGGTGCCACCACACTGGGGTGGCTACCTGATCGCCCCTGAGGTCGTCGAGTTCTGGCAGGGCCGGGAGAACCGCGTACACAACCGGATCCGGGTGAGCGGCACGCGCGTCGAGCGCCTGCAGCCGTGAGGCGGTTCTTCGCCGACACCACACCGCTTCGTCAACCGGATTTCCGGCGGTTGTGGTGGGCTGAGATCCCGACTGTCATCGGTGGGAACCTGACGATCTTCGCCGTGCCGGTCCAGCTCTACATGTTGACGCAGAACTCGGCGTATGTCGGTCTGGCCGGCCTGTTCGCACTGGTCCCGCTGGTCGTGTTCGGCTTGTGGGGCGGCGCCCTGGCCGACGCGATGGACCGCCGGACGCTGCTGATCATCACCTCGTGTGGGCTCGGGGTTTCGGCGGTGCTGCTGTGGGCGCAGGCGGCTTTGCAGCTCGACAACGTCTGGGTCGTGCTGTGTCTGTTGGCGGTGCAGCAGGGCTTCTTCGCCGTGAACTCACCGACCCGGTCCGCGGCGATCCCGCGCATGCTGCCCGGCGATCAGCTGCCGGCCGCCAATTCACTGAACATGACGGTGTATCAGTTCGGCGCGATCATCGGGCCGCTGCTGGCGGGATTGTTGGTGAGCCTCGTCGACATTTCGACGCTGTATCTCATCGACGCCATCACGTGCCTGTTGCCGATCTGGGCGACGATCCGGCTGACCCCGATGCCTGCCACCGAATCGGCCGATATCGAAGGGTCTTCGCGGTGGGGATTCGGCGCGGTCCTCGATGGATTCCGTTACCTGGCGGGCAACACCGTGGTGCTGATGTCGTTCGTCGTCGATCTCATCGCGATGATCTTCGGGATGCCGCGGGCGTTGTTCCCGCAGATGGCGCATCAGAGTTTCGGTGGCCCGATCGACGGTGGTACGACGATGGCGCTGCTGGCCGCGGCCATGTCGGTCGGCGCGGTGGCCGGTGGGGTTTTCTCCGGTTGGCTGCCCCGGGTCCGCAGGCAGGGTCTCGCCGTGATGGGCGCGATCCTGATCTGGGGTGCGGCAATGGTGGGATTCGGGGTGGCCAGCGGCTTCGCCGACGGGCACGCCGGGTGGTTCCTCTGGATCGCGCTGGCGTTCCTGGCAATCGGCGGTGCGGCCGATATGGTGTCGGCGGCCTTCCGTTCGACGATCTTGCAGCAGGCGGCATCCGATGATCTGCGGGGACGGTTACAGGGTGTGTTCACCGTCGTCGTCGCGGGTGGGCCGCGGGTGGCGGACACCTTGCACGGTGGAGCCGCGGCGGTCGTCGGCACGACGGCGGCGGCCGCGGGCGGTGGCGTTCTGGTGGTGGTCGGCTCGGTGATCGCGACATTGGCGGTACCCGCCTTCATCCGGTATCGGGTCACCACCGCTGACGGAGTCCGCTGACGACGTTCAAAGTTCGGATGCTGACATAAGTCGTCCGAGGTGAATTGTCGGTTTCGGGCAAACGCCGTCGATGGCGTAACCGGTGACTACTATGAACGCCTGTGGTGCACGTCGGGGTTGATACCACGCCAGGTTTGCGGGAGCGCAAGAAGCTTCGCACGAGGGCGTCATTGATCGATGTAGCGGTCAAGCTCTGCCTTGAGCAGGGTTATGAGCGCACGACGGTCGATCAGATCGCGGCCGAAGCCGATGTCTCGCCACGCACGTTCAGCCGCTACTTCGCGACCAAGGACGCCGTGTATATGGCGCTCATCGAGGATCTGGTGGAAGCCGCGGGCGCCGAGCTGCGGCGCATCCCGCCTGAGGTTCCGGTACTGCAGGCATTGCGTGACGCACATGTCGCGGTGCTGCGCCGGATCGACTCCGACGGTGGTCACGACATCACCGATGCCCACGTCGCCCGGATGCTGAAGGTGATCAACTCCACACCCGAACTCAAGCGGGCCGCCGCCGAGCTGGAACCGACCGCGATCGGCGACGCACTCGCCGAACGGCTCGGTATGCGGACCGACGATCGCCGGCTGCGCCTGGCCCGCGGCGTCTGGACGGCGATCATCGTCACCGGTTGCGGCGACCTCGTCGCGCCCGAAAACGGTCGTGAGCTGGGCCCCGGGCTGATGGCGGACCGGATCATGGGCTCGTTCGCCGACTTCGCGGAGATGACGGCGGCGCTGCGCTGAGCCGGCTACACACGTGCTGTGCCAGATCGGATGCCGGTCGCATGGTGGCGGCGTGACCGTGGCACCGCGAGAGCCGTTGTCGGCGAGCCGATATTCTGTGGGCGCGCCTGACGTCGACGTTTGGTGTCTTGCCCGCACCTGGTCGCCGTGGATTGCCGACCTGCCGGTGCAACGTTCGGTGAACGGGTAACCCCCCGCAGGCGCGCTGTAGTGATAGCGACTACCTTCCTGTAGTACAACCAGCGTGGCGCTGCCGCGACGTAGAAGGGGTTCCTGTGGCCGACGATTCAACCCGTGACATCGCCACTCTCCGGTATCCGGGGGGTGAGATCGACCTCGACGTGGTCCATGCGACCGAGGGGTCGGACGGTATCGCACTAGGCCCGCTGCTGGCCAAGACGGGTTACACGACGTTCGACGGCGGATTCGTCAACACCGCCTCGACCAAATCGGCGATCACCTACATCGACGGTGATGCCGGCATCCTGCGTTATCGGGGCATCCCGATCGAGCAGCTCGCCGAGAAGTCGACCTTCATCGAGGTCAGCTACCTGCTGATCTACGGCGAGCTGCCCACCACCGAACAGCTGGAGAAGTTCACCACGCAGATCCAGCGGCACACCTTGCTGCACGAGGATCTCAAACGCTTCTTCGACGGCTTCCCGCGCAATGCGCATCCGATGCCGGTGCTCTCCAGCGCCGTCAACGCACTCTCGGCCTACTACCCGGACTCGGTGGACCCGCTCAACGAAGAACAGGTCGAGCTCTCCACGATCCGGCTGCTGGCCAAGCTGCCGACCATCGCCGCGTACGCGTACAAGAAGTCCGAGGGTCAGCCGTTCCTGTACCCGGACAATTCGCTGACGCTCGTCGAGAACTTCCTGCGGATGACGTTCGGGTTCCCGGCCGAGCCCTACGAGGTCGATCCGGAGATCGTCCGCGCACTGGACATGCTGCTGATCCTGCACGCCGACCACGAGCAGAACTGCTCGACGTCGACCGTGCGTCTGGTCGGTTCGTCGCAGGCCAACCTGTTCACCTCGATCTCCGGTGGCATCAACGCACTGTGGGGACCGCTGCACGGCGGTGCCAACCAGGCGGTGCTGGAGATGCTGGAGAAGATCCGCAAGTCCGACGGCGACGTGCAGGATTTCGTCCGCAAGGTCAAGAACCGCGAGGACGGCGTGAAGCTGATGGGCTTCGGCCATCGCGTCTACAAGAACTACGACCCGCGGGCGCGCATCGTCAAGGAACAAGCCGACAAGATCCTCGGCAAGCTCGGCGTCGACGACGAGTTGCTCGATATCGCCAAGCAGCTGGAGGAAATCGCGCTCACCGACGATTTCTTCGTCGAGCGCAAGCTCTATCCCAACGTCGACTACTACACCGGCGTGATCTACCGGGCGATGGGCTTCCCGACCCGCATGTTCACGGTGCTGTTCGCGCTGGGCCGGCTGCCCGGCTGGATCGCGCACTGGCGGGAGATGCACTCCGAGCCCGGCAAGATCGGTCGTCCGCGCCAGATCTACACCGGTTACACCGAGCGCGACTACGTCGGCCTGGACGGTCGCTGACCGCCCAAACGCACGTTTGGGCGCATTCGTTCGAGTGACGTTCGCCATTTCGTCGATCTCGGCCGGTTTTTGCTTGCCAAAGCAATAGTTGTAGTTTAACAATAGTTGTGTGAATGAAACTATTGGTGGGTTGACGCCGCGTCGCAAGATGATCGTTCTGGCGTCGTGCTGCCTGAGCCTGCTGATCGTCTCGATGGACATGACGATCGTCAATGTGGCGATCCCGTCCATCCAGACGGCATTCGACGCGTCGCCGGCGCACCTGCAGTGGGTGATCGACATCTACACGCTGGTGCTGGCCTCGCTGCTGCTGCTGGCCGGCGCGGCAGGTGATCGCTGGGGCCGACGGCGGGTGTTCCAATCGGGCCTGGTGATCTTCGCGTTCGGCTCGCTGCTGTGCAGCCTGGCACCCAGTGTCGACATGCTGATCGCGGCCCGGCTCATCCAGGCCGTCGGCGGCTCGATGCTCAACCCGGTGGCGATGTCGATCATCACCCAGGTCTTCACCGGCCGCGTCGAACGCGCACGGGCCATCGGTGTGTGGGGTGCGGTGGTCGGAATCGCGATGGCGCTGGGCCCGATCGTCGGCGGCGCACTCATCCAGTACGGCAACTGGCGCTCGGTGTTCTGGATCAACCTGCCGATCTGCCTGCTGGCGATCGTGCTGACCGCGGTCTTCGTCCCGGAAAGCAAGGCGGCGGTCCGGCGCGGTATCGACCCGGTGGGCCAACTGCTCGGTATGGCAACGCTTTTCGGCATCGTCTATGTGCTCATCGAAGCGCCGTCCAAGGGCTGGGCCGATCCGGTGACCATGCTGGTGTTGGTCATCGCGCTGTTCGCCTTCGGTGCATTCCTGTGGTGGGAGTCGCGACACCGCAGCCCATTCATCGACCTGCGTTTCTTCCGCAGCATCCCGTTCTCGTCGGCGACGTTCATCGCGGTCTGCGCGTTCGCCGCCTACGGTGCATTCCTGTTCATGATGTCGCTGTATCTGCAGGGATATCGCGGTTATTCGGCATTGCATACCGGCTTGCTCTACCTGCCGCTGGCAGTGGGTGCGCTGATCTTCTCACCGCTTTCGGGTCGGCTGGTCGGCCGCTACGGCGGTCGGCCCTCGCTGGTGGCCGCGGGTGTGCTGATGACGGTCGCCACGGTGCTGATGTCGTTCATGACCGGTACGACGCCGGTATGGCAGCTCATCGTCATCTTCGCGGTGTTCGGTATCGGCTTCTCCATGGTCAACGCCCCGATCACCACCGCAGCTGTCAGTGGGATGCCGATGGACCGGGCCGGGGCTGCCTCCGGGGTGGCCTCGACCAGCAGGCAGGTGGGGGTGAGTCTCGGTGTGGCGCTGTGCGGTTCGATCGCGGGCGCCGCGATCGCGGCACCGGCCGCGGATTTCAGTACACAGGCCAGACCGCTGTGGTTGGTGTGCGCCGCACTGGGCGTGGTGGTGACTGCCCTCGGCGTGTACTCTACGTCGGCGCGTGCCACCGCCTCGGCTGACCGGCTGGCACCGCTGATCGCCGGGTCAGGCCTCGGAACAGGGGATTTACGTGCCGCACAACCAGCTCGCTGACGGCGTCTGGCGGGATCTGTCCCGTCTGGTGCTGGACAGCAAGGACGGCTGGCGCCGAGCTGTCGTGGACCAGACCGGATTGCCGTTCAGCCGGATTCGTATCCTCAAACGTCTTGGACGCCAACCGCTCACCATGAAACAGGTCGCGGACGCGGCGACCATGGATGCCCCTGCGGCGACCGTCGCCATCAACGACCTCGAACAGCGTGCCCTGGTGGTGCGTGAGATCGACCCGGCGAACCGCCGATCCAAGGTCGTCTCACTCACCGATGCCGGACGCGCGGTGCTCGCGGAGATCGAAGCCGTCGACGATCCAGCTCCTGCCGCGCTGACCACCCTGAGCGATGCCGATCTGGAAGTGCTGCGCGCGATACTGGACCGGATGAATCACGGCTGACCTGCCTTCAGCGAGAGGCCAGCACCGCCATCGCGGCATTGTGTCCGCCGATACCCGATACCGCGCCACCACGTCGAGAACCCGAACCGCACAACAGGATTCGCGGATGCGCGGTGTCCACACCCCATTGCCGTGCCGGGGTGTCGAGCGGGGCGTCGTCGTCGGCGAAAGGCCAATCGAGGGCCCCGTGAAAGATGTTGCCGCCCGTCATCGCCAACGTGTCTTCGAGATCCTGGGTCGTCTTGGCCTCGATGCACGGCTCGCCATTGCCGTCGAGCAACACCAGATCCTGAACAGGTTCGGCGAGAACGGAGTTCAGGGAGGACAGTACCGAGTCACACAGCGCCGAGCGCATCGCATCCGGGTCCTTTCCAGCCAACAGCGAATGCGGTGTGTGCAGACCGAAAACAGTGAGCGTCTGGGCACCGGATTCACGCAGAGCCGGCGACAGGATGCTGGGGTCGGTCAGTGAATGGCAGTAGATCTCACACGGCAACGGATCGGGGATCGTGCCCTCGGCGGCCTGTATATATGCGTTCTCCAGCTGGCTGAACGTCTCGTTGATGTGAAACGTCCCGCCGAATGCCTGCTCGGGGCTGACGGTCTCGTCGAGCAACCTCGGCAGCCGCCGCAACATCAGGTTGACCTTGGTCTGCGCGCCCGGCGCCAGCGCCGGAGCTTGCTCCCCGAGCAGGCCCGCCAACACCACTGGTGTCACATTGGCCAGCACGAACTGCGCCCGCACGGTGCGCGCCTCATCGCCGATCCGATAACTGACCTCACCATCGGGTGTGACGGCGGATACCTGCGCGGAGGTGATGATCTCGGCGCCATGGCGGCGCGCCGCGGCAGCCAGTGCTGCCGTCACCGCCCCCATACCGCCGACGGGGACGTCCCAGTCTCCGGTTCCGCCGCCGAGCAGGTGGTAGAGCAAGCAGATGTTCTGGCGCAGTGAGGGTTCGTCGGTGCGAGCGAATGTGCCGATCAGGGCGTCGGTGGCCAGTACCCCGCGCACCAGGTCGTTGCGGGTAGCGTCCGTGATCGCCTCGCCGATGGGCCGTTCGAATACCGCGTCCCAGGTGCCGGCCGCATCGCCGTCGCCGCCGGCGAGCACCCGGGCGCGCGCCTCGCTCCGGCTGACCAGAGGTTCGAGCAACGTCGGCCATAGAGCCGTGGTGACCACACTCATCCGCCGGTAGAAATCACCGAACCCGGCCTCGTCGGCCGCGGCACCGATAGCGCCGAAAGTGCTCTGTGGCCCCACCAGCAAGCCGGTGCGGCCTTGCGTCGACGGATCCGGCGTGTACGACGAATAGCGCCGCCGCGCGAGCTGCACCGTTGCATCCAGATCGGCGATGATGCGGCTGGGCAGCAAGCTGACCAGGTAGGAGTATCGCGACAGCCGGGCGTCGACACCGGGGAAGGCCTGCGCTGAGACCGCCGCACCGCCGACGTGGTCCTGGCGTTCCAGCACCCGCACCCGCAACCCGGCGCGGGCCAGGTAGCCCGCGGCGACCAGCCCGTTGTGGCCGCCGCCGACTACCGCGACGTCGACACTGTCGACGGCCCGTGTCATCGGCTCAACCGAGGTATCCCTCGACCTGGTCGGCGGGGCGGACCTCGGCCGCGCGTGGATCGCCACCGGTCTCGCGCAGTGCACGGCGCTGCCGCAGCAGATCCCAGCACTGGTCCAGCTCGGTTTCGATGGCGCGCAACCGTGCATGCTGTTCGGTTTCGTCGATCTCGTGGTGTTGCAGTTTGGCCCGGAGGTCTTTCTCCTGGGCGACGAGGGTGTGGATCCGGGTCAAGGTCTCGCTGTCTTCTGGCACCTCTCCAGTGTGCCCGACCGCGCGGCGCGGGACAGCGGATTGTCTCGCTCCTTACCGCCTCGTTCCTCGGCGGTTTCGTCGACTCGGCGGGATGGAACTGTCTCGCTCCTTACCGCCTCGTTCCTCGGCGGTTTCGTCGACTCGGCGGGAGTCGATTGTTTCGCTCCTTACCGCCTCGTTCCTCGGCGGTTTCGTCGACTCGACTAATGTCACCGGTATGACGACGAAACCTGAAATCGAATTTCCCGACGGTCCGGCTCCCACCGAATTGGTGATCGAAGATCTCATTGTCGGAGAAGGCGAAGAGGCCCGCCCGGGTGGAAATGTCGAGGTGCATTACCTCGGCGTGGAATATGACACGGGTGAAGAGTTCGACAGCTCGTGGAATCGTGGCGAGACCATCGAATTCCCGCTGCGCGGACTGATCCAGGGCTGGCAGGACGGCATTCCCGGCATGAAGGTCGGCGGCCGCCGCAAACTGACGATTCCGCCCGCGCAGGCATATGGCCCCGCCGGCTCAGGCCACCGGTTGTCCGGTAAAACCCTGATCTTCGTCATCGACCTGATCGGAACGCGCTAGCCGCCCGGCAATTTGGTGTTTCTATTTGGCAGTTCAAGCCCGATGGAGGTGTTCTAGGCTCCGTTCGAGAGCAGGGGGCGACCGAAGTTCCGGTCGGCGGAGGAGGGGTCATGTCGGATCCGGACGAGTCTCGGACGATCACGGGATGGCAGAAGACAACCAGGTATTACCGGCGCAAGCCGGGCCCGGGTTGGCTGTTGGCGCTCATCGTGGTCCCTGTGCTGCTGGCGCTTCTGCAATGGGGTGTGCTCGACACGTCGCGCGGTGACACCGCTGCCGCGCCGTCCACCACTGCCGTCTCGTCAACGGCAGCGCCGGCTCTATCTGCCGAAGACACGGCGCCGGCCGTCGACCTCGCCCCGTTGTCGATCCTGCGAAGCGGCAACGATATCGCGGTCACCGGTGAGGTTCCCGATCTGGCCGCCAAGACATCGTTGTTGGACGGTTTGGCAACGGTTTTCGGTCCTCCGGTCAATCTGATCGACAATCTCACGATCCATACCGGCGTTCGCACTGTCGACTTCGGCGGTGTCGCTGCCGCTTTCGCGCCGACGGCGGGAATCGTGGACTTCGGCTGGAATCTCGCCGGCAATACCGTGACACTGACCGGTAGTGCGCCGTCGGACGCGGTGAAAGCCGACACCGAGAAAGCCGCCCGCGCCGCGTGGCCGGACCTGTTGTTCGACAACGAGATTCGAGTCGTTCCCGGGGTCGCTCCGCCTCCGGTCGCGGCGGCCCCAGCTCCGGCAGGCGGTTGCCCCGCGCTGCAAGGGGATATCACCGCGCTGCTGCAGACGCCGATCAGTTTCGACACCGCCGGTTTCACCCTCACCGCAGGGTCCGAACAGCTGCTCACCGGGGTGGCGGACAAGATCAAGGCGTGCCCCGAGGCGAAGATCGCGGTGAGCGGTTACACCGACAATTCCGGCAGCGATGCGATCAACCTGCCGTTATCCCAGAATCGGGCGAAAGCCGTTGCGGGTTTTCTGGTTTCGCAGGGCATACCGGCAGGAAACGTCACCTCCCAAGGTTTCGGTTCCGCCAATCCGGTGGCCGGTAATGACACGCCGGAGGGTCGCATCAAGAACCGTCGTGTCGAGATAACGGTCAGTTGAGGAGTTCGACATGACTTTCGTCATCCAATGGTTGTGGTACCTGTCGGCATTCGTTGTCGGTTCGCTCGTCGCCTGGCTCATCGTCGTGGCGGTCATCCGTCGCACCACCGAGGAGGCGGCCATCGCCGACCTGCCCGGCTCCGAGGAGGCCGGGCAATGACGGACAACGTGAACTGGTGGCTGATGGCCCTGGCATTCGCACTCGGGCTGGGGCTGACGTCGGTGTTCATGATCCGGCGCGTCAGCCGCGATGTGCCCGTCTACGCGACGTTGGGCCGCGGCCCCGCCGCGGAGAAAGCCGTCACACCAGGCGAACCGGAACCGGAAGGCAGTGCCCCCGCCGAGGTCGACATCACCGACGAGGCCCCGGCAGAGATCGACGAGCCCGAAATCTCCGACCCGGAACCGTCGGCCGAACCACCGGCAGAAGATGTCATTCCGCCCGGGCCGTACGGTCGGGGCTCGGCATGGGCCGGCCCCGATGGCGCGGGGCCGCCCGACTGGGTCGTCCTGGGCGACGAGCGCGGCATGCGCTATCACACGCCCGACAGCCCGGGCTATTCGGAGAGCACCGCCAAGATCTGGTTCGTCGACGAACAAACCGCACGCAATGCCGGTTTCTCCCGATGGGACGACACCGCGGACTGAGCTGGTGTGCGGCCTCAGCTCGGGCCGGGCAGTCGCAGTATGAGCCGCGCCCCACCCAGCGGACTGGCCTCCAGCGACGCTGTGCCACCGTGAATCTCGGCCTGTTGGGCAACCAGTGCCAATCCCAGGCCCGAGCCGGAATGCGAGGCCGTCGAACCGCGGGAGAAACGCTCGAACACCAGGGTGCGTTCCTCCTCGGGCACACCGACGCCGTCGTCGTCGATCGCGATCTCGACGCCGGCGCGCGACGGCACCGCCGACAGCTGCACCCGGGAAGCGTTGCCGTGTTTGACCGCATTGGCGATGGCGTTGTCCACGGCCAGCCGCAGACCGGCGGGCAGTCCCACGATGATCACCGTCGGCGCGGGCACCAGTGACACATCGAGATCGGGGTAGACCCGCATGGCGTCGTGGGCGGCGCGATCCAGCAGTTCGGTGATGTCGACGGGCACGTGATCCTCGTCGGTTGTCAACTCGCCCTGGGCCAATCGCTCCAAGGCGCCCAACGTCGCTTCGATCCGCGACTGGGTGCGGATCACGTCCAGCAGGATCTCCTTGCGTTGCTCCTCGGGCATCTCCAGGGTGGCCAGCACCTCCAGATTGGTACGCATCGCGGTCAGCGGGGTGCGCAGTTCATGCGCCGAGACGGCCGAGAAGTCCCGTGCCGACGCCAGCGCCGCCTTGGTGCGGTCCTGTTCTTTCCAGATGCGTTGCAGCATGCCCTTGACGGCCTCGCCGATCTCGACGGCCTCGGTGGCGCCACTGATCTCGATCTCGGGATCCTCGTCGCCGGCGTCGATGGTGCGGGTCTGCTGCGCGAGGCGTTTGAACGGCCGGACTGCGAAAGTGGCGAGCGCCCAACCCAATACGGCCGCGGCACCGATAGCGAACGCACAGATCACCAGCACACGTCTGTGTAGGTTGTTGGTTTCGGCGTAGGTGTCGTCATAGGTCGCGCCGACGGCCACCGACATCGGATCGGGCCGGGTGGGAATCTCGACGGTGCGGACCCGGTAACGGACGCCATCGATGTAGGTGTCGGCGTAGTCGGAGCTCAGCTTGGGCAGCACCACCGACGAACTCGACTTCACCTCATCGCCGGTGCGCACCGTGATGACGGCGTCCTGATCATTGGGGGAGCGCGGGATCTCGCCGAGGTCGCGCGGCAGGAACGGGACCGCGAAGCCGGCCGCCTCGTCGAGTCGGCGGTCGAGACGCTCTTTGCGGTCGTTGGTGATACCGACCCACACGATGGCGCCGACGATGGTGACGACGATGGCCGCGCCGATCGACGTCGCAAACGCCACCCGGGTTCGCAGTGAGGGCGTCCGGTTGAAGACCCGGGACAGCGGTTGCACGGCGTGGCCCGCTACTGAGTCCGCAGGACGAATCCCACTCCGCGGACGGTGTGCAGTAGACGCTGCGCGCCACCGGCTTCGAGTTTGCGGCGCAGATAACCGATGAAGACGTCGACGACGTTGGTGTCGGCAGCGAAGTCGTAGCCCCAGACCAGTTCCAGCAGTTGCGCGCGGGACAGCACTGCGGTCTTGTGCTCGGCGAGCACCGCGAGCAGGTCGAATTCCCGTTTGGTCAGGTCGACGTCGATACCGTTGACCCGGGCCCGACGGCCGGGAATGTCCACCTCGAGCGGGCCCACGGTGATGGTCTCCGAGGAGAAGGTCGCCGTGGCGCCGCGGCGGCGCAGCAGTGCTTTGACCCGGGCCACCAGTTCGGCCAGGACGAAGGGCTTGACCAGGTAGTCGTCGGCTCCGGCTTCCAGCCCGGCGACCCGGTCGTCGACCGAGGAGCGTGCCGAGAGCACGCAGACCGGCACGTCGTTGTCCATCGCACGCAGCGCTGTCACCACGCTGACACCGTCGAGTATCGGCATGTTGATATCGAGCACGATGGCGTCGGGGCGGGTCTCGGTGGCGCTGCGCAGAGCCTCGGCGCCGTCGACGGCGGTCGACACATCGAACCCGGACAGCCGCAGCCCACGCTCGAGCGAGGCGAGGACGTCCGGATCGTCGTCGACCACCAGCACCCGGGGGGAGGCGGTACCACTGTCCATGCCGCCCATCTTGCCTGATCGAGTACCTCAGCCGTCGGAGGCGCGTGCGCCACGCGACACGGCCACGTCAACGATTGCTGAACATTGTGTCGTTGATCAGGCGGGGGGAATGTGCAGGTGCTAGCGTCCCGAACTTGTGTCGCTGAACGCCTCTGATCTGATCGTCCAACCCGACGACGGCGTCGAACCGGTGCGCGCCTTCATCGCCAGTGCGCAATCCGCGTTGCTGATAAAGCAGTTCACCTTCACCGAGGAAACCCTCATCGACGCGGTGATCGAGCGCAGGAACGCCGGTGTCGCGGTGCGGGTGATGCTCAATCCGGCGCGTTCGGGAGGCGACCGCGCCAATGACGAGACCTTTGCGCGGTTGCAGGCCGCCGGTGTCGACGTGGCGTGGTCGAATCCGAAGTTCTACGTCACCCACGAGAAGTCGATCGTGGTGGACAAGACCGCGGCGATGGTCGCGACCTACAACCTGATGGTCAAGTACTTCACGCTGACCCGCGACTACGGCATCATCACCCGCGAACCACAGCACGTCGCGCAGATCACCGAGGTTTTCGACGCCGACTGGGAACACCGCGACTGGCGGCCCGATGTGTACGAGGGCCTGCTGTGGAGCAACTCCAATTCGCGCAACCACATGGCGTGGTTCATCGACTCCGCTCAGGAGCGCCTCGACATCCAGCATCCCAAGTATGTCGACGCCGCCATCCTGGATCGCATCGCCGCGGCCTCCGAGCGCGGTGTGAAGGTGCGCATTCTGTGTGGCGGTAGGCACGGCATCAGCGAATGGGATGTGCTGGACACCTTCGCCTCGCTGCGCACCCTGCGCAGGCTCGGCGTCAAGGTGCACAAGCAGAAGAACCTGCGGCTGCACGCCAAACTGCTGATCGCCGACCGCAGCCGGGCCCTGGTCGGCTCGATGAACATCGACCGCAGTGCCTTCGATCTGCGCCGCGAACTCGGTATCACCATCGACGACCCGGAGGTCGTCGCGCGGCTCAAGGATGTCTTCGACGGCGACTGGAAGAGTTCACACCACTACGAGCCGCCGGATCCGCTCGATCCGAGCACCCACCATGAGGACGACTTTCCGCACGACCACGATCTGAAGCATGAATGACAGCGTCGCCCCGCCGCGGGCATCGCTGATCGAGATCGCGTGGACTTTCAACCACATCGCACTGGCTTCGTTCGGCGGCGGCCTCTCGGCGTGGTCACGCGAGGTCTTGGTGGTCGAGAAGCGTTGGATGGGTGAGGAGGAGTTCCTCTCCGCCATGACGATGTGCCGGATCCTGCCCGGCGCCAACCAGGTCAACATGGCGGTGTTCGCCGGGACCAAGATGCGTGGCCTGCTCGGCGCTGGCGCCGCCATCTTCGGTCTGTGTTTCGTGCCGGTCATCCTGATGCTCGTGGCCGGGTACTTCTACTTCCGCTTCAAGGAGATCCCGCAGGTCAAGGGCGCCCTGCACGGCGCGTCGACGGCGGCGGTCGCGCTGACGGTGGCAATGGTCATCAAGACCGGCCAGAAATGCCTGACCGGTGTGGTGCCGCTGCTGCTGTTCGGCGCGGCGTTCGTGCTCAACGGGCTGCTGCGCTGGCCCCTGCTGGTCACGCTGGCGATCCTGGCGCCGTTGAGCCTGCTGTGGGCCTGGCCGCGCGGGCGGACCCCCGACACCGCGTCGTGAGCACCTATCTGCACATTGCCGGGCTGTTCGGCATGCTCTCGCTGCTGTCGATCGGCGGCGGCAACGTGGTGCTGCCGGAAATGCACCTGCGCGCGGTCAACGACAACCACTGGCTCACCGGATCGCAGTTCGCCGACGTGTTCTCCATCTCGCAGGCCGCACCGGGCCCGAGCATCCTGATCGTGACGCTGGTGGGTTACGGCGCCGGTGTGCAGGTCGGCGGGGTTCCCGGCGGCATCCTGGGCGGCGTCATCGCGACGGTGGCGATGGTGCTGCCCGCCGCCTCACTGGTGTACGTCGTCACGCAGTTCTGGCAGAAGGCGCAGGAATCCAACTGGCGGATCGCCGTCGAGAAGGGTTTCGCGCCGTTGACCGTGGGTTTGATCCTGGCCACCTCGCTGGTGATGAGCCGGGCCGCCGACCATGACTGGGAGGCATACCTGATCACCGCGGTCTGCACGGTGCTGTTCGTCCGTACCAAGATCAACCCACTGATCGTGGTCGGTGCGGCGGCCCTGATCGGCTATTTCGGGCTGGTGTGACGGCGACACCCCGGGGAAGCCTTTGACCTCATCTTTTGTTGAGGTTTTACCGTGGGGACAATGAACATCGAAACAGCGGCCCGGCAGAGCCTGTACCGGCAGATGCGGGCTCCCGGCGGGGAGGTGTGCGGTCTGATGGACCGCAACCTGCTGCGACGAATCTGGACCTTTTCCGCACGCCATCACCGCCGACTGGCGGTTTTCGTGGCGATCAGCGTGCTCAGCGCCCTGCTGGCGGTCGCCACGCCGGTGCTGGCCGGCCGCGTCGTCGACGAGATCGTGCGCGGCGGCGCCCCGACCGTGGTCGTCGTCCTGGCGTTGATCATTGCCGCGGTGGCGCTCGCCGAGACCGCGGTGACGATGCTCACCCGCTGGTTGTCCTCGACGATCGGGGAGGGCCTGATCCTGGATCTGCGCACCGCGGTGTTCGACCACGTGCAGAAGATGCCGGTGGCCTTCTTCACCCGCACCCGGACCGGTGCACTGGTCAGCCGGCTGGGCAACGACGTCGTCGGTGCGCAACGCGCCTTCTCCGACACCCTCTCCGGAGTGGTCTCCAATATCGTCACGCTCACCCTGACGCTGGCGGTCATGGTGAGCATCTCCTGGCAGATCACCGTGTTGGCACTTGTGCTCGCGCCGCTGTTCCTGCTGCCCGCCCGCCGCATCGGTCGCACCATGGCCGGGCTGAGCCGAGAATCGGCCGTCCACAACGCCACCATGAACGCGCAGATGACCGAACGGTTCTCGGCCCCCGGCGCAACCCTGATCAAGCTCTTCGGCAATCCGGCGCGCGAGTCGCGGGAATTCGCCCAGCGGGCCGATCGGGTCCGCGAGATCGGGGTCAAGTCCTCGATGCTGCAGGCGACCTTCATGAACTCGCTGACGCTGATGTCGGCGCTGGCCCTGGCCCTGGTGTACGGGCTCGGCGGCGTGCTGGCCATCGGTGGGCATCTGCAGGCCGGAGCCATCGTGTCGCTGGCGCTGCTGCTGACCCGGCTGTATGCGCCGTTGACCGCATTGGCCAACGCGCACGTCGAGATCGCCAGCGCGCTGGTCAGTTTCGATCGGGTCTTCGAGGTACTCGACCTGGTGCCGCTGATCCGCCAGAAGCCCGATGCGATCCCGGTGCCGGCCGGCCCGGTCGCCGTCGAGTTCGACGATGTCCGGTTCTCCTACCCGTCGGCCGACCAGGTCTCGCTGGCATCGCTGGAAGATGTCGCGGTGCTCGACGACCGCGGTGGAGACGAGGTGCTGCACGGCATCTCCTTCGCGGCCGCGCCGGGCCAGATGGTGGCGCTGGTCGGTTCCTCCGGCGCCGGGAAATCGACGGTCGCGGCCCTGCTGGCCCGGCTCTACGATGTCGACTCCGGGGCGATCCGGCTCGCCGGTGTGGACGTCCGCGATCTGACCACCGATTCGGTGCGCGACGCGGTCGGCCTGGTCACCCAGGACGGGCATCTGTTCCACGAATCCATTCGCGCCAACCTGACCCTCGGCGCAGCAGAGGGTGTCACCGACGACGACCTGTGGGTGGCACTGCGGCGCGCCCGGCTCGACGATGTGGTGGCGCAGATGCCCGACGGGCTGGACACCGTCGTCGGTGAACGGGGCTACCGGCTCTCCGGCGGGCAGCGTCAACGGCTGACCATCGCCCGGCTCCTCCTGGGCGACGCCAGCGTCGTGATTCTCGACGAGGCCACCGCGTCGTTGGATTCCACCTCGGAAGTAGCTGTCCAGCAGGCACTTTCGGAAGCGCTCGCCGGCCGCACCGCGCTCGTCATCGCGCACCGGCTCTCGACCGTGCGTGCCGCCGACCTCATCCTCGTCGTCGAGGACGGACACATCGCCGAGCGCGGCACGCATCGGCAGTTGCTCGCCCGCGGTGGCCGCTACGCCGAGTTGTACAAGACCCAGTTCGGTGACGATCTGGCCGTGGCGTGAGACGCGAGGTTAATGAGTTGCCGGGCGTGGGAACATCGGAGTGGGGTGGGGCGGCCGAGTCCGCCGGCGACAGTGTTGTCACACGGGTCGGGTAAGCAGTTATCAGTCGGGTCACGGTATAGGCGGACGCATGCGTGGTGAGCAGGGCCGGATAGCTCCGGCGCCCCGTCGCATCCGCAGGTCCTCGGACCTGATCCGGCTGCTGCCGTACCTGATGCCGTATCGCGCGCGCTGGATCGCGATGCTCGTCGTCGCGCTGGCCAGCCTGGTCGCCACCATCGCGATCCCCTTGATGACCAAGGCCGTGATCGACGGCCCGGTGCGCCATCAGGACCAGCGCGGCCTGTGGATCCTGGGCACCGCAGCCCTGGGCGTAGGCATCACCGAAGCGGTGCTGTGGTTCATCAGACGCTGGCTGGTCGCCCGCGCCACCATGGGCGTCGAGGCCGATATCCGCAAGGACCTCTACGCCAGGCTGCAGGTATTGCCGATGTCCTTCCACGGCCGCTGGCAGTCCGGGCAGCTGCTGTCCCGGGTGATGAACGATCTGTCGGCGATCCGCCGATTCCTGTCGTTCGGTCTGGTTTTCCTGCTGCTCAACGTCGTCCAGATCGTCGTCGTGACGGCCATCCTGCTGGCGATGTACTGGCCGCTCGGCGTCGTCGTGGTGGTGTCGATCCTGCCGATAACGCTGACGGTGCTGCACTTCGAGCGCGAGTTCACCCGGCTGTCCCGCCAAGCTCAGGACCAGTCCGGTGTGGTGGCCACCCACGTCGAAGAGGCCGCCCTGGGTGTGCGGGTGGTCAAGTCGTTCGGCCGTGAGCAATACGTCTTCGACCGGTTCGACGCCGAGGCCCGCGACCTGTACGAAACCCAGGTCGGCAAGGTCAAGGTGTCGGCGAACTTCTGGACCCTGCTGGAGGTGATCCCCAACCTGACCCTGATCGTGGTGCTCGGGTTCGGTGCCTACGCGGCGGGCCACGGTCTGGTCACCATGGGCACTCTGGTCGCGTTCATCACCATGATGCTGTCGCTGGTGTGGCCCATCGCCTCGCTGGGTTTCCTGCTGTCGATGATGCAGGAGTCGATGACGGCAGCCAACCGGGTCGCCGAGATCTTCGACGCACCAACGGAGATCACCGACGGTCCGGTCGACGAGGTGCCGCGCGGTGGCCGGCTGGAGCTCGTCGATGTCGGGTTCCGGTTCCCGGACAGCGAGACGTGGGCCCTTCGGCACGTCGACCTGACCGTCGAGCCTGGGGAGACGATCGCCCTGGTGGGTTCCACCGGTTCCGGTAAGTCGGTGCTCGCGGCTCTGCTGTCGCGGTTGCACGATGTCACCGAGGGCCAGATCCGGCTCGACGGTGTCGACATTCGCGAGTTGAGCCTGCCGGCGCTGCGGCAGGCGGTCGCGACCGCTTTCGAGGACCCGACGCTGTTCTCGATGTCGGTGGCCGAGAACCTCCGGCTGGGTCGTGCCGACGCGACCGACGAGGAACTGGCACATGCCGTCGAGGTTGCCGCCGCGCAGTTCGTCTACGACTTGCCCTACGGCCTGGACACCCGCATCGGTGAGCAGGGGATGAGCTTGTCGGGTGGCCAACGTCAACGCCTGTCGTTGGCTCGCGCCATCCTGGCCGCGCCCAGCGTGCTGGTGCTCGACGACACGCTGTCCGCGCTCGACGTGCACACCGAGGCCAAGGTGACCGCGGCCCTGCGGGATGTGCTGGGGGCGGTCTCGGGTGTCGTGGTGGCCAACCGTGCATCGACGGTGCTGCTCGCCGACCGGGTCGCGCTGCTCGACAAGGGCACCATCACCCACGTCGGCACCCACGCCGAACTGCTGGCGACCGTCCCGCAGTATCGCTACCTGCTGGCGGCCGACGACGAACTCGACGAAGACCTCGAACGCACCCCCGTCTGGGAGGCCGACGACGAGTGGGACGCGCTGAGCCGCGCCTACGAGGAATCCGAACACGACGAGTCCGGACACCGAGCGTCCGAACACCGTGAATTCGAAAACCGGGGGAGGTGAACCGCCGATGAGTGCGACAACTGATTGGCGCGGCCGCCTCGACGAGCAGTCCGACGATCTGCCCATCGACGAGGCGCTGCCCCGTCGCCGTGAGGCGCGCGCGCTGCTGTACTCGCTGTTGGCGCCGTATCGCGTCACGGTGGCGTTGCTCGCCGTCGTCGTCGTGGTGGAAAACGTTGCGCGGCTTTCGGTTCCACTGCTGGTGCAACGTGGTATCGACCACGGTATCCCGCCCATCGCGGCGGGCGGTCCGGCGCGCGAGCTGATGTTCATCGTCGCGACCCTGGGTGCGGTGGTGCTGGTGCAGGCGGTCAGCCGGATGGTGTTCCTGCGCCGGTCAGGCCAGATCGGGCAGCGGGTGCTGCTGGAACTGCGGCGGCGGGTGTTCCGGCATTTCGGCCGGCTCGATATCGCCTTCCACGACCGCTACACCTCAGGCCGGGTGGTGAGCCGCTCCACCAATGACGTCGAAGCCATCCAGGAAATGCTGGAGACCGGCTTCGACAGCCTGATCACCGCACTGCTCACCCTGGTCGGGACCTCGGCGCTGCTGATAGTGCTCGACTGGCGGCTGGGTCTGATGTGCCTGGTCGCCTTCCCGATCCTGGTGGCGCTGGCCGCCTGGTTCCGGACCGCCTCGGCCAGGACCTACCGCGATGTCCGCGAGAGCGCGGCGCTGGTCATCGTGCAGTTCGTCGAGACGATGACCGGTATCAAGGCCGTGCAGGCCTACCGGCGTGAAGACCGCAACCAGGAGATCTTCAGCCGGGTCGCCGACCGCTACCGCGACATCAACGAGAAGACCTTCAAGCTGGTCGCGATCTTCATGCCCGGCGTCAAACTGGTCGGCAATCTGACCACCGGCGTCGTGCTGCTCTACGGCGGGTACCGGGTGTTACACGGTGAGATGACGATCGGCACGCTCGCCGCATTCCTGCTCTACCTGCGGATGTTCTTCGAACCGATGCAGGAGATCACGCAGTTCTTCAACACCTTCCAGTCGGCGTCCTCGGCACTGGAGAAGCTCGCCGGTGTACTGGCCCAACGGCCCGCGATCGCCGATCCGGAAACCCCGGTGGCGATGCCGAAAGCCCACGGCGACATCGTGTTCGACGCTGTCGGGTTCGCCTACGCGGCGGGCCGGCCGGTGATAACGGATCTGGACCTGCGCGTCCCGGCCGGCCAGACGGTCGCTCTGGTGGGCACCACCGGGGCGGGTAAGACCACCATCGCCAAACTGATCGCCCGGTTCTACGACCCCACGTCGGGTGCGGTGCGCCTCGACGGTGTCGACCTGCGCGACCTCACGCAGAGCGAGCTGCGCGGCCACGTCGTAATGGTGACGCAGGAGAACTTCCTGTTCTCGGGATCGGTCGCCGACAACATCCGGTTCGGTCGGCCGAGTGCGACCGATGCCGAGGTGCGCGCCGCCGCCGAAGCCGTCGGCGCCGACACGTTCATCGCTGCGCTGCCGGATGGTTATGACACCGATGTCGCCAAACGCGGCGGGCGGCTGTCGGCGGGGCAACGCCAGTTGGTGGCGTTCGCACGCGCCTTCCTGGCCGACCCGGCGGTGCTGATCCTCGACGAGGCGACCTCATCGCTGGACATCCCGAGCGAGCGGATGGTGCAGCGGGCGCTGGAGACCGTCCTGGCCGACCGGACCGCACTGGTCATCGCGCACCGATTGTCGACCGTCTTGACCTCGGATCGGGTTCTTGTTCTTGAGCACGGCCGAATCGTCGAGGACGGCCCGCCGAATGAATTGATCGACGCCGGTGGCCATTTCGCAGGGTTGCATCGGGCGTGGGAGGACTCGCTGGCGTGACGCTCAACCAGCTTCGCGCGTTCGTCGAAGCGCAACGCACCGGTTCGTTCACGGCAGCCGCCGAGGCCATGCAGATGGCCCAGGCGTCGGTCTCGGAGCTGGTGCGCAGGCTTGAGATCGAACTGGGCACCCAGTTGTTCGTGCGCGGAAGCCGACGGTTGGCCCTGACCGCTGCGGGGGAGGAACTGCTGCCATACGCGCGGCAGTCGGTGCAGGCCGCCGACGGCGGGGTGCACGCGGTGCGATCCGCCGGATCCCTCGGCGGCGGCACCGCGACTTTCGGGGTGCCGCGTAACGCCGACTACTACCTGTTGTCCAGCCTGGTGCAGACCTTCCACATGCGCTACCCGCAGGTCCGGGTGCGGTTGGTCGGACAGAACTCAGCCGAGACGGCAGCGGCGATCCAGGCCGGCGAGATCGAGGCGGGCATGCTGATCCTGCCGATCGACGATGAGGATCTCACCGTGCGCCCGCTGCTGCGCGATGAGGTGTTCTACGTCAGTGCGGATCCTGAGCACACCGAAAAGCCGGTGACGATAACGCAATTCGCTGAAGCGGACTTGGTGCTCTATGACGCGCACTACGGCTGGAAGGACCCGACGCGACGCCAGCTCGCCGACCGCGCTCAGTTGGCCGGGCTCCGGCTGGAACCGAGGATCGAGATCGAGCATGTCGAAGCCGCCCTTCGTCTGGTGGCGGGGCGATTCGGCGACACCATCGTCAGCGGTGCGGTGATCGACAGCGCGGCGTTCCCGGCCGGGCTGCACATCGCGCCGTTCGCCGAGCCGTTGTACGACACCATCGCACTCGCCCAGCACCGCGCCCGCCCGCTGTCCAACGCGACCAGGGAGTTCGCCCGGCTTGCCGAGGACACCATTCGCGAATTGGCGGCGCTGCCGGCAGATTCTCGCGGCGAATCCGGGCGTCCGACGGTTCCGCTCATCACTCGGCGGCGGGTCTGAGCTGCACTTTTACCTAGGTATCGGTTTATCCTGTGGTTAATGCAGGAGTTGCCCATCGAGTCCTTTGTTTCAAATATGCCTAACGTCCCGGGCATGCAGATCACCACCGACGAAGCTCGTGCCCTCGGACCGTTCACCTGGCTGAAGAAGCCCGCAATCGACGGACCTCCGGCGCAGCGTGACCCGCAGGTCACCGAACGGGTTTCGCAGATGCTGTCCGATATCGAGCACCGCGGCCTCGACGCCGTCCGTGCCTACGCCAGGGAACTGGACGCCTGGACCGGCGACCTTGAGGTGAGTGCAGCCGACCTGCGTCGCAGTGGGGATGCCCTGCCTGCCGATGTGCGCGCCGCACTCGAACTCGGCTACGACCGCACCAACCGATTCGCCACCGCCCAGCGGGCGCACCTGTCCGATTTCGAGGTCGATCTCGCACCGGGAGTGGTCGGCGGCGTGCAGTACATCCCCGTCACTCGGGTCGGCGCATATCTTCCGGCCGGCAGGTTCCCGCTACTGGCCAGCGCTTTCATGACGGTCGGAGTGGCCAAAGCCGCGGGTGTGCCCACGGTGCTGGCGTGCACGCCGCCGTCGGGCGAACACGGTGCCCACCCGGCGGTGTTGTACGGCGCCTACCTGTCTCAGGCTGACCGAGTCTTCGCCATCGGCGGTGTCCAGGCGATGGGTGCCATGGCATTCGGACTCCTCGGCGAGGCGCCGGTGGACATGATCGTCGGCGCGGGAAATGCCTTCGTCACCGAAGCCAAGCGCCAGCTGTTCGGCCGCGTCGGCATCGACCTGCTCGCCGGACCGTCCGAGGTTGCGGTGCTCGCCGACGAGACCGCCGACCCGGAATGGGTGGCCGCCGATCTGCTGGGCCAGGCCGAGCACGGGCCGAACTCGCCGGCAGCGCTGATCACCACCTCGGAATCCCTGGGCCGCAGAGTCATCGAGGCGATCGACCGGCAACTGGAAACATTGGCGACACGCGAGATCGCCGGCGCGGCGTGGCGCGATTACGGTTCGGTGGTGGTTGCTCGTGACCGGGCGCAGGCCGCCGCCATCTCGGACGTGCTTGGGCCCGAGCACCTGGAAGTTCAGACCAGTGACGACGACTACTTCCTCAAGGAGTTGCGCAACTACGGGTCGTTGTTCCTCGGACCGTGGAGCACGGTGGCGTACTCGGACAAGGGTATTGCCGGTACCAATCACGTTCTGCCGACCGGGAAGACCGCCCGCTACAACGCCGGTCTATCGGTGTCCCGGTTCCTCAAGCCGCTGACATATCAGCGTGCCCAGCGAGAGGCCACCGCGGCGTTGGCGCCCGCAGTGGAACGGATCTCAGCCTTCGAAGGCCTGGCCGCGCACGAAGCCACCGCAACGATCCGGATCGACGAAATCGGCAGGTATTCCGGTGCATTTGACGGAACACCCGCGGTGAACCGGGCCTGATGGCCACGCGGCAGTTGCGTGTCACGGCGATATCGGTGAACGCCGATATCGGTGCCCTCGCGGACAACCTGACCAGGATCGGGCAGGCGCTGGCGTCTGCGGCCGGCGCGCAGCTGATCGTCCTGCCCGAATTATGTACCAGTGGATATGTATTCCGTGACCGCGAAGAGGCATGTCGACTGGCCCTGAGGGCCGATGATCCACGCCTGACCGCACTGGCGGCGCACCTGTCGTCGGGTTCGGTGGCGGTCATAGGTTTCTGCGAGGCTGCCGGGGACCGGTTGTTCAATTCGGCGTTGGTGCTGGACGACGGTGGAGTCCTGGGCTGCTATCGCAAATCCCATTTGTGGGGTACCGAGCACGAGATCTTCACTCGGGGTGACCAAGCCGGTGCGGTATTCGACACACCGATCGGCCGGCTCGGCGTCGCGATCTGCTACGACAACGAATTCCCCGAATTGCCAAGGAAATTGGCACTTTCCGGAGCTGATGTACTGGCACTTCCGGTGAACTGGCCGTTGGTGTCCCGCCCGTCGGGGGAATACCCGCCGGAGACCATCCAGGCGATGGCGGCCGCCCGGTCGTCGCGGTTGGCCACGGTGATCGCCGATCGATGCGGAGTCGAACGCGGTGTCGCGTGGACCGCAGGCACGGCGGTGATATCGGCCGACGGCTGGATCGTGGGCACCCCGAATCGGGACAACCGCGCCGATGCCGTGCTCGATCTCCACCAGGACAAGGCTATCGGGCCGCATAACGACCTGTTCGCCGATCGTCGTCCAGACCTGTACGGGGACATCGTGGTTCCGCAAGCCGATCATCACAACCAGAAGCGAGGAATCCGTGTCTGATTCACCCGCGATCGAGTCGAAGTCCATCGACTGGATCCCCCTGACCGAACGTCGAGGAAAGCCGTCGACACTGTTCCCACTGTGGTTCATGTCCAACGCAAACCTCACCACACTGGCAACCGGGATGGTCGGCGCCGCGCTCGGTGCGTCATTCCTCACCTCGCTGGTTGCCATCGTCACCGGCGCTGCCGTCGGCACCGTGTTCACCGCGTTCCATTCTGCGCAGGGTCCGCAACTGGGACTGCCCCAGATGATCCAGTCCCGTGCGCAATTCGGGTATCGCGGGGTGGTCGTCATCTGTGCGGTGGTGGTGTTCAGCATCGTCGGCTTCAACATCTTCAACCAGATCCTGGCTGCCGATGCGCTCACACTGGTCACCGGCACCGATCTTCGGGACTTGTGGTTCGTCGTGATCACCGCGCTCGCGCTGGCATTGGCGATCTTCGGCTACCACTGGATCCACCGCTTCCAGACCTGGCTGACGTGGCTGTTCCTGGCGACCTTCGGAGTGTTCACCGTTGCGGCACTGATCTGGCTTCCCCTGCCCGACGGCCAGCTCGGGTTCGGCGGATTCACCTGGGCGGCATTCCTGGTGCAGTTCGCCGCCGCGGCAGCCTACGCGCTGGGCTGGGCGCCGTACGTGTCGGACTATTCGCGCTATCTGCCGCCGCAGACCAGCCCGCGCAAGGCGTTGTTCCACACCTACACAGGCGTTTTCGTCGGAGCTGCCTGGCTCATGGCGCTCGGTGCTCTGGTGGCTGCGTTGTTTGCCGACGCTGCACCGCTGGAAGCGGTGGCGCAGGCCGCCGACCGTCTGGTGTCGGGCTCCGGCGCCTGGCTGCTGGTCGCCGCCCTGCCCGGACTGGTGACTGTTGTGACGGTCAACATCTATGCTGCCTCGCTCGAACTGATCACCATGGTCGACTCGTTCCGTCCGGTACGGCCCACGCTTCGACTGCGGGTGATCTCCTGCACGGTGATTGCCGGGGCCGGCCTGCTGGGTGCGCTGCTTTCGACGGGGGCGTTCCTCACCAACTTCGGCAGCTTCCTGGTGGTGCTGCTGTACCTGTTGGTGCCGTGGACGTCGGTCAACCTGGTCGACTACTACTTCGTGCGGCGCGGCCACTACGCGGTGCGTGAGATCTTCGTGGCACACGACAGTGTGTACGGGACGTGGGGGTGGCGCGGCCTGGCCGCCTACCTCATCGGCATCGTCGCGATGATCCCGTTCGTCGTCACCGTCTGGTACACCGGGCCCGTTGCCGCAGCTATGGGGAACATCGACATCGCGCTGTTCGTCGGCCTGTTCGCCTCTGCCGCAGCATATTTGATAATGGCCAGGTCCCTCGACCTGGCTGCCGAGATCGCGCGGGCCGAGGCCGATGCACGCGAGCACGGCATAGAGGCGGTCAGCTTCGCCGGCCGGGTGGCACCGGTGGAAACGTAGACCTGCGCATCGCCGCGACGCTCCTGCTCCTGCTGTGATTTCGGCGTGTTTTGCCACTTGTGGTCGGGTTGATGAACCTCGGCATGGTGGCGATCCACTGGTCGGTGCCCGGCTGTCACCCCGGCGCCGCGGTGGACGGCCCGGCGCCGTCGACCCTGATGGTGACCGCGACGACGGTGGCCCTGCTTGAGGCGGTGATCGCGACGGGTGTGCTCTTCTATCGCACCAGGGACCGCGCCAGTGCGCTGGCCCTCGGGCGCGCTGAACTCGCTCAGCTGGCCCAGACGGCGAGATAGCCGACCGAAGCGGCCAGGAACACCAGGGCAGCGGCGTAGTCGCGGACGGTGTCTCCGGCCCGGCGGTGGAATATCACCGCGCCGATGAGCAACAGTGTCATCCCGGTTGCCGCCATGGCACCGGCCGGCCGCCAGAATATCCCGACCACGACGGCGCCGGCGGCGAGCAATTCGAGGACGCCGATGAGGCGGTAACGCGACCAGGGCACACCGAAATGCTGTGCAGCGGTCTTCATCTGGTCAGTGCCGCGCAGTTTCATCGACGCCGGCATCAGGCACAAGACGGCATAGGCGATCGATACGGCGATATAGAACACTTTCATGAACGGTGTTGTACTCCAATGGTTCCGGTTGGTGCGCGGGGTGCTGTGGGCCAAGCGGTGCAGTATCAGGCAGCCGAGCCGGAGTCGTCGGTGCCGAGGATGTCGGGTAAGGGCTGCGACGTGAGGCGTTGGGCCTGCTTGGCGGTCATACCCAACAGCCGCAGGACGTTGCGCGTCACCTCGTCGGCGGCTTCGGCGTCGTCGCGATCAGGTTGATCGAGTAGCAGCTGCCCCAGCCCCAGGAGCGCTCCGCCGACGGTGGCAAGGGCGACATCGGGATCGTTCACCTGGAAGCGGCCGGCTGCTGCGCCGGCGACGATATCGCGCTTGGCGCGGGGCGCGAGCCCGAGCTCGGAGGACAGCAGTGTCAAACCGATCGACAGCAGGATGCGGCTTTCCTGCGGTTGCTGCCGGAACAGTCGTCCGCACAGGCGATATCGGCAGGCGAATCTCTCCGCGGGATCGGTCACGGATTCGGTGAAGTGATCCAGGAATGCGCCTTGAGCTTCGAGGACCTCGGTGACCGCGGCCGCGAACAGTTCCTCCTTGGATTGGAAGTGGTTGTAGAACGAGCCCATGCCGACGTCGGCAGCTTGGGTGATCTCCAGGATCGGCACATTGAGCTTGCCCGCGGCGATGAATTCCTGAGCCGCCCGAATCAGCGCCGCACGGGTGCGCTGCTTTTGCCGTTCCAGCCGGTTGGGCGGCTGGGTCGTCGCGTCCTTCACAGCTCCTACCTCCACGTCGCGGCCAGTCTAGGTGCTGCGGTTCAAGATTTTTCGCTCAGTGCGGCGACGGGGCACGCGTCGATGGCCGAGCGGACATCGCCCTCCAACTCGGCGGGGACGTCCTGGCCGTCGAACTGGTAGTCCAGGTCGCCGTCGTCGGTGAGTGCGAATGCTTCAGCCGCCTGCATGACGCACAAGCCATGACCCTCGCAGCGGTCGTAGTCGACGTTGACCTTCATGCGCGTTCCTTTCGTGCGGGAATCAGTTCGAGCGGCAATCGCTCGAAGCGATGAATGATGTTGTTCAGTGCCCAGGTCGGCTCACCCGTGCACCGAATGTGCTCGACGCGGGCGGCCAGGGCCGTCAGGATCGCCTGGGTCTCCATCCGGGCCAGGCCTTGTCCCGCACATCCATGCGTTCCGTGACCGAAGCCGAGTTGGCTGGTGGCGTCGCGATGCACGTCGAAGGTATCCGGATCGGTCCACTGCAGAGCGTCGCGGTTGGCCGATGCGTAGATCACCAACACGCGGGCGCCCTTGGGCAAAGTTGTGCCGGCGACCTCGACGTCGGTGGTGACACGGCGGGAGAACGCGCGCAACGGCGACTCGATACGAACGACTTCGTTCACGGCATTGGGGATCAGGCTGGGATCGTCCCGGATGGCCTGCCACTGCTCGGGGTGCGTGGCGAACAGATACAACGCGCTCGCGATCGCGCTGATGGTGGTGTCCAGCGACGGGGCCAGGTAGTCGATCATCAGCGGGGGCACTTCGGACTTGTCCAGGGTGCCCGCATCCACGGCCGCCATCACATCGTGCCCCATGCTGCCTTCCAGGACGGAGCGCTCGCGCACCACTCGCCGGGTGAATCTCAGCATCTGCAGGCTGGCGGGGATGGCGGCGATGCTGCGCTTGTTCGCCGGGCCGAGGAAGTCGAACGTCGCTCCGGCCCAGTCGATGAGGTTGTCGCGGCCTTCGCGTGGCCATCCGACGAAGTCGGGCACGATCGACAACGGCAGGGCGGTGGCGACGTCGCGGACGCCGTCGATGCTGCCTTGGGCGACTGCTGCGTCCACCACATGCTCTGCCTGCGCGGTGACCGCGTCGGATATCTTCCGCAGTGCTTTCGGGGTCAGCCGGTGGGCCACGAGTTTGCGGCGCTTGTCGTGTTCGTCACCGTCGCTGTTGAGGGTGGTGCCCCGCGACATCCGGTTGGTGAAGACGTTGAGGGCTACGCCGCTGCCGGAGGCGAATGTCTTGTCGTCACGCAGCGCGGCCTTGCATTCGGCATACCGGGGCAGCGCGTAGACGCGTTGTTTGGACAGCCAGACGACCGGACCGAGTGCCCGCAATCGTTCATAGTGCGGGTAGGGGTCGACGATGGCTGCCGCCGAATAGATGTCGGCGCGGTAGGTCGGAACGCCGCGGCGTCTAGGCATCATCGAGCTGCGCGATCCGCCAGGCAATGGTGAATTGGTCGAGCAACGTCGTGATGGAGCGGGTTTCGGCTGAGGTCTCGACGGTGACGGTCACGACGGGTACGCCGCCGTCGGATTCGGCCTCGACCTGTGTCACGCCGGGTATGTCGGCCAGTGCGTCGCTGACTGCCACTCGGGCGGCGTCGGCGCGCAGCGGAACCTTGTGGGGTTTTCCGATCGCGGTGAGCGGCAGGTCGGCCACGATGGTGACGAGTTTGGGGGCGGCGGCGCGTTCGGAGACCCGGTCGGCGGCCCAGGCGCGGAGTTCTTCGGCGGTCGCGGCGTGCGGTGAGGTGAGGGTGACGTAGGCGACGGGAACTTCCCCGGAGTGCACGTCGGGGCGTCCGACTGCGGCGGCGCCGGTGACTGCGGGGTGTGTCAGGAGGGCGTCTTCGATGGTGGCGGGGTCGATGTTGTGGCCGCCGCGGATGATGAGATCTTTTGCGCGGCCGGTCAGGTAGACGAAACCGTCGTCGTCGACGCGGGCCAGGTCGCCGGTGTCGAGCCAACCGTCGGCGAGGGCGCCGAGCCCGTCGAGGACCAGTCCGTCGTCGTCGCGGCCCACCACGTACCCCGGGAACACACAAGGGCCCGATATGGCGAGGTGTCCGACCTCACCGGCGGGCAGGTCCTGCCAGCTGCCGTCTTCGCTGACGTGGACTGCCTTGATGTTCTGGTAGGGCAGGCGTTGGCCGACTGCGCCGGGTCGGGGGGCGTCGGGGAAGCTGCGGACGCTGGCGCATGTTGCCTCGGTCAGTCCGTAGCCTTCGAGCAGATGAAGTCCGGTTTGCGCGGTGAACGCGTCGCGTACCGATGGTGGTAACGCCGAGGCACCGACCAGGGGGTGTTGCAGGCTGGAGATGTCGGCATCGAGGGGGCATTGGGCCAGAACGGAATACACGGTGGGGACCGCGCTCATCGCGCTGATTCGGTAGCGCTGCACGATCTTCCA
>JACPVR010000021.1 GCA_016197405.1 Mycobacterium sp.
GCGGATGGGTTGGCCCGGATTTCGGGGTGGGTGACCCCGGAGTTTCAGGTGACCTGGGAGGCGATCCTGGCCAAGCTGGCCGCCCCAGGTCGCTGCAATCCTGACGAGGGGGAACCGTGTGTGGACGGGGAACCGTCGCAGGTTCAGATCGACACCGATCTGCGCAGCCCCGGTCAGCGGGTGCATGACGCATTCACCGCGTGCGGGCGGGCGCTGCTGGCCTCGAAAACCCTCGGTCAACACCGCGGGCTGCCGGTAACGATCATCATCTCGACCACGTTGGGGGAATTGCAGGCCGCATCCGGACACGGTGTCACCGGGGGTGGGACGGTGCTGTCGATGCCGGAGGTGATCCGGCAAGCCCGGCACGCGTTTCATTATTTGGCGGTGTTCGATGATCACACTGGTGTCCCGTTGTATCTGGGGCGCAGCAGGCGGGTGGCATCGCCCGGTCAGCGGATTGTGTTGTATGCCAAGGATCGTGGCTGCACGAAACCCGGCTGTACGGCGCCGGGGTATTGGTGCGAGGTGCATCATGCGGTCACCGATTGGAATGGTGGCGGGCAGACCAATATCGACGAGCTCACCTTCGCCTGCGAAGGCCATCACCACCTGATCCAGCCGGGCGGCTGGCAGACCCAGAAAAACCAGAGCGGGCGCACCGAATGGATCCCACCCCCACACCTCGACACCGGCGGACCCCGCACCAACACTTACCACCACCCCGAACACCTACTTGACCACCGCGGTGGAGACGACGACCCCGGATAACTCCGGTGCATCGAGCGATACCGGCCAGGGCCCGGCCTGGCAGCATGGGAGGCGATGGATGACAGCCACAGTGACCGCTGGAACCACAACACCCACTACCACCCCCGGCTGCTGCGCGCGGTACCCGCGCACTCCCGCACAGCGCTCGACGTCGGCTGCGGGGAAGGAATGTTCACCCGCCGGCTGGCCGCCGTGGTACCGACAGTCGTGGGCATCGACACCGACGAAGCGAGCATCGAAGCAGCCCGCCTGCAAGCCGACGGCATCAATGCCCAATATCTCCACGCAGACTTCATGGACCACCCATTCGACAACGCTTCCTTCGACGTCATCACCGCGATCGCCACGCTGCACCACCTGGATGCCCGCTCTGCTCTTGCCCGGATGCGCGACCTGTTACGACCGGGTGGCGTCATCGCCATCCTCGGCCTGGCAGGCAGCACGCCCATTCGTGACGCACCCTTCGAACTCGCTGCGGCGGTGGCGCATCGAGCTCACCTGCTCACCAAGACCTACTGGGAACATCCGTCACCCACGGTGTCGGCCGCGCCCAGCTACGCCCAGATGCGCCATATCGCCGGCGAGGTGCTCCCCGGGTCCCGTTTCCGCAGGCACCTGCTCTGGCGCTATTCGCTGATCTGGGCCAAACCGCCCGAGCGGTGAACATCGAGACATTCCTGGACGAGACGGTGGAATGGCGAGGTCCGTCTGGCATCCTGAACGCATGACCGATCCGCAGTACGGCTCCCCGCCCAGCGGCGGCGGCAACACGCCCCCGCAGCAGCCGTGGGAGAACCCGGCACCACCGGATGCCGCGGGTTATCCGGCGTCCGGTGCTGCCGGGTACCCGCCGCCGGGCTACCCACCGCAGGGCGCACCCGGCTATCCGCCGCCAGGCACCCCCGGGTACCCGCCACCGGGCTCCGGCGGATATCCGCCGCCATACCCGGGCGCGGAGCAGTCGTACTACCCGCCGCCGCCCCAGGCGTTCTACGACCCCGCCGCCCCGTACGGCCGCGATCCGCTCACCGGTGAGCCCTACTCGGAGAAGTCCAAGGTCGTCGCCGGCCTGCTGCAGCTGATCGGGCTGTTCGGGTTGGTCGGCTTCGGTCGCATCTACCTCGGTCAGACCGGATACGGCATCGCTCAGCTGGTCGTGGGACTGATCACCTGCGGTATCGGTGCCGTCATCTGGGGCATCATCGACGCCATCATGATCTTCACCGGCAGTGTGCGCGACCCCGAAGGTCGTCCCCTGCGCGATGGAACCTGACACCGAGCCGAAAAGCTCCCGTCCCCGGCTGATCACCGGCCTGGGCACGGGAGCACTGCTGGTGGGTGCACTCACCTACATCGGCCTGGCCGATCCGCACCGACCCGGCTCACTGTTTCCGCCGTGCCCTTTCAAACTCCTCACCGGCTGGAATTGTCCAGGCTGCGGCGGCCTGCGCATGGTGCACGATCTGCTGCACCTCGACCTGTCCGCCGCGGTCACCGACAACGTGTTCCTGCTCGTCGGCCTGCCGTTGCTGGCCGGGTGGGTTTTGAGCCGTCGCAGGCAGGGCCGTCCGGTGTTCAACGCACCGGCGATCGCGGTGATTGCCGTGTGTGCGATCACCTGGACGGTCATCCGTAACCTGCCCGGCTTTCCGCTGGTCCCGACGATTCTCAGCGGGTAGCGCAGCCGGGCGACTGTTACACTGAGTCGCTGGTGGTGCAGCGTTTCCCGAGGTTTCGGGCAAGCGTCACGCGCCACCGCCCTCGGGCCGGTGCAGTCCCGGATGTCACACGTCAGACTGCGGCCGCCAGAGAGTTCAAAAGCTAACCAGCACAACACCTCTCGCGTGCAGTACCGACTGCGGAGGTATTGAATATGCTGTTCTCGGCGCTGCCGGAATCCCAGGGCCTGTATGACCCTGAGCGGGAACGTGACTCGTGCGGTGTGGCCATGGTCACCGACATCAAAGGCCGCCGCTCGCACAGCATCGTCACCGACGGCCTGATCGCGCTGGAACACCTCGAACATCGTGGTGCCGCAGGCGCCGAACCCAACAGCGGCGACGGCGCGGGCATCCTGCTGCAGCTCCCGGTCGAGCTGTTGCGCGAGGTCGTCGACTTCGAATTGCCCGCGCCCGCACCGGACGGTGCGAACACCTTCGCCGCGGGCATCTGCTTCATGCCGCAGGACCCGGCCAAGCGCGCCGCCGCACGTGAACGCGTCGAAGCCATCGCCGCCGACGAAGGTGTCGAGGTGCTGGGTTGGCGCACGGTCCCGGTCGACCCGGACGGCGCCGAGATCGGTACGACCGCGCTGGGCTGCATGCCCTACATGGCCCAGTTCTTCGTCACCGCACCCGAGCACAACGGCGTGCGTCCGTCCGGGCTGGCGCTGGATCGGCTGGTGTATCCGGTCCGCAAGCGTGCCGGTCACGTCCCGCCGGACATCGACGAGGCAGGCATCGGGGTCTACTTCGCGTCGCTGTCCAGCCGCACCATCACCTACAAGGGCATGCTCACCACGATGCAGCTGCCGAAGTTCTTTCCGGATCTGCGCGACGAACGCTGTATGAGTGCGATCACCATCGTGCACAGCCGCTTCTCCACCAACACTTTTCCGTCCTGGCCGTTGGCACATCCGTTCCGCTTCGTCGCCCACAACGGTGAGATCAACACCGTGCGCGGAAACCGCAACCGGATGCACGCCCGGGAGGCGCTGCTGGCGTCCGCCGAGATCCCCGGGGACCTGTCGCGGCTGTCGCCGATCTGCACACCGGACGCTTCGGACTCGGCGTCCTTCGACCAGACTCTGGAGCTACTGCACCTCGGTGGTCGCAGCCTGCCGCATGCCGTGATGATGATGATCCCGGAGGCGTGGGAGAACAGCACCACGATGAGCCCGGCGCGGCGCGCGTTCTGCCAATACCACGCCTCCATCATGGAACCGTGGGACGGCCCGGCGTGCGTCACCTTCACCGACGGCACCGTGGTCGGAGCGGTGTTGGACCGCAACGGATTACGGCCCGGGCGCTGGTGGCGAACCATGGACGACCGCATCATCCTGGCCAGCGAGGCGGGCGTTCTCGACGTGCCCTCGGGGGAAGTGGTCGCCAAGGGACGCCTCGAACCCGGCAAGATGTTCCTCATCGACACCGCGGCCGGCCGCATCGTCTCCGACGACGAGATCAAGGATCAGCTCGCCGCGGCCGAACCCTACGGTGAGTGGCTGCATTCCGGGCTGCTCGATCTCAAGACGCTGCCCGAGCGCACGCGGGTGGCGCCCAACCACGAGTCGGTGGTGCGGCGACAGATCGCCTTCGGGTACACCGAAGAGGATCTGCGGATCATGCTGACCCCGATGGCCGCATCCGGTGGCGAGCCGCTGGGGTCGATGGGCACAGACACCCCGGCCGCGGTGCTGTCCCAGCGGTCGCGGCTTTTCTACGACTACTTCGTCGAACTGTTCGCCCAGGTGACCAACCCGCCGCTGGATGCCATCCGCGAGGAGATCGTCACCTCCATGGAACGGGTCATGGGCCCCGAGCAGAACCTGCTCGACCCGACGGCCGCATCGTGTCGCCAGATCCTGCTGTCCTGGCCGGTGGTGGACAACGACGACCTCAACAAGATCGTGCACATCAACGACGACGGCGAACATCCCGGACTGCGCACCGCGGTGCTGCGCGCTCTCTACGATGTCGAACGCGGCGGCGTCGGCCTGGCCGACGCCATCGAGGACCTGCGCATCCGCGCCTCCGAATGCATCGCCAAAGGCGCACGCACGCTGGTGATCTCGGATCGCGACTCCGACCACACCCGCGCCCCCATTCCGTCGCTGCTGGCGGTCTCGGCGGTGCATCACCACCTGGTGCGCACCAAGGAGCGCACCAAGGTCGCACTGGTCGTCGAGTCCGGTGACGCCCGCGAGGTGCACCACATCGCGTTGCTGATCGGCTACGGTGCCGCGGCCGTCAACCCCTACCTGGCCTTCGAGTCGATCGAGGACCTGATCCGGGAAGGTGAGCTCACCGGTATCGAGACCGCCACCGCGGTGCGCAATTACCTCAAGGCGCTCGGTAAGGGCGTCATGAAGGTCATGAGCAAGATGGGGATCTCCACCGTCGCCTCCTACACCGGCGCACAGGCATTCGAGGCCATCGGTCTGGATCAGGAAGTCGTCGACGAATACCTGACCGGTACGGTCAGCCAGCTCGGCGGCGTCGGCCTGGACGTGCTCGCCGAAGAGGTCCGGTTCCGGCATCGCCGCGCCTACCCGGAGAACCCCACCGAGCGGGCGCACCGGCGGTTGTCGGTCGGCGGCGAATACCAGTTCCGCCGTGACGGTGAACTGCACCTGTTCACCCCGGAGACGGTGTTCCTGTTGCAGCACGCGACCCGGACCGGCAGGCACGAGGTGTTCGCCAAGTACACCGAGGAAGTGGACCGGTTGGCCGCCGAAGGCGGTGCACTGCGGGGGCTTTTCAGCTTCAAGAAGGATCTTCGGCCGCCGGTTCCGCTGTCCGAGGTGGAAAGCGTGGAGTCCATCTGCACGCGGTTCAACACCGGCGCGATGAGCTACGGCTCGATATCGGCCGAAGCGCACGAGACCATGGCGATCGCGATGAACAAGCTCGGCGGCCGGTCCAACAGCGGCGAGGGCGGCGAAGATGTCGATCGCCTCTACGATCCGCGCCGACGCAGCGCCGTCAAGCAGGTCGCATCCGGACGGTTCGGTGTCACCAGCGACTACCTGGTCAACGCCACCGATATCCAGATCAAGATGGCCCAAGGCGCCAAACCCGGTGAAGGAGGACAGCTTCCGGGCTACAAGGTCTATCCGAACATCGCCAAGACCCGGCACTCCACACCCGGCGTGGGGCTCATCTCACCGCCGCCGCACCATGACATCTACTCCATCGAGGATCTGGCGCAGCTGATCCACGACCTGAAGAACGCCAACTCGCAGGCCCGGATTCACGTCAAGCTGGTCAGCTCGGTCGGCGTCGGCACGGTGGCCACCGGGGTGTCCAAGGCGCACGCCGATGTGGTGCTCATCAGTGGTTACGACGGCGGCACCGGCGCGGCTCCGCTGACCTCGCTCAAGCATGCCGGGGCACCGTGGGAGATCGGCCTGGCCGATACCCAGCAGACGTTGGTGCTCAACGGGTTACGCGACCGCATCACGGTGCAGTGCGACGGCGGCATGCGTACCGCACGCGATGTCATGGTGGCGATGCTGCTGGGCGCCGAGGAGTTCGGATTCGCGACGGCGCCGTTGATCGTGTCGGGCTGCATCATGATGCGGGTCTGCCACCTCGACACCTGCCCGGTCGGTGTGGCGACCCAGAATCCGGAGCTGCGGGCGCGGTTCAACGGTAAGCCGGAGTTCGTGGAGAACTTCTTCCGCTTCATCGCCGAGGACATCCGGCATTATCTGGCCGAACTGGGTTTCCGCAGTATCGACGAGGCGGTCGGGCACGCCGAGGTACTCGACACCGATGCCGGTGTCGCGCACTGGAAGAGCAAGGGGCTGGATCTGTCCCGGCTGTTCGTGGTGCCTACCGACGCACACGGCGCCCCCACCACCCAGCGGCGGCGGCTGCGCGACCAGGAACACGGCCTCGAGCACGCGCTGGACCAGACATTGGTGGCGCTGGCCGAGGGTGCGCTGGAGGATGCGCATCCGGTGGTGCTGGAACTGCCGGTGCGCAACGTCAACCGGACCGTCGGAACCCTGCTGGGTTCGGAGGTCACCCGTCGCTACGGTGCCGCCGGGCTGCCCGCCGACACCATCACGGTCAAGCTCACCGGATCGGCCGGGCAGTCGCTGGGGGCCTTCCTGCCGCCGGGTGTCACGATCGATCTGGTCGGTGACGCCAACGACTATGTGGGCAAGGGACTTTCCGGTGGGCGCATCGTGGTCCGGCCGCCCGACGACGTGCTGTTCGTCCCGGAGGACAATGTCATCGCGGGCAACACACTGCTCTACGGTGCCACCTCGGGCGAGGTGTACCTGCGCGGCCGGGTGGGGGAGCGGTTCTGCGCCCGCAACTCCGGTGCACTGGCCGTCACCGAAGGAGTCGGTGACCACGCGTGTGAGTACATGACCGGTGGTCGTGTGGTGGTGCTCGGGCAGACCGGTCGCAATATGGCCGCGGGCATGTCCGGTGGTATCGCCTACGTGCTGGGCCTGCAGCCGGCGAAGGTCAACACCGCCATGGTGGAGCTGCAGCGCCTCGAACCGGAGGACTTGATCTGGCTGCGCGAGGTGATCGCGCGGCACGCGCAGTACACCGGTAGTGCCGTAGCCACCTCGGTGCTGGCCGACTGGCCAAGGCGCAGTGCGCAATTCACCAAGATCATGCCGACGGACTACCAGCGGGTGCTGGAAGCCACCCGGATGGCCAAGGCGGAAGGGCGTGACGTGGACACGGCGATCATGGAGGCGACTCGTGGCTGATCCGCAGGGATTTCTTCAGGTCCCCAAGGTGGAGGCGACCAAGCGTTCGGTCGACGAACGGGTCGGCGACTGGCGCGAGGTCTACGAACTACAGGATCCGCATGAGCGCGCGGCCGAGGTCAGTCAGCAGGCCCGGCGTTGTATGGACTGCGGAATTCCGTTCTGCCACTCCGGGACGGCCGGCTGCCCGCTGGGCAACCTGATCCCGGAATGGAACGATCTGGTGCGCCGGGGCCGCTGGGATGCCGCCAGTGACCGGCTGCACGCGACGAACAATTTCCCGGAGTTCACCGGCCGGTTGTGTCCGGCGCCCTGCGAGGCGGCCTGTGTGCTGTCGATCAGTGAGCCGCAGACCGGTGGCAGCGTGACGATCAAGCGCATCGAGCAGTCCATCGCCGACCAGGCCTGGATGGACGGCACCGTGGAGCCGCAGCCCGCGGCCATCTCGACGGGAAAGAACGTGGCCGTCGTCGGCTCCGGCCCGGCCGGACTGGCCGCGGCCCAACAGCTGACGCGAGCCGGTCACCACGTCACCGTCTACGAACGCGATGACCGGCTCGGCGGCCTGCTGCGCTACGGCATCCCGGAATACAAGCTGGAGAAGTCCACGCTCAACCAGCGGCTGACCCAGATGCGTGCCGAAGGAACCCGTTTCGTCACCGACTGCGAGGTCGGGGTGGACCTGTCGGTGGAGGAGCTGCGCAACCGTTTCGACGCCGTCGTGCTCGCCGTGGGCGCCCTGCGGGCCCGCGACAACGCCGTCGAGGGCCGCGAACTCAAGGGCGTGCACCTGGCGATGGAGCACCTGGTGCCGGCCAACAAGGAATGCGAGGGTGACGGCGCGTCACCGATCAGCGCGGCGGGCAAGCATGTGGTCATCATCGGCGGCGGCGATACCGGTGCCGACTGCCTGGGCACCGCGCACCGCCAGGGCGCGGCCTCGGTGACCCAGCTCGACTACAACCCCGAGCCGCCCGGTGAACGCGATGACAGCCGCACGCCGTGGCCGACCTGGCCGATGGTGCTGCGCACCTCGCCGGCGCATGCCGAGGGCGGTATGCGCCGCTACGAGGTGGCGGTCCAGCGCTTCCTCGGCGACGAGGACGGCAACCTGCGGGCCGTGCAGATCGCCGAGGTGAAGGTGACGCGGTCCCCGGACGGCCGGCGCGAGATCACGCCGGTGGGCGAACCGCTGGAGCTACCGTGCGATCTCGCGCTGCTGGCAATCGGTTTCGAAGGTGTCGAACACATGGAGCTGCTCGACGGTCTCGATCTGCAGCTGAACCGACGCGGCGCCCTGCCGTGCGGGTCGGATTGGCAGACCACCGCGCCCGGTGTCTTCGTGTGCGGTGATGCGCACCGCGGTGCCTCCCTGGTGGTGTGGGCCATCGCGGAGGGTCGCAGTGCCGCGCACGCGGTGGACGTCTTCCTGATGGGGGACTCCGACCTTCCCGCACCGGTCCGGCCCGGTGCGCTGCCGCTGGCAGCGGTGTAACCGGCAGGTCGGCGGCATTGCGGAAAAATGATGAGTTCGCGAACTTTGGCTACGCAATTCTGTATCGGTCGAGATGCCCGTGGACTGCGACTATGCTGACTCGTTGTGACTAGACGCGGGAAGATTGTCTGTACGCTCGGACCGGCCGTCGGCAGCGACGAACAGGTCAAAGCGCTCGTCGAGGCCGGTATGGATGTGGCACGGCTGAACTTCAGCCACGGCGACTACATCGACCACGAAGCCAACTACAAGCGGGTGCGCGCGGCATCGGATACCAGCGGGCACGCGGTGGGCATCCTCGCCGACCTGCAGGGCCCCAAGATCCGACTGGGCCGGTTCGCGACGGGCGCCACCCTGTGGACGACCGGCGAGACCATCCGGATCACGGTCGAGGACTTCATGGGCACCCACGACCGGGTGTCGACCACCTACAAGCAGCTCGCCCACGACGCCTCGCCCGGTGACCGGCTGCTCGTCGACGACGGCAACATCGGCCTGATCGTCGAGCACATCGACGGTAACGACGTGGTCTGCCAGGTCACCGAGGGCGGCCGGGTCAGCAACAACAAAGGCCTGTCGCTTCCCGGTATGAACGTCTCGGTCCCGGCGCTGTCCGAGAAGGACATCGAGGACCTGGAGTTCGCGCTGCGTCTCGGCGTCGACCTGGTCGCGCTGTCGTTCGTCCGCTCACCGGCCGATATCGAGCTCGTGCATGCCGTGATGGACCGCGTCGGCAGGCGCGTCCCGGTGATCGCCAAGCTGGAGAAGCCGGAAGCCGTCGACAATCTGGAAGCCATCGTGCTGGCCTTCGACGCGATCATGGTCGCGCGTGGTGACCTGGGCGTCGAACTGCCCCTCGAAGAGGTCCCGTTGGTGCAGAAGCGCGCCATCCAGATGGCCCGTGAGAACGCCAAGCCGGTGATCGTGGCGACCCAGATGCTGGAGTCGATGATCGAGAACTCCCGTCCGACCCGCGCCGAGGCCTCCGACGTCGCCAATGCGGTGCTCGACGGCGCCGATGCGGTGATGCTCTCCGGCGAGACCTCGGTGGGCAAGCACGCCCTGGAGGCGGTGCGCACCATGGCGCGAATCATCACCGCGGTCGAGGACAACTCGATCGTCGCGCCGCCGCTCACGCACGTTCCGCGCACCAAGCGGGGTGTCATCTCCTATGCCGCCCGCGATATCGGCGAGCGGCTCGATGCCAAGGCGCTGGTGGCGTTCACCCAGTCCGGTGACACCGTCCGCCGGCTGGCCCGGCTGCACACGGCATTGCCGCTGCTGGCCTTCACCGCGCTGCCCGAGGTCCGCAGTCAGCTGGCTCTGACCTGGGGTGTCGAGACTTTCATCGTCGACCAGATGCGTTCGACCGACGAGATGATCCGCTGCGCCGACCGCGAACTGCTGGGCCTGGGCCGCTACAAGCGCGGTGACCTGGTGGTCATCGTCGCGGGCGCTCCGCCGGGCACAGTAGGCTCGACGAACCTGATCCACGTGCACCGGATCGGGGAGGACGACCACTAGCCCCTGACGGGGACACCAGGAGGCGCAGTTGCCGGCCGGCGCAGATTTCGACGAGCTCCTGGCCGTACTCGACCTCCGCCGCACCGGGGACGACACCTTCGTCGGGTCGCACCCGTCCAAGAACCCGGTCCGCACCTTCGGCGGCCAGATGATGGCTCAGGCGTTCGTGGCTGCCAGCCGGACCCTGTCCTTCGAGCTGCCGCCCAGCGCGCTGTCGGTGCATTTCATCGCAGGCGGTGACCCCACGGCGGACCTGGAATTCCAGGTGGTCCGGCTGCGCGATGAGCGCAGGTTCGCCAACCGGCGCGTGGACGTCGTGCAGAACGGTGCGCTGCTGACCACCGCCCTGGTGTCCTTCCTGGCCGGCGGCCGGGGGCTGGAACACGGTGTCGAGGTGCCCGAGGTGCCCGAGCCGCACGGTCTGCCCAAGATCGGCGAGCTGCTGGCCGGCTACGAGGAGACCGTGCCGTTGTTCGCCGGTGCGCTCAAGCCCATCGAATGGCGCTACACCAACGACCCGGCCTGGATCATGCGGGACAAGGGCGAGCGGTTGCCGCACAACCGGGTGTGGATGAAGACCGAAGGGCCGATGCCCGACGATCCGGTGCTGCACAATGCCGCTCTGGTGTATTCGTCGGACACCACGATCCTGGACTCGATCATCACCACGCACGGCCTGTCATGGGGCTGGGACCGCATTTTCGCGGTGTCGATGGACCATTCGGTGTGGTTCCACCGGCCGATCCGCTTCGACGAGTGGGTGCTGTATTCGACCACGTCACCGGTTGCCGCGGAGTCGCGGGGTCTCGGTACCGGCCACTTCTTCGACAGTGCCGGTCACGTGATCGCAACCGTCGTGCAGGAAGGCATTGTCAAACACTTCCCCACGCGGTGAATTGCGTGGGGAAGTGTTGGGGTGCAGCGTTTTTGACTAGGGTGTCGGTGTCACCGTGATGCTGAGCTGATTCTCCAGGTTTGACGTGAACTCATCCTGGCACTGCTGCTGTGCGGCTCGGTCGTTGCCGGCGTTGGACAGGCAGTCCACCAGATCGGTACCGCCGTACTCCTTGAACATCGAGACGCCCACCGCGATCAGTACCGCGCTCACGACGATGCCGAGCACACCGAACACGACACCGCCGATGGCCACACCACCGTTGGTTGCCGCACCCTTCTTGACGCGCAGATAGCCCACGATGCCGAGGATGACGGCGAGCACGCCGAGCAGGAAGCCGCCGAAGATGGTGAACGCCGCGGGCAGCGAGATCAGGCCGCAGATCAATGCCGCGATCCCCAGCCCGTTCTTCGGGGCGGCCGCCGGGGCCGGGTAACCCGAATACGGCTGCGGCGGTGGCGGGTAACCACCGGGATAGGCGCCCGGCGGCGGTGGGTAGCCCTGCTGTGGCGGGTAATTCGGCGGCGGATAGCCCTGCGGCGAATAGTTCTGGGGCGGATAGTTCTCGGGCGGGTAGCCGCCCTGGCCCGGTGGGTTTTCGGGCTTGTTGGCGTCCGATGGTTCAGTCATATTTGCTCCCCGATCAGGCCGGTGTGGACGATCGGCAGCCAGAATACCCGGCTACCTGCGTGTTCAGTTGCGGACACCTGATATCGCCCGGTAGGTGGTGCGTCGCCACGACGATGGTGCGATCACCGTCGAACAACGCGCCCGGGGTCAGCAGTGCGCGCAGCAGCTCATCGCTGGCGGCGGCGTCGAGGTGTTCGGTCGGTTCGTCGAGCAGCAGCACCGGGGCACGGCTCAGCAGTGCCCTGGCCAGCAGCAGCCGGCGTCGTTGTCCGGCGGACAACGCGACGGCGCCGCCGGTCAATACGGTCCCCAGGCCATCCGGTAGGCCGGCCAGCCAGTCGCCCAGCCCGGTGGCCTGCAGCGCCCCGGTCAGTTCGGCATCGGTGCAGTCACCGCGTACCACCAGCAGGTTGTCTCGCACGGTGGTGTCGAAGACGTGGCTGTCCTCGGCGAAATAGGCGATGGCGGAACGTAATTGGTGTTCGTCGATATCGCCGACCGGGATGCCGCCCAGGGACAGCTGCCCGCCGCGCGCCGGCAGCAGGCCGGCCAGCGTCATCAACAGGGTGGTCTTGCCCGAACCACTCGGGCCGGTGACGGCGAGCCGGGACCCGGGCGCAAGTGCCAGTGTCACGGCACTACCGGTGTCGTGGCTGTGGCCGGTACGTAACGCCTCGGCGCGCACGACCACGTCGGCGGGTGCCGGTGTGCTCGCCGGTGTCGCGGGCGCCGCGTCGGCGGTCAGATCGGCCAACCGCCGGGCGGCGATCCGGGACCGGGTGAGTGCAATGGCCGCACCGGGTAGCGCGGTGGTGGCCTCGAAGGCCGACAGTGGCAACAGCATCAGGACGGCGAGGGTGGTGGGTGCCAGGCTCGCCGACAGGCCGATGCCTGCGACGACGGCGCCCAGCACGCTGACACCGATCGCCGCGGTCGGAACCGCGGCGCCGACCGCGGCCGGAACTGCGGCCCGGTTTATCGCGTGGTCCCACTCACGTTGCCGTCGGGCCACCTCGGCGACCAGGCCGTCCAGCCGGCCACTGACCCGCAGCTCCGGTGCGTGCTCGAGGACCAGCATCGCCAGCGCATCGCGGTCGGCGTGATGACCGCGCGCCAGTGTCTCCTGTGCTGCCGCGGCTCGGGCCGAAAGTGCCGGTGCGACAACACCGGCGACGAACAGGCAGCCGGCGAGTACCGCGGCGGCCGCCGGCGAGATCACCCCGGTCACGCCGACCGCCGCCACGGCGAGCAGCACCGCGACCGCGATCGGCAGCACCGCGCGCACCAGCACATCGGCCAATTCGTCGACATCGGACCCGAGCCGGCCGGCGAGGTCGCCGCCCGAAACCCGGGCGACGCGTCCGGCCGGTGCGCGTACCAGGCGGCGGTAGAGCCCCACCCGTGCCGATCCCGCCGCCCGTAGCGCGGTGTCGTGGGTGACCAGCCGCTCGCAATAGTGCAATACCCCGCGGGAGATGCCCAGTGCGCGTACCGCCACGACGGCAACCGAAAGGTCAAGTACCGGAGGCATTTCCCAGGCACGTGTGATCAGCCAGGCCGATACACCGGCCAGCGCCAGGGCACTGCCCAACGACAGAGCCCCGGTGACGATCGCGAGCAACAACCGGGGCAGCCGCGGTTGCAGCAGGGCGAGGGTGAACCGCAGTTCCTCAGAGATGGACACCGCAGCCCACCTCCACGACATCGTCGGCGATCGCCAGGACGGCGGCGCGGTGACCCACCACGACGACGGTGTCGCCGCAGCGTGCCCTGGCCTGGATGGCCCGCAGTACGACCGCCTCGGTGGCCGGATCCAGATGCGCGGTCGGCTCGTCGAGCAGAAGTACCGGTGCGGGGGAGCCCAGCACCCGGGCCAGGCCCAGCCGCTGCCGCTCACCGAGTGACAGGCCGACTCCGCCGGCCCCCAATTCGGTGGCCAAACCGTCGGGCAGGCCGGCGAGCACCTCGTCGAAACCCGAATCCGCACACGCGCCGGCGATATCGGGCAGCGGTCCGAAGAGCGCGAGATTGTCACCGACGGTGCCCGGTATCAGGACGGGCCGCTGGGCCAGCCATGCCAGCTGTGCCCACCACCGGTGCTGTTCGAGTGCGTCCACGGCGACACCCGCGATCGCGACGGTGCCCGAGGTCGGGGTGATGAGCCCGGAGATCACCTGCAGAGTGGTCGATTTTCCCGCCCCGTTGGGTCCGGTCAGCACCGTGACGCGGCCCGGCGCGGCCACGGCGCTCAGCCCGTCGGGTGCGGGTCCGTCCCGCCCGTCGACGACGAGATCGTCGATGGTGATCACCGCGCCGCGGGCCTCGATACCCGTGTTACCCGCGGGGTGCCCGCCGGTGTCCCCGATCAACGCGAAAGCCTTGTCCGCGGCGGTCTTACCGTCCTGGGCGGCGTGGAACTCGATGCCGACGCGGCGCAGCGGCCAGAACACGTCGGGGGCCAGCAACAGCACCGTCAGCGCATTGGCCAGCGCGATCTCGCCGAACACCAGCCGCAGCCCGACGCTGACGGCGACCAGCGCCACCCCGAGCGTCGCGATCAGTTCCAGGACGAGTGTGGACAGGAAGGCGATCCGTAGCGTCGACATCGTCGAACGGCGATGCGCCGCAGCCAGATCCGCGACCCGGTCGGCCGGTCCGTCGGCTCGTCCGAGCGCCCGCAGGGTGGGCAGCCCGGCGACCAGGTCGAGCAGCCGGGACTGCAGTGTCGTCATCGCCGTCAGGGCCGCCGCCGATCGCTCCGCGGTGGCAAGACCGATCAGGACCATGAAGATCGGGATGAGCGGTAGCGCTATCAGTACGACGACCGCGGCCTGCAGGTCATAACAGGCCATCGCGATGACGGCCGCCGGTGTCAGTACCACCGACAGGATCAGGGCAGGCAGGTAGGAGGTGAAATAGGGCCGCAGCCCGTCGAGGCCGTGCACCACCACCGTGGCGGCGTCGTCGCGGTGCTGAGCGAGGGTGCGCGGATCGGCCGAGGTCACCGAACGCAGCACGGCCGAACCGAGGTCCGCGATGGCGGCGGTGGCGCCGCGCTGGTTGAGCCGGGCCTGCGCCCAGTGGGCGCCGGTGCGAATGGTCCACAGCACCAGCAGGATCCACAGGGAGCCGGCCCAGTGGCCCAGGGTGCGGTTGCCGGGCTCGGTGATGACCCCGGCGACCACATGCGCCAGGACTATCGCCGAGCCGATGGCGCACGCGCTGATCAGCACACCGCACCCCACCGCGGCGATCAGGTAGCGCCGGGCGCCGGCCCCGGTGTCCTGCCCGGTCGACTGGGGCCGCCACAGCCGGGGATCTATCGGCCCCCGTCCGCTCAGGACACCCGTCCGCTCAGGCCGATGGGTGCCGGAATCCGCTCGGCCGAGATACGTTGCCGGAAGACCCAATACGTCCAGGCCTGGTAGATGATGACCAGTGGCGCGAAGATCACCGCGGCCCAGGTCATGATCTTGAGGGTGTACGGGCTGGAGGACGCGTTGTAGATCGTCAAGCTCCAGGCCGGATCCAGTGTCGAGGGCACCAGGTTGGGATAGAGGTCGCCGAAGAGCATCACGATCACGGCGACGACCGTCACGGTGGTGGCGATGAAGGCCCAGCCGTCGCGGCTTGCGCTGCGTAACAGGGCTATCGAGGCCAGCAACGAGGCCGCGGCGACGGCGAAGACGATCCAGGTCCAGGTCTTGCCGTGCGCGAACTCGGTCCACAACCCGAAGCCGGCGACCAGGATCAGTACCGGAACCGATATCCACCGGGCGATCTGCAGGGCGTTCTCGCGTACCTCGCCGGAGGTCTTCAGGGCCAGGAACGCGGTGCCGTGCAGCAGGAACAGCCCACAGGTCGCCAGCCCGCCGAGCAGCGTGTACGGGTTGATCACATCGGTGAACGACAGCTGCACCTGGGCGTCGGCGTCGACCGGCAGCCCGCGCACCAGGATCGAGAAAGCCGCGCCCCACAGGATGGCGGGCAGCCAGGAACCCACCGCGATACCGATGTCGGCCCAGCTGCGCCATTTCGGGTCGTCGATCTTGCCGCGCCACTCGATCGCCACGATACGCAGGATCATCGAGAACAGGATGGCCAGCAGCGGCAGGTACAAACCGGAGAACACCGTGGCGTACCAGCCGGGGAAGGCGGCGAACATCGCTCCGCCCGCGGTGATGAGCCAGACCTCGTTACCGTCCCAGACCGGGCCGATGGTGTTCAGTGCGGCCCTGCGGTGTTTCTCGCGTGCGTCGGGGTCGTGCGGATGGGCTCGTCCACCCATCCGGCCCAGCGGTTCCATCAGCATGCCCACGCCGAAGTCGAAGCCCTCCAGGATGAAGAACCCGATGAACAGCACCGCGACCACGATGAACCAGAACTCTTGTAGTCCCATGGAATTCATCTCCTCTCAAGTGTCAGTCGGTGCGCGGTCAGTAGGCGAAGGACAGTGGCGCCACGTCGGCGTCGTCGGGCGGAGTCGGTGGGGCCGGTTCGGAATCGTGTTCCAGCGGACCCTGCACGACATAGCGGCGCATCAGGTAGAACCAGATCACCGCGAGCACGGCATAGGTCAGGGTGAAGACGGTCAGTGACAGCCACACCAGGCCCGCGGAGTGGTGGGATACGCCGTCCTGCACGGTGAGTCGCACCAGCTGGTCGCCGGTGGGGTTGGGAACCACCACCCAGGGCTGGCGACCCATCTCGGTGAAGACCCAGCCCGCGCTGTTGGCCAGGAACGGTGTCGGCAGGGTCACCAGCGCGAAGAGTCCGAACCAGCGTTGGTCGGGAATGCGTTTGCGCCGGGTCAGCCACAGGGCGGTCAGGGCGAACGCCACCGGGAACAGCAGCAGGCCGATCATCGCCCGGAACGACCAGTAGGTGACGAACAGATTGGGCCGGTAGTCGCCGGGGCCGAACTTCTCCACGGCCTGCACCTGCAGATCCTTGACACCCTGCAGTGTCACGCCGGAGAACTTGCCCTCGGCCAGGAAGGGCAGCACATAGGGCACCTCGATGACGTGCGTGACGTGATCGCAGTCGTTGTGCGTGCCGACGGTCAGGATGGAGAACTTCGGATCGGTTTCGGTGTGGCACAACGATTCCGCGGAGGCCATCTTCATCGGCTGTTGCTGGAACATCAGTTTGCCCTGGATGTCACCGGTGAAGAACAATGCGGCCGCCGCGGCAAGGGCCACCCAGGAGCCCAGGATGACTGCGGGCCGGTACATCGTGGCGGCGTCGGATCGTGCTGTCGCCGAGCCCGATCCGCCGGTGGCGGCGTTGCGGTGTTCGCGGACCATCCACCAGGCGCACACGCCGGCGACGAAGGCGCCCGCGGTCAGGAACGATCCCGCGACAGCGTGCGAGAACGCGGCCAGTCCGGTGTTGTTGGTGAACAGTTCGACGATGCTGTGCAATTCGGCGCGGCCGGTCTCGGGGTTGTACGAGGTGCCGACGGGATGCTGCATGAACGAGTTGGCGCTGATGATGAAGAACGCCGAGGCATTGACCGCGACGGCGACGATCCAGATGCAGGCCAGGTGCAGCGCGCGGGGGAGCCGGGTCCAGCCGAAGATCCACAACCCGATGAAGGTCGATTCGAAGAAGAAGGCCACCAGGCCTTCCATTGCCAGCGGCGCACCGAAGACGTCCCCGACGAAACGTGAGTACTCGCTCCAGTTCATCCCGAACTGGAACTCCTGCACGATGCCGGTGGCGACACCGATGGCGAAGTTGATCAGGAAGAGCTTCCCGAAGAACCGGGTCAACCGGTACCACTGCGTGTCACCCGTGACGAACCAGACCGTCTGCATGACCGCGATGAGCGGTGCCAGGCCGATCGTCAGCGGCACGAAGATGAAGTGGTAGACGGTCGTGATCCCGAACTGCCATCGCGATACGTCGAGGGCATTCATCGGCACTCTCCCGGGGCTGCGGGGTGAATTGCTACTACATGTCTACGACAGAGTGTAGTAGGTAGAGCGCTGACGTTCTACGATTCGACCTTCGCATCTCCGGTGTTACCCCTCACAGGGGATTTCGGCCTATCCGGTGAGGCCTTTGGTCGCACTGCGGATCGCGAACGCCGAACCGATCTCGATCAGGCCGATCGCCACCAGCCAGGCACCTGTGACCCAGACCAGCGTCACCAGCGACAGATCCGGCAGGGCCAGCATGACCACACCGGCGATCAGGCTGACGATGCCGAAGAAGATCTCCCAGCCGCGGCCCGGCAGGGTCGGATCGCTGATCGCCGACACGGTGTGCGCGACACCACGGAAGACGAAGCCGATCGCGATCCAGATGGCCAGCAGCAGGATGGCGTAACCCTCACCGAAGTGCCGGAAGGCCAGCACCGCGAGCACCAGGGAGGCCGCACCGCTGATGAACAGCAGCACCCGACCACCAGCCGACACGTGCAGCGCGAACGCGAAGACGACCTGCGCGATACCGCTGATCAGCAGGTAGGCGCCGAACAGGATGGCGGCCACGAGCAAGGTCTTGCCTGGCCATGCCAGGACGGCGGCACCGAGGGCCACTGCGATCAGGCCCGAGATGAGCGTGGTTTTCCACAGGTGCGGCAACATTTTTGGAGCAGCAACGGTTTCCATGGCGGCAGTGTGGCACAGCCGCGGATTCCGAACACGGAATGTCGGTTTCTCCTGCCACTTCGTCGCTGCTTTATTACTGTTCCGTTACCGGCACTGCGAGCTGGGTCCATGGTCGTTAACGTCATCGGCTGAGCCGACGCATGACGACCCGAGGCGAAACACAAAGAAAGAGGAGCAACGTGGAAGCTGGAACTCACGAGCATCGGAGGCGCTCCCGCTGGTGGTTCGCCACGGTGGCCGTTGCCGTCGCGGGTGTGCTCGCGTTCTCGGGTTGTACGAAGAACACCGACAGCAACACCGAGGCCAAGGAGACGACGGCGGCCAATGCCTCCAAAGTCGACGACATCGCGAACATGGTCCCCGAGGACATCAAGTCCTCGGGCAAGCTCGTCATCGGCGTGAACGTGCCTTACACGCCTAACGAATTCAAGGATCCCGACGGCAAGATCGTCGGCTTCGACGTCGACCTGATGAACGCCATCTCGGCGACGCTGGGCCTTACCCCGGACTACCGGGAGGCCGATTTCGACAAGATCATCCCGTCCATCGACGGTGGTGCGTTCAACGTCGGGATGTCCTCGTTCACCGACACCAAGGAGCGCGAGAAGACCGTCGACTTCGTCACCTACTTCTCGGCCGGCTCGTTGTGGGCCAAGCCGGCGGGTTCGGACATCACGCCGGACAACGCGTGCGGCAAGAAGGTCGCCGTGCAGTCGACCACGACGCAGGAGACCGACGAACTGCCCGCGCGCAGCAAGGAATGCACCGATGCGGGCAAGCCGGCCATCGAGATCCTGAAGTTCGACGGTCAGGATCAGGCCACCAACGCCGTCGTCCTGGGCCAGGCCGACGCCATGTCGGCGGACTCCCCGGTCACGCTCTACGCAATCAAGCAGAGCACCGGAAAGCTGGAGCAGGCCGGCGAGGTCTTCGACTCGGCACCGTACGGCTGGCCGGTCAAGAAGGGCTCACCGCTGGCCGCGGCGCTGCAGAAGGCGCTGGAGCACCTGATCTCGACCGGTGATTACAAGACCATCGCGTCGAACTGGGGTGTCGAAGCGGGCATGATCGACAAGCCCGTCATCAACGGCGCCGTGAGCTGATCGGCGATATCGACAGATGAGTGTTGACGTTCGCAGCCATTCGCAGCCACAGCCATCTCCGGAAACCATCGACGCGGTTCCGCTACGGCACCCGTGGCGGTGGGTGGCTGCGATCGTCATCCTCATCCTGGCGGCGCTGTTCATCTACGGCGCGGCCACCAACGAGGCCTACCGCTGGGGCACCTTCGCCAAATACATCACCGACGAACGCATCGTCAAAGGTGTCTGGGTCACCATCCAGCTGACGGTGCTCTCGATGCTGCTGGCGGTCGTGCTGGCGGTGCTGCTTGCCGTCATGCGGCTTTCGCCCAACCCGGTGTTCCGCTCGGTGTCCTGGGTGTACCTGTGGGTTTTCCGTGGCACGCCGGTCTACGTGCAGCTGGTGTTCTGGGGTCTGCTCCCGGTGATCTACAGCAACCTCAAGCTCGGTATCCCGTTCGGGCCGACGTTCTACGAGCTCAACATCCAGAACCTGTCGATCTACTTCCTGCTTGCGGTGCTGGGACTGGGATTCAACGAAGCGGCCTACCTGGCCGAGATCATCCGTGCCGGTATCAGCTCGGTGCCCGAAGGCCAGACGGAAGCGTCTACCGCACTTGGCATGTCGTGGCTGCTGGCGATGCGGCGCACGGTGCTCCCGCAGGCGATGCGGGTCATCATCCCGCCGACCGGCAACGAGTTCATCAGCCAGCTCAAGACCACGTCGCTGGTGACCGCGGTGCCGTTGACGATCGACCTCTACGGCCAGCAGCGCAACATCTCGGCGGTGATCTTCCAGCCGGTGCCCATGCTGCTGGTCGCGGCGGCCTGGTATCTGCTGATCACCAGCATCCTGATGGTCGGCCAGTTCTACCTGGAGCGGTACTTCTCCCGCGGGGCATCGCGCAAGCTCACCGACAAACAGCTCGAGGCACTCGCGAAAGCGCAGTTGGGAACGGGGAACATATGACCGCGGTAGCGGACGCCGGCGACACCCCGATGGTCAAGGCCGAAGGTGTCTGCAAGAACTTCGGCGCGCTCAAGGTGCTCAAAGGTGTGACGCTAGAGATCGGCCGCGGACAGGTGCTGGTCCTCGTGGGCCCGTCCGGGTCCGGCAAGTCGACGTTTCTGCGCTGCATCAACCACCTCGAACAGGTCAACGGTGGGCGGCTCTACGTCGACGGTGAACTGATCGGTTACCACGAGCGCGGCGGGAAACTGCACGAGATGGCGCCGCGTGACGCCGCCCGGCAGCGGCGCGACATCGGCATGGTATTCCAGCATTTCAATCTGTTTCCGCACCGCACGGCGCTGGCGAACATCATCGAGGCCCCCATCCAGGTCAAGGGCGTGAAGAAGGCCGCCGCCATCGAACGCGCCAAAGACCTGCTCGAGCAGGTCGGACTTTCGGACAAGGCCACCGCCTACCCGGCGCAGCTGTCCGGTGGTCAGCAGCAGCGCGTGGCGATCGCCCGGGCACTGGCGATGAATCCCAAGCTGATGCTGTTCGACGAGCCGACCTCGGCGCTGGATCCCGAACTCGTCGGTGAGGTGCTCGGGGTCATGAAAAAGCTTGCCTCCGAGGGTATGACGATGGTCGTGGTCACCCACGAGATGGGATTCGCCCGCGAAGTGGCCGACCAGCTGGTCTTCATGGACGGCGGGGTGATCGTGGAGAGCGGTAACCCGCGCGAAGTGCTCAGCAATCCGCAGCATGAGCGTACGCAGGCATTCCTGTCAAAGGTGATGTAACCTCCGTCAAACCGACTCCGGCCGTGGGGTCGGCATTGCCCGGGGGTTTGGACGGTGGAAATAGGCTCCGGTGAGCCCTTCGGCCACTATGAGCTGCTCGAGTTGCTCGGCCGAGGCGGTATGGGTGAGGTCTACCGGGCCCGTGACACCAAAACCGACCGCATCGTCGCACTGAAGCTGCTTCCGCCGCACCTGGCCAACGACGAGGCCTTTCAGCGGCGTTTCCGGCGCGAATCCCAGGCCGCGGCCGGGGTCAACGATCCGCATGTGGTGCCGATCCACGGCTACGGCGAGATCGACAACCGGCTCTACCTGGACATGCGCCTCATCGAAGGCCGCAATCTGGGGACCATCCTGGCCAACCGCAAGCAACCGCTGGGCGTCGAGGCTGCCGCCGTCGTCGTCGAACAGGTGGCCTCGGCACTGGACGCCGCGCACAAGCAGGGGCTGGTGCACCGCGATGTGAAGCCCTCCAACATCCTGGTGTCCGACAACGACTTCGTCTATCTCATCGACTTCGGTCTGGCGCGCACCACCAGCGACCCCGGGATGACCACGGCCGGCAACACTTTGGGCACGCTGGCCTACATGGCCCCGGAGCGGTTCAGCGGCGGCCAGAGTGACACCCGCTCGGATATCTACGCGTTGACGTGTGTGCTCTACGAGTGTCTGACCGGTTCCCGGCCCTATCCCAGCGACAGCCTCGAGCAGCAGATCGCCGGGCACATGGTGACACCGCCACCGCGCCCGTCGGATCACGAACCCACGCTGGCCGCCTTCGACAGCGTCATCGCCAAGGGCATGGCCAAGGACCCGGAGCGCCGCTACCAGACCGGGGCGGAGTTGGCGGCGGCGGTACGTAAGGCGATGAGCTCGCCGCGGGTGCGGGCGCGCCGGCGGCGCTCAGCGCACCGCGCACTGGCGTCATCGCCGCGATCGACACTGCGCCGGGCGATGCTGATGGCGGGTCTGGGCGCGCTTCTGGTGGCGGTCTTCGCGATCGGGGCCTGGCAGTTGCGCGGCGCCGCCGACAAGAGCGCACCCACCCCAGGGGCCGAGCCGACCGACGCCGCCGGAGCCGTGCCTGCCCTCGCGGCGACCGTACCCGCCGATATCAAGTCCGCGGGCAGTCTGATCATCGGCGTGAACATGCCCTATGCGCCCAACGAATTCCGCGATTCCTTCGGCCAGATCGTCGGGTTCGACGTCGACCTGATGAACGCGGTGACCCGCACGCTGGGCCTCAAGCCGGATTACCGCGAGGTGCCGTTCGACAGCATCATCCCGAGCGTGCAGGCCGCTGATCTCAACGTCGGTATGTCCTCGCTGACCGACACCAAGGATCGCGAAGGCAAGGTGGACTTCGTCACCTACTATCAGGCCGGCATCCTGTGGGCGCAGCGCGTCGGCCCACCGATCGATCCGGCCAACGCCTGCGGGCTACGGGTCGGGGTCGCCGCGGGCGGGCTGCCCGAGACCGAGGACATTCCGGCCAAATCCGCCGCCTGTGTGGCCGCCGGTCAACCGGCCATCCAGATGGTGGTCTACGACCGTCAGGACGAGCTGACCAAGGCGTTGATCGCCGGCGATGTCGACGCCATGTCGGCCGACTCACCGGTCACCGGTTTCGCGGTCAAGACCAGCGGCGGCGCGCTGATTCCGGCAGGCGAGGTGTTCGGGGCCGGTCCCTACGGATGGCCGGTTGCCAAGGGTTCGCCGCTGGCCGAATCGCTACGTCAGGCCCTCGAGCACCTCATCGCCACGGGGGAGTACCGGACCATCGCGACGGTGTGGGGCGTGGAGAAGGGCATGATCGACAAGCCCGTCGTCAACGGCGCGATCAGATGATCGTGGCCGGGCGCTGCGCGGTGCGCCGGGCGTAGATCTCGGCGAGGAACTGCTCGACCGCGACCGCGGAATGCGCCGCCCTCGGCGAGCCGAAGATGTCGAAAGCGTGTTGGGCGTAGGGCAATTCGGCATAGATCGCGGGCTGGCTGCTGACCTCGCGCAATTTCGCGGCGAAGCTGCGGCCCTGCTCGACGGGGATGAGCGAGTCGTTGGTGCCGTGCAGCACGAAAAACGGTGGCGCGTCAGGACTTATGTAGTTGATCGGCGAGGCCGCGCGGTAGGCCTCGGGGGCGCGACGCCGGCTCTGCTTGAGCACGTACTCCTCGAGCATCGGCATCATCAGCGGGTGCACCGAGTTGTCGGCGCGGGTGAAATCGTAGACACCGTAGAACGGCACCGCCGCCTGCACCCGGGTGTCGACGTCTTCGAATCCGGGCTGGAATTCCGGGTTGCCGGGTGTCAGCGCGGCCAGTGCGGAAAGATGGCCCCCCGCCGATCCGCCGGTGATGGCGATCCAGTCCGGGTCACCGCCGTACTCGGCGATGTGGTCCTTGACCCAGGCGATGGCCCGTTTGACGTCGACGATGTGGTCAGGCCAGGTGGCCCGCGGGCTGAGCCGGTAGTTGATGGAGACGCAGACCCAGCCCCGTTCGGCAAGGTGGCTCATCAACGGATGCGCCTGCCCGCGCTTGCTGCCGAGCATCCACGCTCCGCCGGGGACCTGTAACAACACCGGTGCCCGACCGCCGGCGTCGTGATCGGGCCGGTGCCAGATGTCGAGCAGGTTCTTGCGACCGTATTCGCCGTAGCTGATGTTCTGCTCATGGGCGTAGTCGCGGTAGATCCGCAGCATGCGCACCACGCCGGGTTTGCGGACCAGATCCCCTTCGCCGGCGGGAGCAGGCCACAGATCGGAGGTGTCGGTGCGGCGGTCCGGCCCCAGGCCCTCGTCGAGTGCCTCGGTCAGTGGTATCTGCGCGCGCCGTCCGGCTCGGTACAGGCCCAGCAGCCCCAGCCAGGACAGCGCGGCGATCAGCCAGCTGACGGCGCCGGCCCGGCGGCCCAGCCCGCGCGATACCGCGGCCAGGGCCAGCGGCTGCGGAGCCAGCATCTGCAGCGGCAGCTCGGAAGCGAAGACCCCGTAGGTGAATGCGTACAGCGACGGGTAGCCTCGCTTGCTCAGCGGCCGATAACCGTTGGCGGTAAACGCGGCGGACACGACGGCGATCAGGACGGCAATCACCTGCTTGGCACGCTTCACGGCATTCCTTACCTGTCGATGGGCTTCGATCCCGCAGGCATCCCGGGGATCCGCCGCTGCCACCTTATGCTGTGACCATGTCGGCCAACGGACCCGACCGCGCGGGGCCCGCGACCACACCGGTCGGCGCGACGCCCGGCCCGGAGCCCGACCCGACGTCCCCGCTGTGGCGCGCCGCTCAGGTCTTCCGGCTGCTGAGTTTCGGCTACGCGCTGGGCTTCCAGGTGGTCAGCAATGCCGAACTGGACCGTCCGATCCTGGCCTGGCTGCTCTTTGCTGCGCTCTCGGTGTGGACCGCGGTGTGTGCGGTGGCCTACTTGCGCGGGTTCGGTCGGCGGGCGGCCTGGGTTGTCGCGGAGTTCGCGGTCGTGGCGGTGCTGGTCCTGTCGACACGGCTGGTGGCCTCACCGCAGTGGATCGCCGACAACCAGTCACTGCCCACCACCCTGTGGGCCACCAACGCCACGATCTCGGCGGCCATCCAGTTGGGCCCGGTGCTGGGAATGGTCACCGGCCTGGCGGTGATCGCGCTCTACGTACCGCTGAAGGGGGCGGTGAGCTTCGATCTGGCCCGAAACGCATCGCTGGTCATCGAACTGGCGGTCGGGTTGGCGGTCGGATTGGCTGCGGGCACCGCGCGCAGGGCGCACGACGAACTGTTGCGGGCGCTGCGCCTCTCGGCGGCGGTGGCCGAACGCGAAAACCTGGCCAGACAGGTGCACGACGGCGTCCTGCAGGTCCTCGCCCTGGTCGCCAAGCGGGGGCGTGAAATCGGTGGCCCCACAGCCGATCTGGCTGAGCTCGCCGGTGAGCAGGAGCGAGCGTTGCGCCGGTTGATCAGCATCGCCGGAGGCGACACCGGCACCGATCCGGCGACCGTCGACCTGGCCGAGCTGCTGCGCGCACGCGCCGGTGACCGCGTGGTGGTCAGTGTGCCGGGACCCGCTGTCCCGATGGACGCCGTCAGGGCCGCCGAACTGGACGCCGCCGTGGTCAACATCCTCGACAACGTGGTGGCCCATGCCGGCCCGGGTGCCACCGCCTACGTGCTGCTAGAGGATCTCGAGGACACCGTGGCGGTCAGCATCCGCGACGACGGTGTGGGGATCGCGCCGCAGCGGTTGGCCCAGGCCGCGGCGGAAGGACGGATGGGCATCGCGAAATCGGTCGTCGGCCGGCTGCAGGCGCTGTCCGGGACCGCGCAGGTGAACAGTGAGCCCGGCGCGGGCACCGAGTGGGAGCTGACCGTGCCGCGGCAGCCGAGCCGAGGGAGAACACATGGCTGAGCAACCGCCGCTGCCGACGGTGATGGTGGTCGACGACCATCCGATCTGGCGCGACGCGGTGGCCCGCGATCTCGCCGACGAGGGGTTCGATGTGGTCGCCACCGCCGACGGTGTCGCTGCGGCGAGCCGCCGGGCCGCCGTCGTCCATCCCGATGTGGTGCTGATGGACATGCAGCTCGGTGACGGGGACGGGGCGCAGGCCACCGCCGCCGTCCTGGCGGTGTCGCCGGCCAGCCGGGTGCTGGTGCTCTCGGCATCCGGTGAACGCGATGACGTGCTGCAGGCCGTCAAGGCAGGTGCAACCGGCTATCTGGTCAAGAGTGCGTCCAGAGCCGAACTGACAGAAGCGATCCGGGCCACCGCTGCGGGCCGCGCGGTGTACACGCCGGGGCTGGCCGGGCTGGTACTGGGGGAGTACCGCCGGATCGCGAACGAAACATCACCGCGATCCGACGGGGCGCCCACTCTCACCGAGCGGGAGACCGAGGTGCTGCGCCACGTCGCCAAGGGGCTGACCGCAAAGCAGATCGCCGCCAAGCTCACCGTCAGCCACCGCACCGTGGAGAACCACGTCCAGGCGACGCTGCGCAAGCTGCAGCTGGCCAACCGGGTGGAGCTGGCGCGCTACGCCATCGAACACGGTCTGGATTCCGACCCGTGATCGCGTAGTCCTACTCATCCGGTGGCCGCCCATAACCGACACGATGACGGTTATGACTCAACCGCAGCAGGTCGCGCTCACCCGGTTGTCCGAGGAGCTCGCCGCGATGTCACATCAGATGTACCGGGTGTCGGGGCAGTTACACGAGGTGGGACGGCTGCTGGCCTATCAGGGCACCGCACCCGCCGCACCTGCCGCACCGCCCGCGCCGGCTGTCCCGGCGCCGCCCGCCGCGGCACCGGTTCGGACGCCGGTGAAACCCCCGGCGGCGTATCTGCCGCCGGCCCCGACGGCTCCGCCGGCCGAACGCCTCGGTGCCGGCACCGGGCCGGGCTGGATTCCCAAGGTGCTCGCCGTTGCCGGTGTCGCGGTCACCTTGATCGGCGTCGTGCTCATGCTCGTGCTCGCGGCGCAGGCCGGCATCCTGCGCCCGGAGATCCGGGTGGCCGCCGGTGCGGTGCTGGCCGGCGTGCTGACCGTCGTCGCGGTCCGGCTCAATGGACGCGCGGGTGGGCGCACCGGTGCTATAGCGTTGGCCGCCACCGGTATCGCCGCCGCATACATGGATGTGGTCGCCGTGACCACCATCTACGAATGGTTCGCGCCCGCAGCGGGTTTGGTGTTGGCCGCTGCGATCGGCGCGGGCGGGCTGGTGCTGGCCCGCTGGTGGGACAGTCAGCAACTGGGCCTGCTGGTCATGGTGCCGTTGCTACTGCTGGCGCCGGTGCTCACCGGTGGCGTCACCCTGCTGCTGATCGGATTCCTGATGGCGCTGGCGGCGGCGACGCTGCCGGTGCAGCTGGGCCGGGACTGGATCTGGCTGCACGGCTCTCGGATCGCCGCCGTTGTGCTGCCACTGCTGTTCGCCTTGTTGACAACGGCTTTCGGTGTGCACGTCGACCTGTGGTTACTGGGTGCCGGCTGCGGTATCGCCGCGCTGCTCTCGGTGCTGGCTGCCCTGCTGTTGCTGCCGTCCACCACCAACCGCACCGCGATGGCGCTGCTGACGGCAGCCGGTACGACGCCCGCGCTGGCCGCCGGTATCACCGTCGACCGGATGCTGGCGGCGCTGCTGGCTGCCGCGGTCTCGGTCGGGATGCTGGCCATCGTGCTGGTCGGTGCGCGGTTGCCGGGCGGCGGCGATGTGGTGACACGGATCTGGTCGGCGCTGGCCGCGGTGTCGGCGATGATTGCGGTCACCGTGGCATTCGACGGTTACGTGGCGGCCCCGGTGTTGCTGGCGTTGGCCGTGGTGGTCGCCGTCGCAGGTCGGCGAGAAAGCGTAGCGCGTTGGGCCGCAATAGGATTTGCGGTTCTCGGCGCCCTGCTGCTGTCCGGGTACGCGCCGCCGTCCACGCTGGTGCTCGCCACCGAGCTCGACACACCGGTCGCGGTGTCGGTGCTGATGGGCAGCGTGTTGCTGATCGCGGTGGCCGTACTGATCGCCCGGGTGCCGGCGGAGCGCGCAGCCGACGCCGAGCGCAGTGCCCGCTGGGGTGCGGCCGCGGCGGTGTGCACCTATGCGGTCACGCTGTTCACCGTGACGGCAGGGGTGCTGGTGGGCGGGCCGGATGCCGGATTCCTGGCCGGTCAGATGACGGCGACGATGTGCTGGATAGCGATGGCCGCGGCCTTGTTCGTCATCGCGCTGCGGGTGGGCGATCGCGATGCCCGTACCGCCCCGATAGCCGGCGGCCTGGCGCTCACCGCGGCGGCCACCGCCAAACTGTTCCTTTTCGACCTCGGCACGCTGGACGGCATGTTCCGGGTGGCGGCCTTCATCGTGGTGGGGCTGGTCCTGCTGGGCATGGGTGCCGGATATGCGCGCAGCCTGGCGCAGCAGGACCGCAATCCGGCGCGCTGAGTACGTCCACGCGCGGCATATTCTGGTGTTACTCCGCGTTACATCTATCGTGCCGAGGTCGATTCCGACCGTCACGCCGGCCGTAGATCCGCAACACGAAGGGATGCACCATGAGTGCCGCAACCACTGTTCAGAGCCGCCGCCGCAGTGCCGATGAGATCGTCGGCTTCACACCGTCCATCCACTTCATCGAGAACCTGCAGCGCGTCCTCGTCGACCTGATCGAGCTGCACCTGCAGGGTAAGCAGGCGCACTGGAACGTCGTCGGGACCAACTTCCGCGACCTGCACCTGCAACTCGACGAACTCGTCGATTTCGCCCGCGAAGGAAGCGACACCATCGCCGAACGCATCCGCACCCTCGGCGGCACCGCCGACGGTCGTTCGGACACCGTGGCGGCGACCACCACGCTGCCGCAGTTCCCGGCATTCGAGCACAACACCGGTGAGGTGGTCGACCTGGTCACCACTCGGATACAGGCCGCCGTCGACACCATGCGGGCCGTCCACGACGACGTCGACGCCGAGGATCCCAGCACCGCCGACATCCTGCACCAGTTGATCGACGGGCTGGAGAAGCAGGCCTGGTTGATCTCCTCGGAGAATCGCAAGGTCTGACAGACCACCAGAACAGCCGACAGCCCCGGCGCCGCGACCCGCTCAGCCTTCTCGGTTGGGCGGGTCGCCGGTATCTGTGTCACCTACGATGCGAGGGTGCCAAACGCCCGAGCCGGCCTCCTCGGCAACCCGCTGCTGGCGGTCGCCGTCGGCGCCGGGGCGGCCGCGGTCACCGGTGCATCCGCGGCCTACCGCACCACAACCCGGATCCCGGTCTTCGGTCCCCGGATCGGCGGTGCGGTGGCCGCGTTGTCGCGCCGCGGTGAAGCGCTCATCGACCAGGGTGTCGAACCGTTGCAGGAGTTCATCACCGCCGTTGCGGTGCAGATCGTCGACCGGGTGCTCGCCGAGCTCGACCTGACCGCCCTGGTACGGGAGCGCGTCGATATCGACGCCGTCGTGGCCGGGGTCGATATCGACGCGATCATCGCTCGTATCGACCTGATCGGACTCGCCGACACCGTGATCGACGGTGTCGACCTGCCGCGCATCATCCGGGAGTCCACCATGTCGGTGACGGCCGACGTCATGACCGATGTGCGCAGTCAGGGGGAGCGCGCCGACGATGTGGTCTCCGGTCTGGTCGATCGGATGCTGGGCCGCAGCCGGGTCGAGCAGTGAGCGAACGTTCGGCCGGGATCGTCAGCCGGGGTGTGGCCGGGGCTATCGACGTGGTGGTGGTCTCGGTGGTGCTGGCCGCCCTCTACGTCGGCTGGGTTTTCGCCCGGCTGGCGTTCTCACCGCGCGCATTCAGTTTTCCGGCACCGTCGGTGGTCTTCTCGACCGTCGGCTTCTGCACCGGCGCCACGCTGTATCTTGCTGTCTGCTGGGCGGTTTCGGGCTGCACCGCGGGTGCGGCGATCATGGGTGTGCAGGTGGTCGGGCGGTCCGCGCCGCGGCTGGGCCCGGTTCCGGCACTGTTGCGGGCCGCGGCGTGTGTCGCGTTCCCGATCGGTCTCGGTTGGGTGGTTCTCGATCGGGACCGTCGGTCGCTTCAGGACATCGTGTTCGCAACCAGGGTGATCTACCGCCGCGCACCGGCGGAGATGCGCGCCTAGCATCAGGTGATGACCCGCATCGCGTGTGTGCAGCTGGCTCCCGTACTCGGGGATCTGGCGGGCAACCTGGCGTCGTCGACGGCGGCGATCAGCACCGCTGTCGCGGCGGGGGCCGACGTCATCGTGCTACCCGAGCTCGTCACGTCGGGGTACATGCTCGCCGACGCCGAGGAAGCGCGCTCGGTTGCGCTGCGGCCCACGGCCGAGGATTTCGCGGAATGGATTGGCGCGGCCGGGAACTCGGTCGTCATCGGCGGATTCTGCGAGCTCGGCGACGATGGTGACGGAGACGACCTGCTCTACAACAGTGCCGTCGTCGTCGATGCGGGTGGTGTACTCGAGCATTACCGCAAAACCCATCTGTGGGATCGGGAGAAGCTGCTCTTCACGCCCGGGGACAAGCTTCCCGCGGTACTGCAGACGCGCCACGGCGTGATCGCCGTGATGGTCTGCTACGACCTGGAATTCCCCGAGCTGACCCGGCGCGCGGTGCTCGACGGCGCCGAACTGATTGCCGCGCCGGTCAATTGGCCGCTGTTCCCGCGTCCGGCCGGTGAGCATCCCGGAGAGGTCATCACCGCGATGTCCACGGCCCGTACCAACAAGGTGGCGGTGGTGGCCTGTGATCGCGCCGGGGTGGAACGCGGCCAGCCGTGGACCGAGGGCAGCGTCGTCATCAGCCCCGACGGCTGGGTCGTCGCAGAGGTGGGCCCCGGCGCCGGGATGGCGATCGCCGATGTCGATCTGAGCGCCACCAGGGACAAGTCAGTTACCGAGTACGTGCACCTGCTCGCCGACCGCCGGGTCGACCTGTACTGATCCGTTGCGGCGGCCGACCAGGTACCAGGTGTGCATGACGCCCTTGCCTTTGATCTCGACATCGCCTCGTTCGTCGAAGACGAAATCCTCCTGCAGCCGGTCGTAGATGTCCTGCGGCACCTGGATGCGCCCGGTCTGGTCGGTGGACTCCATCCGGGACGCCACGTTGACCGCATCGCCCCATACGTCGTAGAAGAACCTGCGGGACCCGACGACACCGGCGACGACCGGCCCGGCGGCTAAACCGATCCGCAGCGGTACCGCCCTGCCGGCCGGGTCCCGCATGGTCGCGACGGTACCGGCCAGGTCCAGCGCGAGGTCGGCAAGAGCCTGCAGATGATCGGGCCGCGGTTGCGGGACACCGCTGACCACCATGTACGAGTCACCGGTGGTCTTGATCTTCTCCAGGCCGTGCCGGTCCACCAGCAGATCGAGCGCGGTGTAGAGCTCGTCGAGGAACGCCACCAGATCGCAGGGTGCGGTCTCGCTGGCGCGCTGGGTGAAACCGGCGATATCGGCGAACAGGATCGCGGCGTCGTCGTATCGGTCGGCGATCATCTTGTCGCGTGTCGGGTCCTTGAGCCGGGTGGCGATGCTCTCCGGAAGGATGTTGGCCAGCAATGCTTCCGAGCGTTGGTACTCCCTGTCCATGGCGGTCTCGGCGCGGCCGATCTCGCGCAGCGCGTACCAGACGGTGGCGAAGGCCATCACCGATGCCGATATCGCGGAGATGACGAAACCGATCGATATCGTCCACGCCGGCTGCACACCGGTGTCGTTGGGCACGGTCAGCTCGAGCACTATCACCAGCACCGCGCCGATGGCGGCCAGCACACCGGCCAGCACGATGCGTTCGATCCCGAGGATCAGCACCACGATCGACGCCGAGACCAGGAAATAGAACTGCGAGCCGGTTCCGGTGCCGATGGTCCAGGTCAGGAAGAACACCGACGCGTAGGCCACCGCGATGAACGTGAGCGGGGCGATGAGCTCGCCGAACCGGTACAGCAGCGGAATGGCCAGGAACACCGCGGCGGTGACCAGGTTGATGATGCCGATGTGCCAGATCCCGTAACCGCCGACCAGCTGCCAGATTCCGAAGCCGCCGCTGACTGCCGCGGCGATCCAGCTGGTGATCTTCAGGATGCGCAGGCTGCGTGCGGCGCTCTCGGCGTAGTGCGCGTTGCGTACCGGCACACATGAGCGGTCCCGCCGGAGCCGGCGATCGGCCGGTGCCAGCGCGGCAGCCATGCGCGCTTTGCCCACGTCGGCAGCCTAACCGCGGCGCGGCGCGTTCTCAGGTAGTCAGCAGGACTAGTCGAACGGCGTGCGCGACAACGGCGTCCAGATCGTCGCCGAGGTTACCGGTCAGCCATTGCTGGGCCAGCTCGGCCATCGCGCCGGTGTACATCGCGGCAGCCACCTGCATGCCGACCGGGTCGGCATCGGGGTCGGCATGTTCGCGTGAGCTGAGCACCAGCTGTCTGAGCGCTTCCTGCGCAATACCGCGCCGCGCGGCCAGCACCGGATTGGCGCGCGCCTCGGTGAACAGCACCCGTCCGCGGCGGGGGTCGGCGGAGCTGAACCCCAGCACCGTGCGGATACCGGCGCGCAACCGATCCAGGTCGGTATCGCCGCCGGCGAGGATCGCGGCCTGCACTTCGGTGTTGAGGGCCAGGGCGACCTTGTCGTAAACCGCGCCCAGCAGTTCGTCGGTGTCGGCGAAGCTCTCGTAGAAATATCGGGTGTTCAGCGCGCATTCCCGGCAGACCGAACGCACCGAGACGGCGCTTTCACCGCCGTCGCCGAACAGCGCGAACGCGGCGTCGACGAGTAATGCCCGACGCTCGATCCTGCGGTCGGTCAGCGGTACGCCCGCCCACCTGGTGGGGCTCGACACGCGCTCAGACTAATCTTCGCCGGGCTCTGGCAACGCGCGTACCCAGAACGTATTCTGGCTACAGTTGTATCCAAAGATGCCCGGAGGAACCATGCAGCTGCCGCACCAGATGCTCGCCAGCCGTTTTCATCAGTTCTATGACGCACAGGTCCGTGACCGGTACTTCCGCGGGCTGGACTTCGCCGGGCCGGCGGGCGACCCGGGCTGGTTCGGGTCCGGCAGCGCAGTCTGGCATGTGCACTCCCATATGCCGACGCTGGTGATGGGGTTGCAGACCGCGGCCTATCTGGAGCGCCTCGATCCGAGCATCTACTGGATGGGTGTCGACCACTCACGCATCGTCAAGCGGGATGCCGACGGGAAGCCGCTCATGCGGGTCGACCCCGAGGGCGCAGCGGTCCGGCTGGCGCACTCGTTGTCGTTCTTCATCGGCACCGCCTACGGCTCGACCGAGAGCGCCGAGCGTGTCACCAAAACCGTGCGGGCCATGCACCACACCGTCAAAGGTGTTCGTCCCGACGGGTTGGCCTACGATGCCGACAACGACGAATGGCTGCGCTGGAACTATGCGACGGTGGTCTGGGGCATCGCGACCGCGCATGAGTACTACCATCCGAACCCGTTGCGCGGCAAAAAGATCGACCGCTACTACGCCGAGTTCGTCAAAGTCGGTCATGCGCTGGGCGGCACGGATCTACCGGAGACCAAGGCCGACACCCTGGAGTGCCTGCACTCCTATGTGCCCAAGCTGGCCCTGACCTACGGCGCCGCGATGGCCACCGGTCCCAACCTGCGCGGTGCGCCCGGTGGCGTGCCCGGCGGTGAGCTCCTGGACTGGGCGATCCGTGACATGCTGCCCGGTTGGGCCGCTTCGATGGTGATGTACCGGCCACCCAACCCGGTGGAACGCACAGTGCGACAGGCCTCGGTGTGGGCGGTACTCAACGGTGTGCACGCGGCGATGGGTCCGCTGCCGGAGTTTCGTCAGGCGCAGAAACGGGTCGCGATGCGGCGCCAGGCTGCTCCGTCGTCGCCACGGTATGTGCGCGGCAGCGATCCGGTGCGCAGCCGCGCGAAAGCCGAGCAGATGGCCTGACGGTCGTCAGGCAGCCGAGGACTGCTGGGCCGTGAGCTTGCGCTCGGCCCGCGGGGACAGCGCCGTGAGCGTGATGTCGCCGCCGTAGTGGGCCAGCACCCGGTGATCCATCACGCGGCGCCACAGCGGTGGAACCAACGCCAACAGCAGCATCGTGCCGTAACCGCACGGCAACTGGGGCGCCTCTTCGGAGGCGCGCAGCGCCTGATAGCGACGCAGCGGGTTGGTGTGGTGATCGGAATGGCGCTGCAGGTGGAACAGGAAGACATTGGCGATCAGCGTGTTGCTGTTCCAGCTGTGCACCGGACGCACTCGTTCGTAACGGCCGCTGGGCAGCTTCTGGCGCCGAAGACCGTAATGCTCCAGATAGTTCACCGTCTCCAACAGGCAGAAGCCGATGACCGCCTGTCCGGCGAGCCAGGGCAGCACCACGGGGCCGAACCACAGGGCCAGGCCGCTGAACAGCAGCGCCGTCATGAGCCAGCCGCTGAGGATGTCGTTGCGCAGCGTCCACGGTGAGCCGCCGCGTTTGGCGAGCCGGACCCGTTCGAGGTGCCAGGACGACCGCAGGCCACCGGTCACCGACCGGACGATGAAGCGGTACACGCTCTCACCGAGCCGTGAACTCGCCGGGTCCTCGACGGTGGCCACCCGCACGTGATGGCCCCGATTGTGCTCGACGAAGAAGTGGCCGTAGCCGGTCTGGGCCAGCGCGATCCTGCTCAGCCGCCGCTCGGCCGACGCGCGTTTGTGGCCGAGTTCGTGGGCGGCGTTGATCGCGACCCCGCCGATGATGCCCATGGTCACCATCAGCCCGACCTTGTCGGCCGTCGACATCGTCAACCAGCCGCCGCCGCTCCACAGCCAGCACGCGAACATCAGGGACAGGTACTGCGCGGGGATATAGAGCGTGGTCGCCCACTGGTAGAACGGGTCGGTGTCGAGGTATTCGAGCGAATTCTCCGGCGGATCCTCAGACACCGTCCCGACGATCTGATCCAGCACCGGAACCACGACGAACGTCAGGAAGGGGCCCAGCCACCAGAACAGATGCTCTCCGGTGAGGTAGACCATCAGCCAGGAGGCGAACGCCGCGCCGGGGACTATGGACCCCAGCAGCCACAGATACTTCTTGCGGTCGCGCCAGTTCGGCGCATCACGACGTGCCCGCGGCGGTGTCTTGACAACCGAAGGCAAGGCCAGGGACATATCGGGTCGACTACCTCTCCGCAGCAGATTGCGTGAATTGAAATGGCATTGCTGAGACCCCCGATTCAAGCCGTGGCGCACAGCTTACCTAAAGGTTGCCAGTGGATGGGACGTCCCGCTATCTGCCCAGTTCAGAGGCGTGCTGCGGCAGTGTCGCATCGGTTATACCCCTTTCTGGCGGGGATAATCACTGTTTCGGGCCGACGGTGCGCCGCCGGCGAGCGGACGGCCCGTTTCGTGCAGTGAGGGCTACCGAGTCGGGTGGCGCGGTCGGCGGTCGCGGCCGATGACGAGTTCTTTGCGCGCCGCCGGGCGGCGCAGGTGTTGGTGTTGTGCCCATGTGATCGAATCTGCAGCTCACAGCGTTACAGCAGGGTAGCGGGGTGCGTGCGCGGGCTGCGGGTGGGTGTTCGTCGTCCGCCGAAGAGCGGCGTGCCGCCCCGACGCTGGCAGCGAACTGGCGGTACGGTCGAGTGCGGTGTGGCGCGCCTGGTCGGGGTATCCCGCGCCGATAATTTGCTGGATATCGCGCGGCAAGGGTCGGCGGCCGATATTGCTACGGATTTCGTCGGCAGCTGTCCGGCTGAGCATGCGGAGGAGTCATGATCGGATTCGACGGAGGTGGGCGATGACGACGTTGACCCGCAGACGCTTCCTGTCGGCCACCGCGGCGTTGGCCGCCGGTGCCGGTGCCCTCGGCGCGTGCGCGAACTCCGAGCGCCAGGGGTCGAAGGAGCACTACTCGGCGATCGTGGTCGGCAGCGGCTACGGCGGCGGGGTTTCGGCGCTGCGGCTGGGCGAGGCCGGCGTCGACACCTTGATCCTGGAAAAGGGCAGGTTGTGGAACACCCCCGACTCTGACGGCCGGCGCTTCTCCAAGATGCTGCCCGCCGACACCCGGGCCGGCTGGTTCACCGCCGTTCCGCCCAGCCTGGTGCCGTCCTATCAGGGAGTCTCGGTCGAGCAGGTCGCCGCTCACAACCCGTCGCCGCAACCGGTGCAGGCCGGTATCTGCGAGAAGGTCACGCACGGCGCCCATGACATCTTCCGTGGCCTCGGTGTCGGGGGAGGCTCGATGGTGAACGCCGCCGTCGCCGCCATCCCCACCGAATCCCAGGTGGCGGAGGCGTTTCCGGATATCGACACCCGTGAGTTCCTGTCCACCTACATGGACCGCGCCAAGGGTGCGCTCAAGATCAGCTACCGGGATATGCCGTGGTTCGAGTCCACGCCGTGGTACCAGTACGCCCGGGTGGGCCGTCGGTACGCGGAGACGGCCGGATATCCGGTCGATTACAACGGCAGCGCCTACTCCTTCGACTACATGAAAGACGAAGCCGCAGGGAAGGTTCCGCGTTCGGCGCTGGACTTCGAATGTCAGTACGGCAACAACTACGGCCGGCTGGGCAGCGTGGACCAGACCTATGTCGCGGCGGCGTTGGCGACGGGCAAGGTGGATCTGCGGCCGTTGTGCGAGGTCACTGGCATCCGCCGGGAGTCCTCCGGCGAGTACGTGGTGAGCTACCGCGAGATCGACCGCTGGGGCCGAGAACTCCGGACCAATGAAATCAGCTGTGATGCACTGTATCTGAGCGCCGGGGTGCTGGGCACGAACCACATTCTGCTGCGGGCCCGTGAAACCGGCGCGCTACCGGATCTCAACGATGCGATCGGCCGCGGTTATGGCAACAACGGCGATGTCATGGTGGCGCATTGGACGGCCGACGGCGATCCGGTGGGTACCGAGCAGTCACTGCTGGGCATGATCAACATCGACGGGCGCGCCGACCCGGACAACCCGGTGTACGCCACCATGTTCTCGCTCCCGCTGCCGGTGGAGACGCACGCCTTGGCCTACTACGTCATGGTCAAGACCGGTGATCGGGCCGATATCAGCTACGACCGTGCGGCCGACGTCGCGACCATCGACTGGCCGCAGGCGCACACCGACCATCTGGTGCAACGGGCCTCGGCGGTATTCGACAAGATCACCGCGGCCAACGGCGTGGCCTATCGCGACGACATCTTCGACGGCAAGGTCTTCGCGCCCTACACCGTGCACCCACTGGGCGGCTGTGTGCGCGGGGAGGCGACCGACGCCTTCGGCCGGGTCAAAAACTACGACAACCTCTACGTCAACGACGCATCGCTGATCCCCGGTTATATCGGTTGTAATCCATACATGACCATCACAGCCTTGGCTGAACGCAATATCGAGGCCATCATCGAAGGGCGGACCTAGAACTCCCCGGCGGACTTCTGGTCTCGGTGATATTTCGCTGAGATCGTCACATGGTGAGCATTATGAATTTGCTCACCCCTATTCGACATGCACGTAAATATCGGTCTATGGTCAGGGGGTCAAGGTATTTACCCAGTACAGCGGGTTGTCATGCCGCGATTCCGAACATAAGTGAACTTACTTAGCAGTAAGAAAGAAGGTTTCCGAATGTCCACGACGCAAAACCCCGACAGCGTTGCCAGGGTTGCACAAGTCGGTCCGAAGTCGGAATACGACACGTCGTGGCAGACCACATTGCTGACCGTCCTTGCTGTCGTCATGGCGGTTATCGCGGCGGCGTTGATCTTGATGAACACCTCGACTCCGCTGCCCTGAGGATTTCGGGACAACGGATCTGATGGCGCAGCACTCCGCGTTCTGGTGCGGCTGCGCTAAGTTGGACGTGTAACCCACACGGGAGCGCACACCGAGTGCGCTGAGAGGACGGCTGGGGCCGTCGACCGTACGAACCTGACCGGGTAATGCCGGCGTAGGGAGTGAAGTATGAAAACCGATCTTGGCGCCAAGCCGGTATACCGCTGGCGGGTTGTCGACATCGTCGTGGCCAGCGTCCTCGCCGTCGCGGCAGGACTGGTGTTCGTCCTGTGGAACATCGCCTCCAATCCGATCGGTGCACCGCTGACCGCACTGCTCCCCGGCCTGCAAGCCCTGTTGGGCGGCGGATGGCTCTTCGCCGGAGTGCTCACCGCACTGGTGATCCGCAAGCCGGGGGCCGCGCTCTACGGTGAGCTCGTCGCCGCATCGGTCTCCGCGCTGGTCGGCAACCAATGGGGTGTGCTGACCCTGGAGTCCGGACTGGTGCAGGGCCTGGCCGCCGAGCTGGTCTTCGCCGTCTTCGTCTACCGCGTGTGGAACCTGCCGGTGGCGGTGCTCTCCGGCGCAGCCGCCGGACTGGCGCTGGCGATCAACGACCTCATCATCTGGTACCCCGGATCGGCAGCCACCTTCTCGGCCATCTACATCGGTTCGGCGGTCCTGTCGGGCGCGGTGATCGCCGGCGCCCTGTCCTGGTACCTGGTTCGCGGCCTGGCCAAGACCGGCGCCCTGGTCCGCTTTCAATCCGGTAGAGCGGTTTCGGTTCGCGACACTGCGAGATGACCGGGTCGTCGCGGCAACGCGGCGGAGTCGCCGTCGCCGCGCAGGGGTGGAGTTGGCGCCACGCCGGCCGGTCGCGGTGGGCACTCGACGAACTCGACCTCCAGATTTCGCCAGGAGAGCGGGTCCTGCTGCTCGGAGCCAGTGGCTCCGGCAAATCGACGCTGCTACAAGGGCTTGCCGGCCTGCTCGACAGTGGTGAGGACGGCGACGAGAGCGGCCTGCTGCTCGTCGACGGCGCCGCACCGGCTGCGCGTCGTCATCGCATCGGAATGGTGCTGCAGAATCCGGACTCTCAGGTCATCCTGTCCCGGGTCGGCGACGACGTGGCGTTCGGCATGGAGAACTTCAACGTCGGGCGTGACACGATCTGGTCGCGCGCACGGCATGCCCTGGCCGCCGTCGTCCTCAGACAGTCGCTGACGGCTGACACCGCGACCCTGTCCGGCGGTCAGCAGCAGCGACTGGCACTGGCCGGTGTGTTGGCGATGGATCCGGGCCTGCTCCTGTTGGACGAACCGACGGCCAATCTCGACCCCGCGGGTGTCCTGCAGGTGCGCGACGCCGTCGTCGCGGCGGTCGAGGACACCGGCGCCACCCTGATCGTGATCGAACACCGCACCGGCGTCTGGCTTCCGGTGGTGGACCGGGTGATCGTGCTGGGTGACCGAGGGCAGATCGTCGCCGACGGGACCCCGGACGAGACCATCGCCGGCCAGCGCGATCACCTCAGGCGCGCCGGTGTCTGGATACCGGGGGAGAAGCTGCCCGTGGTCAGGGGTGACCGCAGCGGCGGGCCGTCGCTGCTGACCGCCACCGAGCTGGCGGTCGGATACCGCACCGGTGCGCAATCGCAACCGCTGGACTTCGAAATCCACCGGGGCGCAACCACAATCGTCACCGGTCCGAACGGGGCCGGAAAATCCGCACTGGCACTCACATTGGGTGGATTGATGCCGCCACGCGCGGGCGGGCTGCACGCCGCGCGGGAGTTCGCCCCGGCGGGCAACCGCCGCGAGCCCATCCGGTGGCGCTCCCGGGAACTGCTGACCCGGATCGGCAGTGTCTTCCAGAATCCCGAGCATCAGTTCCTCACCGGCAGCGTCCGGGAGGAGCTCGTCCTGGGCCCGCGGGCCCTCAAGCACGACACCGCCACTGTCGACCAGATCGGGGACCGGCTGCTGGGTGCGCTGCGCCTGACGCACCTGGCCGACGTCAACCCCTACACGCTGTCCGGTGGTGAACAACGCCGACTTTCGGTGGCCACCGTGCTGGCATCGCAGCCCGCGCTGATGGTCCTCGACGAACCCACATTCGGTCAGGACCGCAACACCTGGGAGGAACTGGTCGGACTGCTGGCCGAGATCGCGGACGACGGTACCGCGGTGGTGGCGATCACCCACGATCTGGACTTCGCCTCCGTGCTGGCCGATCACCGGATCGAACTGCAGCCCTGGGACACCGAGGCCGCGACGGGGCTTCGATGCTGAGCGCCACCGTCGACGACGCCGTTCCCGGAGCCGGTGTGCGGATCAACCCGGTGACCAAGTTGGCGGCGGCCCTGGTGATTGCCGTCGGGCTGGTGCTCAGCATCGACTGGGTTTCGGCCCTCACCGCGCTGGTGCTGGAGGTGATCCTGCTGCTGGTGTTGCGAGTCCCGTTGCGGGCGTTAATGACTCGCGCCGCGGTGCTCGCGCTGGCCGCCGGCCTCACCGCCATCACCATCCTGCTCTACGGCGAACCCAGCGGTGTCGTGCATTGGCACTTTCTGCTCATCACCGTCAGCGACGGCTCGATTGCGTTGGCGTTGAGCACATTTCTGCGGGTGCTGGCGATCGCGCTGCCGTCGGTGATGCTGTTCATCGACACCGACCCCACAGAGCTCGCCGACGGCCTCGGGCAGGTGCTGCGACTGCCGGCCAGATTCGTCCTCGGCGCCCTGGCGGGTTTGCGCCTGGTGGGTCTGCTCGGGCAGGACTGGCGCTATCTGGGTTACGCGCGCAGGGCCCGCGGGGTCGGGGATCAGGCCCGCATCAAAAGGGCCGGCGGACAAGCCTTCGCGCTGCTGGTATCGGCCATCCGGCGGGGCTCGATGCTGGCCACCGCGATGGAGGCCCGTGGTTTCGGCGCGCACCCGAGGCGAACCTGGGCGCGGCCATCGACACTCGGCTGGCGCGATGGTGCGCTACTGGCTTCGGCTTTCGTCATCGTCGCCGCGGCGATCACGATGTCGGTGCACACCGGACACTGGAATTTCATTGGCAGTCGGTGATATTGCGCGTCTGCTGACCGGCGGCGGCGCACGCACGGTTCTGATCGACGGCCGCTCCGGGGCGGGCAAAACGACGCTGGCCCACCAGCTGCGGGAGAGCTGGGACGCCAGCGCCGTCGTCAGCCTCGACGACATCTACCCCGGCTGGGACGGGCTGGCCTGGGCCGTCGAGCACCTGCGGGTGCAGCTGCTGGAACCCCGCGCCGCGGGCCGCACGGGCCGCTGGCGCGCCTGGGACTGGACGACCGGCACGCCCGCCGGCTGGCACGACGTGCAACCCGGTCAACGTCTCATCGTCGAAGGTGTCGGGGCGCTGACGCCCGCCAGCCGCGCCCTGGCCGATCTCGGAATCTGGATCGAACGGGCCGACGAAGAACGCAAGAGGCTGGCGCTGCAGCGCGACGGCGACACCTTCCGGCCGCACTGGGACCGCTGGGCGGCGCAGGAAGACGACATCATCGCGCGATATGACCCACGGTCGGTGGCCGACTGGATGGTCACGGAGACGGCGGCTGGGCCGGTGTGGACGCCGGGGCGTACCGGCTGAAATGGGGTTCTGCTGGTGCCCTCGGTGAGACTCGAACTCACACTGCACGGGTTTTGAATCCGTTTCCTCTGCCAATTGGGATACGAGGGCGTGGCGTGCTCGCAAGCATGCGACACACCACCATAGTGGATGGCCGGTGGACCCTTGTTAACGCGTTGGGGACGCCCGCGGTCGCTGATGTTGGACAGCCACGCGACAATAGGCGTCATGAGCACCGACGCTGAAGCGCCCAAACCGCACCGTGTCCTCATCGCCGAAGATGAGGCATTGATCCGGCTGGACCTGGCCGAGATGCTGCGCGAGGAAGGTTACGAGGTCGTCGGGGAGGCGGGCGACGGTCAGGAAGCCGTCGAACTGGCCGAGAAACTGAACCCCGACCTGGTGATCATGGATGTCAAGATGCCGCGTCGCGACGGTATCGACGCCGCGCGGGAGATCGCCGACAAGCGCATCGCACCGATCCTGGTGCTGACCGCGTTCTCTCAGCGCGACCTCGTCGAGCGGGCCCGTGACGCCGGCGCGATGGCCTACCTGGTCAAACCGTTCTCCATCACCGATCTGATCCCGGCCATCGAGCTTGCCGTCAGCCGCTTCGGCGAGATCTCGGCGCTGGAGCGCGAGGTCGCGACCTTGTCGGACCGGCTGGAGACCCGCAAGCTCGTCGAACGCGCAAAGGGTTTGCTGCAAGCCAAGCAGGGGATGACCGAACCCGAGGCGTTCAAGTGGATCCAGCGTGCCGCCATGGACCGCCGCACCACCATGAAGCGTGTCGCCGAGGTGGTCGTCGAGACGTTGGGCGTCGACGCCGAGCCCACCGACACCACCCCCGCAGGCTGACCGGCCGCGCCACCCGGCGTTAACACTGCGTTTCGGCGCGCCGGGTATTTCCGCTGTTCGGTGGCGCTGACCGCGTTGTTTGTCGGTACGGACGCCACGGGTGCGGGTGTCGGATCGCCAACACCACGCGATTCGGCGACGGGTTGGCTATGTTCTTTCCGAAGCGTCGACGGTCCTGCCAGGGTCCACACAGGTCTGGTTCATGATCGGGGGGCGTGAGATGAACATTTACCCGGAGGTGGAACGTGCGCGGTCGCGCGACACGCAGTGCATTCGCTCTCAGCTCGGCAGCCCTGATCGCATTGGGCGTTGCCGGCTGTAATCAGTCCTCACCAGGCGGCGACACGGCGCAACCTGATCTCAAGATCGTCGAACAGATCCAGATCGACCAGAACGGTGCCGAGATCAAACCCGAGTCGGGTGCGGTTCCGGCCAATCCCGCCGGTACCGGCAAGGCGACCTGCCCGCCGGTGTCGCTGGCGATGGCCGGCGCCCTCACCGGACCCGATGCCGCGCTGGGCATCAACATCAAGAACGGTGTCCAGCTCGTGATCGACCAGCACAACGCCGCCAACCCCGGCTGCCAGGTGCAGCTCAAGCCGTTCGACACCGAGGGTGACCCGCAGAAGGCCACCCAGATCGCGCCGCAGATCGTCGACGACGCCTTCACCATCGGTCTGATCGGCCCGGCGTTCTCGGGCGAGACCAAGGCCACCGGCCAGGTGTTCGACCAGGCCGGCCTGGTTGCCGCGACCGCTTCGGCGACCAATGTGACGCTGTCCGAGCAGGGTTGGAAGACGTTCTTCCGCGGGCTGGCCAACGATGGGGTCCAGGGTCCCTCGGTCGCCAACTACCTCAAGAACAATCTCGGCAACAAGAAGGTCTGCGTCGTCGACGACAGCACCGACTACGGCCTCGGCCTGGCCCAGGCTGTCCGCGACACCCTCGGTCCGGTCGCCGACTCCGGCTGCAACATCTCGGTGAAGAAGGGCGACAAGGACTTCTCCGCCGCGGTCAACCAGGTCAAGGGCATCAGCCCGGATTCGGTGTTCTACAGCGGCTACTACGCCGAGGCGGCACCGTTCGTGCAGCAGTTGCGCGACGGCGGCTACACCGGCATCTTCGCCAGCGCCGACGGCACCAAGGACAACGAATTCGTCAAGCAGGCGGGTGCCTCGTCCAAGGACGCCATCCTGGCCTGCCCCTGTGGTCCGGCCACCGGCGACTTCGCCAAGCAGTACACCGAGAAGTTCAGCCAGGAGCCCGGCACCTACAGCACCGAGGGCTATGACCTGGCTGCGGTCATGCTGGCCGGTATCGACGCCGGCAAGATCACCCGGCCCGACCTGCTGGACTGGGTGCGCAACTACCAGGGCCAGGGTGTGGCTCGTAAGTACCAGTGGACCGACACCGGTGAGCTCACGACCACCCTCATCTGGATCTACAAGGTTCAGTAGCACCGCTTGACGAGACGCGTCCGGGACCGAAAGGCTCGGGCGCGTTCTCGTTCACAGCACTCCGACCAGAACCGAAGGGAGCCCGCCCCGGAATGATCTCCGATTGCCTTGACCAGTCCGCCTGCCTCGCGGCCAACATCAACTTCAATGTCGATGGGCTGCTGAACAGCTTCTGGCAGTTGACAATCGATGGTCTGTCCTGGGGCGCGATCTACGCTCTGGTGGCCGTCGGCTACACGCTGGTTTTCGGTGTGTTGCGGTTGATCAACTTCGCACACTCCGAGATCTTCATGCTCGGCATGTTCGGCGCCTACTTCTGCCTGGACATGATCCTGGGCTTCGCGCCCAGCGGTAACGCCTACAACAAGGGCGTGCTGCTGACGGTGTGTTATCTCGGCATCGCCATGCTGTTCGCGATGCTGGTATCCGGAAGTGCCGCGGTGGGGCTGGAATTCGTCGCCTACCGGCCCCTGCGCAAACGCAACGCACGCCCGCTGACGTTCCTGATCACCGCCATCGGTATGTCGTTCGTGCTGCAGGAATTCGTGCACTTCATCCTGCCGCAGATCCTCAAGGGCTACGGCGGCAACAACGCCCAGCAGCCCATCATCCTGGTCCAGCCCAAGGTGCAGTTCACCGTCCTCGGGGCCACCGTCACCAACGTGACCCTGGTGATCATCGCCGCGGCGCTGATCCTGGCGCTGGCCACCGACGTGGTGATCAACCGGACCAAGTTCGGCCGGGGGATCAGGGCCGTGGCCCAGGACCCGACCACGGCGACGCTGATGGGCGTCTCGCGTGAGCGGATCATCATGACCACCTTCCTGATCGGTGGCCTGCTCGCCGGTGCCGCCGCGCTGCTCTACACGCTCAAAGTGCCGCAGGGAATCATCTATTCGGGCGGCTTCCTGCTCGGCATCAAGGCGTTCTCGGCAGCGGTCCTCGGCGGCATCGGCAACCTGCGCGGTGCGCTACTGGGCGGTTTGATCCTGGGCGTGATGGAGAACTACGGACAGATGGTCTTCGGCACTCAGTGGCGTGACGTGGTCGCGTTCGTGCTGCTGGTGCTGGTGCTGCTGATCCGGCCCACGGGCATACTCGGTGAGAGCCTCGGGAAGGCACGCGCGTGAACGCAAAGCATGCACAGCCCGAACCGGCCGCCACTGCCACGAAGCTGGCCCCCGGCGACAAGGTGCGCGCCTGGTGGGCCGGACTGAGCCGCGTCCAGAAATGGGGTTTCGGCGCCATCGGTTTCGTGGTGATGGCGCTGCTGCCGATCTACACACCGGGCTTCCTCGACACCCCCGGCGTCAGCTTCGACGGCGTCATGGCGCAGTTCACCATGATCGCTCTGGTGGCCATCGGCCTCAACGTCGTGGTGGGCCAGGCAGGTCTGCTCGACCTCGGTTATGTCGGTTTCTATGCCGTCGGCGCCTACACCGTGGCCTTGATCACCAGCCCGCAGAGCCCGTGGAATCAACTGGGCGCCACCGGTTTCTTCAGCAGCGACTGGGCCTGGTTGTCCTGTGTTCCGTTGGCGATGGCGTTCACCGCGCTGGCCGGCCTGATCCTCGGATTCCCCACACTGCGGTTGCGGGGCGACTACCTGGCGATCGTGACACTGGGCTTCGGCGAGATCATCCGGCTGCTGGCCGACAACCTCAACGATGTCACCAACGGTTCGCGCGGCCTGGGCTCGATCGCGTTCCCGCGGTTCGGCGAGGACAAAGTGCCCGGCGGTTACTTCTCCGGCGGCAATGCCATGGGCAATTCCAACGCCGGAACCTGGTGGTACTGGCTGGGACTCGGCCTGGTCGCGGTGATCCTGCTGCTGGTCGGCAATCTCGAACGCAGCCGGGTCGGCCGGGCGTGGGTGGCCATCCGCGAGGACGAGGACGCCGCCGAGGTGATGGGCGTCAACACCTTCAAGTTCAAACTGTGGGCCTTCGTGATCGGTGCAGGCATCGGCGGACTGTCCGGCGCGCTCTACGCCGGGCAGGTTCAGTTCGTCGCACCGACCAACTTCAACATCATCAACTCGATGCTGTTCCTGTCCGCGGTGGTACTCGGTGGGCAGGGCAACAAGCTGGGCGTGATCTTCGGCGCCTTCATCATCGTCTACCTGCCCAACCGCCTGCTGGGCGTGCACCTGTTCGGCGTCAACCTCGGCGACCTGAAGTACCTGTTCTTCGGGCTGGCGCTGGTGTTGTTGATGATCTTCCGGCCGCAGGGATTGTTCCCGGTGCGCCAGCAACTGCTGGCCTACGGAAAACGGGCCCGCTACCTGCTGAGCAAAGCCGACGATGCGAAGGCGGCCGCATGAACGAGACCGCGGGACACCACAGCACCGACGATCCGGACACCCCGATCGACGAGAGCCTGGCTGCGCTGAGCCGCGAGGTGCAGGCCGCCGAAGGCGAAACCCTGCTGGAGACAAAGGATCTCACCGTGCAGTTCGGTGGTCTGACGGCGCTGGATGCGGTCAGCTTCTCGATCAAACGCGGCGAGATCCTCGGGCTGATCGGACCCAACGGCGCGGGCAAGACCACCTGCTTCAACGCGATCACCGGTGTCTACCGGCCCACCTCGGGATCGGTGACCTTCGACGGGGAACCGCTGGGCCGCATCAAACGCCATCAGATCACCCGCCGAGGAATCGCCCGCACCTTCCAGAACATCAGGCTCTGGGGTGAGATGACGGCGCTGGAAAACGTCGTGGTCGCCACCGACGCCCGGCACCGGACCTCGGTGCCCGGTGCGCTGGTGCGCACCCCGAGGCATCGCCGCGAGGAACACACCGCGATCGAGAAGGCCGCCGCGCTGCTGCAGTTCGTCGGCATCGCCGAGCGCGGTGAGGAGAAGGCCAAGAATCTGCCGTACGGCGATCAACGCCGCCTCGAGATCGCCCGCGCACTGGCGACCGAACCCAAGCTGTTGTGTCTCGACGAGCCGGCGGCCGGGTTCAACCCGAGCGAGAAGGCCGCGCTGATCGACCTGATCCGCGCCATCCGCGACGACGGCTACACCGTGCTGCTGATCGAACACGACATGCGGCTGGTCATGGGTGTCACCGACCGCATCGTGGTGCTGGAATTCGGCCGCAAGATCGCTGACGGCCTGCCGGCGGAGATCCGTGAGGACCCGAAGGTGATCGCCGCTTACCTGGGGGTGCCCGATGACGAACTCTGAGGAACCTGTCGTGTCGACCGACTCTCGTCCGGTGCTACTCGAGGTGCGCGATGCCGTCGTGCACTACGGCAGAATCGAAGCACTGCATGGTGTTTCGCTGGTGGTGCACGAAGGTGAACTGGTGACACTGCTCGGCGCCAACGGCGCTGGCAAGACCACGATGATGCGGGCCATCTCCGGGTTGCGACCGCTGACGTCGGGCTCCATCTGGTTCGACGGCGTCGACGTCTCGCGGGTCAAGGCGCACAACCGCGTCATCGACGGTTTGATCCAGGCTCCCGAGGGCCGCGGCGTGTTCCCGGGTATGACGGTCACCGAGAATCTGGAGATGGGCTGCTACGGCAGGAAATTTCCGTCCAAGGCCGAGCACGACGAGCGCATCGACTGGGTTTTCGAGACCTTCCCGCGGCTAGCTGAGCGGCGCACCCAGGTCGGCGGCACATTGTCCGGTGGTGAGCAGCAGATGCTGGCGATCGGGCGTGCGCTGATGGCGCGGCCCAAGGTGCTGCTGCTCGACGAGCCGTCGATGGGTCTGGCACCGATGGTGATATCGCAGATCTTCAAGATCATCTCCGAGATCAACAAACAGGGCACCACGGTGTTGTTGGTCGAGCAGAACGCCCAGCAGGCACTGAGCCGATCCGACCGCGCCTACATCCTGGAGACCGGAACCGTGACCCGCTCCGGCGTCGCCCGGGACCTGTTGAACGACGACAGCATCCGCGCGGCCTACCTCGGCGTCGCCTGACCTGCCCACCCCTGTCGGCCCTTCAGTCGATGCGGAAGCGTTTCAGCCGACCCGTGGCACCGGAAATCAGCTCGATCCTGCTGCGCGGCATATCGAGATATTCGGCCAACACCCGGATGACCGCAGCATTGGCCTTACCGTCCACCGCCCGTTCGCGGACATAGATCGTCATCTCGCCGGCGGCATCGAGTTCGACCAGCGGGCCCTTCTTGCTGCCCGGTTTCACCCGCACGGTGACGGTTTCGGCCATACCGTCATTCAATCATCGGCGGCCGCGCCCTACCCGTAGCGTCGACGGAACTTCTCCACCTGTCCGGCGGCGTCGACGATGCGTGTGGTCCCGGTCCAGAACGGGTGTGAGTCCGCACTGACCTCGACCACGGCCAGCGGATAGGTCCGCGGCCCCGACGATGTCTGCCATTCGACGGTTCGCGTCGTGCTGATCGTGGACCGGGTGAGGAATTCCGCGCCGGTGTTGGCGTCCCGGAAGACCACCGGGCGGTAGTCGGGATGGATGTCAGGTTTCATCGGGATTCTCCTTCGGCGTTGTCATGCAAGGACTTCCGGTCCTCGGTGGTCAACTCGTCGCACGGATCGGCGTGCCAGTCCCCGAACGGGTCGGGATATCCGGTCCAGGGCTGCGGGTCACGCATCTCGCCGTTGGTCAGTAGTGCCCCGGCCAACGCGTTCACCACATCGGCCGCCTCGGCGCCGCACAGCAGAACGGTCATGGCGGTATGTCGATCGCCGTGCTGGTAGTCCCACAGCAGATCGGCGAAGACCCGTCGCTCGGGATCGACGTAGGCGATCTCCGAGCCGTCCATCGCCGCAAGCCATTTACCGGCCGACGAGACGCGAAGACCGCCCCCCGCCGATTCCAGCCACATCACCTGGTCGGGACGGCTGGCGACCCAGAGCCTGCCCTTTGCCCGCACGACTCCCTCCAACAGTGTGTCGATGGCCAGGTGCAGCCGCTGCGGGTGGAAGGGCCGCTTGGCGTTGAACTCGATGAGCTGAATATCGCCATCGGCCTGTAGCGGGGGTTGCCCGGCGAGCAGCGGTGCATGCGGTTGGTTGCCGCTGCCACGGCGACTGTCGGGCTCCAGATGTGCCAATGCCATCTCGACGCGGTCCGGGCCGACGGTGATGCGCGCGGTCGGGGCGAGCCGGCGAAGCACCGCGAGTACGGCGGGGTCCGGCGTATCGAGAACCAGCACGTCGGCGGATTCGGCTTGACCGACCGCGACCTGCGCGATGGTCCTGCCGTCGGCGAGCTCGTCGTCGCCGAGGGTCTGGGTCAGCCAGCTTTCGGTGTCCACACAGGTTGCAACGCCCATGATCTCGACGTCTCGGGCAGCGGGTCCGTCGATGTAGCCGGGTCCGACCTGTACCCGGACATGGCGGATGGCCCAGCAGATCGGCTCGGGTTCCAGCCATCGGTCCAGGTGCACGACGATGCGTTGTACGTCGGCGCGGCGATGCAATCGGCGCAGCAGGATGAGCAGGTCGTTGCGGATGGTGCAGGACGCGCAGCCGTGCGCCAGTTCCAGGGCGGTCTCGGCGACGGTGGTGACACCACCGGGTTTGGTGGTCATCCGCCGGCACACGATGTGACCGTCGAAGCGGTGCGCGATCACCAGGGTTCCGGGGGAGGACAGCAGTTCGGCGGCGACGGCATCGCTGTCGCCCTGCCCGGCGACGAACACCACGGGCGTTCTCATCAGACTCCTTATTGGGAATGATTGTCATTAGAACGGTGTTCACGGTGCAGTCCGAACTCCGTCTTGTCGAAAACGGTTTTCAATAAGTCCTGAAAGGTCGTCATGTCCGCGCATTGTCAAGTCACCGGTCGCGCACCGGGTTTCGGGAACTCCGTGTCCCATTCACACCGCCGTACCCGACGGCGGTGGACCCCCAATATCCAACGCAAGACGTACTGGCTGCCGTCTGAAGGCCGTCGCGTCACGCTGCGTGTCAGCACCAAGGGAATCAAGGTCATCGATCGCGACGGCATCGAGACGGTGATCGCCAGGCTGCGCCGCGATGGGCAGAAGATCTGATGTCGCGTACCGATATCCGGCCCGTCGTCAAACTGCGGTCCACCGCGGGAACCGGTTACACCTACGTCACCCGCAAGAACCGCCGCAACGACCCCGACCGCCTGGTCCTGCGCAAGTACGACCCCGTCGTGCGCCGCCACGTCGACTTCCGCGAGGAACGCTGATGGCCAAGAAGTCCAAGATCGTCAAGAACGAGCAACGTCAGACAATCGTGGCCCGTTATGCCGAGCGCCGTGCCGAACTCAAGGACATCATCCGGTCGACGAACAGTACGCAGGCGCAACGCGTTGCCGCGCAACAAGAACTGAGCCGCCAGCCGCGTGATGCCAGTGCGGTACGGCTGCGCAACCGCGACGGTATCGACGGACGGCCCCGCGGACATCTGCGCAAGTTCGGGTTGTCCCGGGTCAGGGTCCGCGAGCTTGCGCACCGAGGCGAGCTTCCCGGCGTCCGGAAGTCGAGCTGGTGATGGCGCCGAAACGACCACCGCGAGCGCCCGCCAAGCCGCACCGAAATCTGCTGGCCGGACTGGATGTCGACCGGATCGACTACAAGGACACCACCACCCTGCGGTTGTTCATCTCCGACCGTGGCAAGATCCGGTCGCGCCAGGTCACCGGACTGACGGTGCGCCAACAACGGCTGGTCGCGATCGCGATCAAGAACGCCCGTGAGATGGCGCTGCTGCCGTACCCCGGCGCTCAGCGCGGATAGGCATAGGGATTGGCCGGAGCGTCCACCGGGTGGACAGCCGTGACGTTCAGGGTAGGGATGGGTGCCTGATCCGGTCGCCGCACGGCGGGCGTCACGACACCCACGGCCCGCACCCAGCTGTTGTCGGCCAGTGCCGACGCGGCCTGTGCGGCGTTGCCCCGCAGATGGATTCGGGCCAACTGTGCGTCTGCGGCACAACACACGATGACGATGCGGCCCAGGTCGACCCCGGCCGGTTCGTGCAGCACGAACCCGGTGATGGTGACGGTCCGGCCGTTCAACGATCCCGATGTGTCGTTCGCCGCGCGCAACACCGCGTCCGGCAACGACACATCGGGAGCCGGACCGGCAGGCAGCGGCGGGAAATGGTGGTACGACGACGAATCGGCGGCCGTACTGACCGGGGGAGTGTTGGGCTGGGCCCGCAGCGCCGGCGGGCTGATGAAGATCAGCACCACCACCGGCACCGCGAGCAACCACGGCGACCCGCTTCGGTGGCCGTGCCCGTCATCGTGTGCGGAGGCCGGGCCGCCCCGGCGCAGGTCGGCGGCGATCGCCGCGAGCGCCAGCACCATCAGGAACGCCGCGGTGCCCAGCAGCCACGGCAGCTGGCCCGGTTTCACGTAACGCGTGAACGCTCCGCTAGCGCAGATCAATCCGAGGCTGACACCGACAAGCAACAGCAGCGTGTTCTCGGATTCGCGGGTCACACCGCACCGCCGAGCAATACCAGCCCGACCCCGGTCGCCGCCGCCGTGGCCACCACGAAGGTCGCCGGCGCGAACCGCACCGCGAACGCCCTGCCGAAGACGCCGGCCTGCATCGCGAAGAGCTTCAGATCGACGGCCGGACCGACCACCAGGAACACCAGCCGCGGGAGGAGCGGAACCATCGTCATGCTCGCCGCAACGAACGCATCAGCCTCCGAGCACAGCGCCAGCACCACCGCGAGGGTCGCCATCACCAGCACGCCCAGCAGCAGATGAGTGGCGAGATGGGAGAAAATCCACGGTGGCACCAGCACATGCAATGCCGCGGCGGCGAGCGCGCCCACCACCAGATACGCAGCGGCCTGCAGGAAGTCGTGCCGTGCGGTCTCGATGAAAACCGTCCACCGCGATGCCGACGCGTCATGCGGTGCAGGCAGCCGCCGGGTGACCCACTCGTCGCGGCCCCATCGCAGCCACAACCAGCCCATCACCACGGCCGTCAGCAGCGAGGCCAGTACCCGCGCCAATACGAACTGCGGCTGTCCGGGGAAGGCCACCGATGTCGCGATGACCACCACCGGGTTGATGGCAGGCGCGGCCAACAGGAAGGTCAGCGCGGCCGCGGCGGTTGTCCCGCCGTCACCGTAGAGCCGCCGTGCCACCGGCACCGACCCGCACTCGCAGCCGGGAAGGGCCGCACCGCCGACCCCGGCGGCCAGGACCGCCACCGACGGCCTGCCGGGCAGCCAGCGACGCAACCGCTCCGGTGTGACGAACACCGCGATGAGTCCACTGACGACCACACCGAGCGCCAGGAACGGCACCGCCTGTACGAAGACACCACTGAACACCGTCGCCGCGGTCGCCCACGCCGGGCTGGCGCTGACCGCGTCGTGCAAGAACCCGCCGAGCAGTGCGAAGAGCAACAGGCCGCCGATGAGCACACCCATGGACCCGACCCGCAGCCGGCGTCTGGACTCCACTGGGTGCACGCGCACATTGTGGGGCACAAACCTGTGCCCCCAGATTCAGCGAGCGACGATCACCGACGAGCCGTGGCCGAACAGGCCCTGGTTGGCGGTGACGCCGACGGTGGCGCCTTCCACCTGACGACCGGTCGCCTGGCCCTTGAGCTGCCAGGTCAATTCGCAGACCTGCGCGATCGCCTGGGCGGGGATGGCCTCACCGAAACAGGCCAGGCCGCCGGAGGCGTTGACCGGGACGCGTCCGCCGATGGTGGTGGCGCCGCTGCGCAACAGCGCCTCGGCCTCACCTCTGGCGCACAGTCCGAGGTGTTCGTACCAGTCGAGTTCCAGCGCGGTGGACAGGTCGTAGACCTCGGCCAGGCTGACGTCCTCGGGACCGATGCCGGCCTCGGCGTACGCCGCGTCCAGGATCTGATCCTTGAAGACCCGCTCCGGTGCGGCCACCACGGCGGTGGAATCCGTTGCGATGTCCGGCAATTCGGGCAGGTGCTGCGGGTAGCGCGGAGTCACCGTGCTGACGGCACGCACCGAGGGCACACCGTCGGTCGACCCGAGATGCTTACGGGCGAACTCCGCGCTGGCGACGATGAGCGCTGCCGCACCGTCGGAGGTAGCGCAGATGTCGAACTGCCGCAACGGATCGGCCACCACGGGGCTGGCCAGCACATCCTCGACCGACGCCTCCTTGTGGTAGCGGGCGTAGGGGTTGTTCAGGCCGTGCCGGGAGTTCTTCACCTTGACCTGGGCGAAGTCCTCCGACGTCGCGCCGTACAGGTCCATCCGGCGCCGGGCGAGCAGCGCGAAATACACCGGGTTCATCGCACCGATCAGGTGGAAGCGCTGCCAGTCCGGGTCGTTCTTGCGTTCCCCGCCCACCGGTGCGAAGGCACCCTTGGGGGTGGTGTCGGCGCCGATGACCAGGGCGACATCGCAGAAGCCGGCCAGGATCTGTGCGCGCGCACTCTGCAGGGCCTGCGAGCCGCTGGCGCAGGCCGCGTAGCTCGAGCTGACGGGGACACCGTTCCAGCCCAGTTTCTGGGCGAAGGTCGACCCGGCGATGAAGCCCGGGTAGCCGTTTCGGATGGTGTCAGCGCCGGCGACCAGCTGGATCTGGCGCCAGTCCAGGCCGGCTTCGGCCAGTGCCGCGCGGGCGGCCACCACACCGTATTCGGTGAAGTCGCGTCCCCATTTACCCCAGGGGTGCATACCGGCACCCAGGATGTACACCGGTTCGGTCACGGGATCCTCCAGGCGTAGGTCAGGCGCTGCACGCCGTCGTCATCGGTATAGAGCGGCATCAGCGCGAGCTCCATCTCCATACCGACCTTGAGGTCGGCGGCCAGGGTGCCCTCGACGACCTTGGCGAGCACGATGAGGCCTTCATCGGCAAGCTCGACAGCGGCGATCGCGAAGGGCTCGAACGGGTCCGGCGCCGGGTACGGCGCGGGTGGCGGATAGCGGTTCTCGGTGTAACTCCACACCGTGCCGCGCCGCGACAGTGCGACGGGCTCAAGTACGTCGCTGTCGCAGGCGGGGTTGGGGCAGTTGTTGGCCCGCGGCGGGAAGACGTAGGTGCCGCATTGCGGGCACTTCCCCCCGATCAGATGCGGTGAACCGGTCTCATCGGTATCCCACCAACCCTCGATCGCGGGCTGACTGGCGGCGTCGGTAGCTCCTGGCACCCGGTCAGCGTAACGGAGATCGGCGGTGAAACTGAAACGTGTTGCAGTTCGTTTCCACGTGCTGCTCGGGCTCCTCGTGCCGCGCCGTCCCACTTCGCGTTTTCGCCGAAAGTACGCCGCAGCGCCGCAGTTGAGGTGTTAGTTTCGGCCACATGGGGGGCGGACTTGGGGACCCGTCGTGCACGTCGGACGGGGTCGACATCAGTGTGGTCATTCCATGCCGTAACGGGGCGGGCACTCTCGGTGCGCAATTGGACGCGTTGCTCGCGCAACAGACCGGCGCCACCTTCGAGGTCATCGTCGCCGACAACGGTTCGACAGATGCGACCGCGGAGCTGGTCAGGCGTTACGGCGAGCGCGATCCACGGGTGAAACTGGTCGACGCGTCTCGGGCACCGGGTGCCAACGTCGGCCGCAATGTCGGCGTACGGGCGGCGCGCGGTCGGTTCATCCTGCTGACCGACGCCGACGATCTGGTCCATCCCGGGTGGATCGAGGCCTACTGGCAGGCGTTCTCCCACGGTGCACACAGTGCGGGCGGCGCGCTGATCCGGGTCCTTGCCGGCGGGAAGGTGCTGTCCCGGGAGAGCCGGTTGTATCGGCCGCTTGCCGGCCGGGGTGTCACTTTCGCCAACGCGACGAACTGCGGTTTCAGCGCCGCGGCGTTTCATCGGGTCGGCGGGTTCGACGAATCGTTCATCGGCGGTGCGGACGAGGTCGATTTCTACTGGCGGCTCGCCGAGGCCGGCTACGAGCTGGTGCTGGTGCCCGAGGCCAAGGTCGACAAGCTCATGCACACCGACCTCGACGACGCGTTTCGCCAGCAGTTCAACTTCGGCCGGGGCGAGACGCGGCTGATGCAGAAGTTCCGGCCCCGGTTGGTGACTCCGCTGACGCTTCTGGCCTTGTGCGGTGTCGTGGTCTGGTTCGGCGTGTGGGCCACGGTGGCGAGGCTGACACCTCGATGGCGCAGGCATGCGACCAATACGGTGGCGTGGAATCTCGGATTCCTCACCGAGGCCGTGCGGTTGCGATCCGGGACCGGGCATTCGGCGGCGCAACTGTGACCAGCGGCTGCAACGGCCGGTTACGGTGTCCGATCGGCGCGGTGGCGCGCGTCCCGGTCGGCATGGCCCGCGAGCACCTGCGTGTCGGAGCGGGTGCCTAGAGTTGAGGCCGTGAGCCCCGCCAAAACCGCATCAAGGACCACGTCTGCTTCGGCGAAAGCCGACGCCAAACCAACATTGATGCTGCTCGACGGCAACTCGCTGGCCTTCCGGGCGTTCTACGCGCTGCCTGCCGAGAACTTCAAGACCCAGGGCGGGCTGACCACCAACGCCGTCTACGGGTTCACCGCCATGCTCATCAACCTGCTGCGCGACGAGGGACCCACCCATATCGCGGCGGCGTTCGACGTTTCCCGGCAGACCCACCGTTCCGAGAAGTACCCGGAGTACAAGGCCAACCGGTCGGCCACCCCCGACGAGTTCCGCGGGCAGATCGACATCACCAAAGAAGTGCTTGTCGCCCTGGGCATCACGGTGCTGGCCGAGCCCGGTTTCGAGGCCGACGACATCATCGCGACACTGGCCACCCAGGCCGAGAACGAGGGCTACCGGGTTCTGGTGGTCACCGGGGACCGGGACTCGCTGCAGCTGGTCAGTGACGATGTGACGGTGCTGTACCCGATCAAGGGCGTCAGCGAGCTGACCCGGTTCACCCCGGAGGCGGTCCAGGCCAAATACGGGCTCACGCCGCGGCAGTACCCGGATTTCGCGGCGCTGCGCGGCGACCCCAGCGACAACCTGCCCGGGATCCCGGGCGTGGGGGAGAAGACCGCCACCAAGTGGATCGCCGAGTACGGCTCGCTGCAGTCGCTTGTCGACAACGTCGACGCCGTCAAAGGCAAGGTCGGCGACGCGCTGCGCGCGCATCTGTCCGGTGTGATCCTCAACCGCGATCTCACCGAACTGGTCAAGGACGTCCCGCTGGCGCAGACGCCGGACACGCTGCGGATGCAGCCCTGGGACCGCGACCATATTCACCGGTTGTTCGACGACCTGGAGTTCCGGGTGCTGCGCGACCGCCTCTTCGACACCCTGGCATCGGCCGACCCCGAGGTCGACGAGGGTTTCGATGTCCGCGGCGGCGCGCTCGAGCCCGGCACGGTCAGCGCGTGGCTGGCCGAACACGCCTCCGACGGCAAGCGGGCCGGTGTCGCCGTGGTGGGCACTCATCTGGCGTTCGACGGGGATGCGACCGCCATCGCGATCGCCGCCGCCGATGGTGAGGGCTGCTATATCGACACCACGACCCTGACCGCCGAGGACGACGCCGCGCTGGGCCAATGGCTGGCCGCGACCGACAAACCCAAAGCGCTGCACGAGGCGAAGCTGGCCATCCACGATCTGGCCGGTCGAGGCTGGTCGCTGGCCGGCGTGACATCCGATACCGCGCTGGCGGCATACCTGGTGCGCCCCGGCCAGCGCAGCTTCACTCTCGACGACCTCTCGCTACGCTATCTGCGTCGTGAATTGCGTGCCGACAACCCTGAGCAACAACAACTTTCGCTGCTCGACGATGAGGAGGGCGTCGACGATCAGGCCGTGCAGACGCTGATCCTGCGGGCCAGGGCCGTCACCGACCTGGCCGATGCGCTCGACGAGGAACTGACCCGCATCGACTCGTCGGCGCTGCTCGGCGATATGGAGCTGCCGGTGCAGACCGTGCTGGCCGAGTTGGAATCGGTCGGCATCGCCGTCGACCTGGACCGGCTGACGCAACTGCAGAGCACCTTCGGCGATGCGATCCGTGATGCCGCCGAGGCCGCCTACGGTGTCATCGGCAAGCAGATCAACCTCGGTTCGCCCAAACAGCTGCAGGTGGTGCTGTTCGACGAACTCGAGATGCCCAAGACCAAGCGCACCAAGACCGGCTACACCACTGACGCGGACGCGCTCCAAGGTCTTTTCGACAAGACCGGGCACCCGTTCCTGCAGCATCTGCTGACCCATCGTGATGTCACGCGCCTCAAGGTCACCGTCGACGGTCTGCTCGGTGCGGTGGCCACGGACGGACGTATTCACACCACCTTCAACCAGACCATCGCAGCGACCGGCAGGCTGTCGTCCACCGAGCCCAACCTGCAGAACATCCCGATCCGGACCGAGGCGGGCCGCGAGATCCGGGACGCTTTTGTGGTCGGCGACGGTTACGCCGAGCTGATGACGGCCGACTACAGCCAGATCGAGATGCGCATCATGGCGCATCTGTCCAAGGACGCCGGCCTCATCGAAGCGTTCAACACCGGAGAGGACCTGCATTCGTTCGTCGCGGCGCGGGCCTTCGGTGTCGAGATCGCCGATGTGACACCGGAACTGCGTCGTCGGGTCAAGGCGATGTCCTACGGTCTGGCGTACGGGCTGTCGGCATACGGTCTGGCATCGCAGCTCAAGATCTCCACCGAAGAGGCCAAGGACCAGATGGAGTCCTACTTTGCCCGGTTCGGCGGCGTGCGCGACTACCTGCAGTCGGTCGTCGACCAGGCCCGCAAGGACGGTTACACCTCCACGGTGCTGGGCCGTCGCCGCTACCTGCCCGAACTCGACAGCAGTAATCGCAATGTCCGTGAGGCCGCGGAACGGGCCGCGCTCAACGCGCCGATCCAGGGCAGTGCCGCCGACATCATCAAGGTCGCGATGATCGAGGTCGACCGCGCTCTGCGCGAGGCCAAGCTCAAGACCCGGATGTTGCTGCAGGTGCACGACGAACTGTTGCTCGAGGTGGTCGAGGGGGAGCGCGAGCAGGTCGAGGCTCTGGTCCGCGACAAGATGGGCGGCGCCTACCCGCTCGACGTGCCGCTCGAGGTCTCGGTCGGGTACGGCCGCAGCTGGGACGCCGCGGCACACTGACTCGGGATCAGCGAAGGAAGCAGCCGAGGTAGTCGACGCTGGCGCGGGTCATCTCGGCGAGCATCTTCTTGTCGCCGGCGGGGTCGTTGCGGTAGGCGAGGTCCAGACCCTTGTCGAGCATGCCGACGAAGATCTGCGTGACGATGCTCAACGGCACATCGGGTGCGTCGGGACGGGGTTGCGTGGCGCTGGCGGCGAGGTAGGCGGCGAGCGCGTCGTCGTGGAAGCGGTTGGCTTGCAGCATGCGCCCGGTGAACTCGGTGGAGAACCACAGTGATCTGAAACCCGGTGAGGCGTCGAAGAATTCGATCACGGTGTCGATTCCGGCGATCGCGGTGGTGCGCCAGTCCGGGCCGGCCAGGCTGAATCCGGCGTCATCCAGTTCGCGATCCAGCCGGATCAGGCCGCTGACCATGACCTCCTGCAGAAGAGCTTCCCGGTCGTCGAAGAAGTTGTAGAGCCAGCCGATCGAGACCTCCGCACGCGCGGCCACCGACGTCGTCGTCACGGCCTCGGGTCCGACCTCGTCCAGGAACGCGGCGGTGGCCTGCAGGACACGATCCAGCTTGTCCTGACTGCGCGCCTGGACTGCGCTGCGACGGGCGCCGACCTGCGAGGTCATGGGAATCATCAAGTCCGCCAGGCGGTCCGGTGTAATGAGCCCTTTACCGACGGGCATCGCACCCGAAACCTGAGACTGATTCACTTTCAGCTGTCACCTTCCTACGGGCGCCGCCTCAATGCCGAAGCACCCGAGTCCACTGGGATTGCTCGACTCTAGCCGACCGAGGCCCCGTCGCCGTGCGCCTCGAACACCCCTCACACCGTGGAGTATCAGCGTGCCGAAATACCATCTGCCACCCACCGCCACGCCCGCCGAAGTCACCGCGGCAATCCGCGAGGACGGCTTCGTCATCGTCGACAATCTGGTCTCCGACGAGGTCATGGACCGAGTCGCCGAGGAACTCGACGAGTACATCGACCTCACGCCCTTGGGTCTCGACGACTTCGTCGGTCGCCAGACCCGGCGCACCGGCTCGCTGATCCCGCGGTCGGTGACGAGCCGGGATCTGATCACACATCCCCTGGTGCTCGGCGCCACGGCGGATCTGCTGCACAAGGCCTCGGCGTATCAACTGCATCTGACGCAGGTGATCTCGGTGCTGCCCGGCGAGACCAATCAGCCCCTGCATCGCGACGAACTGGCCTGGGACTTCTTTCCCTTCCCGCTCGACTACGACGTTCAGTGCAACACCATGTGGGCGATGACCGACTTCACCGTCGAAAACGGTGCGACTCGGATCGTGCCGGGCAGCCACCTCATCGAGGGCAAGCAGACCTACGAGGACGACGACCCCCGGATCGTGCGCGCGGAAATGGAGCGCGGTTCGATGTTCTTCTACTCCGGCAAGGTGTATCACGGTGCGGCCGCGAACACTTCGGATTCGGTTCGGCAGGGAATCAACCTGACCTACTGCGTCGGCTGGGTCCGTCAGGAAGAGAACCAGTACCTGTCGACGCCGATCGAGGTGGCCCGCACTCTCGACGACGACCTGCTCAGATTGATGGGCTACCAAATGGGCGGGCTCGCAGTGGGATACATCAGGGACTTCGAAGATCCGATGGTCGCGATCCGGGACGACATGCCCAAGAAGCAGTACGAGTTCGCGTCACTGACGCAGAAGACCGATCACGTCAGCTCGGATTACATGGACACCTTCCGAGACGAAATGGTCAACGCCGAAACCCCGGTCACCGCAGGAGGAATGGCGTGATCGTCCGCAGCAATCCGGAGGTCGGGTACGTCGACGAGTCGACATTCGAGCTGCTGGGGTTCAGCCAGGTCGTTCGCGCCAAGGACACCGTCTACTACTCCGGAATCGCTCCGTTCACCGGCGCCCCACCGGAATTCACCGTCATCGGCACCGGCTCGATGGAAGAGCAGGTGTTGTTCTTGCTGGACGTCCTGGAACGTTGTTTGGAATCGGAGAGCCAGACGCTGGAGAACCTGGTCGCGGTGACGGTATATGCCACCGACGTACCGGCCCTGATGGCCACCGCCGAACTCTTCGCGAAGCGATTCGGGGCGGCACCGCCCACGAGCACCTGGGTCGGGGTCACCGCCCTGGCTCACCCCGATCAACTCGTCGAGATCACCGCTACCGCGGTCGATCTCTAGGCAGATGGAGAATTCACATGACCGCAAACCCTGAGATCGCCGCGGCGTCTCAGACTGGGGACGACTCGGCCGAGCCGAGCCTGGCAAAGGGTGTCATCAACCTGCCCGGCGTCCTGTTCGTGGCCATCGCGACGATGGCCCCCGGTGCGGGCGCGGCGTACGCGATCAGTACCGGGTCGCTGTTCGGCGGGGGAGCCCTACCGCTGGCGGTGGTGTTCGCACTCGTCGGGAGCCTTCTGGTCGCCACCGCGATCGGCCAACTCGCCAAACACATTTCGTCGGCAGGCGGCCTGGCGTCCTACGTCGGCACCGCGATGCACACCGGCGTCGGTTTCGTCATCGCGTGGGCCTATCCGTTCATGTACCTGTTCGCGATGCCCTACCTGGCGCTGGTGTTCGGCAACCTGCTGGCCACCACGGTGGCCCCGGACGGCGGAACCGCCTTCAACGTCGTCTGGACGGTCGCGGCACTGGCGTGCCTGGCCGGAGCATTCGCGACGAACTTCTTCGGCGTGGAGATCGGTGTCCGGTTCGGCCTGATCCTCGGCCTGTTCGAGATCGCGGTGCTGGTGGTGATGTCGGTATGGATGATCTTCGCCGCCGGCGACGCCAACAGCGTGTCGCTGTTCAGTACCGCTGCCGCGACGGTCCCCGGGTTCGAAGGCATGGGCGGGGTGATCGCGGCATCCGTCTACGGCTTCCTGGCATTCATCGGATTCGAGGCGGCCGCGCCGCTGGCCGAGGAGACCAAGGATCCCCGGCGTACCGTCCCGCGCGCGGTGATGTTGTCCTGCTTGCTGATCGGCCTGTTCTACGTGCTCACCTCGTATGCGTCGGCGGTGTACTTCGGACCGGACAAGATGGCCGAGTTCATGGCCTATCACGGCGGTAACGCGTGGATCGGTCTTGCCACCGATCTGTGGGGTGGCGGCTGGATCCTGTTGCTCACCGTGCTGCTGGTCTCGTCGTTCGCCTGCATGAACGGTGCGGCACTGGCCGCCACCCGCAGCATCATGGCGATGGGCCGCAGTGGCACGCTGCCGAAGTTCTTCGGGCATGTCCATCCCCGCTGGCGGTCGCCGTCGACGGCGATCACGGTGTTCTTCGTGCTCGGTGCGATCCTCACCGTGGTCGGTGGCTACGTGTGGGATCCGGTGACGGCATACGCCATGTTCGGCACCGCGCTGACGGTGGCAGTGCTGCCGATCTACTTCGTGACGGCGCTGGCCTGCCCCGTGTACTACCTGCGCTTCCGGCGATCGGAGTTCAACGTCTTCCTGCACCTGCTCGCACCGGTGCTCGGTGCGATCCTGCTGATTCCCGCGTTCTGCGCGGGCGCCGGGATCCCGGCCTTCAGCTTCGCGACGGCGCTGAGCTGGCCGTTGAGTCTGGCCGGTCCGGTCGTCACGGTCTGGTACCTGATCGGGATCGCCGTGATGGGCTACCTCTTGGTCAAGCGCCGGTCCAGCCTGCAGCTGTTGGCGGACACCACCGTCGATCCCGAACCCGCGCCACCGGTATCGGCGCCCGCGGTGCCGGTGCGGTCACCGGTCGCCGAGGGCGGGCTGGCGTTCGAGGCCGGCTGAAATTCCGCCGACCACATCGCGGCGCACCGGGTCAGTGCGCCGTGATGTGGTAACCCGCCATCTTCTGCAGTGTCGGTGCCGCGGCGGCCCGCTTGGCACGCAGTTCCTGGGTCTCGTCATTGAGTAGCGCCAGTACTCGCTGATCACCGAAACCCCTGTCGATCCGGTCCCGGACGAAGGCCAGTTCGATGACCTGGGCGGTGAACGTCTTGACGGCCTTGCCCCCGGGCTTGCCTTCGAACCGGCGCGCGGCGGCGACCGCCAGTTTGCGGTTGCGGATCGAATCCAGCCAGGTCGCCTCGTTGGGTAGCACCAGCCCGGCCGCCACCATGCCGGGCAGCTTCTCGGCGACGACGCGTTGTTCGATGCGCCGGCTGCGGACCGCCAGCACGATGGCCAGCAGGAAAACCGGCACCATCCACAGCAGGTAGACGCCGAAATAGGCCTGCACACTCAACACCGCGGAGCCGTTCCACAAGCCGTGCATGAGCACCGCGCCGGCGTAGCCGAGCAGGATGCAGCCCGCCTTGGCGGCGATGTTGCGCTGTTTGAGGGCGAAATAGACCCCGATGCCGGTGAACGTGGTGAAAAGCGGATGCGCGAAGGGCCCCATGATGAGCCGCATCGCCGCCGTGACCAGGGAAGCACCCAGATTCTCACCGTTGGAGATGTAGAAGATGTCCTCGATCCAGGCGAAGCCCGCGGCGGCCAAACCGGCGTACACCAGGCAGTCGGTCAGCGAGTTGAGCTCGTTTCGGCGCCGCCCGGTGAGCATGAGCAGCAAGAAGAGCCCCTTGGCGGCCTCCTCGATGATGGGTGCGCCGACGGCGATGATCACCGGGCTGGTGTCCGATTCGGCACCCGAACCCGGATTCAGCAGCGACTCGGCGAACACCTCCAGGACCACCGACACCACGATCGCCACCGAGGCGCCCCACAGGAAAGCCAGCACCAGCAGCCGCGGTGGTTCGGGCTCCCAGCGATCCAGCCACAGGTAGGCGCCGATGACGACGGTCATCGCTGCCGTCGTCAGGACGATCCCGACGACGGCACCGACGGGGTTGACCGCGGTTATCCCGACCAGCAGTAATGCCACCACGGTGCCCAGCGCGATGATGACGGCCAGCGGTGCGCCGACCTTGCGGATCTTCCTCGGCAGACGGGACGGCGCGTAGGCGGCGGGGTGTGTGGGTGAGGACACCACAGCAGGGTAAACCCCATCGGGGACCCGGGTTTGTCCAGCGTGTGCCTAGTCGAGTACCCTCGACACGTACCCGTGTGCACGTCGCGGGTTGTACTAAATCATCTTCACACCCTGTCCCTTCGATTAAACCTGTCCGGAGCCACCCACCACATGCCAAGTCCGTCCATCACCTCGCCGCAAGTAGCCATCAACGATATTGGCTCGGCCGAGGATTTTCTCGCCGCAATCGACAAGACCATCAAGTACTTCAACGATGGCGACATCGTCGAAGGAACCATCGTCAAGGTGGACCGCGACGAGGTCCTGCTCGATATCGGCTACAAGACCGAAGGCGTCATTCCTTCGCGCGAACTCTCGATCAAGCACGACGTCGACCCCAATGAGGTTGTGTCCGTCGGCGACGAGGTCGAAGCGCTGGTCCTCACCAAAGAGGACAAAGAAGGCCGCCTGATCCTGTCCAAGAAGCGGGCTCAGTACGAGCGCGCCTGGGGCACCATCGAGGAGCTCAAGGAGAAGGACGAGGCCGTCAAGGGCACCGTCATCGAGGTCGTCAAGGGCGGCCTGATCCTCGATATCGGCCTGCGTGGCTTCCTGCCCGCGTCGCTGGTGGAGATGCGTCGTGTCCGCGATCTGCAGCCGTACATCGGCAAGGAGATCGAGGCCAAGATCATCGAGCTCGACAAGAACCGCAACAACGTGGTGCTGAGCCGCCGCGCCTGGCTGGAGCAGACCCAGTCCGAGGTGCGCAGCGAGTTCCTCAACCAGCTGCAGAAGGGCGCCATCCGCAAGGGTGTCGTCTCCTCGATCGTCAACTTCGGCGCCTTCGTCGATCTCGGCGGTGTCGACGGCCTGGTTCACGTCTCCGAGCTGTCCTGGAAGCACATCGACCATCCGTCCGAGGTTGTCCAGGTGGGCGACGAGGTCACCGTCGAGGTGCTCGACGTCGACATGGATCGCGAGCGGGTTTCGCTGTCGCTCAAGGCAACTCAGGAAGATCCGTGGCGTCACTTCGCCCGCACCCACGCCATCGGCCAGATCGTGCCGGGCAAGGTCACCAAGCTGGTTCCGTTCGGTGCCTTCGTCCGCGTCGAAGAGGGCATCGAGGGTCTGGTGCACATCTCCGAGCTGGCTGAGCGCCACGTCGAGGTGCCCGATCAGGTTGTGGCCGTCGGTGACGACGCCATGGTCAAGGTCATCGACATCGACCTGGAGCGTCGCCGGATCTCGCTGAGCCTCAAGCAGGCCAACGAGGACTACACCGAGGAATTCGACCCGTCGAAGTACGGCATGGCCGACAGCTATGACGAGCAGGGGAACTACATCTTCCCCGAGGGCTTCGACGCCGACACCAACGAGTGGCTCGAAGGCTTCGACAAGCAGCGCACCGAATGGGAGGCCCGGTACGCCGAGGCCGAGCGTCGGCACAAGATGCACACCGCGCAGATGGAGAAGTTCGCCGCTGCCGAGGCCGAGGAGGCCGCACGGCCCACCTCGAACGGCTCGTCGAGCTCCAGTGGTGAGTCCGCTGGTGGATCGCTTGCCAGTGATGCCCAGCTGGCCGCGCTGCGCGAGAAGCTGGCCGGCAACGCCTAAAAGACACTCATTCGCCGAGTGAAGCCACGCAGGAAGTCGCAAGACTTCCTGCGTGGTTCTTTTTGTAGAGGATTGATTGATGCTGCGTATCGGGTTGTCCGGCGGAATCGGTGCCGGAAAGTCAACGGTGTCAGCCACATTCGCCGAGTGCGGCGGCATAGTGGTGGACGGTGACGTCATCTCCCGCGAGGTCGTCGAGCCAGGCACTGAGGGCTTGGCAAAACTGGTCGACGCGTTCGGCGAGGCCATCCTGTTGCCCGACGGCGCCCTGAACAGGCCGGCGTTGGCCGCCGTCGCGTTCAGCGACGACGAGAAGCGGGCCACCTTGAACGGCATCGTGCATCCGCTTGTCGCACATCGTCGCTCCGAGCTGATCGAAGCGGCCGCTGAGGATGCAGTGATCGTCGAGGACATCCCGCTGCTCGTCGAATCGCAGATGGCGCCGATGTTCCCGCTGGTGGTGATCGTGCACGCCGAGGAGGAGGTCCGGGTCGCCCGGCTCATCGAGCACCGGGGTTTCAGCGAGGCCGACGCGCGCGCCCGCATCGCCGCGCAGGCCACCGTCGAGCAGCGTCGCGCAGTCGCCGATGTCTGGCTCGACAACGCCGGGACACCCGGCGAGTTGGTGGAGCGCGCCCGCGGCCTCTGGTACGAGCGGATCCTGCCGTTCGCCCACAACCTGCAGCAGCGCACACCGGCCCGCTCGGCACCGCATCTGGTGCCGTATGACCCGTCCTGGCCCGATCAAGCACGCCGTGTCCTGGCCCGGTTGAACACCGCGTGTGGGCATCGCGCCAGCCGGATCGACCACATCGGCTCGACGGCGGTGCCCGGGCTGGATGCCAAGGATGTCATCGACGTTCAGGTCACCGTCGACTCGCTGGACACCGCCGACGAGCTGGCGCAGTCCTTGATGGCCGCCGGCTACCCGCGCGTCGAGTCGATCACCGCCGATATCGCCAAACCCGATGGCCGCAGCTCGGTCGCGGGTTTCGATCACGTGAGTGATCCGGCGTTCTGGCGCAAGAGGTTTCACGCATCGGGCGATCCCGGCCAGCCCACCAACGTGCACATCCGGGTCGACGGTTGGCCCAACCAGCAATTCCCGCTGCTGTTCGTCGACTGGGTCATCGCCAACCCGGGCGTGCGGGCTGACTACCTGGCCACCAAACGTGCCGTCGAAGCGCAGGGGCATGCGGATACCGGCGCATATGCCGACGCCAAGGAGCCGTGGTTCCTCGACGCCTATCGCAGGGCATGGGAGTGGGCGCTGTCGACGGGCTGGGAGCCCGCGGCCCGCAGCTAGCGGGTCAGCCCGCCGGCGGAGTCTCGGCCGGTTGATCGGAGACGGCCTGACTCGGCGCTGATGGTGCGGCCGGGTCGGCGGGGGCCACGGTGCCGGACCCGCTGCCGGCCCCGGCCGGATTGATCAGCGGCGCACCGCACATCAATTTCCCGTAGTCGGGATCGTCGTCGGCCGGGGTCAGCCGCGGCCTGATGAACTGGTCGGCCTGGGCCACGGTGGCATCGTCGACGAGGATCTCGCAGTGCAGGTTGGCCGAGTACGGCCACTGGATCGACACCTGCATACCGGCCAGCGCGGGATCGGTCAGCACGGTCTGCACCTCGAAAACCCGTCCGGGCAGCATCGTGGGATCGGCGCTCTGCACCTGGGTGTCGTTGATCTTGTAGGTGATCAGTGCGCCGCGCGATACACCGTCGATGCGCGCGCGGTAGGTGATGTTGTGCAGGTCCTGGCCATCGGGCGGGACGCTGGCCACGGCGGTGGTCGTCGGCTCGGGTTCCGGATCGGCCCAAGCGGTGGCGACCGTAAACGGGGCACACGACAGTAGCAGCACCGCCGTGGCGGCTGCTGCACCCGAGGTGGAGTTCATGGTTAGAGACACTACGTTGTTATCGCCAGGAAAGTTCGATGCCGTTACACCCCATCCAGGCGTGCAAATCGTGGCCGTTGGCGGCCAGCCCCGCGACCGCCGCGGCGGTATTGCGAATGGCCAGTTCGGCGGTCTCCGGCGTCACCAGTCCCATCCGGTGGGCTTCCAGCAGTTCGTCGACGTCGACGAGTTCGGTGCGCTCGCCGGTGTGCACCACCAGGTCGATGTAGTGGTCGACGGTGTTCCAATTACCGTCCGCGTCCACGGTGATCTCGGCGACGTCGAGGTAGAAATCCTGCTCGCGCTCATGGCCGGGGTTCCAGTGGAAGATGCTGGCGCGGATCCCGAACGTCGGCAGCAGCCAGGACTCCAAGTAGTGGAATTGCGCCCGGCCCGGCGTGGGCCGGGCCATGTACAGACCCCAGGGGGTCACGGTGTAGACATCCACCGCCCGGACGAAGCCCTTGGGGTCGGTGTTCGTTCGGGCGGCCAAGTCGAAGGTCTCGTGTTTGGGAGGGTGAATACCGCCAGTTTATGGGGCGCGGGCTACTTCGGATCGGTGGTCGGTACGACTATCGTCTGGTTTGGCCGTCGTCGGCGGTCGGGGGCAGTGTGTGCGACTCGGTTTCGGAGGATGAGAAACGATGATGACGATGCTTACGCGGGTCGTTGGTGCCGCGGTGGCGACCGGGTCGCTGGCCCTCGGTTTTGCGGCGCCCGCACTGGCGGATGACCCGCCGCCACCGCCGAACTGCACCGCCGCCGACCTGGCCGGTGTCGCGACCGGTGTCTCTGCGGCGATGTCGGTGTATCTGTTCACCCACCCCGACGTGAACAACTTCTTCACCGACCTGCGGGGGACGTCGCGCGAAGAGCTGCGCGGCCCGGTCAAGGATTACATGGACGCCAATCCGCAGGTGTACGACGAGCTACAGGGCATCCGGCAGCCGCTGCGGGACTTCCGCGAGCGCTGCGGTATGGGGATGCCGTCCGAGGGGTAACGTGCCGGCCCTGAAATATCGGGCTGACGGATCACGTGAATACTGTTCTGTCACTTGGATTTCTGCTGTCACACGCAGGTGATTCCTGTCGGTGTCTCGAACTAATGTTCGAGCATGGGGTCGGTGCGGGTAGCGGACAGGGCGGAGTACAAAGCCGCCCTGGAAGCCTATGAGAGCGCCGCCGCCCGGCTGGCCGCACTCTCACCGATCGCTCTGAGTGCCACCGACATGCTCGCGGTTCTGGACCGTCGGGAAGCGGTCGCGCGCGCCGATGCCGCCGTCGATCACCGGCTGATCGGCAGGCTGGTCGGGGAGTGCGATCCGCGTGAGCTTGGTGCGAGATCCATGACCGAGGTATTGGCGGTCCGATTGCGGATTTCTCGATCGGAAGCCAATCGCCGCATCGCCGAGGCCCGCGACCTGGCCCCTCGGGTTGCCATCACCGGCGAGCCGTTGGAGCCGGTGCTGCCGGCGACCGCGGCCGGGGTCGCCGACGGACGGGTCGGTGGTGAGCACGTCGCGGTCATCCGCAAGTTCTTCCGTCACGTCCCGGCGTTCGTGTCCGCCGAAACCCGGACGGTTGTCGAGCGCAGCCTGGCCGATGCGGCGTGCGGTCTGATTCCCGAAGATGTCAGAAACCTTGCGGTGCAGTTGTTGGCGGTCCTGGATCAGGACGGCACACTGTCTGACGGCGATCGGGCGCGACGGCGCGGGATCCGGTTCGGGAAGCAGGGCTTCGACGGGATGAGCACCATCTCGGGCCTCATCGATCCGGAGTTACGAGCCACCTTCGAGGCCGTCCTTGCGAAACTGGCGGCCCCCGGCATGTGCAATCCGGACGAAGTCTCGCCACAGGTCGACGGCGACCCCGACCAGGGCCAGGTCGATCGTGATCTGCGCAGCCCCGAGCAGCGGGCCCATGATGCGGTCAAGGCGGCATTGCGGGCACTGCTGGCATCGGGGAAGCTCGGCAGCTTCAAGGGCTTGCCCGCCACCATCGTGGTAACCACCACGCTGGCCGAACTCGAATCCGCCGCCGGTCACGCCGTGACGGCGGGCGGCACGGAATTGCCGATGGCCGATGTGATCAGGCTGGCGCGACACTCCCATCACTACCTGGCGGTGTTCGACAACCACCGTGAGGTTCCGCTGTATCTGGGCCGCTCTAGGCGGATCGCGTCACCGGGGCAACGTTTGGTGCTCTATGCGAAGGATCGTGGTTGCACAAAACCGGGATGCACCGCGCCGGGATATCGCTGCGAAGTCCACCACGCGGTCTCCGATTGGACCGACGGCGGCCAGACCAATATCGACGAACTCACGCTGGCGTGTAAGCCCGACCACCGCCTGCTCGCCCCCGGTGGTTGGCAGACCCGGAAGCGCGATGACGGGCGCACCGAGTGGATCCCGCCACCACATCTCGACACCGGTGGTCCTCGCGTCAACAACTACCACCACCCGGAACGCCTCCTGCGCGACACGGGGGAAGACGACAAGGGGGACGACGACAACGGGGACGACGACAAGGGGGACGACGAAGTCCCCTGACCTGCGGTGGTTGCGGCCGAACCGAGTGGGTGTCGGTAGCCCGGCCTACCCTGGACACATGGCTTTCGCTACCGAGCATCCTGTCGTCGCGCACTCTGAGTACCGCGCTGTCGATGACGTCGTGCGCACCGGCGGGCAGTTCCGGGTTGTCAGCGAGTACGAACCCGCCGGGGACCAGCCCGCCGCCATCGAGGAGCTGGAACGCCGGGTCCGGGCGGGGGAGCGGGATATCGTGCTGCTCGGCGCCACCGGCACCGGCAAGTCGGCGACCACCGCATGGCTCATCGAACGGCTGCAGCGGCCCACCCTGGTGATGGCGCCCAACAAGACACTTGCCGCCCAGCTCGCCAACGAGCTCCGGGAGATGTTGCCGCACAACGCCGTCGAGTACTTCGTGTCGTACTACGACTACTACCAGCCCGAGGCGTACATCGCCCAGACCGATACCTACATCGAGAAGGACAGCTCGATCAACGACGATGTCGAGCGGTTGCGGCACTCGGCGACGTCGAACCTGCTGTCCCGCCGCGATGTGGTGGTGGTGGCATCGGTGTCGTGCATCTACGGCCTCGGTACCCCGCAGTCTTACCTGGACCGATCGGTCGAGCTGCAGGTCGGCTCGGAGGTTCCCCGGGACGGACTGCTGCGCCTGCTGGTCGACGTCCAGTACTCCCGCAACGACATGTCCTTCACCCGGGGATCGTTCCGGGTTCGCGGCGACACCGTCGAGATCATCCCGTCCTATGAGGAACTCGCCGTGCGCATCGAGTACTTCGGCGACGAGATCGAGGCGCTGTACTACCTGCACCCGCTGACCGGCGATGTCGTCCGCAAAGTCGACTCGGTGCGGATCTTCCCGGCCACGCACTACGTCGCCGGACCAGAGCGGATGGCTCGCGCGATCTCCAGCATCGAACTCGAGCTGGAGGAGCGGCTGGCTGAGCTGGAACGCCAGGGCAAACTGCTGGAGGCGCAGCGGCTGCGGATGCGCACCAACTACGACATCGAGATGATGCGGCAGGTCGGGTTCTGCTCGGGGATCGAGAACTACTCGCGCCATATCGACGGCCGGCCGGCGGGCTCCTCGCCGGCGACGCTGCTGGATTACTTCCCCGAGGACTTCCTGCTGGTCATCGACGAGTCGCACGTGACGGTCCCGCAGATCGGCGGCATGTACGAGGGCGACATGTCGCGTAAGCGCAACCTGGTGGACTTCGGTTTCCGGCTGCCGTCGGCCGTCGACAACCGGCCTCTGACCTGGGAGGAGTTCGCCGACCGGATCGGACAGACGGTCTACTTGTCGGCCACCCCGGGAAATTACGAGATGGCTCAGTCCGGCGGCGAGTTCGTCGAGCAGGTCATCCGGCCGACCGGTCTGGTCGACCCCAAGGTCATCGTCAAGCCGACCAAGGGCCAGATCGACGACCTGATCGGCGAGATCCGCAAACGTACCGAGATCGACGAGCGTGTCCTGGTCACGACACTGACCAAGAAGATGGCCGAGGACCTCACCGACTACCTGCTCGAACTCGGCATCCGGGTGCGCTACCTGCACTCCGAGGTCGACACGCTGCGCCGCGTGGAGTTGCTGCGCCAGCTTCGGCTCGGTGAGTACGACGTCCTGGTCGGTATCAACCTGCTGCGGGAGGGTCTCGACCTGCCCGAGGTGTCGTTGGTGTCGATCCTCGACGCCGACAAGGAAGGCTTCCTGCGGTCGGCGCGAAGCCTGATCCAGACCATCGGCCGCGCGGCCCGAAACGTCTCCGGTGAAGTGCACATGTACGCCGACAAGATCACCGATTCGATGCGTGAGGCCATCGACGAGACCGATCGTCGCCGCGCCAAGCAGATCGCCTACAACGAAGAGCACGGTGTCGACCCGCAGCCGCTGCGCAAGAAGATCGCCGACATCCTCGACCAGGTGTACCGGGAGGCCGACGACACCGAGGCCACCGTCGCCATCGGTGGTTCGGGGCGCAACGCGTCGCGTGGCCGTCGCGCGCAGGGGGAAGCGGGGCGATCGGTCAGTGCCGGGGTGTACGAGGGGCGGGACACCGCCAGCATGCCGCGCGCCGAGCTCGCCGATCTGATCAAGGACATGACCGAGCAGATGATGACCGCGGCGCGGGACCTGCAGTTCGAGCTGGCCGCCCGTATCCGCGACGAGATCGCCGATCTGAAGAAGGAGCTCCGCGGGATGGACGCCGCCGGGCTGAAATAGCCCGCCGGTTGATCTCAACCGGGGTTGAGCCCCTAGCGTTGTGCCCGTGACTGAGCCGGCTGCTGTGCGTGTGGGGACCTGGCGTGACCTCTTGGGTCCCCGCTATCTGGGGACTTCCGCGGTGCTTGCCGGTGGTGTGCTGCTGTATGCCACCAACGAGTTCCTGACGATCAGCCTGCTGCCCAGCGCGGTCGCCGACATCGGCGGCCAACGCCTCTACTCGTGGGTCACCACGGTGTACTTGGTCTCCTCGGTGTGCGGTGCGACCACCGTGAGTGCGCTGCTGACCCGCTTCGGGCCGCGTCTGGCGTATGTGCTGGGGGCGACGGTGTTCGGGATCGGCAGCGTGGCATGCGCACTGGCACCGACGATGGAGATCCTGCTGGCCGGCCGACTGGTGCAAGGCGGCGCGGGCGGGGTGCTGGCGGGGCTTGGCTACGCCGTCATCAATGCCGCCCTCCCGCAATGGTTGTGGACCAGAGCGGCGGCACTGGTGTCGGCGATGTGGGGCGTGGGCACGCTGGTCGGTCCGGCGGCCGGCGGCCTGTTTGCCCAATTCGGTTTGTGGCGTTGGGCATTCGGCGCACTGGCGATCTTGACCACGGTGATCATCGCGCTGGTCCCGGTGGCGCTGCCGGGACGCGGGCCGGACTCGGTGAAGACAGGCTGGAACGTCCCCGTGTGGTCACTGCTGTTGCTGGGCGCCGCGGCGATGATGGTCAGCGTCGCCGCCATCCCCAGTAATTTCCTGGTCACCGCGGCGCTGCTGATCGGCGGCGCGGTGCTGGTCGCGGTGTTCCTGGTCGTCGACCGCCGTTGCGGCGCGTCGGTGTTGCCCGCCACAGCCTTTCGGCCTGGCCCGCTGAAATGGATGTACCTCACCCTGGGGCTGATGATGGCGTCGACGATGGTCGACATGTACGTGCCGCTGTTCGGTCAACGGCTCGCACACCTGGTCCCAGTGGTGGCGGGATTCCTCGGTGTGTCGATATCGGTGGGCTGGACGGTCAGCGAGATCGTCAGCGCGTCACTGAGCAAGGTCCGCACAATCGTGCGGGTTGTCGCGGTGGCGCCGCTGGTGATGGCGGTCGGTTTGGCCCTCGGCGCGCTGACCCAGAGGCAGGACCCACCGATCTGGATCGTCGCGTGCTGGGTGGTCGCGCTGTTCGTCACCGGCACCGGTATCGGAATGGCGTGGCCGCACCTGTCGGCGTGGGCGATGGGCTGCGTCGACGACCCCGAAGAAGGGGCGACAGCGGCCGCGGCGATCAACACCGTGCAGTTGATCTGCGGCGCTTTCGGTGCTGGCCTGGCCGGCGTGGTGGTCAATATGACCGACCACGGCGATGCCACGGCGCCCCGCTTGTTGTTCGGTTTCTTCGCCGCGCTGGCGTTGGTGGGCGGTATCGCGTCCTACCGGGCCAGCCGTGGCCAGGGCTGACCGATCGGTATCCGCGAATTGCCCTGATGTGCAACGGTCGTCAGCTTCGCAACACCATTGCGATGAGGGTCTGCGTTGCCTGCTCGATGCGGTTACCGCCCTGCCCGCGGTAGGCCAGAGTGCCATTCATCGCCGAGAACAACAGATCACGGACCATCCGTACGTCGAGTTCGGACGCCAGATCGCCGGAGCGTTGTGCATCGACCAAGAGCTGGTTCCAGAGCTTGGTATACCCGGCTGCGGCGCTCGCGTAGCGCTGCCGCAGGGCCGGTGGCAGGGTCTCGGCAACTCGTGCGACGGCATAGCCGCGCGCTCCGGACAGGTGCAACGATCGGGTATGCGTGGCAATGGCGGTACGTAGCTTCTCACCCGGGGTTGCCTTCGGCCCGAGATCATCGAGCGCCTCACGAAGATCCTGTGTCGCGCGCGCGATCGTTTCGCGGAGCACCTCGAGAACGAGTGCGTCTTTGGTCTCGAAATGAAAGTAGAGGCTTCCGGTCTGCAACTCCGCACCCTCGGCGATACGGCGAAGGCTGGAGCCGGAGTAGCCGTGTTCGACGAGCTCGGCCGCGGCGGCGTCGAGGATACGCGCTCGGGTGCGCGTGGCCTTCGATTCACGCGTCGGCGGTGCTGGGCTCATGGAAACCCATGATAAGAGCCTGCGCGCCAATTCGATCCACCTGCTTGGTCATTGAAACATAATCGGACGACTGTTAGATTCTAACGAGTCATAGATTATGACGGCGAAAGGTGACGTGGCCGATGGTAAGCACTCTCGGAGCTCGCGGTGCGAAGAATCGCTCCGCGGCCGAAACCCAGTTTGATACCGCGTGGCGGTTCGGACCTGCCCATTACCTCGCCGTAGTCGGCGCTGTCCTGGTCGCCTACCAGGCGTGGACCCTCGGTGCGTGGTTGCTCAGCGATCCTCACGTCGTCACCAAGGGGCGAGACGCCGGTTCCTTCAGCTGGTGGTGGGCGCGCGGCATCGAGGTCGTGGCGGTCGTCATCGCGACAACGATGTTGGTCAGTGCAATCCGGGAAAGCCGGCGCATCGGGCGGATGGCGTTCGACCTGAAGCTATGGATCGCCCTGCTGCTGACGTCCTTCTGGGACACCGTGGTGAACTTCTTCCAGCCGCTGTGGTTCTACAGCACCAACTTCGTCAACCTCAACGAGTGGTGGGGGCATGCGCCCGGCTTTCCCAGCACGGCGGCGGGGTATGAGCCATTCCCGGTCATCGCACTCGTGTTCCTCTACCCCTGCTTCGTGCTCGAAGCGCGGATCGCCGGGCGGATCTGGTCTTCCATCCAGCGCCGCATACCGGGCATATCGAACGCGAAGCTGATGCTTGTTGGCCTGATTCCGGCGCTGGCGATGGGGTCGGTGATCAGCATGGTCTTCGTGCTTCCACACCTGTGGGCGGGCCCCGGTATGGGTGCCATGATCATCGACACAAGCACCTACCGTTGGTCGATCGCGGAGTTCCTCTACGTGGGCGTCTGGTCGATCACCATCTGCGCTCTGCGGTTCTTCGTCGACGACGACGGTCTGCGCATCACCGAGAGAGGGCTCGACCGGCTCTCACCGATGAAGCGCAACGTCGTCAGCACGCTGGCGACGACGGCGTGGTGCACGCTCGCGGTGATCGTGTACTCCTCGGGCGTGGCCCTGACCGGGTTCCACGCGACGTCGTACCCCACCGACTATCCGGAGCACCTGCCGAATGTCGTGTGCAGTATCCCCGGTGATCCGCAGACGGCGGGCAGCCACTACGGTCCGTGCCCCGGGTCGCCGGGCTTCCGGATGCCTATCCGCGGTACTGCGTCCTGACCTCGGTCTGCCGCACCGCGACCATCGGGATGCCGCGCGGTACGGCTGCGATCACGGTGAGTCAAAAGGTGGGGCGGGACCGGAGATGCTGGCACCGTCATGGACACACGCGGGTGTGGCTGAGTGGCTAGGCACCGGCCTGCAAAGCCGTTTACACGGGTTCGAATCCCGTCACTCGCTCGCTACGGGTCGTTCGCGTTCGTGAACATTCACGGGTTCAGGAGGCCATTTCTGTCTCCTGGCCTGCGAATAGCTCCGAAGCTATCGGCAGTGTTCGGTAGTGTCCACGAAGCACCGTGAACTGCCGGTATGCGGAAGCGTGCGTACCTGATTCGTACCGGTGGAGGGTGCAGCAAACTTGAATGGGATGTACACGCCATGTAGTCGCGCCTACCTGCTTCTTCCGATAGCTTCGGCACCATGCCCCTCTTCCCGCACTCCCTGATTGGCTTGGACGGCTTGTCCGTTGATGTGGCAGTCCGCAGGCCCCCCGATTCTGGTGAAGCGAGTGGAAGCTGCGCAATTGCTGGGAATCTCCGTCACAGAGCTCGATCGACTGCGATACTCCGGCCGCCTCATGGCGAAGAAACAGGGGCGCAGGGTGCTCTTCCCGACTACGGAGCTTGAGCGTTACGCCGAGTCGCTGCCTTGGGAAGCGGACCTTCGTACCTGAACGTCCTATGCCTCGCCTCAGCGCGAGTTGCCGGGAATCGAAGCCGCATATAACAGGGTTGAGCTGCATGCTTGATGTACGAGTCAGCACGTTGCGGCATGGGAAAAAACATGATCCGAAACGAAAATGTGCTGACGCTCGTCAGCGCGGCGGCTTGCCTGGCCAACGAGCATGCATGGCTCGTTGGCATACGTGTTGTCCTGTAAGCCGGATTCTTCCTTTCGGCGTTTTCCTAGGTCAGCCCGAGTTGGTGTGAGTTTTGGCGAATGGTGGTTGGCGCACTGAACTTGCAGTTGAGACCCACTTTTCCGGTTCTACTCCGGCTGCCACCAGTGGGCGCAGAGTGCTGCTGTGCGTAGCGCCTGCGTAGCGGGAAAGCCTGCAGTCGCAACACTGCGCGTCGCTCTCTTTGCGGCTTCCGTTGCCAAGGGCACAGAGGTGCATCCACGCAGATTGGACGCGAGATCCATCAACTTCATCGACTGAGCTGGGTGACGGCACATCGGCGACGCCAGTGCCAACTCTCCACGAGTAGACCTATGCGCGTCCGCGCCGTTTCTTCGGCCCCGTCGTTTGTGCAAGCTGAGCGGGCAAGCGGCACACATCGCGGTAGCTCTCATGACCGACCGCGTGCAGAAAGTGCCTAAAGCTCCTGCTGTTAGCGGCCATCTTCTCGACGTTGGCCTTTCGGCAGATTTTATCGCTATCCGAAGTCTTGCTATAGTCGCCGTTCTTCACAAGGCGCTTAATTTCCCGTAAGCCATCAATCGAGTCGGCCTTATTTGGACAAATTTTCCGCTGGGCAGCAGCATCGACAGCGAAACGCGCAGGTTGACTGCGCAGAGCATCAAGGTCCGCTAATAGCCAGTTCTCGTACATACGATTTTTCAGCACAACTTGCACTGGAACTTTCGCAATCTTCTTGAACTCGTCTTCTAGTTGCTGAGCGACCCCTCCAGGGCACTGTTGTTGCTGTTCACGATCCAAAAGCACAATGATCCGGTCTGCGACCGCTCGAGCAAGAGCCAAATTCGGTCTGCAGGCTGCCACCAATTGGCCATGTTCGGCGTCCGGCTGAACGCTTATCTTAAGCGTCTTAACTATCCGGGTTCGATTTGGCATTTTGTCATGCAACTGCTCATACAGCTGCGGGAGAGACTTAAATTCACCATCGCCTTCCGTGAGAATTGCAATCTTCACTCTCCCGCCTCCGCAGGAACAAATTCCTCCGGCAAGTATTCAAGAATGAAGCCAGAGTCGTAGATATCGAAGCCAGTTACCTCGCCAGATTTCCATAGATCAATTACTTCCGGACTAAGTTCAAGCACAGGCGAAATATTACTCTCACCGTTGCGATTCCACATGATGCATAGGTTCTCTGGTGCGGAATAGTTAATTACTATTGGAGAATGTGTCGTGAGAAGAATCTGTTTCCTTTTCTGCTCTCTGCAGAGATCTAGAAACTGTCTCAAAATCCACGGATGCAAAGCATTTTCAGGCTCCTCTACGATCAGAAGCGGACATCGAACGTCGAACAGTGCCACTAAGAGCGCAAGGGTTTGCATAGTGCCGTCCGACATTTCGTTGGCGTTCCACGTACGTTCCGAATCAGAAAATCTGAAACTTAACGAGAGCCGTCTGTCCTGTGTGGGCGACGTCTCTATATGTTCGAGCTTCGGCAGAACCGTGCGCATGCCGGACATTATTCTATTCCATATCACAGGCGTGGTTCGCTTAAGGTTATCCACTACAGCTGGCAAGTTTTCGCCATGACGACTCAGCAGCGCCTGTGGAGTAGATATGCCAGGCTGCCGGCATAACTGAGGTGACAACTGAAAAACTCGGAGCTGACCTAGTTCCAGAGCTAACAAACTGAATAAGTTATTGGTCATTGCGACCGCCTGCACAATCAGGGTTGTACCATCGGCCCGAGCCTTTGCGAACTGAATAAAATCATCCTCCGAGAGAGGATAGAGCGCATTATAAAGCGCGGTTCTTCGACTTTTTATTCGCCGAGAACGACGAAACTTCACAGCTCCGCCCTCGTCCCTTTTTGCTGTAACTATTGTTCCGTCATAGTCTGCAAGTTCAAAATACTCGTACCCAATTCTAAAGTTCGAGGGGTCGTCGTTCCCATCTTGACAGATTTTGACATCATAGGTAAGCGTGAGAGACGTATCCTCCTCATTTTCACCGCTCCGAAGTATTCGTCGACTACGGACCACCTCGGATAAATTCAAACTGGCAAGAAACCGGAACCCGACCTCAGCGGCGTCCCCAGACGGGCCGTGATGGGCGATATTGGCAAAACCACCCGCACGGGCGACGGCAATATCGAGCCCGTAGTGCAGCGCCTCTGATAGGAACGTTAGCGCCTCCGCCAGGTTCGTCTTCCCTGCACCGTTAGGCCCAGTCACCACCGTCACATCACCCAACTCGAGCGACACATCCCGGAGTGATTTGAACCCCTCGAAGTGAAAGTCGATAAAGCGCATTTCGGGAGACTAGCGCTCAGCGTGCGCTTTCACGGGGAAGGGTTCGAAACACGGCCATCGCGCCACACGTCAGTCAAGCTCATTCTGCCGAGATGTGCAGCACTTCAGCACCTCACATGGGGACCATCTCAAAACTAAAGAACTGAGACACTCTCGACGGGATTGACTGCCGCCAACAAACACCCACGTCGCTTCGTCTCAGAATATGCCTCAAAAACTCTCGTCTCATATTGACGCTTTCTGATAGTTTTGCGACACTATCCATATGACCGCCACCGCCGCTGGAACAGTCCTCGGATATGCCCGTGTGTCTACCGGACATCAGTCCCTCGACCAACAGGCCGATGCACTGACTGCCGCCGGTGTGGACTCGAATCGCATCTATACCGACAGGCTTAGTGGCACAACCAGCCGCGAAGAACGCCCAGGGCTCGCATCCCTGCTGGACTACGCCCGTGAGGGCGATGTGATCGTTGTTCTTGGAATCGACCGCCTCGGACGTTCCGCCGGTGAAGTCATGAGTACTGTCGCCGATCTCCTCAACCGGGGCATCGTAATCCGTGCGATCCGTGAGGGCGTGGACTCGTCGACACCCACCGGGCGTGCGGTGCTGGGCACCATGGCGTCGTTGGCCGAGCTAGAACTTGAACTCGGCCGTGAGCGCCGTGCCGCCGCGCGCGAGGCTCGAAGGGAACGTGGCCAGCCGATCGGTCGACCCAAAGCACTCGACACACAGAAGGCCTCACTGGCGCAACGGATGCACGCAAGCGGAGAATCGGCGAGCACAATCGCGGTAGCTCTCGGGGTCAGTCGCGCCACCGTTTATCGCATCCTGGCGGAGCAGAAGCACACGGGATGACTAAGGCCCCGAAGCGACGGCAGGCTCGGAATAGACCTGCCCGTTGGTATAGATCGCTAACCCGCTGCGGGACAGCACATAACGGGTGTCCGCAGCGGTATTCGTGGCGACGAAGCCTGTCTGGTTAGGAACGGCACCAGGAACGTCGATACGCGCGCTGTCGATCAGGCGCAGTCCTTTATAGGTGTACAACCCTGAACCCTCGTCGCACACGACGGCCTGCGATTGCGCGGTACGCACCATCAGTGCGGCCCTGTACGAGCACCTCGGACCGTCGACAAAACCTTGCACATCTGCACCGGGAAGCGTCACTGTTCCTCCGCTGGGACTGACCGTAGGCGCAGCAGCCTCAACTGGTCCCGTAGCGGTCGACGCAAGCGACCATGTTTGGCAGCCGTTGGTTAGAAACGCTCGGTCCGTCGGCAGAATCTCGACTGTTTGAGGCCCTGTGCTGTTGTTGTTGTCGATGATGTCGCTGGTGTCCAGGCTGTTTAACCTTGCCCAATAGCAGTGAGACCCGCCAGGCATTCGATAGGTACCCGGCAGCACATCGATACCGACGACATAGGTCCCATCGGTTCCGATCACCGACTTGGGGCCGGATGGGGTCGCTACAGGCGACGCCGTTGGAAGCTCGACGGTAGGACTAGCCGAGTTCGTCACCGTGACAGTTCTCGTCGCTTCACCCATGCGGTTAACGGGAGTCGACGGACTACATGCGCTCGCGCCGATCACACAAACGACGGCCGCAAGCGCCGACCTGAGTATCACTAGCTTCCCCCTGAAAATCGACACACGTGGAGACGAATTCTGACATCTCGTCACCTGCGGTGCGCCATTTCACCCATGTGCAACTGCCAGGCGGCAGATCCGGTCGAACTACTAGAGCACTACGACATCGGCTGTGTTGCGGAACCAGGAATAAGCCCAATATGCGGATGTAATGACGCTCAAACGCTGCCCATAACCCCGCGACACGGGGGAGGGGAAGGGGGACGCTGGCGCGTCCACAGAGGCTGTCTAGGCGCTTCTAGGGCACAAGACGGCCGCCACCATTATGTTGGACCGGTACGGGAGTCTCTATCCGAGTGACCTGGATGCGGTTGCTACAAGGCTTGATGCGGACTGTGCGTACCGTCCGCGTACCCAAGGCGAACAAACACCTGTCTAACTGGTGTTTGTAACGGGTTCGAATCCCGTCACTCGCTCGTATGTATCCGTCTCATCGACGGCCGAAGGTCATCCGCGACAGCATGCGATCGCGCAGGGTGAGGGTGTGCAGCAGCACGGCGCTGACGTGTGCCGCTATCGCGGCCACCAGCAGGTAGGCCAGCACGGAATGAGCCTGGCGCAGCAGGAAGTAGACGTGCTCGTCGAATCCGAGGATGGCCGGCAACCGCAGTGCGCCGAAGATCACGAGTGGTCTGCCCGCCGCCGATTCCATGGCCCAGCCGACCAGGGGTTGCACCAGCAGCAGCCCGTACATGGCCAGTTCCGAACCCACCAAGAGCTTCTGTTCGACCGGCCCGACGGTCTGCGGGACCGGGGGAGTGCGGTGGGTGAAGCGGTTGGCGGCGCGGGCGAGCGTGATCACCAGGATGGAGATGCCCAACGTCATGTGAATGCCGACCAATGCGGCATAGGACCCCAGGGAGTTGACCATCGTGAAGCCCACCAACAAGGTGGTGAACACCAGAATCGCCGTCAGCCAGTGAAAGATCCGGGTGCGCAACGGGTATCGAGCGGTATCGGTCACGGTGTCACCTCATCGACCTGCACGGCCGACGGTGCGGCCGATTCGCCGCTGCGGAGCCGGTAGGACGCGGCATACACCGCCGATCGGGCGCTCAGCAGCGGATCGTCGGAGGGCTCGATTCCGCTCGGAAGAGCCAGCGGGTCGAAGTTCACATCGCGGGCATTGCCGGGCGCCTCGGTCTCGGCGGTCGTCAAGGTCAACGTGCCCGCATCGACCACCCGGCGATCCGCGGGCCACGGCAGCGTGGCGTCGTTCACCGGGTCGCCGGCCGCACCGACGGTCAGAAGCAGTTTCCAGCGCAGCGGTTGGGTGCGCAGCTGCCGCACCAGGGCGTCGAACAGTGCGTTGGCACCGCCGGGTGCAGGTGGTGACGCGGACTGCTCCGGTACGAACGACCAGCGCACCGGTGTTCGGACACCCGCGTCGTTGACGAAATAGAACGTGTTGAGGCTGGAGTAGGTGCTGTCCGCGAATCCCACTGTGGCGGGTTGCTTTTTGATGATGGCCATCGCAGCGACGGTCTCGGGATGGGCGGCGTTGAAGCGAGCCTGCGCCCCGGGGTCGGGCTGACCCGTTGCGGGATCCGCCTTCGACGCCAACAGTCGGTCGTAGAAGCCCTGCGGCGAGCTGTCGGGGAACACCGGCAGGTTCAGGGTCGCGGTGCGCCACTGGTCGGCTCCCGGGAAGCCGAAGGCCAGCGCGAGCCCCCGCGCGGTGGCGGGTAGGTCGGCAGCCATGGGATTGCCTCCCGACAGCGAGAATCGTCCCGTCACCGGCGTGCGGCCGGCCGCGAACACCGCCGCCGAGGACAACTCACTGCCATTGCCGTTGCTTTCGAAGAAACCGGTGACAGCCACGCCTTTGGCATGATTCCTGCGGAAGCCCGGGTGGATACCGAAAACCGTGCGGAACCCGTCGATGAAGGTCTGGCGCGTCAGGGATCTGGGCGCGATCCAGTTGTTCGCATAGGCGACGGCCCCCAGATCGACTGCCAGGAACGCTCCGGCAGCCGCGATGCCGGCGAGTATCGAGCGTCTGGTCAGCGGGGTACCCCGCCAGCTCGGGCCGTGCGGTTGTGGGTCTGCAGGCATACGCAATGACCTTTCTCCAGCCCGGGCGAGAGGGCGCTGTCGAGGTTATCCGCCTAGCGACAGCGTGGTCTTCGACGATTCTGAAGGCATCGGTGCTGGCGGCCACGCCGAACGGCGTAAAACCGGCACAATCGGTACCGGCTGGCAGCAATGACAGTGGCGCGGCCACCTCGCTACACTGCGCCGCGGCCCGGCAGGCCGATGAGTTTTTCGGTCCGGCGCGGTCTGTCCTACGTAACCGAACGGACCGTGGCTGGGTGGAGGATCTGTGAGCAGAACCAATCTTTCGATATCGATTTCCGTCGACGGATACGTCGCCGGCCCCGGGCAGTGCGAGGATCAACCGCTCGGCATCGGTGGGCTGAAGCTCCATGACTGGCATCTCGGTCCGGCCAAGGATCATCCCGTCAACCAGCAGGTCGTCTCCGACATGATGGACGGCATCGGAGCGACGATCATGGGCCGCAACATGTTCGGCCCGGTTCGCGGCGAGTGGGGGGACTCGGACTGGACGGGATGGTGGGGCGACACCCCGCCCTACCACTGCCCGGTGTTCGTCCTGACTCACTACCCGCACGACCCGATCGAGATGCAGGGCGGCACCACCTTTCATTTCGTCACCGACGGTATCGAGTCGGCCTACGCCCAGGCGCAGGCAGCTGCGGGTGGCCGCGACATCTCCATTGCCGGTGGAGCTTCGTGCGCAAGGCAGGCGATCGCGGCAGGACTCGTCGACGAGATCGACCTTCAGGTCAGCCCCGTGCTACTCGGGTCGGGGGAGCGTCTGTTCGACGGATTCGAGGCGGGCAAGCCCGCACTCGAGCTGGCCAGGGTGCTCGAAGCTCCCGGCGTCGCTCACCTGCGCTACCGGGTCGTCCGGTCGGCAAACGTTTATTAGCTCGTATTCCTGTACGCCGCACCCCGTCGGGAACCGCACACCGAGCTAACGCATCGCCACCCCTTGCGACCTGCGAAATGAGGGGCGAAACCCGCGAAACAGTTATTCCGATCATGATCAAATGCTCTGTTGTAGATGTCTTTTCGGATCACCTGGGCAAAGAAATATTCTGACGCTGTTGCCGATATCCGCCCCGGCCAGCAACTAATTGACTACGGTGTCGATGTCGGGGAGCAACCGCCCATCCAAGGGGGATCAACATGTATGCAGCAATCCGTTCGCCACTGATGACGGCCACCGCGCTGGCAACCGCAGGTGTGATCGCCGTCAGTCCGATCAGCCCGCAGGTCTCCGACCTCCAGCTACCGTCCGTCCGTACCGCGCAGGTTCAGCTCAGTGCCGCGCTCATCGACCCGATCCCACTCATCGCGGCACAACTCCAGGCGGCGCTGGACCAGACGGCGGCCATGGCCGCCGCCGAACTGGCCGACCCGCTACCGGCCATCCGGCAGTTGCTGACCAACCAGGTAACCACGGTCTCGACGCTGGGCACCGCCGTCATCACGTCGGCGGGAGCGACCGGAAGCTTCCTGTTCAACCTGCCCGGAGCTGTCGGCGACGCGGTCAAGGCGGTTTTCGACGGTGATCTGACGGTGGGACAGGCGATTCAGCTGCTGGGATCGTCAGTGGGCGCCTTGGGGTCTTTCGTCGGAACGACGCTGCTGCGTGCCGTCGACGAAGTGGGCCAGGGGACCGGGCGGCGGGCCGGTGCGGTGCTGGTGGCGTTGGGTCGCACCGTGCCGACGATGCTCGCGTCGGCGCTCAATGTGCCGATAGCGCTGGCGCAGTCGATCGTGCGGGCCGGTATCAACGTGGCCCGCGCGGTATTCACCCTGGATCCGTCCAATGTCGTGAATGCGATCACCGAGGGTGTGCTGGGTGCTGACGGCATCACCATCTCCACGGGCACCGCGGTCAACAACTTCTTCGCCGCGTCACAGGCCGTGCGTGACGGCGTCACCACGGCACTGGAAATCCCGAATCCGACCCTGGCGGCCGGAGCGTCGGTCGCCGACGTTCCGACGGAGGGTGCTCAGACGTTCGCGCTGCGCACGGTTGCGGCAGACCCGGAGGCGCAGGCGGCATCCGACGACGTCGTCGAGGTGGCGTCGGCCAAAAAGGTCACGCACACTCCCGCCGTCGCCGTTGCCGAAGAGGAGGGCACCGACGACGTGTCGGCGACCTCCGATGACGAGGCGTCCGACGAGGCCGCTGCGGCCAAGGATGATGCCGAGAGCGAAGCCGCTGCGGCCAAGGACGACGCCGAGAGTGCGGCGTCGTCGGCGAAGTCCGATGGCGACGACGATTCGTCCTCGGCGGCCGCACCGGCCGACGACAAGGACTCCTCGGGCGGCAGCGCGCAGGACAACAAGTCCGACACCTCGAAGAACGACTCGAGCGGTTCCTCCTCGGACAGCGAGTAGTCGCACGCCCCGCCGATCGTGCGGGGGACGGCGGAGACCTCCGGTAAGGGGTACCGGAGGTCTCCGTCCGTCATGTCAATGGTGCGGTCCGTCAGGGCAATTCGGATTCGGGGTCAACCGAGGCGGCCGGCGGTGTCGCGGATCAGCAGCCCCAACGCCCAGCTCACGATCGAGAGCACGATGGCCGCCCAGATCGCGGTCCACCAGAAGTGATCCAGATCCAGACCCCAGTGTGTGGTGTTGCGGGTGATCCACGACGTGACCGACAGCATCAGCGCATTGACGACGATGTGGAATAGCCCGAGGGTCAGGATGTACAGCGGGATCGACAGGATCTGCACGATCGGTTTCAGGATGGCGTTGACCAACCCGAAGATCACCGCCACCACGAGGACGATGCCGATCTTCTGCAGCGTGGTCGTCCCGCCGACGAAGTAGATCCCGGGCACGATCAAGGTGACGACCCAGAGTGCGAACCCGGTCAGTGCGGTGCGGATGAGGAACGGTCCCATGCGGAGATCTTGTCACCAAAGCCGATCGGCGGACAGGGTCACGGCGTGAACCGGGGGCGAAAACCGGGCTGCCAGAACAGGTTCGTGACAGCGGTTCTTCCGCGTCGGCGCAGGTGCCGCGAGTTGGCTTGCCGGACACCGGTATTGCCCGCAGTCGGGTGATCCGCGCCGCTCCGGTCGAGTTCGTTCGGCCTGCGTCACTGCGGGGTGCATTTGTGGGCTGGGTGACGCCCGGCGTGCGACGGCCGTCACGTGTCGGCAAGCTCACGCGTGTTGTGTCGGCGTGCTTCGCCGCAGGTGGCACCGCAAAATAGCACGCATCCGGCGTGGCGGTGTGGTCAATCGCGCCCATCTGCGGCGGAACTCGGGTTACTGTCTCGGATGACGCGCGATAGTTACTGAACCCTGGGAGGGCATGGATGAGCAGCTACAAGACGGTGGTCGTCGGCACGGACGGCTCGGACTCGTCGCTGCGCGCCGTTGACCGTGCGGGTGCGCTCGCATCGGCACCGGATGCAACCTTGGTCATCGCGACCGCATATTTCCCGTCCTCGGATGATTCCCGAGCGGCCGACGTACTCAAGGACGAGGGCTACAAGCTGTCGGGCAACGCACCGATCTACGCCATCCTGCGGGAGGCCAAGGATCGCGCCAAGGCGGCCGGCGCCAACCACATCGAGGAGAAGGCCATCGTCGGCGCTCCGGTGGACGCGCTCGTCGACCTCGCCGAAGAGGTGCACGCGGACCTGCTCGTGGTCGGCAACGTCGGACTCTCGACGATCGCGGGCCGCCTGCTTGGCTCGGTGCCTGCCAATGTGGCCCGCCGGTCCAAGATCGACGTCCTCATCGTTCACACCACCGGATAGTTGCCGACGGGGTCACCAACCCCGCTTGCGCCACTCCTGTAGATGCGGACGCTCGTCACCGAGCGTGGTGTCGTCGCCGTGTCCGGGATAGACCACGGTCGAATCCGGGTAGACGTCGAACACGCGGCTGGAGACATCGCCGAGCAGTTTCTCGAAATCGCCGTCCTGCCATGTCTTGCCGACCCCGCCGGGGAACAGGCAGTCGCCGGTGAACAACTGCGTCACCCCGCCGGTGGCATCCCCGGACAGGGCCAGGGCGACCGACCCCGGGGTGTGCCCACGCAGGTGGATGACATCGAATGTCAGATCGCCGATCTCGATGGTGTCGCCGCCGGTCAGGATCCGGTCCGGTTGCACCGGCAGCGTCTCGGCGTCGAGTTGATGCGCGGCGGTCGGGGCGCCCGTCGCCGCGACCACCGCGGCCAGCGCCTGCACGTGGTCGAAATGCTGATGGCTGGTCACGATGAGCGTGAGCTGCGGTGCGTACCGGCGGATCACCTCGATGAGCGTCTCGGCGTCGTTGGCGGCGTCGATGAGTAGAGATTCGCCGGTCCGGGAACAGGTGACCAGGTAGGCGTTGTTGTCCATCGGGCCGACCGAGAGTTTCACGATCGTGGCCCCGGGCAATGTGCGTCGTGCCCCGTGACCTGATTCGAGGTGGCCGGTGTAGTCGTCGTCGATGACCGTCATGGCCGTCAGGTTACTGCGCAGCCGACAGGCTTGGTCAAAGCTTGTCGGTGGGTCCGCCTAGCATGGACGGTGACGTGTCTGGCTGCGGTGACGCCGATCCGGGCTGCGTCGACAAACGTATGAGAACTGCAGGTTAAACCGCTGGAAGGGGTCGAGTGGCTGACCGCTTGGTCGTCAAGGGTGCGCGTGAACACAACCTGCGCGGCATTGATCTTGATCTGCCCCGGGATGCGTTGATCGTGTTCACCGGCCTGTCCGGGTCGGGAAAGTCCTCGCTGGCGTTCGACACCATCTTCGCCGAGGGACAACGTCGCTACGTCGAGTCGCTGTCGGCGTACGCGCGGCAGTTCCTCGGGCAGATGGACAAACCCGATGTCGACTTCATCGAAGGCCTCTCACCTGCGGTGTCGATCGACCAGAAATCGACCAACCGCAACCCGCGGTCGACGGTCGGCACCATCACCGAGGTCTACGACTATCTGCGTCTGCTGTATGCGCGGGCCGGCACACCGCATTGCCCGGTCTGCGGTGAGCGGATCGCCCGGCAGACCCCGCAGCAGATCGTCGACCAGGTGCTCGCCATGGACGAGGGCATTCGTTTCCAGGTGCTCGCCCCGGTGGTCCGTACCCGCAAGGGTGAGTTCGTCGATCTGTTCGACAAGCTCAACACCCAGGGCTACAGCCGGGTGCGCGTCGACGGTGTGGTCTATCCGCTGACCGACCCCCCCAAGCTCAAGAAGCAGGAAAAGCACGACATCGAGGTCGTCATCGACCGCCTGACGGTCAAGGCCAGCGCCAAACAGCGGCTGACCGATTCGGTGGAGACCGCACTGAACCTCGCCGACGGCATCGTCGTCCTCGAATTCGTCGACCGCGAAGAGGATCACCCCCACCGTGAGCAGCGCTTCTCCGAGAAGCTGGCCTGCCCCAACGGCCATCCGCTGGCAGTCGACGATCTCGAGCCGCGGTCGTTCTCGTTCAACTCGCCCTATGGCGCCTGCCCGGAGTGTGTCGGGCTGGGCATCCGCAAGGAGGTCGACCCCGATCTGGTGGTGCCCGACCCGGAGCTGACGTTGGCCGAAGGCGCCGTCGCGCCGTGGTCGATGGGGCAGACCGCCGAGTACTTCACCCGGATGATGTCAGGTCTGGGCGATGCGCTGGGCTTCGACGTCAACACCCCATGGAACAGGCTGCCCGCCAAGGCACGCCGCGCGATCCTCGACGGCTCCGATCAGCAGGTGCACGTTCGGTACAAGAACCGGTACGGCCGGGTGCGGTCCTACTACGCCGATTTCGAAGGTGTGCTGGCCTTCCTGCAGCGCAAGATCGAGCAGACCGACTCCGAGCAGATGAAGGAACGCTACGAGGGTTTCATGCGCGATGTACCGTGCCCGGTCTGCCAGGGCACCCGGCTCAAGCCGGAGATCCTCGCGGTGACGTTGGCGGCGGGGGATCGCGGCGCGAAATCGATCGCCGAGGTGTGCGCGCTGTCCATCTCGGACTGCTCGGATTTCCTCAACGCACTCACGCTCGGGTCGCGCGAGCAGGCCATCGCCGGACAGGTGCTCAAAGAGGTGCAGTCCCGGCTGGGCTTCCTGCTCGACGTCGGGTTGGAGTACCTGTCGCTGGAACGCGCCGCGGGCACATTGTCCGGCGGGGAGGCCCAGCGCATCCGACTGGCCACCCAGATCGGCTCCGGTCTGGTCGGGGTGCTCTACGTCCTCGACGAGCCGTCCATCGGCCTGCATCAGCGCGACAACCGTCGGCTCATCGAAACCCTCACGCGCCTGCGAGATCTCGGCAACACGTTGATCGTCGTCGAACACGACGAGGACACCATCGCGCATTCGGACTGGGTCGTGGACATCGGTCCGGCGGCCGGCGAGCACGGCGGTACCGTCGTGCACAGCGGCACCTACGCCGAATTGCTGCGCAACAAGAATTCGATCACCGGGGCCTACCTGTCGGGCCGGGAACGCATCGAGGTTCCCGAGATGCGCCGGGTGGTGGACAAGCGGCGCAAGCTGACCGTCGTCGGCGCGCGCGAACACAACCTGCGTGAGATCGACGTGTCCTTCCCCCTGGGCGTGCTGACGTCGGTCACCGGTGTTTCGGGGTCGGGTAAGTCCACGCTCGTCAACGACATCCTGGCGTCAGTGCTGGCCAACAAGCTCAACGGCGCCCGGCAGGTGCCGGGCCGGCACACCCGCATCAACGGCATCGACCAGCTCGACAAGCTGGTGCGCGTCGACCAGTCACCGATCGGCCGCACACCGCGGTCCAACCCGGCGACCTACACCGGCGTCTTCGACAAGATCCGCACCCTGTTCGCGGCCACCACCGAGGCCAAGGTGCGCGGTTATCAGCCGGGCCGGTTCTCGTTCAACGTCAAAGGTGGCCGCTGCGAAGCGTGTTCGGGCGACGGCACCATCAAGATCGAGATGAACTTCCTGCCGGATGTCTACGTGCCGTGCGAGGTGTGCCAGGGCGCGCGCTACAACCGGGAAACCCTCGAGGTGCATTACAAGGGCAAGACCATCGCCGAGGTACTCGACATGTCCATCGAGGAGGCCGCGGAGTTCTTCGAACCCATCACCGGTATCCATCGTTACCTGAAGACGCTGGTGGAAGTCGGACTCGGTTACGTCCGGCTGGGCCAACCCGCGCCGACACTGTCCGGCGGTGAGGCGCAACGCGTCAAGCTGGCGTCCGAACTGCAGAAGCGGTCGACGGGGCGCACGGTGTACATCCTCGACGAACCCACCACCGGTTTGCACTTCGAGGACATCCGCAAACTCCTCAAGGTCATCAACGGCCTTGTCGACAAAGGTAATTCGGTCATCGTCATCGAACACAACCTCGATGTCATCAAGACCTCGGACTGGGTCATCGACATGGGACCCGAAGGCGGCGCGGGCGGCGGCACCGTCGTCGCCGAAGGCACACCGGAGGATGTCGCGGCGGTGCCGGAAAGCTACACCGGCAAGTTCCTCAGCGAGATCCTCGAGCAGCGCCAACCGGTCAAGCGGGCACCGCGCAAACGCAAGGTGAGCGCCTAGTCGTCGAGACTGCGCTGACGGCGCGGTGTCAGATGCCGGGAGGCAGGATGTTGCGGATCTGCGCCAGCGCTTCGTCCACCTTGGCGCGGTCGGCCGGCTCCAGGGCGTCCATCGGGTCCATACCGGTCGGGAACACCGCGGCCGGCGCAGTGGCCGGATCGTCGTTACGCGAGTAGCCGGCATCGACCAGCGGCCGCAGCACCGCGTCCAGTTCGGCCATCACACCGTCCGAGGCGCCCAGGTAGTGCAGCGGCAACGTCAGCGGAAGGTACTTGCTGGGCACCAGGTAGGTCGTCGTGGTGGCACCGCGCGAGTTGACGGTGGTCTTGATGTTCTGCGGCGGCACGTCGGCCGGATTGGTGAAGGCCACCGGGGTGTGCACGAAAGCCGCACCCATCAGTGCGTTGGCGACCGACACCAGGTTGTCGGTGCGGTCCGGGAAGTCGGCGATGCCGTCGTAGGCGCCGACGACCTTCACCGAGTCGTACTGGCTGTCGACGGGGTGGGGCACGGTGTAATCCACCAACGGTATGAACGTCCCCGGCTTGAAGATCGTGGTCATCAGGCTCTCACCGAAACCATGCTGGCCGGACGGGTCGCCGAACGTCGTGAAAGTGACCTTGTCCGCGGGCGGGGCCGTCGGATCCTTGGCCAGCCGGTTCTGGGTGGCATCGAGCACGATGGCGCCCTCGGACAGGCCCACCGGGATGGCGCGGCCATCGCCGTCGCCGCGGATGGCCTTATCGAGGCTCTTGCTGCCGATCGACACCGACTCGCCGACACTGGGGGTCACCAGGTCGCTGCCCGGCGGCAGGATATCGGCCAGCGCCCGGCCCTGGATCTGGCCCGCCGGGTAGTCGACCAGCACCCGCTTGGCATCGGGGTAGTAGCCGCTGCCGGCCCGGTAGGTGTACTCGTACCAGGGCACACCCGGCACCTTGGCGCCACCGACGTTGAAGGTGGTGTCCTCGGCCGATGCGGCGCCGGGTCCCAACGCGCCCGCGGCCCCCATGACCGCCGCCGCGATGGTTCCCGCGAGTAGCTTGTTCATTCCCACCCCTCACCGGGCCCGCTCGGAATCTCCGACCCGCACACCGGCAGCCGCGATATCGATCTCTTGACGACGAGCATAACAACGCCGGTGGATTGCGACCGGGCGTGCACGTGCCGGGCGCGTCAGCGGCCCGCCTTGGACAGCGGTGACGGGAAACGCGGCGCCACCCGGACCCCCGCCAGCCAATCGGTGAGGTCACCGGCCATGCGGGTCAAGGCCTTTCGACCGTCGCGGCCCGGATCCGCCAACAACTGCAGTTCCACCCGGCCGTCGACGTCCTGGCGCCAGCCGCCCACCACCCGGCCGTTCCACCAGGCGGTCGACCCGGCGTTGCCATTGCGGTCGAAGATCTGGTCGCGATGTGCGCCCAGGTACCAGGATCGCTCTGACCAGCCCATCGTCGTGACATCGAGCTCCGGCAGCAGGGCCGCCCACGGCTGCGGTTCCGGCGTGTCGTCGAGGTCGTCGGCCAGTGCCCAGCCGATGGTGCCGTCCAGGTCGACCTCGACGGCCCCCGTCGCGGCCAGGGCATGCCGGGTGGCGGTGAGTGTGCTGCCGAACCACCACTTGATATCGGTGATCGGGGCCGGTCCGAAGGTCCGCAACCAGCGCGCCACCAGGGTGGCCCGGGCTTCGTCGGCGGCCATCCGGTCCACCGGGGCACCCAGCCAGGTCCGGCATTCGACCCACCGGTGCCGCGATGTGGTCCAGGTGCCCTGATTGGGACCGCGGATGATGTCGCCCCGCACCGCCACCGCGGTGAGCACCCGCGGCGCCAGATGACCCTCTCCGCCCCAGCTCTTGCCGGGCGCGGGGTCCCAGGTGCCGGCGAGTTCGGGCAGCGCCGCACGCAGTTCCGCGCTGCTGGCATGCCCGTGCTCGGCGAGATGACGCCGGACGGCGTGGGCGGCGGTATCCAGCCAGCGGGCTCCGTCGGCGGCGACACCGGCCTTCTCGACGTCGGCGATGAGCCTTTTGCGTTCGGTGTCGGCGACCCGGTCGCTGGCACCGGGCTGCAGCGCGGCCAGATCGGCGGCCCGCACCACCCACAGGGTGCGGCGCATCGCCAACTGCTTGACCAGCGTGCGCCCGTCATAGAGCTCGTCGTCGAGGTCGGCCACGGTGAACCCCGGCCGCCGCGCCCACAGCGACAGGTAGGGCGTCGCCGGATGCGTCGCGTGCCACCCGATGAACGCCGCCGTCATCTCCGATATCGAGCCGGGCCGGTCACCGGGGGCCAGAAAGTGTCGGTACGCCAAGCGGTTTCGCCGCTCGGCGGTGGTGAAGGAACGCATCCCGCTCAGTTTCCGGCGTCTCCGGAGGATTCGCTGTGCATGGCGGCTTTGATCTGCTCGAGGCGTTCGGCGGCCGCGCGCTGACGGGCCTCGTACTGTTCGGCGGCGGTACGGCCCTCCGGGGTCTCGGAGGCCAGTTCGGCCGACCCGATCGCGGTGCCGAAGCGGGTCTCGATCTTGTCCCGGACCGATTCGAAGGTGGGAACGCCGTCGGGGGTGTATCCGGTGTCGGCAGGCGCTGGATCAGGCACGATGCCGGCCGGCTGGTCGGCCTCGGGGTTCGGTTCCTCGGGCATGGCCTCACAGTACGCCGGAGATTTCTTGGGATCGGTAGCGCCGCGGCGCCGATGTACTTGCTCCAGGACGACGCCACTGGGGCGGCGTACAAGCGAAGTGAAGGGAACTCACACCCATGAACGTCAACAGCACGGTGGGCAAGCGCACTCTGGTCGGGATCATCGGTGCGGCAGCCATCACCGGCATGCTGGTCGGCTGCTCGGACAGCACGTCCGGCGACAAGCCCGCGACGAGCACCGGGGCATCGGGCAGCACCGCCGAAGTCGCCTCCGGCGGCAGCACATCGGTCAAGGTCGGCGGCGCGGATCTGGCGGGTCTGGACCTCAACTCGGTCACCTGCGTCAAGGCCGGTGGCAAGATCAACGTCGCCAGCGGCGCCGTCGGCGGACAGCAGGGCCTCGGCGTCGTGATGACCGACGAAGCGACCCCGAAGGTGGAATCGCTGGGCCTGGTCGTCGACGGAAACGCCCTGGCGGTGGCCAGCATGGGCGGCGCGAACAGCGGAAAGGCTGACGTCAAGGTCGACGGCAGCACCTACACCATCACCGGTGAGGCGGTCGGGGCCGATATGAAGAACCCGATGGCCGGCATGATCACCAAGGACTTCACCATCACGGTGACCTGCAAGTAAGACCCTTCACCACGTAACGGCGGGCGTGCCTTGCACGCCCGCCGTTACCTATGATCCAGCGGTGACGATTCCCGGCGAATTGCAGCGAGCGCGCGATCTTGCGTTCGCCGGAGACTCCGACGCCGCGCGCGAGGTGTTGGTGTCGCTGATGCCGGTGGTCGAGCAGGCCGACCGCGACGACCTGATGCTGGAGGTGTTCGCCCAGCTCGGTGCGATCTACCTGGCCCGCAGTGCTTTCGACGGCGCCCGGGAGTGCCGGCGCAGGATCGACGAGACGATCGCCGTCTACCGGTCCATCCGGGCCGGCGCAATGCCCGAGGCGGCGGCACAGGTCACCATGACCGCAGATGAGGTCGATGCCATGTGCGAGCGCTACCACCAGAGGTCGCTGGCCCTGGATATCGGCCTGGCCGCCGCGGAGGGTCGCCACGCCGAGGCCGCGGCCGGGTTGGCGCAGCTGTTGCACGCATCGGCATCCGGTGACGAGCACACCCGGTTGGTGACGGCGGCCCGCATGGACTGCGCGGTGGCCCTCGGTGACGACGAACTGCACGCCGACGCGGCCCCACTGTGGGCTGCGGTGATCGCGGCCCTGCCCGAAACCGACAGCGGCGGCCCGGAACAGCAATACCTGCACGTCGCCGCGGGCCTGGGATACGGCCGGTTCTGTGTCGAGACGGGCCGATTCTCCGAGGCCGAGAGCCGGTTACGCCGGGCCGGTGCCCGGGCACAGGCCAACGGCTGGCACCTCGAAGCGGCCCGGGCCACCCTGGAGCGCGCCGCGGGCAGCTGGGCCACCGGTGATGTCGAGACCACCGAGCAGCTGGTCAACGAGGCGTATCCGGTTATCGCCGAATACGCGCGTGCCCACGACGTCGCGCGGTGCTGGCTGTACTTCGGTCTCGCCGCGTTGGCGACCGGCGCCCTCGAGCGCGCCGACGAATGCTGGGGACATGCCGAACGGCACTGGCGCGAACTCGGCAAGCCCGTGCACGTACATCGGATTCTGCTGCAGCGCAGTTGGATTCCGGTGTTCTTCGGGCGGTACCCGGAGGCCGAGGCGCTCCTCGCGCAGGCGCGCGAACAGCTCGACTCGGTACCGCGCAGCAGCTGGCTGCAATACGCCCGCATCGACGATCAGCTGGGCACGGTGTACCGGGCGAAGGGACTGGCCGATCTCGGTTTCGACGCCGCGGGAACCCCGGACGACAGCTGGGAGGAACTGGAATCGCGCCATGTCGAATCACTGGGCATCATCGACGAAGAACCCGGAACGCCTGCCCATCGGCGCGCGATGACGGCCCTGGCGCAGGCGGCCGAGCTCAAGATCCCGGCCGCGCTCGCGGTCGATTCGGTGCGGTATTCGATCGCCGACGCCGAGCGCAGGATGGCCTGGGCGACCAGCGTCGCCGCGCACGCGCTGGCCGGTGCGTTCGCCGTGGCCTGGGAGGGTGAGAACACCGCGTTGGTGGCCGAGCTGATCGAATATCACAGTGCCCGAGGCGCATTCGCCGAGACCGCACCGACCGAGAACGGTGCGGCGGGCTGGGCCAGCCCGGTCGCCACCGTCGTCGCCGTACCCGAGGAGATCGACTACGCCTTGGTGGCCGCCGGACCGCCGCAACCCGCGCAATCGTTCACCCGGCTCGGACCGTTGCCGCCACTGCAGATGGACCCCGGTGCCAAGCCGCTGCTGGACCATTACCGCGAACTGGCGCATCAGCGCTACGGCCGCGTCGTCACCGAGAACACCGACGCCTGGCCGACGTGGCCGTGACCGACCCGACCGAACGGCGCACCCTGGTGCTGCGCTTCGCCGATCTGGGCATCGTCACCTACGGTTCGCTGCGGATCGTCGGCGACCCGCAGCGAACGGTGACCTGGGTCGTCGAGGAACCGATCCTGCTCGCCGCGCTGGCCGAACTCGATAGCGCGCTACCGGAGCCGGTCGCAGGTGAATCGGCCGTCGACGCTATCGAACGAGCCATGCAGCGTGGGCCCTTCGCCACACCGGCCAGTGAACTGATGCTGGCCTACCGGCTCGGTGTGCTGCTGCTGAGCGCAGATGCCTGGCAGCTGCTGACCGACACCGTCAGCGATCCCCGTGCGGTGTTGTTCGTGGCTCCCAGCGTGCGGCTGGCCCGGGTTCCGTGGGGTCTGCTCGCGGCCCCGGCGATTCGGCCGACTGCCGAGGAACTGGTCCGGGCGCGGACCGCGGCGATAACCGCGGCCGGCCGCGCTGCCGCCGAAATACCTTGGCCCGCAGTCGATCCAGGTGAACTCACCGAGGGGCATCGGCTCAACGAACTCGTCGACGTGCTGTTCACCGTGCCGGTCGGCATCGTGCAGTCACCGCGGCCCGCGGTGAGCTGGCAGCAGCGCGCCGGCCGGCCACCGCTGCTGATCCTCGACCCGCGGATACCGGGCCAGCTGCCCGATTCCGCACTGGGGTCGGTACTGGGCAAGCCGTCGGCCGACACCCCGCTGGGGCGGCATTTCGCGCAGCGGTTGCGCACCGGCCCGGTGCTGCCTGCGGTCGGCGATGTCGTCGAGTTGTTCCGCAGGCCCGACGCCGACCGGGCGTGGCTGGCCGATGTCCTCGACTCCGAGCCGGCCCGGCTGCTGTTCGTCGGGCACGCCACCGCCACCGGACAGGACGCCGGTTCCTCGGCGCTGTACCTGGCCGAGGACCGTCCGCTGCAGGCCGCCGAACTGGCCACCGCCGGGCTGCCGGTGCCGCCCCGGGTGGCCCTGCTGGCGTGCGCCTCGGCCGGGGACTACCGCTTCGACGAGGCCCGCGGCCTGGTGGCGGCCATGGTGCTCGGTGGTGCGCAATTGGTCACCGCGGTGCTGTGGTCGTTGCCGACGACTGCCGGTTACCGCCGCTTCACCCCGCCCGCCGCCGATCCGGCCGCCGATCCGATGGCAGCGCTGGTCAGTGCCGTCGACGACGCACACACCGAGACCGATGCCGGCTGCGCGGTCAACCGCTGGCAGCGCGCCCAGATGCGGCGCTTGCGCGACGGGGACACCACCGCCAACCCGATCTGGTGGGCGGCGCTTGCCAGCTTTGCCGTCGACGGGGCTCGCTGACCTCAGGCCGGGGGCACGCACACCGCGACGACGGATTCGTCACCGCGACGGTAATAGGTCGTCACCACACTGCCCGGTGCCACCTCGTCGAGCGCCGACTCCGGGATCAGCGCCGTCTCCTGCGCGGCGAACTGGCCGCCCTCGGGCCGGTTGACGATCAGGTCGAGTTCGACCTCGTGATGATCGTCGCGCATCTCACCGGTGTCACGCGACGCCGTGACGACGCCACTGGCCCGCACCCCGGTCCGGATCAGTTCGAGCTGGCCGATGCTGAGCAGGCCTTTGCGCAGCAGCATCTGGTCGAACGACGAGCGCACCGCCAGCATGTCATCGGCCAGTGAGAGCTGTTCGCGGGTGGTGGGATCGAAGGCCACCATCAGCAAGACGCCGGGGCGCAGCTGGGCAAGCGCCCGGTCGCCGTCGCGGGACTGCAGCCGCCCCATGAACCGTTCGCCGCAGACGCTTTCGACCTCGACGGTGACGTACTCGGCGACATAGCGGACCGTGCCGATCCCGATATCCGCCGCAGGCGGGTGCGCGTGCGCCCCGCGGGGCCGGTGACCCGGCGGCAGACCGATGACGAACGCCACCATCATCAGGACGAGTGCGGCCAAACCCACCAACGATGCTTCGAACATGCGCCAAGCCTGAGGTAGGTCATCTGCTACCGAACCCAACTTTGTGCGCGCCTTATGCTGGGCCGATGAGCGTCGGATCACAACCGGTGACGGTGACACCCGCCACCGACCCGCCGCGGCAGCCACGCCGCGCGGTGATCGACGCCGCCTGGCAGGCCATCGGCCCGGGCACCGAGGTGCTCAGCGGTGACGACGGCGCACCGTTGCGTCGCACCATCAAACGGATCCTGGATCCGCTGGTGCTGAGGTTGCGCGCCAACCCCGAATTCGGCGCGCCCATCGTCACCGCCGAGGTCGCCGCTGCCATGCACGAGGTCATCATCGGGCACGGGCCCCGATTGTGTTCGGCGGCAGCATGGTTCGTGGTGCTCAAACAGACGCGTCGACGGCTGCGGATCACCACCGGTAACGCCCAGGAACTGTATTTCCCGATCTGTTTCGAACTGGCCGTCACCAAAGGCGCACCCGCAGAAGGCGACCCGCAAGTGGCGGTGTTGGCCGAATCGTTGCTGCGGGAACTGCACGCCGAACACGACCGGACCGCGGTCGAATCGCTCAACTCCTACGTTGCGCAAACCGGCGTGGTATCCGCGCTGTCGCAGCAGCTGGAGCGCAGCTGGCATGACGTGCGCGCTGATTCGGCGCTGACCGGTCCGTTCCTGGCCGGTTTGAGCACCGTGCTCGGCTCGGCGCGCGGGCAGCGCGAGCGTACGGCGCGCCAGCGGGTGTGGAGCGCGCTGATCGCCGACCCCACGCCGTACAACCTCGGCGCGCAGGCCCACACCGACAGCACCGCGTTGCCGTGGTCCATCGTCGCGGTGGGGCTCAGCTCGGCCGATCCCCAGCTGCCCCCGCCGGTGCTGGGCCCGGCGAGCGGTGACCGCCCACTGGATCGCTCGGTGCTGGACCGGGTACGTGCGACACTGCGGCGTGCGCTGGACCGCGGTGAGCTGCCCGAGATCCCGCTGCTGTGCGCCGAGGAGGTCGACCGGTGCTGTGCACCGTGGGGGCTGCTCGGTGAGGACCGGCAGGCGAGCCTGGTGGCCGGCGTCGAGCTCGCCGGTGAACTGGCACCGCTGGCGGATACCGCTGCGGGGCGCTACGAGCTGGCAGCCGATATCGCCGCCCGGCTCCGCAAGGAGGCCTACGTGCTGCACGCCCGGCGCTATCTCGCCGATGGCGCCGCGGTACATCCGCGCCAGCAGTCGGTGATCGACGAACTGTCCGGCTTCGCGCGGCCGTACCTGGGCCGGTTGTGGGCCAGGCTGCACGGCCGGGATGTGTGGCAGGAACCGTGCGACGACGTCGACGAGGTGCGCGCTCTGCTTGCGGGTATCGCCCGGTCGGTGAGTCTGGATCACCGGCAACGGATCAAGACCATGCTGGCACTGGTGGAGGCCGGATGAAACTCGTGGTGGACACCGGACTGTGGCGTACCGACACCGAAGCCGAGGCGGCGCCTCTGGCGGCAGTGCTGGAAGTCAGCGGCGCCGTCCTGGCCTGGACCGTCGATGATCCGGACCCCTCGGCGCCGCCGGCGTTGACGTTCACCGATCCGGCCCGGGCCGACTGGTTGTGGCGGGTCACGGGAGAGCGCGGGCACGTCGAGCTGCTGTCGGCGCTCGAGGACGGGCCGGACCGCGCCGTCGAGGTCGCCGATCTGCAGTTGCTCGCCGCTCCGCTGGCTCCGCTGCGCAAACTGGCGCTGGGGCATTGGCTGCGGCGTTGGTGGCCGGCGAGCCGGCGCGACGGTATCGCGCTGCTGGACGCCGCACTGCTGGACGCCGAGATCGCGGTGCTGACCGCGGCCGCGGAGGCGTTCTTCACCGACGACACACTGGATTCGGATGTGGCCGAGCTGCTGGCGCCGCACGCCGCCGCACTGGCCTCACACGCCCGCAGCGGTGACAGCCGGGTCCGGACGCTGGCGCAGGCCGCGCTGGAACTGGGCGAGCAGAACGGCATCGACGCCCCTGACCTCGTCGACGCCGGCCGGGGACGTCGAGAGGACTACGCGCTGGCCGCCGGGGGCGGCAACCGGTCCGGCGCGCTGGTGATCGCCGACGGGGTCGACTCGGTGCGCTGGGCGGGCGTGCCCGCGTCGACATTCGACGCCGCCGAGGACACCGTCGACTGGAGCATCGAGGTGGCCGACGCCGCGGTTGTCGCCGCCGTGCGGGTGGCGCTGACCGGGTCAGGCGATCCGGCCGGGATCGCGGTCAGGCTGGTGTCGGCAGCGGTGAACGCCACCGGCGTCCTGGACAGCTCGGGCACGGCACGCCTGCCGGTGTTCGACTCCGGCGATCGGCCACTCACCGAAGCTGTTGCGTGGAACCATGATTGGTCCACCACCGCGGTGACCGTCGGCGTCCCGGTCGGTGAATCCGCACAGACCAGGGCGCGGCTACGCGCGTTCGCGCGGGCCCGGCTGACCACCGCGACGGCCGACGCCTTCCTGGCAGAGGTGCTCGCCGCCGACTCGCTGTACTGACCGGCCCGATCCTGATCGGCTCAGCGGCCGGCGGCCTGCACGGTCTGCCGCGGTGCGGCGGCGGGCCGGCTCACGGCGGGAGCCATCGGCTCCACCGGGTCTCCCGGCGTACCGATCGCCCCGGCCAGCCAGGGCAACGAGTCGGCGAAAACCCTTGCCGCGAAAGGCCAGTCATGTTGGCCGGGTTCGGCGATAACCCGGCAGTCGATACCGTCGGCGGCACCGAGCGCGCACAACGTGTTGGCGGCGGTGAGCTGCTCGCCGGGCTTCCCGGTGCCGTTGTGGGCACCCGGCGGACCGGTGTCGGCGACACCGACGGCGTGCGGGAGCAGATCGCCGTTCACCGCGAACCACGCCGACAGATGGTCGTAGCGGCCGTGTTTGGTGATCACGGTGCTGGGGTCGAATGCCGCCCACGCCGCGGTGCTGCCACCGTAGAGCCGATCGATGGTCTGCGCTTTGGTGCCGGAGTTGGGCGAGAGGTCACCGGCGATGTCGACCAGCGAACTGAACATGTCGGGATGCATGGTCGCCAGATCGACGGCGCAGGTGCCGCCCATCGACCAGCCGACGATGCCCCAGTTGGCGGCGGCGGGACTGACACCAAAGTTGTCCCGCATGAACGGGACGACGTCTTTGGTCAGGTGGTCGGCGACGTTGCCGCGCGGCCCGTTGACGCATTCGGTGTCGTTGTTGAACGACCCGCCCGAGTCGACGAAGACCAGGACCGGGGCGTTACCACCGTGCGCGGCGGCGTACTGGTCGACGGTCGTGATCGCATTGCCGGCCCGCAACCAGTCCGCCGGGGTGTTGAATTCACCGCCGATCATCATCACGGTCGGCAGTGCCGGCGGCGGGCTGCTCGCGAACCAGGCCGGCGGCAGATACACCAGCTCGCCGCGGTGCCGGAAATGCGATGCCGTGGCCGGAATCGTCACCGGCACAACGCTGCCCTTGGCCGGCAGTACATGGCTGACCTGGGATTGGCGCGCCAGCGTGACGACCGCGGCCTGGTCGGTCTGGTCGGGCAGTGGTCCCGCGGTGAGCTGGTTCCACGCGTTCTGCACGGTGGGGAAGTAGCCGACCCACATGTTGAGCGCCAGGCCCGCGCTGAGCAGGCAGACCGGCAGCGCGAGCAGTGAGACGCCGCGCCGCCACCAGCGGGCGCCGCGCCAGCCCAGCGCCAGCACGCCGAGCGCCAGACCGCTGCAGGCCACCCACACCCACAGCTCGTCGGGCACCGGGTTCGACGCCAGACCGTTGGCATCGATGTAGACGTGTACCGCTATCGCCGCGCCCAGACCGACCAGTGCGGCCAGCGGCAGCCACAACGCACGCCACCGGCGGTCACGCCAGCCGATCGCCAGTAGCACCAGCAGACCGGCGATCACCTGAACTGTCACCGGAACCCAGCCGTGCATCAACGAGATATGCCGGTGCAGGGGACCCATCGGATCCGCCAGCAACTCTGCGGCGCCCCTCATATTCGACGGTGTCACGCGCCAATCGTGACAACTGATACTTACGGACCGCTGTGAGCCCGCTGTCAGCGTGGCTTGGCCAGCGGGAACGGCAACGTCTCGCGGATGCTGCGCCCGGTGATCAGCATGACCACCCGGTCCACCCCCATGCCGAGACCGCCGGTCGGCGGCATCGCATACTCCAGGGCCTGCAGGAAGTCCTCGTCGAGTTCCATCGCCTCGGGGTCGCCGCCCGCGGCCAGCACCGACTGCTCGGTGAGGCGTTGACGTTGTAGTACCGGATCGGTGAGTTCGCTGTAGGCAGTGCCCAATTCGACACCCCAGGCCACCAGGTCCCACCGTTCGGCGACACCGGGCTTGCTGCGATGCGGCCGGGTCAACGGCGACACCGACGCCGGGAAATCCTTGTAGAACGTCGGTGCCTCGGTGCGGTCCTCGACGAGGTGCTCGTACATCTCCAGCACGACCGCGCCGGCGTCCCACTGCCGCTGATAGGCGATACCGGCCTTGTCGCATAACCGGCGCAGCTCGCCGAGTTCGGTATCGGCGCTGATGTGTTCCCCGAGTGCCTCCGACACCGCATCGTGCACAGTCTTGACCGGCCAGACCCCGGAGATGTCGACCGGGATGAGGGCGCCGTCCTCGCCGGGGCGCAGCACCACGTGATCGCCGTTGGCGGCCATCGCGGCGTTCTGGATGAGCTCGCGGCAGCCGTCGATCCACACGTTGTAGTCGGCGTGCGCCTGGTAGGCCTCCAGCAGGGTGAACTCGGGATTGTGGCTGAAGTCGACACCCTCGTTGCGGAATGCCCGGCCCAGCTCGAAGACCCGTTCCACACCGCCGACGCACAACCGCTTGAGATAGAGCTCCGGCGCGATCCGCAGATACAGGTCGAGATCGTAGGCGTTGATGTGGGTCAGGAACGGCCGCGCGTTGGCACCGCCGTGGATCTGCTGCAGGATCGGTGTCTCGACTTCCAGGAAACCCTTGTCGAACAACGTTTCCCGGATCGCGTGCAGTACCTCGCTGCGGGCCCGGATCAGGTCGCGGGCCTCGGTGTTGATCGCCAGGTCCACATAGCGGGTCCGTACCCGGGCCTCCTGGTCGGTCATACCCTTCCACTTGTCGGGCAGCGGCCGCAGGCATTTCCCGATCAAACGCCAGTCCCGCACCAGCACCGACCGGGTGCCGTTCTTGCTGGCGCCCATGACGCCGGTGGCCTCGATCAGATCACCGAGATCGATCGCCGCGGTGAAGTCGGCGGTCACGTCGGCGCCATCCGCGGACGTCGAATTATCCAGTAGCAGTTGGACTTCCCCGGACCAGTCGCGCAGCTGAGCGAACAGCACGCCGCCGTAATCGCGTATCCGCAGGATCCGCCCGGCGACCGTCACCGCGGTGGTGTCGGTGGCCGCCAGCGCCGCGGCGATGGTGTGGCTGGGGGGCCGGCCCACCGGATAGGCGTCGACGCCTGCGGCCCGCAGCGTTCTCAGCTTCGCCATCCGGACCCGGACCTGTTCGGGAAGGCGGGTCTCGACAGGCTCCTCGGCAACACGCAGCGCGCTCAGATCCGAGACCGAACCGTCCTCGTGCAGCAGACCGGTATCGGTGAGCGCCGCCGGTACCGCGGGGTGTTGACCGGTGTGCTGTTTGTTCCGATTGCTGAACGGCAGCACCAGAAATCCCTCGGCGATGACCGAGGCGATGCCGACGCGGGGGATCAGCCGGGCGTCTTCGTAGCAGGCATACCGTGGAACCCAGTCCGGCTGGTACTTCATATTCGAGCGGTACAGCGTCTCCAGTTGCCACCACCGGGAGAAGAACACCAGCAGGCCGCGCCACAACCGCGCCACCGGCCCGGCGCCCAGTTGCGCGCCCTGCTCGAAAGCGGACCGGAACATCGCGAAGTTCAGCGAGATCCGGCTGATACCAAGCGCTTCGGCATGCAGGCAGAGCTCGGAGACCATGAATTCGATGGTGCCGTTGGGGGAGGCGGGGGAGCGGCGCATCAGATCCAGCGAGACGCCGTTGGCGCCCCACGGCACCAGCGACAGCATCGCGACGACGCTGTCCGCTCCGTCGGTCCCCGCGCCCGGCCGGACGGCCTCGACCAGCAGACAGTCCGCGTCGGCGGGATCGCCGAGACGCCCGAGCGCCATCGAGAACCCACGCTCGGTCTCGGTATCGCGCCAACTGTCGGCGCGCTCGATGACCAGAGCCATCTCCTCGGGACTGATCTCGTGGTGGCGCCGGATGCGGACCGTCAACCCGGCCCGCATGGCCCGCGTCACCGCCTGCCGCACCGGTTTCATCTCGGGCCCGGACAGTTTGAAGGTGTCGGGGTGCAGGATCGCCTCGTCGCCGAGTTCGATGGCGTTGAGTCCGGCCTCGCGGTAAGCGTGCGCACCCGCGGTGCTGGCACCCATCACGCCGGGGGCCCATCCGTACTCCGTGCACAACTGCAGCCACGCGGTGATGGCGGGCTGCCAGGCGTGCGGATCGCCGATCGGGTCGCCGCTGGCCAGGCAGACCCCGACCTCGACGCGATAGGTCACCGCGGCGCGCCCGTCGGGTGCGAACACCACCGACTTGTCGCGGCGGGTGGCGAAGTAGCCCAGTGAGTCGTTCTTGCCGTAGAGCTCCAGCAGCCCGCGGATCGCCGATTCGTCCTCGCCGGTCAGGGCATTGTCGGCGCGCTGCGACTGGAACAGCACTATCGCCGCGACCATCAGCGCCAACGCGCCGAACAGGCCCAGCAGTGCGTTGACGAAAACATGCGGGTGTCCGCTGAACGAGTTCGAATCGGCGCCGGCGAAGGCGCTGACCCGGTTGAGGGCATAGAGGAAACGGTCGCTGCGGGCCAGCGACCCGGGGAACAGTTCCAGCAGCGCCCAGCCGATCAGCGTGCCGATCGCCATGGCGGCTATCAGGACCGCGGCGGCCTTGAAGAGCGCGCCGCGGCGCACCTTGGCCCAGAACTGGCTGCGGGCCAGGATCAGGCAGCCGACCGCGACCAGGTGGAAGCCCAACCCGATGATCTCGCCGAATTCCTCACCCGCCGACTCGGGGCCGGCGAGCAGATCGAGGATGTTCAGCAGACTCGCCGCCACCATGTAGAGCAGCAGGATCCACCAGGCGATGCGCTTGCGGGCGGCCAGCGCCGCGGCGAGCAGGGCCAGCACGAAAGCCCACGCGAAGCTGGTGTCCGGGAAGTTGAAGATGAAGTCGTTGACGAACTCGCGCGGAATCCGGATGGCACTGCGCACCAGCGGCGACACGCTGGCGACCAGCGACAGCGTCGCGATGACGCCGATCGTCCATCCGGCGGCGGCGGGCACCCAGCGGTACCGGGACACGGGCCGGGCCACCTGACGATCCGAGAGGGTCATAGGCCGCGAGGATATGCGGTCCGGATGCCGATTGGGTGTGAGAAGCGCCGTGTCGCCCCTGCTGGGACGGGCTACCAGACCGGGCCGGTGTACTTCTCACCCGGCCCGTGGCCGGGCTCGTCCGGTGCATAGCTGGCCTCCCGGAACGCCAGCTGCAGGCTCTTGAGCCCGTCGCGCACCGGTCCTGCGTGCGGCCCCAGATACTCCACGGATGCCGTCACCAGACCGGCGAGCGCGGTGATCAGGCGGCGGGCCTCATCCAGATCGGGCGCCGGGCCGGAGTCCGGATCGGCCGTATCCTCGTTACCGAGGCCCAGCTTCTCGGCAGCGGCACTCATCAGCATCACCACCGAGCGGGTTATCACCTCGACCGCAGGGATGTCGGCGAGCTCGCGCACCGGGGTCTGGGACGGGTCCTGCGCGATTGTCGGATCATCGGTCATGCCTGCTAGACTTCCATGCGCGACCGTCCTGGCGAACGCCAGGACAGCAAGTGGAGTCCCACTCCCACCGCTGACCCTACGGGTCCAGCGGTCCGGTCACCGGCACCGAGAGGTGCCAGTTCCGTGTTCGGTTATCCGTCACGGGCGGTTGACACCGCGACCGGTCGGCAATTGGGCCCTGCTTTATGCAGGGCTTTTCTGTTTGTGAGAACAGAATGCTGATGGTGTGAGGCTCCTCCAGGAACAACCAGGGAGGCCCCATCAGCACTGAGACCCGCGTCAACGAGCGCATTCGCGTACCTGAAGTCCGATTGATCGGCCCCGGCGGGGAACAGGTAGGCATCGTGCGCATCGAAGATGCACTCCGCGTCGCCGCGGATGCCGATCTCGACCTTGTCGAAGTAGCTCCCAACGCCAGGCCACCGGTCTGCAAGATCATGGACTACGGCAAGTACAAGTACGAGACGGCTCTCAAGGAGCGCGAGTCTCGCAAGAACCAGCAGCAGACCGTTGTCAAGGAACAGAAGCTGCGTCCCAAGATCGACGACCACGACTACCAGACCAAAAAGGGTCACGTCGTCCGCTTCCTCGAAGCGGGGTCCAAGGTCAAGGTGACCATCATGTTCCGCGGCCGCGAACAGTCCCGCCCCGAACTGGGCTACCGACTGTTGCAGCGGCTGGGCGCCGACGTCGCCGATTACGGCTTCGTCGAGACGTCCGCCAAGCAGGACGGCCGCAATATGACGATGGTGCTGGCGCCGCACCGCGGCGCGAAGACTCGCGCCAAGGCCGCGCACGATGCCGACACCCCGGCTCAACGCCCAGGCGCCGCTGCTCCGGCCGCCGAAGCGCCGACCGAAGACAACCCAGACACCACCCAGCAGAACTGAGGAATCATGCCGAAGGCCAAGACCCACAGCGGAGCGTCCAAGCGTTTCCGTAAGACCGGAACAGGCAAGATCGTGCGCCAGAAGGCCGGCCGCCGGCACCTTCTCGAGCACAAGCCCACCAAGCGCACCCGCCGCCTCGACGGCCGCACCGTGGTGGCCGCCAATGACACCAAGCGCGTCAACGCGATGCTGAACGGCTGATCTCAGCCCTCCTCAAGCGTCACTCCCTACTCAGACACAAACCGAAGGACTCTCATGGCACGCGTCAAGCGCGCACTCAATGCCCAGAAGAAGCGCCGCACAGTACTCAAGGCTTCCAAGGGCTACCGCGGGCAGCGCTCGCGGCTCTACCGCAAGGCCAAAGAGCAGCAGCTGCACTCGCTGACCTACGCCTACCGGGATCGCCGTGCCCGCAAGGGTGAGTTCCGCAAGCTGTGGATCTCCCGGATCAACGCCGCCGCCCGCGCCAACGACATCACCTACAACCGGCTGATCCAGGGCCTCAAGGCCGCCGGTGTCGAGGTCGACCGCAAGAACCTCGCCGAGATCGCCATCAGCGATGCCGCGGCGTTCGCCGCACTGGTCGAGGTCGCCAAGGCCGCACTGCCGGCCGATGTCAACGCGCCGTCAGACGAGGCTGCCTGAGTCTGGCCGCTGATACGGCACTGACCGAACGTTCGGCCCGCGTGGTCACAGCGGCAAAGCTGCTGCGCCACGTGGGCCGAAAACGTGCCGGGCGCTTCCTCGCGGAAGGGCCCAACCTGGTCGAGGCGGCCACCACGCGTGGCCTGGCGGTCGAGATCTTCGCCACCGAGGACGCCGCCGAGCGCTACCGCCCGCTGTACGCGGGGTCGGGGGCGCCGGTGCACATCGTCACCGAGCGCGCCGCCAAGGCGTTGTCGGAGACCGTCACCCCCACCGGGCTCATCGCGGTATGCGAGCAGCCCGTGGTGGATTTCGCCGCGCTGCTGGCCGGCGCACCACGGCTGATCGCCGTCGCGGTCGGCATTTCCGAGCCTGGCAATGCCGGCACCCTGATCCGCATCGCGCACGCCATGGGCGCCGATGCCGTGGTGCTTGCCGGGCACAGTGTCGATCCCTTCAACGGCAAATGCCTGCGGGCCTCCACCGGCAGCATCTTCGCGTTACCCGTCGTCGTCGAACCCGATGAGCTGGCCGCCATCTCGGTGCTGCGCGAGGCCGGTCTGCGAGTGCTGGCCACCACCGTCGACGGTGAGGTCACCCTTGACGACGCCGACCTGTCCGGGCCGACGGCATGGGTCTTCGGGCCGGAAGCCCAGGGCTTGTCCGCCGAGGTGGCCGCCCACGCCGATCAGCGGGTCACCATCGAGATGCCCGGCGCCGCCGAGAGCCTCAATGTGGCTGCCGCCGCGGCCATCTGCCTCTACCAGAGCGCCCGCGCCCACCGTTAAACCCCCGCGAGCGCGCGTGTCTGTACAACGACACGCCGCGCTACGCGTACAAACCCGTGCGCTCGCTAGCCGGCAAGGAGGCCCTTGGCCACGTGGGTGATCTGCACCTCGTTGCTGCCGGCGTAGATCATCAGCGATTTGGCGTCACGGGCCAGCTGTTCGACGCGGTATTCGGTCATATAGCCGTTGCCGCCGAAGAGCTGGATGGCCTCCATCGCCACATCGGTCGCGGCCTGCGAACAGTAGTACTTGATCGCCGAGGCCTCGGCCAGCGATATCGGTGTGCCGGTCTGTCCGGCCTCGATGACGCGGAACAGCATGTTGCGCACGTTCATCCGCGCCACCTCCATGTTGGCCAGCTTGAGCTGGATCAACTGGAACTGCCCGATCTCCTTGCCCCACAGCGTGCGGGACCTGGCGTAATCGACGCTGAGCTTGAGGCACTCCTCGATGACGCCGAGCGCCATGGCCGCCACCCCGATGCGTTCGGTGGCGAAACTCGAGCGGGCGCTGTCGCGGCCGTCGCCCGCGCTGTTGTCCTCGGTCTCGCCCAGCAGCCGGTCCCGGCCCAACCGGACGTTGGAGAAGAACAACTCGCCGGTGCGGGACGAGTGAATTCCCATCTTGCGGAACGGCTTCGACTGCTCGAACCCCTCCATGCCGCGGTCGAGGACGAAAGTCAGCACCTTGCGATCGCGCGGATCGACGTCACCCGCCCCGTCCTCGGTGAGCTTGGCGTAGACGACGACGACATCGGCGTCCGGACCGTTGGTGATAAAGGTCTTCTGACCGTTGAGGATGTAATCGTCGCCGTCGCGCACCACATAGGACTTCATGCCGCCGAAAGCGTCCGAGCCGGAGTCCGGTTCGGTGATGGCCCAGGCGCCGATCTTCTCGTAGGTCACCAGGCCCGGCAGCCAGCGCTCCTGCTGAGCCAGGGTGCCGCGGCTCTGGATGGTGGGCACCGTCAGCCCGAGGCTCACACCCATACCGGTGACGATGCCCATCGAGACGCGGCACAGCTCGCTGATCACCATGAAGCCCATACCGCCCGAGGAGCCGTCGCCGAACATCCCGCCGCCCGAGGAGCCCTTGGACTTCTCGGATCCGTCACGCATCCGGGCCAGCCGCTTCTCCAGCGATTCGCGGGCCATGACGTCGAGGCCGAAGGCGGAGAACAGTTTCCGGACTATCGGATACGGCTCCATATCGCCGCTTTCCAGCTCGTCGAGGTGCGGTCGGATCTCCTTGTCGATGAACTGACGGACGGCATCGCGCACGGCGAGGTCGACATCGGACCACTCGATCATGATTCTCGATTCGGTAGTGAAGAGGCTGTGGGAGCCAACGGTAATTGACGGGTGTCAGGCGGCGGGTCGGCGCCCCCGCGCCGGCCGCAGACCCGCCAGCGAGAAGGTGGTGTGCACCAGGGTTCCGGCGCGCTCGACCAGGGCGCGCGGCAGCGGCGGGACGGGCGCTTTGCGCCGCGGGGCGTAATGCATCGGCATACCCCTGCGGTCGCGTGGGGCGTCGGTGAAGAACGGTGCCTCGACCAGTGGGGCGTCGGCGGGTTCCTGGCCCGACGCCCGGCGGTAGGCCGACAGCGCGCGCGGATGCAACCGGATCTCGTCGGGCACCGCCCAGAACGCCATCTCGACGGCCTTGCCGAACAACCGCAGCGCCACCTCGTCGCCAGGGGTCCAGCGCATACCGGCCTTCTCCCGCAGGGTGGCGTCGAACAACCCGGCCGCGATCCACCGTTGGCCGGCCACCATCGGGCGAAACATCTGATCCCACAACACCGTTGGCATCAGCACGAACCTGGGCTTGGGGATCCGGATGGTGAAGATGTCCAGGGTGGCCTTGTTGATCTCCAGCTCGTCGGCGCACTTGCGATCCCAGTAGAGCTGAAAATCCTCCCAGGTTTCTGGCACCGGCCGCATGCTCATGCCGTACATCCGGTACCACTGCACATGCTCGTCGAACAGTTGGCGTTTCTCGGCCTCGGTCAGCCCCCCGCAGAAATACTCGGCGGTCTTGATGATGAGCATGAAGAACGTCGCGTGCGCCCAGTAGAACGTCTCCGGATCCAACGCGTGATAGCGCCGGCCCTGCGCGTCGGTGCCCTTGATGGTGTTGTGGAAACCCTTGATCTGTGCGCCGGTCTGTGCCGCCCGGTCGCCGTCGTAGACCACTCCCATGATCGGGTACACCGACCGGGCAACCCGCTGCAGCGGTTCACGCAGCAGGATCGAATGGTCCTCGACGCCGGCACCCAGCTGCGGGTACATGTTCTGGATCGCGCCGATCCACACGCCGAGCATCCCGGTGCGCAGGTCGCCGAAATACTTCCAGGTCAACGAGTCCGGGCCGAGCGGTTCGGGTTCGGGCACCGCGCTGCGAACTCGGATCCGATGCGAGCGGGTTCGTGACGTCGTCGTCGGCGAAGTGCTCATGGCGCCTCCTGATCCCTGCCGGGGTAGCTAACGATAGTGATGACAACAAATGTTGTCTACGAAATCCGGATCCGCCACGCCCTGCCGTTACCGCACCGCCGCCGCGCCGCGGTAGCGCCGTGACCAGCCGATATCCGGATGCCGTGCACGACGCCCGGTGCGGCCTGATTGCCCGCCTCACTCCAGGGCCCCTACCCTGACGGGGTGGACCCCGACAGCTCCGAGAAAGCAGCGATCGAGGAGCGGGCACACGGGGCGGTCACCGGGCCGGTGCCGCGCCGTCCGGCCGGTTTACCGGGCCGGATAACCGAGGTCAACCGCGATCCCGGGGTCATCGCGTTCCTGCGTCGGGCCCGCCGCATGCTGCCCGGTGACCCGGAGTTCGGTGATCCGCTGTCGACGACGGGTGAGGGTGGCCCGCGAGCTGCCGCCCGCGCCGCCGACCGGTTGCTCGGCGACCGCGACGCCGTCTCCCGTGAGGTCAGCCTGGCCGGCCTGCAGGTGTGGCAGGCGCTCACCGAACGGCTGGCCGGCAGGCCTGCCAACGCCGAGGCGACCATAGTGTTCACCGACCTGGTGGGGTTCTCGTCGTGGTCACTGGAGGCCGGCGACGACGCCGCACTCAAACTGCTGCGCCGGGTGGCCGCGGCGGTGGAGCCGCCGATGCTCGACCGCGGTGGCCACATCGTCAAACGCATGGGCGACGGCCTGATGGCGGTCTTCCACACCCCCGATATCGCGATCTCGGCGGCGGTGGCAGCCAGCCGGGCCATCGGCGATGTCGAGGTGGCCGGTCATTCACCGCGTATGCGGTTCGGCATCCACACCGGGCGGCCGCAGCGTATCGGTTCGGACTGGCTCGGCGTCGACGTCAACATCGCCGCGCGGGTGATGGACCGCGCCACCCGCGGCGGCATCATCATCTCCGGCCCCACCCTGGAACGGGTGCCGCAGCCGCGGCTGGCCGAACTCGGTGTCACCGCCAAGAAGGTGCGCAGGCAGGTGTTCGCCAGTAAACCCAGCGGGGTGCCGGCCGATATGACCATGTACCGCCTCAGCATCCGGGCCGCCGGGGCAGAGCACCCCGACGACACCTGAGCCGCTACCGGAACTCGTCGGCGCTGGCCTCGATCCAGTCCGAGCGCCAGGACTGCGGAACCGGCTCCTCGAGCAGTTCGCCGGGCATCAGCCATTCGTAGAGTTCGGCGTAGGTCCGGGTGCGCTGACCCTCGATTCGCCGGTTGAGCATCGCCGGGTCCAGGTCGGCAAAGCTGTCCAGACCCATCGACGCCACGATCTGCGCCGCGCTGGCCACCGTCGCACGCTGGAAATTCACCACCCGCTGCGTCTTGTCCGGCACGTGCAGCGACCGGGTGAGACCGGGATCCTGGGTCGCCACCCCGGTGGGGCAGCGGTTGGTGTTGCACTTCTGCGCCTGGATGCAGCCGACGGCGAACATCATCGCGCGTGCCGACATGGTGAAATCGGCGCCCTGGATGATGCGGCTGACGATATCGACACCGCTTGCGACCTTGCCCGACGCGCCGATCCGGATCCGTTCCCGCAGGCCGGCCCCGACCAGTGCGTTGCGCACCAGCATCAGGCCCTCGGTCAGCGGCATCCCGACGTGATCCTCGAATTCCTGTGGGGCCGCGCCGGTTCCGCCCTCGGAGCCGTCGACGATGATGAAATCCGGGGTGATGCCGGTGGCCAGCATGCCCTTGCAGATCGACAGGAATTCGGTGCGCGCGCCGATGCACAACTTGAAGCCGACCGGCTTGCCGCCGGACAACTGCCGCAACGTCGCGATGAACGCCATGAACTCCTTGGGCGTGGTGAACGCGCTGTGCGCCGGTGGTGAGACCACGGTGCGGCCCACCGGGACACCGCGCGTCGCCGCGATCTCCGGGCTGACCTTCGGGCCGGGCAACACACCGCCGAGTCCCGGCTTGGCGCCCTGGGACAGTTTGATCGAGATCGCCTTGACGGTCGGCAGGTGCGCCTTCTCGGTGAACGCGACGGGGTCGAAGTTGCCGTCGGCGTCGCGGCAGCCGAAGTAACCCGAACCGATCTCCCAGATCAGGTCGCCACCGGGACGCAGGTGATAGGGGCTGATACCGCCTTCGCCGGTGTCGTGGGCGAATCCGCCGCGGGCTGCTCCGCCGTTGAGCGCCAGGATCGCGTTGGCCGACAGCGCACCGAAACTCATCGCCGAGACATTGAGCAGCGCGATGTCGTAGGGCTGTGTGCAGTCCGGACCGCCGAGCCGGACCCGCGGTGCGATGTCGGGGGCGAACTTGGCCCGCAACGAATGCCGCAGGAACTCATAGCCCAGTGCGTTCACATCGCGTTCGGTGCCGAACGGTTCGTCGCTCTTGGTGCCCTTGGCCCGTTCGTAGACCATGTCGCGGGTCTCACGGTCGAACGGGGTGCCGTCGGTATTGGATTCGATGAAGTACTGCTGGATCTCCGGGCGCAGCAGCTCCATCAGGAATCGGAAGTGCCCGAGGATGGGAAAGGACCGCAGGATGGAGTGCCGGGTCTGCAGCACATCCCACGTACCGAGGACGGCGAGCAGCACCGCGGGGACCGCGGCCGGCCACCACGCCGCGCTGACTGTCACGGCCAGCAGTGTCAGCACGGCGGCGGTGGCGCCGACGGCGGCGACGATCAGGGCCCTGGGCACCGCGCGAGGTTATCGTGCGGTGCCACCGGTCGCCCCCCAAACGCCGGTCAACGCGCGCGAGGCCGGTCAGAGCGCTTCCCCTATGATCGGCACTTGCGTCACAGGGGTGTCGCAACACTTCGAGGAGGCGCTGCCGCGTGGCTGACGAACAGGTTGACCTGGCAGAAGGGACTTTGACCGCTGCGGTCGAGGCGGCCCGGCATGCCTTCGACCACGCCGTCGACCTCGACGACCTGGCCCGCGCCAAGACCGAGCACCTCGGCGACCGCGCGCCGCTGGCGCTGGCCCGCCAGGCGCTGGCGACGCTGCCCAAGGCCGAGCGCGCCGACGCCGGCAAGCGCGTCAACACCGCCCGTAGTGCCGCACAGCGGTTGTTCGACGACCGACTGGCCGTGTTGCGCGCCGAACGTGACGCCGCAGTGTTGGTGGCCGAGCGCATCGACGTGACGCTGCCGTCGACGCGGCAGCCGACCGGGGCCCGTCACCCCATCACGATCCTGAGCGAGCACATCGCCGACACTTTCGTGGCGATGGGCTGGGAGCTGGCCGAAGGCCCCGAGGTCGAGACCGAACAGTTCAACTTCGACGCACTGAACTTCCCGCCGGACCATCCGGCGCGCAGCGAGCAGGACACTTTCCACGTGGCGCCCGAGGGGTCTCGTCAGCTGCTGCGCACCCACACCTCACCGGTGCAGGTCCGTACCCTGCTGGCCCGGGAGCTGCCGGTCTACATCATCTCGATCGGCCGGACATTCCGCACCGACGAACTCGACTCCACCCACACCCCGGTGTTCCACCAGGTCGAGGGGCTGGCGGTCGATCGTGGCCTGACGATGGCGCATCTGAAGGGCACGCTGGACGCTTTCGCGCGTTCGGAGTTCGGCCCGGCGGCGCGCACCCGGATCCGGCCGCACTTCTTCCCGTTCACCGAGCCGTCGGCGGAAGTCGACGTGTGGTTCGAGAACAAGAAGGGCGGCCCGGGCTGGGTGGAATGGGGTGGTTGCGGCATGGTCAACCCGAATGTGTTGCGGGCCGCGGGAATCGACCCGACGGAGTACTCCGGTTTCGCCTTCGGAATGGGATTGGAGCGCACCTTGCAGTTCCGCAACGGGATCCCCGACATGCGCGACATGGTCGAAGGTGACGTGCGGTTCTCGCTGCCGTTCGGAGTGGGTGCCTGATGCGCGTTCCGTACAGCTGGCTTCGTGACGTGGTGTCGGCCGGTGCCCCCGGCTGGGATGTCACACCGGCCGAGCTCGAAGAGGCCTTCATCCGGATCGGCCACGAGGTCGAGGAGATCATCACGCTGGGTCCGGTCACCGGGCCGCTGACCGTCGGGCGCGTCGCCGACATCGAGGAACTCACCGAGTTCAAGAAGCCCATCAGGGCGTGCAAGGTCGACGTGGGGGAGTCCGAGCCCCGCGATATCGTCTGTGGCGCAACGAACTTCGCAGTCGGCGATCTGGTGGTCGTCGCGCTGCCCGGTACCACGCTGCCCGGCGATTTCCACATCGCCACCCGCAAGACCTACGGCCGGACGTCCGACGGCATGATCTGCTCGGCGGCCGAACTCGGTTTGGGCGCTGACCAATCCGGCATCCTGGTGCTGCCCGACGGCACCGCGCAGCCGGGCGATTCCGGCATCGACGTGCTGGGTCTGGACGATGTGGTGTTCGACCTGGCGGTGACCCCCGACCGCGGCTACTGCATGTCGGTGCGTGGACTGGCCCGCGAGATCGCCTGCGCCTACGACCTGGACTTCGTCGATCCCGCCGATATCGCGCCGCTGCCCGCCGACGGGCCGGCCTGGCCGCTGACCATCGAACCGGGAACCGGGGTCAGCCGTTTCGCGTTGCGCCCGGTCAGCGGTATCGACCCGCACGCGGTGTCACCGTGGTGGCTGCGCCGACGGCTGCTGCTGTCCGGTATCCGGCCCATCTCACCGGCCGTCGATGTCACCAACTACGTCATGCTCGAGCTCGGACAACCGATGCACGCCCACGACCGGTCCCGCATCAACGGCGGTTTCGTCGTCCGTTTCGCCCGGCCCGGCGAGACCGTGCGGACACTCGACGATGTCACCCGCAAACTCGATCCCGGTGACGTGCTGATCGTCGACGATGTCGAGACCGCCGCGATCGGCGGTGTGATGGGTGCCGGCAGCACCGAGATCGACGACGAATCGACCGATGTGCTGCTGGAGGCCGCGGTCTGGGATCCGGCGGCGGTATCGCGGACCCAGCGTCGGCTGCATCTGGTCAGCGAGGCGGGCCGGCGTTACGAGCGGTCCGTCGACCCGGCCATCGCGGTGGCCGCGGTGGACCGCTGCGCGACGCTGCTCGCCGAGATCGCCGGCGGTGTCGCCGAACCGACGCTGACCGACTGGCGGGGCGACCCGCCGGTGACGGACTGGTCGCGGCCCGCGGTGCCGATACCCGCCGATCTGCCCGATCGCACTGCGGGGGTGGACTACGCCGAAGGCACCACCGCGAAACGTCTGACCCAGATCGGTGCCCGGGTCGATGCCGATGCCGCCGACCCGGGTGTGCTGGTGGTGACCCCGCCGAGTTGGCGGCCCGACCTGGTGCAGCCCGCCGACCTGGTGGAGGAGGTGCTGCGGCTGGAGGGACTCGACGTCATCCCGTCGGTGCTGCCCGCCGCACCGGCCGGCCGCGGGCTGACTGCGGTACAGCTGCGCCGTCGTGCCGTCGGCAAGTCATTGGCGCTGTCCGGTTATGTCGAGATCCTGCCGACACCGTTCCTGCCCGCGGGCGTCTTCGACACCTGGGGGTTGCCCGACGACGATGAGCGTCGCAAGACCGCCACGGTGCTCAATCCGCTGGAAGCCGATCGTCCGCACCTGGCCACCACACTGCTGCCCGGTCTGCTGGAAGCGTTGACCCGCAACGTTTCCCGCGGCACCGTCGATGTCGCGCTGTTCGCCATCGCCCAGGTGGTGCAGCCGACCGAACGCACCGGGGCGGTACAGCGCATCACCACCGAACGCAGGCCGACCGAGGCCGAGATCGCCGAGCTCGACGCGTCACTGCCGTATCAGCCCCAGCATGTCGGCGCGGTGCTGGCCGGGCTGCGCGAGCCGCGCGGTCCGTGGGGGGCCGGCCGGGCCGTCGAGGCCGCCGACGCCTTCGAGGCGGTGCGGACCATCGCGCGTGCCTGCGGTGTCGAGGTCACCCTGCGTGCCGCGCAACGGCTGCCGTGGCATCCCGGACGCTGTGCCGAGGTGCTGGTGGGGCAGAGAACCGTCGGCTACGCCGGGCAGCTGCACCCCGCCGTGGTGGAGCGAGCCGGGTTGACGAAGGGAACCTGCGCCGTCGAACTCAACCTCGACGCGATTCCGGTGACCGAGACGCTGCCCGCGCCGCGGGTGTCGCCGTTCCCGGCGGTGTTCCAGGACATCAGCCTGATCGTGGACGCCGATGTCGCCGCCGCCGCCGTTGTCGAAGCCGTCCGCGCGGGTGCGGGGGAGCTGCTGGAGGATGTCCGGCTTTTCGACGTCTACACCGGCCCGCAGATCGGCGAGAACCGCAAATCGCTGACGTTCGCGCTGCGTTTCCGGGCGGCAGACCGGACCTTGACCGAGGATGAGGCCAGTGCCGCCCGCGATGCCGCGGTGGCGGCGGCCGCGCAGCGCATCGGTGCGGTGCAGCGCGCGTGAGCCGTAGGGGATAACCGCCATGGTGGCAGGCCGGGCCGAAGCCGCCGCGGACCGCGTCGCGGTATTCGTGGTCTTCGTTCTGGTTTTCGGTCTGACCTACGCCGATGACATCGTGCGATTCAGCTTCGCCGGGGCCGGTCACAGCACCGGGTATCCGCGCTGGATCCTGGTCGTTGTCAACTCCGCACTGGTGCTGGCCGCGGCCCTGCTGAAATGGCGCGTCCTGGCCCGGACATCGGTGAGCGGCAGCGTGCCGGGGCGGCAGTTCGTGGCGCTGTTGTTGAAGAGCTGGTGGCCCGTCGGCGCCGTCCTGGTGCTCGCCGTCGAGCTGGTGATGGCCGGGTTCGGGTCCGGGGTGCTGGCCGATCTGGTGGGCGCGGTGGTCTACACCGTTGCCATGAGCCTGCTGCTGCTGGCTGCCGTCGACTCCGGCCCGACCGGCCACCGGGACCGCCAGTGGCGCACCAACAGCTGGATTCTGCCGTTGGCGGTCGGCACGCTGATCGTCCAGATCGCGTCGGCGTTGTGGTTCCCGGTGATCAACTCCAGCGGTCACTGCGCCGGCGAAGTCTCCGGGGATTTCTTCGCGCAGATGGTGCAGGTACTGCCGATGCTGCTGGTCGCGCTGGGCATCGAGATGGGTTTCCTGCGGCGCGGGACCGCGGTTGGTGGTGGCGCCCGGGTGGTGCCGGTTTTCACCGTGGCCCTGCTCGGTGTCGCCGAGGTGCTGGCGTTCTCCATGTTGGTGCGGGCCAGCAGGGAGGCGTGTGGGTTGCCCGCGACGCTGCATCAATACATCGCTTTCATGCTGTGCGTGCAGGCGGCCGCCATCGCCTTGGCGACCCTGGTGTGGCTGTTGCTCGCCGACCCGGATTCGCGACCTTCCGACGTCGGCGATTGATCCCGCGGCGACCCGAGATAATTGATTTGCGGCGCAATGAATAACTATGCAAGCATGCTGGTATGACGACTGTGGCACTCGCGGGCGCGAGTGGATACGCCGGCGGTGAGATCCTCCGGCTGCTGCTGGGTCACCCCGCCTACGCGGACGGGCGGCTGTCCATCGGCGCCCTGACCGCCGCCGCCAGCGCCGGCACCACCCTGGCCGAACATCACCCGCACCTGCTGCCGCTGGCCCAGCGGGTACTGGAACCCACCGAGATCGACGTGCTGCGCGGCCATGACGTCGTCTTCCTGGCACTGCCGCACGGACACTCCGGCGCGATCGCCGAACAGCTCGGACCCGAGACCCTTGTCATCGACTGCGGAGCGGATTTCCGGCTCACCGACCCGGCCGCCTGGGAACGCTTCTACGGGTCTGCGCATGCCGGCAGCTGGCCCTACGGCCTGCCCGAACTGCCCGGCGGGCGCGAGGCGCTGACCGGTACCAAGCGCATCGCGGTGCCCGGCTGCTATCCGACAGCGGCGCTGCTGGCGCTGCTACCCGCCGTCGCCGCGGGCCTCGTCGAACCCGCCGTGACCGTCGTCGCGGTCAGCGGTACCTCGGGTGCCGGCCGCGCCGCCAAGGTCGACCTGCTGGGCTCGGAGGTCATCGGATCGGCGCGCGCCTACAACATCGGCGGTGCGCACCGGCACACCCCCGAGATCGCGCAGGGATTGCGTACCGTCACCGATCGGCCCGTCACGGTGTCGTTCACCCCGGTGCTGATCCCGACATCGCGCGGCATCCTGGCCACCTGCACCGCCCGCACCGAGGCCTCGCTCGCCGAGATTCGGGTGGCTTACGAAAAGGCTTATGACACAGAGCCGTTCGTGTACCTGCTGCCCGAGGGGCAGCTGCCGCGCACCGGATCCGTCATCGGCAGCAATGCCGCCCAGCTCGCCGTCGCGGTGGACCGGGACGCCGGCATGCTGGTCGCGGTGTGCGCCATCGACAACCTGGTCAAAGGCACCGGCGGTGCAGCCGTGCAATCGATGAACCTGGCCCTGGGCTGGACCGAAACCGAAGGACTGACAACCGTGGGGGTGGCGCCGTGACCGAGCTGACCGACGTATCCGACCGGCTGCTGCGCACCCAGGGTGTGACCGCTCCGGCAGGATTCCGCGCCACCGGAATCGCGGCGGGTATCAAAGCCTCCGGCGCACTCGACCTCGCACTGGTCTTCAACGAAGGCCCGGACTACACCGCGGCAGGGGTGTTCACCCGCAACCAGGTCAAGGCAGCGCCGGTGTTGTGGTCCAAGCAGGTACTGACCACCGGACGGCTGCGCGCGGTGATCCTGAACTCCGGTGGCGCCAACGCCTGCACCGGCCCGGGCGGATTCCAGGACGCCCACGCCACCGCCGAGGCGCTCGCCGCCGCACTGTCGGCATGGGGCACCGAGACCGGCGCCATCGAGGTCGCGGTGTGCTCCACCGGCCTCATCGGCGACCGGCTGCCGATGGACAAGATGCTGGCAGGCGTCACCGAGATCGTGCACGAGATGGCGGGTGGACTGACCGGCGGCGAGGAAGCAGCGCGGGCCATCATGACCACCGACACCGTGCCCAAACAGGTTGCGCTGCACCACCATGACAACTGGACCGTCGGCGCGATGGCCAAGGGTGCCGGCATGATGGCACCGTCGCTGGCCACCATGCTGGTCGTCATCACCACCGATGCCGTCGCCGACGCGGCGGCACTGGATCAGGCGCTGCGCCGCGCCGCCGCCCGCACCTTCGACCGGCTCGACATCGACGGCAGCTGCTCGACCAACGACACCGTGCTGCTGCTCTCCTCGGGTGCCAGCGCCATCGCGCCCAGCCAGGACGAGCTCGACGCCGCGGTGTTGAAGGTCTGCGACGATCTGTGCGCCCAACTGCAGGCCGACGCCGAAGGTGTCACCAAGCGCGTCACCATCACCGTCTCGGGTGCCCGTTCGGAGGCCGACGCACTGGTTGCGGCCCGGGCCATCGCCCGAGACAGCCTGGTCAAAACCGCTCTGTTCGGCTCCGACCCCAACTGGGGCCGGGTATTGGCCGCCGTCGGCATCATCGACGTCGAACTCGATCCGAACCGGATCTCGGTGTCGTTCAACGGTTCCCCGGTGTGCATCGACGGTGCGGGAGCACCCGGCGCCCGGGATGTCGACCTGTCCGGACTCGATATCGACGTCACCGTCGACCTCGGGCTGGGTGCCCACAGCGCGTCGGTGCGGACCACCGACCTGTCACACGCCTACGTCGAAGAGAACTCGGCGTACAGCTCATGACCATCCAGACCCGCACCAAGGCAGAGGTCTTCGCCGAGGCGCTGCCCTGGCTCAAGGCCCTGCACGGCCGGATCGTGGTGGTCAAGTACGGCGGCAACGCCATGACCAACGAGACGCTCAAGACCGCGTTCGCCGACGACATGGTGTTCCTGCGCAACTGCGGTATCCACCCGGTGGTGGTGCACGGCGGTGGCCCGCAGATCAGCGCCATGCTCAAAAAGCTCGGTATCGAAGGCGATTTCAAGGGCGGATTCCGGGTCACCACCCCGGAGGTGCTCGATGTCGCCCGGATGGTGCTGTTCGGGCAGGTCGGCCGTGAGCTGGTCAACCTGATCAACGCACACGGTCCGTACGCCGTCGGGATCACAGGTGAAGACGCGCAACTGCTGACCGCGGTACGCCGCAGCGTCCTGGTCGACGGGGTCGACACCGACATCGGCCTGGTCGGCGACGTCCAGACGGTCAACAGCGCCGCCGTGCGGGATCTCATCGCCGCGGGCCGGATCCCGGTGATCTCGACCATCGCACCCGACGTCGACGGCGTGGTGCACAACATCAACGCCGACACCGCGGCCGCGGCGGTCGCCGAGGCGCTGGGCGCCGAAAAGCTGCTCATGCTCACCGATGTCGAAGGTCTCTACACCGACTGGCCCAACCGCGATTCACTGGTCACCGAGATCGACACCGACAGCCTCACCCAGGTGCTACCCCGGCTGGAAGCCGGCATGGTGCCCAAGATCGAGGCCTGCCTGCGCGCGGTCTCCGGCGGGGTGCCCAGCGCACACGTCATCGACGGACGCGTAGCGCACTGCGTCCTTGTCGAACTGTTCACCGATGAAGGCACCGGCACCAAGGTGGTCCCCCCGAAATGAGTACCAACGTGAAAACCGCAGCGCTGCAACAGCGGTGGTCCCATGTGATGATGAACAACTACGGCACCCCGCCGCTGGCCCTGGCCACCGGCGACGGCGCCGTCGTCACCGACGCCGACGGCAAGAGCTATCTGGACCTGCTCGGCGGCATCGCGGTCAACCTGCTCGGCCATCGCCACCCCGCCGTCATCGAGGCCGTCACCACCCAGCTCAACACCCTGGGTCACACGTCGAACCTGTATGCCACCGAGCCCGGTATCGCCCTGGCCGAGGCACTCGTCGACCAGCTCGGTGTCGATGCGCAGGCCAGGGTGTTCTTCTGCAACTCCGGGACCGAGGCCAACGAGGTCGCATTCAAGATCAGCCGGCTCACCGGCCGCACCAAATTGGTCGCCGCCGAGGGTGCCTTCCACGGTCGCACCATGGGGTCGCTGGCACTGACCGGCCAGCCGTCCAAACAGCAGCCCTTCGAACCGCTGCCCGGTGATGTCACCCACGTGCCCTACGGCGATGTCGAGGCACTGTCCGCCGCCGTATCCGATGAGACCGCCGCGGTTTTCCTGGAACCCATCATGGGGGAGGGCGGCGTCGTCGTCCCACCGGAGGATTACCTGGTGGCCGCGCGCGAGATCACCACCAGACACGGCGCGCTGCTGATCCTCGACGAGGTCCAGACCGGTATCGGCCGCACCGGAACGTTCTACGCCCATCAGCACGACGGCATCGTGCCCGACGTCATCACCCTGGCCAAGGGACTCGGAGGCGGCCTGCCGATCGGTGCCTGCATCGGCATCGGTGCGGCGGCCGACCTGATGACACCGGGTCTGCACGGCAGCACCTTCGGAGGCAACCCGGTGTGCACCGCCGCCGCCCTGGCGGTGCTGCGGACCCTGGCCGCCGACGACCTGGTGAGCCGCGCGGGTGTGCTCGGCAAGAACCTCAGCCATGCCATCGAAGAGCTCAACCATCCACTGGTGCAACGGGTTCGCGGCCGCGGCCTGTTGCAGGGCGTGGTGCTCACCGAGGCCAAGGCCAAGGCTGTCGAGACCGCGGCACGCGACGCCGGATTCCTGGTCAACGCCGCCGCACCCGACCTGGTGCGGCTGGCTCCGCCGCTGATCATCACCGAAGCCCAGATCGACACGTTCGTGACCGCGCTGCCCGGCGTGCTCGACACCGCACAGGCCACGTCATGACGGGCCTGCGGCATTTCCTGCGCGACGACGACCTGTCGCCGGCCGAGCAGGCCGAGGTGCTGGCGCTGGCGGCTGAGCTGAAGAAGGACCCGCAGAGCCGCCGGCCCCTAGAGGGTCCGCGCGGTGTCGCGGTCATCTTCGAGAAGAACTCCACCCGCACCCGGTTCTCCTTCGAGATGGGTATCGCCCAGCTCGGTGGCCACGCCATCGTCGTCGACGGCCGCAGCACCCAGCTGGGCCGGGAGGAAACGCTGGAAGACACCGGAAAGGTGTTGTCCCGCTACGTCGATGCCATCGTGTGGCGCACCTTCGCACAGGAACGCCTGACCTCGATGGCGTCCGGGTCCTCGGTGCCCATCGTCAACGCGCTGTCCGACGAGTTCCACCCCTGCCAGGTCCTGGCCGACCTGCAGACCCTGGCCGAGAGCAAGGGCTCGTTGGCGGGTCTGCGAATGAGCTACTTCGGCGACGGCGCCAACAACATGGCGCACTCCCTGATGCTCGGCGGCGTCACCGCCGGGGTGAACGTGACGATCGCCGCCCCGGTCGGCTTCGAACCGCACCCGATGTTCGTCGCCGCCGCCCGGCAGCGCGCCGAACAAACCGGCGCCACGGTGTCGGTGGTCTCCGATCCGGTGGCCGCGGCAACCGGCGCCGACGTGCTGGTCACCGACACCTGGACATCGATGGGGCAGGAGAACGACGGTCTCGATCGGGTCCGCCCGTTCCGTCCGTTCCAGCTCAACGCCGCTCTGCTGGCCAAGGCCGATTCGGAAGCTGTTGTGCTGCACTGCCTTCCGGCGCACCGCGGTCATGAGATCACCGACGAGGTCATCGACGGCCCGCACAGCGCGGTGTGGGACGAAGCCGAGAACCGGCTGCACGCGCAGAAGGCGCTGCTGGTCTGGCTGCTGGAGCAGCGCCCATGACGTCGTCGCCGAAGGCCGCCCCGGAGGTGGCCGGCACCCGCGCCGGAAGGCAGGCCCGCATCGTCGCGCTGCTGTCGGCGCAACCCGTGCACAGCCAGAGCGAGCTGGCGGCACTGTTGGCCGCCGAGGGGATCGACGCCACCCAGGCCACGCTGTCGCGTGACCTGGAGGAGCTCGGCGCGGTCAAACTGCGCGGTGCCGACGGCGGCGTCGGCGCCTACGTCGTCCCCGAAGACGGCAGCCCGGTCCGCGGGGTGTCCGGCGGCACCGAGCGGGTGTCACGGCTGCTCGGCGATCTGCTGGTGTCCACCGACGCCAGCGGGAACCTGGCGGTGCTGCGCACCCCGCCTGGTGCCGCGCATTACCTCGCCTCGGCGATCGACCGGGCCTCGCTGCCCTACGTGGTGGGCACCGTGGCCGGTGATGACACCATTCTGGTTGTCGCGCGCGAGCCGATGACCGGCGCCGAACTGGCCAGCACGTTCGAGAACCTGCAGTAACGCATTCGCAGCCCGAAAGAAGGAGAGCAGTACATGTCCGATCGCGTCATCCTGGCGTATTCCGGCGGCCTGGACACCTCGGTGGCCATCAGCTGGATCGGCAAGGAGACCGGCCGCGAAGTGGTCGCTGTCGCAATTGATCTCGGCCAGGGTGGCGAGGACATGGAGGTCGTCCGGCAGCGTGCACTGGACTGCGGTGCCGTCGAGGCCGTCGTCGTCGACGCCCGCGACGAATTCGCCGACGAGTACTGCCTGCCGACCATCCAGTCCAATGCGCTCTACATGGACCGCTACCCGCTGGTCTCGGCGATCAGCCGGCCGCTGATCGTCAAGCACCTGGTGGCCGCCGCGCGGGAGTTCAACGGTGGCGTCGTCGCGCACGGCTGCACCGGCAAGGGCAACGACCAGGTTCGCTTCGAGGTCGGATTCGCCTCGCTGGCACCGGATCTTCAGGTGCTGGCACCGGTACGCGATTACGCATGGACCCGGGAGAAGGCCATCGCCTTCGCCGAGGAGAACGCCATCCCGATCAACGTCTCCAAGCGCTCACCGTTCTCGATCGACCAGAACGTGTGGGGCCGCGCGGTGGAGACCGGATTCCTCGAGCACCTGTGGAACGCGCCCACCAAGGATGTCTACGACTACACCGAGGACCCGACGGTCAACTGGAAGACCCCTGACGAGGTGATCGTGGGCTTCGAGAAGGGTGTTCCGGTGTCCATCGACGGCCGGCCCGTCACCGTCCTGGAGGCGATCGTCGAACTCAACCGGCGTGCCGGTGCCCAGGGTGTCGGCCGTCTCGACGTGGTCGAGGACCGGCTCGTCGGTATCAAGAGCCGGGAGATCTACGAAGCCCCCGGCGCAATGGTGCTCATCACCGCCCACACCGAGCTCGAGCACGTCACCCTGGAACGCGAGCTGGGCCGGTTCAAGCGGACCACCGATCAGCGCTGGGGCGAGCTGGTGTACGACGGCCTGTGGTACTCACCGCTGAAGACGGCGCTGGAGACCTTCGTCGCCAAGACCCAGGAGCATGTCACCGGCGAGATCCGGCTGGTGCTGCACGGTGGGCACATCGCGGTCAACGGCCGGCGCAGCGCGGAATCGCTGTACGACTTCAACCTGGCCACCTACGACGAGGGCGACACCTTCGACCAGTCCACGGCCAAGGGCTTCGTGCACGTGCACGGATTGTCGTCGAGCATCGCCGCCCGGCGAGACCTGGGGTTGTGAGCACCAACGAGGGTGCGTTGTGGGGTGGCCGGTTCGCCGGTGGCCCGTCCGACGCGCTCGCCGCACTGAGCAAGTCGACGCACTTCGACTGGGTGCTGGCGCCCTACGACGTCACCGCGTCGAAAGCGCATGCGCGGGTGCTGCACAACGCCGGACTGCTCACCGATGACCAGCGCGACGGACTGCTGGCCGGACTGGACAGCCTCGGCGCCGACGTCGCCGACGGCAGCTTCGGGCCCATCGCCACCGACGAGGACGTGCACGGCGCGCTCGAGCGCGGCCTCATCGACCGGGTCGGCCCCGACCTCGGCGGGCGCCTGCGCGCCGGACGGTCGCGCAACGACCAGGTCGCCACGTTGTTCCGGATGTGGCTGCGCGACGCGGTGCGCCGGGTCGCCGACGGTGCGCTCGAGGTGGTCGGCGCACTGGCAACCCAGGCCGCCGCGCATCCGACGGCGATCATGCCCGGCAAGACCCACCTGCAGTCGGCGCAGCCGATCCTGCTGGCGCACCATCTGCTGGCCCACGCGCACCCGCTGCTGCGCGATGTCGACCGGATCGTCGATTTCGACGACCGCGCGGCGATCTCGCCGTACGGTTCCGGGGCGCTGGCCGGGTCCTCGCTGGGTCTGGATCCCGACGCCATCGCCGCCGATCTGGGCTTTGCCGCCGCGGCCGACAATTCGGTGGATGCCACCGCCTCGCGTGACTTCGCCGCCGAGGCCGCCTTCGTCTTCGCGATGATCGCGGTCGACCTGTCCCGGCTCGCCGAGGACATCATCTTATGGAGCTCAACGGAATTCGGCTACGTCAAGCTGCACGATTCGTGGTCGACGGGCAGTTCGATCATGCCGCAGAAGAAGAATCCCGATATCGCCGAACTGGCCCGCGGGAAATCGGGCCGGCTCATCGGCAATCTCACCGGCCTGCTGGCGACCCTCAAGGCCCAGCCGCTGGCCTACAACCGGGACCTGCAGGAGGACAAAGAGCCGCTGTTCGATTCGGTGGCCCAGCTCGAACTGCTGTTGCCGGCGATGGCAGGCCTGGTGGCCACACTGGACTTCAACGAAGCACGGATGGCCGAGCTGGCGCCTGCCGGTTACACATTGGCCACCGATATCGCGGAGTGGTTGGTACGCAAGGGTATTCCGTTCCGGGTTGCTCATGAGGCGGCCGGGGCCGCGGTGCGCACCGCCGAGGGCCGCGGTGTCGGTCTCGACGAGCTCACCGACGACGAACTCGCCACCATCAGCGCCGAGCTGACACCCGACGTGCGCGAGGTGCTCACCGTGCAGGGTTCGGTCGACGCCCGCGACGCGCGCGGCGGAACCGCGCCGGTGCAGGTCGCCCGCCAGCTCGGCATCGTCCGCAACACCGTCGAGCAGCTGCGGATCGACCTGCGCCGCTAGACCGCCTCGTCGACTCGCGGGGGCCGATTTGCTCGCTCCTCGGCGGTCTCGTACCTCGACCGCCTCGTCGACTCGCTAGGATCGGCCACATGACGGGGGGCACGCCGGACACCGCGACGCCGCAACCCGCCGTCACGCTCACCGGCCGGCTCCGCGCCTGGTTCGCCGGCCTCGGGTTCAGCCAGATGTGGCAATTGGTGGTCATCGCCGTCCTGGGCGCGACAGCTCTGTTCGGCGGGCTGGACACCGTCGACACCACGGTCACCCCGGTCAAGACCGGAGAAGCGTTCAGCGACGGCAAGTTCACCGTCACCGTCGAGCGGGCCCGCACGATCGACGAGCTCAAGGCCGGTTATCGAACCATCTGGCCGCTGGTTCCCGGACGGACCAACCTGGCCGTCGTGACCACCCTGCGCAACGACGGCCACGTGCCTGCGTCGCTGGACAACGAGATCGATCTGCGCCTGCCGGACAAGAAGTTCGTCGGCGTGTACCGGTTGGCCGACAGCCGCCGCGCGACGCGACTGGGTCCCGGCCTGACCGAACAACTGGTCTACGCCTGGTCGGTACCCGCGGATGCCGTCGCCGAGGGGGATTCGGTCACGGTGCGGATCTGGAAGAAGAAGTTCAGTGAACTCATGGTCACCTACGGCACCACCTGGGTGGACAGCCTGACCGACTACGCCACCGTCAGCATTCCGGTCACGCGAGCCAAGGCATGAAGGCCCGGTCCCTCGCCTCGGTGATCGCGACTGTCGTCACGATCGCCGCCGCCGCACTGGTGTGGCACAGCTTGCCGGTCAACACCCAGGTGTATGCCCCGTTCGACACGCACGGAACCGCCGGGTCGGCAGTGGTCGGCGGGGATCTCACCGCGACGGTGACGGCGACGGGTATCAGCACCAAGCTGCTTTCTCGAACCAGCGCGAAGGAGGTCGGGGCCACCGGCACCTGGGTGGTCGTGACCACGACCCTGCAGACCGGGCGGGAACCAGCGCTGCCGCACGCCGAACTGCTGGTCGGCGGTGATACTTATGCCACCACCGACCGCCTGATCGCCGGCGCCGGCCTGCTGCAGGCCGGCATCCCACAAGACCGGCAGTGGACGTTCGACGTCGCGCCCGAGGTACTGAATTCCGTCAGTTCGGTGGTGCTGCGGATGTGGACCGGCGACGGCAGGCTCGACGCCCGGCTGCTGATCGATATTCCGCTGGCAGGCGCCGACCGGCCCGCATCGATAGTCCTGACACCCTCGACGGTGGTGATGTGATGCGTTTGCCGCGCGTGCAGAAACTGTGGCAGCGCAATGCGCTGGCGGCCGTGGTCGCGGCGGCCGCGGCGACGGTCTTCGTGGTCACCGACCTGTTGCCGGAATGGACGAAGTATCACCACACCGTCGTGCCCGAGCACGTGATCCCGGCGGGTGCCACCGGCACGGTCGATGGCCGCACCTGGCGTATCGACGGTGTCCGGCACCTGAACAAGGCACCGACACCGCGCCCGCAGCCGCTGCCCGACGGCACGGTGCTGCAGATCGTGACCATCGAACGGTCCGGGGCCGCCGTACCGGGTGAGTCCTGCGCCGGGGTCATCACCGACGGACGGCGGCGGTGGAATGCCGAATGGAACTCCGGCTACGGCATGGTGCCACCCGAAGGATCCACCGACAACTGCACCAAAGCCGGCCCGGTGCAGTTCAGTTTTCTGCTGCCCGGCGATGCCGTGCCGACTGCCGTCGACGTGACGGCGCCGGATGGACAGATCAGGTTGCGGCTGGAGTTGTAACGGGCTGCTCGGGGGCGGCCTGCTCGGCCGCGTGTTCCACACAGTAGGCGAAAGTGCTTGCGATCAAGGCGATCCGCAACGTCTCGACCAGCAGGTGCGACACCACGCTGATGGTGTCGAGATAGCCCTGCCAGAACGGCAACGGATGCGGCCCGATGACCCAGGCCACGCCGCGCAGCAGATACCCGTCGCCGATCTGGGCACGGTAGAAACTGCCCGTCATATCCAGCCACGCCAAACCCAGATAGCCCAGCACGTAGAGCGCCAACGCCAGGATGCCGCCGTGCAGCACCACCCGCGCCGAATCGACGATCGGGCGGAACTTGCCCAACTGCGCGACCGCATGCTCGCGGGACTTGTCCCGCAGCGCTTTCGGTACCCGGTTGAGCCGGCCCTGCCAGCGTTTCTGCACCGGCACCGACCGCTCCACGGTCGTGAAGACCCGCTCACCTGCGACGCGCCGGGCCACCTCGCGCCACCCGGTGTTGAGCGTGACGCCGTAGACGATGCCGGCGACGGCAAGCCAGATCAGCGGCACCGCGGCGCCGCCGAACACCGTCGACCAGGACCACATCACCGCATCCCAGGCGACCTCGAGTGGCCGGAAATGTGAGAACAGCTCCTCGCGGGTACTGCTGAACCACACGATGATTCGGCGGTTGGCGATCCAGCCGGCCGGGTTGAGCAAAATCGTCAGACCCTGGTTGACCGAGAAACTCAGCACCAGGAAAACCCACAGGGCATCGACATACACCCGGACCGCGATGAACCAGCCGGGCAGCCGATCCTTCAGTTTGGCCAACAACGTGCGGAAAACCAGTGCCCCGCCGATCAGCACCCAGGTCGCCGCGCTCACCGGCAGCGCCTCCGGGTGCAGTTCGGTGGCGGGAGCACCGGCGATGGCGGCGGTGAGCGTCTCGTCGAGCCGGTACTGCAGCGCTCGTGTCTCGAATGCCAGCCAGTCCTCGCGGAACATCTGCCAGGCGAGGTAGATCGCGAAGAACGGCACGATGACCGTCGAGAAGAGGTCTATACGGCGGGCAGGTCGTTTTCCCAGCGACGCCAGGACCGGGAAGGCCGGCCGCAGCACCAGGAACATCGCCACATAGGAGCCCAGCCGTGCCATACCGGCGAGCGGCATGATCACCGAAGCCCACCAGACGTTGTCGTGTCCGGCCCAGGCAGCCAGGTCTATCGCGCCCTCGCGGGCCAGCAGCCCCGCCAGATAACAGGCCGCCAGCTGCGGGAAGTACCGCACCCACACGCTGAAGGGCCGCAGCACGTACCGCATGCCTCACATCCTAGGAAGTGCCGATGGGGTCAGAGCAGACGGTCGCCGAGCCAGCTGATGATGCGGTCGGCGACGGCCTGCCAGCCGGGCTCGACCATCATGTTGTGGCCCATGCCAGGGAAGAACTCGGCCCGCGTGCGGTAGCCGCGTGCGGTGGCGCGGACATCGTTGGGGTGTACGAATCCGTCCTGTTCGGCCCCGAGCACCAATACCGGCGTTCGCACCTGCGCAGGTTTGGGTTTCTTGCCGAAAACCATGTCGTAACCGGCTGCCCGCATGCTTTCGTCCTGCACCCGAGCAGCGCACGCTTGAACGATGTCATCCGGCGTGCCAGGGCTGAACAACTGCTCGCGGCACATCCGGGGCTCCCTCACCAAGTCCACGGCCGAGCCACCGCCCGCGTAGTTCTTGACCACCAGGACCGGATGGCGCCGCATGAGTCGTATCGATGTGCGCAGGGCACCGCGAATCGGCACCGATCCGAGCAGCACCGCAGCCGGTGCGTCGGTGGTCCCCAAGAAACGTTGGACGACAAATCCGCCCATCGAATGCCCGACCAGGATCGGCGGCTGGCCCACACGTTCCACCGCAGACCGGACATCGGCAACGTAGTCGACGATCCGGCAGTCGCTGAGCCTCTGCTCGGTGGTACTGCCACCGTGGGCGCGCAGGCTGACTGCGGTCGCCCGGAAGCCCTGACCGGCGAAGTAATCCAGAAAATGGTCATCCCAGCACCAGGCCGCATGAAAGCCGCCGTGTACGAACAGAACCGGTACCGGATGGGCGGTGCTGACCTCGCCCTTGTCGAGAAGTTCGAGCATGGATCCCCCAATCCACGAGTGCACCCACGGTACCGCCGGGCTACTCCAACTGTTCTGACAACTCCATCCAGCGGGTCTCCAGCGTGGCGACCTCGTCCTCGAGTCGACGCAGTTCGGCCGTCAGCCGACCCAGCCCGACATGATCGGACTGGTCGAACGCCGCCAGTTCGTCGTGTTTGGCAGAGATGCGGTCGGCGGCCTTGCTCAGCTGGCGGTCGATCGCCGAGATCTCCTTCTCCACCGCACGCAGCTCGGCGCCGGACAGACCGTCCGACGGTGCCGTCGTCTGCCGCTGCGGGACGTCCCGGGCTGCGGCGGCCGATGTCAGCTGCAGATACTCGTCGACGCCACCGGGCAGATGCCGCAACCCGCCGTCGAGGATGGCGTACTGCTGGTCGGTGATGCGCTCCAGCAGGTACCGGTCGTGCGATACCACGATGAGCGTGCCGGGCCAGGAGTCCAGCAGATCCTCGGTCGCGGTCAGCATGTCGGTGTCGACATCGTTGGTGGGTTCGTCGAGCACCAGCACATTGGGCTCGGAAAGCAGCGTGAGCATCAGCTGCAGCCGGCGGCGCTGGCCGCCGGAGAGTTCACCGACGCGCGCCGACAGGTGGTCGCGATCGAACCCGAGCCGCTCCAACAACTGCGTCGGGGTCATATCGCGACCCTCGACCTGGAACTCGGTGGGCAGTCGCCCGATGACCTCGCGGACCATGTCGCCCTCGATATCGGCCAGGATGCCCGCCTGCTGGTCGAGCATCGCCAGCTGCACGGTCTTGCCGCGCTTGACCCGGCCGCTGGTGGGTGTGACGGTCCCGGCGATTAGGCCCAGCAGGGTCGACTTACCCGCGCCGTTGGCGCCGACAATGCCGGTGCGTTCGCCGGGTGCGATGCGCCACTCGACATCCCGCAGGATTTCGCGACCGTCGAAGGCCACCGAAACATCGAGCAGATCGATGACATCCTTACCCAGCCGGGCGGTCGCCAGTTTGGCGAGCTCGACCGGGTTACGCAGCGGCGGTACGTCCTCGATCAGCTGGTTGGCGGCCTCGATCCGGAATTTCGGCTTCGACGTCCGCGCTGGCGCCCCGCGCCGCAGCCAGGCCAGTTCCTTCTTCATCAGGTTCTGGCGTTTGGCCTCCACCGTCGCCGCCTGACGGTCCCGCTCCACCCGCTGCAGGATGTAGGCCGCGTATCCGCCGTCGAACGGTTCGACGATCCGGTCGTGCACCTCCCAGGTCGTGGTGGCGACCTCGTCGAGGAACCAGCGGTCGTGTGTCACCACCAGCAGTCCACCGGTATTACGCGCCCAGCGTTTCCGCAGGTGCTCGGCCAGCCAGGTGATGCCTTCGACGTCGAGGTGGTTGGTCGGCTCGTCCAGGACGATGACGTCCCAGTCACCCATCAGCAGCGCCGCCAGCTGCACCCGGCGGCGCTGCCCACCCGAGAGCGTGCCGACCAGACTCTGCCAGCCCAGGTCGGAGACCAGGCCGGCGACGACGTCACGGACCTTCGGATCACCGGCCCACTCATGGTCGGCGGCATCACCGACGAGCGCCCATCCGATGGTGTGGGTGTCGTCGAGGGTGTCGGCCTGATCCAGGACCCCGACCCGCAGACCGGTCCGGCGGGTCACCCGGCCGGCGTCCGGGGAGATCCGGCCGGTCAGCAGACCCAGCAGGCTCGACTTGCCGTCGCCGTTGCGGCCCACGATGCCGATTCGGTCACCGTCGTTGACGCCCAGCGTCAGCGCGTCGAACACGACCTGCGTTGGATACTCCAAATGCAGGGCCTCGGCCCCGAGCAGGTGTGCCATCCGGCCGACCTTAGTGGCCGGCGGACCGGTAGCCGAAGTTCGGTGGCGCGTGATCGAAATCTCCGGACGCAATCGGGCCGTGTGCCATGATGTGCTGGCTGTTCGGGGGGTGCGAAACGCGACGTCACTAGGGGAGTAGCGGGTGGACTTGAAGCTCTCGGCGATCACCAGACCGGTCGAGCGGTTGGTGGCCACGGCCCAGAACGGGCTGGAGGTCCTGCGGCTCGGCGGCCTCGAGACCGAGACTGTGCCCTCGCCGTACCAGACCGTCGAGAGCACACCGATGTACCGGTTGCGCCGGTACTTCCCACCCGATGCGCGGCGCGCATCCGGCGCCCTCCGGCCGCCTGTGCTGATGGTGCACCCGATGATGATGTCGGCCAACATGTGGGACGTCACCCGCGAGGACGGCGCCGTCGGGATCCTGCACCAGGCCGGTATCGATCCCTGGGTCATCGACTTCGGTGAGCCCGACAAGATCGAGGGCGGCATGCGCCGCACCCTGACCGATCACGTGGTGGGTCTGTCCGACGCGGTCGCGACCATCAAGAAGGAAACCGGGCTCGACGTCCACCTGGCGGGCTACTCGCAGGGCGGCATGTTCGCCTACCAGGCCGCGGCGTTCCGGCAGTCCCGCGACATCGCCAGCATCGTGACGTTCGGGTCGCCGGTCGACACCCTGGCCGCGCTGCCGATGGGTATCCCACCCAACCTCGGCGCGGTCGCGGCCGACTTCATGGCTGATCACGTCTTCAACCGGCTCGACATCCAGGGCTGGATGGCCAGGACCGGGTTCCAGATGCTCGACCCGATCAAGACCGCCAAGGCGCGGTTCGACTTCGTCCGCCAGCTGCACGACCGTGAAGCTCTGCTGCCCCGCGAGCAGCAGCGCCGCTTCCTGGACTCCGAGGGCTGGATCGCGTGGTCCGGTCCGGCGGTCTCGGAACTGCTCAAACAGTTCATCGCACACAACCGCATGATGTCGGGTGGTTTCGCCATCAACGGTCAACTCGTGACGCTGTCCGACATCACCTGCCCGGTGCTGGCGTTCGTCGGTGAGGTCGACGACATCGGCCAGCCCGCATCGGTACGGGGGATACGGCGGGCCGCGCCGGCCGCCGACGTCTACGAGACGACGATCCGGGCCGGCCATTTCGGCCTGGTGGTCGGCTCCAAGGCCGCCGACGTCACCTGGCCGACGGTGGCGCAGTGGGTGCTGTGGCTGGCCGACAAGGCATCCATGCCGCCCGCCATCGCCCCGATGCTCGACGGACCCGAGGAACCCTCCGACAGCGGTGTCGCGCTGTCCTCCCGAGTCGTGCACGGCGTCGGGGAAGCCTCCGAGGTGGCGATCGCGATGGCGCGCGGCGCCGCCGGCGCCCTCGTCGGCGCCAACAAGTCGATGCGCACCCTGATCGTCGAGACCGCGCGCACACTGCCACGGTTGACCCGGCTCGGCCAGATCAACGACCACACCCGTATCTCGCTGGGCCGCATCATCTCCGAGCAGGCACGTGGCGCGCCCAACGGCGAATTCCTGCTGTTCGACGGTCGGGTGCACACCTATGAGGCGGTGGATCGCCGCATCAACAACGTCGTGCGCGGTTTCATCGGCGTCGGCATCCGCCAAGGCGACAAGGTCGGCGTGCTGATGGAGACCCGACCGAGCGCGCTGGTCGCCATCGCGGCGCTGTCGCGGCTGGGGGCGGTCGCGGTTCTGATGCCGCCCGACGGCGACCTGGCGGAGGCGGCCAGGCTGGGCGGTGTCTCCGAGATCGTCACCGACCCGTCGAATCTCGATGCGGCGCGCAAGTTGTCACTGCAGGTCCTGGTGCTCGGCGGCGGTGAATCCCGCGATCTGCACCTGGCCGACGACGCCGGCGTCGTCGACATGGAACAGATCGATCCCGATGCCGTCGAGCTGCCCGGTTGGTTCCGGCCGGATCCCGGCTTCGCCCGGGACCTGGCCTTCGTGGCTTTCAGCACCATCGGTGGCGAGCTGGTCGCCAAACAGATCACCAACTACCGCTGGGCGCTGTCGGCGTTCGGCACCGCCTCGACGGCGACCTTGGGCCGCGGCGACACCGTCTACTGCCTGACTCCGCTGCACCACCAGTCCGGGCTGCTCGTCGCACTCGGCGGCGCGGTCGTCGGTGGCGCCCGGATCGCGTTGTCACGCGGCCTGAACCCGCAGCGGTTCGTCCAGGAACTCCGCCAGTACGGCGTCACCGTCGTCAGCTACACCTGGGCCATGCTGCGTGAGGTGGTGGACCAGCCCGGTTTCGCCCTGCACGGCAACCATCCGGTCCGGTTGTTCATCGGCTCCGGTATGCCGACCGGGTTGTGGCAGCGGGTCACCGAGGCCTTCGCGCCGGCCCGGGTCGTCGAGTTCTTCGCAACCACCGACGGTCAGGCCGTCCTGGCGAATGTGTCCAGTGCCAAGATCGGCAGCAAGGGCCGGCCGCTGCCCGGCGGCGGCCAGGTCGAGCTGGCGGCCTACGACGCCGACTTCGATCTGATTCTCGAAGACGAACGTGGCTTCGTGCAGGTGGCAGGTCCCGATCAGGTCGGTGTGCTGCTGGCCCGGCCGCGCGGCCCGGTCGACCCGGGCGCTTCGGTCAAGCGGGGTGTTTTCGCGCCCGCTGACACCTGGGTGTCGACCGAGTCGTTGTTCCGGCGCGACGCCGACGGAGATTTCTGGCTGGTCGGAAGCCGCACCGGGGTGATCCGCACGGCGCGTGGAGTGGTCTTCGGGGAGCCGATCACCGATGCCATCAGCATGATCGGTGCCGTCGACCTCGCGGTGACCTACGGCGTCGGGGTCGGTGACGGTCACCAGGTCGCCGTGACGGCCCTGATGCTGCGGCCCGGCGCCACGGTGACGGCAGCCGATCTCACCGAAGCCGTCAGCGGCCTGCCGGTCGGCCTGCCGCCGGATCTCGTGCACGTCGTATCGGACCTGCCGTTGTCGGCGACGTTCCGGCCCAATGTGGGCGAGCTGCGTGCCGCCGGACTGCCCAAGGCCGGCCGCCAGACGTGGTACCTGGATCAAGACAGCGGCCAGTACAAGCGGCTGACCAGCGCGGTTCGTCAAGAATTGGCTGCCGCGCACTAGCCACGGTCTGTAACACAACCGTGCCCTGTGACGACAGCGCTGTTAGGCTCCCCGTGACTGCTTGGAGGATTTGGATGACCGCATCGCCGAACCACGCCCAGCCGACGCCGCGTTCGCGGTGGCGCCGGATCGTCGCGGGCGGTGTCGTCGGCGCCGGCGTGGCCGTGTCGCTGAGCCTGGGTTTCGGGACGGCGACCGCGAGCGCTGACGTTCTCGACCAGCTCGCCTCGGAGTACAGCATCGGCGCCGGAGCCGGTCAGATCGCCAACCTGCTCAACGACTCGTTGGTGCTGCGGGCCCAGGGCTTCAGGCCCAAGCCCGGTGATCTCGCCGCCATCCAGGACGCCATGGACAAGCGGCCCAACCAGATGCCGCTGATCAACGCGCTGACCCAGACCGTCGCGCACCAGCGCAAGGTGCAACAGCAGATGGGTGGCCAGGGCGGCAGCCCGCCGGTGGTGCTCGGCATCAACAGCATCCCCTGGAACCCGGGTAACCCGATGATCCAGGAAACCCCGATCTTCCCGATCCCCGGCCGCAGCTAGTCGCCGCGGACTCCTGGCCTAGCCTGGAGCACGTGCTCGACGAGAAGCTTCTTGCGATCCTGGTTTGCCCGGCCGACCGCGGCCCGCTGCTGCACGTCGGTGATGTGCTCTACAACCCACGGTTGCGGCGTGCCTACCGCATCGAGGACGGTATCCCGGTGCTGCTGGTCGACGAGGCCCGCGATGTCGACGATGACGAGCATGCCCGGCTGACCGGTTAGCCCAGCGCGGGCAGGTCTCCGGTGAGGTAGCGCTGCAGATTGGGCGCGATCGTCTCGGCGACCTGCTGGGCGGGCAGCGACGCCAACGGTTCCAGCCCGACGATGTAGCGCGCCATCACCACCCCCATCAGCTGGGAGGCCACGAACTGCACGCGCAGTCGCCCGCTACCCGGCGGGTCGTCGACCCGGCCTGCGATCTCGGCCGTCACGATGTCCTGCAGAAACGACCGCACCAGCGCGACATCGGCGCCGGCCAGCAGTGACCGCATGGTGGCCACCAGGCCCGCGCCCATCTCCGAGTCCCACAGCGGGATGAGCAGCGCGGGCAACGTCGATCCCAGTTCGGCCACCGGCGTCTCCCGCAGCGGCACCAACACCGTCATCGGATCGATGGGAATCGCGATCGCCGCCGCGAAGAGCTTCTCCTTGGTGCCGAAGTAGTGGTGCACCAGCGCGGAGTCGACGCCCGCGGCGGCGGCGACGGCCCGGATCGAGGTATTGGCAATTCCGTTGCGGGCGAACAGTTCCCGCGCGCTGGACAGGATGCGTTCGCGGTTGTCGGATACTCCCGGTGGACGGCCGCGACGTTTGCGTGTGCGGTCGACGGTCACGGTTTCACGGTGTGCGTCGGCGCAGTGTGGCAGCGGCAAGGCACAGGGCGGCGATCGCGTAGGCGCATACCACCAGGATGTCGCGTGTCGCGGTAGCGGTGAGCTCGGGGTGCTTGCCGACCTCTTGCAGCGCCTCCAGCGCATAACTGGCGGGCATCGCGTTGCTGATCCACTGCAACCATTCGGGCATCGCGGCGCGCGGAACGATGATGCCGCACAACAGCAGCTGCGGTACCACGACCAACGGCATGAACTGCACGGCTTGGAATTCGGTGCGTGCGAACGCACTGCACAGCAGGCCGAGACCGACACCGAGCACGGCGTTGACGATCGCGATCAGGAACACCCATCCCGGGCTACCCGCGGTGTCGAATCCGAGCAGGCCGAAGGCCACCAGACAAGCCACGGTGGCCTGGGCGGCGGCCGCGATCGAGAACGCCGCTCCATATGCGCCGAGCAGGTCGACCTGCCCCAGCGGTGTGGTCAGGATGCGCTCCAAGGTTCCCGAAACCCGTTCGCGCTGCATGGAAATCGACGTGATGAGGAACATCACGATCAGCGGCAACAGGCCCAGCAGGATCAGGCAGGCGTTGTTGAACGGTCCGGGCTGTGGCGCCGGCGGTGTCGGAGCGTCCTGGAACATGAAGTACATCAGGGTGATGACCAGGCTGGGGACCAGCACGATCATCGCGACGCTGCGGTGGTCGGCGGCCAGTTGCCGCAGGATGCGGCCGGTGGTCGCGAGGTAGGGCCGCAGGCTCAGCCCGCCACGGACCGGCTGGCTTCGGTGCTGTGGGTGATGACGGACAGGAACGCTTCCTCCAGTGAGTTGCATGCGGTGTCCTTTCTGAGCCGGGCGGGAGTGGTGTGGGCCAGCAGGTGGCCGTCGCGCATGAGCAGCAGGTCACCGCAGTGGTCGGCTTCGTCCATGACGTGACTGGAGATCAGCAGCGTGACGCCGCGCCGGGCCAGCGCGGTGAACAGCTGCCAGAGCTCGAGTCGCAGTACCGGGTCGAGCCCGACCGTCGGTTCGTCGAGCACCAGCAGATCCGGATCGCCCACCAGTGCGCATGCCAGCGACACCCGGCCACGCTGGCCGCCGGACAGGTTGGCGCAGAGATTGTTCTTTTCTCTGTCGAGGCCGACCTGTCCGATCACTTCGGCGGCAGATGAGGCCGGGCGCCCGTAGAGCGCGGCGAAGTACTTGACGTTGTCGATGACGCGCAGGTCGTCGTAGATGGTGGGGTCCTGCGTGACGTAGCCGATCCGATGCCGCAGGGCGGGGGAGCCGGCCCGATGACCCAGCACGGTGACCGAACCCGAGGCGATGATCTGGGTGCCGACGATGCTGCGCATGAGGGTCGTCTTGCCGCAGCCCGACGGGCCCAGCAGGCCGGTGATGGTGCCCGGGGCGATGCGCACCGACAGGTCGTGCAGTGCGGGGCGTTTACCGCGGATGACCCGCAGATGATCGATCACGATCGCGGGCTCTTGCGGCGCCGATATTAATTCATCGCGCGATGAACTCATCATGCGATGAATAATCCTCCGCGAGGTACCGGCGGTCAAGAGGCAGAATCTGCGCCGTGGGCATCGAAGCGCTGACCGTTGATCCGCAGACGGCGGGACGTCGCCTGCTCGGTGCGATTTTGATCGGTCGCGGCGTGGCCGCCGAGATCGTGGAGGTGGAGGCCTACGGCGGGGTGCCGGACGGGCCGTGGCCGGATGCGGCATCGCATTCCTATCGCGGGCCCAGCCCTCGCAACGAGGTGATGCTCGGCCCCGCGGGTGCGCTCTACACCTACCGCAGCCACGGCATCCACGTGTGCGCCAACGTGGTCAGCGGGCCCGACGGTATCGCATCGGCGGTGCTGCTCCGCGCCGGCGCCATCACCACCGGCATCGAGCTTGCCCGGGAACGGCGCGGCCCCACGGTCGTCAACCGCGCATTGGCTCGCGGCCCCGGGAACCTCTGTGCCGCACTGGGAATCACCCTCGCCGACAACGGCGTCCATCTCTTCGATCCCGCCAGTCCGGTCCGGCTGGAACTTCGCGGACGGCGCCGCGCGACGACAGGACCCCGTGTCGGCGTCAGCAAGGCCGCCGACCGGGCGTGGCGGTTCTGGCTGGCCGGGCGGCCCGAGGTCTCGGCCTATCGGCGCAGCCCGCGGGCCCCGGAGTTCGGCCTGTCCGACTGAACTGTGCGCCGGTGCGCAAAGATCGAACCATGGGCACGACGATTCTCGAGGAACTGCACTGGCGCGGCCTGATCGCGCAGTCGACCGACCAAGACGCACTTGGTGAACTGCTGGCCGCCGGGCCCGCCACCGTGTACTCGGGTTTCGACCCCACCGCGCGCAGCCTGCACGCCGGGCACCTCGTCCCGCTGCTGACGTTGCGCCGGTTCCAGCAGGCCGGGCACCGGCCGATCGTGCTGGCCGGCGGTGCGACCGGGTTGATCGGCGACCCCCGTGATGTCGGGGAACGCACCATGCACAGCACCGACACCGTGGCCGACTGGTCCGACCGGATCCGCGGTCAACTCGAGCGATTCGTCGAGTTCGACACTTCGCCGACGGGTGCCGTGGTGGAGAACAACCTGTCCTGGACGGGACCGCTGTCGGCCATCGAGTTCCTGCGCGACCTGGGCAAGTACTTCTCGGTCAATGTGATGCTCGACCGGGAGACGGTCCGGCGCCGCCTCGAGGGCGAGGGCATCTCCTACACCGAGTTCAGCTACATGCTGTTGCAGGCCAACGACTACGTCGAACTGCACCGGCGGTACGGCTGCGCCCTGCAGATCGGTGGTTCCGACCAGTGGGGCAACATCATCGCCGGCGTGCGATTGGTCCGGCAGAAGCTGGGAGCATCGGTACATGCCCTGACCACACCGCTGGTCACCGACTCCGAAGGCAAGAAGTTCGGGAAATCCAGCGGCGGCGGAAATCTGTGGCTCGACCCGGAGATGACCAGCCCGTACGCCTGGTACCAGTACTTCATCAACACCGCCGACGCCGATGTGTTGCCCTACCTGCGCTGGTTCACCTTCCTGTCCGCCGACGAGATCGGCGAACTCGAACAAGCCACGGCCGAGCGTCCGCATGAGCGGGCCGCGCAACGGCGACTGGCCCAGGAGTTGACCACGTTGGTGCACGGGGCGGCCGCGACCGCGTCGGTCGAGCTGGCGAGTCAGGCGCTGTTCGGCCGGGGGGAGTTGTCCGGTCTGGACGAACCGACACTGGCTGCCGCCCTCACCGAGGCCTCGGTGGCAGAACTCACACCCGGGGGACCGGACGCGATCACCGACCTTTTGGTGGCCACCGGATTGGTGGCGAGCAAGGGTGCGGCGCGCCGAACCATCGCCGAGGGCGGTGTATCGGTCAACAACGTTCGCGTCACAAGTGACGAGTGGGTGCCCGACAGCTCGGATTTTCTGTTCGGTCAGTGGTTGGTGTTGCGCCGCGGCAAGCGCAACGTGGCGGGTGTCCGACGGGTCGGTTGAGGCCCAAGATTTGATCTTGATGCTCCGGAAAACGCCTTCTACCAGGCGATTTGACTCCGAGTTTTCCGGCACGTAACTTTATCCAGGTCAGAGCGACCCGGCCGAGCCGGAGAGCGCGACGACATCCCGGGAATTACCCTGGTACTCAGGGTGTTCCCAACAGCCCGCTCTACGACACCGCGGCTTTTGGCCGCGAGGTTGTTGCGCTGTCTGTACGGATGTAAGTGGTCTGTTGTTTGAGAACTCAATAGTGTGTTTGGTGGTTTTTGTTTGTTGTTTTGCCATCCTTTGTGGGGGACTCCCCGTCTTCCTGCATTGAGGGGTGGTTGTTTTTTTGATGCCAGTTTTGGTGTCTTTTTGTTAGGTCA
>JACPVR010000022.1 GCA_016197405.1 Mycobacterium sp.
ACTCAACGGCAGACCCCGCCAAACCCTCAACTGGAAAACACCCGCAGAAGCCCTCACCGAACTACTGTCACAAAACCCACCCGTTGCAACCACCCCTTGAAACCGCCCGGTGTGTCGGGCCGGGGACACGCACGCTCGCGGAAAAGAGGGGGAAGAAGAAAAAGAATCAGCCGAGGACGTCGGAAATGGCTGCGCCGGCGGCGATCTTGGCGCGGGCCTTCATGACCTTGCCCGGCATACCGCCGCCGACCACACCGACGACCACACCGTCACGCTCGTAGTACGCCAGGAACTTGCGGCCGTCGTCCTCGACGACGTGCACGACGTCATCGGCCTCCGGCTCACCCAAGCACTGGATCTTGACGTCGTACTGGTCGCTCCAGAAGTACGGGACCACCACGGCCGCGGGCGGCTCCTGGCCCTGTAGGGCCGGCGCCAGCACCCGGGCCTGCTCGGCGACATTGCTCCAATGTTCAACGCGCGCTTGATGTCCGGACGCATCCTGCCAGGACGCGACATCACCGAGCGCCCACACGTGCGGCGCGCTGGTGCGGCCGATGTTGTCGCAGACGACACCGTTGTCCACCGTGATACCGCTGCCGTCCAGCCAGTCGGTCGCGGGGCGCGAGCCGATGCCGACGATCACCAGGTCGGCCTCGATCTCACTGCCGTCGGACAGCACCACCTTCGACACCTTGCCGTCACCGCTGACCTCGGAGACGCCGGTGCCGGTGCGGACGTCCACGCCTTCGGCCCGGTGCAGCCGGGTGACCAACTCGCCGATCTGCTCGCCGAGCACCGATGCCAGTGGTTGCGGCTGCGGCTCGACCAGGACGACGTCCACCCCGAGGGCGCGCAGGCTCGCGGCGACCTCACAGCCGATGAAGCCGGCACCAACCACCACGGCACGACGGGCCGCGCCGGCCTCGGCCCGCAACTTCTGGCTCTCGTCGTAATTACGCAGTACGTGGATACCCGCGAGGTCAGGGAAGGACGGAATACGCCGCGGCACCAGGCCGGTGGCGATGACGAGTTCGTCGTAGCCCACCGAGGTGCCGTCGGCCAGCGTCACGGTCTGCGCCGCGGTGTCGACGCCGGTGACGGCCGAACCGAGCTGCAGCGTGATGTTGTTCTCGTCGTAGAACTCGCGGGGCTTGAGGGTCACGTCGGCGAAGGCATGCCCCTCACGGTGCAGCACGTCCTTCGACAGTGGTGGACGGTCGTAGGGCAGATGCACCTCATCGCTGATGATGACGATGTCGCCGGGAAACTCCGCCCGGCGCAGCTGCTCGGCGGTGCGGCATGCCGCCAGACCGCCACCCACGATGACTACTTTTTTCTCGCCCACGGCCACTGTTCTTACACGATCACGCCGCACGACGGTCCGGCACCCTGGACAACAGAGACTGTCAGTCTTCCAGTCGGGCCCGGTCGATGATGTTCGAGAGCACCACGATGCTCTCGCTGCGCTCGATGTCGGCACTGGACCGGATGCGTTCCAGCGCCGCTTCGAGATGTCGCATATCGCGGGCCAGCACATGCAGGATGGCATCGGAGGTGCCCGTGACGGTGGCGGCGCTGACGACCTCTGGGATGTCGATCCAGGCCCTGCGCAACTGATCCGGGGCGATGGTGCCGTGGCAGTACACCTGTACGTAGGCCTCGGTCCCCCAACCGAGTGCGTTGCGGTCGATGACGGTGGTGAAACCGCGGATGACCCCGCTGTCGATCATGCGGTCGACCCGGCGTTTCACCGCGGGCGCCGACAGGCTGACGCGCTCGCCGATCTCGGCGAATGTCGCGCGGGCGTGCTCGGCCAGTTCGGTCAGGATTCGCTCGTCGGTCTCGTCCAGCCGGTCCACGTACGGGCCTTTCTCGGTCTCTACGCAATAAACCATCGCCGATCGAACTTCGGCGCAAGAAATCGAGTATAGACACGCAACAGGCGTCGATTGATTGCGCCAGCGCCGCAAAATACGATCGTTTCATGACGATCTCCGATGTCACCGGCCGCCCGGCCGGACCCCTGCAGGCACCCGAAATCGCCCCCGCGACGCGCACGCCGACGCTGCGGCACTACGCCATGACTCCCCCGGTGCATTTCACCGTGGAGTACGCCATCAACCCGTGGATGGACACCTCGACGCCGGTCGACACCGACCGCGCCGTGACGCAGTGGTCCGAGCTGCGCGATACCTATCTGCGGCTGGGCCACCGCGTCGACACCGTCACCCCAGTCGCCGGTCTGCCCGATATGGTCTACGCCGCCAACGGTGGCCTGATCGTCAACGGCACCGCCATCGTCGCGCGGTTCCGGCATGCCGAGCGCGCCGGCGAGGCCGTCGCGTACGCGCAGTGGATGAGCGATGCCGGCCACACCCCGGTACAGACCCGCGCCACCAATGAGGGTCAGGGCGACTTCCTGGTCGTCGGGTCGACCATCCTGGCGGGCACCGGTTTTCGCACCGACCCGCACGCGCACGCCGAGGTCGCCGAGATCACCGGACTTCCGGTCGTCACCCTGGGGTTGGTGGATCCGCGGTTCTACCATCTCGACACCGCGCTGGCCGTCCTCGACGACACCACCATCGCCTACTACCCGCCGGCCTTCACCGACGAGGCGCGCACCACCATCGCCACCCTCTTCCCGGATGCCATCGAGGTCGCCAGCGCCGACGCCTATGTGCTCGGCCTCAACGTCGTCTCCGACGGCAGGCACGTGGTGCACCCCGCGACCGCGACCGGGTTCGCCGAACAACTGCGCCAGGCCGGTTTCGAGCCGATCGGCGTCGACCTCTCCGAACTGCTCAAGGGTGGCGGATCCGTCAAATGCTGCACGCTGGAGGTATATCCATGACCATCCTGGAGTCTGCGATGGACACCCGCCCGCACGATCTGAGCTCCGCCGCGATCGCCATCGAGGATCGCGCCACGGCGCACAACTATGCGCCGTTGCCGGTGGTGGCGGCATCGGCCGAGGGCGCCTGGATCACCGATGTCGACGGCAGGCGCTACCTGGACTGCCTGGCGGCGTACTCGGCGGTCAACTTCGGTCATCGCAATCCGCGGATCACCGCCACGGCACACGCCCAGCTCGACGCCGTGACGCTGGTCAGCCGCGCCTTTCACTCCGATCGGCTCGGACCGTTCTGCGCGGCGCTGGCGGCGCTGTGCGGCAAGGACATGGTGCTACCGATGAACAGCGGCGCCGAGGCCGTCGAGAGCGCCATCAAGGTGGCCCGCAAATGGGGCACCGACGTCAAAGGGGTGCGGCCCGGACAGGCCAATATCGTTGTCGCGCAGAACAATTTCCATGGCCGGACCATCAGCATCGTGAGTTTCAGCACCGATGCGTCGGCACGTGACGGATTCGGGCCTTTCACACCGGGTTTCCGTACGGTGCCGTTCGGACCGCAGGATCCGCACGCCGAAGCGCTGGAATCGGCCATCAACGACGACACCGTGGCGGTGCTGATCGAACCCATCCAGGGCGAGGCCGGCATCATCGTGCCGCCCGAGACCTACCTGCCCCGGGTCCGCGAAATCTGCACTCGCCGCAACGTCCTGATGATCGCCGACGAGATCCAGGCCGGTCTGGCCCGCACCGGACGCACCTTCGCCTGCGACCACTGGGGCGTGGTGCCCGATGTGTACCTGCTGGGCAAGGCGCTCGGCGGTGGCGTGCTGCCGCTGTCGGCGGTGGTCGCCGACGCCGACATCCTGGGTGTGCTGCATCCCGGCGAGCACGGCTCCACCTTCGGCGGCAACCCGCTGGCCGCCGCCATCGGCTCGACGGTGGTCTCGATCCTGGAAACCGGTGAATACCAAGCCCGTTCGGCCGAGCTCGGGGCATATCTGCACGAGCGGCTGCGCGCGCTCATCGGGCACGGGGTGCTGGCGGTTCGCGGCCTCGGGCTGTGGGCCGGTGTCGATATCGACCCCGCCCTGGGCAGCGGTAAGAAGCTCAGCATCGCGCTGGCGCAGCGTGGCGTCCTGGTCAAGGACACGCACGGCTCCACGCTGCGGTTCGCACCACCGCTGGTGATCACACGCGACGAGATCGACTGGGCCGTGGACAGATTCGCCGACGCGCTGACCGACGCCGGTGCGCACGGCACCGGGATGGCGCCGGCCTAGTACTTGGCGGTACCGCGGTCCACCGCGATCTGCGATCCCGAGATCGTCGCGGATCCGTCGCCGGCCAGCCAGGACACCACGTCGGAGACCTCGTCGGGTGACATGAACTCCTTGAGGCCCTTGTTGCCGGCATGTTGGACCGGGTGATACGGCATCGGCGAAAAGCTGTGCAGGAACGCCGGATACTTGCCGAACATCGCCATCATCGCGTCGGGTTCGACCATGGGGGTGTCGATCGAATACGGGTGGATGGAGTTGACCCGGATACCGTATTCGCCCACCTCGATCGCCAGCGCGTTGGTCAGTGCGACCAGCCCGTGCTTGGACGCCGAGTAGTGCCCGTTGCCCGGGGTGGCCTTGGTACCGGCCGACGAGCTGACGATGATGATCGACCCGCCGTTGCCGGCTGCGATCATCGCGGGCACCGCGGCCCGCACGGTGCGCCAGCTGCCGGACAGATTGACCTCGATGACGGTGTCCCACTGTTCCTCGGACATCTCGAAGAGCCTGCCCCAGCTGAGCACACCGGCGTTGGCCACCAGGATGTCGAGACGGCCGAACTGTTCGACACCGTCGGCGACGATCTGCTGCTGGGCTGCCAGATCGCGGATGTCGACCGTGCGGGCCAGCGCCTTGCGACCGGTCGCCTCCACGGCGGCGACCGTCTCGGCGAGATCCTCCGGGGTCGGCATCGGGTAGGTGATGGTGTCCGAGATGGGTGCGCAGCTGTCGATGGCGATGATGTCGGCGCCGTCCTGTGCCAGCCGGATCGCATGGGCTCGGCCCTGCCCGCGTGCTGCCCCGGTCACGAATGCCACGCGACCTTCCAGCGGTGCCCCAGCTGCAGCCATCACAATTCCTTTCGCCACCTGATCCGCCGCCAGGCTAGCAGGCAAACTAGAACGTGTTCTAGGAGTTGGCGCAGCCGGTCGGCCGACGGCCGGCTATCCGTCGACGGGGTCGCGGATTATCGGGCAGGTCATACAGTGACCGCCGCCGCGCCCGCGGCCCAGCTCGGCCCCGACGATGGTGATGACCTCGACCCCGGCGTTCTCCAGCAGTGAATTGGTGTGGGTGTTGCGGTCATAGGCGAACACCACCCCCGGTTCGACGGCCACCAGGTTGTTACCGCTGTCCCACTGCTGGCGTTCCGAATCATATTTACTGCCACCGGTTTCCACCACGCGCAGCGCGGGCAGCTCCAGCGCGTCGGCCACCACTTCGGTGAACGGTTTGTGTTCCTCGATGACCTCGACGCCGGGATCGACATCGCTGGGCACCAAGGTGAACGGGGCGATGCGGTCGACGATATCGGGGTAGATCGTCACCACATCGCGGTCGGCGAAGGTGAAAACCGTATCCAGGTGCATGGCGGCGCGCAGCTTGGGCATACCGGCGACGATGACCTTCTCGGCGGCACCGGCGGCGAACAGCCGCGCCGCGACCTGCGTGATGGCCTGCCGCGATGTCCGTTCGCTCATGCCGATCAGCACCACACCGTTGCCGGGGATCAGCACGTCGCCGCCCTCGATGGTGGCCAGGCCCCAGGACTCCTCGGGGTCGCCCCACCAGACCGTCGACCCGACGAAGTCGGGATGGAACTGGTAGATGGCCTTCATCAACAACGTCTCGTCATGCCGGGCCGGCCAGAACAACGGGTTCAGCGTCAGGCCGCCGTAGATCCAGCAGGTGGTGTCTCGGGTGTAGAGCGTGTTGGGCAGCGGCGGCATCAGATACTCGGTGACGCCGGTGTCCTCGCGGGCCAGCGCCCGGTAGCCCGACCCGATGTCGGCGGGCAGCTCGCGGATCGACATCCCGCCGATCAGCAATTCGGTCAGCCGGTGGGGTTGCAGTGATTCCAGGAAGCCGCGGGTGTCCTCGACCAGGCCCAGGCCCACCTCGTTGGCGACGATCTTGCGGTCCAGCAGCCAATCCCTGGCCTCGGGCCGTTGCATGGTCTCGGTCAGCACATCGTGCAGTTCGACGACCTCGACACCGCGTTCGCGCATCTTGTCCATGAAGTCGGCGTGGTCACGCCGCGCGTTCTGCACCCAGAGCACATCGTCGAAGAGCAGATCGTCACAGTTGGTCGGGGTCAGCCGTTCGTGCGCCAGACCGGGCGAGCACACCAGCACCTTGCGCAGCCTGCCGACCTCGGAGTGCACGCCGTAGGCGGCCGAAGGCATCGTCATGTCTATCCCGGGCTACAGATCGGCGATGATCTGTTGGCGCTTGGCGGCGTATTCGGTGTCGGAGATGGTTCCCATGGCACGCAACGTCTCCAGCTCCTGCAACCGCTGCGCGGTCGACGGTTGCGGTGGCGCGGGCGCAACGGGCGCCTGCGCAGGCATGGGCGCCTGCGGTGGCATGGGCGCCGGGGCTGCGGGCATCTGCCCGCCCGCGGCGCGGCGCACCACGTCCATCACCTGCTGGCGTACCACCGGATTGGACCGGATGTCGATGGTGCCGGTCATCGGGATGTTGTTGGCCTTGAGGATTCCCATGATCTCCATCAGCGGCGCTGCCTGACCGGACAGATCGTAGGTGCGGTTGTCCTGATCGAGGGTGAACTGCGCCGGGACCATACCGCCGACCAGAGCACTTCTGTCCCAATCGATCTGGTATTCGTTGGTGGCCGGGTCGACCAGCACGACGAGTTTGCGCCCGGTGATCAGCGGCAGTCGGGTGACCGAGGCGATGACCCGGTCCTCGCTGTCGAAGGGCGTCAGGCCGGGGCCTTCGATATGCAGCCGGATCTTCACCAACGGCTGGTCGTTGATCCGCGTGCCGGTCTCGGCGATGCCGGTGACGTTGGCGACCGCGAGCACACCCTGCTGCTCCAGCAGTGCGGTCTTGGCCGAGGATCTGGCACCGTAATTGGTCAGCGCCAGTGCGATGAGGACGTCGGCGGCGGTGATCAACAACCCGGTCCAGAACATCCACTTCAACAGGCTCGACTGGCCCGTCGCAAAGAAGACGGCGAGGAAGATCGGGCCGACCAGGCCGCCGCACAGCAAGACGAAGCCCTGAGCCTTGAGGTAGCGCCACAACATCGCAATGCCCTTCCCCGCACCTGATCCGGCCGGCGACAGATTAACCCACGCCGGGCCGGATTTCGCTGGGAAGGGCCGTACCGCCCGTCGGCGGCACCGCTGACGGTCAGGTCAGAAGGGGAAGCCCATCATCTTGGTGATACTGGGCAGCTTCGCCAGCGGGTTGCGCGGCAGACCGATGCGCGGCATTCCGATCGGCGGGGGCTGCGGCAGACCGACACCGGGCGGCAGTTGCCCCAGCTGGCCGAGGTTCAGCGCTGCCAGTGCGGGCAGCCCGGAGAATTCCGGCGTCGGCAACTTCGGCAGACCGACCTGAGGCGGCGCGGGCAGCTTCAACGACGGCATATCGCCCCACGACGGCATGCTGCTCAGGAATGCCGTCGAGACGCCGACCTGTTCGGGTGTCGGCAGACTCGGCAGGCCGGCTCCGGACAGGTCCGGCAGCTTGAACGACGGCATATCGCCGAGCGACGGCAGGCTGCTCAGCGCCGCGGCGGAGGCTGCGACCTGTTCGGTCGACGGCAGGCTTGAGATGTTCGGGGTCAGTTTCGCCACCGCGGTCTGGATCGAGTCCGCGACACCGGGCACCGACTGCAGGCTGCTCAGCGACTGCAGGCTGTCCAGGGCCGACGTCGAGAAGATGCTGCCGCTGCCGTTGGATCCGTAGATCAGCAGCGCGACCGCGATATCGGTCAGGTTGTTGGCGGTGGCGACGCCGGCGGCGGTCAGCCAGCCACCGATGTTGCCGGCCAGGCCGACCAGAGCGTCACCGCTGACGCCGGCGGCAACGGCGGGTGCGATATCGCCCCAGGCGATGGCGGGCCAGTCCAGGTTGGGGAATTTGGGGAAGCCGACGGTCGGCGTCGAGCCCGAGCCGTTGGCATAGGTCGGGGCGCCGGTCGGCGCGAAAGCATCCATCGTCGAGCTTCCCAGCAAGCTCGAGGCGTCGGTCGCGCCACCGGGCAGCAGGCCCGGAGGCAGGCCGGTGGGAACCGCACCGGGATCGGCGGCCGGCGCCGGCTTGGGAGCGGGTGCCGCCGCGATCGGAGCGGCGGTGGCCGTTGCGGGCGGCACCTTGGGCTGCGGGTTGGCGGCCTTCTTGGAATCTCCGGAGAACGTCCAGACGAGGGCACCGACGGCGGCCAGCACGGCAACGAGCGCGGCGGCGCCGACGATGGTCGCGGGCCGCATCGTGCGGGGCGGAGACTGAACCGCCAGCGGCTCGGTCAGATCATCCATGGGAGCTCCCCAGTTCGGTGTTTATTCGATTTCGAATGACGCACCCCCGGCCTGACGGCCACACGGGCAGATGCCACAGCTTAGCACCGGCTGGCAAACATACAGGTCGTCGCGTCGAGCAATCTCCGTAACCGGGTGGCACTAGCAAAGGACCCCCATTCCACGAGGGAATGGGGGTCCTTGTGCGTCTGCTTTCGCAGAAATCAGATCACTTGAGGATCTTGGTAACCCGGCCGGCGCCGACGGTACGGCCGCCTTCGCGGATCGCGAACCGCAGGCCCTCGTCCATGGCGACCGGCTGGATCAGCTTGACGGAGATGTCGGTGTTGTCACCGGGCATCACCATCTCGGTGCCCTCGGGCAGGGTCACAACGCCCGTCACGTCCGTGGTGCGGAAGTAGAACTGCGGACGGTAGTTGTTGAAGAACGGCGTGTGCCGGCCGCCCTCGTCCTTGGACAGGATGTAGACGCTGCCCTCGAAGTCGGTGTGCGGCGTGGTGGTGCCGGGCTTCACGACGACCTGACCGCGCTCGACATCTTCACGCTTGATGCCGCGCAGCAGCAGACCGACGTTGTCGCCGGCCTGACCCTGGTCGAGCAGCTTGCGGAACATCTCGACACCGGTGACCGTGGTCTTGGTGGTGGCGGGACGGATGCCGACGATCTCGACTTCCTCGTTCACGTTGACGATGCCGCGCTCCACACGACCGGTCACGACGGTGCCGCGGCCGGTGATGGTGAAGACGTCCTCGACGGGCATCAGGAACGGCTTCTCGGTCTCACGAACCGGATCCGGGATCGACTCGTCGACCGCGTCCATCAGGTCCTCGACGGACTTGACCCAGGTGGCGTCGCCTTCGAGAGCCTTCAGCGCCGAAACCTTGATGACCGGGGCATCCTCGTCGAAGTCCTGGGCGGCCAGCAGTTCGCGGACCTCCATCTCGACGAGCTCGATGAGCTCCTCGTCGTCGACCATGTCGGCCTTGTTCAGCGCGACCAGGATGTAGGGCACGCCGACCTGGCGGGCCAGCAGCACATGCTCGCGCGTCTGCGGCATGGGACCGTCGGTGGCGGCGACCACCAGAATCGCACCGTCCATCTGGGCGGCACCGGTGATCATGTTCTTGATGTAGTCAGCGTGACCGGGGGCGTCGACGTGTGCGTAGTGACGCTTCTCGGTCTGGTACTCCACGTGGGAGATGTTGATGGTGATACCGCGCTGACGCTCCTCGGGCGCATTGTCGATCTGGTCGAATGCGCGCGACTCGTTCAAATCGGGGTACTTGTCATGCAGAACCTTGGTGATTGCTGCAGTAAGCGTCGTCTTGCCGTGGTCAACGTGACCAATGGTCCCGATGTTGACGTGCGGCTTCGTCCGCTCGAACTTCGCCTTCGCCACTTCTGTGTCCTCCTGGACTTGTTGGTGCTTTGGTTAAAGCAATGTTGATTTCTTCAGTTGTGTGGTCCCGCTAGGGGCCGACTATTCGCCGGTCGCCTTCGCGATGATCTCCTTCGACACGTTCGCCGGAACCTCTGCGTACGAGTCAAACACCATGGAGTAGTTCGCCCGGCCCTGGGTCTTCGACCGGAGGTCGCCGACGTAGCCGAACATCTCCGACAACGGTACGTGCGCCCTGACGACGCGGGCACCGCTGCGCTCTTCCATGGCCTGGATCTGACCACGGCGGGAGTTCAGGTCGCCGATCACATCGCCCATGTAATCCTCGGGCGTGGTGACCTCGACGGCCATGACGGGTTCCAGGATCACCGGCTGCGCCTGGGCGGCAGCCTTCTTCAGCACCTGCGAACCGGCGATCTTGAAGGCCATTTCCGAGGAGTCGACGTCGTGGTACGCGCCGTCGAGCAGGGTGACCTTCAGGTTCACCAACGGGTAACCGGCGAGCACGCCGTACTGCATGGCGTCCTGCGCACCGGCATCCACCGACGGGATGTACTCGCGCGGGATGCGGCCACCGGTGACCTTGTTCTCGAATTCGTAGGTCGCGCCGTCTTCGCCGGTGAAGGGCTCGATGCTGATGAGCACCTTGGCGAACTGGCCGGAGCCACCCGTCTGCTTCTTGTGGGTGAACTCGACCTTGTCGACGGCGCGCTTGATGGTCTCCTTGTAGGCGACCTGCGGCTTACCGACGTTGGCCTCGACCTTGAACTCGCGACGCATGCGGTCGACCAGGATGTCCAGGTGCAGCTCGCCCATACCGCCGATGACGGTCTGACCGGTCTCGTTGTCCTGGTGGACCTTGAAGGTCGGGTCTTCCTCGGCGAGCTTCTGGATCGCCAGGGACAGCTTCTCCTGGTCACTCTTGGTCTTGGGCTCGATGGCAACCTCGATGACGGGATCGGGGAAGGTCATCGACTCGAGCACGACCTGCTGATTCGGGTCGCTCAGGGTGTCACCGGTGGTGGTGTCCTTGAGCCCGATCACGGCGTAGATGTGGCCGGCTGCGGCGGTCTCGACCGGGTTCTCCTTGTTGGAGTGCATCTGGAACAGCTTGCCCAGCCGCTCCTTCTTGCCCTTGGTCGCGTTGATGACCTGTGCACCGGAGTCGACCTTGCCCGAGTACACCCGGACGTAGGTCAGCTTGCCGAAGAACGGGTGCGTGGCGACCTTGAACGCCAGCGCCGAGAACGGCTCGTCGGTGGACGGCTTGCGGATGACCTCGACGTCTTCCTTGCCCGGGGCGTGACCGACAGCGGCGGCAACGTCCAGCGGGGTCGGCAGGTAGTCGATGACCGCGTCGAGCATGGGCTGCACGCCCTTGTTCTTGAACGCGCTACCGCACAGCACCGGGTAGGCCTCGGAGTTGATCGTGAGCTTGCGGATCGCGCCCTTGATCTCCTCGATGGTCAGTTCCTCGCCACCGAAGTACTTGTCCAGCAAGGCCTCGTCGGTCTCGGCGACCGCTTCGAGCAGCTTGGTGCGGTACTCGTCGGCCTTCTCCTGAAGGTCGGCGGGGATGTCGACGACGTCGTACTTCTCGCCGAGCTTGGTCTCGCCGGTCCAGACCTTGGCCTTCATCTCGACCAGGTCGACGACGCCTTCGAAGCCGCCCTCGGAACCGATCGGGAGCTGGATGGGCAGCGCCTTGGCGCCCAGACGCTCCTCGATGGTGCGCACGGTGAAGTAGAAGTCGGCGCCGATCTTGTCCATCTTGTTGACGAAGCAGATGCGCGGCACGTCGTACTTGTCGGCCTGGCGCCAGACCTGCTCGGACTGCGGCTCGACGCCCTCTTTACCGTCGAAAACGGCTACCGCACCGTCGAGCACGCGCAGGCTGCGCTCCACCTCGACGGTGAAGTCGACGTGCCCGGGGGTGTCGATGATGTTGATCTGGTTGCCGTCCCAGAAGCAGGTGGTGGCAGCCGAGGTGATGGTGATACCCCGTTCCTGCTCCTGCTCCATCCAGTCCATCGTGGCGGCGCCATCGTGAACTTCACCGATCTTGTAGCTGATACCGGTGTAGTAGAGGATGCGCTCGGTTGTCGTCGTCTTGCCGGCATCGATGTGCGCCATGATGCCGATGTTGCGGACCTTGGTGAGGTCGGTCAGCACGTCCTGTGCCACGGCAGTCTTCCCACTCTTTCGCTTGCTAGTTAGGTGTATTCGTTACGCGCGGCGATAGCGCCGGTTGCACTCCGCCGGCGCTGTGATCACCAGCGGTAGTGCGCGAAGGCCCGGTTCGCCTCGGCCATCTTGTGGGTGTCCTCGCGTCGCTTGACGGCGGCACCCAGGCCATTGCTGGCGTCCAGGATCTCGTTGGCCAGTCGCTCGACCATGGTCTTCTCGCGGCGCGCCTTGGAGAAGCTGACCAGCCAGCGCAGTGCCAGGGTGGTCGACCGCTCGGGGCGAACCTCGACGGGCACCTGGTAGGTCGCACCACCGACGCGGCGGCTACGAACTTCCAGGGCGGGCTTGACGTTGTCGAGAGCACGCTTGAGGGTGACGACCGGGTCGGTGCCGGTCTTGTCACGGGCCTGCTCGAGCGCACCATAAACAATGCGCTCAGCCAGGGATTTCTTCCCGTCCAGCAGAACCTTGTTGACCAGCTGGGTCACCAGCTGCGATCCGTAGACCGGGTCGTTGACCAGCGGACGCTTCGGCGCGGGGCCCTTGCGCGGCATTAGCTCTTCTCCTTCTTGGCGCCGTAGCGGCTCCGAGCCTGCTTGCGGTTCTTGACACCCTGGGTGTCCAACGAGCCGCGGATGATCTTGTAACGCACACCGGGCAAGTCCTTGACTCGACCGCCACGCACCAGAACCATCGAGTGCTCCTGCAGGTTGTGACCCTCGCCCGGGATGTAGGCGGTGACCTCGACCTGGCTGGTCAGCTTGACGCGGGCGACCTTACGAAGTGCCGAGTTCGGCTTCTTCGGGGTGGTCGTGTACACGCGGGTGCACACACCGCGGCGCTGCGGGCTGCCCTTGAGTGCCGCGGTCTTCACCTTGGCGATCTTGTCGCGGCGACCCTTGCGGACCAGCTGGTTGATGGTTGGCATGTAGCGGCTTCCTCTTTTATTGCTTATCGTGCTCGGTTAGTGCTCTGGGTGGTGCTAAAAGTCTCTGTACTGCGGTTATGTCTCATTCGCTTACCCCGCATCCGGGAGTGTCGCGCACGCTCACACCGACTGGTCGATGCGTTTGCGTGCACACACGAATTTGCCCGGCGTGCGCGCATGCCGGCCGTTGTGCAGCCGCGTGCGCCCCTGTGTGCCAGGCACGAGCTACCACAATACCAGGGCAGCGCACCTCGACAAAACCTGCGCAATAGCCGCTCGACAGCGGCCTTATCGCAGGTCAGCCCCGGCGCTCGAGGCCGGCCGTGAGCCGCAGCACCATGTCGGTGAACACGATGTCGGTGTCCACGTCGTCCATCACGCCCGTCATCTCGAGCAGGACGAAGCCGTGCATGGCCGACCAGAATTCCAGCGCGGCATAGAACGCCTTCTCGCCTTCCAGACCATAGGAACCCAGCACCGCGATGACCGGTGCGGCCGCGGATTTGGTGGCCGCGGAGTACTCCGGGTCGTCATCGCCGAACGGCAACCGGGTGAACGCCGAGTACCGGCCCGGGTGGTGGTGGGCATAGCTGCGGTAGGCGCTGGCCATCACCAGCACGGCGTCGTCGCGGGTACGCCCGTCGCACACGGTGTTGAGCATGTTGATGATGTCGCCGATGACCCGCATCCGGACGGTGCGGCGCAGGTCGTCGAGGCTCTGCACATGGTTGTACAGCGACGGGCCCTTGGTGCCCAGGTGGGCGGCCAGGGCGTTGATCGTCAGCGCGTCCCACCCCTCGCGGTCAAGGAACGTCAAAGCCGCATTGACGATGATGTCGCGGCTGAGCTTGGCCGACCGCGCCGGCGCACGACCGCGCGGCCGAGTACCCGCGGGCGGGTCGGACCGTGCTGCCATTACCGTCGTCCTGTCATCGGCGTGCGCGAATGGTGATGAGAACCAGCGATGAACTCTAGTTGACGCCGGGGGGAGAAAGTTCGCACAGTAACCCGGCGATCCCTTCCTCGACATCGACCGATGGCCGTAGGCTCAGCGCACAGCGAACGGAAAGGACCGGCAGTGAGGCGCACCGCTACCCGCGCGGCGATGGCCGCGGCTCTGTTGTTCGGTGGGGTGGTCTTCGGTAGTGCGGTCGACGCACCCCTGGCCGCGGCGAAGAACGGTGATACCCACATCACCGCGATCGGCAGCCAGCAGACCATCGATTGCAACGACTCGACGCTTTTCGTCAACGGCTCGGCCAACACCATCACTGCGCTGGGCAGCTGCTGGGGGGTGACCATCCAGGGCTCGGGTAACACCGTCATCGCCGACAACGTGGTCAACGACATCACGGTGTACGGCTTCGACCAGACCGCGTTGTTCAAGACCGGCAACCCGGTGCTGATCGACCGCGGCCGGGAACTCGGCATGGTGAACCGCCTGGACCGCGTGCCTGCCTAGCGAGCACGGCATAGTGGGGGCTCGAGACTTGTCCGTCAGGCACCCCGAAGCGAGGAAACATGCCGCACCCCCGTCTTTTCGTGACGGTCGTCAGCGCAGTTTTATGTGTGACCCTGGCCGGTTGCGGTTCGGAAAGCGCTGACACCAGCCCGCCGACCGCCACCGCGGGAACCTCGGGCGCACAGGTCGAGGTCGGCAACACCATCAACTACGGATCGTTCGGCACCACCGCCGATATCGACTGCGCCGACGGCAAATCGCTCAACGTGGGTGGCTCGAACAACACGCTGAAGGTCACCGGCACGTGTGCCTCGGTCAACATCGGCGGCGCCGACAACAAGATCACCTTCGACAAGATCGACAAAGAGCTGGCCGTTGTCGGGTTGAACAACACCGTCTCCTATACCGACGGCGATCCCAAGGTCAGCAATCTCGGCTCGGGCAACGACATCAAGAAGGGCTGACACCCCTCCTCGCGAGCGGTCCCTCAGGCCTGGGCGCCGTGGCGGCCCGCGCCGTCGGCGAACCGCTTGGCCCCGGCCACCGATTCCGCCGCGACCCGCGACAGACTGCCGAACTCGACGTCGATGGCCTGGGCCTCCGACATTCCCCACTGCCCCAGCGCCGACAGCCGATCCGAGCGCAGGCACAGCTGTGGGAAAGCGGCCAGCTCGGCGGCCAACTGCTCGGCCTGCGCGCGGGCCTGCCCCGTCGGCACCACGCGGTTGGCCAGGCCGATGGCCAGCGCCTCGTCGGCGTCGACGGCGCGGCCGGTCAGGATGAGGTCCATGGCCCGGCTGTGACCGATCAACCGGGGCAGCCGTACCGTGCCGCCGTCGATCAGCGGCACACCCCAGCGCCGGCAGAACACGCCGAAAACCGCGTCGGCCTCGACGACCCGCAGGTCGCACCACAACGCCAACTCCAGCCCGCCGGCCACCGCGTGACCACTGACCGCGGCGATGACGGGTTTGGACAGCGTCATCCGGGTCGGACCCATCGGGCCCGGACCACTGCGATGCGTCGGGTTGGTGTCCGGCGTTCCGATGGCCTTCAGATCCGCTCCGGCACAGAAGGTTCCACCGTCACCCCAGAGCACGGCGACCGAAGCCGAGTCGTCGGCGTCGAAGTCGCTGAAGGCGGCGAAGAGTTCGGCGGCGGCGGGTCCGTTGACGGCGTTGCGGGCCTGGGGACGGTTCATGATGACCGTGGTCACCGGCCCGTTGCGCTCGACGCGTACTCCCCCACTCATCTGGCCTCCGTCAGTTCGGTGTGATCGCGCCGGGCGGTCAGTTCGGCCGCGAACTGCGCGTAGACCGACCGTAGCGCGGCGCCCGGCCAGTCCGGCGGCAAAAGCTCGTCCGGTAGCACCGGATCGGTCAGCAGATGGCGCACCATCCCGGCGGCCGCGACGAACCGACTCGGCACATCGGGCGCCCCGGCCATATCGGCCAGCAGCCCACCGGCGGTGTCCGCCCACGCGTCCAGATTCCACAATCGGGCGGCCAGGTCGGCGGGCTCGTCGTCGTAACTGCGCAGATGACGGCCGCGGGTGAGCACCTCGGCGGGCAACTCCGATGCCAGGTTGTCCGGCCGCAGCCAGACACCCTCGCGAAGCTCACCGAAACGGTTGTCCTGTAATGCCCTACGCACATCGGCGCGGGTACGGGCGGAGTTGCCGACGCTGGTGATCACCACCGTGTTCCACGAACCGTCCCACGGCTGCACCGGCGGGTCGAGCGCCAAATCCTGGCGGCGCTGGCGCGCCAGCAGCCGGTCGGCCAGCCGGTAGCCGTCCGCCGATCGGATCAGGTCACCGGCGGTCACCATCCGGGTCAGGGCCACCCGCAGCGTTGTCTCCTTGATACCGAAATCGGATGTGAGCCTGATCAACTGGGCCGCGGTGGCCCAGGCCGGATGCGCACCGAGCAGTACCGACAGCACGACCGAACGCGCCGTCATCCGGGCCAGGGTCGCCACGCTCAGACCCCGGAGGTCTGGCGGCCGGAATCGCCGAACGGGTCGTCACGGTGCCGGACCGCTTCCCGGAAGCCGTGCGCCGAGGCGTCGGCCACGAAGGCATGCCCTTCCGGCGTGTGCCGCGCGATACCGTCGAATACGGTGCTGACCATCTGGCTGGTGGCGACACCGGAATTCAGCAATGCGGTGTTGCAGGCCAGTTTTGCCATGATGAGCTGGTTGATCGGCATCGCGGCGATGCGCGCGACCAGCCGTTCGGTGCGCTCGTCGAGGTCGGCCGGCTCGGGCGCCTCGACGGCTAGCCCCCATTCGGCGGCTTGCGCGCCGGACAGGCAGTCGCCGGTGAACAGCAACCGCTTGGCGCGCTGATCGCCGAGACGGTGTGCCCACAGCCCGGCCGCGGGCACACCCCACACCCGCATGGGCGGATAACCGATCTTGGCGTCGGACGCGATGATGATCTGGTCGGCGTGCAGGGCGATATCGGTGCCACCGGCCACGCAGTAACCGTGGATCTTGACCACGGTCGGCTTGTCGGCACGCATGAGGCTGGCGAAGCCGTGTACGAACCGGCTCATCATCTGGTAGTCGGTCATCGGATCCCACGGGCGGTCCGGAAGATGGTTGAGCCCCTGGGTTTTTCCGTCGAGCACGGTGTCTCGGTATCGGCTCGTGGCACCGGCGGAGGAGGTGCCGTCGGCATAGGCCGACAGGTCGAAACCGGCGCAGAACCCCTCCCCGCGACCCGACACCAGGATGACGTGCACGCGCGGATCGAGATCGGCACGCTCCACCAGTGCCGCCAGTTCCAGTGGGGTGTCGGCGATGATCGCGTTGCCCTTCTCGGGCCGGTTGAAGGTGATCCTGGCGACCCGGTCGGTCACCTCGTAGGTCATCGTCTTCAGATTGTCGAAATCGACGTTCCTGGTCGAATTCGTCATCCCTTCACCAGAACCCGCTCCAGGATGGGTCCGACGTCGAGTCCGGTCGGCATGGTGCCGTACGCCCCGCCCCAGTGCCCGTCGAGCCGGGTGGCCAGGAAGGCCTCCGCGACGGCCGGGTGGCCGTGCCGGACCAGCAGGGCGCCCTGCATCGCCAGTCCGATGTCCTCGGCGATCTTGCGGGCGCGGTACTGGATGGTCGCGGTGTCGCCGAGTTGAGCCTTGAGGCGTTCCACGTGCGCGGCCAGCCGGTTGTCCTGCGCGGCCGGTCCGGCCAACTCGTCGAACAGCACTTCGACACTTTCCGGCCGGGTCGCCATGGCACGCAACGTGTCCAGCGCGCTGACGTTGCCCGAGCCCTCCCAGATTCCCATCAGTGGGGCTTCGCGGTACAGCCGCGGCATCCCGGATTCCTCGGCGTAGCCGTTACCACCAAGACATTCCATCGCCTCGGCGGCATGTCCGGTGGCGCGTTTGCACACCCAGTACTTGCCGGCCGCCAGGCCGATGCGCCGCAGCAGGGTCTCGCGCTCGTCGCCGCGGACCGCCTTGTCGGTGGCGCCGGCCATCCGGATGGCCAACATGGTGGCGGCCTCGGCCTCCACCGCCAGATCTGCCAGCACATTTCGCATCAGCGGCTGGTCGATCAGATACTCGCCGAAGGCTTTTCGGTGTTGCGCATGGTGCACGGCGCGGGACAGCCCGTTGCGCATACTGGTGGCGCTGCCCAGGGTGCAGTCCAGCCGGGTCAGGTTGACCATCTCGATGATGGTCGGCACACCACGGCCCTCTTCGCCGACCAGCCAGACCGTCGCCCCGTCGTATTCGACTTCGCTGGAGGCGTTCCCGTGGTTACCGAGCTTGTCCTTGAGCCGTTGCAGGAACATCCGGTTCCGGCTGCCGTCGGGCAGTATCCGCGGCAACAGGAAGCAGCTCAGCCCGCCGGGGGCCTGGGCCAGCACCAGGAAGATGTCGCTCATCGGCGCCGAGGTGAACCATTTGTGACCGGTCAGCCGGTAGGTGCCGTCACCGTTGGGCACTGCCTGCGTGGTGCCGGCGCGCACATCGGAGCCACCCTGTTTCTCGGTCATCGACATACCGGCGGTGATACCGACTTTGGTTGCCGGAACCCGTAATTCGGGATCGTAGCTGCGGCTGGTGAGCAGGGGCTCGTAGATGGCGGAAAGCTCGGGGTTGTAGCGCAGCGCGGGGACCACCGCGTAGGTCATCGAGATCGGGCACAGGTGACCCGGTTCGACGGTCCACACCGAGTTCTTGGCGGCCCGCACGACATGCGCCCCCGGGCGATCATCGGCCCACGGCGCGGCATGCAGGCCGTGCGCCACCGCGATACTCATCAACTCGTGGTAGGCCGGGTCGTATTCGACCTCGTCGACGCGGTGACCGTATCGGTCGTGGGTGTGCAGGATCGGCACGTTGCGGTCGGCGAGCTCGCCGATGCGCTGGGCCGCAGCGGTCCCGGCCAGTGCGCCGAGTTCGGTGATCTCGTCGAGACCCCACTGACCACCCTCGCGGATCACCGCTTCGGTGAGCACGGGCGAGGTCGCGGGGTTGTAGCCGACGAACGGCGGCGCCTGGTTGGTGACGATATGGGTGTCCGGCATGCCTTCAGTGTTACATTCTGCCGACAGTCGCACAATAGTGGTAATACCGCGAGTTGCGGCCGGCGCAGGCAACCGACGGGCCGATACTGGGGATATGGCGCTGGACGCGCGTCTGTCCGCTGACGGGGTGAGTCTGCTGCACGGCTGGCTCCCCGCGACCGTCCAGCTCATCACGGGGTTGGTGCTGGTCCTGGCGCTGGCCGATCGGAACCCACGGTGGTGGACGGTCCGGGTTCCGGCTGCCGCGGTTGCCGGCGTCGCCCTGGCGGCAACGGTGCACTGGTTCATGGTCACCTACGGGCTGACCACCAACCGGGTGCCGGTGGCGCTGTGGATCTGGATCGCGTTGACCGGTTTCGCCGTGGCGCTGCTGATGGCAGGCAGATCGTTTCGCCGCGCCGCCGCGGTGCCGCTGTGCGTGCTGTGCGTTCTGATGGCCACCAATTCCTGGGTCGGCAACTTCCCCACCGTCGGGTCGGTCTGGGCGCAGCTGACGAATGCGCCGCTGCCCGACGAGATCGACGGCCAACAGCTCGCGAGCAGGCAGGCCGCCCGTACGACCACCGGACCCGGAGCCGTGCTGCGAGTCGATATCGCCGCGAGCGCATCGGGTTTCGGGCACCGCACCGAACTGGTCTACCTCCCGCCGGCCTGGTTCGCCACCGTTCCGCCGCCACAACTACCGGTCGTGCTGATGATCCCGGCGGCATTCCACACACCCGCGGACTGGATACGGGCCGGCGGCGCCGTCGCGACCGCCGACGCCTTCGCCGCCGCTCACGACGGGCAGGCCCCCGTGCTGGTGTTCCCCGACGTCGGCGGATCGTTCACCAACGACACCGAATGCGTCGACGGTCCCCGCGGAAACGTCTCCGCCCACCTGACCGAAGACGTTGTCCCGTACGTCGTTTCGCGGTTCGGCACGCGTACGGCCGGCTGGGGCGTCGTCGGGTTCTCGATGGGTGGGACCTGCGCGGTACATCTCACGGTCCGCCACCCCGAGCTCTTCGCGGCGTTCGTCGACATCGGCGGCGACATCGCGCCCAATGTGGGCTCCGATGACGAGACCATCCGCCACCTGTTCGGCGGCAGCCGGGACGCCTGGTCGCGGTTCGATCCACGCCAGGTCATGACCACGCACGGGCGCTACACCGGTATCGCGGGATGGTTCAGCGTCATCGGGGACCACCGGGCCGAGCCCGCCGCGGCCTGCGACGCCGGGGCCGACCCGGACAACCAGGCCCGGGCCGCCGCCGCGCTCTGCGGCGCCGCCACGGAACTCGGAATCAACGCCACCGTGGTCTTCGCCCAGGGCAAACACGATTGGCCCACCGCCGCATCGGTTTTCCGGACCGCGTTACCGTGGCTGTCCGAACGGTTCGACACCGCCGATGTCCGCGCGGGCGAACCTCCCGCACCGGGCGCCTGACAGCCGCTACCGTTGCCCCGATGAAAGCCAACTCCGTCGTGCACGCGGGCACCGTCGACGTCGAGCTGCAGCCGGTGCCTGCCGATCAGACCAAAGCGGGGTCGCCGCGTACCGGCACCGAGGCGGTCGGTGAGTTCGACGGCCTGGAGATCGGTGTCTGGGAGATGAGCCCCGGCACCATGTGGGATGTCGAACTCAACGAGATATTCGTCGTCATCTCCGGTGCGGCCACCGTGGACTTCGCCGACGGCTCACCGCAGCTTCAGCTGGGGCCGGGCGATGTGGTCCGGCTGGCCGAAGGCACCGAGACGGTGTGGACCGTGACCGAGACGCTGCGCAAGGTCTATCTGACCTGACGCTATTGCGGATGCGCGGCGAAGAAGTCCCAGATCCGCTGCGTCGCGAACGGTGGCCAGACGTGCCCGGCCGTGGTGGTGATCAGCTCGACCGACCGCCCGGCCGCGCAGGTGGCCGTCGACGTCGTCGCCGATCCGTCGTCGGTGACCGTGGGTGGTTCGCACCCGTCGACGCCGCGCCAGAATTCGTCGACGGCGGGGATGGACTGACCGCCGCCGTAGCCGATTCCCGGGGCGCCGTCGTATTTGATGATGGGATCGCTGGTGCCGTGAATCTGTAGCACCGACGGCGGACGGGGCGGGCTGCACGGGCCACCCACCTGCGTGGCCGATACCGCGGCGACGGCGGCGAAAGTGCCGGTGGTGCAGGCCAATGCGAGCGCCATCATGCCGCCGTTGCTCATTCCGGCGGCATAGATCTGGTTCTGGGCTATGGGCACCTGCGCGCTGATATCGCCCACCAGCTGGGTGATGAACCCGATGTCGTCGATGTTGCGGCGTTCGGCCTGCCCGCAACACCCTGCCCCGGTGTTCCACGATCTGCCGACACCCGCCGGGTAGGCGACGACGAACTTCGCCGTGTCGGCCAGCGGATCCCAACCGAAGGTGCGCTGGCTGTACTCCGGGGTCCCGGACAGACCGTGCATGACGACGACCAATGGTGCCGCTGCCGGCAACCCGGCGGGCTTGTAGACGATGTAGTTGCGCTCCACGCCGCCGAAGCTGATGGTGTGCACGCTGCTGCCGTCCGGCAGGCCGGCCTGGTCGGGCGGGGCCGCCGGGGCTTCCGGTGGGCGGGCCGAGACCTGCGGAGTCTGCGAACAACCCGTCACCAGGGCCAGCAGTGCGATGACGGTGAGCAACAGTCGCGGCATTGGACCAGCCTAGCCACCCCGCCCCGCCCCGATGCGCGAGCAGACGCAAACGGGTATCTCGACGGGCCCGAAAGGGGGTCGTTTACTCGCGGTTGAACGCAGGTAGGACGAATCGTTGCAGGATGTCGGCCTCGACCTGTTCGTCTCCCAGTGGCAGGTAGGCGAGGGACATCACGACATGAACGATCCACAAGGCTGCCGCGGGATCGTCATCGGTGATTCCGGTCAGTTCGGCAGCCAACGCGCTCAACACCGGCGAGGAGTGCAGATCGCTCAATTGGGGCGCCTTGCTCGAACTCATCATGAGTCGCCGGACCGGATCGGACCTGATCTGTTGCAGCGCAACGCCGATGGCCGTGACGACCCGCTGCGGACCACTGAGGCCGGCGACCTCGCGCCGAACGGTGTCGGTGATACCGGCGGCGATGCGGAGCAGTACGGCGTCGCGGATCTGCGCCTTGCCTCCGGCGTGCCGATAGATGGTGGCCCGCGAACAGTGCACCCGCTGGGCCAACGCGTCCACATCGAAGGCGTCCAGCCCGTCTCGAAGCACCATGTCGGCGGCGGCGGCGTAGATGCGTTCCGCCGCAGCGGTCCGGCGATCACCACCGAGGACCCAATCGTCTCGAACCATCCGCCGGTCTCCTCGCTTCGACTCGGAGGCAATCTTCTCAATCTTGAGACGGAATTGGACAGTTATCTCACAGTCCGCGCTGATCCACGCCCGCCCGTGCGACACCGCCGACCGGCGGTGACAACCGGCCCTTTCGACTTCCCGGCCGGTGGTTGACCGCGCCGCCCCGCAACCCTCAGCGTGGAGCAATGACAAGCCGTGATGGTGCGCTGGGCATCGCGCTGTTCGATGATCAGTACATTCAGGACCCGTATCCGTTGTACGAGCGCATGCACGACGAAGGGTGTGTACACCGGATCGGCGATTCGGACTTCTACGCCGTGACGGGGTGGGACGCGGTCACCGAGGCGGTCAGGCGCACCGCCGACTTTTCCTCGAACCTCACCGCGACGATGATGCGTGACACTGCGGGCACGGTGTACCCGTTCCCGATGGGTGAACTGGGCGGGCCGACACAGGCGCTCGCCACGGCTGACGACCCCGCGCACGCCGTGCACCGCAAAGCGTTGATACGGCACCTCGCGGCCAGGCGCATCGGTGCTATCGAATCGTTCGTCGCCGAAATCTCCACCCGGATATGGAGAACCAGTGTGCACGGGGGTCGCATCGAATGGATGGCAGCGATGGCCAACCGGCTTCCGATGACCGTTGTCGGGCACATCATCGGCGTCCCAGACCAGGACGTCGACAAACTCACCGAATGGGGCTACGGCGCCACGCAATTCGTGGAAGGGCTGGTTCCCCCGGAGCGTCTGACCGCGGCCGGTGCCGCGGTCATGGAACTCGGCGGATATATCAGCGAGCAGTTCCACCGCGTCGCCGGCGATCCTGCGGACAACCTGCTCGGCGATCTCGCCACGGCGTGCGCCACCGGCGAAGTGGACGAACTCACCGCGCAGGTCATGATGATCACTCTGTTCAGCGCCGGCGGTGAGTCCACCGCGTCGTTGATCGGTTCGGCTGCGTGGGTTCTCGCGACAAACCCCGCGATCCAGCATCGAGTACGCGACCAACCGGAACTGCTCGGAGCATTCCTGGAAGAAGTTCTGCGCTACGAGCCGCCGTTTCGAGGGCACTACCGCCACGTGCTGCACGACACCGAACTGGGCGGAGTCGGGCTGCCTGCCGGTTCACGGCTGCTGCTGATGTGGGGTGCGGCCAACCGCGACCCCACGCACTTCGATGACCCCGGCCGGTTCCGGCTGGACCGGCCTGCGGGAAACGGGCATCTCGCTTTCGGGAAGGGAGTTCACTTCTGTGTCGGTGCCGCTCTTGCCCGCTTGGAGGCCGGCGTCGTGCTTGGGCAACTGATCGAGCGCACGACCCACATCGAGGCTGCGGTAACGGGACGCTGGTTGCCCAGCCTCCTGGTGCGTCGGCTCGACCGCCTGGAGCTGGCCGTCGCATAAGACAAACGAAAGGCCCCACCGTGCTGATGCACGATGGGGCCATTTCGTCGATATGACTAGCGGTAGTCGGAGTATCCGTAGTCGTCGAGCGGAACCGCGGCTCCGGTCGCCTGGCCGAAGTCCGGGCTGTAGTACTGATCCTCGTAGGACGGGATCGTGTACGCCGCAGCGCGGGCTTCTTCGGTGGGCTGCACCTGGATGTTGCGGTACCGGTTGATGCCGGTACCGGCCGGGATCAACTTACCGATGATCACGTTCTCCTTCAGACCCTGCAGCTTGTCGCTGCGGCAGTTGATCGCCGCATCGGTCAGCACACGCGTGGTCTCCTGGAAGGACGCCGCCGACAGCCACGAATCGGTGGCCAGCGATGCCTTCGTGATACCCATCAGCACCGGACGACCCGCGGCGGGCTCGCCACCCTCGGTGACGACCCGACGGTTCTCGGACTCGAACTCGGCACGCTCGGTGAGCGAACCGGGCAGGAATTCCGTTGCGCCGGAATCGATGATCGTGACGCGGCGCAGCATCTGCCGGACGATGACCTCGATGTGCTTGTCGTGGATCGACACGCCCTGGGCACGGTAGACGTCCTGGACCTCGTTGACGAGGTGCACCTGCACCTCGCGCGGGCCCATGACGCGCAGCACCTCGTGCGGATCGGCGGAGCCTTCCATGAGCTGCTGGCCCACCTCGACGTGGTCACCGTCGGTCAGCAACCGCTCGGAACCGTCGTCGTGCTTGAAGACACGCAGGCGCTGACGCTTGGAGAGCTTGTCGTAGACCACTTCTTCGCCACCGTCATCCGGCACGATCGTGATCTTGTAGAACTTCTCCGTGTCCTCCAGCCGAACCCGGCCGGTGACGTCAGCGATCGGGGCGCGATTACGCGGAATGCGCGCCTCGAACAGTTCCTGCACACGCGGCAGACCACCGACGATGTCACCTTCACCGGTGACACCACCCTGGTGGAAGGTACGCATGGTCAGCTGGGTACCGGGCTCACCGATGGACTGCGCGGCGACGATACCGACGGCCTCGCCGATGTCGACGAGCTTGCCGGTGGCCATCGAGCGGCCGTAGCACTTGGCACACACGCCACTGCCACTGGTGCAGGTCAGCACCGAGCGCACCTTGACGGTGGTGATGCCGGCATCCAGCAGTGCGTCGATGGCCGGATCGCCCAGGTCATGTCCACGTTCGACGATGACCTTGCCGCCCTCGTCCACCGCGTCGGCGGCCAGGGTGCGTGCGTACGCACTGGTCTCGACGTGCGGGTGCCGGATCAGCGTGCCGTCGGGCTGGCGGTCGGCCAGCGTGACGGTGATACCGCGCTCGGTCTGGCAGTCGTCTTCGCGAACGATGACGTCCTGGCTGACGTCCACCAGACGACGGGTCAGGTAACCCGAGTCGGCGGTACGAAGCGCGGTGTCGGCCAAGCCCTTACGGGCACCGTGGGTGTTGATGAAGTACTCCAGCACCGTCAGGCCCTCGCGGAACGAGGACTTGATCGGGCGCGGGATGAACTCACCCTTCGGGTTGGTCACCAGACCCTTCATGCCGGCCAGGGTGCGCGTCTGGGTGAGGTTACCGGTGGCGCCCGACTTCACGATCGTGATGATCGGGTTGTCCTCCGGGTAGTACTCCTCCAGCGCCTTACCGACCTCTTCGGTGGCCTTCTGCCAGATCTTGACCAGGGCGTTGTTGCGCTCTTCCTTGTTGAGCGCACCACGCTGGTATTTCTTCTCGATGCCCTCGGCCTCGGCCTCGTAGCGCTCGAGAATGTCCTTCTTCTCCGGCGGAACCAGCACGTCGGCCATCGAGACCGTCACACCGGAACGGGTCGCCCAGTGGAAACCGGCGTCCTTGAGCTTGTCGACGGTCTGCGCCACCACGATCATCGGGAAGCGCTCGGCCAGATCGTTGATGATCCGGGCCTGGACCTTCTTGTGCATCTGCTCGTTGACGTACGGATATCCGCGCGGCAGCAGCTCGTTGAAGAGCACGCGGCCCAGCGTGGTCTCGGCGGTCCAGGCCATGCCGGGACGCCAGCCGTTCTCGCCGAACAGCTCGTTCTCCAGGCCGACCGGCGGACGCAGCTGCGTGAGCCGCACCTTGATCTTGGCCCGCACGCTCAGCGCGCCACGGTCCAGCGCCATGATGGCCTCGGCCGGTGAGCTGTACACCCCGAACTCCGCGGAATCCTTTGCAGCCGGCTGGTATTCGCCGATGTCGCCGGGGATCTCGGTGGTCAGGAAGTACAGGCCGGTCACCATGTCCAGACGGGGCATGGCCAGCGGCTTGCCCGATGCCGGGGACAGGATGTTGTTGCTCGACAGCATCAAGATGCGGGCCTCGGCCTGCGCCTCGGCGCTCAGCGGCAGGTGGACTGCCATCTGGTCACCGTCGAAGTCGGCGTTGAACGCCTCACAGACCAGCGGGTGCAGCTGGATGGCCTTGCCTTCCACCAGCTGCGGCTCGAAGGCCTGGATACCGAGGCGGTGCAGGGTGGGTGCGCGGTTCAGCAGCACCGGGTGCTCGGCGATGACCTCTTCGAGGACATCCCACACCTGGGGACGCTGACGCTCCACCATGCGCTTGGCGGACTTGATGTTCTGCGCGTGGTTCAGGTCGACCAGACGCTTCATCACGAACGGCTTGAACAGCTCGAGCGCCATCAGCTTGGGCAGACCGCACTGGTGCAGCTTGAGCTGCGGGCCGACCACGATGACCGAACGGCCCGAGTAGTCGACGCGCTTACCGAGCAGGTTCTGACGGAACCGGCCCTGCTTGCCCTTGAGCAGATCGGACAGCGACTTGAGCGGACGGTTGCCCGGCCCGGTGACGGGCCGGCCACGACGGCCGTTGTCGAACAGCGCGTCGACCGACTCCTGCAGCATCCGCTTCTCGTTGTTGACGATGATCTCGGGGGCACCGAGGTCGATCAGTCGCTTGAGGCGGTTGTTGCGGTTGATGACGCGGCGGTACAGATCGTTGAGGTCGGAGGTGGCGAAACGGCCACCGTCGAGCTGAACCATCGGGCGCAGTTCCGGCGGGATCACCGGGACGGCGTCGAGCACCATGCCCATGGGCGAGTTGCGGTTCATCTGGAACGCCGCGACGACCTTGAGCCGCTTGAGCGCACGCAGCTTCTTCTGGCCCTTGCCGTTGCGAATGGTGTCGCGCAGGATCTCGGCCTCGGCGTCGATGTCGAAGGTCTCGATGAGCTTCTGGATCGACTCCGCGCCCATGGCGCCGGTGAAGTACTCGCCGTAGCGGTCGACGATCTCGCGGTAGAGGTTCTCGTCGACGATGAGCTGCTTGGGAGCCAGCTTGGTGAAGGTGGTCCAGATCTCGTCGAGCCGGTCCAGCTCACGCTGGGCGCGGTCACGCAGCTGGCGCATCTCGCGCTCGCCACCGTCACGCACCTTGCGCTTGACGTCGGACTTGGCGCCCTCTTCCTCGAGCTCCTTCATATCGGCTTCGAGCTTCTGGGCCCGGGCCTCGAGGTCGGCGTCGCGCTGATCCTCGACGGCCTTCTTCTCGACGACCATCTCGGCTTCCAGCGTGGACAGCTCGTTGTGGCGCATCTCGGTGTCGACCGAGGTGATCACGTAGGCGGCGAAGTAGATGATCTTCTCGAGATCCTTCGGCGCCAGGTCGAGCAGGTAGCCCAGGCGGGACGGAACGCCCTTGAAGTACCAGATGTGCGTGACGGGTGCGGCCAGTTCGATGTGGCCCATCCGCTCACGACGCACCTTGGCGCGAGTGACCTCGACGCCGCAGCGCTCACAGATGATGCCCTTGAAGCGGACGCGCTTGTACTTGCCGCAGTAGCACTCCCAGTCGCGAGTAGGTCCGAAGATCTTCTCGCAGAACAGGCCGTCCTTCTCTGGCTTGAGCGTGCGGTAGTTGATGGTCTCCGGCTTTTTGACCTCGCCGAAGGACCAGTTGCGGATGTCGTCCGCGGTGGCCAAGCCGATACGGAGTTCATCGAAGAAGTTGACGTCGAGCACGTAACTTCCTTTCCCCTTGCGGGTTTAGATATCTAACGAGCTAATAAACGAGGGCTCGCCCAAAGATCAGGCGAGGTCCTCAACAGAAGCAGATTCGTTGCGCGACAAGTTGATACCGAGGTTGGCAGCAGCCCGTTCGAGGTCCTCGTCGTCGCCGTCCCGCATCTCGATGGCAGCACCATCGGATGAGAGGACCTCGACGTTGAGGCACAGTGACTGCAGCTCCTTGAGGAGCACCTTGAACGACTCCGGGATGCCGGGCTCGGGGATGTTCTCGCCCTTGACGATGGCCTCGTACACCTTGACGCGACCGACAGTGTCGTCGGACTTGATCGTCAGCAGCTCCTGCAGCGTGTAGGCGGCGCCGTAGGCCTGCATGGCCCAGCACTCCATCTCGCCGAACCGCTGACCACCGAACTGCGCCTTACCACCCAGCGGCTGCTGCGTGATCATCGAGTACGGGCCGGTCGAGCGGGCGTGGATCTTGTCGTCCACCAGGTGGTGCAGTTTCAGGATGTACATGTAGCCGACCGTCACCGGGTACGGGAACGGTTCGCCACTGCGGCCGTCGAACAACTGCGCCTTGCCGTCGGCGTTGACCAGCACGTCGCCGTCACGGTTGGGCAGCGTCGAGGCCAGCAGGCCGGTCAGCTCCCCTTCCTGGGCACCGTCGAACACCGGTGTCGACACGATGCTGTCGGCCGGAGCAGACAACAGACCCTCGGGCAGCTTGGCCGCCCACTCGGGGGTGCCGGTGGCGACGTCGATGTTCCAGCCGGCCTTGGCGACCCACCCGAGGTGGGTTTCCAGGATCTGGCCGATGTTCATACGACGCGGCACACCGTGGGTGTTCAGGATGATGTCCACCGGGGTGCCATCGGGCAGGAACGGCATGTCCTCGACGGGCAGGATCTTGCCGATGACGCCCTTGTTGCCGTGGCGTCCGGCGAGCTTGTCACCGTCGGAGATCTTGCGCTTCTGGGCCACGTACACGCGGACCAGCTCGTTGACACCGGCGGGCAGCTCGTCGTCGTCCTCGCGGGAGAACACCCGGATGCCGATGACCTTGCCGGACTCGCCGTGCGGCACCTTCAGTGAGGTGTCGCGAACCTCGCGGGCCTTCTCACCGAAGATGGCACGCAGCAGACGCTCTTCCGGGGTCAGCTCGGTCTCACCCTTGGGCGTGACCTTGCCGACCAGGATGTCGCCGTCGCGGACCTCGGCACCGATACGCACGATGCCGCGCTCGTCGAGATCGGCGAGCACCTCGTCAGAGACGTTCGGGATGTCCCGGGTGATCTCCTCGGCACCGAGCTTGGTGTCGCGGGCATCGATCTCGTGCTCCTCGATGTGGATGGACGTCAGGACGTCCTCCTCGACGAGGCGCTGCGAGAGGATGATGGCGTCCTCGTAGTTGTGGCCTTCCCACGGCATGATCGCCACGAGCAGGTTCTTACCGAGGGCCATCTCACCGTTCTCGGTGCACGGACCGTCGGCCACGACCTGGCCGGCCTCGACCCGCTGACCGGCGTTCACGATGGGACGCTGGTTGGCGCAGGTGCCGTGGTTGGAGCGGGCGAACTTGCGCATCCGGTAGGTGTGCCGGGTGCCGTCGTCGGCCATGACCGTGACGTAGTCGGCCGAGACCTCTTCGATGATGCCTGCCTTGTCGGCGACGACGACGTCGCCGGCGTCGATCGCGGCGCGCAGCTCCATACCGGTGCCGACCAGCGGGGCCTCACTACGCACCAGCGGAACCGCCTGGCGCTGCATGTTGGCACCCATGAGGGCACGGTTGGCGTCGTCGTGCTCGAGGAACGGGATCATGGCCGTGGCCACCGACACCATCTGGCGCGGTGAGACGTCCATGTAGTCGATCTCGGTGGCCGACACGTTCTCGACCTCGCCACCCTTGCGTCGCACCAGGATGCGCGCTTCGGTGAACCGGTTGTTCTCATCAATCGGCGAGTTGGCCTGCGCCACGACGTGGCGGTCCTCTTCGTCGGCGGTCAGGTAGTCGATCTGGTCGGTGACGACCCCGTCGACGACCTTGCGGTACGGCGTCTCGATGAAGCCGAACGGGTTGACCCGGGCGTACACCGACAGCGAACCGATCAGGCCGATGTTCGGGCCTTCCGGGGTCTCGATCGGGCACATGCGGCCGTAGTGGCTGGAGTGCACGTCGCGGACCTCGAGGCCGGCGCGCTCACGGGACAGACCGCCGGGGCCCAGCGCCGACAGGCGGCGCTTGTGGGTCAGACCCGACAGCGGGTTGTTCTGGTCCATGAACTGCGACAGCTGGCTGGTGCCGAAGAATTCCTTGATCGCCGCCACGACGGGACGGATGTTGATCAGGGTCTGCGGCGTGATGGCCTCGACGTCCTGGGTGGTCATCCGCTCGCGGACGACGCGCTCCATGCGGGACAGACCGACGCGGATCTGATTCTGGATCAGCTCGCCGACGGTACGCAGACGACGGTTACCGAAGTGGTCGATGTCGTCGACCTCGACGGGAACCTCGACGCCGCCGGGGGCGGTCATCGTCGGCTGGCCCTCGTGCAGGCGCACCAGGTACTCGATGGTGGTCGCGATGTCCTCGGGCGTGAGCGTCGAGCCGGTGACCGGCTTGTCGGTGTTAAGGCCGAGCTTCTTGTTGACCTTGTAGCGGCCCACGCGGGCCAGGTCGTAGCGCTTGTCCTTGAAGAACAGGTTCTCCAGCAGGGTCTGCGCCGACTCCTTGGTGGGGGGCTCGCCCGGTCGCAGCTTGCGGTAGATGTCGAGCAGCGCCTCGTCCTGATTGGCGGTGCTGTCCTTCTCCAGGGTCGACATCATGATCTCGGAGAAGCCGTAGCGCTCGCGGATCTCCTCGGCGGTCCAGCCGAGGGCCTTCAGCAGCACCGTGACGGGCTGGCGGCGCTTGCGGTCGATGCGCACACCGACGGTGTCGCGCTTGTCGACGTCGAACTCCAGCCAGGCACCGCGGCCGGGGATGACCTTGACGCTGTGCAGCGTCTTCTCGGTCGACTTGTCGATCGACTCGTCGAAGTAGACACCGGGCGAACGGACCAGCTGGCTGACCACGACGCGCTCGGTGCCGTTGATGATGAAGGTGCCCTTTTCGGTCATCATCGGGAAGTCACCCATGAAGACCGTCTGGCTCTTGATCTCACCGGTCTGGTTGTTCATGAACTCGGCCGTGACGAACAGCGGGGCCGCGTACGTCATGTCCTTGTCTTTGCACTCATCGACCGGGGCTTTGACCTCGTCGAAACGCGGGTCGGAGAAGCTCAGCGACAGCGTGCTCGCGAAGTCCTCGATCGGCGACAGTTCTTCGAGTACTTCTTCCAGACCACCGACCGGGTTGGGCTCGCCACGGTCGATCGCCTTCTGCCGCCAACCCTCAGCACCGATGAGCCAGTCGAACGACTCGGTCTGAACGTCGAGCAGCCCCGGAACCTCGAGCGGTTCACGGAGCTTTGCGAAGGAAATTCTGTTGGGTGCTCCGGGTACGGAGTTAGAAGTAGTAGCGGAATCTGTCTGGCGGGAGACTGCCAAGATGCGTCCTTCCAGCACCTCACGCGGCGGTCGAACCGGCCTGTACCGGACCTTCCCGCCGCTTATTACTCTGCGGGTTGGCTGGTTGACGACCATTCCGTGTCACAAAACGCACGGCACGCGACGAGGTAGCTGAGCAGGGCTCAAGCTTTGAACCCGGTGTCGGGTGCGGGTCGAATCAGTGAGTGGGCAGGACGCAGCCAGCGCAACGTCCAACAATAGCGCAGGACGGCGCATTCCTCAACTGCCCAGTAACAACGCGTACGCCCGGCGGAACTTGACGCTGGCTGGCGTCCACAAGCCGTGCATACATGCTGACCAACAGATTGAACCGTTTGCCGCATTCCGTCAAGAGATAGCGCCGTGTTGCGTGTGGAAAACTCGCCGGTAGGCCCGTCAGAGGCCGAGGTTGCGGGACATGCCGCCGGGCCTAGACCGCGACCGTGGCGGCTGCCGCTGCCGGCTGCCGGGTCGGGGTGATCCACCGTTTGACGCCCTTGACCGAGGCCCGGTCCAGCAGTTCTTGATACAGCTCGTCGGAGACGGTGCGGGTGCGGCTGAGCAGGAAACCGGTGCCGCCGCTGCGGTCGCTGACGATGGCCCAGCTGTAATCGGACGCGAGATCGACGATCCAGTAGTTGCCGGGCGGCGTTGCCGATGCCGGGCCCAGGAAGCTCACGTTGAGCTTGTTGTTGTCGGGATCCACCGACACCGCGTTGCCGACGATGGTGGACTTCGGCCCGTTGTCGAAGAAGTAGTTGCCGGAGTTCACCACCTTGATCGAACCGTCGGTGTTGGGGCTGTACACCGCCGTGGTGTTGACCAGACCGATCGAGAAGAACTGCTTGACGCTGCCGACCTCGTACCAGGTGCCCAGGTACTGGTCGACGTCGACGACCGGCGCGGCACCGAGCACGACCGCGGCGGTCTGCCCCATGACGATGTACTGATCGGGCTGTCCGTAGATGCCGTACAGCGGGTCGGCCGGTCCCCTGCCCGCGTACATGTCGTTGATCCAGCCGCCGGCCAGGGTGTAGACGGCGTCGGTGTTGCCCGCCGGGGAGCGTTTGACGAACAACTGGCTCGCGAGGTCGGCGAGCAGGTTGCCACCGATCAGCGAGTCGACGTGCGAGCCGTTGGCCAGTGTGACGCCGACGAACTGGTCCGGGCGCAGGGCCACCAGGTCTTTGGTGGTCTGGCCGTTGGCATTCCACGCCTGCGGCGGCGCCGCGATCTGATACACCGGGATATCGCCGAGCTCATCCAGCGCGGGGGCGAAGGTGCCGTTGGACGAGACGCCGTCGAACATCACCACGCCCAGCAGGTTGTTGTCCTCCGCTGAGACCGCGGCGGTGTAGAAGCCGCCCGCCGCGGTGGCCAGTGCGCCGCCGGCGGAGTGCCCGGTGAGCACGAAGGTTTCCGGTAGGACGCCCGAATAGCCGGCCTGGTTGGCGCTGATGTTCAGCGACGCCCGGCTGGGGTCGGCGAACAACGCGGCCACGCCCCGTTGCATGGCCACCGAGTTGAGGGAACACCCGTTGCAGGTGAAGAAGGGGAAGGACGGGATGTTGGGCACCACCACGATGCTGTTGGTCTGCGCGGCCTGCTGTTCGGCCAACGCCGAGTACCAGGAGCTGGCCCCGAGGAACCCGTGCTGCAGCCAGATCACGCCCTGGGCTTGTATCGTGCCGTCGGCTTGGGTCGGGAAGTACCAGTCGGCCGCCCCGCTGTAGACGCCCGTCCCGACCGGGATCTGCAGTTTCGAGTGGCCGACCTTGACGCCGGTGACGCCGTTCGTCAGCGCCGGTGTGGTACTCGGCACCGAGTTCGACTGGTTCGGCAGTACGACCGCCGCGGCCTGTCCCAGGATGATGGGCTGGCCCGCGGACCCGTAGAAGCCGTATTGCGGATCGGCCGGGCCGGCGCCGACGGTGTAGAAGTCGTTGATCCAGCCGGTGGCCAGCGTGTAGACGGCGGCGGTGTTGCCTGCCGGGGAGAACTTGGTGACGAGTTGGGCGACGAAGTCGACGATCGGGTTGCTGCCCAGCATGGAGTCCACATGCGAGCCGTTGACCACGACGACGCCGTCGAACTGATCGGGCCGCAGCGCGAGCAGTTGCTTGGTGGTGGCTCCGAAGGCGTTCCAGATCTGTGCCGGTGCCGCGATCTGGTAGATCGGTACGTCGTCGCGGTCGAGGTTGGCGATCGCCGTGTCCAGGGTGCTGGTCTGCGAGACGCCGTCGAACATGACGACACCGGTCAGCCGGTTGGTGTCGGTGGGCTGCAGGTCTGCCACGTAGTAGCCGCCCATCGCCGCGGCGAATCCACCGCCGGCGGAATGTCCGGTGAGTACGAAGCTGTCCGGCAGGCTGCCCTGGTATCCGGCTGCGCCGGCGCTGGCGTTCAACGCCGTGCGGCTGCCGAGGAACAGCGTGGCGGCGGCCTGCTGCATCTGCGTCCCGCTCAGTGAGCAGCCGCTGCAGCGCAACGCGAACGACGGCAACGTGGGTGCGACGACGATGCTGTTGGTCTGCTGGGCGAGCGTGGTCGCCAGCGCGCTGTAGTAGGACTTGTTGGCCAGGAAGCCGTGCTGGAGCCAAATGACTCCGGCGGCGCTGATGGTGCCGTCGGCCTGGGTCGGGAAGTACCAGTCGGCCTTGGCCTTGAAGCCGTTGTTCCCGACCGGGATGGTCAGCGTCGAGTGACCGACCTGGACGCCCGTCACCCCGCTGGTCGACGGTGCGCTCGCCGGCGTCGCCGACGCGGCGGGCTGCGCATCGGTCGACGGCAGGATGCCCAGACCGGTCAGCATGTTGAAGACCACGGTCGCCAGGGGGCCGCGCGCCGGGGGTGCGTTGGCGACGGGCGCGGCCAGGCTGCGGATCGCGGCGATCCCCTGGTCCACCTCGGTGACCGGGGCGGGCGCGGCGTCGGGCTCGGGCTCGGGCACCGCTGGGCTGACGACCGGTGACGCATTGTTGCCCGACGACGCCGTCGGCTTCGCCTCATCACTCGATCCGGCGTGCTGGGCCGGGAGCGGTTCGTCGGCAGTCGCCGGAACCTCGACGTCGCCGGCGGTGTCCCGGTCATCCGGTTCGTCGGCGGCGGGTTCGACCGCGACATCGGCATCGACGTCGGCGTCGGACGTGGTTGCGGTCACCGGGGCCTTGTCGGTGTCGTCAGCGCCGTCGGCCTCGGCCGGCGACGACGAGTCCTCGTCGTCGTGTGCCGTCGCGGCAGCGGACGTGCTCGCGACATTGCGCGAGGAGGAACCGGCCGATTTCTCGGAGTGCGGTGACGGATCCGAGGACGATCCGGCCGACGAGTCGGCCGAGGACGAGGACTGAGACGACGCCGAAGAGGAGCCGGCGCCGGCAGTGCCGGCGCCGTCGTCGGCCGCGGCGGCACCGGGCGCCAGCCCGATACCGATACCGACAGCCGCTACGGTCGCCCCGAGCGCGCGCAACCAGAACGTGGTGGCCACATCACCTTCTCCATAACCCCCCGGCTACGGTCGTGATCTGCGGCGGCTGCTCCGCGGTGTCAGCTCTCCTGCTGAACCGGGATCGCTGCGGTCGGTGAATCGTCGGTGAAGGCGTGTGCCTTGTACTTGTTGGTGCCGTCGAGGTCGTCGCGGATGGCTTCCTGAGCGGCCGGCGGCAGGGTGTGCAGGATCTCGCGGACGCGGGCCTGACGACGACCGACGGCCTGACGCTCGGGCAGACCCGGGGTGGCCTGGATCTGCGGCGGCACGCCCTCGATCTCCTCGACACCACCATCGTGGTGACCGGCGTCGGCCATGGCCTGCTCCTCGGCCATGGTGCCTTCGTCCTTCTCCTCCGACATACCGATCGGACCCAGACGACGACCATTGAGGAACTGCTTGACCACCGGCTCGTCGGAGGTCAGCAGCACCTCACGCGGGCCGAACATCACCAGGTGCTTACGGAACAACATGCCCATGTTGTCCGGCACCGTGCGAGCGATGTTGATGTTGTGCGTGACGATCAGAATCGTGCAGTCGATCTGAGCGTTGATGTCGATCAGCAGCTGCGACAGGTAGGCCGTGCGGACCGGATCCAGACCGGAGTCCGGCTCGTCGCAGAGGATGATCTGCGGGTCCAGCACCAGCGAGCGCGCCAGGCCGGCGCGCTTCTTCATACCGCCGGAGATCTCACCGGGGAACTTGGTCTCATCGCCGGTCAGACCCACCATGTCGAGCTTTTCCATCACGATCTGACGGATCTCGGATTCCTTCTTCTTCGTGTGCTCACGAAGCGGGAACGCGGTGTTGTCATAGATGTTCATCGAGCCGAACAACGCGCCGTCCTGGAACATCACCCCGAACAGCGTGCGGATCTCGTAGAGCTCCTTGGCCGAGCACTGAATGATGTCGGTGCCGTCGACGATGATCTTGCCGCGCTCGGGGCGCAGCAGACCGATCAGCGACTTCAAGAACACCGACTTACCGGTACCGGACGGGCCGAGCAGCACGCTGACCTCCCCCGCGGGGATGTCCATCGTGACGTCTTCCCAAATTCGCTGGGATCCGAAGGACTTGGTCAGCCCCTCAACCTGGATGCCAATACCCACGCGAAATCCTTCCGATAATGAGCAGCCTCGCCACCTGCGTCCCGCCTGTGGCTTGAGTCACTGTAGCGCACAGTCAATATCGTCACCCCGGTTGTGTCGGGACCGGTATCGCCAGGCTTGCCACATCTGCCAGCTACGGGCGATCGGTCCCGAATCCGGCAACCGGGCGCACCCTGGACGCAGAACCGCCCGGGACCGATGGTCCCGGGCGGTTCTGGTGTGAAGCGCTGAACTACTTGACGGTGACCGTCGCGCCGGCGGCCTCGAGCTTGGCCTTGGCGTCGTTGGCGGCGTCCTTGTTGACCTTCTCCAGCAGCGGCTTGGGGGCGCTGTCGACGAGGTCCTTGGCTTCCTTGAGGCCCAGGCCGGAAACGATCTCGCGGACGACCTTGATGACGCCGATCTTCTTCTCGCCGGCACCTTCGAGGATGACGTCGAATTCGGACTGCTCTTCAGCGGCCTCGGCGGCGGCCGGGGCGGCACCCGCGGCGGCAACGGCAACCGGGGCGGCCGCGGTGACGTCGAAGGTCTCTTCGAACGCCTTGACGAACTCCGAGAGCTCCAGCAGCGTCAGTTCCTTGAACGCGTCGAGCAGGTCTTCAGTGGACAGCTTTGCCATGATTTGGTCCTTTCCAGGGGTTTTCGGTGCTTGGTGTTATTCGGTTGTCTCGGCGTCGGCCTCGGCCGGAGCCTCGGTCGCGTCGGTTGCTTCTTCGGCCGGTGCCTCGGTCGCCTCTGCTTCTGCCTCGGCCGGAGCCGGAGCTTCGGACGTCTCGCCCTCGGCGACACGCTTCTCCTGCAGTGCCGCGACCAGGCGGGCGACCTGCGTCGCCGGAGCTGCGAACAGTGCCGCAGCCTGGCTGGTCTTGGCCTTCATCGCGCCGGCCAGCTTGGCCAGCAGCACCTCGCGCGACTCCAGGTCGGCGATGCTCTCGACCTCGGCGACGGTCAGCGCGCGACCGTCCATGTAGCCGCCCTTGATGACGAGGGCCTTGTTGTCCTTGGCGAACTTCTTCAGGGCCTTCGCGGCATCGACCGGCTCGCCGGTGATGAACGCGATCGCGGTGGGTCCGGCGAACAGGTCGTCCAGACCCTGCACCCCTGCGTCCGCCGCCGCACGCTTGACCAGCGTGTTCTTGGCGACGGAATACGTCGCGCCGTGGAGCGAGCGACGAAGCTCGGCCAGGTGTGCCACGGTCAGCCCGCGGTACTCGGTGACGACGGTCGCAGTCGAGGCCTTGAACTGCTCGGTGATCTCTGCAACGGCGGTGGCCTTGTCAGCCTTGGCCATGCCTGCCTCCTCTAGTTGTGCTCGGTGAAGTCTTCTTTGGTCCAGCGGACGAAAACCCGGGAAATGACGAACGCCCCGACGCAGGATGCGGTCGGGGCGTGAGAATGCCGGCGCACAATGGCCGGAAGAGTCTTGCCTCGTCCTCCTGCGTGGGCCGCCGGGATGTTCCCGGACCTTCAACCGATTGCTCGGTGACCGACGGTCTTCGGTGGATCGTTGATCAGAATAGCGGTCGAGGCGGCGATCAGCCAAAACGGCGGCTGTAGCGGCTGCGGCTACCGCAGCAGCGCGGCGGCGCCGATCAGTCCGGCGTCTCCGCCCAGCGCGGCGGGCAGCACCGTCAGCTGCGCGATGAAGTCCAGCACAGCGTAGGTTTTCAGCGCCTCGCGGACCGGACCGAACAGCAGATCCCCCGACTTGGCCACCCCTCCGCCGATGACCACCAGGTCCAGATCGCACACCGCGCCCACCGAGGCGATCATCGCGGCCAGCGCCTCCGCCGAACGCCGGTAGGCTCGAAGAGCCACCGCATCGCCCGCAGCAGCGGCCTGCCCCAGCTCTTTGGCGCCGGCGCCGGCGGGCGCATCCCAGCCTTGCTCGCGCGCCCAGCGCGCCATCCGGGGTCCGCTGGCGATGGCTTCGACGCAGCCGCGTCCGCCGCACGCGCAGGCCGGCCCGTCTACCTGCACCACCATGTGCCCCACATGCCCGGCGTTTCCGGTGCGGCCGGTATACGGGGTGCCGCCGAGCACCAGGCCGCCGCCGATACCGGTGGAGACCACCATGCCGAGCATGGACTGTGCGCCCTGGCCCGCGCCCCGCCAGTGCTCGCCCAGTGCCATGCAGACGCCGTCTCCGGCCAGTCGCACCGGCAGTCCCGGCAGCAGCGCGGCCACCCGGTCGCGCAGCGGGAAATTCCGCCAGGCAGCGATGTTGACGGGGCTGACCGTTCCGGCGGGTTCGTGGATCGGGCCCGCCGAGGCGATACCGGCACCGCCCACCGGGTGCTCGGCGCGCAGCTGTTCGACGAGGGTGGCGACCACCGCCCAGGGTTGTTCGGGATCGTCACCGGGTGGTGTCGGCAGGGTGCGGGTTTCTATCAGCGTGCCGTCGGCGTCGACGATGCCAGCGGCGATCTTGGTGCCGCCGATGTCGAGTGCGAGTGTCAGCTGGGTCATCAATGCCTGTGTACGTTGTCGGGCTGCCGGGGATCACCGGGATGCTCGAATCCGGGGGCCAGGGTGACCAGTTCGGCGCGGCGGGCGTCGAGCCAGTTGCGGAATGCCCGCCGCCGGGCCGCGGCCAGCAGGTGTGCGGTGACGGCGGGCCGCACCTGCTCCAGTGCGGGCGGCGCGCCACGCACGCGCCAGCCGTCGGGCCCGGGTGCGGTGTCGGCGAAGCGGCTCGGGTTGCGCCGGTGATAGTCGGCGACCTCGTCGTCGCCGACGCGGGTATCGGCGGTGACGGCCGCGAACAGTGCGCGGGCCAGCGGCTCGGCCAGGACGGCCGCGGTGATACTGCCGACCTCGTGGCGTGCCGGGCCCGTCGGCAGTATGTCGTCGATGTCGGGAGCGTCCGCGGCGCGCACGCCGAGCCGCGCCGCTTCGACCCACACCAGGCGTTCGGTCACCAGCAGTTGCGTCAGCCAGCGCCGTAGCTGCCTGCCTTCACCGGTGTGCACCGCCGGTAGTGCGGCGGCTGGGACCTCGGCCCGCAGCCGGGTCTCCCTGGTGTCCAGCTCGGCGACGGTGATGGGTTGTCCCGCAACATGTGCCGCGACGGTGCTCACTGCACCACCACCCGCACGGCCGGCGTGTAGAGCAGTTCGCCGGCCGCGGCGACCCTGATCAGCGCCCACCACAGCCCCGGTTCGGTCCACGGCGGCGGTGTGACATCGAAGGTCAACTCGGCCTGGCCCTGCGCGGGCAGTACCGCGCCGGCGGCGGCCGGGCCGATCCACTCCCAGGTTCCCCATGGGCTGATCAGGTGCGCCTCCGCGGCCAGGTCGGCGCGGGCGTCGGTGCCGACGGTGACACTCAGTGTGGCGGTGCGGCCGGGGCGCAGCACCACCTCGTCGGGACCCGATATCAGCCGAAGCACTTGCGCCGCAGGCGAACCGACGGTCACCAGGCATACGTCTTCGACGGTCTGCCGCCACGCCGTAGGCACCTCGGGGCCGCTCAGCGTCAGCTGGGCGCGCACCGGGTAGAGGCCGGGTTCGACGTCGGCGGGCATCGTCACCGTCAAGTCCGCTTCGGCGTGGCCGCCGGTGTCGAGGGTGAACGGCAGGGCCGCCGGGGTTGTCGACCATCCAGCTGGGCAGCGCAGTTCCACATGGCCGGACAGTGCCGTGTCGGTGCAGTCGCCGGCGACGGTAAGTCGCAGCGCGGCAACGGTTCCGGTGCCGGCGAGCCGAGGCGGATGCAGATGGACGACGGCGGGCAGTCCGCCCAGCGGTGCGGGGCCGCTATTGTGCAGCCAGTAGCGGGCGTAGAGCGGTTGGGCTGCCTCGGCGACGGGTGCGAGTGCGCAATCGTCGGCGCCGTCTGGTGCCGTCCGGATTTCGGCCAGCACCGTGGCGATTTCGAAACCGTGCAGGTCGAGGGCTTCGATGGGCCGTGGGTTGCCTTCCAGCAGGTCGGTCTTGGCGATCAGGCGAACCGAGCCCAGATCAGACTGCGCGGTAACGGTTTTGGCTGTTCCGTGCTGTTCGACGATACGCAGCGCCACCGCACCGGAGACCGGGCGGGCGCTGCCGTGCGCGGTGGGGTTGCCCGCCATCTTCAGCGCGTCGAGGTGTACGCCGGCACCTTCCAGTGTCAGCAGCGATCCCGAGAGCGCACGGCCGCGGTGTTCGCCGGTGACGGCCTGCAGCGGGCGGGAGAATTCGGCGCTGCGTGCCGGGATGTCGGCGCAGCGCCAGTCGCCGTCGCCGGCACCCAGGGCGTAGTCGAAGGTGTGGGTCCAGTGCTGCAGCTGGAAATGGGAGCCGTCGGGTGCGCGTCGCGCGTCGTGGGTGGTCCACACCCCCGACGGCCACCCGCTGCAGGAACGCATGAGCGAGGTGTGCAGTGTGCCGTCGGATTCCACGGCGAAGCTGGGGACGCCACGGTTGAACACGGCAACGGTGCGTGCCTCGAACCCGGCGGCCGGTCCGGGCACGCTTTGGCTGACGGCGATCTCGGCATCGGCGAGGTCGGCGGTCACCGCGGCCACGGCCGTGTGCAGGGCGGTGTCATCGGAGCCGGCGATGATCAGCACCGGCAGGGCCCGCACCGGCCGCAGGTCGGCATCGGGCAGCCATTCGTCGGCCAGTGCGGCCGCAGCGGGAACGAAGAGCCGGGCCACTCCGTCGGTGTCGAGTTGGCGCCGCAGTTCGGCGCCGTAACCGGGGTCGGCGGCGGCGAGCACCGCGGCGGTGAACGAATTGCGGTCCGGTCCGCCGATGGCGATCCGGGTGTCGGGCAGGTTGGAGTCGACGTCGAGGTGCCCGTACCGCGGTTTGTCCGCACCCGAGCAGGTCGCCGTCACCCCGGCGCGCACCAGTGCGACGATCAGGTCGCGGGCCAGCGGTCCGGATTCGGCTTCGGCCGGGGTCACCACCTCGGCAACCGATAGCGCATGAATATTGGCCTCGCCCAACCGGATCCGGGCCGCCGATGACAACCCGAACCAGCCGTAGGCGGGGTTCTCCAGGGTCCAGGGGTGTACCGCGGTGTCGACGGATTCGGTCGACCCGGGCTGGTGCAGCAGGCCGAATCCGCGTCCGATGACGGCGTCGCCGACTTCGCTGATCGGCATCGCGCCCGCGATCGGTGCCGGCCAGCGCAGTCGCAGCAGCTGGTCGGAGCCGGTGAACTCGTCGACGACGGTGCGGCAGTCCACCCGGTCGACACCGTCGAACAGCGTCAGCGTCTGGGTGTAGCGCAGCACGCCGTCGATGCTGCCCCGCACCACCAGTCGTTCGCCGACGGCGCTGCGGTAGGCCTGCACGTGGGCCGGGGCTGCCGACGACACCACCACCGGCCCCTTGGGCAGCAGATGCCACGGCCCCTCCCCCGCCTTGGGGTGCGAGGGGTACTCCTGGTAGACGGCGAGTTCGTTGCCGACCCGGCCTTGCGCCATCAGTTCGCGGCCGTCGCGCAGCAGTGATTCGACAGCGCCGCCGCGGCGCGGGTCGACACGAATGCGGTACTGCGCGTTGGTGATCTGGGTTCCGGTGATCGGGTCCCAGCCGCGTGCCGCCGGTCCGGGGTCGATCCGGTAGGTCTGCCAGCCGAGCGAGGGCACCGCACGGGCCAGCCAGGTCAGCGTCATACCGTCGTCCTCGACGAGCACCGGCACCTCGGCGCCGTCGGGGTCACGCACCCGGACGCCGGGCCCGACCGGCTCGGCGAGGTGCACGGTGACGATATCGGTTCTCCTGTGCGCCAACGGGTTCCACACCGTGACGGCCTTACCGTCGGCCGGCCCGGTGAGCACTCGCAGCGCGGCGTCGCGTGTTACGCGGCCCAGCTCCCACGCGTCGCGCCACCCGGTCAGCAGGTCCAGGTACACCTGGTCGGATTCCGAACCGGTGATGGCGTCGTGGTGGGCGCCGTAGGCCAGTTGCACCCACGCCTTGGCCAGTGCCGGCTCCGGGTAGGCCGCACCGGTGAGCAGGTGGGCGAACACCGCGAAGCGTTCGGCGTCGAGCACGGCGTGTTCGGCGGCGCGGTTGGCCTGTTTGGTGTCGATGAACGATACGTCCTTGCCGGTGTAGATCGGGTTCATGTCCCGGGTCTGCGGTGACGGCGCGACACCGCGGTCGTCGAGTTCGGCACGGACCGCGGCGAAGAACTCCCTGGGCAGCGCGCAGACGAACCGGGGCCAGGTGTAGCGGCTGTTCCAGTCCCGGTGAATATCGGTGACCCACTTGTTCGGCGGCGTGTAATCGGTGCCCACCGGCAGCAGGACGTTGCGCGTCGCGCTCACCTTCTTCAACCCGGTGAACAGTTCGTAGGTGGCGGCTTCGGCTTCGGCCAGGGTCGCCGCCGAGTCCATCCACCACCCGGCCGAATAATGCGCGGGCATGTAATGCGTCAGCAGGCCGGCGCCGGACGGGGCGATCCACTCGAATTCACTGGCGAACTGCATCCGGGTCGGGTCACCGTCGTCGGCCATGGGACCCCACTGGTGGTGCGGGCCGCGGGCCCACGAACTCGACGTCAGTCCGGCGGCGGCGGCCATGCCGGGGAACTGCGGGTCGTGGCCGAAGACGTCGAGCTGCCAGGCGGTCGCCGGCTGCGCGCCCATGACACTGCGCTGGAATCCGATGCCCGCCACGAAGTTCCGGATGGCGGTCTCCGGGCTGGTCAGGTTGGTGTTCGGTTCGTTGTAGGTGCCACCCATGATCTCCACCTGGCCGTCGGCGAAGAACCGGCGCAGGTCGTCGCGGTCCTGCGGGCAGGTGTCCCAGAACGGTTTGAGGTAGTCGACCTCGGCGAGGACGAATTTGTAGTCCGGGTCGCGGCGGGCCATCTCCAGGTGGGCGTGCACCAGGTCGAAACCGTTGGTCTGGCGTGCGCGCCCGGGCGGGTCCTCGGTCCATTCGCTGGTATAGGCGGCCTGGGTGTTCCACCACACCGGGTCGTAGTGGAAATGGCTGACCATGTGCATCGTCCAGCCGGGCTCGGCGTCGACGAAGGTGAAGTCGACAGCGTCGTCACCGACGGTAGCCGTGGCGGCGCGCCGGCGTCCCGGTTGCGGATCGGTGACCGCTACGGCCACCTCCACGAAGCCGTCGCCGGGTGTCGCGCCGACGGTGCGCAGTCCGGTGCCGGTGACGTCTACCGCCGAAGCACCGAGGCCGCCGGTGTGGGCAACCCGCACGATCTGGTGCGGCGCATCGGCCGGCCCGGTGAAGAGCTCGGTCGACTCCGCCGTCAGCACCCCTTCATGTTTCCCGCCCCACCCCCGCGAGCGCGCGTGTTCCCGGCCGACACGCCGGGCTGAATTCCGTTTCTGCGCACCCTCGCCGGCGGAAAAGAGCTATCCGAGTGGGCCGACGGCACCCTCGGCGGCGGCCACCATCGCTCCGCTGCCCGCCAGTTCCACCGCGGCGGCGATCTCCGGGGCCAGGTAGCGGTCGGTTCCCGGCCCGTCGACGCGCTCGCGCAGCAGCGCGATGACGGCGGCGCTGGCCGGTGCCGGGGTCAACGGCCGGCGCATGTCGATACCGCGGGCCGCGGTGAGCACCTCGACCGCCAGCACCCGGGTCAGTCCGTCGATGGCGCGGCGCAGCTTGCGGGCCGCCGACCAGCCCATCGACACGTGGTCCTCCTGCATCGCCGAGGACGGTATGGAGTCGACGCTTGCCGGTGCCGCGAGCCGCTTGAGCTCGGAGACGATGCCGGCCTGGGTGTACTGCGCGATCATGTGGCCGCTGTCGACTCCCGGGTCGTCGGCCAGGAATGCGTTGAGCCCGTGGTTGCGTGCGACGTCCAGGAACCGGTCGGTGCGACGTTCGCTGATGCTGGCCAGGTCGGCGACGACGATGGCCAGGAAGTCGAGCACATAGGCCACCGGTGCGCCGTGGAAGTTGCCGTTGGATTCGACCCGGCCGTCCAGGGTGACGACGGGGTTGTCGATGACGCTCGCCAGTTCACGTCCGGCGACCAGCCGGGCATGCGCGGCGGTGTCGCGCGCGGCACCGGCCACCTGCGGTGCGCAACGCAGCGAGTACGCGTCCTGCACCAAGGCACAACCGGGCACCCGGTGACTGGCGACGATCGGCGAATCGGCAAGTAGCAGGCGCATATTCGCCGCCGAGGTGCCCTGCCCGGGATGCGGCCGCAGCTGCTGGAGTTCGTCGGCGAACACCCGGTCGGTGCCCAGTTGCCCCTCGACGCTCATGGCGGCGGCGATATCGGCGAGCCGGAACAGGTTCTCCAGATCGGTCAGCGCCAGGACCAGCTGCCCCAGCATGCCGTCGGTGCCGTTGATGAGCGCCAGCCCCTCCTTCTCGGCGAAGGTGACCGGCGACAGACCGTGCGCGGCGAGCGCGTCGGCCGTCGCGACCAATGCGCCGTCGCGGGTGCGGACCTGCCCCTCACCCATCACCGCCAGCGCGATATGCGCCAGCGGCGCGAGGTCGCCCGAGCAGCCGAGGCTGCCGTATTCGTAGACCACCGGCGTCAGCCCCGCCGACAGCAGATCGGCATATGCCTGCGCGGTCTGCAATCGCACACCGGTGCGGCCGCTGGTCAACGTGGAGAGCCGCAGCAGCATCATCGCGCGAATCACCTCGCGCTCGACCTCCGGTCCGGAACCGGCAGCGTGTGAACGAATCAAGCTGCGCTGCAACTGGGTTCGCATCTCGATCGGGATGTGCCGGGTGGCCAGGGCGCCGAATCCGGTGGAGACGCCGTAGACCGGCGTGGGGTCGGCGGCGAGCGCTTCGATACGCGCGCGACTGTCCTGGATCACGGCGGCGGCGTCGTCGGCGATCACAACCGGTGCGTCACCGCGCGCGACCGCGATGACGTCGGCGAAGCTGACCGGACCGATACCGACGCTGACTGTCATGTGCTCAGACGTTAGAACCAATGCGACGACGGGTGGTGGCACCGTCCGGCATTACTGTCTCGGATCTCAGACACCCCCTCCCCCGCGCGAGCGCTCAGAGGGGGGTGAACCAGCCGTCCGGGGCACGACCCGACAGCGCCCAGGTCAGCTGTTGGGCGGCGGTGCGCACCGCACGCACCAACTCCTCGTGCGCGGAGCGGGCGTGCCCCTGGCGCCAGGTCACACTGATCGCCGCGGCCGGCCGGCCGGCATGGTCGAAGGCGCACGCGGCCACCGACTGCAGACCCTCGGTGACCAGCCCGATCTCCTCGGCCCACTTCTGCTGCCGCTCGACGGTCAGCACCCGGCGCAGTTCGGGCAGGGTCGCCGGGCCGTGCCCGGTGCGGTCGACGAATCCGCGCGCCACCGGGAACAACGCGCGCACCTGCGCGGCCGGCAGGTGCGCCAGGATCGAGCGACCGCTGGCGGTCAGATGGGCGGGCAGCCGCACCCCGACGGCGGTGACCAGGGTGACCGGAATACGGGTCGCCGCCGGCTGCTCCTTGAGCAGGTACAGGATCTCGGCACCGTGCAGTACCCCGAGGTGCGCGGTCTCACCGACCTGTGCGGCCAGCCGTCCCAGCACCGGGCGGGCCAGCATCTCCAGCGGATCGTGACGCAGGTAGGCCGATCCCACCTCGAAAGCCGCCATCCCCAGGCCGTAGCTGCGCTGTTCGGGGTAGTGCACGACGAATCCGCGCGCCACCAGCACGTCGAGCAGGTGATAGCTCGACGACCGTGGGATCTTCAGGTCCCGCGCGATGGCCGCGCCCGATACCGGCCCGGGTTTGCCTGCCAGATACAGCAGCAGATCGAGCGCGCGGCCCACCGCGGGAGAGGTACTCGACATCGCCACACTCCAAGTCTCGGATACGAGACGCTAGCCGCTGAAACCGTCTGGAGCAATGGTGCGCGGTCCGGTGTGCTTGGTGCATGGCATCGACACGAACCGTTCGCGCCCCTCGCGGCAGCGAGCTCACCTGTAAAGGCTGGCAGCAGGAAGCCGCACTGCGGATGCTGATGAACAACCTCGATCCCGAGGTCGCCGAGCATCCCGAAGATCTCGTCGTCTACGGCGGCACCGGTCGCGCCGCCCGCAGCTGGGAGGCATTCGACGCGATCGTCGCCACCCTGCGCGAGCTGGAGGACGACGAAACCATGCTGGTGCAGTCCGGCAAGCCGGTCGGGGTGTTCCGCACCCACGTCTGGTCCCCGCGGGTGCTGATTGCGAACTCGAATCTGGTTGGCGATTGGGCGAACTGGGAGAAGTTCCGTGAGCTCGAAGCACTCGGGTTGACGATGTACGGCCAGATGACGGCGGGTTCGTGGATCTACATCGGCACCCAGGGCATCCTGCAGGGCACCTTCGAGACGTTCGGCGCCATCGCCCGGAAGCGTTTCGGCGGCACCCTGGCCGGCACCATAACCCTGACCGCCGGTCTGGGCGGGATGGGCGGCGCGCAGCCGCTGGCGGTCACCATGAACGACGGTGTGGCGATCTGTGTGGATTGCGACCCGACCCGCATCGAGCGCCGCATCGAGCAGCGCTATCTCGACACCAGGGCCGAGAGCATCGACCACGCCCTGCAGCTGGCCACCGATGCGCGGGATGCCAAGCGCCCGTTGTCGATCGGGTTGCTCGGAAACGCCGCCGAGGTGTTCCCCGAGCTGTTGGAGCGCACCGCGCCCATCGATATCGTCACCGACCAGACCTCGGCCCATGACCCGCTGTCCTACCTGCCGATCGGCGTCGCCTTCGACGATATGAAGAAGATGGCCGACAAGGACCCCGGGTATTTCACCGAGCAGGCCGAGGCATCGATGGCCCGCCACGTCGCCGCCATGGTCGGTTTCATGGACCGCGGCGCCGAGGTCTTCGACTACGGCAACTCCATCCGCGACGAGGCCCGCAAGGCCGGCTACGACCGCGCCTTCGACTTCCCCGGATTCGTCCCGGCCTATATCCGCCCGCAATTCGAGGAGGGCCTCGGCCCGTTCCGCTGGGTGGCGCTCTCCGGCGATCCGAAGGATATCGAGGCCACCGATCGCGCTGTGCTGGAACTGTTTCCGGACAACGCACATCTACGGCGGTGGATCACCATGGCGCAGGACAAGGTGGCCTATCAGGGCTTGCCGGCCCGCATCTGCTGGCTCGGCTACGGCGAACGGCACCTGGCCGGGCTGAAGTTCAACGAGATGGTGGCCAGCGGCGAGGTCTCGGCGCCCATAGTCATCGGCCGTGACCACCTGGACTCCGGATCGGTGGCCTCACCGTACCGCGAGACCGAGGCCATGGCCGACGGCTCCGATGCCATCGCGGACTGGCCGCTGCTGAATGCTTTGGTGAACACCGCATCCGGTGCCTCGTGGGTGTCGATCCACCACGGCGGCGGGGTAGGGATGGGACGCTCCATCCACGCCGGTCAGGTCACGGTCGCCGACGGCAGCGCGCTGGCGGCGGAAAAGCTGCAACGGGTGCTCACCAACGATCCGGGTATGGGCGTCATCCGGCACGTCGACGCCGGCTATCAGCACGCCACCGAGGTCGCCGCGCAGCGTGGCGTGCGGATCCCGATGCAGGAGCACGCGTGAGCTTCGATCACCTGTGGACCTCGATACTCGACGTCGGCCGTGACCCGAGTTCCGGCGGCTACCGCCGGTTCGCCTGGACCACAGCCGATCTCACGCTGCGCGAATGGTTCACCGGCGAGGCACACGCCCGCGGTATGACCGTGGACGAGGACCGCAACGGCAATGTCTGGGCCTGGTGGCTGCCGGCGGGCCACACCGGCGACCCGGCGCAAGCCTTCGTCACCGGTTCTCACCTGGACTCGGTTCCCGACGGCGGCGCCTTCGACGGACCGCTCGGCATCGTCGCGGCGTTCGCCGCGATCGATCAGTTGCGCGCCGACGGCATCAGACCTCGCGTCCCGGTGGCCGTCGTCGCTTTCTCCGACGAGGAGGGCGCCCGATTCGGGGTGGCCTGCGTCGGATCCCAACTGTCGACCGGCGCATTGCACCCTGACCGCGCGCTGTCGCTTCGCGATGGTGAGGGCACCACGCTGGCCGACGCCCTGACCGCGGCCGGTCGCAACCCCGCACACCTCGGACCCGATCCGGCACTGGCCGACAGGGTCGGCGTTTACGTCGAGCTGCACGTCGAGCAGGGTCGTGCACTGGACCTGGTCGACAAGCCGGTGGCAGTCGCCTCGGCGATCTGGCCGCACGGCCGTTGGCTTTTCACCTTCCGCGGTGAGGCGAACCACGCCGGTGCCACTCGACTGGTCGACCGTCGTGACCCCATGCTCACCTTCGCCACCTCGGTGCACAATGCCCGGATGCGCGCCGCGGCCCATCACGCCGTCGCGACGTTCGGCAAGGTGCGCGTCACCCCCAACGGTGCCAACGCGATTCCGTCGCAGATCCTGGCTTGGCTGGATGCGCGCGCACCGGACGAGGCAACCCTGCGGGCACTGGTGGCCGATATCAGCGCCGACGCCGATATCACTGCCGGAACCGATCGGACCGCCGTCACCGTCGAGGCCGAATCCGTTTCCCCGGCCGTGCTCTTCCCCGACGCTCCGCGCGAACGGATCCAGGGCGCACTGGCGGCCGAGTTCGGCGAGGTACCGGTGCTGCCGACGGCGGCCGGGCACGACGCCGGGGTGCTGTCCGAGCGGGTGCCGACGGCAATGTTGTTCGTGCGCAATCCGACCGGTGTCTCGCATTCACCCGACGAGTTCGCCGAAATGTCCGACTGCCTGCTGGGCGCGCGGGCACTGGCCCGGGTGATGGCGGACTGGGTCAGCTGATGACGGCACAGCAGACCTGGTGGTGCGAGCACGCCTGGCTCGGTGACGACGCCGTTGCCGCGGGCGTGCGCATCGACATCGACGACGGTGTGATCACCGCGGTGCTGCCGGGCAGCGCACCCGTAGGCCGCACGCTGCGCGGACTGGTCGTTCCGGGGCTGGCCAACGCGCATTCGCATGCCTTCCACCGGGCCCTGCGCTCACACACCCAACGCGACCGCGGAACGTTCTGGACCTGGCGCAAACTGATGTACGCCGTTGCCGGCCGGCTCACCCCGGACACCTATTACCAGCTGGCCCGCGCGGTGTACGCCGAGATGGCCCTGGCCGGTATCACCGCGGTCGGGGAATTCCACTACCTGCACCACGACGTCGGCGGCAGGCCCTATGGCGACCCGAACATCATGGGTCACAGCCTGATGCAGGCCGCCCACGATGCGGGTATCCGGTTGACGCTGCTGGACACCTGCTACCTGCGGGCCGGTATCGACGGCGCACCGCTGGCCGACGGGCCACAGCTGCGGTTCGGCGACGGTGACGTCCAGCGGTGGGCGCAGCGCGTCGACGACCTGAAACCAGGAACGGACGTATTGATAGGCGCGGCAGTGCATTCCGTGCGGGCGGTGCCGGCTGCCGATATGCCCGTCATCGCCCAATGGGCGGCACGGAACGACGCGCCGCTGCACATCCACTCCTCCGAGCAGACCACCGAGGTCGATCAGTGCCTGGCGGTGCACGGCTGCACACCGACCGCGGTGATGCGGGAGCACGGAGTCCTGGGCGAGCGCACCACCGCGGTACACGCCACCCATCTGACCGAGCGCGATATCGCCGATCTGCGCGATACCGCAACCGGTGTCTGCTTCTGCCCGACCACCGAACGCGACCTCGGTGACGGTGTCGGTCCGGCGCCGGCCCTGATCGACGGGCCGGGGCCGTTCAGCCTGGGCTCCGACAGCCACGCCGTCATCGATCTGCTCGAAGAGGCCAGGGCCGTCGAACTCGACGAGAGGCTGATGCGCCGGGAACGGGGGCTGCTGACGGCAGCCCGGCTGCTGCGCGCGGCGACCGCGGACGGGCATCGGGCACTGGGCTGGGCCGACGCCGGGGTGCTGCGCGTCGGGGCCCGCGCCGATCTGGTGGCTCTCGACCTGGAGTCGGTGCGGACCGCCGGCGGTGGTGCGACCGTCGAGAACGCGGTTTTCGCCTGCACCGCAGCGGATGTCACCGATGTCGTCGTCGGCGGACGGCAGGTGGTGGCCGACCGGCATCACCTGGACCTCCCCGATACCGGACGGGTTCTGGCCGGGGCCGTCGCCGCTGTGCTGGAGGGCCGATGAGCACGCTGTACACCGCGATCGACGAGCTGGTCACCAATGACCCGGCCCTCGGTGACGGTTCGGCGCTGGGCATCGTCGCCGATGCCGCGATCATCGTCGAGGACGGGCGGGTGAGCTGGGTGGGCGCAGCGGCGCAGGCGCCCGCCGCCGACACCCGGGTCGACCTCGGCGGTGGCGCGGTGATTCCCGGATTCGTGGACAGTCACGCACATCTGGTGTTCGCGGGAGACCGCTCCGCCGAATTCGCCGCCCGGATGGCCGGGCAGCGTTACGACGGTGGTGGTATCGCGACGACGGTGGCGGCCACCCGGACCGCCGACGACGCCCAGCTGACCGGCAATGTGGCCCGGCTGGCCGCCGAGCTGCGCCGCGGCGGGGTGACGACCTTCGAGACCAAGAGCGGCTACGGCCTGCGTACCTCCGACGAAACCCGATCGCTGCGTATCGCGGAGCAATTCACCAGCGAGACGACGTTTCTCGGTGCGCACGTAGTTCCGGCCGAGTACCGCGACGATCGCGAGGGCTACGTCCGGTTGGTTGCGGGCGAGATGCTGACCGCGTGCCGGCCACACGCCCGGTGGATCGACGTGTTCTGTGATCGCGGAGCATTCGACGTCGACGAGACGCGGGTGATCCTGCAGGCCGGTATTGCGGCGGGCCTGATTCCACGGCTGCACGCCGGGCAGCTGGCTCCCGGCGCAGGCATCCAGCTTGGCGTCGAGCTGGGGGCGGCGTCGATCGATCACTGCACGTATGCAACGGATCTCGATATCGAGGCCCTTGCCGGCACCCGCGGCCGGACCGTGGCAACATTGCTGCCCGGCGCGGAATTCTCCACGCGGGCAACCTATCCCGATGCCCGACGGTTCCTCGACGCCGGTGTCACCGTGGCATTGGCCACCGACTGCAATCCGGGCAGTTCCTACACCACGAGCATGGCGTTCTGTATCGCGGTCGCGGTTCGCGATATGAACTTCACGCCGGCCGAGGCGCTCTGGGCGGCCACTGCCGGCGGTGCGGCGGCGCTGCGGCGCAACGATATCGGGGCCCTGCGGGTCGGTAGCCGGGCACATTTCGTCCGCCTCGACGCTGCCTCCTATGTGCACCTGGCGTATCGGCCCGGTGTGCCCATCGTCACCGATGTGATCTGCCGATAACGGGCAACGCACTGTTCGGCAACAGTTCACACCGGCGCTGACCTGCATGGCATGCCGAGTCCGGGCTGTCGTGTCACAGTGGTGTCATTGTGAGTGAGAACCGGACTGAAACAGCGCGGCGCGATCCGCTGGCCATCTCGTTCGAGGCGCACCGCAGGCTCTTGCTGTTGCGCCTGCGCTGGCATGCGTCCTCATCGCAGCGCCGCAGCACACGGACCCGCCCCACGCACGGACTGCTACGCGCCAGGCGTCGGCCCCATACGGGCTAGCCGGTTGCGACGCGGCGTGATTCGACCGCTCGCAGATCGTCGGCGGCGCGCTCGCCGGCCAGCAGGGCCGCCTCGATCCCGGAGTGGGTCAGGAAGTCGCCGGCGAGTCGCAGGCGTGCCGGCATGGCGTCGCGCGCCTGGCGCATGGCGGTGTAGTGCCCCGGCACCGGGGCGATCAGTGCCACATCCATCTGGAATATCCGGGTGAAGTCGGGCTGAGCGTCGGAGAACGCCATGGCGACCGCGCGGCGGGCCTTGTCGACGACTTCGGGCTCCGTCAGGCCGTTGGTCTGCGCGGTGTCGAGCCAGACGCTGGCGGTCTGCGCGCCAGCCGGCACGGATTGCGGGGCGCGGCGACCGTTGAGCAGCACGCCGTAGTTGTGATGCATGCCGGGCGAGCCGTGCACGACGAGGTCGTAGGGCACCTGCGGCCACGGGTCGCGGTGGTATCCGAACACGATGTGGTGGGCCGTGACGGGTACCACCGCGGCCAACGCGTCGGTGATGCCGGTATCCACGACGCCGTCGAGCAGTTTGGCCGCGGTTCGGACGTCGGTCGCGACGACGGCGGCGTCCGCCTCGATCGGCCCGTCGGCGGTGAGCACCGTGACGCCCTCCGGCGTGTGCTCGATCGACAGTGCGGCCGTGTTGAGGCGCACATCCTCGACACCGGCCAGCAGCCACTCGGCGATACGTCCGAGCCCGCCGTCGGGCACGGTGAGCTGGGTCCGCTGCACCTGGGTCAGCAGGGTTTTGACGAATCCCGCCGAGATCTGCGTCGGGTCGGCACCGGTCAGCGGATCCATCAGGGGGCGAAGGACGTACTCGAATGACCGCTCGCCCAGGCTGTCCCGCGCCCACTGCGCCAGCGTTCGACCGTCATCGGCTGCGGCGAGGTCGTCGATGTCGAACGGCCCCAGATCGGGACTGAGCGCCAGGCGCCCGATCTGCCGCGCGGCCCGCAGGCGATCGGCGAGGGTGAGTTGCGGCATCCGCAACAGCGTCCACGGGAGGTCCAGCCGGACACGGTTCTTGCGGCCCGAATCGTCGAGCACCGCGGTACGCGCGTGCCATCGGCGCATCATCGGTAGGCGGCCCTGCTCACGCAGGATCGACAGCGTCCGCGCGTAGGAACCCATGACGAAGATCGCTCCCGAATCGATCGCGAAGCCGTCCTGTTCTACCGTGCGCACCCGGCCGCCGATACCGTCGGCCGCCTCCAACACGATGGGCTGATGCCCTTGACCGCGCACCCTCCTGGCGGCAGCGGCGCCGGCGACGCCGGCACCGACGATGACGACGCGCATGGGGAACTCCTCGTCCGGGTTGTCGATTTCGAAGCGAAATTACACCGCGCACCGACGATTGCCAACATGTGTCGACAGATATCGACAGGTGTCGACAATCGACGCTAGACTCTCCGCGTGACCTCAGCTGATACCGGCGTGCGCCGCCACCGTCCGCGGACCGCGGGTCCGTCCGCAGGAGACCTGCGTCGCGAACGGCTTCTCGCCGCGTTGAACGACCTCCTGCAGGAGCGGTCGTTGACCGATATCGGCATCAGCGATATCGCACGCAGGGCCGAACTCAGCCGGTCGGCTTTCTACTTCTATTTCCCGAGCAAGGCGGCCGCAGTGGCCGCACTGCTCGGCGATATGTACGAGAACATCTTTCGCGTCGCGCCGTGGTTCGACGAACATTCCGGTGATGCCCTGCGGCAACTGCGATCCGGTATCGAACAGACCGCCGCCATGTGGCGCAGCCGCCCGACGCTGATGGTCGCCATGCTCGACGCCGTCAACGACGATGCCGACGTCAAGGCCACCTGGATGTCCTGGCTCGCGGCGTTCGAGGAGCGCACAGCCGCGCGCCTGGCAGCCGATCAGGCGGCGGGGATCGCCCGCACGGACATCGACGTGGAAACACTGTCGCGGATTCTGGTGGGCGTCATCTTCCGCGCCATGGAGGACGACGTGCGCAATCTGCATTCCGGACGCGCCCCCTGGCCGCACCTGGTCGACACGGTTTACGACGTGTGGCGTCGCTCGGCATACCGCGACGACTCCGCATAGGCGGAGGAAACTAGTCTCCAATCCCGCATCTGCGGAACAAGGGCGCTACTCTGACGGCCGTGCCAGAGATTCGCATCCGGCAGGCCGCCGAACTGCTCGGCGTCAGTGACGACACCGTGCGCCGCTGGATCGACGACGGCAGCCTGACCGCAGGCCTCGACAGCGCGGGCCGCAAGGTCGTCGACGGCGCCCAACTCGCCGCATTCGCCAGTGCCCATGCGGCATCCGCCCCACCGGATCCGACGGGTATCGGCAGCTCGGCACGCAACCGGTTCACCGGTCTGGTCACCAACGTCATCAGCGACACGGTGATGTCTCAGGTCGAAATGCAGTGCGGGCCTTTCACCGTCGTGTCGCTGATGAGCACGCAGGCGGTGCGGGAGCTGCAATTGCAGCCGGGCAGCATCGCGGTCACCGTGGTCAAGGCCACCACCGTCATCGTGGAAACCCCGAAAGGACAGTCATGACGCGGTTGCGCAACGTCACGTTCGGCATCACGTTCGGCATCACGTTCGGCATGGTGGCGGCCCTGCTCCTGGTCACCGGGTGTACCTCCAGCAGCACCGAGCCTGCGGCAGGCACAAAGATCACCGTCTTCGCCGCGGCGTCGCTGAAGAAGGCGTTCACCGAGATCGGTGAGCGGTTCAAGACCGACAATCCGGGTTCGTCGGTGGAGTTCTCCTTCGCCGGGTCCTCCGATCTGGTCACCCAGCTCACGCAGGGCGCCCCCGCCGACGTCTTCGCCTCCGCCGACACCAAGAACATGGACAAGGCCGCGCAGGCCGGCCTGTTGAGCGGGGCACCGGCGAACTTCGCCACCAACACCCTGACGATCGCGGTCGCCCCCGGAAATCCCAAGGGCATCAAGTCATTTCAGGATCTGACCAAGCCCGGCGTCAGCGTGGTGGTGTGCGCCCCGCAGGTCCCGTGCGGTTCGGCGACCAAGAAGGTCGAAGACACCACCGCGGTGACGCTGGCCCCGGTCAGCGAAGAGTCCTCGGTGACCGATGTGCTCAACAAGGTCACCACCGGACAGGCCGACGCCGGGCTGGTCTACGTCACCGATAGCCGCAGCGCCGGCGACAAGGTGGCCGAAGTGACCTTCCCCGAGGCGGCCAGTGCCGTCAACACCTACCCGATCGCGGTGCTCAAGCAATCGCAGAGTGCCGCGCTCGCGGGCAAGTTCGTCGACCTGGTGACCGGCGAGTTCGGCCAGAAGACCCTGCAGGCCGAGGGTTTCGCCAAACCCTGAGGGCGCGAGCGGACGCATACGATCCCGATAACACCCAAACAGGGGTCGTCAGCGTCTGCTCGGCGCACTGGCGCGGCGCAACCGGTCGGCGACGACGCGCGCTCCGGCGATCACCTCGGGCGGGCCGAGGATCTCGAAATCACAGCCGATCATCGCCAGGTACAGCGCGAGCCGTTCGGGATCGTCGGCGCCGGTGGTCACCAGGCAACGGTCCGGCCCTTCGGCCTCGATGGTCACCGATGAAGGCGAAAAATGTTGCGCGACAACCTCTTGTGCGCAGAAATACCGCACCCGGGCGACGTACCGGTACGGCGAGCTGCTGATGGAGCGGCTCACGTATTCCGCGGCGTCGGGCGCCTCGCGCGGCGCGAATGTGGTGCCACGCACCCGGACGGCCGCCATCCGGTCCAGCCGCAGGCTGCGCCAGTCCTCCCGGTCACGGTCATAGGCCAGCAGATACCAGCGCCGTCCCGTCGTCACCAGTTGATACGGCTCCACACGGCGCTGGGTGACCGCCCCGGCCAGTGCGGTGTACTGCATTTCGACGTGCTCGTGGTCGCGGCAGGCCCGGGCCAGGGTCATCAGCACCTCCGGTTCGACCGGCGATTGCGCGCCGGCGGTCAGCGTGACGGTCGCCTCGTGCACGGCCGCGACCTGCGAGCGCAGCCGCGGTGGCATCACCTGGTCGAGCTTGGACAGTGTGCGCAGCGCGGCCTCGCCCACCCCGGCGATGCTGCCTCCCGCTGCCATCCGCAGGCAGACCGCCATGGCCACGGCCTCCTCGCTGTCGAGCAGCAGCGGCGGTAACGCCGCCCCGGCCCCCAGCTGGTATCCGCCGCCGTGCCCGGTGCTGGCATGCACGGGATAGCCCAGTTCACGCAGGCGTTCGACATCGCGGCGCACGCTGCGGCCGGTCACCCCCAGCCGTTCGGAGAGTTCGGCACCGGTCCAGACCCGCCGCGATTGCAACAGGCCCAGGAGTTGGAGCACCCGGCTCGTCGTCTCGGACATCTTCCCCAGTGTGCCGCACTTTTAGGACAGAAACTGTCCTCATGGCCTGACATGGTGGACCCATGGCATTGACCGAGCATCTCGCCGGACAACTCGACTGGCACTGGCAGAACGCGTTGCGCCGCCGGCTCGACGGCCTCACCGACGACGAATACTTCTGGCAGCCGGTACCGAACTGCTGGACCGTGCATCCCGACGGAGGCATCGACTTCGCCTACCCACAGCCGGAACCGGCACCGTTCACGACGGTCTCCTGGCGGCTGGCGCATGTCATCGTCGGCGTGCTCGCGGTACGGGTGCACAACCACTTCGGCGGGCCCCCGGCCGACTACCAGAGCTGGCCCTACGCCACAGACGCCGGTACCGCCCTGCGCCAGCTCGACGACGCCTACGCAGGCTGGATCACCGGTGTGCGCGCACTCGATGACGGCGCCCTGCAGGAACCCATCGGACCCAAAGAGGGGCCGTGGGCCGACAGACCGATGATCGACCTGATACTGCACATCAATCGCGAAGTGATCCACCACGGGGCCGAAATCGCTTGCCTGCGTGACCTTTACCTACACACCCACTAGAGAGGACCTACACCATGCCCGCCCTTGCTCCCCCGGTCGCCGACGAACGCGACGGCCTGTGCCAATACCTTGCCTATCTGCAGAGCGCCTATGTCGCGGTGACCTACGGACTCACCGAGGAACAGGCCCGTGCGACGCCGTCGGCCAGCGCGCTGTCGCTGGGCGGCCTGCTCAAGCACGCCACCGGCGTGCAACGCGGATGGATGCAGCGGGTGGCCGCCGCGCCGGGCACCCCCGCGCCCGATGACCGCCCGATGGAGGAACGTCAGGAGGAATTCGCCAACGAGTTCACCATGCGCGACGACGAGACGCTGCCGGGGCTACTGGCGGTCTTCGCCGAGCAGAATGCCGAGACGCTGCGGCTGGCTCGCAGCGCCGACCTCGACGAGTCCGTGCCGGTGCCGCGCGATGCGCCGTGGTTCCCGCGCGACGTCGAGGCCTGGTCGGTGCGCTGGGTGCTACTGCATCTGATCAACGAGCTGGCCCGGCACGCCGGACAGGCCGACATCATCAGGGAGAGCATCGACGGAGCCACCATGTACGAGCTGATCGCCGGTCAGGAGCACTGGGAGCCGCAACCGTGGCTCACCCCATGGCAGCCGAAAACGCCCGCATAGCGATCCCCCAGCGCATTTTTCCGCAACGAGCTGGGCTTTTGCGGACGGGTGCGCCGGCTCGGGGGTATATCGCAAATTGGTCGGTCAGGCAAAATCGGGCACACTACAACAATGAGTTCAACCAAACACCGCGAGGTGGCCACCCTCGATCGGGTGCCCCTGCCCGTCGAGGCAGCCCGCTTCGGCGTGACGGGTTGGCAGCTCACCCGTACCGCCGCCCGAGTCCTGACCAACCTGCCCGGACGTGGGGCATGGCAGACGAAGGTCATCAAGGAGATACCGCAGACCTTCGCCGACCTGGGTCCCACCTACGTCAAGTTCGGCCAGATCATCGCGTCGAGCCCCGGAGCGTTCGGAGAGCCGCTGTCGCGTGAGTTCCGCACCCTGCTCGATGCGGTCCCGCCGGCCGATCCGGGCGAGGTCCACAAACTGTTCGTCGAAGAGCTGGGCGACGACCCGAAGAAACTGTTCAAGCATTTCGACGACAAGCCGTTCGCCTCGGCGTCCATCGCCCAGGTGCACTTCGCGACACTGCACAGCGGCCAGGAGGTCGTCGTCAAGATCCAGCGGCCGGGCATCCGCCGACGGGTGGCCGCCGACCTGCAGATCCTCAAGCGCTTCGCCCAGGTCGTCGAGTTCGCCAAGCTGGGCCGACGGTTGTCGGCTCAGGATGTGGTGGCCGACTTCTCCGACAACCTCGCCGAAGAACTCGACTTCCGGCTCGAAGCCCAGTCGATGGAAGCCTGGGTCAGCCATCTGCACAGCTCGCCGCTCGGCAAGAACATCAAGGTGCCCGATGTGCACTGGGATTTCACCAGCCAGCGGGTCCTGACGATGGAGCGGGTGCAGGGCGTGCGCATCGACGATGTCTCCGCGATCCGCAAGCAGGGCTTCGACGGAACCGAGCTGGTCAAGGCGCTGCTGTTCTCCACATTCGAAGGTGGACTACGACACGGCCTGTTCCACGGCGACCTGCACGCGGGCAATCTGCTGGTCGATGAGCAGGGCCGGATCGTGTTCCTGGATTTCGGAATCATGGGCCGCATCGACCCGCGCACCCGTTGGCTGCTGCGCGAGCTCATCTACGCCTTGCTGGTCAAGAAGGATCACGCGGCGGCGGGCAAGATCGTCGTCCTGCTGGGCGCGGTCGGCACCACCAAACCCGAGGCCGAGGCGGCCAAGGACCTGGAGGCTTTCGCCACTCCCCTGACGCTGTCGACGCTCAGCGAGCTGTCTTATGCCGAGATCGGAAAGCAGCTCGGCACGCTGGCCGATGCCTATGACGTCAAACTGCCGCGCGAGCTGGTGCTCATCGGTAAGCAATTCCTCTACGTCGAGCGCTATATGAAATTGCTGGCGCCACGCTGGCAGATGATGAGCGATCCGCAATTCTCCGGCTACTTCGCCAATTTCATGGTCGAGGTGAGTCGCGATCATCGTCCGGACCTCGACGACAGCGACAATCCCGAAGCGGCGAAGAAGAAGGACATCGAGGTCTAGCGGGCGTGGACGGCATGCGAACCGGCTACGCGAAGTCGGGTGACCTCGATATCTACTACGAGGACATGGGTGATCCCGACGACCCCGCGGTCCTGCTGATCATGGGGCTCGGTGCGCAACTTCTGTTGTGGCGCAACGGTTTCTGCGAGAAGTTGATCGAGCGTGGCCTGCGGGTCATCCGGTTCGACAATCGTGACGTCGGACTGTCGAGCAAGCTGGACGGTCGCCGCGCCGCGGGCTCGCAGTACCCGCGGATGGTGCGTTCCTTCCTCGGAATGCGCAGCCCGGCGGTGTACACCCTCGAAGACATGGCCGACGACGGCGCCGCGGTGCTCGACCACCTCGGTATCGAGCGCGCACATATCGTCGGTGCCTCGATGGGCGGGATGATCGCCCAGGTGTTCGCCGGCCGGCACGCCGAGCGCGCGATATCGCTCGGAGTGATCTTCTCCAGTAACAATCAGCCGGCACTGCCGCCGCCCGATCCGCGGGCGCTGTTCGCGATCATCAAGGGCCCGCCGCCCGGTTCGCCGCGCGAGGTCATCATCGACAACGCGGTACGGGTGACCCGCATCATCGGCAGCCCGGCGTATCCGGCGCCCGAGGAACGCATCCGGGCCGAAGCGGCCGAGGCCTACGACCGCTCCTACTACCCGGTGGGTATCGCCCGCCAGTTCGCCGCGATCACCGGTAGCGGCAGCCTGCTGCATTACAACCGGGCCGTAGGCGTGCCCACCGTGGTGATCCACGGTTTGGCCGACCGGCTGATGCGGCCCAGCGGCAGCCGCGCCATGGCGAAAGCCATCGGGACAGCCCGGCTGGTGCTGTTCCCCGGTATGGGCCATGAGCTGCCCGAACAGCTGTGGGATCAGATCGTCGACCAGCTGCATCTGACGATCGCCGCAGGTAAGGCAGCCTCACTGGACTCGGCATCCTGAGGTCCGTCGGTTAGCATTGGATCGACATGCATCGGGGTGGGTTTTACAAGATGCGTTGCGGGGAACGCGGAACTGCCTTGACCTAATACATAAGGAAGGCGTCGCCGCCATGCCCAAAAAACTTCAGCCGCATTTCGAGGACGTCCAGGCGCACTACGACCTGTCCGACGAGTTCTTCGCACTCTTCCTCGACCCCACCCAGACCTACAGCTGCGCGTACTTCGAGCGCGACGACATGACGCTCGAAGAAGCACAGATCGCCAAGATCGACCTCGCGCTGGGCAAGCTGGGGCTGAAGCCCGGTATGACGCTGCTCGATGTCGGCTGCGGCTGGGGCGCCACCATGCGTCGCGCGGTGGAGAAGTACGACGTCAACGTCATCGGGCTGACCTTGAGCAAGAACCAGGCCGAGCACGTGCAGAGATCGTTCGACGCGATGGACAGTCCGCGTAGCAAGCAGGTGCTGCTGCAGGGCTGGGAGCAGTTCGACGAGCCCGTGGATCGCATAGTGTCCATCGGCGCGTTCGAGCACTTCGGCCACGATCGTTACCAGGACTTTTTCAAGATGGCCTACGACGCGCTGCCTGCCGACGGCGTCATGCTGCTGCACACCATCGTCGGATTCAACCCGGTGGAGGCCAAGGAACTGGGTATCCCGATCAGCTTCGAGCTGGCCCGGTTCGTGAAGTTCATCATGACCGAGATCTTCCCGGGGGGACGGCTGCCGTCGATCCCGATGGTCGAGGAGCGCGCCGCCGAGGGCGGTTTCACCGTCAGCCGGGTTCAGCGGTTGCAGCCGCATTACGCCAAGACCCTCGACATCTGGGCGGCCGCTCTTGAGGCTCGCAAGGACGAGGCGATCGCCATCCAGTCCGAAGAGGTCTACGAACGGTATATGAAGTACCTGACCGGCTGCGCCAAGCTGTTCCGGCAGGGGCAGACCGATGTCTGCCAGTTCACATGTGAAAAATAGAGTGAAATAACTGCGCCGCGGACGTCATCCGGCCTGGCGCGGCGTTCCGGCATCAAGCAGCGGTGCAGGTATGGTCCAGTCACAGTGTCGGGCTGTTGATGCTGTTGAAGTACCAGAAAGGCAAGCGCGAGAAAAATGGCTGACACTCAGGAGATGCGTCCTCACTTCGAGGACATTCAGGCCCACTACGACTTATCGGACGATTTCTTCGGCGTCTTCCAGGATCCGACGCGCAAGTACAGCTGTGCGTACTTCACCGGACCCAACGTCACGTTGTCCGAAGCACAGATCGCCAACGTCGACCAGCACCTCGACTCGCTCGACCTCAAACCGGGCATGACGCTGCTCGAGGTCGGTTGCGGCTGGGGTCTGACGCTGCAGCGCGCCATGGAGAAGTACGACGTCAATGTCATCGGCTTGACGTTGAGCAAGAACCAGCAGGCGTATTGCAACCAACTGCTTGCCGGCGTGAAGAGTGAGCGCACGTTCGACGTCCGCCTCGAAGGCTGGGAGCAGTTCCACAGCCCGGTCGACAGGATCGTCTCCATCGAAGCGTTCGAGCATTTCGGCTTCGAGCGCTACGACGACTTCTTCAAGACCTGCTTCGACATCCTGCCCGACGACGGCCGGATGACCATTCAGAGCAGCGTCGGCTATCACCCCGATGACCTGCAGGCCCGTGGCAAGAAGCTGACCTTCGAGCTGGCGCGCTTTGTGAAATTCATGATCACCGAGATCTTCCCCGGCGGACGCATCCCGAGTACCAAGATGATGATCGAGCACGGCGAGAAGGCGGGTTTCGTGGTGCCCGAAGCGGTTTCGCTTCGCAACCACTACATCAAGACCCTGGGGATCTGGGCGGCGCGCCTCGAGCAGCACAAGGACGAGGCGATCGCGGCGACCGACCAGGAGAACTACGACCGCTACATGAAGTACCTGACGGGTTGCCAGTACTACTTCATCGACGAGGCCATCGACGTCAGCTTGGTGACCTACCTGAAGCCTGGCGCGGCCGCGTAAGACGGCCTCGCGGAACGCCCCGGCACCTCGGTGCCGGGGCGTTTTTCGTTGTCCCGGGCCATGCGGCAAGCACGACGAATGATGTTTGCTGAACACGCCTTGCACAGCGCTTGTGCGTGTGGCAGGCCCCTCAGGCCGACCAAGCGGCATTTGCCTTAATTGACGCTCGCGTACACCAGCAAACTCAAATTCAATAGGAGATAGGGCCACAACTAGCGTCAAACGCAAAGAAATACGTGGTCTTAGGGGGTGTGGTCCCGTGTTACATCGAAAATAAATCAGGACTCAGCGAACGATTTCGTTGACGCGAAGGCACGGAATCTGCCATGCTTACGTCAATTCTCAGGGACTGCTCAGGTACCTAGCTTTAAGGGGGACACATGTCTACCGTTGCCACCACTTTCAACAACGGCCTCACCCGGTTCAAGGTGAGCACCGCCGCGGTCGCTGTTGCCGCGGCCGCCACCCTCACCCCGGCGGTGGTCGCCCAGGCTGCACCGGACATGATGCCGAGCGCCCCCGCGATCTCCAACCTGATGGAAGCACCCGCCGTGGTCGCCGGTGGCTTCGCACAGGACTGGATCTGGTTCGGGCCCACCAAGCCCAACGGCCCGAATCTCACGCCCGTGCTGGCCTTCAGCCCGCTGGCACTGGTTCCCGGCTTCCTGCAGCCGCTCTTCGGCTGGTACAAGAACATTCGGTTCACCGCCTGCGTCTTCGGCGTGACCCTGCGGATCGGCCCGTACGGCACGCTGACGGCCGGGTACAGCAAGGGTTGCTAGTCCCACCAACGTATTTCGCCAAGAGGGCGCCCTTTCAGGGCGCCCTCTTGGTGCTTAATACCCGGGATACGGATGTCGGTCGAACATGGGAAGCCTGCTGAGTGCGTATTTTTTCGCGGAATCCGTCCAACGATCAACCGAATTCAGACGATGATCGCTCTGTGCACCCTGATGAGGACGCGACAGTCCTGAGCCGAATACCCGGTCTGCGTAGTCGGCGCGAGGCGATCCTGTCCGGCGTCGTACTGGTTTTGATCGTCGGAGCATTCGCCGGTTGGCTGGCGTTGCGGGTGTCCGAAACCAAGTCCAACCTCGAAGATGCGCGCAGCAGTGCACAACAGGCGCGTGATGCGTTGTTGGCGGGCAAGGGCGATGACGCCACGACGGCAGCAGAAAGTGCCACCGCCCATGCGCATCAAGCGCGTGACGCGGCCCATTCCGTGCCGTGGAACATCGTGTCCGCGATCCCCTGGTTGGGCAGTCCCTTCAAGAGCGGACAGCAGATAACCGACGTGGTGCTGGGCTTGGCGACCGAAGTACTACAGCCCGCCGCGCGCGCCGGCGCCGCGCTGTCTCCCGACCGATTGCTTCAGGGCAATCGGGTGGATGTGCAGCTGCTGCGCGAGCAGGAGCCTGCGTTGAGCGCAATATCGGCCGATGCCAACCGGATTGACGCGCAAGCCCGGGCCATCAGTGATCCGGCGTATCTTTCGGCCATCAGTGAGGCCCGTACCCAGCTGCAGAGCCAGACCACGCAGATCACCAAGCTGCTGGAGAACACCGCGCTGGCCGCGCGCATCGCGCCGTCGATGATGGGCGCCGATGGCACCCGGACCTATTTCATGGGATTCCAGACCAATGCCGAAGCCCGGGGCACCGGTGGACTGCTCGGCGGGTTCGGCATCCTGCGGTTCGACAACGGCACCGCCACCGTCGACGACCTGGGCACCAACACCGAACTCAACAAGCCTTTCAAACCAATCGATCTCGGCCAGGAGTTCGCCGACAATTACGGATTCACCAATCCGTTCACCGATTACCGCAACAGCAACCAGAGCCCGCACTTCCCCTATGCCGCACAGATCTGGAAGGCCATGTGGGCCCAGCAGTCCGGCAACAATGTCGACGGGGCCATCGCGATCGACCCGGTAGCGCTGAGCTACATCCTCGGGGCGGTCGGGCCGGTGACCATGCGCGACGGCGAGGTCGTGACCAAGGACAACGTGGTCGAGTTGACCGAATCGACTGCCTATAGTCGCTTCCCGACCGATCAGGCCGCACGCAAGCAGTATCTGCAGGACATCGCCAACGAGGTCGTCAAGAAGATGACCGGGACCAAGGTGCAGAGTCCGCGTAATCTGCTCGAAGCCCTGGGCAGAGCCGTCAGCGAACGGCGCATCGCGGTGTGGAGCGCCTCCCCGGAAGATCAGAAGCTGCTGGAGGAAACCCCGCTGGCCCACACGATTCCGGATGATGCCGCGCCGTACGCGGCGGTTGTCGTCAACAACCTCGGCGGCAACAAGATGGACTACTACCTCAAGCGGGGTATCGAATATGCCGCAGACGGTTGCGGCGACGCGACCCGGATGAGCACCGTCACGGTGCGACTGGCCAATGCCGCACCGAGTTCGGGCTTGCCGGACTATGTTTCGACGTCAGCGGGCCTCCGCAGCGATATCCCCATTCAGGTGCCGCCGGGGACGAACCTCGCCTCGGTGAAGTTGTACGGGACCAAGGGCGCGGCACTGGTCAGCGTCCTGTCCAACGGTCAGAAAGTGCCGGTCATCACCGGCGAAGAGCGTGGGCATCCGACCTTCGAAGTGCAGGTCGCCATACCGCCCGGCACCAATGGCGAGTTGAGCTTCCGGCTCTCCGAACCAGCCGCTGCCGGCGCGCCACGCGTACCCGTACAACCGTTGCTGGACCCTGTCACTCCCGTAGTATCGGTGCCCGAGTGCCCGAAATAGGGCACCGGCTCCTCGATTTGGGGGAACATAGAGGGGTCACTGTCACGCCCTGCAGGCACCAGGGCATGCCGGGAGTGGCAGCAGAGTTGAAGGGGTGGCATTGAAACTTCAGGACTTCGCGAAATTACTGCGATCTCAGTGGATCACGATATGCGTGACGACACTGGTCGCGGTGCTGGGAGCCCTCGCGTTCACTCTGCTCACAACTCCGCTCTACCAGGCCTCGACACGGCTTTACGTGTCCACGACCGCCGGCGCCTCGGTCAACGATCTCTACCAGGGCAACCGCCTCTCACAGGAGCGTGTGCTGTCCTACACCGAGCTGCTGATGGGTCGGACCCTGGCTCAGCGCACCATCGACAAACTCGGGCTCGATATGACGGCAGAAGAGTTGCGTGCCCACGTCAAGGCCAGCGCGAAACCCGACACCGTCCTGATCGATGTCGAGGTCCTCGACAAGTCCGCGGTTCAGGCACGCGATATCGCCAATGCGTTGTCGGACGAATTTGTCGTCATGGTGCGAGATTTGGAGACCCCGGAGGACAAGTCGCGGCCCGATGCCCGGGTGATCGTCGAGCAACGCGCCACGATTCCACAGAGCCCGGTGTCGCCGAACAAGCCGCTAAATCTGATCGCCGGCCTCGCAGTCGGCATGCTGCTCGGCATCGGTATCGCCGTCCTTCGCGATCTGCTCGACAACACCGTCAAGGACCGGCAGACCTTCGAGGAGATCACCGGCGTCGGCCTTGTCGGCACCATTCCGCTGGATAAGGAGCGTCGCAAAGAACCGGCGATATCGTTCAGCACCGACAACTCGGGCATAGCGGAGGCGTTCCGAAAACTGCGCACCAACTTGCAGTTCCTGGCGGTCGACAACCCGCCGCGCGTCATCGTGATCACCAGTTCGATGCCGAGCGAGGGTAAATCGACCACCGCCATCAACATCGCGCTGGCGCTGGCCGAAGCCGAACACAACGTGGTGCTGATCGACGGCGATATGCGTCGCCCGAAGCTCGACAAGTACCTCGACCTGGTTCCGCAGGTCGGTCTGAGCACGGTACTCAGCGGTGCGGCGTCGCTCTCTGATGTGCTGCAGAAGACCAACTTTCCGGGACTGACGGTCATCACCTCCGGAACCACCCCGCCGAATCCGAGTGAATTGCTCGGTTCGATGGCAGCCCGGAAGCTACTGAGCGACCTACGCGCACAGTTCGATTACGTGATCGTGGACTCGTCTCCGTTGCTTGCCGTCACCGACGCGGCGGTGCTGGCGGCGAATTCCGACGGTGTGCTCATCATGGCGCGGTTTGGCCAGACCAAACGGGACCAGCTGGCGCATGCCGTCGGGAATCTGGTCGATGTCGGTGCCAAACCGCTCGGCGCGGTATTCACGATGACACCCGAACGTGGACACTCCACCTACAGCTACAGCTACTACGGCGATGGCACCCCAAAGCAGCCGACCACATCCGACGCACCTGTCGAGCCCGCAGCCCTCAATGCCGCACCGGCCAGCAGCGATCCCGAGCTGTCGAGTGACACGCAATCCGAGGAAGTCGCGCAGCCGGCCGGCAAAGGCCGTGGGTCCGCCGATACCGAATAGCCCGGGGCCCTGGACCGGCACTGGCACCACCGGCTTGTCCGGTTGAGTCGAAACAGCCGGGCATTCGCGGGATCCGGTGTACGGAAGACAGCGCCGAATATGGCTGTCCATCAGCGTGTTCGACGTTCGCAGATCGGCCATATGGCCAACAACAGCGGTCAGACTGTACAGATATCTCAGCCAGGATCGCGGGTGGTCGTCCGCAAGGACGGCTAGTAGGCGCCCTTGCCTCCGAAGACGACCTGGGGTGTCTGAGCCATGATGCGCAGATCCCAGCGCAATGACCATGACCGGACGTACACCGAGTCGAGGTGCTGCAGATCGGCGTAGGTCAGGTCACTGCGACCGCACACCTGCCACAGCCCGGTGATACCCGGCTTGACGTCCAGGCGGCTCAGCGCAGCGCCGTCGATCCGGTCGGACTCTTCGGTCGGTAGCGGCCGCGGACCCACCAGCGCCATTTCACCGCGCACCACGTTGATCAACTGGGGCAGTTCGTCGAGGCTGGTCTTGCGAATGAACGCACCCACCCGGGTGACCCGCGGATCGTTCTCCATCTTGAACAACGGTCCGTCGACCTCGTTGAGCTGCGCCACGGTATTGCGCTGCTGCCACGCATCCGCTGTCATCGACCGGAACTTGAAGATCCGGAACGGCTTGCCGGCCCGGCCGATTCGCTCCTGACGGAAGAAAACTGGGCCCGGACTGTCCAGTTTGATGGCAGCGGCGATGATCAGCAGAACAGGGCTCGCACACAACAATGCGGTGGTCGCGAGGGTGACGTCCATGAATCGCTTCATGATTCGTGCGCTCGGCCCCAGCGACGCGGTCGGCAGGTGCATCAGCGTCAGGCCGTGCAATTCCTCGGCCTCGCTACGCCAGTTGTGCAGTTCGAAGTACCGCGGAATCTCCGATACCGGAACCTGTCCCTGCAAGCGGCGCAGCGCTTCGAGCGCGATGGCGTCGCTGGTGTTGGGGAAACCCACGATGACGCGGTCGATCTCGTACTCGGCGCATACCTTCGGCAGGTCGGCGAGTCCGCCGAGCACTGCGGTGCCGGGTGCGGCGTTGTCATCTACGTGACCGACCACGAGCGTGTCGGGGCACCTGTGCAGCCGTGAGGTCAGACGATCCGAAATCGGGCCGGTACCGACGACGAGGATTCGACTCACCGTCGGGTCGAACATCCGGACCACCAGCCGACGTCCCAGTGGGACAAGCACGACGGCGGGCATCGTCATCGCGACGGCGGCCGTCAGTGTCATCATTCGTTCGCCGTGGACCACGAATGCGTCAGCGGCAAGGGCGAGAAGGGCTGCAGTCGGCAGGCAGCGGCCGATCACGGCGGGCCGCCACCACTCGCTGGGCCGTAACCGGGCTGCGGGCCGCCGGTACAACCCGTGCAGATGCAGCGCCACCGCCATTGCGATCGCGGCCAGGACGATATCCCGCATGCCCAGATCGCCGGCGCGCTCCGCGCTCAGATGCGTCAGGGCCACCGCGCCTAGTGCTGCCGAGATCGTGAGCGTGACCAGATCTGCCAGCTGCAGGAAATAGCGATGCTGCAGACCGAACTTGTGGGCCTGCTTGGTATCGGTGAGCGGTTGCTTCGGTATCGGCGCGGTGCGCCCCGACTCGAAACCAACCTGATTGGTCGGCGTCATCTCGATCGTCATCATTCCCCCCTGAGAATGTCGATGCGCGGCGTCACCAGCCGAATCCGACCAGTCGTAGTCCCGATCCGACAAAGCTCGTTTCAGATAGGAAGTTTCGGCCGTCGACCACGAGCTCACCGCGCATGACCCGGCGAAGACCCGCGGGGTCGATGAGGCGGAATTCCGGCCACTCTGTCGTCAGAACGACCGCGTCGACGCGATCGGCCGCCTCGTAGGCGTCACGAGCGAGCCGGATCCCTGCGAATTCCTCGGGCAGTGCTTTGACGACCGGGTCGAAGGCAGACACCACCGCACCGGCCGACAGCAGCCGACGCGCAATATCGAGGGCCGGCGCGTCCCGCAGATCGTCGGTTCCCGGCTTGAAGGTCAAGCCGAGCAGGGCGATCCGGCGTCCTTTGAGGATGTGCAGTTCGCGCTGCAGCTTGCGTACGGCGCTGGCCCGTTGCGTCTTGTTGATCTCGACCGTGGCCTCGAGCATCGCGGGACGGTAGCCGTACTCCTGGCTCGAGGAGATCAACGCCGAGACGTCCTTGCCGAAGCACGAACCGCCCCATCCGACACCGGGATTGAGGAACGCGGCACCCACCCGGTGGTCGGCACCGATGGCCGGCAGCACCTCACGGACATCTGCGCCGAACAGCTCGCACATCTGCGCAATCTCGTTCGCGAAGCTGATCTTGGTCGCCAGGAACGCATTCGCCGCGTACTTGATCATCTCCGCGGATGCCAGTTGCGTCGTGATGAGCGACGGCCGAAGATTGCGCCGTCCCCCGTCGAATGTCTGGTCGAGCACGGGCTGGTACAACTGGGCGACCCTGCTGACGTCCTCGTCCGAGCCTCCAAGCACCACCCGGTCCGGGTAGAGGAAGTCGTCGATGGCACAACCCTCCCGCAGGAATTCCGGATTGGACACGACGTGGAAGGACAACTGGCGGTTGCCCTCCAGCGCATCCTCCAGAATGGTGCGGGTCCAGTTCCCGGATCCGACCGGCACGGTCGACTTGTTGACGATGACCACACCGGCGCGCAGATACGGCGCCAGTGACTGGATCGCGCTTTCCAGCTGCGTGAGGTCCGGAGATCCGTCCGGACCGGGCGGGGTTCCCACACAGAGGAATACGAAGTCCGCATCGGTCAGCGCCTCGGCGGGCTCGTCGGTGAACCGAAGCCGGCCCGTTGCCAGCGTCGCCTTGAGGATCTCCGGGAGCCCGGGTTCGACGAACGGCGCCTGGCCATGGTTGAGCTGGCCGGCCCGCGCCGAATCGGTATCGAGTCCGCACACCGAATGACCGAGAAACGCCAGGCACGTCGAGGTGACCGCACCGACGTACCCGGTACCGATAACCGCCACCTTGAGCCGAGGAGGCTGCACGTGTCCGCTGTGCGACCCGAACGTCGCGGGCTCGCTCGAGGTGGGTTCGCTGTTGGCTCCGCCGCGGAACCACGAGATGGTCGAGAGCAGCCCGTCGCGGGCGTCGACCTTTGGTTCCCACTGCAGTTCGGTGCGCGCGAGGGTGATGTCGGGCCTGCGCTGCGAAGGGTCGTCCTGCGGGCGCGGGGTGAACTCCAACGGAGACTGGGAACCCGTCAGCTCGCGCACCAGCTCGGCGAGCTCCAGGATCGTCATCTCCTGCTGGTTGCCGATGTTGACCGGGCCGGCCAGGTCGGAGAACAGCAGGCGCAGAGCACCGTCGACGAGGTCGTCGACATAGCAGACCGATCGCGTCTGGCTGCCGTCGCCCTGAACGGTGATGGGAGACCCAGACAGGGCCTGCGTGATGAAGTTCGGGATCGCGCGTCCGTCATTTGGCCGCATCCGGGGGCCATAGGTGTTGAAGATCCGCATGATCGCGGTGTTGACGCCATGCTTGGTTCGGTACGCGGTGGTAACGGCCTCGGCGAATCGCTTGGCCTCGTCATAGCACGAGCGCGGGCCGACCGGATTGACGTTGCCCCAGTAGCTCTCAGGCTGAGGGTGGACAAGCGGGTCGCCGTAGGATTCCGATGTCGAGGCCAGCAGGTAGCGAGCGCCCTTCTCCTTCGCCAGGCCCAATGTGTGCAGGGTTCCGAGGGAACCGACCTTCATCGTCTGGATGGGCAGCTCGGCATAGTCGACCGGTGAGGCCGGCGAGGCGAAATGCAGCACATAGTCCACCGGACCGGGTACCGAAATGTAGTCGCTGACATCGACCTTCATCAATCGGAAACCATCGCGCCCTTGCAGATGCGCGACGTTGTCCGCCGAACCGGTGACGAAGTTGTCGAGGCAGATCACGTCAATGTCTTGTGCCAGCAGCTGTTCCGCGAGATGCGAGCCGACAAAACCGGCACCGCCTGTGATGACCGCCCGTCGCCGCACAATGTCCCCTTTAATTCGCGCCCGTGGTTCGGTACCGCCACAGCGACGTGGAACGCACCACTTGCATTCGGGCAGGGCCGGCTGACTGCAACGCTCCCCCGCCCTCACTCCGCCTGCTAGGAGCCCCTGTTGGCTGACTCGCCCGTGCGCTGAGGCTATCACCGACGGGTTTAGCCAGCAACCAGAATGGGCAAGGTTTTCCCGGGCTTTTACGCTCTGTGGCAAACAGATTTGCGGCGCTTGTCGGATCCGTCAATAACTGTCGTTACTAGCAATTTCTCGTGTCGGGTACGCAAACGCGCCCCCTGTCGCTCTTTGGCGGCGAAGGTACGACTACAGCAAAGTCCGGATGACAAATGGGATCGAGTGTCAAACCATCGCTGAAAGCACCACCCGGCGACATATACGGCCATATGGGCGTGGCGAAGTCCGACACCGGCGATCAGCCCGAACCACGCCCTTGGTTCACGGTCTGCCCAACTTCTTGTGCGATAACGGATTTAGACCACCCCGACCAGGTGCTGTGGCAATTAGTCACGGCCCATCGAGCACGCGATGGAAAAAAATACGGGTGGCGACGTCACCCTCGAATCTCGAGATATCCGGGTATGGTTACCGCGACGACGCCAAAGAAAGCGGGCGGCATCGATCAGCGATGTGTTGGACGGTTGCCTCAGAGGCCGAGCACGGAGGGGGAATCCGGTTTCCGACTTGCCACAGTCGTCTTCACGACCGCGCCCCGACAGGAACGCGGCCCGGCCAACCGTGAACGAGCAAGCGCCGACGAGTGACGATTCCCCGCGGCGGGTATCGGCGGTTATTCGCGCCTACAACGAGGGCGCACATATCGGCCGGCTGTTGAAAGGATTCGAACAGCAGACCGTCAAGGTCGACGAGATCATCCTGGTGGACTCGGGATCCACCGACGACACCGTGGCAATTGCAGAGGCCGCCGGTTGCACCATCGTGCACATCGCCAAGAATGAGTTCTCCTTCGGGCGCGCACTCAACAGAGGATGCGCCGCCGCCACCGGCGACATCCTGCTCTTCGCCTCAGCACACGTCTACCCGGTTTACGACACGCACGTCGAGCACATCGTCAACGCTTTCAACCGCGACGGTGTGGCGATCGCATACGGACGCCAGGTCGGAGACGAACGAACGAAGTTCTCCGAGTCTCGCGTGATGCTGAAATGGTTTCCGCACCAAAATATCTGGGACCAAGGCCACCCGTTCAGCAACAATGCCAACGCCGCGGTGCTGAGATCCGTGTGGGAGAACTCCCCGTACGACGAGACCCTGACCGGACTCGAAGACCTCGACTTCGCCAAGAAGGCTCTCGCCAAGGGCTACAAAATCGCCTATGTCGCGGACTCACCCGTCGTGCACGTGCACGAGGAGACCTGGAGCATCATCCGGAACCGGTACCGGCGCGAAGCCATGGCATACGCCCGAATCGTCGAAGGCTCGGAGATGTCCCTGCCGAACGCGATCGGGCTCGCCCTGTCCAATATCGCGGGCGACTACCGCGAAGCGGTGCGGGTGCACTGCCTGCGCCGCAACGTGCTGAGCATCCCGCAATTCCGATTCGCTCAGTTCATCGGCGCATGGGAGGGATTTCGCGCACCCAACAACGCCTCCGCGCGATTGCTCGAACGGTTCTACTACCCCGCTGACACGTCAGCAGATGACGTTACCCCCGAGCCAGGTCAGAGAATCCTGTATTCCGAAGACGCCTAACACGAACAGCCGAGGATATGACCCGTACCGTCGCCATCGTCCCGATGCGTCACAACAGTGAACGCGTCCCGGGAAAGAACTATCGGGCGCTTGCCGGAATTCCGTTGTACCACCATGTCGTCCGGACATTGAGCGCCGTGCCCGAGATCGACCTCATCGTCATCGACACCGACAGTGAGTTCATCCACGAGGATTGTGCGGAGAACTTCCCGCATGTCCGGGTGCTGCGCCGGCCGGAACACCTCCGAGACGGCGCGATCGCCATGAACGACGTACTGCTCAACACCTTGTCTCAGGTGGACGCCGATATCGTGCTGCAGACACACTCGACGAATCCTTTTCTACGAACGGCAACGGTATCGGCGGCGCTGCAGCAGTTCGCCGCGCCGGACCGCGAGTTCGACTCCATGTTCAGCGTGACTCGTCTGCAAGCCCGGCTGTGGGACGCCGACACTCAGCCCGTCAATCATGATCCGGCGGTCTTGCTGAGAACCCAAGACCTGGCACCGCTTTTCATCGAGAACTCGTGCTTTTTCATCTTCACCCCGGAGCTGCTGCGCGGCCGCGGTAATCGCATCGGAGCTCGGCCGTTCATGGTCGAAATGGCGCCGCTGGAAGCGGTCGACATCGACACCGAAGAAGATTTCGCGATGGCGGCCGCCATCGCCGAGCGCCACGAGGTTCGTTCATGACGGCACCGCAGGTGCTGGTGACGTGCCGTCAGATGCAGGTGGAGCTGCCACGGCACCGCGAACGTATCGAGCAGTTGGGCTACGAGGTGGTGGCACCGGAACTGGCCGGGCGCCAGCAATTCACGGCAGCCGAGCTGCTGGAGTACGGGCCGCGAATGGTGGGGATAATCGCCGGCGACGACGAGCTCGACAGTGCGTTCTTCGAAGGTGCCACCACGCTCAAGACGGTCATCCGCTGGGGTATCGGGATGGACTCGGTCGATCATGATGCTGCCCGGCAGCACGGCGTGACGGTTCGCAACACCCCGGGTGTCTTCGGTTACGAAGTCGCCGATTCGGCCTTCGGCTACATACTGAATCTCGTCCGCGGCTACATCGCGGTTGACGCGGCGGTCCGGCGGGGCGAATGGCCGAAGGTCGAGGGCATAACGCTGGCCGGAACCCGACTCGGCATCGTCGGATACGGCGCAATCGGACGCGAAATCGCCAAGCGGGGCGCAGGATTCGATATGGACGTGGTGGCCTTCGATCCCTTTGTCGAGCCCGGTGCCGCGAACGTCCCCATCGTCGACCTTGACACCCTGTTGGCGACGAGCCGGTTCATCGTGCTGTCCTGCCCACTGACGCCCGACACCTTCCACCTCATCGATGCCGAGCGTCTGGCACTCGTGAGCCCGGACGCCTACCTGGTCAATGTGGCGAGGGGGCCTGTCGTCCTGGAGGCCGATCTGATCGCCGCCCTGCAACGCGGCCAGCTGGCCGGAGCGGCGCTGGACGTCTTCGAAGTGGAGCCACTGCCCGCAGACAGTGAATTGCGAACGCTTCCGAATGTCGTTCTGGGCGCACACAATGCGTCGAACACCCGGCAGGGCGTCATCCGAGCGAGCAATGCCGCCGTGGAGTTCCTGGTCGAGGAGCTCACGAAGTGACGGACGCCGTCATCATCACCGGCGCCGCGGGCGGAATCGGGGCGGCCCTGTGTGAGCGGATGCGCACGGACGGATATATCGCGATCGGCATAGATCGCAATGCCGCCCCGGCGGCCGACGTCAGTATCAAGCTCGATATGCGGGAGTCCGAACAGCTCGTGGAGCTCGGCAGAAAGTTGGCCGAGGAATACGCGCTCAAAGCTGTCGTGCACAATGCCGCGCTCCAACCGATCGCCGGTGCCGGCGCAACATCTCTCGACGATTGGATTGGAGCACTGCGGGTCAACGTCGTCGCCGTCGACGCTCTGGTGTCGGGTACCCATCCGTGTCTGGCGGCGCACGATGGTTCGGTTGTCGTCATCAGCAGCGCTCACGCTCGCGCGACGACGGGTGGAGTCACCGCCTACGCAACGACCAAAGCGGCGCTGGAAGGTTGGGTGCGTTCTGCCGCGTTGGACCTGGGGCCCGGTATCCGTGTCAACGCCGTGGCACCGGGAGCAATCGACACCGCGAAGCTTCGGGAAGGGTTCGCCCGCTGGGGCGAGGAATCGGCCGAGGAACGCAAGGCCATCCTGCGCAGCCGTACCGCTTTGCGACGTATCGGTGAACCCGAGGAGGTCGCCAGCGCCGTCTCGTTCCTGATCGGAGACGACGCCCGATTCATCACCGGCACAGTCCTTGTGGTCGACGGCGGAGCGACGGCCCGGCTTGGTTCGGAATGATGCCGGCGTTGGGCGCGTGCCCGAGCACCCGCGATTACCCGCAGGTGTAGAAACCGTGCCACAACGCGGTCGGACTGGGCGGGCGGCAGCAACCTACGTCGTCCTAGCCGCGCTCCAACGCGGGATTTCGTTGCTGATCCTTCCATTCGTCACACATGCCATGACTCCGGTCGAATACGGCGCCGCCTCGATGCTCTCGGCCGCGGCGCTGGTGTTGACGGCAATTGTGGCCACACCGCTCATCCAGCTCATAATCCGTGCGGCCGCCCGCGGAGAGGCCGACGGACCGGCGTTGCTCCGCGTCACCGGCATCTACTGTTACCTCGCGCTACCTGTCACCACTGCCATCGCGGCCGGTGCGGTTGCGCTGTTCGTACCCGAAATGCTCGGCGTATCTGGCTCAATTTGGGCCATAGAACTCCTGGCCATCGGATTACAGCCTGCTACATACACATTCGCACTTTGGGTCGCTCAAGCACGAGAGGACCTTCCCCGGTTCGTTTGGCTTTCGTCAAGTTCAATACTCCTCGGTGCTGCCTTCAAAGTGGCATTTGTCGTCGTACTCGAAATGGGAGTCCTCGGCTGGGCCCTTTCAGATCTACTCGGGGCAGGGGCTTCGGCGGCCGTCGCAATGGCGCTCGTACGGCTGCCGCGCGCGCCGGTGGATTCGAGTCATCTTCGGTACGCACTGAAGTTCAGTTTGCCGTTGGTTCCGCACAGTGCCGCCCTCTGGGCTCTCACATCTTTGAGCCGACCGGTCATGGCCGCGGTGTCCTCGCTTGAACAGGTCGGGCTCTTGTCATTCGCTTTGAACCTTGCGATGGTCTCCAGTCTTGTGCTTGCCGAAACGAACCGTGCCGTACTACCCCGGTTCTCACGGGAGACATTCCCTGCTCCCACCGACGAGACACTGGGACCTGTCAGATGGCAACTGGTCACGGCACTCCTCGTCCCCGCTATCGTGGGCGCCGGCGTAGCGGCCACCGGACCGTTCCTTTTCGCCGCGGCATATTGGCCGTCGTTCGCTATCACCGGCATATTGCTCCTCGGTCAAGCGGCGTACGGCCTTTACCTGATACCAATGAATTACCTGACTCAGACGGCGGGCCTTCCGAAGTACAGTGCGCTCGCATCGGGTGCCGGAGCAACCGTCATTCTTGTTTCGATCCTGGTACTTGGACGGACCTACGGCGCACTCGGAGTCGCTTTCATCACCGCGGCGGGTTACGTGACTATGGCAACGGTCGCGATGGCCCTTACCAGGGCCCATCAGCTAGACATCGCCTGGAGGTCGTGGGCGCTGAACTGGCCAGACTGCATCTTGGCGGGTGCCGCCCTGGCTTGCAGTGTCGGTGCTCTGGTCTATCCAGTCGGTTCTTCCGCCGGACGAATTCTCACCGGGTTCTGCCTAACACTCGCGCTCGGCGCAGTGTTGATGACATCTCGCCGAAAAGTGTCGTGACACATGGGTCTTGGCGCACTTAGCTACCGGGTCTCGTCAACCACGTTAGAGTCAACAATGGACCGACAGATAAGGCCGAAAGGGGTCCGCATGCCCGTCAGGTGGGTCACCGTGGCGTCGCTTCCGCTGGTGTTCCTGATCGGTGCGCTGACCACGATCAAACCGGAACTTTCGATTGCGGCGATTGCGATGTGCCTTCTGACCATCCTGTTGGTGACCCGATCTCGCCCCCTGCACTCGACACTGCCGACCGGGGGTCTCAATGTGGACTGGGTTGTTGTCCTGCTGCCCACGGCGCTCGCAATTCGCACCGTCAGCGGCAAGGGCTCATTACTGCTTCTCGGACTTCTGGTCGTCACGGCATTCGCAAGGAAACCCGACGGACGCTTCCGGCTTCAAGCGGGTCCCCTTGTCCTCCTGCTTGCCTCATCGGCGATCGTTTTCAGTAGGCCCGCGTATTTCGCCACAGTGCTGACCTTCCTTATCGTCGCCGTGCTTGTCGTTCGTCTGGTCACGACGGTTGATGCCCGGAAGATCATCGCATCGCTCGTTGACGGTTGCGGGTTGTATTTACTCGTAAACGTTTTGGGCCATGCAGCGGGACTGCAATCGCCGGCGTCGAATGTTCGGATCGGCGGCCTAGTCGAATCGAGCGGTTTCGTCCGGACGATATACCCGTTCACATTCTCAATAAATACCCCGCCCATTATCGCCGCCGTATATGTCGCTTGCTGTATCTTCCTGATGTTGGAAGCCGGTTGGATTCGCCGCTTCATGCGACTGGTCTGCCTGGCTTCGGCAATCATCATCCTGGTCGGCGCAGGCACCCGCGCACCCATCGCCGTGGCGGTCGGTTTAGCGGTGATCGTGATCTGCTTCCCCTTTACCACTCGATGGCTGGGACAGCTGACGGTAGCCCTGTCAGCTGCATCCGCCTTCATATTGCCGGCCGTGATAACGTCAATTCAATTCATCATCGCGCCGCTCATGTCTTTAACACCGGGGCGGCAGAACCAGGCGGGCTCAATAAGCTCGATCAATGGCCGTGACAGAATATGGAGCCAGGCGATCAATTATTGGGTTGAAAGAGTAAACGATCTACCCCAGATGATGTTCGGCTTCGGCGTCAATGGCCAATATCGTTCTGGCGCTTCCCTAAGCTACAGCGAGGGTCTTTCAACTATTGTCCGAAATCCGGAATTCGCCTACACCCACAATTCGTTCCTGCAGCAGCTTTTCGACGGCGGGGTCGTCGGGTGGATACTCCTGGTCGCCGCGGTATTTTGGGCGAGCAGACGGCTGGCGCAGCGGGTCCGCGGATGGGGCTTCCACGGATTGATAGCGGTCCTTGCCCTCGCCGTCCTCGTGCTAAGCGGCATGACTGAAGTCTCGTTAGCACCGGGCGTCAGCCAAGACACCTTCTGGCTGCTGCTGGTACTCGTCGGCGTTTCCTGCCAGACGGGCAGAGTCTCGGGCGATGGCCATGGCACTGGCGGCCGCTCCGGCGGGTACTGGGACCGCAGACGGCGGGACGGTGAAGACACTCAGACCGAGAGTCCGGAACCCACAAACATTGATGAGCTCAGCGTTGGTCGCGGTTCTCGCCGAAGTACCGCTTCTGCAAGGTCGGTGTCCAGCTGGGGTGGAGCATCTCGAATCTGAACCCATGGCGTTCGGCATCGGTGAGCCGCTCGTCGAGCAATTCGCCATGTACATGCTTCACGTACTTGGTTTCGTTCCCGGTCGGAACCTTATCCGCGAAGAATGCCGGATGGGCATCTCTGATCGACTGCATCAGTTCGGGATATGCATGGCGGTCTGAATTTGCCCAGAAGCCAACATCGTTCGGTGCGCGGCCGTCAAAACCCCACATTCGTACGTCACTGCTCAACGTGCAGCCGAGCGGAAGCAATTGATTGGCCAGGACGTTCTCGAGAAGTGGCAGATAGAAGTACGTTGAAAGGTCAACCGTCACATCACTGTGCTCGGCGTACGGGATGGGAACCAGCAACGACTGCAATTCACTGAATTCCGAACGCACAACAGGGTCGAACTGCGCGGGATACACGAACAGGGTCCGGCCATCCGACTCCTTGAGGCGCTTCAGTGCATCAGCGCGAAACGCCCGGGCGTGCGCTGTGTGGCCGAAGTGATAGATCGCATCGCCCGCCGTAAGAAAAGTCGGTGCCAGATGGTGAAAGAGCTCCGGATCGCGCACTATCGTGTTGCACACGATCGTCATCCCGTCGTCGAACGACCGCTCGGCGGCCAGCCGCAGGGATGGACCGGTGCCGAACAGGTAGACGGGCCGCTGGCCTTCCGCTCTGAGCCTGCTCACATGGCCGTTGAAGATGCGGCGGGCCGTCCGCGTTGACTTTCGCCTGGGGCTTCTGGCCAGAGCAGCGCCCAGATCCATCAAAGCCCAACCGTCAGTTGGGTTCGTTTCGTAATCGAGGTCAGCGGTCCACCGTAGGCGATGACGTGCGAAACCGGTGAGCGCGTCAGCGTCCGCGGTCGCCACCCCAGCGTTTCCGACATAGGAAAACGGTGTCGCCGCTGTAGCACGGCGAACTTCCAACGGCTTCGGGAGGTGCGCGCACAAGAAGTGCAGGCGAGTCTCGATCTCAAGAACTTTTTCATCAGAAGCCTGACCGGTGATCAATAGAACACGAGGCCGACTAACAGGAGACCGCAGCCAGTCCGCCACATCATTGAAAGAGCGCCATACGGCCAGCTTCACCTGCCGGTGCAGGGGCACCGAGTATCGGCTCATCGGGCCGCACCCGTACGGCGGTCAAACAGGAAGACGTAAGCGTCAACGACCTTGCGTCGCTGCCGATCTAGAGGACCCTTCGCCTCAGTTGAGCCGTCAGCCATGTGCGAGGTGCGTGAGAACCCGGTGCCAGCGGGAGCCGAACAACTTGAGGCACCGCTGGGCGTCGGACCTCTCCCGGAAGCACAGAACGTTGCCCCAGCATGCCGAGGCATCGGGCGGCGGCGCGGAGGAAAGGCCACGCCAATGATGGCGGGTGCCGTACTCGATGATCGGTTCCCACACCGAATACACCAGGTGATAACCGAGTTCAGTCATATAGGCGCCGCTGTCATCCAGCGAGTAACCAAGTGGAGCCGTCTTGCGATCTTCGAACTCGTACAGGACAAAACGTGGTCGGTAAGTCCAGTCAAAGCCCTTCAGCGCGAAGAAGTCGAAACCTTCGATGTCAATCTTCAGGAAATCAACTCGCGAAACCTGACGCCTACGCAAATCCTCAGCAAGGGTGACAACCTGGACATCGGCGGTTGCCTCATGCGACTCGTGAAACGCAGACAGCGTGCTGACTCCCGTAGAAACAGACGAGGTGAAGAACGACGCGGAGTCCACGGCCTTGTCCGATACAGCGGCCGTGGATAGCTGCACCGCCGAATCTGGGTCGACATTTCTCAGGAACTGCTCGCGGTTGGCCGGATCCGGCTCGTACGCGACGACCGACCACCCCTTGTCCAAGAACAATGTGGTGACGGTGCCGTAGTGAGCGCCGACATCCACCAGAACTGGGTTCGACGCCACGGGATCATCGGCCAGACTGGCTACGATTTCCGCTTCTTCGATCCAATCCGAGATCCACGACCGTTTCACGGCCCGCAACCTTCTGGCGACAGGATCCGGGAGTCGTGACACGATGGCCGATCGCAGCGCGCCCATCAACGAAACTTATCACGCGACGAATTGCCCTGTGTGGCGGATTAATCGGCGGCAGGAAAGATTGCGATGTGAAACGCAGGCAAACCAACCGCGCAATCGATCGCCGCCCACACACGCTCCGCCGCGGCGCATGAACAAATTCGCAGGCGCCCGGTAAATTGCACACCAATGAATCCACGGTGGCTCGATGCGCAACGCTGAGCGGGTTAGCGGTCCCTGCGCCTACCACGCGGAGGGGCCGTTCTGGGACTCCCGCGGTGGGCGCCTGCTCTACCTGGATGTGTTGGCGGCAAACATAATCGCCATCGATTCGACAGGCCGCAATATTCGCTACACCGTGCCGAGCCGGGCCGCGACGGTGATCAGACGCCGCACACGTGGCGGCTTCATCGTTGCCACTGAACACGGACTCGTCGTCACCGACGACAGTTTCACCACGTTCGAACACTCCATAGACGTGATAGACGACCCTGCCATACGGACCAACGACGGCGGCTGCGACCCATTGGGCGGGTTCGTGATCGGCACCATGGCCTACGACGAGCAAGCTGGTCGTGGCACCGTCTACCGCGTCTCGGCCGATGGCCGCGTTGCCGAACTTCTTTCACCGGTGACCATTTCGAACGGCGTGCAGTGGTCAGCTGACGGGACTCGCGTGTTCTACATCGACACACCGACAAGACGCGTTGATGTGCTCGACGTTGATCCTGCAACGGGTACTTGGTCACGTCGCCGGGTGCATCTGCGCATCGAGGACACCGCGGGGTTTCCCGACGGGATGGCCATCGACGAGGAAGACGGACTCTGGATTGCCCTATGGGGAGGGGGCGCATTGAACCACTACGACCACAGCGGACAACTCGTCGAGACCATCGCAGTGCCCGGAGTGAGCCAAGTCAGTTCCTGCGCTTTCGGTGGCGATGATGGCCGCACACTGTTCATCACAACCTCGCGCAAGGGCTTGCCCACTGGCCAGGAGGCAGATGCCGGCGCCATCTTCTCAGTACCCACTTCGGTTCGGGGGGCATTCCTGTCAGAGTTCGCCGGCTGAGGCGAATACACACGGCGGGTTTGACCAGCGGTTCCTCCCGCAACACGCATGACCTGTAGATGCCCCGGGGCGCCAAGACGTGGCGGCGCTCAGCTCAAGGCCAGACGAGACCTAAAAGCAGCAAGGTCGTCGACGATTGAGCTGGCCTAAAACCCTCAGCCGCGCACTACATCCGCAATGCCGGCGGGCTGGGCCGGCAAATACGCTCACGGGGGTTCAACCGCGTCGTGACGCAACCGAGCGGGTTGACCTCGTCGTAGCCCAGCGATGGCGACGAACGCGTACTCCACAGGCCACGGCAATCCCTCCGTCCAAATCGGATTCTGCCTGTTGACGCGAACGAACTGACGGGGAAATATGCTCGCCACGGCTGTTTGGTAACAAAGGCGTGGAGGGCAAGGTGTCTGCGGCTATGTCGGCATACGATGATCAAGTGTGGTTCGAGGCGGGTCCGGGTCGTCACATTCCGTGAAGGTCCTTGTCGTCAACAAGTTCCTCCACCACCTCGGCGGAGTTGAAACCTATGTGGATTGGCTGGGCAGCAACCTCGACCGCATCGGCATAGAGACTCACTTCTTCGGGATGGAGCCTCCCGAGGGTCGCGAGCTGATGTCGTCCATCGCAGGGCGTGTGACTTGCACACCGAATCGCGAATTCAACGGCTCGAAGCTCTCGGCTGCGAAGTCAGCACTGACATCCGTGTATTCCCCAGTGACAGAACGCATGCTGGAGGCGACGATCGCCAGTTTCAAGCCCGACCTCGTTCATTTCCACTCGACCTGCCGACAACTAACTCCAAGCGTGGCGCGCGCTTTCACCGAGAGCGGGCTTCCCGGTGTCCTCACAACACACGAGTACAAGCAAGTTTGTGCTACCCAGCGGCTCTGGGACGAACGAAGAAATCGCGTCTGCACCGCGTGCCTGACCGGCAGCGCATTTTCTCGCATGACGAACGTCGCCACACGTCGGTGCGTAAGGGGATCGACGGTGGCAAGTATGTTCGCGATACCGGAAATTCCTATTGCAGACCACTTTTGGGGGAAAAGTGGCGTGATTATCCATGCACCGTCACGGTTCATCGGTCGGGTGATGGAGGATGCGCCCTATATTCCGAATCGAGTACATGTGTTGGATCTCCCCTGGGGCGAACCCGTAACACGCGTCGCCACCGAGGGTTGGGAACGACGAGCCATCTACGTCGGTCGACTGCAAAGGGAGAAGGGCGTTGACGTCCTTCTCGCCGCTTGGAAAATAATCGAAGACCGTTACCGCGACGCCGAACTGATAGTCGCAGGCGGCGGCTCTGAGCAGTATGCACTACAAGAGCAGGCCGAAGTCCTGGGCCTAAAGCGCGTGCGGTTCACCGGACGATACGAGCGGTCGGCCCTTGGCGAGCTTTTTGGGCAAGTCGCCGTTTCGGTCCATCCGTCTCTGTGGCATGAGAACAGTCCGTTCACGGTTCGCGAGAGCCTGCTGCACGCCGTTCCGGCGATCGTGACTGCCGTCGGGGGGATGCCCGAGATGGTCGACGACGACTCGGGGTCGGTTGTACCGCCAGGAGATCCGCTCGCAATCGCCAACGCCATCACTGCCGAGTTCACCCGGCGGTCCGCGGGGTCACCCCCTCTTCTCCAGTCAGTCGCCAAGCGAGCTATGAGCGACACCTCTCATCTCAACGGACTGGAGGTGCTCTACGGTGCTGCCGCCGAACGGATCTCTTCATGAGTCACACCGGCGGTCCGACGCCGGCACCCCCACCTTCACTGTGGTCCACACATGACGGAGAGTCATGGTCACATCAGGAGGACGCTACTGATCTGCGTGACGTTCAACTCTTCGGATTCACTGCCCGACCTCACCAGTACGATTGACGAGTTCGATCGAGACCACCCGGGAAACCATGTGATGGTCGTCGAGAACTCCGCGGATACGGACATCAAGCAGGTCATCGAATCCCAACTTGGCTCGCGGAGAGTTCATGTCGAAGTCGCCGCCCGAAACGAGGGATTTAGCCACGGTGTCAACCTTGGCTACAGACTCGCACAGCGTCGCTGGGGGCAGTTCGACTTCGTGGTTCTGCTCAATCCCGATGTGGTCGCCGCAGGAAAGACAGTCTGCGAGCTGGTCAACCGGTCCGCTGAGCCATCCGAATCAGAGTTTGGACTCTGGGGCGCGGTACTCAAAGATGAACGCGGGCAGATCGATCGCGGCTGCGCGAGACGTGTCTGGAATCGGCGTCGACTGTTCAGCCACGTGGTGGGATATCCCAATCTCGCCAAACTGCTCCTTAGCGCGCCGCGGAACCTGACACCGTACGAGATTGCTTACGAACGGAGCGAGCTGGCGATGGTCAGCGGCGCCCTGATGTGCATGAGGGCCGACGTCCTCCAAGACGGCCTGGACACGCGACTCCCGATGTATCTCGAAGATCAAGAAATTTGCCTGAGGTGCATTCGGAAAGGCCACAAAGTGCGCCTCTACCCTGACCTCGAGGCGATCCACCTCGGCGGCGTCTCCCGGAAATCAATCTCTAAATTCGAACGGCCGCTACGCATCATGGAGCTCGTCGAGTCACCGGTCCAATGCATGAGGATCTGCCAAGAGGAACACCACGGACTTGCCCAGCTGCGCCTTGTGGTCTTTTCAGGAGGAATTTTGCGCTTTGCAGCAGCCCCCGTCATCGCGGTGGCAAAAATAGCATCTCGAAAAGCAGATGTTGCCTCCGCAACCGAATGGATGGGGACGCAGTTGAGACTGTCCTCCTGGTTTGTAAGCTGGGCAATAAAGGGCCGGTTCCATACTGCGGACATCTCACTTAGCGACTACTTCGATGAGTACGGAGTTGTCCGCTGAAGTTTTGGCTGAGATAATCAGCTGCCCGATGAAGGAGAGATATTGGAAGCAAAGACGGGACACAATCTCGTATCGATCTGTCTGTTGCTTCCCTACACGGGGGTGGACCACGCTGGTGGCGAGTTGCTACTCCGGCACTACAAAGTGCTGGCCGAGCAGTGCTCCCGCGTCGATACCTTTGCTATCGACTATGACGATAATCTGCTGGCAGCCAGCAGGGACAGCGATATCGCTTTTGATTCCTACCAAACTACTATCATCAATTTTCCACGCTGGCGGAAAACTATTGCGGGTAAAATTATTGCGCGGATCTGGACCTTCCTCTTACCGGTGCTTCCCGATATCGGCATCTACGCAGCTTTTGCCTCGTCGAAGTCTCTGCGAGAACGTTTATTAAAAGCCGACATAGTCGAACTGCAATGGTACGAGTTCTTTTTCTTCGCGAGGCTTGTCAAACGACTGAACGCCAAGGCTGAAGTCATCGGGTTCGCACACGATATCCCCACGCAGAAGATCGAACGCCGCTTGACCGGTTGGCCGGCGCCGGCAAGGCGGTTGTACCTCAATTACGCGTCCTGGCTTCAGCATCAGATGCTGCGCGGAATAGACAAGGTGACAGTTCTGAGCGCCAAGGACGCTGAGCTCCTCACGAAGCGACCTATCACGGCAAAGACGGCCGTGCTGAACCCACCGCTCGATCTCGGTGAACCGACGGACACAGACCGGGTCCGACAGGTGACCCGCAATCACGAATTGCACTGCAATTTCGGATTCATCGCTGCCTTTTACCGACCTGAGAACGATGATGCGGGTCTCTGGTTGCTCACGGATATATGGCCACGCGTAATCGAACGTTGCCCGCGCGCAAGGCTTTACCTTGTCGGGTCCAAGCCTTCGGCGGCACTGCAACGCGCAGCCGACAAGTTAGGCGAGTCCGTCACAGTGACGGGGTATGTCGATGACATCGACAGTTTCTACGACCGTATCGGTACCGTGGTGATCCCCCTGCGCTACGGAGCTGGGGTCAAATTCAAGACCATATCGGGCATACTTGCACGCAAAAATATCGTGGCAACCCCGGTCGCTATAGAAGGCACACTGCCGGAGGAGTTCTTCTTCCGGGTGAGCGACTCGGCAGCGGCGTTGGCCGACGCCATGATCGAGCTCGCCGCCGATCCGCAGCGCGGACGCACGATCGCCGATGCAGCGCGAGACGAAGTCGGGTCGCGCTATTCCAGCGAGCGATATGCCCGAACGGTGAAGGATGTGTACGGCCTCTGAGTGCGCGATTTACCCGCACTGGTTGACACCTAGAGGCGCACTACTCGCTTGGTTTGCGGAGAAGTGTGATGACATCATGGTTCTGCTCGGGCGGCAACTCGGGCCAAAGACGCTGGATTCCGTCACCCCATGACTCGAACTGATCGACGACTTCCAGTCCATTCCGCTGCGCGAATTCACGCATGAGTCCATCGGTCATATCACTTCTCCACGGCCCCGAACTCGCACCATTCTTGGAATGATGAATAAGGGCCTGGCCTCCAGGCACAAGAACACGCGATATCTCCGACACATACGGCTCGACATCGACCGCCAGAATATGAACAAAGACGTCAAAAGACCAGACGCGATCTATGGTCGATGATTCCACGAAGCTGAGATCATTGCCTTCGTTCACGTGGAATTCGATGTTTTTCTTGTCCGCGAACCTCTGCCGACACATGGCAATACATTCCGGCGTCACGTCGACGAGCGTCAGTTTCGCTGCGTGCTCTACGATATGTTCCGTCCACCGGCCGGCTCCCGGACCGATTTCCAGTACCACCAGACCCTCGGCGATGAACGGAAGCAGGAGCTTCTCGACTATGCTCTCTTTCCAGCCTGGGATTTCTTTATTCGACCACTCTTCGCCCTCAGCGGACCAGTTGTAAGATCCCCAAAGTGCCCGGTTGGCCTGTCGCGTGTTTGGAAGAGTTCCGGTCCTAATACGATTCCAGAGCACGGGAAGTACCGCCGGCGAGTAGTGATATTCCGATAAGAGTCTACGGACGAAGGCGACTTTGCTCATTTTGCAGTCTCCGCGCGTTTTGTCATCCCAGGCCCCCTCGATTTTCGTTCATTATCGACGCGTCAAGAAGATGCTACACATCAGACAAAGGATCGTGCGGGGATCCTGGACACCTCCGGACAGGGGCCGATACCGCTGTCGGTCGTTCGCTGACGCACGGACCGATCGCCGCAGAGTTCGGGATCCAGAACCAATCCCGATCCCCACCGGCAAGCCCCTTCACTGGTCGCACGATTGAGCCAGAGTGAACGAAAAGGTGCTGAAGATGAGCTTGCGCGGTGGACGCAGCTGGATAAGGTATGTCTATCACCGGGATTGGAGAACTGTGCCGTCAGTTGCAGTGATCGGAACGCGTGGGTATCCCAGCTACTACTCGGGTTTCGAAACACTCGTACGCAGGCTCGTGCCTGAGCTGGCAGACAAGGGCTGGGACGTAACCGTCTACGGTCGACACGGAGCCACCAAACCTGACGATCCGAGTAGAGATGCCCGGATCGCCACGCGGGTGACACGAGGGCTCGAAACCAAAAGTGCGAGCACGCTTTCCTACGGCCTCACTTCCACCATGGACGCCGCAGTGCGTCGTCCGGACGTGGCACTCGTGCTGAATGTCGCGAACGGCTTTTTTCTTCCACTGCTCAGGGCCCGCGGCATCCCGACTCTGGTCAACGTCGACGGGCTCGAGTGGGAGCGCGCCAAATGGGGTTCGGTTGCCAAACGTGTCTTTCGCGCCGGCGCAGCGTCGACTGCCAAGTGGGCAGACGATCTCGTGTTCGATGCTCACGCAATCGAGGCGTACTGGCAGACCAACTTCGGGGTTGATGGAAAGTTCATCCCTTACGGCGGAGACGTGCCGCCCGAACTGGATGTCCCGCCCGGTTTGGCACACCGGGGGTATGTCCTGATGGTTGCGAGGTTCGTGCCCGAGAATAGCCTCGCCGAATTTTTCGCAGCGGTCCCGGCCATCGCAGCACGACATCCGGTCGTAATCGTCGGAAGCTCCGGTTACGGAGGAGAGTGGGACGACGCGGCGCAGGCGCTGGCAACTGGCGAGGCGAACGTGACGTGGCTCGGACACGTGAACAATGACGCTCTGCTGCATGCGCTTTGGCAACACGCCGGCGTGTATTTCCACGGTCACAGCGTTGGCGGCACAAATCCTTCGCTTGTGCAGGCCATGGCAGCGGGCGCTCCGATCCTCGCAAGAGACACCATCTACAACCGTGAAGTCCTCGGAGCCAGCGGAAAGTTCGTAGATCCGGTACCGGATTTGATTGCGAAGACTGTTCTGGAGTTGATGGACAACCCCTCCGAACTCGACGATGCTTCGCGGGCGAACGTGTCGAGAGCACAAGAGCACTACTCGTGGCCACAGGTCTGCAGCGACTACGAAAGGGCTCTTCGCGCACTTCTTCGCCATTGACGTCGCTTCGTCCCAGTATGACTCGCGATATACAGCACGCGGCATCTGTCGATGAGCCACGAGCGGCACGCGGGGCGGAACACCGCCGCGTCGACGTATCCTGGCTAACATCAATTGGCCCTAACGAGGCGAACGGGACGGCATGGCAGGCGACACCGACCGACCAGGGCGTCAGATGGACGCGTCCATCCCACGCCGCGCGCTACTGCGCCGAGCCGGGGCAGCTTCGGTGGCGCTTTCGATGCTCGGGCGAGGTGCCGATCCCCTAGCGGGGGCGACTCCTTCGGGAAACTCTGATCTGCAAAATTCTCGGCCCGCGCCACCGACCTTCCACGTGTCCGCTTCGGGAAGCGACGCGGCCGATGGACTTTCGCCGGAAACAGCCTGGGCCACAATACAAAAACTCAACTCAGCGCTGCCGCGCGACGGATCTGTGGTGCTGTTCCGCAAGGGGGACACATTCTATGGAGAACTGGCGCTACCGTTTGGTTGCGAAGTCGGCTCCTATGGAACGGGATCCCGTCCCATCCTCACGATGTTCAAGTTGCTGAATCGTTCGGAGGGTTGGACAGAACAATCCCCTGGCATCTGGCAGATCGACCTCGGTTCGCCTGATACACACGATGGATACACCGCTACGCCGGACGCCAACATCGGCTATCTGCTGGTGGACGGGGAAGTGAAGCCGGCGTTGAGATCGCAGCTCTCCGACTTGAGCGCGCTATGGGACTTCTGCTGCGACATAACGAACAACACGCTGTTCGTCAACGCCCCGACCAACCCCACCGCAATGGCTGATGACATCAGAGCTGCGCCCAACGGCAAGCGCTACGGACCGTCGGGACGCATCATCGGCTGCATGGAGGGCTCCAACGAGATTCACGATGTGCACGTCACCGGAACTGGCGGCGGCGGCATCGGCGGAGTGGGTTCGGACGTGCATGTCCACGACTGCCTGATCGACTACATAGGCGGTGCCATGCTGCTCGACGGGAAGGGTAACCGCTACGGCAACGGCATCGAGAATTGGGTGAATGCAAAGCGTTGGCTCATCGAGGACAACGAGATCGCCCAGGTCTATGACGTCGCGTGGACAGCCCAGGGGCGAGCGGCCGACACCGGTACTTGGGAAGATATTACGGTTCGCAACAACCATATTCACGACTGCAGCCAGTCATTTGAATTCTGGTCGACCGGCAGTGGGGCCGCAGGCGGATTTCAGCGGATTCTTGTCGAGGGCAACCTCTGCCAGCGCGCGGGATACTCCGTGTTCTCCGGTGTCCGGCCGGATCAGAACGTCCGCGTGCACCTCTTGACCTATTACTGGGAAACGCCCGCCGATATCACGGTCCAGCACAACGTCTTTGACGACGCCTACGGCGCATACAGCTACCACACCTACGAGCCGGTGGGGTTGGTAACTAGGAATAACACCATCGGCCTGCGAGCAGGGCAAAAGATGCAGTACCAGCTCGGCGAGACCGTGGAGCAGGCCGCCGATTGGCAGGCGGCCACGGGACGCGAGGCCGGCTCGACCATCGTGGTACTCCCTTGAACCCCCAGACGGGCCGGCCTCGAATTCCTCGTGACCTCGCTCTATGCCGACCGCTTACCGCTGCGTCCCCGCGTCACTGACCCAGCCGAGCGTAAAAGGCCTCGGTGGCGTCCTTGGCCGGCGACCACCAGGCTTCGTTGTCGCGATACCACTGGATCGTCGCGGTCAGCCCCTGCTCGAAGTTGCGGTAATGCGGCTGCCAGCCCAGCTCATCACGCAGTTTCGACGAGTCGATCGCGTAACGCAGATCGTGACCCGCGCGGTCGGTGACGTGATCATAGGCGTCGGCGGGTTGACCCATGAGGGTCAGGATCAGTTCTATGACGGTCTTGTTGTCCTTCTCGCCGTCTGCGCCGATGAGGTAGGTCTCGCCGATCCGGCCCTGGTCCAGGATCGCCAGCACCGCAGAGGAGTGGTCCTCTGCGTGGATCCAGTCGCGCACATTGCGGCCGTCGCCGTAGAGCTTCGGCCGGATACCCCGCAGGATGTTGGTGATCTGGCGCGGGATGAACTTCTCCACATGCTGAAAGGGTCCGTAGTTGTTCGAGCAGTTCGAGATCGTCGCTGCCACACCGAAAGAGCGCACCCACGCACGCACCAGGAGGTCGCTGCCGGCCTTCGTCGAGGAATAGGGCGAGGACGGGTTGTACGGTGTTTCCTCGGTGAACTTGGCGGGATCGTCGAGGGCGAGATCGCCGTACACCTCATCGGTCGAGATGTGATGGAAGCGGGTGCCGTGCCTTCGGGCCGCCTCCAGCAGCGTGAACGTGCCGGTCAGATTGGTATCCAGGAACGGCTTCGGGTTATCCAAGGAATTGTCGTTGTGCGATTCGGCGGCATAGTGCACGACGGCATCGACCGATGCGAACAAGCCGTCGACGAGCGCGGCATCGCAGATATCACCGTGAACGAATTCCATTCGCTGCGAAGGCAATCCGTCTAGTGACGCTCGGTTTCCCGCGTAGGTGAGTTTGTCCAGCACGGTGACGTGATGATCGGTCTGTGCGATGACGTGGTGGACGAAGTTCGAGCCGATGAATCCGGCGCCCCCGGTGACGAGCAACCTCATCCTGCGCGACCCTTCTCCACCAGCTCGAGCAGGTAGGTACCGTAGCCCGATTTCACCAACTCCGCGCCGCGGGCACAAAGCTCCTCATCGGTGAGAAAGCCTTGCCGCCAAGCGATTTCTTCGGGTACACCGATCTTCAGGCCAGTTCTGCGCTCCATTGTCCGGACGAAGTCGGCGGCATCTGTCATCTGGTCGAATGTCCCGGTGTCCAGCCACGCCGTGCCGCGGGGCAGCACCTGCACCTGTAGCCGGCCCTGCGCCAGATAGGCGCGGTTGACATCGGTGATCTCGTACTCGCCGCGGGCGCTCGGCCGCAGACCACGCGCTATGGCCACCACGTCGTTGTCGTAGAAGTAGAGCCCCGGTACCGCGAAGTTGGTCTTGGGCTGTTGCGGCTTCTCCTCCAGCGACACCACCATGCCGTCGGCATCGAATTCCACCACGCCGTACGCCGAGGGCTGCGCCACCCGGTAGGCGAAGATGGCGCCGCCGTCGATGGTGTTGAAGCGGCGCAGCTGAGTACCGAGCCCTGGTCCGTACAACAGGTTGTCACCGAGAACCAGCGCGACCTTCTCGTTGCCGATGAACTCCGCACCGATGGTGAACGCCTGGGCGAGCCCATCCGGTGAGGGTTGTTGTGCAAACGTGATCGACACCCCGAAGCGCGAGCCGTCGCCCAAGAGCCTCTCGAAGCTGTCCGCATCATGAGGTGTCGTGATGACGAGGATGTCGCGAATACCCGCAAGCATCAGCGTGGACAGCGGGTAGTAGATCATCGGCTTGTCATAAACCGGCACCAGCTGCTTGGAAACCCCCAACGTGATGGGGTGCAGCCTGGTGCCCGAACCGCCTGCCAGAATGATCCCCCGCACGGGGTTATCGTGGCACACACCAGTTGTTCGGGCTGGACTTCAGGTACAGGTCGCTTCACGTTGCGGTGCCACGCGGTGCCGCGAACTGCAGGTGCCGCCCACGAGATGAGGAGTTTGCCCTGCACGTCCTTTTCATCTGCACCGGGAACATCTGCCGATCGCCTTCGGCTGAGCGGCTCGCCGCCGCCTACGGCGCCAAATTACGGATCCCGGACCTGATTACATCCAGCGCGGGGACCCGCGCGGTCATCGGACACCCCATTCATCCCGATGCGGCAGTGGTCCTGCAGCGGCTCGGCGGCGACGCGTCGGATTTCGCGGCGCGCCAGCTCACGCCGAGAATCGCCGCCGACGCCGACCTTGTTCTCACCATGACCCGGGCGCACCGCGACCGGGTGCTGGAACTGGCCCCCAGACAGTTGCGCAAGACCTTCACGTTGTCCGAAGCCGCACGGCTCGTCACCGAGCACAACGCCGGAAGCGTTGCTGAACTTGCCGAGCTGCGGCCGCGACTCGCCTCACACGAGCTGAGCGATATCGCAGACCCGATAGGTCAAGACGCAGAGGTCTTCTCGTCTATCGGCACCCAGATCGCCGACCTATTGCCGCCGGTTCTGGAACTGTGCCGGGGCACTGGACCCGACTGACGGCGCCGCTGCCTGCCAACCCCGCACCTGGCTTCGGTGCTGGTAGCCTGCCGGGAAATGCAAGCGCACAGGGATAACTCGTCGTCCCTGTTCGGGCGGCACGCGCCGATGGCTTTCCTCGCCATGCTGGCACTCGGGTATTGCGTTGTCGCGCTTATCGTCCGGGTCATCCCGCTGTCCAACGTCTTCGTGCTGTTCATCGTCGTCAGCGCGGCATACGTCCCCGTGCTGGCGGTGATCGGTGTGGCGCTTGCCCTGATGGCGCGCCGCAAGCTGCTGTCGACAGCGGCGGTGTTGGTGCTGGTGGCGACACTGCTCGTGCAGGTGCCCTGGTACTACTTCGGCCACCCGGTGGACGTGGGCCCGCACACCGAAGTCCGGGTGCTGTCGGCCAATCTGCGCAAGGGCCGCGCCGATGTGGCATCGATTGTGGGATTGGCCAGGCAGGGCGCCGACGTCATCACCGTCTCGGAGTTGACGCCCGATATCTTCCGACGCTTCACCGAGGCCGGCATCGACGGCATATTTCCGTACTCATTGCTGTTCCCGGCCCCCGAAGCCGGTGGAATCGGCCTGTGGAGTCGGTATCCGATCAGCGCGGTATCGCCCACCAAACCCGGGCGGCCGGGCCGCACCGCGGTGCGGCTGCAGATTCCGGGCGTGCGGTACGACCCGTTGGTGGCCAGCGTGCACATCACATCACCGCTGACGAATTACGGGCGCTCGTTCGGCGATTGGCATACCGCCATCGCCGCTGCCAAGGCCGAGCTGACCGATTTCGCCGACGCCGCGGGCCCGGGTGCGGTGATCGTCGCGGGCGACTACAACAGCACACCCGATATGCGCCAATTCCGGGACCTGCTCACCAACGGATACCGCGATGCCGTCCACCAGACCGGGGCGGGATTCGCCCCGACGTTTCCGTCGCAGACGTGGCATCCGCCCCTGATAACCATCGACCATGTGTTGACCCGGCAGGCCGTCGCCACATCGATCCGGACGATCTTCGTTCCCGGATCCGATCACCGTGCGCTGCTGGCCTCCATCGCGGTGCCGCTCGACCCGACAGCGTCCTGACAACACTGCCCCCACAACGCAGAAGCTCCCGCACGCAAGCGTGCGGGAGCAACTGGTGAGATCTGGCTTATGCCTCTTCGGTGAAGTTCCGGACGACGGCCGGGTCGACCGGGATGCCGGGGCCGGTGGTCGTCGAGACGGTGACCTTCTTCAGGTACCGGCCCTTCGACGACGACGGCTTGGCCCGCAGGATCTCGTCGAGCGCGGCGCCGTAGTTCTCCACCAGCTTGGTCTCGTCGAAGGATGCCTTGCCGATCACGAAGTGCAGGTTGGCCTGCTTGTCGACGCGGAAGTTGATCTTGCCGCCCTTGATGTCGGAGACGGCCTTGGCGACATCGGGAGTCACGGTGCCGGTCTTCGGGTTGGGCATCAGGCCACGGGGGCCGAGCACGCGGGCGATCCGGCCGACCTTGGCCATCTGATCGGGGGTGGCGATCGCGGCGTCGAAGTCGAGGAATCCGCCCTGGATCTTCTCGATCAGATCGTCGCTGCCGACGACGTCGGCGCCGGCGGCCAGAGCCTGCTCGGCCTTCTCGCCGACCGCGAATACTGCGACGCGAGCGGTCTTACCGGTGCCGTTGGGCAGGTTCACGGTGCCGCGGACCATCTGGTCGGCCTTACGCGGATCCACACCGAGGCGGATCGCGACCTCGACGGTCGCGTCCTGCTTCTTCGAGGAGGTCTCCTTGGCCAGCTTCGCGGCCTCCAGCGGGGTGTAGAGCTTGGTCTTGTCGACCTTCTCAGCGGCTTCGCGGTACGCCTTGCTGTTCTTGCTCATTGCATTCCAATCTGTTTCGTTGGTTGTGGTTCACGGGCCGATGCCAGCCCTCCCACGGATTACTTCGTTGAGTGAGAACTCCTGCAGTTGGCTGCGTGAGTTCTCACTCGGTACTGCTACGGACTGCTTGACCGTGCCTACCGGTCAATCCGTCCGGCGACTACTTGACCGTGCCTACCGGTCAATCCGTCCGGCGAGTTCGTCGACTGGGGCTCATGCTTCGCCCCGCCTCCTCACTCTTGGACTACTTGACCGTGATGCCCATCGAGCGCGCGGTGCCGGCGATGATCTTGGCGGCCGCGTCGATGTCGTTGGCGTTGAGATCTTCCTTCTTGGTCTCGGCGATCTCGCGGACCTGATCCCAGGTCACCGTGGCGACCTTGGTCTTGTGCGGCTCGCCGGAACCCTTGGCGACGCCGGCAGCCTTGAGCAGCATCCGGGCGGCGGGCGGGGTCTTCAGCGCGAACGTGAAGCTGCGGTCCTCGTAGACGGTGATCTCCACGGGGATGACGTTGCCGCGCTGCGACTCGGTCGCGGCGTTGTACGCCTTGCAGAACTCCATGATGTTCACGCCATGCTGGCCGAGCGCAGGGCCGACCGGCGGGGCGGGATTGGCCTGCCCGGCCTGGATCTGCAGCTTGATCAGCCCGGTGACCTTCTTCTTCGGGGCCATGAGTGTTCGGTCCTATCCTTCTAGTCTTTGTTGCTGTTCGGGGTTCTCTAGATCTTGGCGACCTGGGTGAAGGTCAGCTCGACGGGCGTTTCACGACCGAAGATCGACACCAGCACCTTGAGCTTCTGCTGTTCTGCGTTGACCTCGCTGATCGACGCGGGCAGCGTGGCGAACGGACCGTCCATGACGGTGACGGACTCGCCGACCTCGTAATCGACCAGGATCTCCGGGCGCTCCAGGGTGGCCTCGCTGGAGGCGCCGGAAGCGGCGGCGGTCGACTTGGCGGCCTTCTTCGCCGCGCCCTGCGGGAGCAGGAACTTCACGACGTCGTCCAGCGACAGCGAGGTGGGGCGCGAGGTCGCGCCGACGAAACCGGTGACACCCGGGGTGTTGCGCACCGCCGACCACGAATCGTCGGTCAGATCCATGCGCACCAGGATGTAGCCCGGCAGAACCTTGCGGTTGACCTGCTTGCGCTGGCCGTTCTTGATCTCGGTGACCTCTTCGGTGGGGACTTCCACCTGGAAGATGTAGTCACCGACATCGAGGTTCTGCACGCGGGTCTCGAGGTTGGCCTTCACCTTGTTCTCGTAGCCGGCGTAGGAGTGGATGACATACCAGTCGCCCGGCTTGCTGCGCAGTTCCCGCTTGAGCGCGACCGCGGGGTCGAGCTCCTCGTCGGATTCCTCGGCAGGCGCGGCCACTGCTTCGGCGGTGGTCTCCTCGACCGACGCCTCCGCCTCGGTGCCCTGCGGCTCCTCGGCGATCACATCGACCGACTCACCCGCGGGCGATTCGCCCTCGAAGCTTGTCACGGTTGTCAGTCCTCTCTTGGATATCTATGTAGCGGTGCTGGGGCTAGCCGAAAACCCACAACACCAGCTTGGCCAGGCCCAGGTCGACCCCGCCGATCAGCGCCACCATGAAGGCCAGGAACACCAGCACGACGGTGGTGTAGCTGACCATCTGCTTGCGGTTCGGCCAGATGACCTTGCGCAGCTCGGCGACGACCTGCTTGAGGTAGTTGAAGACGAACGCGATCGGGTTGCGCGAGGCGCCCGATGCGGCCTTCTTCTTCGGTGCCTTGACCTTGCCGCCCTTGTCAGCGGCCGACGCGTCTTCGGTGTCCTCGGTGTCGTCTTTGACGACGTCGTCCACGACGGCGGTGCCTGCCAGCGCGCGCTGCCGCGAACGCTTGCCGGTCGGGCGCGGAGGCGTCACCGCATCGCGTCGGTCGTCGGCGTCCTGGACAGCGCCGTCGGCGGCGTCGCCGTCAACACTGTCGCGCTCGTCGCTCACCGCGCGCTCCTTCGTCCTGTTCGGTCTCTTCGGTCCATGGTCGACACTTTTCAGTGTCCACATGGGTGTATTCAGTTGAGCAGGGGCGACAGGACTTGAACCTGCAACCTGCGGTTTTGGAGACCGCTGCTCTGCCAGTTGAGCTACGCCCCTTTGGGTAGTTCCCCGGCACTCCCCGCCTTCGCACGCTCAGGCTTCGTCATCGCCGGTTGGAGGCCTCACATGACTCGCGCGCCCCCCGATCGGTCGCGAACCGCCGGACAGCGCGCTTGTACTGGGAGAAACCCCAATGTCCGAGTGTACATCGGTGGATCTGGGATCTACTAATCCGCCGCCCTGCTGATCTGACCGGTCTCGGCATCGAACTTGAGCTTCGCCGAGGTCTCCCCCTGCTGCCCCATCAGCGTGGTGAACGCCTCCAGAACCAAATCGCCGTCGCCATTGGTCAGGACGTTCTTGGTGACGACGATATCGGCGCCGAACCGCTCGTTGACCGAGACGACTTCGAACCGCGCATAGAGCCGGTCACCGACGCGGATCGGCAGATGGTAGAGAAATTGCTGATCGACCTGGACGATCTGCATGGTCTCGAAACCAACGTCGACCCGGCGGAAAAATTCCTGCTGCACCACCAGCGCGATGGTCGAAACGAATGTCAGCGGGGCCAGCAGCGAGTCGTAACCCAGCTCGGCGGCCGCGTCCTCCTTGAAGAACGACGCATCATCGTTTTTCACCGCGCGCGCATACTCACGGACCTTCTCGCGGCCCACGACGAAGAAGTCCGGGTACTCGAAGGTCAGACCCCGGATGTCGGTTTTGAGTGCCATCCGCTAGGCCAATTTCGCGGTGGCAACCGCGCGGCCGAAGATCTTCTTGCCACCGGTCGTCGCGGTGATGGCGATGGTGACCGTCTTGGTCTCGGGTTCGGCGGACTTGACCCGACCGCTGAAGACGATCTCGGCACCCTTGCCGTCATTGGGCACCGGCACCACAGCGGTGAAGCGCACGTTGTACTCGGTGACCGCGCCGGGATCGCCGACCCAGGACGTGACGAAACCGCCGCCGAGGCCCATGGTGAGCATGCCGTGGGCGATGGCCGTGTCCAGCCCCACCATCTGGGCGATCTCGTCGTCCCAGTGGATGGGGTTGAGGTCGCCGGAAACGCCGGCGTAGTTCACCAGATCCTGACGGGTCAGACCGACGACCCGCTCCGGCAACTCGTCGCCGACCTTGACCGAACTGAACTCACGCAGAGCCATCGTTGAAGCCACTCTCTCCGTTGTCTTCGCTACGCCCCGCAAGGGTGGTGTAGGTTTCCTGCACTAATTCACCGTCTTGATTGGTGATGAGGTTCTTGGTGACGATGATGTCGGTGCCGTGCGCCTGCCTGACGGAATGCACGTAGACATCGCAGTACAGCTCGTCGCCGACCTGGATCGGTAGCAGGAATTTGAGCTCCTGGTCGACCTGGACGATCTTCGCGTCCGTGATCCCGATATTGGCTTCTTCGAAGAATTGCCGCTGGGCCTTGTACCCGAATACCGAGATGAACGTCAGCGGCGCAACCAGCCCCTTATAACCGAGGTCGCCGGCGGCGTCATCAGAGAAAAACGACGCATCGTCGTTCTTGATCGCAGTGGCGTATTCGCGGATTTTCTCGCGCTCGACCACGTAATGGTCGGGGTAGCGATAGTGCATCCCGACGATATCTCCGGACAGGGCCACAGGCTCGAACCTACCTAGTCGATGTCAGCAGGCCGATAGCCGGTCTACCTAAATGGACAAGCAGTGCGCGTCAGCGCGACTCGCGGTGGCCCTGGTGCTTGCCGCAGTTCGGGCAGAACTTCTTCAGCTCGAGACGGTCCGGGTCGTTGCGGCGGTTCTTCTTGGTGATGTAGTTACGGTGCTTGCACACCTCGCATGCCAAGGTGATCTTCGGCCGTACATCTGTACTGGAGGCCACGGTAACTGCTCTCTTTCGGGTCTATCAGGTTGCGTTGTCTTGCTTGTAGCGGTGGGGGGGCTCGATCCCCCGACCTCACGATTATGAGTCGTGCGCTCTAACCAGCTGAGCTACACCGCCATGACAGCGCCGCCGCTCGGTACGGCGTCTACCGAGCCCCCTAACGGAATCGAACCGTTGACCTTTTCCTTACCATGGAAACGCTCTACCGACTGAGCTAAGGGGGCGGGTCGTGCACAGGCACACGCGCTGCGTTTTACCGACACCGGGTGAGCCTTAAAGAGGGTACAGCGTGGTTCGTTTCCGCACCAAACCGCTGGTCACCGGAGGAAGTCTGCGCTGCTCGGTCCACCTCGGCAACCGACCGCCCCGAACGCGGCCCCCGTGCGACGACGGCAGTGACGCTCAGCCGAGCAGCCAGTCGTTGGGGCTGAACAGCTCGCAGTGCACCCGGGCCGGGTCCACTCCCCGGTCGGCCAGCTGGGCCCGCACCGCCTGGACGAAACCGTTGTTGCCACACAGGTAGACCTGTGGGTCGGCGGGCAGCTCGACACCGTCGAGATTCAGCAGTCCCGGATGCGTACCGGCCTGGCCGGCGGTCACCCCATCGGCGTACCAGACGTCGAGGGTCGCGCCGGGCAGTGCCGCGACCAGTTCGCGCTGACGTTCGCGCAGCGGATGGCTCTGATCGGCACGGTCGGCGTGCAGCACCCGCACCTCGGTGTCGGCGGCATCGGCCACCAGGGTTTCCAGGATGGCGATCATCGGGGTGATGCCGATACCGGCCGAGATGAGCACGACCGGCGCACCGGGCTGCGGGGCGGGCAGATCACCGAACGGGATGGTGACGTCGAGCAGATCGCCCACGCAGACGTTGGACCGGATCCAGTTCGACACCTCACCTGCCGGATGGGCGTCATCGGCATCCACCGGTTTGACCGCGAAGGTCAGTTGGCCGCTCCCCGGCGCGTTGACCAGGCTGTACTGCCGCAACTGGCGGGCACCGTCGGGCAATGTCACCCCCACCGAGACATATTGTCCGGCAGCATGATCGGCGAAGTCGCCAGGCACGCTGAGCAGCACGGCACCGGATGGGTCGTCGACCCGGGCAGTCACCGGAAGCCGTCGGAACACGTCCCCGGCTGCCACCCCCGCCTCGGCGTACAGACCGCGTTCCAGCTCGATGAGAGTGTCGGCCAGGATCCAGTACACCCGGTCCCACGCCTGTGCCACGTCGTCGGTGACGGTGTCGGCGCCGAGCACGGCCACGATCGCCGCGAACAGATTGTCGTGCACGATCGGGTACTGCTCAGCGGTGATACCGAGAGATGCGTGCTTGTGTCCGATCCGCGACAACAGCTCAGCCGGATGCGGCAGCGCCGGGTCGACCAGGTGAGTGGCGAACGTCGCGATCGAGGCGGCCAGCGCCCGCTGCTGAGCGCCCTGCGCCTGGTTGCCACGGTTGAACAGGTTGCGCAGCAGCCCCGGGTGATTGTCGAACAACCGCCGGTAGAACTCGGTGGTGATCTCGTCGATGTGCGCGCCCACCAGCGGCAGCGTCGCACGGATCAGCTCGGCATGATGTGGCTCGAGTTCGGTACGGACCTCGACCGGTTGGGGTGCGCTGACGGCTACGTTCATGGGGATTTCCTTCCTAGGGAAAGTTGCAGAATGCCGGGAAGCCCTGTGCCCCTGGCCAAATCGTGGATGGTGTGCCGGTCGAGCTCGGCGTAGAAAGCCTCTTTGGCATCGGCGAGCGCACGCCGCAACCGACAGGCCGGAATCAACGGACACGGGTGTTCGCCGGCGCAGTCGATGACCTCACGATCACCTTCGAGGCGGCGCACCAGCCAGCCGACCGACGCCGCCCGGCCGGCATCGGTGAGTTCCAGACCGCCCATTCGACCTCGCCGCGCGTGCACCATGTCCAATTCGACGAGGCGCGACACCGCCTTGGCGACGTGGTTCTCCGAGGCGCCGGCTGCGGTGGCGATGGTCCGGGTGGTGACCCGCTGCTCGCGGGACTCGCCGGCCGCAAGCAGCATCATCGCCCGCAGACCGAGATCGGTGAATCGGGTGAGCTGCATGACGGTGACGCTAGTAATTGCGCATGCCGGATGCGACTTTTACGGCTGTGGCATCAAACACCGCATGACGTGCGGTTTTTGTACCTGCGGTTATTGGGCCCAGAGGTGCCGCCCTACGCTGTGGGACATGGTCAGCACATCAGATCGCCTGTACTTCCGGCAGCTGCTCGCCGGCCGCGATTTCGCCGCCGGCGACATGATCGCCACCCAGATGCGCAACTTCGCCTACCTGATAGGCGACCGGGAGACCGGCGACGCCGTCGTCGTCGATCCGGCCTACGCCGCCAACGACCTGGTCGACACCCTGGAAGCCGACGGTATGCACCTCTCCGGCGTCCTGGTGACCCATCACCACCCCGACCATGTCGGCGGCACCATGATGGGCTTCACCCTCAAGGGCCTGGCCGAACTGCTGGAGCGCCAGAGCGTGCCGGTGCACGTCAATGCCCTTGAAGCGGAGTGGGTTTCACGCGTCACCGATATCCCGCTTTCCGATCTGACCAGCCATCAGCATGGCGACAAGGTCGCCGTCGGCCAGATCGATATCGAATTGCTGCACACGCCGGGCCATACCCCGGGCAGTCAGTGCTTCCTGCTGGACGGACGCCTGGTGGCCGGCGACACCCTGTTCCTGGACGGCTGCGGGCGCACCGATTTCCCCGGCGGCAACGTCGACGACATGTTCCGCAGCCTGCAGCAGCTGGCCACGCTTTCCGGTGATCCCACTGTGTTCCCAGGGCACTGGTATTCCGAGCAACCCAGCGCCCCGCTGGAGGACGTCAAGCGCGGCAACTACGTCTACCGGGCATCCAACCTGGACCAATGGCGCATGCTCATGGGCGGCTGACCGCACCGCAATAGGGATGCCCGCCGCATCGAACTAGGCTATCTTTGCTGGGAGTTCCCTGCACAAACGGTGGGAGAATGCTGTCATGACGATACCTGCCGGCTGGTATCCGGACCCGGACGGCTCTGGCGGACAACGCTTTTGGGACGGCGACGACTGGACCGACCAGCGCATGCCGGCACCCATCGCAACTGCCGTCACGACACCCGCGCCCGCCCCTACGCCATCGACACCGCCGATCACATTCGAACCCAGTCCGCGCGCGGTGCAGCCGCCGGCCGATACCGTCGGCGCCGCACCGGCGCACGCCGCCCCGGCAGACGAGCGCAGCCGGCTGATCCGCAACTACGGCATCGGCGTGGCCGCCGGCCTGGCGGTACTGGTAGCCACCGCACTGTGGGCGACATTCGCCGGACCGGGCACCCGGGATTTCACCCTCAGTCCGACGATCACCACCTCGACCGCGCCCACCGCCGACACCCCCACACCGCAGGCTTCCGGTACCGACGAGGTCACGTTGCCCACCGAGACACCCACGCAGACAGCACCATTGGCGCAGAACCAGGTCGTCGATGCCGGGCTGCAGTTCACCGTCGACAGCGTCGAGGTGGTGTCGAACGTGACCAGCCCCAGCAACGAATACCTGACCGCCGACGCCCAGGGCCAGTTCGTGGTGGTGCACCTCTCGATCAGCAATATCGCCCCCGAAACGCAGTACTACATGGCGGCCGAACAACGGATCACCGCCGACGGCACGGCCTACGAACCCGATCAGCCGACCTCGTACTTTCTGGGCAACATCTACGAGGAACTGGCACCGGGCGCCTCGATGCAGACAGCGGTGGTGTTCGACATTCCGGCAGGTTCGACGCCGCAGCTGCTCGAACTACACGGTGACGCGCTGTCGCCGGGCAGCCAGCTCGCACTCGGCTGAAAACCGCACCCTTGACGTTTCGTAACAGCGTTACGTAACGTCACTTTGAAACAGCGGCGTTTCAATGGAGGCCCATCATGAGCGGTCCAGTCACCTACCGACACGACGACACGATCGGTGTCATCACCCTCGACGACGGCAAGGCCAACGTCCTCGGCCCGGCCATGCAGCAGGCCATCAACGACGCCATCGATCAGGCCGATCGCGATGACGTCGGCGCCCTGGTGATCGCCGGCAACGACAAGGTCTTCAGCGGCGGCTTCGACCTGAAGGTGTTCCGCTCCGGCGACGTCGAGGCATCCGTTGCCATGCTGCAGGGCGGCTTCGAGCTCTCACACCGGCTGCTGTCCTACCCGAAACCCGTCGTCATGGCCTGCACCGGCCACGCGATCGCCATGGGATCGTTCTTGCTGTGCAGCGGCGATCATCGAATTGCCGCGCCGGGATACAACATCCAGGCCAACGAGGTGGCCATCGGCATGGTGATGCCCTATGCCGCACTCGAAGTGGTCAAACTGCGCCTGACCCGCTCGGCATATCAGCAGGCCGTCTGCCTGTCGAAGGTGTTCTCCGGCGAGTCGGCGCTGGCCGCCGGTTTCATCGACGAGATCGTGCCGCCGGAGTCGGTGCTTTCGCGCGCCGAGGAAGCCGCGCGCGAGTTCGCCAACCTCAGCCAGAGCGCGCACGCCGCATCGAAGCTGCGCACCCGGGCCGAGGCACTGGAAGGCATCCGGGCCGGAATCGACAATATGGCCGCCGAACTCGGGGCCAGTTAGTCGGCACGCCGCCATGCCCAGGATCAAGCAGCGCACACCCGAGCTGGCCGACCGCGTGCTCGAGGTCGCGGTCAATGTGCTGTGCGAGGACGGCGTATCGGGGTTCACCACTCGCCGGGTAGCCGAGCGGGCCCAGACCTCGTTGCCCGCGGTCTACGAATTGTTCACCGACAAAGCGGGTTTGGTCCGCGCGGTGTACTTCGAAGGATTCCGGCGATTGGGCAGTGCACTGGCCGCGCTACCGGAAACCGGCGCACCCGTGGCCGACCTGCAACAACTGATCCCGGTGTTCCGCCAGTTCTGCCTGAGCTATCCCGCGCTGGCCCGGGTGATGTTCTCCCGGCCGTTCCAGGACCTCGATCCGAGTCCGGAGGAACAGGCGGTCGCACCCACCGTTCGCGACATCCTGGTGGGCAAGGTCCAGCGTTGCATCGACGCCGGTGCTCTGACCGGGGACGCGACCGACATCGCACATGTGTTCCTCGCGCTGGCACAGGGTTTGGCGGTTCAGGAAGGCGGTCGATGGCTGGGGCACACTCAGCGCGACGTCGACCGGCGCTGGAATGTGGGTGTCGCGAGCCTGTTACGAGGATTCGAGGCATCATGAGCAGCGTCACCGTGCGGCAACTCTGGCGGTTCCCGGTCAAATCGATGGGCGGCACCGAGCTGGACACGCTGCGCATCGACCGTCGCGGCGTGCACGCCGACCGGTTGTGGGCGGTGCGCGATCTGGACAACGACATCACCGCCACCGCGCGCAAAATACCTGCGCTACTGGGCTGTTCGGCACGTTACGCCTCCGAGCCCGACGCCGACGCCGGGCCGGGCAATGCACCACCGGTGCTGATCACCTTCCCGGACGGGACCGAACGCCACAGCGCCGACCCCGATATCGACGACCGGCTGTCCGAGCTGGCCGGTCGGCGGGTGCGGCTGACGGCATTACCGTTCGCCTCCGACACCAGCCGACAGCGGCTCACCCTGCGCCAGGGCCTGGGCACCTTCTTGTCCCCCGCCGAGATCCGCAGCGACTTCGGCCTGAGTGAAACCGACCCGCTGCCGGACACGTCGGCGTTCTCTCTCAAAGAACTCGCGACGGTGGCGCGTTACTCGACACCACCGGGCACTTTCGTGGATCTGAGCCCGGTGCATCTGCTGAGCTCTCGCAGCCTCGCCTCGCTGTCGGCAGACGGGACGGCGGTGGATGTGCGCCGCTTCCGCCCCAACATCCTGGTCGACATCGACGGCGACACCGCGTCCTACCCCGAGGCCGAGTGGGCCGGCGCGCGCGTCACGCTCGGCTCGGTGTCCCTGCGCGCCACCACACCGACGATCCGCTGCGTGGTGCCGACGCGGCCTCAGCCCGGCCTCGAGCTGGACCGCTCGATCGGTCGCCTGTTGGCCGAGCGCACCGACCGGTTCCTCGGCATCTACGCCGACGTCGAGAAGCCCGGGCTGCTACGTGTCGGCGATTCCGTCGAGATTCACCCGCCCGTGCCGCCGACGGCGCTGCGCCGCAAGGTTTCCGCGCTGAACAAACACACTCTGCGCCAACTGCAACGGCTACTGGAGGCGACCGTACTGCGGTCGGGCTGAACCCCGCGTCACGGCTTCACCTGGTGGCGGCTCAGAATCGACACCCGATTGAAGGCATTGATCGCGGTGGCAATCCAGATCACCGCAGACATCTCGTCATCGGTGAGCACGGCGCGCGCCCGGCCGTACTCACGTTCGGCGGTGTCATGATCGGGCAGCGATGTGGTGATCTCGGCCAGCCTTAGCGCTGCCTGCTGGCGTTCGTCGAACAGCGCGGTATCGCGCCACACCGACACCGTCGCGAGTTGTTTGGGGCTGACGTCGGCGGATTCGGCGCGATGGTAATGAGTCTGAAGGCAGGTCGGGCACCCGTTGATCTGTGAGACCCGCACATTGACCAGCTCGACGAGCTGACGGGACAGACCGGTTTCACGGGCCAGTTTGCTCACCGCGGACGAGAGCCCAACGAGCGCCTCGTATGCCGCCGGCGATTGGGTGTCGATATGGATGTGCTCGGAGGTCATCGGGTGCTTTCGGCCGGCGGGTACTGTCGGACTTGATCGTAGCCAGGAGCGCCGAGCCTAGGAGCGCCGTGAGCAATCTGGAAACCGAGCCCGTCGAATTCGATTGTGCGGCGGGGCCGTCCGCGCAGATCGAGATCCTGCAACCTCGCGATGTGCCACTGGGCGGACCGCGCGCGATGCGGGTACGACGCACGCTGCCGCAGCGGGAGCGTTCCATGGTCGGGGCGTGGTGTTTCGCCGATCATTACGGCCCCGAGGATGTGCGGTCACGCCCCGGCATGGATGTCGCACCCCATCCGCACACCGGCCTGCAGACAGTGAGTTGGTTGTTCGCCGGCGAGATCGAGCATCGCGACTCCGCCGGAGTGCACGCCATGGTACGTCCCGGTGAACTCAACCTGATGACCGCCGGCGCGGGCATCTGCCACTCCGAGGTATCCACCGCAGCGACGTCGCTGTTGCATGGTGTACAGCTCTGGGTTGCGCTGCCGGATTCGGCACGAGATACCGAGCGCGCCTTCGATCATTTTGTGCCCGAACCTGTTTCATTGTCCGGCGGATCGTTGCGGGTTTTCCTGGGGACATTGGCGGGCGCGCGATCACCGGTGCCCACCCATACCGCGCTGCTGGGTGCACAGATCGATCTGCCGCCCGGCGCCGCCGTCGAGTTGGATGTCGATCCCGCCTTCGAACACGCCGTGCTGCTGGACCAGGGCCCGTTGGAGGTCGGCGACACCGTGGTTGCCCCGGGCCAGCTGGCCTACCAGGGCTGCGGGGAAACGGTTCTGGCGCTGCGCAACACCGGGGAGCTGTCCGCACGCGCGATACTGTTGGGCGGCGAACCGTTCACCGAGGAACTGCTGATGTGGTGGAACTTCGTCGGTCGCACCCACGAGGAGATCGTCGAATACCGTCGTGAGTGGCAGGCCGAATCGGCACGGTTCGGTCAGGTGCTGGGCTATCAGGGGCCAACCCCCCGGTTGCCTGCCCCACCGTTGCCCGGTACCAGGCTCAAACCCCGTCAGCCACCTCCGCGGAAGGACTCTCGATGACATTGACCGACAAGACCGGCGCACCAGTCACGATCACCAAGGAGGGCAGCCGGTTCGTCGTCGGTGTCGAGGGTCAGCGGGTGGGGTTGGCGGCATTCGCCGACCGCGACGGCCAGCGGGTTTTCTACCACACCACGGTCGAGGAAGCCTTCGGTGGCCGTGGGCTGGCCACGGTCCTGATCGCCGAAGCGCTGCGTCAGACCAGAGCTGAGGGTCTGCGGATCGTGGCGGTGTGCGAAATGGTGTCGGCGTACGTGAAAAAGCACCAGGACTTCAACGACATCCTGGACCGGCCGACGCGCGCCATCGTCACATGGCTGCGCGAGCTGGACTGAGGGCGTTCAGCAGCCGACGCGGGTGAAGAACGCCGCGGCGACCAAACCGATGGCTACCGCCACTGCCGGCTGACCGCTTGATACCGCCATCGCTACCCCCGCGACCGCGGCGACGGCGATGACGACCAAGAGAACACCGAGCAGCAACCGCATGCCGTGGATCGATCCACCGGCGGCAGGGGGCAATGCACTGCGCGGCTGCCCAAGCTTGCCGTCGTCCACTCTGACCATGGCGTCCTCCCAAGTATGGCGTGGACCACATTGTACAGATAACTGTGATCGACGCCACAATAGAAAGAATGTCTAATTGCTAACTGTGCTAAGCGATTTGCGGGCCTCGGCGCGCGGGACGTCGCCCCGCGAACCCCGGCGCGGCCCGCTCAGCCGATGTGCAGATCCGAGCGGTGCTCGCGATGCTCGGCCAGCCAGCGTCGTTCCACGTTCTTGACGCGGCGATGTTCCAGGGCGATCAACATCGCCCCGGCGGTGACCAGCGCTCCGGCGATAAGTCCCAAGATCAGGGACACTTCGCTGTTTCCGTAGGCCGAGGCCGCCACCGTGCCCGCGATGAGGACTGTGCCGAGGCCGATCAGGATCAGCCCGGGCAACCACAGGGTGTCGATGAAGGATTCACCCGCATGCGGTTGGGTGGTTCGCACATGGTCCACCGGATCGTGATGCGCGCCTTTCATGACGTAGCTCCCTCCGTCGCAGCTGACTCAACGGTACGCCACATTGTGATACAGGTCACATGACTAGGTCTGCCAGGCCGCGACCCTGCGCGCCAACTCCGGACCGCAGTCCTCCTGCACGAAATGGCTGCCGTGCAGCCGGGCATGCGGTTGCCCGGCCGCGCCGGGGATATGGCTGATCAGGGGCTTGTCACCGCGCCCCAGAATGGGATCCTTGGCGCCGAACAACGCCAGGAACGGTTTGTCCCAGCGGTCCAGCGCATCCCAGGCGGCACGGTTCGCCGGAACCGCCGGATCCTGCGGCGATGTGGGCACCAGCTGCGGGAAGGCCCGCGCCCCGGCCTGGTAGCTCTTGTCCGGGAACGGGGCGTCATAACCGGCGCGCACGGCGGCGGACAGCGTGGTGACAGTGCCGACCGCAACGATCCGGCCGGCGGGCAACACCGGCGAGAACTTCGCGAACGCACGCCAGATCTTGAACGCCGGCGGCACCGCCCGATCCGCGGTCGGCAGGAAGCCGTTGGCCACCACCAACCGCGCGAACCACTGCTCCTGCTCGGCGGCGATCCGCAACCCGATGAGCGATCCCCAGTCCTGTACGAAAAGCGTCACACCGGTGAGCGCGAGCGTCTCGAACCAGGACGTCACCCACTGCACGTGCCGGAGGTAGGTGTAATCGTCGATACGGCGCGGCTTGTCCGAACGCCCGAAGCCGATCAGGTCGGGTGCGAGCACTCGATATCCGGCCTGCACCAGCGGCGGAATCATGGTGCGGTACAGGTAACTCCACGTCGGCTCGCCATGCAGAAGCACTATCGGGGCGCCGTCGCGCGGGCCCTCGTCGAGGTAGTGCATGCGTACCGGACCGGTGTCGGCCGCACTGACGTCGACGTAGTGCGGATCGAACGGATAACCGTCCAGACCGGTGAAGCGGGAGTCAGGGGTGCGTAGGACGTCCATGGCCGAACGGTACGAGCCGTCAGGGCAGCGCGCTGCCCTTTCGCCACTGATCCCACGGCACACCCCAGTCACCGTTCTGTTTGATCTGCAGCGGCGCTCCCCCGGTGTTGCGCACCTCGACGACGTCACCGGGCACCGAGAAGTCGTAGAACCACTCGGCGTTCTCGCTGTTGAGGTTCAGGCAGCCGTGACTGACGTTGGTGTTGCCCTGCGCCCACGTCGTGGAGTTGAGCTGGTGCAGATAGATCCCGTCGGTGCTGATGCGTGTCGCATACGGGATGGTTTCGCGATAACCCAGCCGCGAGTTGATCGGCAGGCCGTAGGTCGAGGAGTCCATGATCACCGGGTTGGCCTTGTCCAGCACCGTGTAGACGCCCGGCGCGGTCCAGAACGAGAACGTGGTGCCCGCAATGGTCTCGGTGCCGCCCTTGCCCATCGACGTCGGCATGGTGCGCACCAGTTTCCCGTTGTCGAAGACGCTGACCTGCTTGGTGTTGTCGTCGGCGACCGAGACGTGCGCGTCGCCGATCTTGAAGGTGACCTGCTGATCCTCGTCACCGTAGAGGCCCTTGCCCAGCGGGGTGCCGTAGATATTGGCATTGACGGTTACCGAAGTACCTGGTGCGTAGTACTTTTCCGGGCGCCAATGGGCGTTCTGGTCGTCGACCCAGTACCAGGAGCCCTGCACGATCGGGTTCGTCGTCACCTTGAGATGACGCTCGGCGTTGGCCTTGTCGGTGATGGGTTCGTCGAAATGTGCCACCACGACCATGCCTACGCCGTAGGTGGCGCCGTCCTGCAGCAGGTTGCCGCCGGTGGTGTTGAAGTAGACCGCCGTCTGATCACTCGGCGTGACGGTCGTGAAGCTCGACGTCTGCCGCGTCGGCATGCCGGCGGGCCCGCGGCTGGCGATCGTCATGGTGTAGGTCCGGCCGTAGCCCAGCTGGGTGGTCGGCTTCCATGCGCGGTTGTCCGGCGTCATCACACCGGGGATTTCCTTGCCGGACTCGTTGACCATGCTGACGCTGGTGAGATTGCCACTCAGCGCCGTCACCATGATCTTGCCCATCGGATTGACGTCCTCGGCACCGGGGCCGGGTGTGATGCGCAGCTCGGCGGGGCCGGTCGGCGACGGACGAGCAGCCGCCAGGTCCGGGCCCGCGGCCAGGGTCTGGCAGTTCGCCGCGCAATCGGGACGCGAGGTGACAACCACACCGCCGAGCACTGCCAAAACCGCGAAAAGGACGGCCAAGCTGGCTCCACGGGCACGACGATCCACAGGCAACTAAGGGCTCCAACTATTGTTCGGCGTGTTCAGCCGGGGTATTGCGACCGGAATCCGATCGGATGTCTACATCGTAGTGGGCGCACGGCGATGATGACGCCCCCGCCGGTGTGGTGTCGGTTTCAGGCAGATGTCGAATCGGGGTGCACCGGGTCACCGAGCCCGGTACTGACGGCCGTCAAACGCTCGGTCACCGCTCGCATTCCGCGATACGCCGCCTCAGGAAATCGCGTCCCGGGTCAGATCCGTTGAGTTCCAGCGCTTCCCGATAGCTTTCCGCCGCCTCGGCGGTACGTCCGGCTCGACGCAGCAGATCGGCCCGCACTGAGGCAACCAGGTTGGAGCGGGCCAGCCGCGGGTCGTGGGCGACCCGGTCCAAGGCCCGAAGGCCGGCCTCGGGCCCGTCGCGAAAACCGATGGCAAGAGCGCGGTTGGCCGCGACGACGGGTGAGTCGGTCATCGCGGCCAGCGCGTCGTAGGCCGCGCCTATCGTCACCCAGTCGGTCCGCTCCCAGCTGGGCGCGCAGGCATGCGCCGCAGCGATCACCGCCTGCGGCAGGTAGGGCCCGGTCGAGCCGGCCGCCGCCCGCAGGTGAGCCAGCCCCCGGGTGATCCGGCTGCGCTCCCAGCGGCTGCGGTCCTGTTCATCCAGCGGCACCAGCGCACCCGCGGCGTCGACCCGGGTGGACCGGCGGGAGTCATGCAGAAAGATCAGGGCTGCCAGCGCATGGGACTCGCGATCGTCGGGCATCATCGCGCAGAGCTCGGCGGCGAGCCGGCCACCCTCGTCGCACAGTTCGTCCCGGATTGCCGAGGGTCCGCCGGTGGACCAGTACCCCTCGGTGAACACCGAGTAGATGCAGGACTGAACATGCGGGAGGCGTTCGGGCAGCAGTTCGGGCGGGGGCACCCGAAGCGGGATATTGGCCTGCCTGATCTTGTGTTTTGCCCGGGTCAGCCGTTGCCCGACGGCGGCCTCACTGTGCAGCAGGGCCCGGGCGATCTCGACGACCGTCAGCCCGGAAACCAGCCGCAGTGTCAACGCCAGCTGCGAGGCCCGGTCCAGTGCCGGATGAGCGCAGGTGAACATCATCCGCAGTTCGTCATCGCGCACCGGGTGGGGATCGGAGCCATCGGTGCGTGCCCGCATATCGTCCATTGCCGCGTCCGATTCCTTTCCCGGGCGCAGGGATTCGCGACGCAGACGATCGCTGATCCGGTTGCGGGCAACAGTGAGCAACCAGCCGCCGGGCCGATCGGGCACACCGGTACCCGGCCAGGTCCGCACCGCCTCGGCACATGCTTCCTGGACGGCGTCCTCGGCCAGGGTGAGATCCCCGCACCAGCGCGCCAGCGCCGCGACGGCCGGACCCCACTCCCGGCGAAAGACGCCCTCCAGGTCCACCGCGCTAGAGCCCCGAGATACCCGCGAGCCGCCGCAACTCGACGGCGGAAGCCGGGATCATCGACGCGAGTTTGACGGCCTCGTCGCGATCGGCCGCCCGCAACAGATAGAAGCCGTTGGCGACTTCGGCACCCTCGGCGAACGGGCCGTCGGTGAGGACCGGCTGCCCGTCGCGCACCCGCACCGTGGTGGCAGTGGTCGGCGGATGCAGCGGAGCACCGCCGAGCACGTGCTCACCCGCCGCCTTGCCGAACTCGAGATGCTGGGCGGCGCCGGCCTCCCACTCCGGGGATCCCGGAACCGTGACGTTGTCGAACGGTTCCAGCAGCATGGCGAACCAATCGCTGTGCACCGGGCCGGCCGGCGCCGCCCAGTGCACCATCGGCCAGACGTCGACCGCGCCGTACTGCGCCGCCGGGATGCCCTGGGCCAAAGCCAGCGCCTCGTCGAGGTCGGCCGCCTCGAAGACGTAATAGCCGCCGGCCACCTCGGCTCCCTCGGCGAACGGGCCGTCGGTGACGGTCGGCCGGTCGGGTCCGCCGTCGATCCGCACGGTGTCGGCTGCCGACGCCAGCGCGTCGCCGGCCCGGATCGCATGTCCGGCCTGAGCGTGGAACTCCTCATAGGCGGTCATCTCCGCGGCCGCCTGTTCGGGCGTGAGGTCGCGTTCGGCGGTATGCAGCAGGGCGAAGTAGTACATGTCAGTGTCCCTCCGAGACAGCGAGTGGAACCCTGTGCCCCACTCTCTACTTCTTCGACGAACGACGCCGGCCGAATCCGACAGCGGCCGAAATTCGGCCCGTCGGCCTCCGGATAGACCAGACTGACGCCATGACCACCGAACCCGGCGCGACCCGTGTGGCGGTCTACCTCGATTTCGACAACATCGTCATCTCCCGGTACGACCAGGTCAATGGCCGCAACTCTTTTCAACGGGACAAGGCCAAGGGGCTGGAGAATTACGCCGACCGGCTGGCCCGAGCCACCGTCGACGTGGGCGCGGTGATCGATTTCGCCTCCTCGTTCGGCACCCTGGTCCTCACCAGGGCGTATGCCGACTGGTCGGCAGACGTCAACGCCGGATACCGCGGCCAACTGGTGGGCCGCGCCGTCGACCTGGTCCAGCTGTTCCCGGCGGCGGCCTACGGCAAGAACGGCGCCGACATCAGGCTGGCCGTCGACACCGTCGAGGACATGTTCCGGCTGCCCGATCTGACCCACGTGGTGATCGTGGCCGGCGACTCCGACTACATCCCGCTGGCGCAGCGCTGCAAACGACTGGGCCGCTATGTGGTGGGCATCGGCGTCGCGGGATCGTCCAGCAGAGCGCTGGCCGCGGCCTGCGACGAATTCGTCATCTACGACGCCCTTCCGGGCATACCGGTTTTCGAGCCGATCCCGCCGTCGGAGGACACCCAGTCCGCGACGCCGAAGAAACAGTCCCGCCGCAAGGCCGCGCCGGAACCCGAGGAACCAGAGGAACCCGAAGCGCCCGACCCGCAGGATTCGGCGACCGCGCTGCTGCGCCGAGCGCTACAGATCGGACTGCAGAAAGACGACGTGGACTGGCTGCACAACTCGGCGGTCAAGGCACAGATGAAGCGGATGGATCCGTCGTTCAGCGAGAAGAGCCTGGGCTTTCGGACATTCAGCGACTTCCTGCGCTCGCGCTCGGACCTGGTGGAACTCGACGAGAGTTCTACGACGCGAATGGTGCGGTTACGCGGCGACTAGATATCAGGCCAGCGCGCGGCGGTGGGCCGTACGCAACTTCTGCGCCAGCGCCAGATAGGCCTTCCCGACGACCGGCCAGGCCATCGTCGGCGCCAACCGGCGCGCCTCGGCCGCCATATCGCCGGCCAACCGCGGCTGGGTCAGGATCCGGTGCAGGGCCGACAGCAGAGCGTCGGGATCGTCGTGGTCGATGACCATGCCCATACCGAAGTTGAGCAGTTCGACGGCATGCGGGAACGCTGTCGCGATGACCGGGCGGCCACCGGCGATGGCGTCGACGAGCACACCCGAAGTGACCTGATCCTTGGAGTCGTTGGGCAACACGATCGCGGCGGCGGACTGGATCAGCGCGCTCAGCGAGGCCACGCTGCGGTAGCCGGGATCGAAGACCACCGAATCACCGAGGTTGAGGCGCTTGGCCTGAGCCACGAGACCCTCGCGGTAGGCGTCGCCGTCGGCGGCAAGAACCTTGGGATGGGTGCGGCCGGCGATCAGATAACGCGGCCGTCCGGGCAGATCCTTCAGCGATGCCATGGCGTCGATGACGCGCTCGATGCCCTTGCCAGGACCGAGCAGCCCCCAGGTCAGCAAGGTGGGCCTGCCGAACCGGGCCGACGGCGCGTTGCGCGGAGCCACGGTCGCGCCATGCGGAATCAAGGAAACCTTCCGCGGGTCGACAGAGCTGGTGGCCAGTAGACGTTCACGCGCGCACTCGGACATGACGACGAGTTGATCGGCCAGACCGACAACGGCCTCCAGCACCGAACGCTGATGTGGGGTCGGCTCTTTGGCCAGCGTGTGGAACACGACAATCGACGGGACCCGTAGCCCGCTCATCACCTCAACGATGTCGACGCCGTCGCGGCCGCCGTAAACGCCCTCGTGCAGCTGAATGATCGCGATATGGCCCTCGTTGAGCAGTTCGGAGGCGGCGGCCATCGACGCCGGCGAATCACCGACCAGTTCACCGATGACCCGACCGTTGGAGGACACCTGACCGTCGGCAACCCGCACCACGTTGACATCTGCGCCGTCGTCGGACATCGCAGCGGCCAGTGCCGCGCTGTACGTCGCCAGCCCGCACGGCGTCGGCGGGTAGGTGGTCAGGATGCCGACACGCGGCGGTCCGGACAGCACCGTAGTGGTGGTGGAGAAACCCAAGAAAGGTGGAGCGCTCAACGGTGATCCCAACGGCGGTTCTCATGGAGGTCACCGAAGCGAGCAAAAGCTCTGTCGAAATCAGCGGCGGAAACCTGAGGTCATCCCGGAAAAACTGGAATCCCAATGGGCCCAGCTTACACCCGCAGGTCAGGACGTCGGGTCATGAACGAGACGAGGGGGGCGGTGGTTTGCTCAGGTGATCAACTCGGCGCCTGATTATCAGGTTGGCGTTCCGCGATTCCAGCCGGGCTTCACGATCAGCAGGTAATCTCGCTCGTGGCGCCGGCAGGAATTGACGAAGTCCAGAGCAGCGGAATGGTCTTCGGAGAAGTCGCGGTATTGCTCACGCGTTAGCCGGTAGTACTCCTCGTAGTCGACGATGCCGCTCGTGACCGGGAAAGCTACGTAATAATCGCCCTGCTTCAGGTCGAGCCCAAGGGAATATCGGTCCTCACGAGAGCTATTCCGCTGGGCGCGACCCCTGGGTGTTCGCCCGCAGTAAAGTCAAGCGCCTCAACGGCACTCAGAATCGTCCGGGCGTCCCGTTGGACGTTTCGACCGGCTGCGGTCGTGCCCCTTCGGCCACGCCCGACGGAACCGACGTAGAACGATTCGACGTGTAGCCCGGGCAGTGGTATCCGCACAGTGCGCAGGCGGCACCGGCCAGCGAGTCGGCGTGCAGCACCTTCGAGCAGCCGCACTCGCAGTTGCCGCGTTCGCGGGCGAAAATGCCGAGCCACTTACCCATCTCCCCACGATGCACAGTCCACCCACGGAGAACCCTCGGAGGGAGCTGAGAATTGGCAATGAAAGCGTCGGCACAAACGCATCAGGCCCCCTCGGCGAGGGGGCCTGATCAGGCGTGGCAGGTACAGGATTCGAACCTGTGTAGGCGTTAGCCGACGGATTTACAGTCCGCTCCCATTGGCCGCTCGGGCAACCTGCCGGGTGCTCGCCCCTCCCCCGGATCAACGCCCCGGGTTTGGTGCGACTAGCAGGGTACAACGAGGATGTACCCAAGACGAAAACGGCCAGCAGGGCCCCACCGGGCGCCCCCCGATCAGAGAGGACGTATCCAATGGCGGATTCATCGTTCGACGTCGTGAGCAAGATCGACCGCCAGGAGGTCGACAACGCGCTCAACCAGGCGGCCAAGGAACTGTCCACCCGCTTCGACTTCCGCGGTACCGACACCACCATCGAATGGAAGGGCGAGGAGTCCATCGAACTGGTGAGCACCACCGAAGAGCGCCTCAAGGCCGCCATCGACGTGTTCAAGGAGAAGCTGGTGCGCCGCGACATCTCCATGAAGGCCTTCGACGCCGGCGAACCGCAGGCCAGCGGTAAGACCTACAAGGTCACCGGCACCCTCAAGCAGGGCATCGACTCCGAGCAGGCCAAGAAGATCACCAAGATCATCCGCGACGAGGGCCCCAAGGGCGTCAAGGCGCAGATCCAGGGCGACGAGATCCGGGTCAGCTCCAAGAAGCGCGACGACCTGCAGGCCGTGCAGTCCCTGCTGCGCGGAGCCGACCTCGACGTCGCGTTGCAGTTCGTCAACTACCGCTGACGCTGCGCCGAGCGTGCGTCTGCTGCGACGAATCGGCTGATCCAGCGCAGTGGATTCACGCTCGGCGTGCGAAGGCCGGACCGCTCACCCGGCACATCACCCCGGGAGAGGTTGTGGACAACACCCGCACGCGGCGCCTGCTACCCAACCAACCGGTCGATGCCTATCGTGGGCAGTGACGAGCACCACACCCGCGATGAACCGAGGCCCGCGCATGACGGCGACCGCCCCCGAGAACACCACACCCGAATACGTCGACGTCGTGATCGTCGGAGCCGGCATCTCCGGCATCGGGGCGGCCTACCGGATCGCCGAACGCAACCCCGGCCTGAGCTACACCATCCTGGAGCGCCGCGAGCAGATCGGCGGAACGTGGGACCTGTTCCGCTATCCGGGGGTGCGCAGCGACAGCAGCATCTTCACGTTGAGCTTTCCGTGGGAGCCGTGGACCCGCCGCGAAGGTGTCGCCGACGGCGCCGATATCCGCGAATACCTGATGGCCACAGCGCACAAGCACGGAATCGACCGCCACATCCGCTTTGGTAGCCATGTGCGTTCGGTGGACTGGGATTCGGGCAACGACACCTGGACGGTCGACGTCGAGCAGGACGGGCGCGCCAAGCAATACCGGACTCGCTTCGTGTTCTTCGGCAGCGGCTACTACTCCTACGACGAGGGCTACACACCGGACTTCCCCGGCGCGCAGAATTTCACCGGAACAGTCGTACACCCGCAGTTCTGGCCCGAGAATCTGGACTACACCGGCAGGAAGGTCGTCGTCATCGGCAGCGGTGCCACCGCCGTCACCCTGGTACCGGGGATGGCCAAGCGGGCCGCCAAGGTGACCATGCTGCAGCGCTCCCCCACCTACGTCGCCAAGGGCAATCGCGTCCATCCGACGACTGAGCTGGTACGCAAGGCGCTGCCCCGCAACAAGTCTCACAGCTATGCGCGGTGGCGCAACGCGCTGCAGGAAGGCGGCGGCTGGTTCTTGGCACGCAAGTTCCCCGCCGTCATGAAGGCGCTGTTGCGCCGCTCGGCGATAACCAACCTTCCCGAGGGTTATCCCGTCGACGTGCACTTCAAGCCCAGCTACAACCCGTGGGACCAGCGGATCTGCCTGGACGCAGACGGTGACCTGTTCGCCGCGATCAGCTCCGGGCGCGCCGAGATCGTCACCGATCACATCGACCACTTCGACGCCACCGGCATCGCGCTGAAATCAGGCCAGCACCTCGACGCCGACATCATCGTCACCGCGACCGGCCTGCAACTGCAGGCCCTCGGCGGGGTGCGGGTGAGCCTCGACGGTGAGGAGATCAAACCGCAGGAGCGCTTCGTCTACAAGGCGCACATGCTCGAAGATGTGCCCAATCTGGCCTGGTGCGTGGGCTACACCAACGCCTCCTGGACGCTGCGCGCCGACATGACCGCAGAGCAGGTGGCAAAAATGCTGTCGCACATGAACTCCCGCGGTTATACCCACGCCTACCCGCATCCGGGCAACGGACCCATGCAGGAGAAACTGGCCTGGGACATCGCCGCCGGGTACGTGCTGCGCGCACCGCATGCACTACCGAAGTCGGGCACGGAGCGGCCGTGGAACGTACGGCAGAACTTCTTCGCCGACGCCATCGACCACCGGCGCGACCGCATCGACGAACAGATGATCTTCGGGCGCGCGGCCGACCGCACCCCGGCCGCCGGCAGCGCCCACTAGTACAAGGCGGGCATCGACGCGTCGCCTATCGAGAACAGCACCGCGGCGAAGACGGTGAACAATGCGCTGCCCAGCGCGACCGCTGCCATACCGAAACCGAAGGCCCGCGACTTGCGGATCGTCAAAGTGACGATCGCCAGGATCGACGGCAGCACGAAGCCGAACACGCCACCGAGTGCAAACCCCAAGGGCAGCAGCAGGATCCCGGTGAGCAGTCCGAGCAGGACGGGGACCGGACCGTAGACGACGGCGGTCTTTTCAGGGGCTGTCACGATGCTCCTAGAACGCCATGTGCAGTAGCCGGACGAATACCGCGAACACCGCGCCGGTCAGCGGAGCCAGCGCGATCACCACGCCGGCGGTCTTGAGCACCGACGTCGGCACCCACAGCGCGATCGCCAAACCCAGGGAGAACAGTGCCACGCAACCGGTGGCGATCACGGCCCAGAAGAACAGGGCCGGGCGCAGGTAGCCTGCGGTGTCGAACGCCAGGCGCGCCACGAATGCCCACATCACCCCGCCCAGCGCTCCGGCCCCCAGCGCGGCGAACCTCCAGCTGACGGCGGACAGCGGGCCGGCCCCTGATTCAGTCACATGCTCCTGCCTAGCCGATCACGGCGGTCCCGGCAACCAAGCGCCCGCGCGCCGAGACGAAGACGACGAGTTCTGCGAGTTCGGCAAAACCCGGGCGCCCCGGCAATACGCTGATCGCCATGGCATCAGCGCTACGTGAACCCAAGGTCGTCGTTCTCGGTGGTGGTTCTTGGGGAACCACCGTGGCATCCATCTGCGCGCGACGCGGACCGACCTTGCAATGGGTGCGCTCGGCCGACACCGCCAAGGACATCAACGACAACCACCGCAACAGCCAGTACCTCGGTGACGAGACCGAGCTGCCGGAGTCACTGAAAGCCACCAACGACTTCTCCGAGGCCGCCAACTGCGCCGACGTCATCGTCATGGGCGTGCCCTCGCACGGATTCCGCGGCGTGCTCACCGAACTCGCCAGGGAGCTGCGCCCGTGGGTGCCGGTGGTGTCCCTGGTCAAGGGCCTCGAACAGGGCACCAACATGCGGATGAGCCAAATCGTCAACGAGGTACTGCCGGGCCACCCGGCCGGTATTCTCGCCGGGCCGAACATCGCCCGCGAGGTCGCCGACGGCTACGCCGCCGCCGCCGTGCTCGCGATGCCCGATCAGAGTCTGGCGGCCAACCTCGGACAACTGTTCCGCACCAAGCGATTCCGCACCTACACCACCGACGACGTGATCGGCGTCGAGATCGCCGGGGCGCTGAAAAACGTGTACGCGATCGCCGTCGGCATGGGGTACTCGCTGGGCATCGGCGAGAACACCCGCGCCATGGTGATGGCCCGGGCGGTCCGTGAGATGTCCAAACTCGGCGAGGCCCTGGGCGGACACCGCGACACCTTCGCCGGACTGGCCGGGATGGGCGATCTGATCGTCACCTGCACCAGCCAGCGCAGCCGCAACCGGCACGTCGGCGAGCAGCTCGGCGCGGGCAAGCCCATCGCCGAGATCATCGAATCGATGAACCAGGTCGCCGAGGGCGTCAAGGCCGCCAGCGTCATCATGGAGTTCGCCGACAAGTTCGGCATCAACATGCCGATCGCCCGTGAGGTCGACGGCGTCATCAACCACGGATCGACGGTCGAACAGGCCTACCGCGGCCTGATGATCGACGAGAAGCCCGGTCACGAGGTGCACGGCTCCGGATTCTGACCGGTACCGACCTCAGTTCATGAACGGATTGGTGCCGTCCGGCCGGTCCAGCAGCGGGTTGACGGCGCCGAACGAGAAGCTGCCACCGGGGCCGGCCACGAAACCGGTCTGGTCGAAGCTGTTGCTGCAGACCACACCGCCGCCTCCGTCCACACCGCAGCTGACGGTGCTGTAACTGAGCCGGGTGTTGGCCGGCAACGGCTTGGGCGGCGTGGTGAACGGATACAGCGGCGCATCCGAGGTCGAGAAGCCGGGTTCGCCGGACGGTCCGCCGGTGACCACGTTGGCCCCACCGGGTGCGCCCGGCATCGGGCCGCTGCAGCCGTAATAGCCGGTGCCGCGACTGATGATGCAGGTCAGCCCGCTCGGCGAGGTGAATCCGTAGATGCCGTCGTTGACGATGTAGTCCGCGGGTTTGGCCATCGCGAACGAATTGACGTTCGGCGGTGGCACCGGCGCGGGGGTCGGTTCGGGATCGGCCCACGCCATCGCCGGTGTCGCGATGCTCGCCGCAGCGCACACCGCACCGATCAGGGCCCTGCTCAGCACACTGGTCACACTAGGTGGTCGTTTCGGCACCCACTGAGTGTTACCCGGGCATCGGTGGCCCGCAATCCCGCCGCTCAGTAGTGCCCGGGACCGCGGCCCGCCATGTCCTCCAGCCGGCGGATGCGGTCCGGGATCGGCGGGTGGGTGGAGAACAGTTTGCCGATCTTCTCACCGGCCCGGAACGGGCTGGCGATCATCAGGTGCGCCTGATCGGCAAGCTTGGGGTCCGGGGGCAACGGCGCCTGCTCGATACCGCCGGAGATCTTGCGCAACGCCGACGCCAGAGCCAGCGGATCACCGCACAGCTCGGCACCGGACTGGTCGGCCTGGTACTCACGCGAACGCGATACTGCCAGCCGCACCACCGTCGCCGCGATCGGACCCAGCAGCTGAATGAGCAAGAGCGCAAAGAAGTTCGAGCCGCCACCCTGCCGGTTGTTACCGCCGAACATGCTCGCGATCCAGGCGATGTTGGCCAAGGCGGTGATCACCGATGCCATCGCACCGGCGACGCACGAGATCAGGATGTCGCGGTTGTAGACGTGGGACAGTTCGTGGCCGAGCACCGCCCGCAACTCCCGCTCGTCGAGCAGGTTGAGGATTCCGGTGGTGACGCAGACGGCGGCGTTGCGCGGGTTGCGCCCGGTCGCGAACGCGTTGGGGTTGTTGGTGTTCGAGATGTAGAGCCGTGGCATCGGCTGGTGCGCGGTGGTCGCCAGCTCGCGCACGATCCGGTAGATCGCCGGCGCCTGAACTTCGGTGATCGGCTGGGCCTGCATGGCCCGCAATGCCAGCTTGTCGCTGTTGAAGTAGGTGTAGACGTTGGTGCCCAAGGCGAAGACCAGCGCACCCCAGATCCACATCGTGTTACCGGTGGAACTGGCGAAGAGCGCGCCCACGAACCCGATCAGCGCCGTGAAGCCGATCAGCAACACGAACGTCTTGATCCTGTTGCCCGCCGGGTGCCAGGTCATCAGCTTCCTCCTACGCCAGAAATAATCGCTCGCTGATTAAACGACAAACACCCGGCGCAGGGTTCCGATTGGTATCGGAGTCACCCGTGTCGGTTCACGGTGTAGTCGAGCAGTGACGCCAACGCCCGGCGACCGGGGCCGTCCGGCAGGACCGCCAATTCGGCCCGGGCCTGCTCGCCGTAGCTGCGGACCTTCTCCTTGGCCTTGGCGATGCCGGTGGAGGCCCGCAACAGGGCCAGTGCCTCGGCCACGGCGGCGTCATCCTCGCCCAGCGGGTGGGCCAGCAGTTCCCGCAGCCGGTCGGCGTCGGGACCGGTTTCCCGCAGGGCGTAGAGCACCGGCAGCGTGTGCACACCCTCGCGCAGGTCGGTCCCGGGCACTTTGCCCGATTCGTCGGGATCGCTGTCGATGTCGATGATGTCGTCGGAGATCTGGAACGCAGTGCCCACGATGCCGCCGAGCCGGTACAACCGTTCGATCTGCTCATGGTCGGCACCGGAGAAGGTGGCGCCGAACCGGCCCGATGCGGCGATCAGGCACGCGGTCTTCTCGTAGACCACCTTCAGGTAGTGCTCGATCTCGTCGGCACCGTCGGTGGGCCCCTGCGTCTCGCGCATCTGACCGGTGACCAATTCGGCGAAGGTATCGGCGATCACCAGAACCGCTTCGGGCCCCAGCCTCGACACCAGCCGCGACGCCGTCGCGAAAAGGTAGTCCCCGGCCAGGATCGCGATGTTGTTGTTCCAGCGGGCATTGGCGCTGGGTGCGCCGCGGCGTACCTGGGCCTCGTCCATGACGTCGTCGTGATAGAGCGTCGCCAGGTGCACCATCTCGATGACGGCACCGGCGATGGTCACCTGCTCGGAATCCGGGTCGGGTCCCAGCGATGCCGCCAGGACGGTGAACAACGGCCGGAACCGTTTGCCGCCGGCGACGAACAGGTGCTGCACCGCCTGCGACATCAGCTCGTCGGCGCGGCCCAGTTCGGCCTCCATGAGCCGTTCGATACGCGCCACCCGATCGCGGACTTCCTGAGCGAATTCGGCGTCACCGAAGTCCACCCCCGCCACCACGCTCGCCGGTGTCCTCATTGGTCCAACATACTGGGCGGCGTGAACTCCAATGCCGCCGTGGTTGTCGTCGGGGCCGGGCCGGCCGGCTCGGCGGCGGCCGCATGGGCCGCCCGCGATGGCCGCGACGTGCTCGTTGTCGACGCAGCGACGTTCCCCCGCGACAAGCCCTGTGGCGACGGTCTCACCCCGCGCGCGGTCGCCGAACTGGAGTTGCTGGGGCTGGGTCCCTGGCTCGACGGCCACATCCGCCACCGCGGACTGCATCTGGCCGGCTTCGGCGCCGAACTGAACATCGACTGGCCCGGACCGTCCTTCCCGGCGACGGGCTCGGCGGTACCGCGCACCGAACTCGACGAGCGGATCCGTCAGGTCGCGCAGGACTCCGGCGCCCGGATGCTGTTGGGCGTCAAAGCCGTCGACGTCGAACGGGACGCCGACGGGCGGGTGTCGGCGGTGGTGCTCGCCGACGGTTCGACGGTGGGGTGCAGAACACTGATCGTCGCCGACGGCGCCCGCTCCACGCTGGGCCGGGTGCTGGGCCGGCAGTGGCACAAGCAGACCGTCTACGGAGTCGCCGCGCGCGGCTATCTGGCCTCGGCGCGCGCCGACGAACCATGGATCTCCTCGGATCTGGAGTTGCGGTCGGTCGGCGGCGACGTCCTGCCCGGCTACGGCTGGATCTTCCCGCTGGGCAACGGGGAGGTGAACATCGGCGTCGGCGCCCTGGCAACGCTCAAACGCCCCGCCGACATCGCACTCAAACCGCTGATCAGGCATTACACCGACCTCAAGCGCGACGAGTGGGGTTTCACCGGGGAACCGCGGGCGGTGGCCTCGGCGCTGCTGCCGATGGGCGGGGCGGTCTCCGGGGTCGCCGGTCCCAACTGGATGCTCATCGGCGACGCGGCGGCGTGTGTGAACCCGCTCAACGGTGAGGGCATCGATTACGGGCTGGAGGGCGGCCGGCTGGCCGTGGAGTTGCTCGACGAGGCCGACCTGTCCGCGGTATGGCCCGCCGTGCTGCAGCAGCACTACGGCCGTTGTTTCTCGGTGGCACGCCGGCTGGGAGCGCTGCTGACGATCCCGCGCTTCCTGCCGCTGACCGGGCCGGTGGCGATGCGGTCGAACTTCCTGATGGGTGTCGCGGTGCGGGTGATGGGCAATCTGGTCACCGAGGAAGACGCCGACTGGATCGCCCGGGTGTGGCGCACGGCCGGCGGCGGTTCACGACTGGTCGACCGACGCAAACCGTTCTCGTGATCGCGGTGAAAGCCGGTCAGCCCGCCGGAATCCCCAGTGCGGCTTCGGTCATTCGCCGCACATAGGCACGCGACTGCGTGTCGTCGGCGAACTGCACCAGCCGTCCGAGATCGACCACCAGGGCGAAGGCCGCGTGCACCGCGAACCGGGCCCGCTCGACGCTGAGTTCGGGCCGCGCCGAGATCAGGACCTCGGACCAGGATTCGACGGTGGCTCGTTGAATGCCGCGAAGTATCACTTCGTCGTCGGGCGGCAGGTTGACGCGCTCGGTGAAGTAGACGTAGGCCAGTTCGGGATCATTGAAGGATCGTTCGACGTAGGCGGCGATCAGCCGCTGCATCGCGCGTCGCGGATCACGCTCGGCGACAACGATATTGGCGACGTCGGCAGAGACCTGGTCGGCAGCGCGGCGAAATGACGCCGCCAGCAGTTCGGCCTTGCTGTCGAAATGGCGATAGATACCGGAGGCGGGCATACCAACCGCGGCCGCGATGTCCTCCATGCTGGTTTCGCGGTATCCCTGCTTGTGGAACAGCAGCATCGACTCCCGCAGCAGCGTCTCGTACCGGTCGCCGTCGACCGCCGGGTCCTGCGGCGTGCTCTGAACGGGCCGGGCCTCGGTGAACGTGGGCAGCTCTGCGAACAGGGTGGCGATGGCCAGTTCGGCGAGCACCACCCGCATATCGCGGACGGCCAGCGCGGTGCGGTGATCGACGATGCTGCCGATGACGCTGAGCGCCGCCGCCGACAGCGTCCAGCGTTCCCGGGAACTCAGGCCAGGCCGCAGCCGCACCAACGGCCTATGTATCCGGCGGTTGACGATCTTCATCTGATCCATCAGCTGGGCCTGGTCCTCGGCACGCAGGTACCGGCCTTCCCAGCGATAGAGCCCGCCCGCGGTCCGGTTGGCGATCACGGTGTCGACCAGCGCGGCGACGATATCGTCGAGCAGCGGCGCGGGCTCGGCGTCCTCGGGTGCACTGTCGACGAACGCGGTGGCGTCGACCAACTGCCGGCCCAGTGCCAGGACCGCGTCGCGGAACAGTTCGTATTTGCTCGACGAATGGCGGTACAGCGCGGCGGCCGTGATGCCGACCCGCCCGGCGATGACGTCCATGCTCACCGCGTGGTAGCCCAGTTCGCTGAAGGCGTCGGCGGACGCACGCGCGATCTGCGCTTTGCGGTCCTTGGGACGGCGCTTGACCACCCGCTCTGTCGGCATACCGCTACGGTAATGCAGCGCCGGGCACTGGCTCGAAGGTTTGCGCGGCTCAGGGCTTGACCGCGGCGTGCAAGGCCACGATGCCGCCCGTCAGGTTGCGCCAGCGCACCGATGTCCAGCCCGCCGAGGCGATGCGACCGGCCAGCTCGGCTTGCTCGGGCCAGGCCCGGATCGACTCGGCCAGATATTCGTAGGACTCCGCGTCGCTGGAGACCACCCGGGCCAGCGCGGGCAGCGCCTTCATCAGGTACTCCTTGTACACGGTGGAGAACACCGGCACCGTCGGCGTCGAGAACTCGCAGACCACCAACCGGCCGCCGGGACGGGTGACCCGCGCCATCTCCCGCAGGCCCTCGACATGGTCGACCACGTTGCGCAGCCCGAAGCTGATCGTCACCGCGTCGAAGGATTCGTCGGCGAAGGGCAATTTGGTGGCGTCACCGGCCACCTTGGGCGGCGCGCGGTGACTACCGGCGTTGAGCATGCCCACCGAGAAATCGCAGGCCACACACCAAGCCCCCGATTTGGCCAGTTCGACGGTCGAGACCGCAGTGCCTGCCGCCAGATCCAGCACCCGGTCACCCGGCCCGATGTCCAAGGCCGAGCGGGTGGCGCGGCGCCAGAAGCGGTCCTGTCCCATCGACAACACGGTGTTGGTCAGGTCGTAGCGGCGGGCGACCGCGTCGAACATCGACGCGACCTCGTGGGGATCCTTGTCCAGCGTCGCGCGGCTCACGGACTCAACGCTACCCATGAAGTCGGGGCTTTCGGGAATGGGTGATCCCGGCCGGGGCTTGTACTGCGGGTAACCCACGACGAGCGATCACGAAAAGAGGGAGTCATGACGGACAAGGTTTGGTTCATCACCGGCACATCACGTGGGTTCGGGCGGGAGTGGACGATCGCGGCATTGGAGCGCGGCGACAAGGTCGCGGCCACGGCCCGTGACACCGCGACCCTCGACGATCTGGTCACCAAGTACGGCGACGCGCTGCTGCCGATCGCATTGGACGTCACCGACCGCGAGGCGGACTTCGCGGCGGTCGCGCAGGCGCACGAGCATTTCGGCCGGCTCGACATCGTCGTCAACAACGCCGGGTACGGACAGTTCGGCTTCATCGAGGAGCTCTCCGAGGCGCAGGCGCGCGATCAGATCGAGACCAACGTCTTCGGCGCGTTGTGGGTGACGCAGGCGGCCCTGCCGTTTCTGCGGGCGCAGCGCAGCGGACACATCATCCAGGTGTCGTCCATCGGCGGTATCACCGCGTTCCAGAACGTCGGCATCTATCACGCGTCCAAGTGGGCGCTGGAAGGGTTCTCGCAGGCACTGGCCCAGGAAGTCGAATCGTTCGGCATCCATGTGACGCTGGTCGAGCCGGGTGGCTTCTCCACCGACTGGTCCGGCCCGTCGGCCAAACGCGCCACCCCACTGCCCGATTACGCCGAAGCGCACGCCGAGGCCGATCGTCGCCGCGCGCAACGCATGCCCACGCCGGGTGATCCGACGGCGTCGGCCAAGGCGATCCTCAAGGTGGTCGACGCCTCGCCGCCGCCGCTGCGGGTGTTCTTCGGCGAGAAGCCGCTGGAGTTGGCCAAGGCCGACTACGAGAGCCGGATCAAGCTGTGGGAGGAATGGCAGCCGGTGGCCGAGCTCGCGCAGGGCTGATCTACGCGGGCGAGCGGGCGCAGACCCGGTCGATCACCCGGCGTGTTGGGCGGCGACACGCCCGCTCGCGCCGGAGGGGTTGAGGACGGCGCGGTAGTGGCCCAGCAACTCGTCGCAGATCGCCGGCCAGGTGCGGTTGAGCACGCTGCGGCGCGCGGCCGGTGAGTACCGGGACCGCTCGGCGAGCAGATGATCCACCGAAACCGAGAGCCGCTCTTCGAACTGCGGCACCGGCAGCAGGATGCCGGTCTGCATGGGCGTCACCAAGTCGCGGGGACCACCGGCGGCCGGCGCGACGACCGGCAGACCCGAAGCCATCGCCTCCTGAACCGCCTGGCAGAACGTCTCATGCTCACCGGGATGGACGAAGACGTCCATGCTGGCATAGGCGGTCGCCAGCTCGGAACCGTACAGCGCACCGGTGAAAACCGCCGATGGCAAAGCCTTTTCGAGCTTGGCGCGGTCCACACCGTCACCGACGACGACGAGCTGCAGGTCGGTTCGCCGAGCCAGCACCGCCAACCGTTCGACATGTTTCTCCGGGGCGAGCCGGCCGACGAATCCGACGATCGGCTTCCCGGCCGGCGACCACCGGGTGCGCAGTTCCGCACTGCGGGCCGACGGCGCGAAGCCGGTGACGTCGACACCGCGGGCCCACTTGTGAACCCGCGGAATACGATGGGCGGCAAGATCTTCCATGGCCGCGGTGGACGGCGCCAGGGTGCGATCGGCTCGGCTGTGCAGATGCCGTGTCCAGGCCCAGGCCGCACGTGAAGCCATGCTCATGCCATAGCTGGCGGCGAATCCCGCGACATCGGTCTGGAACACCGCCACCGTCGGCACATCCAGATGGCGCGCCGCCTGCAGCCCGCCGTAGCCCAGCAGTGCCGGCGAGGCCAGATGCACGATATCTGGATCAAATCCGCGCAGCACCCGGATGATTCGCGGCAGCGGGATACCCAGCGGCAGGGACGTCACCTTGGGGAACATCCGCGCCGGAACCCGATGCACCCGGATACCGTCGTACAACCGGTCCGCGGCCGGTTCGCCTCGAGGATTGTCGGGGGCGATGACGATGGCCTCGTGCCCGGTGCGACGCAGATGCTCCAGCACCCGTAGCACCGAGTTGGAGACGCCGTTGACGTTCGGGAGGAAACTCTCGGCGACTATGGCAACCCGCACAACGTCAGGTTGACAGCGGCACCTTTCGAGATGGTTGCCTGCGGGAATACGTCACACGAAGAACGGACGCGGCAGGTGCCACTTCTTAGTACTGTCAGGTGACCGATTTCCGCAGCACCCAGGGAGCATGCGATGTTGCGCACAGTGGCCGCACTGGCCGCAACCGTCCTGGTGTCGGTCGTTCCGGCCTGCAGCACGGTGATCACCGGTGTGGCACAACCCGACCCGCGCAGACCCGGTCTGGAGCGGACCGAGGACAGTTACGGCATCACCGCGGGGTTCACCGACGCCCCGGTGCAGCTGGAGCTTTTCACCGAACCGCAATGCGAACACTGCGCGGAATTCCAGGCCGACTTCGGCGAGGACATCAAACGCACCATCGAATCCGGTCAGCTCGCCGTCACGTACCGGCCGGTGACGTTCCTCGACGACGAATATGAGATCGACTACTCCGCGATGGCCGCCAACGCACTGTTCCTGACCGTGTCGCCGGCGACCTCGGCGGCGACATTCCAGGCATTCGTCGAAGATCTGTGGGCCAACCAGGACCTCTCCTGGGAGGACTACTCGAGCAGTGATTTCGCTGATCTCGCACGGGATAGCGGGATCGCCGACGCACTGGTCGAAAAGATCGACGCCGCCGAGCCTGCCGTCGACCCCGGCGAAATGAACGAAGCCAACCTCGACAGCCTCGCCGCCGTCAGCGGCGGCCGGGTCGGCACTCCGACGGTCTACGACCTCAAGAACAAAGAGGTCGTAGACCTCTCCGACTCAGCGTGGCTCGACAACCTGATCAAGTCCGCCTGAGACCGGCGACGGACGGTCCAACCGGGTCTCCAGCAGCGCCAGCCCCACCAGTGCCGCGGCCGCGATGAGCCAGCTCACCACCAGGATCGACCCGGCCGGAACGATCGCCAGCGCGGCATTGCGGTGCTGCACCCGCACCAGGTCGGGATTCGACTTGTCGTATTCGACGTAGATCCGCATGCCGGTGTCGAGCTCGGACGGGTAGAGCACGCCGAGCTCGGGACGGTAGGTGACGCGATCCGGGGTGACGAACTCGATGGTGGACCGTCGCGGCCCGGCGCTGAGCACCTCGGCCGCGGCCACCCCCATATTGCTTTCGATGGCGAAGTCGTTGCGCCAGGCGCCGGCCACCAGCAGCACCGCCGACAGCGTCGTCAGCGCGGTCAACAGCAGCACCACCACCCGCGCCCACCGGATCAGCTCACCACTGCGGGAATGGGACCGCTGCCGGTCCGTGCCGTGGATCAGCGTGCCCCACACCATCTTCACGGTGGCGCGCGCGGACTTCAGTGATATGCCGGACATCGGCTACAGCGCGGCCTTGATCGAGGCGTGCAGCCGGCGCAGCGTGGACCGGTCGGCTTTGACTTCCAGGACCCGCATGCCGGTCGTCGGCTCGTCGAGCGCCGCGGCCAGATCGTGCGTCTCGACCGTCCTGGACTCCACGTGGTAGGCGCGGCACAACGCCGCGATGTCGACATCGTGCGGGGTGCCGAAGATCCGCGACGACACATCGGAGAATCGCGGATCGCCCTGCTCGAGCAGTTCGAAGATGCCGCCGCCGTTGTCGTTGGACACCACGATGGTCAACCGCTGCGGTGCCGGTTCGGTCGGCCCGATGAGCAACCCGGATGCGTCGTGGACGAAGGTCAGGTCACCGATGAGCGCCACGGTGCGCCCGTGCTCCTCGATGCGTTCGTGGGCCAGTGCGGCGCCGATCGCCGTCGACACCGTGCCGTCGATACCGGCCACCCCCCGGTTGGAGCGGATCCGCACACCGGGTCGATGACGACCGGCCAGCGCGACATCGCGAACCGGATTGGACGCACCCAGCACCAGCTGGTCGCCGTCGCGCAATGCGGCGCTCACAGCGGCCGCGACGTGCAGCCCGGTGGTGAGCGCATGGGTGGTGAGCTGTTCGCGCACCGCCGTCTCGGCGTGCGCGTTGACCTCGGCGCACCGGCGCAGCCAGGCCGGGTTCGGTTCGCCGCTGACGATGGCGCGGGTGCCGGTGGCCAGCGAGTTGCCCGAGACATCGGGCCAGCGCGGGCCGGTGGTCAAGGCATAGACCGGCACCGAGCTTTCGGCGAGCAGGGCCGAGACCGTGCGGTGCAGCGTGGGCCGGCCGACCATGATGACCTGCTGCGGGCGCAGCAGCGGCAGCGCCAGCGGATGCAAGGGGTTGGCCGGGGCGGGAGCGGTCGGTTCGGCGACCGTCGGCAGCGCCGCCAGGTTCGGGTGAACACCGGCCCCATGCCCGGCGATGACGACGGTGTCCGGCCCCAGATCGATGTCGAGCGGCTGGTCGAATGACACCGGCGGGGTGTAGGTCCACGGTCTGCCCTCGGGCCGGCCCGCCGGGACGGCGGCATCGTCGCTGTCCCGATCGGGCACCAGCGGTTCCCGTAGCGGGATGTCGAACTGCACCGGCCCGGCGTTGGCGGTGCGCGCACCTGTAGCCGCCGTCAGCACCCGGCAGGTCGCCGATCGCCACTGTGCGTTGAGGGTGTCGATCTTCTCCGGCGAATCTTCGGCCAGGCCCAGGCTGATGGTGGCCCGAACCTGGGTGCCGAAGTAGCCGAGCTGTTCCATCGTCTGGTTGGCGCCGGTGCCGAGCAGCTCATAGGGCCGGTTGGCGCTGAGCACTATCAGCGGCACGCGGGCGTAGTTGGCCTCCACCACGGCGGGCCCGATATTGGCTACCGCGGTGCCCGAAGTCATGGCGATGCAGACCGGCGCACCGGCGGCCACCGCCAGGCCGATCGCCAGGAAGCCGGCGGTGCGTTCGTCGATTCGCACGTGCAGTCGCAGCCGGCCGGCCCGGTCGGCGTCGGCCAGCGCGAACGCCAGCGGAGCGTTACGCGACCCAGGGCACAGCACCACGTCGCGGACGCCGCCGCGGATCAGTTCGTCGACGACGATGCGCGCCTGTGTCGTCGAGGGGTTCACCGCTACAGCCTATCGGCGAAGAAATCCAGCATCGCGGTGTTGACCACGTCGGGCCGCTCGATGAAGCCCAGGTGACCGGTGTTGGCGATCTGGACGTACCGGGCCTTCGGGATGGCCTGGGCGACCTCTTTGCCCAGGTGCGGCGGCAGCACGACATCGTCGGCGAACCCGATCACCAGCACTTTGGCCGTGATGGACTGATAGGCCATCAACCGGTTGGATTTCGGGCCGATGTCGATCTGCGCGCGGGCGCCCGGCGTCATCTCCGTCGGCCACATGGTGAACATCTCGATCCAGTCCCGGGCGACCTGGTCGTCGTTGAGGGTGCGCGGCGAAAAGCTCTCCAGCAGGCGCACTCTGGCGTCGTAGCTGGGCGGCAGTTTGATACCGGATTCCAGCAGGTCGTGGCCCGCGCGCTGGAAGAACTCACGGGTGTAGTCGCTGCGGGCCCGGGTGGCCATCAGTACCGCCGCGCTGACGAGTTCGGGCCGCGCCACCATGAGTTCCTGGGCGATGAACGAGCCCATCGACACCCCGACGATCCGGACCGGTCCGATATCGAGCTTCTCGATGAGCGCCGCAGTATCGGCCACCATCTGTTCGGTGCCGAAGTTCGACGCGTTGGAGGTGGCGCCGATACCGCGGTTGTCGAACGTGATGATGCGGTAGCCGGCCTTCAGGAAGGCCGGCACCTGATACAGGTGCCAGGTACGGCCGGCGCCCCCGCGACCGGCGATGAACAGCACGGGATCCCCGGTCCCGCGGTCGTCATAGGCCAGATTTGTCACCCGCGCGACGGTACACGGCGTCGTTTGCGCTTGGTCCTGGCCGCATCGATGGCAGCGGTCCACAGCAGCGAGCCCATGGCCTTGAGCTGGGCCGGGTTGGCCAGGTCCTTCGACATCAGCGCCGCGGCCGAGGCCTTCGTGGTTGCCGAGGCCTTGGACATGTGACCGGAGTCGAACGGCGGTTGCGGGTCGTATTCCATCGACAGCTGGATCACCTTGGCCCGCTCCTCGCCGGCGAGCTGCCCGGCCAGCCACAATGCCAGATCGATACCGGCCGACACCCCCGCGCTGGTGACGATGTTGCGGTCGCCGCGCTCGATGACGACACGTTCGTCGCCGACCGGGGTCACCCCGAAGGCCCGCAGCGCCGGCAATGCCATCCAGTGCGAGGTGGCGCGTTTACCGTTGAGCAGCCCGGCCGAAGCCAGCACCAGCGAGCCCGAACACACCGACGCCGTCCAGAGCGCGGTGTCGTGGGCGCGGCGCACCCACTCCAGCAGCACCTCGTCGCGGGCGTGCTCGACGGTCGTCATGCCGCCCGGGATGAGCAGCACGTCGGGTGCCGGTGTCTCGGCGAACGAATGCGTCGCGCCGACCACCAGGACCCCGGAATCGGTGGTGACGGGGCCGGGTTCGTGCCAGACGAAGCGGACCTCGGCATCGGGCAGGAAGCGCAGCACCTCATAGGGACCGATGAAATCCAGTGCGGTACAGCCGGGGTACAGCACGATGGCGATCTGGGTCATGGTGGAGCCTTTCGGGGTGATCAGGCGGATTTCGATGCGGACGAGGGAGCGACCCGCTGGGGAGCCGGTGAATGGGAGAACGTCTTGCGGTAGTGGTCGGGTGACACCCCGATACGACGAATGAAGTTGCGGCGCATGGTTTCCGCGCTGCCGAAGCCGCACCGGGCGGCGATGGCGACGACGGTGTCGTCGGTCTGCTCGAGCTGTCTGCGGGCGGCCTCGGTGCGCACCCGGTCCACGTAGGCCGCCGGTGCCTCACCGACCTGCTCGGTGAAGACCCGGGTGAAATGCCGTGGACTCATCGCGGCGCGGCGGGCCAGGTCGGCGACCCGGTGCGCGGCGCCCGGTTCGCTCTCGATGGCCTCCTGTACCTCGCGGATCGGTTCGCGCCGGGCCCGTGGCATCCACACCGGGGCCGCGAACTGCGTCTGCCCGCCGGGACGGCGCAGGTGCAGCACGAGCCAGCGGGCAACGGTCTGGGCGAGCTCGGTGCCGTGGTCTTCTTCGACGAGTGCCAGCGCCAGATCGATACCGGAGGTGACACCGGCGGCCGTCCACACCTGCTGCGAACTGCGCACGAAGATCGGGTCGGCGTCGACCTCGACGGCCGGGAATTCGGCGGCCAGGGTGTCGGCATAGGCCCAGTGCGTGGTGGCCCGGCAGCCGTCGAGCAGGCCGGCGGCCGCGGCCAGGTGGGCCCCGGTGCAGACGCTGACGACGCGGCGGGTCTGCGGCGCCATGGCGCGGATCCAGTCCAGCAGGTGCGGGTCGTCGCGGACGGCATCCGGGCCTGGTCCGCCGGGCAGCACCAGAGTGTCGACGGGGAGCGAAGGATCCGGCAGTTCCGCGGTCACGAAGCCCAGCCCGGTTCCGGTGTAGACCGGCTGACCGCCGTGGGAGACGACGCTGACGTCGTAGCCGTCGTCATGGCCCCCGGCGGCCAGTACCAGCGACGCCGAGCTGAAGACGTCGGACGGGCCCACCAGGTCGAGCGCCTGGACGCCGGGATAGGCCAGCAGCAGCACCGATCGCCTCATGCAGTCATGGTGTCGCGATCCGGCGATGGCGTCTACGCCCGGTACCCCACAGATCAGGACATGCCCGGCGAGTAACAGGAGGCGATGCGGCGCAGCCACCAATCCCGGCGGTCGGCCGGCGCGCGCAGATCGTGCAGGCGGGCCGGATCGGGTACGGCCCGCCCGACCGGCAGGAAACCGTCGACCGGCACCACCGGGTCACACACGTCCTCGACGAAGAGCCGGCCGGTGCCCAGACCGCACGCATGCCGCAGCTGCGGCAGTGCCGCCGCGGCCGCCAGCCCGGTGCCGATACCCACGGCGGAGTCCAGTGCGCTGGACACCACGATCGGGATGTCGATCTGGCCGGCGATCGCCAACATCGCCGAAACCCCGCCCAGCGGAGCGACTTTGAGCACCGCGATATCGGCGCCGCCGGCGGCCACCACGGCCAGCGGATCGGTGGCCTTGCGGATGCTCTCGTCGGCGGCCACCGGCACGTCGATGCGCCGGCGCAGTTCGGCCAGCTCCGCGACCGTCGCGCAGGGCTGTTCCAGATACTCCAGCGGACCGTCGGCGGTCAGCGCGCGCGCCGCGGCGATCGCCTCGTCGACTGTCCACCCGCCGTTGGCGTCGACCCGCACCGTGCGGACCCTCTCGCGGACCGCGTTGACCCGGGCGATGTCATCGGCCAGCGTCTGGCCCGGTTCGGCGACCTTGACTTTGGCGGTACCCGCCCCCGGGAACCGGGCCAGCACGCCGGGGACGTCGGCGGCCGACACCGCCGGAACGGTGGCGTTGATCGGGATGCGCTCGCGGCGCGCGGGCGGCAACGGCCGGTAGGCGGATTCGATCGCCGATGCCAGCCAGTGCGCGGCCTCGGCGTCGCCGTATTCCAGGAAGGCGCCGAACTCACCCCAGCCGGCCGGACCGTCGATCAGCGCCACCTCGCGGGTGGTGATTCCGCGGAACCGGACCCGCATCGGCAGGGCAACGACGTGCACGCGATCCAGCAGCTCGTCGACGGCAGGCAGCATGACGCGATGGTAGGCCGATGAGTTCTGCGCTCACCCGCGGTCTGAACAGGCACACAACGCAATCGCGAGGAGACACCGTGCGCTACATGATGATCATGCGACCGACAGCCGAGGCCGTGGCAGCGTCGAAGGACGTTTCGTTCGACGAGATGCTCACCACCATGGGCCGCTACAACGACGAGCTCATCGCGGCCGGGGCGATGGTCTCAGGCGAAGGCCTGGCACCACCCGAGGACGGCGGTTTCGTCCTGGACTTCGATTCCGATCCGCCGACGGTCACCGCGGGCGCCTACGGCGATCGAGACGCGCTGTTCGACGGATTCTGGATCATCGAGGTCGCCTCCCGGGAGGAGGCCGAAAAGTGGGCGCTGAAATGCCCGCTCGGCCCCGGCGTGAAGCTGGAGATGCGGCGTATCCCGACGGTGGATGAGTTTCCGCAGGACAACGAATATGTACAGAAGGAAAAGGCGTGGCGCGACGAGCATGAGAAGTAGTCGTCTGTGCCGATCCGGACCGCTTGCTGACTAAAACTGCAACACGTTCTAGTGTGGCTGTCATGAGTGATGACCTGTTGCGCCACCCCGTCCACTCCGGCCACCTGCTCATCGGTGCCCTCAAGCGGCACAAGGACAAGCCGGTTCTGCACCTCGGCGAGACCACCCTGACCGGTGGCCAGATGGCCGACAAGATCAGTCAGTACGTCCAGGCCTTCGAGGCGCTAGGCGCCGGCTCCGGCGAGACCTCCGGGCTGCTGAGCCTGAACCGGCCCGAGGTGCTGATGATCACCAGCGCCGGGCAGACCCAGGGTTACCGCCGGCTGGCGCTGCACCCGCTGGGCTCGCTCGACGACCACGCCTATGTGCTGTCGGACTCCGGTGCGACGACGCTGATCATCGACCCCAACCCGATGTTCGTCGAACGCGCGATCGGTCTGCTGGGCAAGGTCGACGCACTCAAGCAGGTGCTGACCATCGGTGCGGTGCCGACCGAGCTGGCCGGCGCGGCCGATGCCGCCGGCGCCGTCGTCGTCGACCTGACGGCCGAAGCCGACAAGTACCAGCCGCGGCCGCTGACCGCCGCGAACCTGTCCCCCGACCACGTCAACGGCCTGTCCTACACCGGCGGCACCACCGGCAAGCCCAAGGGCGTCATGATGACGACGCAGGCCACCACCACGATGACGACCATCCAGCTCGCCGAATGGGAATGGCCGGAAAACCCGCGCTTCCTGATGCTGACGCCGCTGTCGCATGCCGGGGCGGCGTACTTCCTGCCCACCCTGATCAAGGGCGGCGAGATGCACGTGATGGCGAAATTCGATCCCGGCGCCGCGCTGCAGTACATCGAGGAGCACAAGATCACCGCGACGTTCGTGGTGCCCGCCATGCTCTACGCGCTGATGGACCATCCCGATTCGCGGACCCGCGACCTGTCGTCGCTGGAGACCGTCTACTACGGCGCCTCGGCGATCAACCCGGTGCGGCTGGCCGAGGCCATCGAACGGTTCGGGCAGATCTTCGCGCAGAACTACGGGCAGTCCGAAGCACCCATGGCTATCTCGTATCTCGGCAAGAAGGATCACGACGCGGCGCGGCTGTCGTCGTGTGGGCGCCCGACGCTGTTCGCCCGAACCGCGCTGCTGGACGCCGACGGCAACGAGGTGCCCCAGGGTGAGGTCGGTGAGGTGTGCGTGTCCGGGCCGCTGCTGTCCGGCGGCTACTGGAAACTGCCGTTGCAGACCGCCGAGACGTTCCGGGACGGCTGGCTGCGCACCGGCGATATGGCCCGCGAGGACGCCGACGGCTACTGGTTCATCGTCGACCGGGTCAAGGACATGATCGTCACCGGTGGTTTCAACGTGTATCCGCGTGAGGTCGAGGACGTCGTCGCCGAACACCCGTCGGTCGCGCAGGTGTGCGTGGTCGGGGCGCCCGATGACAAATGGGGTGAGACCGTCACCGCCGTCGTGGTACTGCGCTCCGATGCCGGGACCGACGAGGCCTCGGTCGCGACCATGACGGCCGAGATCCAGTCCGCCGTCAAGGAGCGCAAGGGTTCGGTGCAGGTGCCCAAGCAGGTGGTGGTCGTCGACTCCCTGCCGTTGACGGGCCTCGGCAAGCCGGACAAGAAGGCAGTGCGGGCCCGGTTCTGGGAAGGCGCGGATCGGTCCGTCGGCTGACGATGCGGGGCCGAGGGACGAGGCCCCGCTGAGGAAGCCGACAATCCGGCCCCGTCGGCTGACGATGCGGGGCCGAGGGGCGAGGCCCCGCTGAGGAAGCCGACAATCCGGCCCCGTCGGCTGACGATGCGGGGCCGAGGGACGAGGCCCCGCTGAGGAAGCCGACAATCCGGCCCCGTCCGTGGCCTAGGACATGTCCATCGTGTAGCAGACCGCGGTGCCGTCCAGGACCACCGTGCCGTCGTCGCGGGTGACGGTGGTGCGCAGTTCGGTGATGGGTTTGTCCTCGCGCGCGGCGATGACCTCGACGCGCCCGGTGATCGTATCGCCGCAGCGGACCGGCGCCTTGAACGCCCAACTGACGTTGAGGAACACCGTGCCGGGCCCTGGGAGTTTCTCTGCCACAACAGCATTGAGGATTGCACTGGTCACCCCACCTTGTACGACGATCTCGCCGAACCGGGATGCCCGTGCCGCGACCTCGTCGTAGTGCAACGGGTTGCGGTCCCCGCTGATCTCGGTGAACAGGGCGATATCGCCGTCACCGACGGTGCGTGAGAGTTCCGCGGTCTGACCGACGCGCGGTGGGCTCGGTGGTGCGTAACTGGTCATGATCTTCCTCCAACTGCGGTAAACGGGACATCGTTCTCAGGCGAGACATGGCGATTGCGCCGAGCAACGGGCCGGGCGCCAGCAGCAGGAATGCGTACTGCCACCCGATGAGGTCGGCGACGAGCGGGACGAGCTGGATGGTGACGACGGTCAACAGGAACCCGGTCGCGGTCTGGGCGGTCAGGGCGGTGCCGACGAACCGCGGATCGGCCGTATCACTGAGCGCCACCGAGAACACACCGGAGTCAGCGACGGCGGCGGCTCCCCAAATCATCAGGAAGACAACGAAAATGACAGTCGGGGCACCGAGGAACGCCGGCGACGCCAGACAGCAGACGCCGCTGATCACCAGCGCCACCATAGCGGCCTGCGGTCGACCGAAGCGGTCTGCCGCCCACCCGCCGAGGAGACAACCGACCGCCCCGGCGACTCCGATGGTGACGAACGCGAGGACCCCGATCGGCATTGCTGCCAGGCCAGCTCGCTCAGTTCGGCCGACGGCGACGAAGACCGGCAGCCAGACCCACAGGGCGTACAACTCCCACATGTGGCCGAGGTAGCCGAGATTCACCAGCCGCGGTCCACGCTGGGCGAACAGCGCGATCGCCTGGCGCGGATGCCACCCGCTCACCCCCGGCACCGATCGCGTCGCGGGAACATGCGGGCCGGGCCGCACCAGCGTCCCGGCGATGACGGCCGCGGCCGCGGTCAGCGCGCTCGCCGCCAGCAGGACCGTCCGCCACGGTAGCGACCCGAGCCCACCGATCAGCTGAGGTAACGCCGAACCTAGGGCGAGCGCGCCCACCAGAAGACCGAAAGTCATTCCACGGCTGGAGGATTGCGACCACGAGGCGATCAGCTTCATACCGACCGGGTAGACGCCGGCGAGGAACATCCCGGTGCAGAATCTGATCGGTACGGCTGCCGCCAGATCGTCGACGTACAGGGCGAGTGCCGCGGTGCAGGCCGCCGCCCCCGCTGCACTGACCGCGACCAGACGCTGTGGTTCGATCCGGTCGGCAAGATGGTGGGCCGCCGAGATGATCGCCCCGGCGGCGAAACCGATCTGCACCGTCGCCGACAGCCAGACCGCCGCCGTGGACCCGATACCCCAGTCCAGCCGCAGGCTCGACACCACCGCGGTGGCCGAGAACCACACGCTCAGCCCCAACACCACGACCAGAACGATCAAGGTTCGTTGTGTATTCGCCCCGGAGATGGTCATCATCGTGTCCTGGTCAGGCTGCCGGGGTCTGGTCGAGCGTCAGCAACGCGTCGACCTCGGGTCGCATCGCCAGACTCAGTTCCCGCAGGCACCCCCGCAGCTCATCCAGATCCCACCGGTAACTCGCGACGCGTTCGGTGACATCGAAGAGCGCCATCGACAGCTGATCGCGCCGTCGGCCGTACTCTTGCAGCGCCTCGCGCTGAGCGGGTCCAGCGCCGGGTTCCGTCAGGACCGCGCGGGCGAGCAGCTCGGCATCGCGCAGGGCGTCGGTGATGCCGTGCGCGGTGATCGGATCCTTCAGGTAGCCGGCGTCGCCGACCAGGGCCCAGCCGGGGCCGGCAGCCGCGCGAACGCGCCCTGGCGTGCCGGGGTAGGCCCGTAGGGTGCCCGACGGGCAGTCGGCAACGGTTCGAGCCAGCTCCGGTGCCACTTCGGCGAGCAGCGACCGGTAGGTGTCCTCCAGCGGGGCCGAGCGCAGACCGGTGAATCTGGCGCTGTCGGTACCGACCCACACGCACGCCAGGCCGTCGCCGGTCGGCACGACGCCTGCCGTCGCCCCTGGCCGATACGCCCAGTGGTAGCGGTCGCGGGCCAGGCCGGGAAAGTATCCGTAGATGATCGCGCCGGAGGCAGTGCCGAGGCGCCGAATCGGGGCGCGCACAGCCTGCGCGACAGTCGAATTGCGGCCGTCGGCGCCGATGGTCAGTGGCGCGACGGCCCGGAACGGACGACCCGTCCCGCGGTCGATCCCTTCGATACCGGTCACGGCGCCGTCGTCGGTGAGGAGCAGACGCGTCACCCGGGCGGGCATCCGGAGCTCGGCCCCCGCCGCACGCGCCGCGTCGAGCAGCAACGGGTCAAGGACGGTCCTACGCGGTGCGTACAGCGCGTCGATACCGCCACCGGGGCGCAGCTCGACCGCCTCGACCTCGTCGCCGTACGCGAACTCGATCGCCACGATGGCGGGGGTACCCGCGGCCACGACCGCGTCAAGCAGACCCCAGCGGTGCAGCTGGAGAACGCCGCCGCGCATCAGCGCATGGGTGGACAGGGTGTCGGTGCCCGGTCGGGCGGACTCGACGACGAGCACTCGTAAACCGCCGCGCGCCAATATCATTGCGGTGGCTGCGCCGGAACATCGGCCGCCGACCACGATCACGTCGTAGTGGTGCTCCATCACCGTCCCCCGCGGGTGTCCAAATAGCTGGCCAGGTGGTCACTGAGGTCGGCGGCGTCGGCGGCCGCGCCGTCGATCAGGGTCGACTTGCGGCGGCGCAGGAACGGCAGGCCCATGGCGTAGAGCCCGGGGCTCGGCGTCACGCCGCCGTCGTGGCGCAGCCTGGCTCTGCGGTCGAATACCGGAACCTCCAGCCAGGACAGCTCGGGCCGGAAGCCGGTGGCCCACAGGACGGTCGTGATGCCCGCCGACCGCAGATCCAGGCTCAGGGGCGCGTCGGCGGGCATCGCCGTCGGGGTGAACCGGTGCGGGGCAACGTCTTCACCCACCCCTGCCCGGGCCGCCCAGCCGTCAAGGGAGTCGAGCAGCCGGTTCAGCTTCAGGTCGGCCAGCGCGAGCATATTGGCCAGCGAGCCGGAGAACTGCGCGACACCGTCACTGATTCCGGCCAGCCGACCGACCAGCTGCACGCCGATCCGGCTCAGCGAATTCAGGTCGACGGTGCTGCGCTCGGGGGAACCGACGAGCTGCATCGACGGCACCCGGCGGGCGCGGGGAAGGTCGGGTATCTCGTCATAGCGATCATCCATCAGCCCCGACGCGTCCATCCACCAGAGGATGTCTTTACCTCGATAGGTCCGTGGCATCCGGACGTGTTCGCCCAACGCCAGGGTGACCGGCCTGCCCGATGCCTGCAGCTCCTGCGCCAGCTGGACCCCGCTGGCCGATGCACCGACGACGAGCACACCGCCGTCGGGCAGCTGGTCGGGGTTGCGGTAGTCCGCGGGGGTGAGCGAGGTGACGCCGTCGGGCACACCGGCGTGCAGCGCAGGGATATCGGCGACGGCGGTGGCGCCGGAAGCGACCACCACCGTGCGCGCACGCCAGGTGTCCTGGTCGGTTTCGACCACGTAGCCGCGGTCGTCGTGCCGGACCGCGGTCACCGTGGTGTTGGCCCGTACCGGCGCCGCGATGTCCTTGGCATAGCCCTCGATGAGCTGCACCACCTCGGCCGCAGCCAGGTAGCCGTCCCGGTCGTCACCGTCGTAGCTGTGGCCGGGCAGCCGGGTCATCCAGTTCGGCGTGAGCAACCGCAGGGAATCCCAACGTTGGGTGCGCCAGGAATGCGCAACCTCGCCACGTTCGAGGACGACATGGTCGATCGATCGGTCGGCAAGGCAGCGGCTCATCGCCAATCCGCAGTGGCCGGCTCCGATCACGACCGTGGTGGTGTTCAGCATCATCAGGCTCCGTCTTCGTCAATCTCCGCCTCGGTCGATGTCCGACTCGGCAGAGCAACTTCACCGCACGTTGACGGTGACGTTGGTTGGGTTGGTCAGGATGTCGTACACGGCCGATCGTTTCTGTGACTGTGCGACAACAGCTTTGATCTGCTCCGGGGTGGCGTCGGCGTCAATGGTGTAGCTCACCGTGACACCGCTGAAGCCGTTGCGGACGTCGGAATCGGCGCCGAGGATGCCCTGCAGATCGTGCTCGGCCTGCACTGTCGCTTCGACCGAGTGCAGCCGGATGTCCCGCTGCTGGGCGATCGAGGCGATGCCGGCGGTCAGGCAGCTACCCAGTGCGACAAGGACATACTCGACCGGCGTGATGCCGTTGTCCGCGGCCGCAAACGCCAGCGGGTGGTCGGCGTCGTGGGTGAAGGTGGTCCGGTGCTGCTGCTGCTCGCCGAACCCGTAGAAGGTGTCGACGGTAGACCGGCTGTGGGTGCCCTTGATCCAGGACACCGTTGCTCGCCACTGGAACTGCGCGATCTCGGGGCTGTCGGCCATAGCAGCGCGGGCGCCGAGCAGCGCTTCGACGTTGACGCCGTTGTCGACGGGCAGGTGCGTGGTGGTCATGGTTCTTCTTTCTCTTTCTCGGTGAGGGTGATAGGTGGGATTTACTTTTCGCTGAGTTCTGCTGTGTGCGGCCCGAATTCGCCTGCGATGACGGATACGGTGTTTGCCGGGAAGCCGCCGCGGCGGGCGTGCTCGCGGATGGTCTCTTCGCTGCCGGCCTCGTGGACGCAATACACCTTGTCGCCTGCGACGTAGCTGGTGATCCAGCGGTAGGGCACGCCGAGCGAGGCCACCGCGGTGTTCGAGGTCTTCGAGATCTCCGCCAACTCGGCTTCGGTGAGCTCACTGGCGCCTGGGATCTCGCGTTCGATGATGAAACGCTTCATGGACTGCTTCTCCTGGTGTCGATGTCCGGTCCGGGACGGGTGCCTGCGGACAGCACCAAGCGTCCGTTTTGCGGGTCGGCGCGACATCGGGAGCGGTTCCCTATGTTTCGACCCCGCCCTCAACCCCCTAGATAGCGTGCTGTTTTCCCTGTTCAGGCCCTGCGCGGGCCGGTAGTGTGGTCAGCTGTGAGGCTCAGAGAACGCGAGCGCGAGTTCCAGGAGATCGCCGCGCGGGCCGAGTTGGCGCGGGCTGGGAGCGGGGGCGTGCTCATCGTCTGCGGGGAGTCCGGCGCCGGAAAGACGTCCTTTGTCGAGACGTTCTTCGAGCGCTGGCCGGATCAGGAGCGGGTGCTGTGGGGGGCGTGCGACCCGCTCGCCACACCGCGTCCGCTGGGGCCGATCCACGACCTCGCCGACCAGTTCAAGCCAAGCACCCAGGCGCTGCTGCGGGACGCGCAGCAACCCTTTGACATTTTCACCGCGGTGTTCGACGAACTCAGAACCGCGCCGTCGGTTTTGGTCATCGACGATCTGCACTGGGCCGACCAGGGCACGGTCGACCTGCTTCGGTTCGTTCTCCGAAGGATAAGGCGGACAAGCTCACTCGTGGTCGGGATGGTTCGCGACGACGAGATCGGGATGACGCATGCGATGCGCCCCCTGCTGGGTGACGTGGCCCGCTCCGCGCATGCGTCGTCGCTGGCGCTGCCGCCGTTGAGCCTGGGCGCGATCACCGATCTGATCGGCGAGCGGCCCGTCGATCCCGCATGGCTGCACCATGTCACGGGCGGGAACGCATTTTTCGTCTGCGAGATGCTCGACCACTCGGGCGACTCACTGCCCACCACGGTGCGGGACGCCATCCTGGCCCGCACTGTGGGTCTTGATGTGCCCGAGTGGGATGTGCTGCACCTGCTGGCGTGCGCACCGGGTGCCATTCCCGATGAGCTGCTGCCCCATCTGGGCGTCAGCGTCGAGAGCCTACGTTCCCTCGACGAGGCCAAACTGATTCGTCGCAGTTCCCGCGGACTGGCGTTCCGACACGATCTGTGCCGGCTGGCGGTGGCCAGTGTGATTCCGCTGGGCGCAGAGCCAGGTCTGCACCGCCGCATGATCGATGCCTATGACGCGGCGGCCCGCGACGAGCCCGCGGTCGTCACCCACCATGCGCTCGGCGCGGCCGATCGCGAGCGAGTGGTAGCCGCCGCCTCCGACGCGGGCCGAGCCGCGGCCCGATCGGGCGCACACACGCAGGCGACCGAGTTCTACCGCATCGCCCTCGATCGGGGCGGCCTCCTCACGCCGGCCGGCGAAGCCGAGTTGCTGGAGCGGCTCGCCGAGGAGTACTACCTGACCGATCGGCTGACTGACGCGATCGCATCGTGTGAGCGGGCCATGCAGCTCCGCGACCAGGTCGGCGACATCGTGGGAGTGAGCGCCAATCATCATGCGCTGGCGGTCTACGAACACTACAACGCGAATCGTTCGGTCGCCGAACATCACGCCGCCCAGGTTATTTCAGCGCTCGGCGAGAAGTCGGAACAGAATAGCCCGGCCGGACTGCCGTTACTCGGCCACGCGTTCGCGACGCAGGCCACCTTGGCCATGCAGGCTGCGGATTTCGGTCAGGCGGCAACATTGATCGCCCAGGGCCGTGAGATCGCCGGCCGGGCCCACGATCCGACACTCGACGTCAGGCTCAATCTGATCGAAGGCTGTTGCAACGTATACACCGGGCACGACCACGCCAGGGAAGCACTGTTGACGATGGTCCGGTCGGCTCCCGAGCATTACGACGAGATCTACTCCAGCGCCTACAGCAACCTGGTCTACGCCGATGTCGAACAGCGCCGCTTCGATCAGGCGGCCGAGTTGTTCGACGTCGTCATTCCCCTCTCGGTGGAACGCGACCTGCCGATCTGCCGGGTCTGGCAGGTCGGATCCCGCGGCAGGCTCGGACTTCTCACCGGCGACTGGGACCAGGCTCTCGTCGACGCCGATGACGTCCTCGCCGGCCCCAGTGCCCCGCTGGCGCGGACCTGGCCGCTGCTGGTCCGGTCGCTGGTGTCGCTGCGGCGCGACGGTGAAGGAGCCGACGGGATCGATAAGGCCTGGCAGCTGGCCCACCGATTCGGCGAACCGCTGCGGGTGCTGCCGGCGGCCGCCGCGGTCGCCGAACGGGCCTGGTTCAGTGGCATCCGCGACGATCGGCTGGACGCGTGCAGGCGGTTGCTGTCCACCACGCCGGCCGACGGGCTGGAATGGGCCCGTGGGGACCTGGCGGTGTGGCTGCACCGACTGGATCCCACCTTCGAATCCGAAGCACTGGCCGAGGGCGTCGCCGAACCGTACCGCCTGCTGCTCGAGGGCAATTTCGAAGGCGCCGCCAGCGAATTCACCAGGCTTTCAACGCCTTACGAGGCAGCACTGGCGCTGGTCGACTCCGGTGACGTCGGTCTGGCCCGCACCGGACTCGAGACCCTGGACCGGCTCGGCGCCGCAGCCGTCGCGGCCAAACTGCGCCGCGACCTCAGATCGACGGGGTTGACTGCGGTGCCGGCCAAGCGGCGGTCGACGACACTGGCCAATTCCGCGGGACTGACGACCAGACAGTTGGAAGTGCTCCAGCTGATCGGTGAGGGGTTGACCAATGCCGAACTGGCCCAACGGCTTTACCTGTCAATCAAGACCGTCGACCACCACGTGTCGGCGGTGCTGACCAAACTACAGGTTTCCACCCGCCGCGACGCCGCGCGGCGGGCTCGCGAGCTCGGACTGCTCCAATGACGGCCCCGGGTCGAACGCGGCGTTCGCGACCGCGAACATCCCCCGCTGCGGCAGCCTGAAATCGCCGAGACGGCGCTGCTCGGGCAGGGGCGCAGCGGCACCGAGGTCGACGCCGCGCAGGACAGCGCTGCTACTGGACACCGCCCAGATCAGTCGTGGTGCCGCAGCGAATGACTGACCGTTGAGGGCCGAACCGGCCAGTCCGAGGCGTCCGGCCCGCAGGACCGGTCCGGCCAGCAGCGAGATCGCCCTACGGAGCCGGTCGCTGCGCCATGCGGCCGTCGGTAGCCTGCCACCGATGGCGGACATCAGGGCAGTCGCCGGTGTGGTCGTCAATTCCATCCGCCACTCCAGCAGGTCGGGGATGACCACCCGCAGTGAGAACGGACCATCCCAACTGATATCGACATCGCCGTAGACCGTGTTGGCCGTGCCCGACGCGAAATACCTGGCGCAGCTGCGTTCGGCGGGAGCGTCCGCGATGAACGTCCACTGCCCTTCCGGTGTGCAGTGTCAGACGGTTCGATAGCCGTGGCCGATCGACGTCGCGGTGATATCGCGGAGCGCCAGGTAGTGCCCGCTGGCGAACGGCACGCCCATGACGCCGTAGCCGGCGAACCGCTCGTCGTCACCGGGCCAGAGGACCGCGTTGGTCTGCATGTGGAGGGCTGCTTCTCGTGGAGTCGTGAATCTTTTCATGGCGCCAACCTTGGCGAACGAAGCCGCCGGGCACATGGGGCATCGCTCCCCATCTTCGTGCCGCGGGCGTTCAGCACGGCGTCGGGAGATCGGCGGCCCAGACCCCCGCTCACCGAGGGCCGGGCCTTGCCGGCCGGAATGGCGACGATCGCCTTCGCGACGTCCTGACTGGGTGCGGCCGTGCTTGACGGCTGGCCGGTATCGGCAACTCCCAACCACACCCGTCAAAATCCGGTGATGGCAGGATGATCTAGTGCCATCGCTTCGCGCCGCCCTGTTCGACTACTCCGGCACGCTGTTCCGGCTGGAGGAGGACGACAGCTGGTTCGAGGGTATGGCGATCGACAACCGCGCGGTCGACGGGCATGTGCAGGCCGAGTTGATGCGGCGGATGACCGCACCGACGGGGGCCTCGGTCGACATGGGTCCCGACGAATACCACGCCTGGGTCAACCGTGATCTGGCCCCGCATCTGCACCGCGAGGCCTACCTGCACGTACTGCGCGAATCCGGTGTCGCCGATCAGCACGCCACGGCACTCTACGACCGGCTGATCGACCCGGCATCGTGGACGCCCTACCCCGACACCGCCGAGGTGCTGGCCGGACTGTCCGCCCAAGGCGTTCGCATCGCGGTGGTGTCCAATATCGCGTTCGACCTGCGGCCGGCGTTCGCGACGCTGGGCATCGACCGCTATGTCGACGAATTCGTGCTGTCCTTCGAAGTCGGTGCGGTCAAACCGAATCCGGAGATCTTCAACACCGCACTGGACCGGCTCGGTGTCGCCGCCGCCGACGCGGTGATGGTCGGCGACAGCGAGGAAGCCGACGGTGGCGCCCGTGAACTGGGTTGCGGTTTCGTGCTGGTCGATCCGCTGCCGACCGCGCAGCGGCCCGACGGTCTGCTGCGCGGATTGCGACAGTTCGGCCTGACGATCTAGCGAGCCGGTCCGGTATCGCGCCTAACCTGGAAACCATGGTCGAACGTATCCGCCCGCCATGGTGGCTCAAGCCGATGAACAAGCTCTTCATGGCATTGCTCAAACTCGGAATCCCGCTCTCCGGCAAGGACGGCCCGGTCGTTCTCACCGTGACCGGCCGTAAGTCCGGTCAGCCACGTTCCACGCCGATCACCCCGATGGTCGTCGACGGGCAGCGTTATGTCGTCGGCGGTTTCCCCGGTGCGGACTGGGTGCGCAATTTGCAGGCCAACCCGGCGGCAACCGTCACGCAGGGCAGGCGCTCGGAACAGGTGACGATGGTCGAGGTGCCAGTCGAGCAGGCCCGGCCGTTGCTGCGGCAGTTCCCGGTTCTGGTACCCACCGGCGTGAGCTTCATGAAGAACGCCGGACTGGTGTCCCAGGACCCCACACCCGAGGAATTCGAGGCATTGGCCGGACGGTGTGCGGTGTTCCGTTTCGACCCGACTACCGTCTGAACCCGTGACCGACAATCCGTTCGACCCCAGCGTGTGGCGGCCCGTCGATGGCTTCGCCGATCTGACCGATATCACCTACCACCGGCACGTCGTCGACGGACGACCGCAGCCGACGGTGCGGGTGGCGTTCAACCGGCCGGAGGTGCGCAACGCGTTCCGGCCGCATTCGGTCGACGAGCTCTACCGCGCACTCGATCACGCTCGGATGTCCTCGGACGTCGGGGTCGTGCTGCTGACCGGTAACGGACCATCCCCGAAGGACGGCGGCTGGGCGTTCTGCTCGGGTGGCGACCAGCGGATCCGGGGCCGCAGCGGTTACCAGTACGCCAGCGGTGAGACCGCCGATACCGTCGACGCCGCGCAGGCCGGCCGGCTGCACATCCTGGAGGTGCAGCGGCTGATCCGGTTCATGCCCAAACCTGTCATCTGCCTGGTCAACGGCTGGGCCGCCGGCGGCGGGCACAGCCTGCACGTGGTGTGCGATCTGACGCTGGCCAGCCGCGAGCACGCCCGCTTCAAGCAGACCGATGCCGATGTCGGCAGCTTCGACGGTGGTTACGGCAGCGCCTATCTGGCCAAGATGGTGGGCCAGAAGTTCGCCAGGGAGATCTTCTTCCTGGGCAGGGCGTACACCGCCGAGCAGATGCATCACATGGGGGCGGTCAACGAGGTCGTCGACCACGCGGATCTGGAGACCGTCGGGTTGGAGTGGGCGGCTGCGATCAACGCCAAATCGCCTCAGGCCCAACGCATGCTGAAGTATGCGTTCAATCTGCTCGACGACGGTCTGGTCGGCCAGCAGCTGTTCGCCGGCGAAGCGACCCGGCTGGCCTATATGACCGACGAGGCTGTCGAAGGCCGGGACGCGTTCCTGGAGAAGCGCGACCCCGACTGGAGCCCGTTCCCCCGCTACTTCTAGGGATTTCGGCGCGGTTTCCGTCAATCAGCGCCGCAAACCGCGCCGAGATCACGGAAGTAGACTCCGCAGCTGTGAGCAAAAGCCCGCTGCGCCGACTGACCGACATGATCGCGCTGGCCGGGATGCGGCCGCCGCTGAGCCTGCCCACCGGCACCAATATCGACCTGGCCGGCAAGCGCGTGTTGCTGACCGGCGCCTCCTCGGGTATCGGTGAGGCAGCCGCCGAGAAGTTCGCCGCGGCCGGCGCGCACGTCATCGCGGTGGCCCGTCGCGGTGATCTGCTGGCCGCACTGGCCGGGCGCATCGCCGACGCCGGCGGTAGCGCACAGGCGGTGCCGTGCGATCTCGCTGACCTCGACGCCATCGATGAACTTGCGGAAACTGTTGGGCCCGTTGATATCTTGATCAACAACGCTGGCAGGTCGATCCGTAGGCCGCTCGCCGAGTCACTCGACCGCTGGCATGACGTCGAACGCACCATGACGCTGAACTACTACTCACCACTGCGCCTGGTCCGCGCCTTCGGCCCGGCGATGCTCGAACGCGGCGACGGTCACATCATCAACGTCGCCACCTGGGGCGTGATGAACGAGGCCGCACCGCTTTTCGCGGTCTACAACGCCTCCAAGGCGGCGCTGGCCTCGGTGAGCCGAGTCATCGATACCGAATGGTCGGCCAAGGGTGTGCACGCCACCACGCTGTACTACCCGCTGGTGGCCACGCCGATGATCGCGCCGACCCGCGCCTACGACGGACTGCCCGCGTTGAGCTCCGAGGAAGCCGCCGACTGGATGCTCACCGCGGCACGCACCCGGCCGGTGCGCATCGCCCCGCGCATCGCGGTGACCTCACGCGCCGTCGACGTCGTCGCCCCCGGAATGATCAACAGCCTGATGAAGCGTCAGGCCCGCTAGCTCGCGGACTCGGTAAGGGTAGGCATGCCATACTTTCCCCATGGTCGATTGCGCCCTTGAGCTCGACGACGTCCACAAGACGTTCGGGCCCAAACGCGCACTGGCCGGGGTCAGCTTCTCGGTCCCGCTCGGGTCGGTGGTCGGATTGCTCGGCCCCAACGGGTCCGGTAAGACCACCTCGATCAACATTCTGTCCACCCTGATCCGGCCCACCCTGGGGCACGCCCGGGTGGCCGGTTTCGACGTCGTCAAACAGGCCCACCAGGTCCGTGAATCGATCGGACTCACCGGGCAGTACGCCGCCGTCGACGAACTGCTCACCGGATTCGAGAATCTGGTGCTGTTCGGGCAGCTGCGTGGGATGAGCGGACCCGCGGCACAGATCCGGGCCGACGAGCTCCTGGCCCGATTCGACCTGACCGACGCCGGCAACCGGCGGGTGTCGACCTACTCCGGTGGTATGCGCCGGCGTGTCGACATCGCCTGCGGGCTGGTGGTGCCGCCGAAGGTGGTGTTCCTCGACGAACCGACCACCGGCCTGGACCCACGCAGCCGTCGCGATGTGTGGTCATTGGTCGCCACGCTCACCGAACAGGGCATCAGCGTGCTGCTCACCACGCAGTACCTCGAGGAAGCCGACGCGCTGGCCGACAGCATCGTCGTCATCGACTCCGGCACCGTGATCGCCGAAGGCACCCCCGACGAACTCAAACGCAAGGTCGGATCCAGCTACTGCCAGGTGACACCGCTCTACGGCCGGGATCTGCCGGCGATCTGCGAAGCCCTGCTCGGATTACCCGGTGTCGACACCGATCCCGAGGGCGGTTCGGTTTCGGTACCGGCGCCCGACGGGCTGGCAACCCTGGGCGAGGTGTTCCGGCGCATCGAGCCGCTGCAGCTACCGATCAGCGATATCTCGTTGCGTAAACCGTCGCTCGACGAGGTGTTCCTGAGCCTGACCGGACAGTCGGCGTCGGGAAGCGCAGATCGGTGAGCGCCCTGACGGCGTTGACCCGACGGTCGATGCTCGGCACGCTGCGCGACGGTGACCTGATCTTCGCGGTCGCCGGCCCGATCGGCTTCTTCCTCTGCTTCAACCTGACCCTGCGCAATGTCATCGACACCGGTGGCGTGCCGTACGCGCAGTACATCCTGCCGGTGATCGTGGTGCAGGCGATGATCTTCACCGCCATGACGACGGCCGACCGATCGGCGCGGGATTCGTTGTCCGGCATGGGAGTCCGGTTGCGCAGCCTGCCGGTCCGCTCGCTGGTACCGGTCACCGCCCGGATGCTGGCGGCGCTGATCCGGGCGCTCGCGGCGTTGGCGGCGGCGATCCTGGTCGGCGGACTGTTCGGCTTCCGGTTCTACGGCAGCTACCCACAATCGTTGGCATTCCTGGCGATCGCGCTGCTGCTGTCGCTGGCGTTGTCCCTGGGTGCCGACGCGATGGGCGCCGGCGCCAAGACCGCCGAGCAGGCCAGCCAGTCCCTGCTGGTGCCGCAGCTGCTGTTGGTGATGCTGTCCACCGGCATCGCCCCGGCGTCGGCATTCCCGGACTGGCTGGGCGATTTCGTGCGCTACCAGCCGGTGTCACAGATCTCGGCGACACTGCGGGCCCTGGCCGACGGGCGGTATGAGAACCTCGCGATCAGCATGGCGTGGTGCGTCGGGATGTTGGTGACATTCGGCGTGATCGCCATCCGGATGCAGCGGCGGACCCGATGACCAGCAGGCATTCCATCCTGTACAGCTCGCTGCGCGGCGAGACCCTGATACAGGCCCGGCGGCTGCTGCTGCGCTGGACGCGCGAGCCGGTGGTGCTGGTGCAATCGCTGATCTTCCCGACCTTCCTGCTGATCGTCTACAAGTGGGTGATCGGCAAATCGCTGCTCGAGCTCACCGGCGACGACAGCCTCTACGGCTTGGTGCCGATGTGTGCGATAGCCGGTGCGCTGTTCGGGGCGATCGGTACCGGCGCCGCCATCCCCGACGAGCGCGCCGCCGGCTTGTTGAGCCGGTTGTGGGTCCTGCCGGTGCACCGTGCAAGTGCACTGACCGGACGGTTGCTCGCCGAAGCCGTGCGGGCGTTGGTCGGGTCGAGCGCCATCGTGATCGTGGGCGTCCTGATGGGTTTTCGGATCAACACCGGCTTGGCGGAGGCGGTGGCATTCGTCTTCGTCCCGGTCGTCTCGGTGCTGGGATTCACCAGCGTCATCGTCGCGCTCGCGGTGCGGGCGAAGGGCAAGAACATCATCACCGGGTTGTCCACCCTGTGCTTCCTGCTGCTGTTCTTCAACACCGGCATGGTGCCCATCGACGTGTTCCCGAACTGGTTGCAGCCGCTGGTCCGGGCGCAGCCGATGTCGCCGGCCATCGAACTGATGCGTGGCCTGGCCGACGGCGGTGCCATCCTGTGGCCGCTGGTCCAGACGCTGACGTGGACCGTCGGGCTGGTCGCGGTGTTCGGGCCGATGGCGGTCCACGGGTACAAGGCCGCGGCGCAATCACCGGCATGACCCGGGCGGCGCTGCGAGCGTGCACAAAAGACGTCGAGGTGCGGCGTGTCGGTGCGGGGACACGCGCGCTCGCGGACAAGGGTGGGTGAGATGGAGGTACTGGCCAGCCGGATGTTGTTCCGGCCACGCGACTACCAGCGGTCGGTGCGTTTCTACCGCGACGAGATCGGGTTGGCGATCGCCCGGGAGTATGCCGGTGGCACCGAATTCTTCGCCGGACAATCCGTCATCGAGCTGGCCGGCCACGGCACCCCCGCCGCGGGCAGCCCGCCCTTCCCCGGCGCGCTCTGGCTTCAGGTACGCGATATCTACGCCATCCAAACCGAATTGGAATCCCGCGGCGTGGTCATCGCCCGGCCGGCCCGTCGCGAGCCATGGGGGTTACACGAGATGCACGTCAGCGATCCGGACGGCGTCACGCTGATCTTCGTGCAGGTACCCGAGGATCATCCGCTGCGCCGCGACAATCGGGACTAGCAGCTAGCGGACGGGGCCGGCCAGCGGCCAACCCACTGACGCCAGCCGCGCCGCAACCTGGTGCATCTCTTCGGGATTGGGTTCCTTCTCGGCAACCTCGCGAATGGCATCCCGGATCTGCTCGGCGCTGACCGGGCTGTCCGGATCACCCTGACGCAGCAGCGCCCAGGTGGCCTGAACCACTTCGTCCTCGGTCAGGGTGCGGGCCAGCAAGGCCAGCAGCGGGAAGTAGTCCTTGGGCGGAACACCCTGCGGGTAACCCTCGTGCAGCCAGTTCAGGATCGGATCGAGTGCGCTCTGATTTTGCGTCATCTCTCAGCTCACTTGGGAAGGAAGGGAACGGGATTGAAGCCGAAGTGGTGAATGATGGTCGCCTTGGTGATGTAGAGGATCGCGATCACGATGACGGCGGCGACCAGTGTGAAGAGCAGCAGCCCCACGGCTTTGAGCGCCGGGTTCGGTGCGGTGGTGGTGCCGTCGGCGTCCGCGCCGCCGGCACCCTTGGAGAAGGCGACCAATCCGACCGCGAACACCGCGGGCAGCCCGGCACCGAGGATCAGTCCCACGGCGAGCACCTTGAGAATCGCTTCTAGGTAATGCATCTTCGTAAGTTCCTTATCGTCGTCAGGAGTTGATCGGGATCAGACCGACGCGGTGGGCTTGGCCACCTTGGACTCACGCACCTCGGCGGGAACCACGGAGTTCGTCGACTCGTCCCAATCGGCGTTGACGTTGCTGTGGTCCACCTTCTGCTGCTGGGCGCGCCAGTACATGTAGCCCGACAGCCCGACCAGGATCAGGAAGATGACACCGTCGCCCACCAGCTGCGAACCGGTCGCGGACTTCAGTCCGTAGGACAGCCAGTACGACAGGGCACCGACGATGCCGGCGGCGGGCAACGTGATGAGCCAGGCCATGGCCATCCGGCCGGCGACGGCCCAGCGGACCTCCGCACCCGGCTTGCCGACACCGCTACCGAGGATCGAGCCGGTGGCGACGTGGGTGGTGGACAGCGCCATACCGGCGGCGCTGGAGCTCAGGATGATGGCGGCCGAGGAAGCTTCGGCGGCCAGGCCCTGCGGCGACTCGATCTCGACCAAACCCTTGCCCAGCGTGCGGATCACGCGCCAGCCACCGATGTAGGTGCCGAGGCCGATCGCCAGTGCGCAGCTGAAGATGATCCAGAACGGCAGGCCGTCCTTCTTCACATCGCCGGTCAGGTGACCGGTGGTGATCAGGGCCAGTGCGATGACGCCCATCGTCTTCTGCGCGTCGTTGGTGCCGTGCGACAGCGCGACCAGCGAGGCCGTCGCGATCTGGCCCCAGCGGAAGCCGTCCTCGCGACGCTTCTTCACCACGTTGCGGCTGATCCGGTAGACCAGCCAGGTGCCGCAGGCCGCGACCAGGCCGGCGATGAAGGGAGCGGCCAGCGCCGGGATGAGCACCTTCTGGATGACGCCGGACCAGTTCACCCCGGACATACCCAGAGCGGCCAGGCCGGCACCGATGAGCCCACCGAACAGCGCATGCGAGGAGCTGGACGGGATGCCGAACAGCCAGGTGAGCAGGTTCCAGAGGATGCCGCCGATCAGGCCGGCGAAGATGATGGTCAGACCCATCGAGGCGTCGATACCCGAGAGCAGGTGCCCGGTTTTGGCGTCCTGCACCTTGAGCACCGAGGTGGTGACGGTGACGGCGACCTCGACCGAGAGGAATGCGCCGACGAGGTTGAGGACGCCGGCCAGCAGCACCGCGACCTTCGGCTTCAGCGCACCGGTGGCGATCGAGGTCGCCATCGCGTTTCCGGTGTCGTGGAATCCGTTGGTGAAGTCGAAAGCCAGTGCTGTTCCGATCAGCAGCACCAGGATGATCATCTCTGCGCTCATGGCGCTAATTCTGGGGCTAATCGATGGGTTTTACCTAACTACGCTTAGGGTAAAACCTGTGCGTTGAGCAGGCAGTTCATCGGTCGGCGCAATGAGTTCATCTGCTGTTCACATTGCGGCACCGCAGTGTTTGCTCACCGCGGCCCGCAGCGGTGCGTGAGCACCCGCGAGTGCGGTGCCATTACGATCAACTCGTCGTCATATACGAGCCGGCCGGGGGGCCGGGTCGAGGGTGGAGGATCCAATCGTGAACCGATTCCTCAACACCATCGTGTCGTGGTTGCGCGCCGGCTATCCCGATGGTGTTCCGCAGAACGACTACCTGCCGCTGCTGGCGCTGTTGTCCCGCCGCCTGACCGCCGACGAGGTCAAGGCCGTCGCCCGGGAGCTGATGAGCCGACCCGACTTCGACGAGATCGACATCGCCGCCGAGATCATCCGGATCACCGACGAACTTCCCACCTCCGACGATGTCGAACGGGTGCGGGAACGTCTGGCCGCGAAGGGCTGGCCCCTCGACGATCCGCGGGACGAATCCTCCTCAAGTAACGGAGCCGGCGAATAGCCACGCTGCGCGCACTCGTCGTCCCACCCGGCCCGTCGGCCCTGTCGATGCTGCCCGCCATCGAAGCGCTGCTCGACGGCCGCAGTGGTCCGGTACTGCCGATGCCCGGCGCCGACTTTCGCCAATCAGACCTGCTCACAACATCTTTGCGGGTCGGCGAGGAGATCGACGACGATACCGCCCTGGTGGTCGCGACATCGGGGACCACCGGCATACCCAAGGGCGCAGTGCTTTCGGCGCCGGCTCTGATCGCCAGCGCTTCGGCCACCCATGACCGGCTCGACGGCCCCGGCACCTGGCTGCTGGCGCTACCGGCCTATCACATCGCCGGGTTGCAGGTGCTGGTCCGCAGCGTGCAGGCCGGGACGGTGCCGATCGAACTCGACGTGTCGAACGGTTTCGATCCGGCCGACCTGCCCGGCGCGGTCGCGGCGATGGGCTCCGGCCGCCGGTATGCGTCACTGGTGGCGGCGCAGCTGGCCAAAGCACTGGGCGATGCGGCCGCGACGGCGGCGCTGGCCGAACTCGACGCCGTCCTGCTCGGCGGCGGGCCCGCTCCCCTGCCGGTTCTGCAGCGTGCCGCCGCGGCCGGCATCACGGTGGTGCGCACCTACGGGATGAGCGAAACCGCAGGCGGTTGCGTCTACGACGGGATACCGCTCGACGGTGTCGCGGTGCGTATCGACGACGAGGCCGGCGGCCGGGTGGTGCTGGGCGGTGCAACCCTGGCCAACGGTTATCGCAATGTGCCACAACCGGATCCGTTCGCCGAGCCCGGCTGGTTCGTCACCGATGACGTCGGCAGGCTCGATGATTCCGGCGTACTGCAGATCCTGGGCCGCGTCGACGATGCGATCAGCACCGGCGGACTCACGGTGCTGCCGCAGCTGGTGGAGGCCGCGCTGGCCACCCATCCGGCGGTCGGCGAATGCGCCGTCTTCGGTGTCGCCGACGACCGCCTCGGTCAACGCGTGGTTGCGGCGCTGGTGCTGACACCGGGGGTGCCCGCGCCGGCGCTGGCCGAACTGCGTGACCACGTCGGACAGTCACTGCCCGCCACCGCGGCGCCGCGCGAGATCCACGTCGTCGACGAGCTGCCTCGCCGCGGTATCGGCAAGATCGACCGCCGCGCCCTGACGACCCGCTTCACCTGAGCCCTCCCCCTTCCCTTTCTTGCCGCGAGCGTGCGTGTCCCCGCTCGACACGCCGCGAACATCTCGTAATCTGCGCACCCTCGTGGCCGCAGGGACACGCCACCGCGCCGTCGGCGCCGGGCATGATGGGGTGATGCGCCGCGAAGTGAATACGGTCAGCGAGCTGCGCGCCATCGTCGGCGAGCCCTCCGAGGGCGTCGCCAAGAAGGTGGGCACCAGGCTGGCACCCATCCATCAGGACTGGCTGGCCCACTCACCGCTCGGGTTCGTCGCCACCTTCGACGCCGACGGTAACGTCGACGTCTCGCCCAAAGGCGATCCGCCGGGTTTCGTCCACCTCATCGACGATGTCACCATCGCGATCCCGGAACGCCCCGGCAACAAACGCGTCGACGGCTATCTCAACGTCCTGCAGCGACCGCGCGTCGGGACGCTGTTCCTGATACCCGGACGCGGTGACACCCTGCGGATCAACGGCAGCGCGAAGATCATCGCCGACGCCGACTACTTCGACGCCATGGCGGTGGCGGGTAAGCGACCGATCCTGGCGCTGGAGATCAGCGTGGAGGAGGTTTTCTTCCACTGCGCCAAGGCTTTTCTGCGTTCGGATGCCTGGAAGCCGGAGAGCTGGAATCCCACCGCGCTGCCCAGCGTCGCCCAGATGGCGCATGCGGTCCTCAAGGGCATGAGCCTTGCCGATCTGGAACGCCAGTTCGACGAGGAGAACATGCGCAGCCAGCTGTACTGACCGGGCACGAGCGTGCGCAGAGCACGCGAACTCGGCGGCGTGTCTGGCGGGGACACGCACGCTCGCGGCAAGAGAAGGAAAGAAGGGAGAGGGGTGGGTCAGGGCCATACCGACATCAGGGTCACATAGGCCCCGGTGCCGACCAGGATGGACAGCATCGCCTGCCCCCGCCACACATGCAGCCCGGCGGTCAGCAGCACTCCGACGACCAGCCAGAGCAGCTGGCGCGCAGTACCGCTCGGCGCCCCGTGCAGGGTGTAGATCATCAGCATGACCATCACCCCGACGGGCATGTGCACGCTCAGATACCGCACCGCCGTGCTGTGCCGCATCGGTGCGAGCACCGCGAACGGCAGCGCTCGTACCGCCCAGGTCACCGCGGCCGCGACGACGACCAGTAGTGCGATGTAGCCGTCAGATCCCATCGCCGCGCCGTTCGATGACCAAGCGCACCAGCAGTATTGCGGTGAAAGCGGCGAACGCGCACACCAGCAGCTGCCCCGGCGCCACCAGCCAACCGCCGACCGCGCACGCCACTGCGATCACCAACGTCAGCCGGTCGGGGCGCTGCCGGTAGGCGTCGATCGCCAATACGATGAAAAGCGCCGTCAGCGCGAAGTCCAGTCCCTTGAGTCTCTCTATCGGCAACGCCTCACCCACCAGGCCTCCCAGCGTCGCGCCGACAACCCACAGACCATGAAAACAGGCCTGCATCAACAGGATCGGGCGAGTGGTCCAGCCCTGCGCCTCCGGACTGACCGCCACGGCGTACGCCTCGTCCGAGAGCGTGTAGGTGCTGTAGGCCTTGGCGAGCACACCGTCGACCCGATGCAACGGAAACGACAACGCGTAGAACATATGCCGCGAGTTGACGATGAACGTCGTCAGCGCCACGGCGGCCACCGGTGCGGCCGCGGCGGCCAACCCGACCATCAGGAACTCCAGCGAGCCGGCGTAGATCACCGCGGCGAACACCGGGGCCCACCACCACGCCAGACCGGCGTGCACCACCAACAGCCCCAACGCCATCCCGAGCGGGATGAACGCCAGACCGATGGGCGCCGACAGTTCGGCCACCCGGCGCAGCGAGTGATCGGGACCGGGCTCGGAGGGAGGCGACATGGCAGTCAGTGTCCTACGACGCGGCGGCACCGCCGGCGAACACGTCACCGAATCGTCAGGAGCTGCCTCCTCACCAGGAGGACCTGTCGCCATACAGTGGCGGTGATGAGATCTGCCCGCCGCGAAGCCGTCGCCGTCACCCTGGCGGTACTGCTGGTGGTGGCCGCGTTCGTGGTGCCGCACCTGGACCTGGGCATTGTCACTCCGCTGATCAACAGCACCGCACGCGAGATCCACGATCTGGCCCAGACCGCCCCCATCTTCGGGTGGTGGAACGCCCACGTCGGCTGGGGCACCGTCCCGGCGATCCTCATCGGGGTCGCGGCGGTGCTCTGGGGACCCGGGCTGGCGCAGCGGCTGGGCTGGCGGGCACTGACGCTGACGGCGTGGGCGGTATCGGCGGCGTGGGCGTTCTCCCTGGCGATGATCGACGGCTGGCACCGCGGCTTCGCCAACCGGCTGACCGCCACCCACGAATACCTGCGGCAGGTGCCGACCGTCACCGATATCCCGGAGGCGTTGCGTACCTTCGCCCGGCGGATACCGGACTTTCAGCCCGATTCGTGGATAACCCACGTGTCGGGGCACCCGCCCGGCGCACTGCTGACCTTCGTGTGGCTCGACCGCATCGGGTTGGGCGGCGGCGCGTGGGCGGCCGGCTTCGTCCTGCTGATCGGCTCGAGTGCGGCCGCCGCCGTCCTCATCACCATCCGTGCGCTGGCCGACGAGGACACCGCGCGCCGGGCGGCGCCGTTCGTGTCGGTGGCACCGACGGCCATCTGGGTCGCGGTGTCGGCCGACGGATATTTTGCGGGTGTGGCGGCCTGGGGCCTGGCGCTGCTGGCTCTGGCGGTCCGGGACCGCGTCCGCTTCCCGGCGCCGACGGCCGCGGTGGCGGGACTGCTGCTGGGCTGGGGTGTGTTCCTGAACTACGGCCTGGGCCTGATCGCACTATTGGCGGTGGCGGTGCTGTGCTGCGCCGCCGATGTGCGCACCGCGCTGCGCGTGCTGCTGATCGCCGTGCTGGCCGCGCTGGCGGTGGCGGCCGTGTTCTGGTGGGCGGGCTTCTTCTGGGTCGACGGCTATCACGCCGTGCAGCTGCGCTACTGGCAGGGCATCGCGATGAACCGGCCGTTCCAATACTGGAGCTGGGCAAACCTGGCCTCGGTGGTCTGCGCCATCGGGCTGGGTAGTGTGGCGGGCCTGAGCCGGGTCTTCGACCTGTCGGCGATCCGCGCCCGCTCCGGTCTGCATCTGCTGATCCTGGCCGCGCTGACGGCGATCCTGGCCGCTGACCTGTCGATGCTGAGTAAGGCCGAGGTGGAACGGATCTGGCTACCGTTCACGATCTGGCTCACGGCCGCGCCCGCGCTGCTGCCGCCGCGCTCACACCGCTGGTGGCTGGCGGTCAACATCGCCGGGGCCCTGCTGATCAACCATTTCATCCTGACGAACTGGTAGCAGTCGCGCGGCCAACACGTGGCACAGCAGCGCCACGCCGACGGCACCGACGGCCAGCAGCAGACCCTGGTGGTAATCGCGGTCCAGCACTGTCAGGTTGTCGCGATGAAATCCGGGCTTGTCGTACACCGGGATGGCCAACAGACCCAGTACCGCGACGGTCAGGGCGGCGACGCCGACCGGCACCCGCAGCGGCGCGGGGATCAGCCGGGTACCCGCCCAGCCGAGGGCCGCGCTGATCGGAGCGAAGACGAAATCATGCAGCAGCACCCCGGCGCCGGCCCAGATCGCGATCCGCAGCAGGATCACCGGTGGGTTGTCCAAGAGCAGCACCGCACCATAAGAGCCGAGCGCCAGACCCGCCAGTATCAGCATCGCGCGGATCACGTTCACGTGACGACCTCGATCCGCGTCAGCCATTTCGTTTGCAGCACACCGGGTCTGGTGGGCGCGATGAGCCGGCACGGGTAGCCGTGGTCGAGGTCGAGGGTCTGGCCGTTGAGTTTCAGCGCTATCAGGGTCTGGCTGTCGCGGGCGTGCCGGGCCGGCAGCACGGTGCGCGAATACGGCCCGGGGGGCTCCAGCGAGACCATCCGGACGTCGGCATCCCCGCTACCGCCGACGGTGTCCAGCAGGTCGGCCAGCACAACACCGGTCCAGTCGGCGTCGGCGCTCCATCCCTCGACGCAGGCGATCGGCAGTCGGTGGGTCGTCTGCGCCAGGGCTGCGAGCTCGGCGACGGTGAAACTGCGCGTCACCGCACCATTGGCGACCGTCAGCCGGTAGTCAGGGGAACGCGCGCTGCCCAGCACGCCGGCCGCCACCGCACTGCGGTTGACCGGAACACCTTGCGGGCCTTGCCCGGAACGCGGCGCCAACACCGAGACGCGGCGCAGCAGCGGAACCGTCTGCCCCGCGGTGACCGCGGTGGCCAGCGCGACCGCCAGCCCGGTGCCGCGCAGCACGGTCCGGCGCGACGGCCCGAGGAACACCGGATCGCCGAGGGGTTCGCCGAGGGCGCGCCGGATGACCGGCAGCTTGACCGCGATGTGCACCAGCACCGCACCGATTGCCACATAAGCCATCGCGTAATGCACTGTGGTGAAGAAGAATCCAAAGACATACCACTGGGCGATGTTGAGCAGCCCGGTGGAGAGCTGAAAGATCATCGACGCCACCAGCACCAGGATCGACCCGCGCTCCAGCATGCGGACCGGTCCACCGAGCACCGGTCGGGCGAAGAGTTTGGGCCACACCGACCACAGCTTGACCACCAGCAGCGGGATCGCCGCGATACCGGAGACCACGTGCAGGCCCTGGGTGAAGCGGTACAACCCCACCGGCCTGGTGGGCCAGAAGAACCACGGCTGCGGATGCTGGATGAAATGACTGAACAGCCCGGTCGTGAAACACACCGCAACCGCGACGCCGAGCCACCGGCCGACCCGAACGGTGACGGCGGTGCCGCGCAGGGACTGTCGAGCCGGCGCGCTCACGCCGCTGCCAATGTCGCGACCACACGATCGCCGATATGCTTCACCTCGGACATCGCCAGGCCGACCTCACCGGCCAGCGTCGCGGCACAGTCGATACCGACCGACGCCCAGCGGAACCACGGCCCGATGGTCTCCCCGGACTCCAGACGCACCCAGTCGACGGTGACACCTGCTGTGGTGGTGTCGAATTCAGCCAGACAGCGGCCGCCGTTGCCCAGCAGTTCGGCAGCCCGGCGCAGCACCCGCCACGGATCGCCGCCCAGTCCGACATTGCCGTCGGCGAGCAGCACGGTCTGCCACCGGCCGGTGCCGGGCAGCGGATCGAACAGGTCGCGTCGCAGCACCGGCGCCCCGCTGGCCCGGGCCAGACCGATGGCGGTGGCCGACATGTCCACCCCCAGCGCCGGGATGCCCTTGCGGACCAGGTCGACGACCAGTCGCCCCGGGCCGCAGCCCAGGTCGATGGTGGGCCCGTGGCACATGTCGACCAGTTCCCGGTCGAAGCGGACGTCGGCGCCCGGCCCGCCCAGCCAGCTCTGCACCGGCAGCGGGTTGATGCTGCCGTTGTCGTGGCGCAGCCAGCACCGTTCGCCGTCCAGTGCGCGTTCGTAGAGGTTGCCGAACATCTCAGACCCCGCACATCGCGGTGGCCCGCGTGAACCGGCTGCCCGGCGCGCATTCGGCACGAACCGGGGCGATGTCATCGATGGTGTCGACATCGCGCAATTGTCGAAGTGTGCTCACGGTTATACCGGTGTCACGCAGAGCGCCCAGCGTTACAGCACCGGTGTCGGGTTGCGACATCGGCACCGTGCGCAGGCATTGCGCATGTTCGGGTGCGTGCACGCCGAGCGCCCACCAGCCGCCGTCGGTGGCCGGCCCGAGCACCGCGGGACCCGCCAGCAGAGTGTGCGCGCACCGCGTCAGCAGCGCCGCGGTGACCTGCGGGGTGTCCATGCCGATCTGCAGTACCGGAAGGCCCGCCGCGGCGGCATCGGTGTGCGCGTTCGCCAGCCGGTCGGCGAAACCGTCGCCGCGCTGCGTGACAACGGTGAAATCGGTCAGGCGCGAACGTATTTCGTCACAGCGCGCCGCCCGGTCCAGATCTCCGGTGAGGGCGACGACATGGGCGTCCGCCGGCGTGCCGGCGACGGCATCGAGGGTGTCCAGCAGTGCGGCCGCGGCGATCTCGGCGGCCGCCCGGTCACCGACGCTTGCCGCCAATCGGGTTTTGGCCAGGCCCGGCACGGGCGCTTTGGCGACCACCAGGATCGTCACAGCACAGCGACAGTCGTCCTCCGTCATGAGATCGCCTTCCAAAAATCAACCCCGGCGGTGAAACTGCCCCGTACCGAGCCGCTGACCTTCGACCTGCCCCCGCTGCGGGGCCCGTAGTCGACGTCCAACTCCACGACCCGCCACCCTGCCTGCGCGGCGCGCACCAGCAGTTCGAGCGGGTACCCAGACCTGCGGTCACCCACACCCAGGGCCAGTAACGCATCGCGCCGGACCACCCGCATCGGCGCGATGTCGTGCACCGCGAGCCGGTGTTTGCGCCGCAACCGCCAGCACACCGCCGCGGTGCCGAGGCGGGCATGCCAGGGCCAGCTCAGACCGGGGGTCGCGTGCCGCCTGCCGACCACCATGTCGACGCCGCGCTCGTCGAGGGCCGCCACCAGCCGGGGCAGGTCTCCGGGATCCAGTGAACCGTCGGCGTCGATGACGGCCACGATGGGCGTCGTTGCCGCCAGCACACCCGCGTGGACCGCCGAGCCGTACCCGGCGACGGGTTCGGCGACCACCTGGGCGCCGTGCCGCCGCGCGACCGCGGCGGTGTCGTCGGTGCTGTTGTTGTCCACGACGAGGGCCCGGTAGCCGTCGGGCAGCTGGGCCAGCACCCCGGGCAGCGACTCCGCCTCATCGAGGCAGGGCAGGATCACCGTCACCCGGTCGTCGGCCATGGCACCCGACGTTAGCAGTGCGCCGCGGCGCCAACCATGACGAAACAGTGACATCAGTGCAGGTAGAAAGGTTTGGCCGACGCTGCCGGGGGCTACTGTGGGTCTGGTGAGCGCGCACGTGTTGGTGGCCGACGACGATGTCGTGGTCCGTGACGTGGTGCGCCGCTACCTGGAACGCGACGGTATGACGGTGGCCGTCGCCGATAACGGCACCGAGGCGTTGCGGCTGCTGAGCAGCACCCAGGTCGACGTCGCCATCCTCGACGTCATGATGCCCGGCCCGGACGGGCTCGAACTGTGTCGCGGTCTGCGGCAGGCCGGCGGCTTCAGCGTCCCGGTGATCCTGCTGACCGCCCTGGGCGAAGAGGACGACCGGATCGCCGGCCTGGAGGCCGGTGCCGACGACTACCTGACGAAACCGTTCAGCCCGCGCGAGCTGGCGTTGCGGGTGCGTTCGGTGCTGCGCCGCGCACCGTCGCCGGTCGGGGCGCTGCCGGCCGACATCACGCTGGCGGGCCTGCGGGTGTCGACGGCGACGCGGACCGTGACGATCGGCGGCATACCGGTGGGCCTGACCAACCGGGAATTCGACCTGCTGCTGTTCTTCCTGAGCCACACCGACGTGGTGTTCACCCGGGAGGAACTGCTGACCCATGTGTGGCGCTGGGAGTTCGGCGACCTGTCCACGGTGACCGTCCACGTCAAACGGTTGCGCGCCAAACTCGAAGCACACCACCGGATTCAGACGGTGTGGGGTCGCGGATACCTGTGGCAGGGCAGCACCGCTGAAGGAGTCGCGGGTGCGCAACACTGACCTGGTCGAGATCGTGGGCCTGGCGCTGGCCTGTTCGATACCGGTGGTGCTGGCCGGGGCCATCATCATCCGGATCGCCCGGTCCTGGTCGTTGGCCGTCAGCATGGCCGCACTGGTCCTGATCCCGGTGGTGGCGACCTTCACCGGTGTACTGGGCGCCAGCAGGTTCATGATCACCGAAACCTTCGAGAAGACCGCGATCGTGTTGATCATCGTCGCGGTGGTGACCCTGCCCGCCGCGGTCATGCTGGCGCGTTATCAGGCCCGACGTACGGTGTGGGAGCGCGAGATTCACGAAGCCGAACGCGCCGCCGAGCAGTCGCGGCGCCGGCTCGTCGCCTTCGTCAGCCACGATCTGCGCACCCCGCTGGCCGGTATCCGCGCGGTCTCCGAAGCGATCGCCGACGGGCTGCTCTCGCCCGATGAGATCCGGGATCACGCCAAACACATTGAGCAGGAATCGATCAGGCTCTCCGAGATGGTCGATGACCTCTTCGAGATGTCGAAGATCAACGCCGGTGCCGTGGCCCCGACCTACAACGTGGTGGCGCTCGACGAGGTCATCGACGATGTCGTCAACACTCATCGGATCACCGCGTCGCGCGCCGGGGTGGCATTGCGGACTGCGCTGCCCCAGGCGCCGGTACGGGTCATCGGCAGTGACCGCGCGCTGGTGCGGGTGCTGTCCAATCTGGTCGCCAACGCCATCGCGCACACGCCCGACGGCGGCACCGTGACGCTGGCGCTCGGTAGCGACGACACCGAGGCCTGGGCCCGGGTCGACGACACCGGCGTGGGCATCGACGAGGACGATCTTCCGCGGGTTTTCGACGTCGCCTACCGCGGCTCCAACGGCCGGGTGCCGCGCGCCGATTCGTCGTTGCCGAGCGGTTCCGGGCTGGGGCTTGCGATCGCCGCGGGGCTGGTGCGCGCCCACCACGGCAAGGTGACGGCACACAACCTGCCCGATGGCGCCCGGTTCGAGGTGCGGATTCCGCTGGCCCTCGACGAGTGAGATCGGCGCGCGACGGCCAGAATGTTCAGATGTCCGGACTGCCGCCCCATCACGAGGAGTTCGCCCGCGCCGCCCTGGTCGCATACGGCCGTGACCCGGCAGACCCGTTGCGGCTACTGAGCCTGTCGGAGAACGCCACCTATCTGGCCGGCACCGACGATCCCGTCGTGCTGCGGGTGCACCGTCCCGGCTACCACAGTCTGGCTGCCATCGAGTCGGAGCTGGCCTGGATGGCGGCACTGCGTGAGCAGACCGCGGTCGTGACACCGCAGCTCGTCGAGGCCGTCGACGGCAGTGCCGTCGTCACGGCGTCGGTCGACGACCAGGAGCTGCTGGTCGATGCCGTGACCTTCATCCCCGGCTGTACGGCCGAGGACAAACCGGAGGCTGTCGGGTTCGACGAGCTGGGCCGGATCACCGCCGCCATGCACGACCATGTCGAAGGCTGGACGGCGCCGGCGGACTTCACCCGGTTCCGCTGGGACCTGGAGACCATGCTGAGCCCGCAGGCGCGGTGGGGTGATTGGCGGCACGCCCCGCATCTCAGAGCCGCCGACGCCGACGTCATCGGCCGGGCGGCCGACGAAATCGAGGCCCGGCTGACCGAATTCGGTTGCGGGCCGGACCGATTCGGGCTGGTGCACGCCGATCTGCGGATGGCCAACCTGATGATCGACCCGGACGTACCCGGCTCACCCATCACCGTCATCGATTTCGACGACAGCGGCTGGTCCTGGCACCTGGCCGACCTCGGGGCGGTGGTGTCGTTCATCGAGGACACCCCGGAGGCCGAACGCATCGTCGCGGACTGGCTGGCCGGCTACTGCTCGGTGCGACCGCTGCCGGCCGCACATCGGGACCTGGTGCCGACGTTCGTGATGCTGCGCCGCATCATGCTGTCGGCCTGGATCGGTTCGCATGCCGATGCCGACGCCGCGATTCCGCTGGCCCCGACGTTCGCCGCAGGCACCGCCGAGCTGGCGCGGCGCTACCTCGGCGACCCGTCCTGGCTGCGTCGAGACTGAACCCTGGGCGGGATTCCCGCTGAAATCCCGCCCAGGATTACGTGTCGACGCCCAGGCTTCCGCCTCAGTCGTCCAGTGAGGAGCCCAGCCGCTCGGCGGCCGCGACGTAATCCTCGATGAACTCCAGGACGACCTCGCGGGCCGGTTTGACCTTGTTCATCAGCCCGACGCCCTGCCCGACGAAGTAGGTCGCCAGCGCCTGCGCGCCCGGGTGTCCGGTGGCGGCGAGCTTGTCTATACGTCGCAGCGTGGGCTCGACCAGCATCGACTGCAACGGCAACGGCAGCGGCTTGCGCCCGCCGTCATTGGGTGCCCACGCGTTGGTCCAGTCCGAAACCAGTTGCCGCGACGGCTTTCCGGTGCGGCCCGCCGAGCGGATGGTGTCCCGCGAGCTGGCGGCGAGGAACTTCTGCACGGTGTACGGCGCGGTCTCGGCCTCTTCGGTGGTCAGCCAGACCGAGCCGGTCCATGCACCCGCGGCGCCCATCGCGACACACGCCGCCATCTGCCGTCCGGTCACGATGCCACCGGCTGCCAGCACCGGCACATCGCTGCCGATCTCGGCGAGCGCGTCGAGCACCTCGGGCACCAGCACCAGCGTCGACACCTCACCGCAGTGCCCGCCCGCCTCGGTGCCCTGCGCGATGATCAGGTCGACGCCCGCCGCGACCTGCTTGAGCGCGTGTTCGCGGGCACCCACCAGGGCCGCCACCGGCACGCCCGAGGATCGGCCGGCCTCGATCATGTAGGCCGGCGGCACACCGAGGGCGTTGGCCATCAGTTTGATGGGATGGCGCAACGCCACCTCCAGCAGCGCCTCACCGGTGTCACCGGACAGGCTGCTGCCACCGACGCGGCGCTTCTCGTCGCGGGGGATGTCGTGCTCGTCAAGCAGTTCGGTGACGAACGAGCGGTAATCGTCGGGAATGCGGTCCACCAGCGCACCGGCCGCCAGCTTCTCGCCCTTGCCCTCGTATTTGGCGGGCACGATGATGTCGACGCCGTAGGGCTTACCGCGAACCTGCTCGTCGATCCAGCTGAGTTCCTGCTCCAACGCCTCTGGGGTGAACGCGGTACCGCCGAGCACTCCGAGGCCACCGGCGTTGGTGACCGCGGCAACGACGTCGCGACAGTGACTGAAGGCGAACAGCGGGAAGTCGATTCCGTACTGGTCGCAGATCGGTGTTTTCACCCGATCAGTATTACTTGACGCCTGTCAAACGCAAAGACTCAGGTCCGCAGGGGTGCGAAGGCGAACTCCCGCAGACCGTCGGCCGGGTGCACGCCGGCCCGAAATCCCAGCACTTGCGCGGCCAGCGCGGGATCGGCGACGATATGCCGGACGTCACCGCTGCGGTACTGCCCGGTGACCTGCGGTGTGGGCCCGCCGCGGGCATCGCACACCAGCTGCGCCACCTCACCGATCGAGATGGGACGGCCCGAGCACACGTTCACCGCGGTGAACCCGTCGTGGTCGCAGTCCACCGCGGCCAGGTTCGCCGCGGCGACGTCGTCGATGTGGACGAAATCGCGCATCTGCCCGCCGTCCTCGAAAACCTTTGGCGGCTCGCGTTTTTCCAGCGCCGACCGGAAGATCGCGGCAACGCCGGAGTACGGGGTGTCGCGCGGCATGCCCGGCCCGTAGACGTTGTGGTAACGCAGGGCGATGACGGATCCGCCGGTGGCCTCGGCCCACGCCAGCGCGTAATGCTCCTGTGCGGTCTTGCTGGCGGCGTAGAGGCTGCGCGGGCGCAGCGCGGCGTCCTCGGCCACCAGCGCCCAGCGGACCTGCTCCCCTCCGATCGGACAGCGGTGCTCGAAGATGCCGGCGTCCAGGTCGGCGCGGGCGCGCGGCAACGGGTCGACGGGTCCGTGTTCGGGACAGTCGAACCGGCCCTGGCCGTAGACCACCATCGACGAGGCCAGCACCAACCGGGTGATGCCCGCGGCGTACATCTGCGCCAGCAGCACCGTGGTGGCGTAGTCGTTGTGGCTGCCGTAGGCGGGTGCGTCGGCGGCGTTGACACCGGCACCGACCATCGCCGCCTGGTGACAGACCACGTCGACGCCGGCCAGCAGCGGTGCCAGCGCATCGCCGTCGCGCACGTCGACGCGGTGCACGCCATCCGGTAGCACCGCACCGCGACCGTGCGCGGCATCCAGCAGCACGTCGACGCCGACGACGTCATAACCACCGGCCCGCAACGCGGCACCGACCCGGGACCCGATGAACCCGGCAGCACCGGTCAGCAGAACCCTCACGGCAGCGTTAGCGGCAGCTGGACACCGTCATGCGGTTGGCAGTGTGCGCAGTCGCGCTCGACGGGCACCTGGTCGATCGCCTCGCGGACCAGCTTCTTGAACGGCACCAGGTTCTTCTCGAACTCGGCGAACACGTCGACGGCTTTGACACCCGCGCCATGTTCCACGCCGGCATCCAGATCGGTCACCAAAGCGATTGCCGCATAACACATCTCCAGCTCACGGGCGAGGACGGCCTCGGGATATCCGGTCATGTTGATCAGCGTGAAGCCCTGCCGGGCGTACCACTGGCTCTCGGCGCGGGTGGAGAACCGCGGGCCTTCGATAACCACCATCGTCCCGTTGTCCACCACTCCGGGCAGACCGGCCGCCGCGGCCCGCAGCTGCGGGCAGTACGGATCGGCGAAGCTGACGTGGATACCGCCGGAATCGAAATAGGTGGCCTCGCGCCCGCTGGTGCGGTCGACCAGTTGATCGGGCACCACCATGGCTCCCGGGCCCAGCGCCGGCGTCAGGCTGCCGACCGCGCACGGTCCGAAGACCCGCCGGACACCCAGCGCCCGCAACGCCCACATATTGGCCCGGTAGGGCACGGTGTGCGGCGAGAACTCGTGGTTGAGCCCGTGCCGGGGCAGGAACGCGACCTCGTGGTCGCCGACGACGCCGACGGTTATCGCGGCACTGGGCGCACCGTAGGGGGTATCGAGGCTGACGCTGCGCGCGTCGGAGGAGAAGAACGAGTAGAAACCGCTACCACCTATTACTCCGAGCATCCGACCATTGTGGTGCATGCCGCCGACGTGCCTATGCTCGCGCCATGGGCATCGCCGCAGCGCCGATCGCCGTGCGGCTCACCGCGGCGGGGATCACCGGGCTGTTCGCCGCCGTCGGTGTCGGCACCTGGGTGGGCTGGCCGTACGCGCCGGCGGCCGGCTGGATCCTGGCCGCCTTGCTTTACCTGGGCTGGACCTGGCTGCTGGTCGGCGGCATGGACGCCGAGGCCACCGAGCAGCACGCCACCAGCCACGGCGACGACGACTCCACCCCGCGGATGGCCGAACTGATCGTGGTGCTGGCAAGCCTGGCCAGTCTGGCCGGCGTCGGCTATCTGTTGGTGGCCGAGTCCAGCCACGGCCGCGACGTGACCTCGGCGGTGGTCGGCATCCTCAGCGTCGCGGCGTCCTGGGTCGCGGTGCACACCGCCTTCATGTTGCGCTACGCACGGCTGTACTTCCCGGACCAGGCGATCGACTTCCACCAGCCCGGAATCCGGCCGACTTACACCGATTTCGCGTATCTGGCGTTCACCGTCGGCATGACCTATCAGGTGTCCGACACCGACCTGGTGACCCAGCAGGTACGCAAGACCGTGCTGTTCCAGGCGCTGGTGTCATTCCTGCTGGGCGCGATCATCCTGGCAATGACGATCAACCTGGTGGCCGGGCTGCTGAACCTCGGCGGCTGATCGGATGGGACGATTCCCCGATGGCAGGAGTCGCACAGTGGATTGAAGGCGCCCGTCCGCGCACACTGCCCAACGCGGTGGCCCCGGTCATCGCCGGCACCGGGGCAGCGGCCTGGGTCGGCGGTGCGGTGTGGTGGAAGGCGCTGCTGGCGCTGGTGGTCGCACTCGCGCTGATCATCGGGGTCAACTACGCCAACGACTACTCCGACGGCATCCGCGGCACCGACGACGAACGGGCCGGGCCGCTGCGGCTGGTCGGCTCGCGGCTGGCCTCCCCGCGCGCGGTGCTGACCGCGGCCGTGACGAGCCTGGCGATCGGCGCGGCTGCCGGCCTGGTGCTGGCGCTGGTCAGCAATCCGTGGCTGATCGCGGTCGGCGCGGTGTGCATCGCCGGGGCGTGGCTCTACACCGGCGGCTCGAAACCCTATGGCTACCAGGGCCTCGGCGAGGTCGCGGTTTTCGTCTTCTTCGGGCTGGTGGCCGTGCTGGGCACGCAGTACACCCAGGCAATGCGCGTCGACTGGGTGGGTCTGGCGGCCGCGGTGGTGATGGGCAGCCTGTCGTCGGCGGTGCTGGTGGCCAACAATCTGCGCGATATCCCGACCGATACCACCTCGGGCAAGATCACCCTGGCGGTGCGGCTGGGCGATGCCCGCACACGGCGGCTCTACATCGGGCTGCTGGTGGTGGCCGCGGTGTTGACGGTGGCCCTGGCGTGGGCGACGCCGTGGTGCCTCCTGGGGCTGGTGGCGTCCCCGCTGGCGGTCCGGGCGGCTCGCCCGGTGCTCACCGGGCAGGGCGGCCCGGGGCTGATCCCGGTGCTGCGCGATACCGGGCTGACGATGCTGGTGTGGGCCCTTGTGGTGGGCGCGGCGTTGGTGTTGGCCGGCTGAGGTCAGGCGGCCCGGTCTACCAGCGCCAGCACGGCGGCACTCAGTTGCGCCGGGTCGACGTGTTCGCCGATCAGCGCGGCCGCGTGCCGATCGCCGCCGCGGATGATGGCCAGCAGCAGGTATTCGGCGTCGACGCTGCGGCTCTTGTGTGCCAGCGCTTCCCGTAACGCCAGCTCCATGACCGACTTGCCGGCCCGGTCGAACGGGATGTGTCCGCGACGACGACGGCGACGGCCCGAGGTGCGCAGTGCATCGTCGAAGACGTCGTCGCCGAAGCTGCGGTTCACCTGGTCGCGCACGGCGTGCAGGTCGATACCGATGGCCGCCAGCGCCTCGGCGTCCTCGTCGAAGGATTCCGTGTCCCGCCCGGCCGCCTGCAGGCGCTCGCGCACACCGTCGGCGGTCAGGCCGTAACCGGCGAGCAGCGCTGTCAGCTCGGGACCGGCGCCCTGCAGCACGCCGAGCAGCAGATGTTCGGGCCTGCAGGTGGAGTCACAGAATTCACGGGCCTCCTCCTGGGCCAGCACCACCGCGGCCCGCGCTTCGCGGGTGAACCGCTCGAACATCGTCATCGCCTCCGGTTGTACTTCTGGTGCACGGCCTGCCTGCTGACGCCGAGCGCCTCGGCGATGTCCTGCCAGCTCCACCCCTGCGCGCGGGCGTTTGCGACGTGGATGGCCTCCAGCCGTTCCTGCAAACGTTGCAGGGCACGGACGGCGCGCAGCCCCACGGCCGGGTCCTGCGCCCCGAAGTCGTCGGTCAGCTGTGCGGCCTCACTCATGTTCGTCAATATAAGTTGACGTCCGTATGGCGTCAAGAAAAATTGACGCCTTACTACGCGGTGGTGAGGGTGCGCAGAACACGTCATCGCGGCGGCGTGTTGTCCGGGGACACGCACGCTCGCGCAAAAGGGAGGTGGGTGGGTACGGGGGCGTTAGGTGGACTTGCCGTCGCCGCGCAGGCGGGCCGCCAGGTCGGCGCGATCGCGGCGGCGGCGTTCGTCGACGGCGGCAATACTGGCCGTGGCGCGACGCCGCAAAGGGCCGAAGAGCCAGATTCCCAGCGGAAGAGCGATTACTATCGCAAACAGCAAAGCAACAACGAGTGGAAACTCGGTAACGCCGAGCAGGTGTGCACCGAAGAATATGCAGGCGGCAAGGGCGGCGACCAGTACCAACCGCGCGCCCAGATACGCCAGTACGTCGAGCACCATCCGGCCGGTCTGTCCCTGTTCTGCCACGAACCCGAGCGTAGGCGACGAGCGTATATTCGGAGCAAGGAGGTTCAACGTGTCGTTCCTGCTCGTCATCCTTGTGTTGGCGGCTCTGTCATACGCGGTTTTCCGTATCGTCCGGTCGCAATCCCAGCGGCCGCAGACGCGTGTCATCGGCCCGGATGATGATCCGGAGTTCCTGTGGCGGCTCAACCACGGGGACAAACCCCGCTAACCGCGCTCCCTGGCAACCGCCGGGAAGCCGTCGGCAACCACCGCGGCCAGCTCGATGAGCGCATCCCGGGTTTCCCGCTTGAGCCGGTCCAGGCTGATCTCGGCACCCTCCTCCAGGTGCGGATCGAACGGCACCACCCGCACCGCGCGGCACCGCCGCGAGAAATGGTCGACCACCTTCGTCATGTCGACCTTGCCCGAGCGTGGCCGGACGGCATTGATCACCGCGATCGAATTGCGCACCAGCTCCTGATGTCCATGCGCGTCGAGCCAGTCCAGCGTCGCCGACGCACTGCGCGCGCCGTCCACCGATCCCGAACTCACCACGATCAAGGTGTCGGCGTTCTCCAGTACCGCCGTCATCGCCGAGTGCATCAGTCCGGTGCCGCAATCGGTGAGCACCAGGCTGTAGAAGCGTTCCAGCACCTCGAGTGTGCGGGTGTAATCCTGCGAGCTGAAGGCGTCCGACACCGCCGGATCGCTTTCGGACGCCAACACCTCAAGGCGGCTTTCGCCCTGCGAGGTGTAGGCGCGCACATCGCTGTAGCGTTCGATACCCTCGGCGTCGCGCAGCAGATGGCGAACCGTCGACGACGTCTCCAGCGGCACCTTCTGACTCAGCGTGCCGCGGTCCGGGTTGGCATCCACCGCGATGACGCGGTCACCCCGGATGGACGCGAACGTCGCGCCGAGGGTGGCCGTGATGGTGGTCTTGCCCACTCCGCCCTTGAGGCTCAGCAGCGCGATCTTGTAGTAGCCGCGCAGCGGCTGGTTGACGTGCGCGATGAGGTTCTTGCGGTGCGCGTCTCGGGGGCTCTCCCCCAGGTTGACGAGCTTGCCCGACAACACATACAGCGCGCGGCGCCAACCGCTCGAAGGCGCAGGCCGCTGCTGACGCAACAGGGCGCTGGTCGCCAGGTCCGGATACGGCGTCGGCGGCACCGCCGGGCGCTGCACCGGCGGCGGCAACGGCGCCCCGACCGGTGTCGGACCGGGAATCGGGCCGACCCCGGCCGGTGGGTAGGACGACGGGCCGACAGCCGGTATCCCGATCGGCGGTGTCCGGGTATCCCAGGTCGCGGGCGCGGCAGGCGGTTCGGATCCGGGTTCGCTGAAACGGCGCTCGGAGCGGAAACCGCTCACCGGCCGTGGCAGGCTCTCGCCGGGCGAGGGGGTGCCGTAGCCCGGCGTCGGAAACTCCCGATACGACGACCGCGGACCGTCACCGGGTTCGACCTGCTCAGTGAATCGCGTTGTCGCATCGTCGGATTCACGCCCGTGACGGGACTCGGCGCCGGGCGCCGGATGGTCGGACACTGATTGCCACCCCTTTGCGAGAAGTTACTTTCAGCCCACACCCGCATACGAATGCAGACCGACGGTCACCAGGTTGACGAAGAACAGGTTGAACACCATCGCCACGAAGCCGACGACGTTGATCCAGGCCGCCTTCTTGTCCCGCCAGCCGGCCGTCGAGCGTGCGTGCAGATAGGCCGCATAGACCACCCAGGCGATGAACGACACCGTCTCCTTGGGATCCCAGCCCCAGTACCGGCCCCACGCCTCCTCGGCCCAGATGGCACCGAAGATCACCCCGAAACCGAACACCGGGAACGCGAAAATGGTCGTGCGGTAGGCGATCCGGTCCAGGGTCTGCGCGTCGGGCAGCCGCGACACGATCCGGCCCAGGGCTCCGTCGGCGCCCGGCTCGCCGAACCGGGACATCTTGAGCAGGAACAGGATGCTGGCCACACCGGCGACCAGGAACACACCCGAGCCCAGGCTCACCACCGAGACGTGAATGGGCAGCCAGTAGCTCTGCAGCGCGGGCATCACCGGGGCGGCATGCGTGTAGAGCCATTTCCCGGACACCGCAAGCAGGATCAGCACCGGGATGAGGACGAAGACCCACAACGCCCGGTAGGCGGGGCGGCGCAGCACCACCGCGGCGGCGATCAGACCGCAGAAGCTGGTCAGGTTGATGAACTCGTACATGTTGCCCCACGGCACCCGCTCGGTGGCCAGGCCGCGCAACACGATGCAGCCGAACAACGCCGCGATGCCCAGATACACCAGCGCCAGGCCGGCCCGGCCCACCCGCTCGTCGACCGGGCGGCTCGGTGCCTCGACGACCACGCCGGGGCGGTCACTGTCGGAGCTCACGGTGGCGCCGACGAGCTCGCGTTCGGCGACCTTGCGGCTGCGGCTGTAGGCCAGCTCCACGGCCAGCAGCAGCAGCGCGACGACCAGGATCACCACCGCGGAGGTGAACGCCCAGTCCGAATAGCGGGCCAGTCCGAGGTTGACGTTCTCGGTGTTCATCAGACCTTCTCTCTCGACGGCGCGGCGTCCGACTGGGCGCCCGGGCCGTCGGTCACCGCCAGCAGCCGCTGCACCAGCCGCTCGAACTCGTCACCCCAGCCGGAGTTGTCGGTACGCGCCAGACCGCCCAGTTCGACGTTCACGGTACCGGCGGGACCGGCGTTTGCCGCATCGGCGACCGCGGGCGTCAGCCGGATCCAGACCCGGCGACGCCGGATCAGCAAGGACACCAACAGCCCGGCCATCATCGTCATGGCGAACACCAGGACCCAGATCTGCCCGGGATCATGCGATACCTGCAGGTTGACGAAGGGTGTCACCTTGTCGAAGCGCACCACCGTGCCGTCGTCGAGGCGGACGTCCTGGCCGGCGCGCAGGTTGACGCGGTCGACCTTGGTCAGCCGGCCCTGGTCGATGAGCCGCGGGTCGAGGCTGAAAAGCGATTGCGGTCGTCCGCTGTCCAGTCCGGCGTCACCGCGGTAGATGTCGACCGCGACCGCGGGGTTGTCGGCGGCCGGGAACCGCGAGGACAGCAGCGTGCCGTCGAGCTGTTCGGTGGGCGCCAGCAATCCCTGGATGGCGATCTGATGTTTGCGGCGTTCCCCGGCGTCGGGGTACATCCCGGCCGGCGGGTCGATGCGGGCCACCCCGGAGGACAGCAGCGTCATCTGGTCCTCGGGTCGCCACTGGATGGTCTGGGTGCGCGTCTGTCCGTTGGGAAAGGTCACCGTGAAGGTCGGGGCGTAACCGTGGCCCTGCAGGTACACCCGGTCGCCACCGACCCGCAGCGGGTGGTTGACCTCCAGGCGGTAGGACTGCCACTGGTCACCGGCCAGCTGCGAGCCGGTCTGGTAGTCGATATCGGCGGCGAACGACCGGGCCTGGCCGTTGGGCAGATATTCGGCCTGGAAGTCGTTGACGCGCACGCACATCGGGTACAGCGAGGTGCCGTCGACGGTGTTACCGGCCCGGAACGAGTCGAAAGCGGCCGGTGACGCCGAGCAGAAACCGGGGCCGCTGTCGGCGATCACGATGACATTGCCCTCGTAGCCGAACATCTTGCCGACCGCGACGGCGACCAGCAGACCCAGCAGCGAGAAGTGGAACACCAGGTTGCCGAACTCGCGTAGGTAACCCTTCTCGGCGGAGACCTCGGCGGCGCCGGTGTCCGGGTCGGTGCGCATCGTGGTGCGCCAGCCGCGCAAACGGGCGACCATGGCGCTCGCCACGGCCTGCAGGTCGCCGGTCGCGGTGCCTTCGGCGTGTTTGGGCAGCCGGGCCAGGTTGCGCGGCGCGGGCACCGGCACTGCCCGCAGGCTGCGTGCGTGCTCGATGATGCGCGGTGTCAGACAGCCCACCAGGGAGATGAACAGCAGCACGTAGATGGAGGTGAACCAGAAGCTGGCGAACACCTCGAAGAACTGCAGCCGGTCCAGCCACGGCCCGATGACCGGATGCGCGTCGATGTACTGGTCGACCTTGGCGGCGTTGAGGCTGCGCTGCGGCAACAGCGCACCCGGCACGGCCGCGACCGCCAGCAGGAACAGCAGCACCAGCGCGGTGCCCATCGACGTCAGCGTCCGCCAGGTGTTGCGGATGAGCGCGAGCAGACGCAAAGGACCCCCGAAACGGCGTTTCGGGGGGTCGTTTGCGTCTGCTCGCCGGTCGGTGATGGTCAAATCGGCAACCTGACGTCGCTGACGAAAGCGTCGCGCACCCAGGACACGAAATCGGCCCACACGCCGCTGACCAGTGCGATACCGACCAGGATCAGCAGCACGCCGCCGACGATCTGGATGGTGCGGGTGTTGCGCCGCAGCCAGCCCAGGCCACCGACGGCCCACGACGACCCGAAGGCCAGCAGGATGAACGGGATGCCCAGGCCCAGGCAGTAGGCGATCACCAGCGCCACGCCGCGCGCCACGCTGGCGCCGTCGGTCGCCGACGCCACGGTGATCACACCGGTCAGCGTCGGGCCCAGGCACGGCGTCCAGCCCAGCGCGAAGACCGCGCCGAGCAGCGGCGCGCCCGCAACCGTCGACAACATCTTGGGAGTGAACCGGGCCTGGCGTTGCAGCGCCGGGATGAACCCGACGAAGACCAGGCCCATGATGATGGTGATGACACCGCCGACGCGTTGCAGCACAACCTGATTGGTGATCAGCGATGTCGTCATACCGAGCACCGCGACGGTGCCGAGGATGAACACCGCGGTGAAGCCGGCCACGAACAGCAGCGCCGAGCCGGCGACCCGCATCCGCGTCCTGGTCGTGACGGTGCCCGGGGTGTCACCGTCATCCACCCCGACCACGGCGGCCAGGTAGGACAGGTAACCCGGCACCAGCGGCACCACGCACGGCGAGGCGAACGACACCAGCCCGGCCAGCATGCACACGGCCAGCGCCAGCAGCACCGGCCCGGTGGCCGCGAGTTCGGCTGTGCCGGTCACGGTTTGGGCCCCGGTTCGGCCGCCAGCCGCTCCACCACCGGTTGCAGGTCACTGGCGAGCAGTTCGCGCAGGAACACCGCGGCGACCCGGTGCTCGCGGTCCAGCACCACCGTCGAGGGGATGACGGTCGTGGGGTATTTGCCGCCGAAGGCGATCATGGTGCGCATCGCCGGGTCGTAGATGGACGGAAAGGTGATCTTGCGGTCGGTGATGAAGTCGACGGCGGCCTCGCGGTTGTTGTCGCGAACGTCGATGCCAAGGAAGGCCACCCCTTTGGCGCGGGTGGCGTCGTAGACCCGCTGCAGTTCACCGATCTCGGTGCGGCACGGGCCGCACCACTGGCCCCACACGTTGATGACGACGACCTTGCCGGCGAAATCGTCGACGGACAGCGTCTTGGCCGGGTCCATCAGATCGGGTCCGGTCAATGTGCCCGGGCGACTGCGGTTTTCAGGTGGGTCATAGAAGATATCGGTCTTGCCGCCGGGTGCGACGAATTCGAAGGTGCCGCCCTGGGCGACGGCGTCGTGACCGGTCGAGCAGCCGGTGAGCGCGAGCACAGCCGCGCACACCAGTGTGACCAACCGCCGCCTCACTGGCCGGCCGGCTCCGCGTAACCCCAGCCGACCAGTTTGTCGTCGTCGAACTGAAACGACGTCAGCGACGCCAGATTGCACATGCGATGGGTCGGGAAGTGCGCCAGCCGGCTACCGGTCATCGCCCGGCGCAGGGTCTCCACCGGCAGCTGGTGGCTCACACAGACCGCCTCATGACCGAGTGCCTGCAGCCGGGCTCGCTCCACTGCGTCCTTCATCCGCGCCGCGACCTGCTTGTACGGCTCGCCCCACGACGGTGTGACGGGGTTGCGCAGATACCGCCAGTTCCGCGGGTCGCGCAATGCGCCGTCACCGGGCGAGACGCGCTTGCCCTGGAAGATGTTCTCCGACTCGATCAGTTCGGGGTCGGTGTCGATCGCCAGCCCGTGCACGGCGGCGATCGGTCCCGCCGTCTGCTGGGCCCGTTCCAGCGGTGAGGCCACCACGTAGACGATGTCGTTGTGCGCCAGCCATTCCGCGACGGCGGCGGCCTGGCTGCGGCCGCGGTCGGACAGGTTGTAGCCGGGCAGTCTGCCGTAGAGGATCTTCTCCGGGTTGTGCACCTCGCCGTGCCGCATGACGTGCACGATGGTCTTCTCGCCCATATCAGGCACCCGGCTCGGTGGCCGCGGCGGCGGCCGCCGCCGCGGCAGGCAGCGCCGCAGCGATCCGGTCGAAAGCTTGGTCGTCCAGCGCCGCCGAGACGAACCAGGCCTCGTAGGCACTGCACGGCGGGTACACCCCGGCGTCGAGCAGGGCGTGGAAGAAGGCCGGGAACCGCCAGGTCTGGCTGGCCCGTGCGGAGGCGAAATCGGTGACCGGCGCATCGGTGAAGAAGACGCTGAGCATATTGCCGGCCCGCGCCAGCTGATGCGTCACACCGGCATCTGTCAGCGCGCCGGTGAGCAACCCGGCCAATCGGTCGGCGTTGGCGTCCAGGGCGGCGTACACCGCGGCGTCGGCGGTACGCAGCGTGGCCAGGCCGGCGGCCATCGCCACCGGATTACCCGACAGCGTGCCCGCCTGGTACACCGGGCCCAGTGGGGCGAGTTTCTCCATCACCTCGGCGCGTCCTCCGAACGCCGCGGCGGGCAGGCCGCCGCTCATCACCTTGCCGAAGGTGAACAGGTCGGCATCGACCGGATCGATGCCGTACCAACCGCTTCGGCTGACCCGGAACCCGGTCATCACCTCGTCGATGATCAGCAGTGCGCCGTGCTCGGCGGTGATGCGGCGCAGCGCGGCGTTGAAACCGGGCAGCGGCGGCACGCAGCCCATGTTGCCGGGGCTGGCCTCGGTGATGACGACGGCGATCTGCTCACCGTGTTCGGCGAAGACCGCCTCGACGGCGGCGACGTCGTTATAGGGCAGCACGATCGTGTCGGCGGCCGTCGCACCGGTGACACCGGGTGAGGACGGCAGGCCCAGCGTCGCGACACCGGAGCCGGCGTCGGCCAGCAGTGCGTCGACATGTCCGTGATAGCACCCGGAGAACTTGACGACCTTGGGCCGCCCGGTGAAACCGCGGGCCAGCCGGACCGCGCTCATGGTGGCCTCGGTGCCGGAGTTGACCAGCCGGACCCGCTGCACCGGTGCCACCCGGTCGATGATCTCGGCGGCCAGTTCCGATTCGGTCGGTGTGGGCGCGCCGAAGGACAGCCCGTGCGCGGCGGCCGCGGTGACCGCCTCGACGACCGCGGGGTGGGCGTGACCCAGGATCATCGGGCCCCATGAACACACCAGGTCGACGTAGCGGTTGCCGTCGGCGTCGGTGAGCCAGTAGCCCTGCCCGGACGTGATGAACCGCGGTGTTCCGCCGACGGCGTTGAAGGCCCGGACCGGGGAGTTCACCCCGCCGGGAATGACCGCGCAAGCGTCGGCGAACAGTTTCGCGGACCGGTCGGTACTGCTCATGGCGACCAGTGTCCCAGCCGTGTCGACCAGCTCCCACTACAGGGTGTAGTTGTCGGCCGGTCCGCGGCCCCCGGCACGCGCAGAACCGGCAGGTCGGACGGTCCCCCCGGCGACGGCGGCGGGGGGACCGTGGCCAACGTCACGCCGTGGCGAGCATTCCGCCCAGCCGGGTGCGCCCGTCGGCGTCCAGCGGCAGCAGCGGCGCGCCCCGTGGTTACCGACGTCGCGCAGGTCATCGTCGTCACCGACGGCCAACCCCCACTGATACGTTTGCACACAGCCGCCGTGGGGCACCCCCAACCCCGGATCTGACCCGTCAACCCTGGAGGAACGATGCGCGCAGAAGAAGGCGACGAGTCGATCGCGGAACTCGCCAAGGACGCGGCCAAGGCCGACGAGAAGCTCGATGAGGCCGTGGACGTCGACGGTTCCGAGCACAAGGGCAAGCACCGGAAAGACTGAACGACTCCGGCACCAGGTAGGTGGGCCCGCGTCGTTATTCGCCGCCCTCGCGCAACGCGCGAATCATGTTCTGCAACATGCGAAACGCGGCTGACTGCTCGTCCTCGGTCATACCGGCCAGCATTCGCACTTCGACCGACCGGACCGCATTGCTCGCCTTCTCCAGGCTGCGCTTGCCGCGGGGCGTGAGCCGCGCCGGGAGCGCCTTGCCGAACGGCGCCTCCGCGGGCCTGGTCACATAGCCGTCCCGCTCGAGGGCCTGCAGCAGCACATTCATCGACTGCCGGGTCACGAACGCGCCCCGTGCCAGCTCGGAGTTCGACAGACCCGGTCGCTGCGACAGCAGTTCGAGGCACGAGTAGTGCGTCACGGTCATGCCGAGCGGTCGCAGCACCTCTTCCATCGCCGCGCGCAGGACGCTGGACGCCTCTTTCAGCAGATAGCCCAGCGACGTCTGGAGATCGACACCCTCTTGACTCATGTCAGCATTCTGACATAGCCTGGCTCGTGTCAGATAACTGACATATACGGAAGGGTTGTCCCCATGGCTGTCACCGGCCCCGACTTCATCTCACTGCAGGCGCGCGACCTCGCCGCTTCGCAGGCGTTCTACGAGCAGTACCTCGGCCTCGTCCGCTCGCAGGCCGGGCCGCCGCACGCTGTCGTCTTCGAGACCACACCGATCACGTTCGCCCTTCGCGAGGTCGTTGCAGGCACCGACCTCACATCGGTGGCCCAACCCGGTATCGGTGCTGCAATCTGGCTGCACGCCAACGACGTTCAGGCCATTCACGATGCTCTCGTCGCCGACGGTCACACCGTCGTCTCAGCGCCGATCGACGGCCCCTTCGGCCGGACGTTCACCTTCGCCGACCCCGACGGCTACCACGTCACACTCCACGACCGCGCGTGATCGGGTCGCCGGGTGCTCGCCGAGCCCGGAATCAGGTCACGCAGTCCACGTCAGCAAGTCGCCGCTGCCCTGCGTCATCACGGTGCCCGGCATGACCCGCAGCCGGTAGGGCGTCAGCCGCCAGGCGGCGAAGTCCGGCGAGGCCGGCCCGTCGCGCCACTGCGGGATGATGGCGGGGTCATAGCCGACAGGTTCGGGCCCGGTCGCGAACTTCTCCCACACCGCGGCACGGCCGGCATCGTCGAGAACCCACTCGACGGTGCATTCGGCTCTGCAGGTGTCGTGCGACGGTGCCCAATAGCTCACCGAGATGTCCGGATGCGCGCCGATGTGGGCCCGTTTCAGCGGTGTGGGCACCGTGGCGATCCAGCCGACCAGATCGGCGCCGTCCCATTCCCACAACGGGTGCAGAATGCGGCTGCGCGGCCGGCCGTCGGCGTCGACGGTGGCCACCGATGCCCACACGATGGAGTGGGCCATACCGAGGAAAGCGGGCGCGATCTGCGGCAGAGCGGTCATGAACCCGTTATACGGGCAGTCCGCGCAGCGCCGCAGGCAAGCTGGGCAGGAAGTGGGTGTTGGCGAACGCGCGGATATCGTCGACGGTGTCCAGCGGCTGCAGGCTCGGCAGCAGCAGCACCACCATCGAATACCGCAGGATGTTGTCGGCCAGCGCGGCCACCGCCTGGGGTCCGACACGGTCGGCGAACCCCGGCGGGAAGATGATGTGCAGCGCGGCGACGATGCGGGCGGCCGCCGCGGCGTAGTGCTCGTTGGCGAGCTCGAGGGCCAGCGCCGGGTCGTCGGTGATCATCCGGTTGAGCACCCGGTGCCGCCGGAACGTCATGATGGCCGCGGTGAACGCCTCGACATAGATGTTCGAACGCGGTCCCGCGCTCTTGATCTCTTCGGCGATATCGGCGAACAGCGTGGCGTTCTCCCGGTCGATGACAGCCGACACCAGCTCGTCGCGGCCGGCGAACCGGCGATAGATGGTGGTGCGACTGACCTTGGCCCGCCGCGCGACGTCGTCCAGTGCAACCCGCCGGAAGCCGTGGCGTTCGAATTCCACCACCGCGGCATCCAGGATGGCCTCGGTCGCGGCGTCGCGAGAGCGTGCGGTGGTTATGGCGTCACACCTTCTTTGGCATAGGCAGTGCGGGCGAACTTGTTGTAGCGCACCGACATCGGCAACCGGTCCCACACCATGTTGACGGGTCGGGACCGCCAGAACGCGGCGAAACGCTGATAGCGGCGCTCCTGCTTGTCGGTCCACGGCAGATCGAGCAGCACCCGCGCCCGCGGCGGCAGGCCGCCGGTGGTCAGAAACGCCGCGAGCGGATTGAACACCGGCGCAACGATTTTCCACGCAAGCGGGGACACCGCCTTCGGTTTGGGGAAGCCCTTGGTGACATAGCCGACGCCGTAGCGCGCCGACTTGTGCGGCACCATGACGTTTTCGAGCATGTCATCCCAGTACTTCTCGAATGCCGCGTAGTCGGCGGGCAGGATCCGGTCACTGACCCCGTAGCGGCGGTACCAGGTCTTGGACTCGCTGTAGATCTGTTCCTTCTCGGCGTCGGTGAGCCGTTTGACGAAGGTGTCGGCGAAGTAGAAGATCTGCTCGACGAAGGTGGCGTGCGCCCAGAAGTAGGTCTCCGGGTTGAGCGCGTGATAGCGCGAGCCGTCGGGCATATCGCCCTTGATGTCGACGTGGAAGTCACGCACCCGCGAACCGGCGTTGTCCTCTTCGGTGCCGTACACGGTCTTGAAGATCGGCGGGATGGTGCGCTTGAGCCGTTCGGCGGTGTCGGCGAAGAAGACCGAGTGGTCGAGCACACCCTGGCCCAGTTCGGCGAGCATGTTCTGCAGTACCGCGGGCCGGGGGCCGATGAGGTACATCCGGTTGTCGCCGAAGTAGCGCCAGACCAGCGATCCGGCATCCAGAGGGGCGGCGTCGAGCTGCGCATCGGTGTGCGCGACGTCAGTCATGGACACAGTGTTACAGATTTTGCACTTTGTACCAATCGGGTGTCGCCGACGTCACACCGATGCGGCCCGCGAGCGTGCGCAGACCACGGTCAGACCGCGGCGTGTCGGCCGGGGACACGCACGCTCGCGGAGAAAGGAAGAGGGGGGTCAGGAGAAGCGGCGCAGACGCAGGCTGTTGGCCACCACCAGCACCGAGGACGCAGCCATGGCCGCGCCGGCGATCATCGGGTTCAGCAACCCCAGGGCTGCCAACGGGATCGCCGCGGTGTTGTACCCGAAGGCCCAGAACAGGTTCTGCTTGATGACCCGCAGCGTGCCTGCCGACAGCCGCAGCGCCGTCGGCACGGTCCGCAGGTCACCGCGCATCAGGGTGATGTCGGCGGCCTCGATCGCGGCGTCGGTTCCGGTGCCCATCGCCATCCCGATATCGGCGGTGGCCAGGGCAACGGAGTCGTTGACGCCGTCGCCGACCATCGCCACCCGTTTACCCTCGGCCCGCAACCGGGTGATGACCTCGGCCTTCTGCGTCGGCAACACCCCGGCGATGACGTGGGCCGGGTCGATCCCGACCTGCTCGGCGACCCGGGCCGCCACCGCGGCACTGTCCCCCGTCAGCAGCATCACCGTGATACCCATGGCGGCCAGCTCGGCGATCGCTTCGGCACTGTGCGGTTTGACCGCATCGGAGAGCCGGATCACGCCGCGGACCTGCCGGTCCCAGGCCACCTCGACACCGGTTCCGGGCTCCGGCGGGCTCAGCAGGTCGACGCCGGCGATGGAACCTTCGCGCGACACCCGCACCCGGATGCCGTCGGTGACACCGGAGACCCCGACACCGGGCTCGTTGACGAACTCGGTGACCGCCGCGACCGGCAGTCCGCGCTCGCGGGCCGCGGCCACCACGGCGGCGGCCACCGGATGCTCGCTGGCCGCCTCGACCGCGGCGGCACGGGACAGCACCACATCGGCGTCTTCACCGGGTCGCGGCGCGACCTGCCACACCGTCATGGCCCCGGTGGTCACGGTGCCGGTCTTGTCCAGGACGACGGTGTCGATACCGGGCACCGACTCCAGCACCTGCGGGTCCTTGATCAGCACCCCGAGTTGGGCGCCGCGGCCGGTCCCCACCAGGATCGCCGTCGGTGTCGCCAGCCCCAGCGCACACGGGCACGCGATGATCAGCACCGCCACGGCCGCGGTGAAAGCGGCGCTCACCGATCCCCCGGCCAGCAGCCAGCCGGCAACCGCCAGCGCCGCGACGACCAGCACCGCGGGCACGAAGACCGCCGACACCCGATCGGCGAGCCGCTGGATCGAGGCTTTGCCGTTCTGCGCGTCGGTGACCATCCGGCCCATCCGGGCCAATTGAGTGTCCGCACCGATCCGGTTGGCCCGCACGATGATCCGGCCATAGCTGTTGACCGCGCCGCCGAGCACCTCCGACCCCGGCGCCACATCGACCGGGACGGACTCCCCCGTCATCGCCGAGGTGTCCAGCGCCGAGGCGCCGTCGACGACGACACCGTCGGTGGCGATCCGCTCACCGGGACGCACCACGAACTCGTCGCCGACCACCAACTCCCCCACCGGGATGCGGACCTCGGTGCCGTCGCGCAACACCACGGCATCCTTGGCTCCCAGCGACAGCAGCGCCCGCAGCGCGGCACCGGCCGAGCGTTTGGCCCGCGCCTCGGCGAAGCGGCCGGCCAGCAGGAACACCGTGACCGCGGCAGCCACCTCGAAGTACAGGTGGGCGTGCAGATGCAGACCACCGGTCAGCACCTCGAACGCCGACCAGCCATAGGCCGCCAGGGTGCCCAGCGAGACCAGGGTGTCCATGGTCGAGGTGCCGTGCCGGGCGCTGCGCAACGCCGCGCGATGGAACGGGTAGCCACCCCAGGCGACGATGGGTGTCGTCAATGCCAGCACCAGCCACTGCCAGCCGGGGAACTGCCAGGCCATCACCATCGACAGCACCACCACCGGTACGGCGAGCACCGCCGAGCCGATCAGCCGGGTACGCAGGCCCGCACCGGTGTCGGGTTCGGGTGTCACGACCGGGGCGGTACTGCCCGCGGGTTCGGCGACCTCGGCGTGGTAACCGGCCGATTCCACCGCGGCGATCAGGTCGGCCGTCGTCACGGCCGGATCGTGTTCGACGTGGGCGCGCTCGACGGCGAAGTTCACCGTGGCGTGCACACCGTCGATCTCGTTGAGATTGCGTTCCACCCGGGCGGCGCAGGAGGCGCAGCTCATACCGCCCAAGTGCAGATCGGTCAGTGTCGGAGTGGTGGTCATCCCTCCACAGTACCCCTACGGGGTATGCGTATTGGACACTTCCCTCTGCCGCAGCGCCGCGACACCCACCACCGCCAGGACTCCGGCCATCGCGGCAAGCAGCAGCGCCAGCGCCAGCAGCGGCGGATCGTAGACAACCGATCGGGTGACAGGCTCACCATCGGTCACCGGCGCCACGTCGACCACGGCCTGCGCGGCAAGCCAGCTCACCACCGCGCCCGCCGCGGCAAGGACGGCCAGCACCAACCGCAGCACGCCTTTACGCGATCTCACCGGGCATCCCCCGGTGTGGAGCCGTCGCGCTCGTCGACGAGCGCGACCAGCGCCGCGCGCAGCGCGACATGGCGGCGCGCCCATGCCTGCGCCGTCCGTCGGCCCTTGAGCTTGAGCCCGATCCCGGTCCGGCCGCGCGGCACACCGGTCAGCTCACCGAGTGCGCGTGCCGACTGCCACTTGTTGACCACGGCCGCATCGGTCTCGGCCTTCTTGCGTTCCTCGGAGTCGGGCCGCTGCGCCTCGGGCAGATCGGACAGATCGACGCCGGCCTTCTTGAGCGCGCGATCGGCCAGCGCATTACCGCTGCGGCCCGCTGCCTTGTTGAGCCGCCGATCGTCGTAATAGGTGCGCATACCGTTGGTGGGCGCGGGATAGACACCGATGATGTCCGACACCGGGATGGTCTCGGTGCCCTGCCGCAGGGTTTCGGTGGTCAGCTCCACCGAGGTGTGGATGCGGGCCGCCTTGATCTGCAACGCCACGAACCCCGAGACCAGCACCAGGAACGCCAGCGGCACCACGGGCTGTGGCCCGATACCGCTGGTGATCTGGATCAGCAGCATCGCCAGCGCCGACACCGGCCCGGCCAGCACCCAGTACCAGGTGGCGCCGTTCTCGAAGAACAACCGCTGCGGCGTCTCGGCGCCCCCGACCGGTGCCTCGGCGTCATCCATCGCTACGGCCGGCCTGGTCCTCGAACCACTCCTTGGTGCTGGCACGTGTCAGCAGCACCGCTCCCGCGGCGGTCAGGATCAGGATGATCACCCACAACCCGCCACCGCTGAGCAGCGTGAACATCGCCAGCAGACCACTGAGCGCGAACGACAGTCCGGCGGCCGCGCTGCGGAACCGGGCGTCGCCGCGGCGGGCGCGACCGATCAGGAACGCCAGCCCGGCACCGGCCAGGGCGAAAAGCACACCCATACCGCGGAACGCGACCGGCACCGGCGCCGGTGTCGCCGCCAGCATCATGCCGGAGGTCATCAACCCGATCGCCGCGACAACCAGAAGCCAGAAGGCGATCTCGAAGCTGCGGGGCCGGGGCACAGGAGCACTGGACGAGGTCATATCGGGGCCAGCCTATCGTCTGTCCGCGCGGCCCAACTGCGGGTCACCGGGTGAAATACGCCTGGGCGTCCTTGCGGTGCAGCAAGACCATCCCGCCGGCCAGCAACACCACGCCGACGATGCCGGTGACGGCGTAGATCAGGGCCGCGGCCGTGGGACGGTCGGTGGTGAACAGGCTGCTCACGGTGAAGCCGATCGACATGATCGCCCCACCGGTCAGGATCGAACGCGCCCACCGGTACCCGGCGCGCATCAGGAACAGGAACGTCAGCACCACGGTGGCCAGCACCAGCACCACCGCGACGGTGACCAGGACGACGATCACGGTCGAAAACCGCACCGGGGCGACCACGGTGTCGGTGACATACCCGATCAGCAGCAACGGCAACGCGATGACCCACAACCAGAAACCGGTCACCACGTCCTCGGGACGCTGCGGTGCCTCCGGCACGGCCGAACCGGTGGTGCCGGGATGCATGACGGGTCCGCTCACGCCAGCCAGCCTGCGACGTCGGCGGCCCAGTAGGTCAGCACGATATCCGCGCCGGCACGGCGGATACCGGCCAGCGATTCCAGCGCCGCGGCCCGGCCGTCGATCCAGCCGTTGGCCGCGGCGGCGCTGATCATGGCGTACTCGCCGGACACCTGGTAGGCGGCCACCGGAACCGGTGACACCTCGGCAGCCGCCCGCACCACGTCGAGGTAGGCCATCGCGGGTTTGACCATCACGATGTCGGCGCCCTCGGCGATATCGAGTTCGATCTCGCGCAGCGCCTCCCGGATATTGCCGCTGTCCTGCTGATAGGTCCGCCGGTCACCGGACAGGCTGGAGCCCACGGCCTCGCGGAACGGACCGTAGAAAGCGGACGCGAACTTCGCGGCGTAGGCCAGGATCACCACATCGCTGTGCCCGGCATCGTCGAGCCCGTCCCGGATCGCGGCGACCTGACCGTCCATCATGCCGCTCGGGCCGACCACCTGCGCACCCGATTCCGCCTGCGCGACAGCAAGTTTGACGTACTGCGCGTTGGTCGCGTCGTTATCGACCCGACCGCGGGTGTCCAGCACCCCGCAGTGTCCGTGGTCGGTGAACTCGTCCAGGCAGGTATCGGCCATCAGCACCGTGGCATCCCCGAGATCCTTGGCCAGATCACGCAGCGCCACATTGAGGATGCCGTCGGGATCGACACCCGCCGAACCCAGTGCGTCCTTGTCGGCGTCCCGGGGCACACCGAACAACATCAGCCCGCCGACACCGGCGGCCACCGCGTCGGCGGCGGCACGCCGCAACGAATCGCGGGTGTGCTGGTAGACACCCGGCATGGAGGCGATGGGCCGCGGTTCGTCGATACCGTCGGCGACGAACATCGGCAACACCAGATGCCGTGGCTCCAAGGATGTCTCGGCAACCAGACGCCGGATGGCCGGTGTCGAACGCAGACGGCGGGGACGGTGCCTCAAACCGGTCAAGTCAGGCCATCCCTTCGATCGTTAGCGGCGGCGGCTCTTCTTACGCGGCGGAGGCAGGGCGCCCTCGGCACGCAACCGGGCGGCGTGCTCGGCGAGCGCCTCGACCAGCGGACCGACGGCCGCGGTCTCGGGCTGCACATCCACCCGCAAGCCGAACTCTGCTGCGGTCTCGGCGGTTTTCGGCCCGATGCACGCCACGATGGTGCGCGCGTGGGGCTTACCGGCGATACCGACCAGGTTACGGACCGTCGAGCTGGAGGTGAAGCACACCGCGTCGAAGCCACCGGTCTTGATCATCTCGCGGGTCTGCGCCGGCGGCGGAGCCGCCCGCACAGTGCGGTACGCGGTGACGTCCTCGATCTCCCAGCCACGCTCGCGCAGGCCTTCGGCCAGTGTCTCGGTCGCGATATCGGCCCGCGGCAACAGCACCCGGTTCACCGGATCGAAGATGTCGTCATACGGCGGGAATTCGTCGAGCAGGCCCAGCGAGGACTGCTCACCGGCGGGCACCAGCTCCGGACTGATCCCGAAGGCACGCACCTTGTCCGCGGTGGCCTCGCCGACGCAGGCGATCCGCACACCGGAGAACGCCCGGGCATCCAGGCCGAACTCGCCGAACTTCTCCCACACCGCACGCACGGCGTTGGTCGAGGTGAAGACCACCCACTGGTAACGGCCGTCCACCAGGCCCTTGACCGCGCGCTCCATCTGGGCCGGGCTGCGCGGCGGCTCGACGGCGATGGTGGGCACCTCGATGGGCAGTGCGCCGTGGCTGACCAGCTTGTCGCTCATCTCGCCGGCCTGATCCTTGGTGCGCGGCACCAGTACGGTCCAGCCGTACAGGGCGCGGCTCTCCCACCAGTTGAGCTTGGCGCGATGCGCCACCGTCTTACCGATCGTGACGACCAGCGGGCCGGTCAGCGGACCGCCCGGATCACCGGCACCGATGGGGGTGCGATCCCCCAGCTCGGCCAGCGTGGCCTCGATACTGCGCTGCGCACACGTGGTGCCCTGCGCGGTGACCACACACGGCGTGGAGTCCACCAGGCCGTGCTCGATCAGCGTGCGCGCCGAATCCGCCAGATGCTGGGCGGTGGCGTGCAGGATCAGCGGGCCCGGCGCCGCGGCCAGCGCGGCCCAGTCGACGTCACCGCGCACATCGGCGACGGTGTGCGCCGAACCCAGCGGCAGACCCGCGTAGGTGGGCACCGCCGTCGACGCCGGCAGACCCGGCACGATCTCGAAAGCCAGTTGCGTCCGCGATACCGCGTTGACCTCGGCGAGCACCGAATCGACCGACAGCGGATCGCCTGCGACCAGGCGGACCACGTCGACGCCGACGCGGGCCTCGTGGGCCAGGGTCTTGGCCACCTCGGCGGGATCGCCCAGAGCGGGCCGGATATCGGGGCCGAGCGTCACCACGGGGGGTGCCGTCTCGTCGACCGGGGCATCGCCGGCATCTGAGGTGGATCCGGCTTCGGCCTGCGCACGGTGTTCCGGTGCCGGCGCCGGACCGGAAGCCGGCGGCAACTCGGAACCGACGATCGCGAGTACCTGTTCGGGTACATCGGGGTCGGTGAATACCAGCGCGGCGTTGGCCAGCACGGTTCGCGCCCTCGTCGTCAGCAGTCCCGGGTCGCCCGGTCCCGAACCGACGAACAGGATGCGGCCCGGCTTCGGCTTACGGCCTCGCATGCTCATCTGTCACTCCCGCTCTAGTCCTCGTGACCCATCAGCTCGCGCGCACCCAGCTCGAACAACTCGGCGGCCACCGACTGTCCGAGCTCCCGGGCTCCCTGGGGAGTCCCGACACCAGACGCGCGGATCACGTCGGATCCGTCCAGCGCCGCCACGCAGGTGCGCAACGACAGCTCGTTGAAGACGTGGCCGTCCTCATCGATCGACTCGACCACCTCGGCGATCGCGCCTACCGGTGCGGAGCAACCCGCCTCCAGCTCGGCGAGCAGAGTGCGCTCCGCGGTGACCGAGACGCGGGTGTCGGCGTCGTCAAGCGTCGCCAACAGTTCCGCAAGCCCGGTATCACCGGCACGGCACTCGATCGCCAACGCCCCCTGCGCCGGCGCCGGCAACATCTGTACCGGCTCCAACGTCTCGGTGACGACGTCGAGGCGACCGATCCGGGCCAGTCCCGCCCGGGCCACCACGACGGCATCGAGATCACCGCTGCTTACCCTGTTCAACCTGGTATCTAGGTTGCCTCGTAGGGGGCGGATTTCCAAACCGAGACCCAGTGCTCTAAGCTGCGCGGCCCGCCGCGGCGCCGACGTCCCGATGACCGAACCCGCCGGCAACTCACCCAGCACCAGGCCGTCACGTGCCACCAGCGCGTCACGGGCGTCGGCGCGCAGTGGCACCGCGGCGATCACGAACCGCGGGTCGGGGGCGGTCGGCAGATCCTTGTACGAATGCACCGCGATATCGACGGTGCCGTCGGCGATCGCCTCGCGCAGCGCCGCGGTGAAGACGCCGACACCGATCTCGGCGATCGGGGCCGACGAGCGGTCGCCGTCGGTCGAGACGATGACCAGTTCGGCGGCATGACCGCGCTCGATGAGGGCGTCTCTGACGACACCTGCCTGCGTCGTCGCCAGCAGGCTGCCACGTGTGCCGATCCGGATCACAGAATCACCGGCGCTTGAGAGATAGCCAAACTTATTCGGGGTTCTCCGTGATGATGTCCAATTCCGTTGCAAGCAAAGGCAGTTCGCCTGCTGTTGCGACGGCGTCGACGGCTGTCGGGTCTAGTTCGAAAAGTTCACGCAACGCCTCGGCGTAGCTGTCGCCGCCGGGCGCGCTGGCCAGCTGTTTGATCCGCACCGTGGGCGCGTGCAGCAGCTTGTCGACCACCCGGCGCACGGTGTTGGCCACCTCGTCGCGCTGGGCGCCGTCCAGGCCCGGCAACCGGTTGTCCAGCCGCAGCAACTCGACCTCGACGACATCGGCGGCGCGTTGGCGCAGCGCCGTCACCGTGGGGGTGACCTCGGCCATCCGCTGGCCGGCCAGATACGCGGCGACCTCGGTGGCCACCAGGTGGCGGGCCGCGGCGGCGTCGGCCGAGGCGGCGCGGGCCGCCGGCTCGCGCTGGATGCGGTCCATGTCGACGACCCAGACCCCGGGCAGGCCGGCCACCGCCGGGTCGACGTCACGCGGCATACCGAGGTCACACATCACCAGCGGCTGCAGCTGCTCGTCGCGGCGGGTCAGGGCGTGGTGGACGTCGGCGAGCGACACCACCGGGCGCACCGCGCCGGTGCTGCTGACCACCACATCGGCGTCGGCAAGGGCGATACCGAGATCTTCCAGACCCAGCGCGGTGGCCGCGACACCCTGTTCGCGCAGATTGTCGGCGAGCCGCTGGGCGCGCGGCAACGACCTGTTGACGACGTGCACGGTGCTGATACCGGCGCGCACCAGATGCGCCGACGACAGCGCACCCATCGCACCGGCGCCGATCACCGCGGCGGTGCGGCCGGCCAGCCCGGACAGCCGCTGCTCGGCCATCTGCAAAGCCACCGACACCACCGAGGCGCCCGCGGAATCGATACCGGTCTCGCTGTGCACCCGTTTGCCGACCGACAGGGCCCGCTGGGACAGCTCGTGCAGGGTGCGGCCCACACTCTGGTTGGCCTCGGCGGCGGCATAGGCGCGGCGCACCTGGCCCAGCACCTGCTGCTCGCCGACGACGGCGGAATCCAGCCCGGAGGCGACCGCGAAGAGATGTTCGACAGCGGCCTCGGCGTAGCGCACGTAGGCGTGTTTGGTCAGATCACCCATCGACATGCCGCAGTGCTCGGAAAGCACCTGCCCGATCGTCGTCAGGCCGCCGTGGAAGGCGTCGACCACCGCATAGACCTCGACCCGGTTACAGGTCGAAAGCACCATGGCCTCGGTGACCAACGGGGACTGCAACATCGTGTCGATGATCTTGGCCTGATCGGCCTCATCGGTGGACAGCTGTTCCAGGACCGACACCGGCGCGCTGCGGTGCGAGACCCCGAACAACAGGACGCTCACAGGGCCGACTCCATGCCCACCAACCGAGCAATCACCCAGCCCGCTCCCTTGCTGATACCGGTGAAAATCACGCAGCTAAAACTCTTGACAAAGGTAGTCGTTTATCAAGGTGAGCGCCAAATTCGGCATCCCCGCCAGCGGGTTTGGACTCCCGTCAGCGGCCCGGGGCACCCAGATCGGCCCGCAACCGCGGTTCGTCGAGTTCCCAATAGCTGTGTTCGCAGCCGTCGAGCAGGACCACCGGCAGCCGGTCGCCGAACTCCGCCCGCAGCGACGAATCACCGGCCGCCGCGGCGGCGTCGACATCGGTGCTGGCCAGTTCGAAGCCGAGTTCGTCGGCCAGTTCCACCAACCGGTCGTGCAGCCGGGCGCAGATGGTGCAGCCCGCGCGGGTCAGCAGTTCGACGCGATGGGACCGGCTCATGCTGCACAGTGTGGCACTTCGTTAATGTTGTCTCGCGCGACCGCGACGCATGTGGGCCTGACCGGAAAGGGGGATGCGAGGCGATGACCGACGCAACACCCGAACCGGTGGCTCCCGGTGCTGACATCCTCGCCGAGCGCGCCGTCGACGACCTCGAAGAGGCGCAGCAGGCCGGGCTGGCGCCACCACCGGCCGATCTGACGGCGGCGGCGTTCTTCGATGTCGACAACACCCTGGTGCACGGATCGTCTCTGGTGCATTTCGCTCGCGGGCTGGCCGCGCGGCAGTACTTCACCTACCGCGACGTGCTGGGCTTCGTCTACGCGCAGGCCAAGTTCCAGCTGACGGGCCGGGAGAACAGCGACGACGTCGCCGAGGGCAAGCGCAAAGCGCTGTCGTTCATCGAGGGGCGTTCCACCGCCGAGCTGACGGCCGTCGGCGAGGAGATCTTCGACGAGATCATCGCCGACAAGATCTGGCCCGGAACCCGTGACCTGGCCCAGATGCACCTCGATGCCGGCCAGCAGGTCTGGCTGGTGACCGCGACGCCCTACGAACTGGCCGCCACCATCGCCAAACGGCTGGGTCTGACCGGCGCTCTGGGCACCGTCGCCGAATCGGTCGACGGAGTCTTCACCGGCGCACTGGTCGGCGAGATCCTGCACGGCGCCGGTAAGGCGCACGCGGTGCGCGCGCTGGCCATCCGCGAGGGTCTGAACCTGCGCCGGTGCACGGCCTACTCCGACAGCTTCAACGATGTCCCGATGCTCACGCTGGTCGGCACCGCGGTGGCGATCAACCCCGATTCCGCACTACGTGACTTCGCCAGGGAACGCGGCTGGGAGATCCGCGATTTCCGGACCGCCCGTAAAGCGGCCCGCATCGGGGTGCCCTCGGCGCTGGCCCTGGGAGCCGCCGGCGGCGCACTCGCCGCCATCGCATCAAAAAGGCGCTGAGCCACGGGTTGGTAGGCTGCGCCGCTAGGTACCACTGCAAAGGACGTGTTCCACGCCATGGCAATCGCTGACGACATCATCGGCACGCACTACCGGTTCGGAGACCACTTCGTGGTGGGCCGGGAGAAGATCCGGGAGTTCGCCGACGCGCTGCGCGATGACGACCCGCTGCACCATGACGATGCCGCCGCGATCGAAGCCGGGTACGCGGGTCTGGTCGCACCGCTGACGTTCATCGCCGTGGCCGGCCGCCAGGTGCAGCTGGAGATGTTCAAGCAGTTCGACGTCGGCATCAACCTGGCCCGGGTCATCCACCGCGACCAGAAGATCAAGATGCACCGCCCGATCGTCGCCGGCGACCACCTGTACTTCGATTCCTACCTGGACTCGGTCATCCAGTCGCACGGCACGGTGATCGCCGAACTGCGCAGCGAGGTCACCGACGGCAACGGTGAGCCGGTGCTGACCACCGTGGTCACCATGATCGGTGAGGCCCTCAGCGATGAGGCCACCGACGAGCAGGTCGCCGCGATCGCGGCGCGCGCCAGCGGTAAGTCCTAGCCGAAGAACATGTTCCGGCGGTTGGCCAGCAGCTGGTAGAGCGTCTGCTGGATGGTCTCGCGGACGTGGTCGGTCAGCTCGAAGGTGATCATCGGATCGTCGGCGGCGCCCTCGTCGTAATCGGCGGTGGGAATCGGCGTACCGAACTCGATATGCCACTTCGACGGCAATGGCACCAGGCCGAGCGGTCCCGCCAGCGGGAACAGCGGTGTGATCGGGAAGTACGGCAGGCCGAACAACCGGGCCAGCAATTTGACGTCGGCGATCATCGGGTAGATCTCCTCGGAACCGACGATCGAGCACGGCACGATGGGCGCCTTGGTGCGCAGCGCCGCCGACACGAATCCGCCGCGGCCGAACCGCTGCAGCTTGTAGCGGTCCTTGAAGTGCTTGCCCAGACCCTTGTAGCCCTCCGGGAACACCGCCGTCAGCTCGCCCCCGGCCAGCAACCGGTGCGCGTCCGACGGGGAGGCGACGGTGTGGCCGGCCTTGCGGGCAGCCTGACCGAGCACCGGCATGTCGAAGACCAGGTCGGCGGCCAGTAGCCGCAGCACCCGATTGGTGGGGTGATGGTCGTGCACCGCCACCGAGGCCATCAGACCGTCGAACGGCAGCACACCGGCATGGTTGGCGACGATCAGGCCGGCGCCGGTCTCCGGCAGGTTCTCGATGCCGGTGACCTCGACGCGGAACCACGAGGTGAAGAACGAGCGCAGCAGCGGCAGGAAGACGGTGTCGTTGAGGTGCGGGTCGAAACCGAAGTCGTCGACGGCGTAGTCACCGGAAAGTCGCTTGCGCAGGAACTCCGCGAAGGACGCGATGCGCTGCGCGAGTTCGTTGGGTTCGGCGTCGCCCGCCGGCGAGTTTGCGGCGGCACGGTGCTGGTCGATCTCACGGACCACCGCGGCCATCTCTTCGGCCGAGGCACGATCGTCGGGGTCGGCGAGCAGGGACGGATGTCGGCGCGCCGCATCGGCACGCTCCGATGCCCGTCGTGCCGCTGCCCGGCCCGGACTGCCGTGCAGCGGAATGACTTTCGCGTTGGAATCTCCCGCCACGTTAGTTACCTTCTCCCCCAGCAATTTTGGAATCTGCTTCTAGCCCCAGCGCTGCGCGGCCGCTACGGCGCGTTCCTCCACAGAGCGTACCCACCGCGGGTCGATAATCGGAGTCAAACCTCGGCCCCGCACGTAATCGTCGAACGCTTCCATCGTGGTCCATTTGGGGTGGTAGCCGAGTTCGGTGTGCATCCGCGTCGTGTCCATCACCCGGCCGTAGCTCATGTAGGCGATCTGATCGCGGTTGAAGTCACGTCCCCGGGTCGCGGCCACCAACGAATCGACCAACCGGACTCCGATGGTCGGCAGTGCGACGCCGACGCGACCGGAACGCCGAATCGCCTGCGACATCATGATGATTCCGTCGGCTCCGATATTGAACGTGCCCGACTTCCCCGACATCGTCGCCGTCTCGAGGGCGCCCAGTGCGTCCTGCTCGTGCAGCAACTGAAGCCGGGCATCCCTGCCGAGCACCGTGGGAACCACCGGGCCGGCCAGGTAGCGCGACAACGCGGTGTCCATGGCGGGCCCGATCATGTTGGCCAGCCGCAGGATGGTCACCGCGATATCAGGCCTGCGTCTGCCGAGCCCGCGGGCATATCCCTCGATATCGATGCTGTCGCGGGCGAAACCCTCCCGCAACGGCCTACGCGAGCTGCTGTCCTCGGTGAACATCACCGGATCCAGCGCGCTGGATCCGTACACCTCAGATGTCGACTTCAGGATCACCCGGCGCACCGTCGGCGCCTTCTGACAGGCTGCGAACAGCTGCATGGCGCCCATCACGTTGATTTCCTTCAACGTGGCCCGGCCGCCCGAACGCGGGGCATACGACGCGGCCGCCGCGTGCACCACCGTGTCCACCTCGCCGTTGCGAATAACCTTGGCGATGAACGGATTACGGATGTCGGCCCGCACGAACTCGGCACGGCCCATCCGACGCAGCAGATCCTTGCTCGGCGTGACGGCATCGACGGCGATGACCCGCTCGATCGAGGCGTTCTGCGCCAGCCGCGCGGTGAGGTAGCCGCCGAGAAACCGGCACGCCCCCGTCACCAGAACCACTTTCGGCGGCGGAGCGGGATCGGCCGTACTGCGATCGCGACCCGATTCCATCTGGCCAGGCTACCGGGGATCAGCCGCCGAGGCGTTTCCTGAGCGATACCGTCAGGAAAACCTCAGCAGCGTCGCAGCGCTACTTGCCGAGTTTTCTACGCTGCACGCGGGTGCGGCGAAGCAGCTTGCGGTGCTTCTTCTTCGACATGCGCTTACGCCGCTTCTTAATGACTGAACCCATGAACTCCGCTGCCTACCTACCGACGCGCTGCTGTGAATAACGCTGCGCAAACTGACACGACTTAACCCGGCCACCCTACCGAAGATGTGGCCCCGAACCGAAAACGGGGGCATACCGCCCCGACCTCAGCGCCTATCCGGCGTCGAAGTACGACGTCTCCAGCAATTTGTGGACCGCGTTGGCGTGCACCCGGAACGAACGACCGACCCGCACCGCAGGCAGTTCGCCGTTGTGCACGAGGCGGTAGACCGTCATCTTGCTGACCCGCATGAGGCCGGCAACTTCGGCGACGGTCAGGAATTGCGCCCTCGCAGGCGGCTGACCGTCGGAAGCCGCCGAAAGGCCGGTATCCCTCTTCGTTCCAGCCGAATCCCGTGCCGATGGCCCGTTCATAGACGTCATCGCAACCCAATCAATCAGGCACGGCCAGTTCCAGCGGCTTCCCCACCGCTGGCACGAACACGTGCATACAACGAGGAGAATAGCGTTGCTGATGGGGTTACTGCGACGGGTGTGGGGTAATCCGTTGAAAATTCATGAATTACTCTGACGTAATTCCTAGCTGCGACGATCGCTCCCTGGCGGCGTAGACAGCCTCGGACACCGCGGCCCGCAAACCGCCGCGCTCAAGCTCGCGCAGGCCGGCGGCGGTGGTCCCGCCCGGTGACGTGATCAACGCACGGAGCTGCGCGGCAGTGGTGTCCACGGTCACCCCGGCGGCGGCCTCGGCGGCGCTGGTACGCCCCTCGTCGATACGTTCCAGCAACATCGCGGCAGTGCCTGCCATGGTCTGCGAGGCCAGTTCGGTCGCCACCGGGCGGGACAGCCCCGAAGCCACCGCCGCATCGACGAGAGCCTCCACCATCAGAAGAAAATAGGCTGGCCCGGATCCGGACACCGCCGTCACGGCGTCCAGCTGACTCTCCGGCACCGTCAGCACACCGCCGACGGCATCGAACAGCTCTGCTGCGCGCTTGAGTTGCTCCTCGGTGGCGAACCGCCCCGCCGACAGCGCCGTCACGCCGGCACCCACCAGCGCGGGCGCATTGGGCATCGCGCGCAGCACCGGCGATCCGGCTGGCAGCTTGGATTCGAAGAATGCCGTCGTCACACCCGCAGCAACGGTGATGAAGACCTGCTCGGCGCTGTCCGCCTCGGCCTTGGCGGCCGCGGCGGCGATCTCCCCGATCACCTCTTCGACATCGGCAGGCTTGACCGCGACGATGACGTAGGTCGCGTGCTCGGCGGCGTCGAGCACCGTCGTGACCCGCACCCCATGGGTCTCGGAGAGGTACTTGGCGCGTTCCGGGTAACGCTCGGCGACCACCAGGTCCTTGACCTGACGGCCGGCGCGCAGCAGTCCCGCCAGCAGCGCCTCGCCCATACTGCCGCCACCGATGATCGCGATTCTGGCCATGCGGGAGACCCTAACGGGTCGGGGGCGTTGCTACGGCGCAGGCACCAGCGCGAGTTGGCGGGTCTGCACCACGATCCGGCCCGCGCTGTCGACGACGAGGTGGTCCTCGTCGAACCAGGTCTGCCCGATCTGCACGGTGTTGCAGATGACCCGCAACCAGCCGTCGGCCGGTACCCCGCGGACGTAGGCGGTCAGCTGGACCGTCGGCGCCCACCCGGTGCGGCCCACCGCGAAGGTGACCGGCATCGAGATGTCACCACAGGTCAGCGCGAACAGCGCGTCGGGAGCCTCGTTGCGGGGCCGCACCCAGATCCGGGTCTGCGGGGCGGTTCCGGGCGGCACCGACCACAGCCCGGACAGATCAGGGCGGATATCGCAGCCGGCGGCCAGATGGTTGATCTCGGCGAACGGATGCCCCGGCCCGATCGACTCGACGTGACCGGGCGGCTCGGGGCTCATCTGGTCGATGACCGGGTTGGTCACCAGCAGCGGGGTCTCCTGGTGCTCCGGCGGCCCCAGGGTGACCGCGGCGCGGACCGCGACGCGATGGTCCGCACCGGCACCGACCTGCTGGCTCAGTTCGACGTCGACGAGGTTGATGCGGCGTCCGCGTTTGCGCACGGTCGCGGTCAGGCGCACCGGCCCCGGGTCGGGCGCGGACAGGAAGTTCGCCGACACCGCCAGCGGGACGGCAGCGGCGACGTCAGGGGCACCGCTGACCGCCAGGTGGGCCGCCTTGGCGCACAGCGACAGCATCACGCCGCCGTGGATCTTGGGACCGATGGTCCAATGCGGATTGAGCTCGGCGGTGAACACCGCGACCTCCGGGCCGTCGGACTCGAGGCGGTGCAGGGCCATCGCGTGGGAGAACGCCGGGATGCCGGCGTTGGGCGAAACCGGCGTCATCGCAGCAGGTGCGTCCGGGCGAATTGCAGTGATTCGGTCAACAGCGCCTCCCGCTCGGCCTCCGAACGGGCGCCGGAGGTGGTGACCTCCAAGATGACGTGCCCGTTGAACGAGCCCGCCGCGAGCTGCTCGCACACCTCGACGGTGGGCTGGGTGCCGCGGCCGGGCACCAGATGCTCGTCGGCCGATGAGCCGTTGCCGTCGCACAGGTGCAGATGCACCAGACCGCCGCCCATCCGTTCGGCCATCTCCAGCGCGTCGGTACCCGCCGTGGCGGTGTGGGACAGGTCCAGCGTGTAATGCGCGTGGTTGCCGTCCAGCGGGTCGTAGGACGGCGCGAAAGCCGAGATGCCCACTCCGGGTCCGCCGCCACGTTTGCGCATCCGCTCGATGGACGTCTGTCCCGCCCCGAAGAATCGGTCGGCGCGGAACGGGAACATGTTCTCCACCGCCACCAGGACGTCGCTGCCCGCTTCCAGTTCGGCCACCTGGTCACTGAAGCCCTCGGCGTAACGGCGCTGCCACCGGAACGGCGGATGCACCACCACGGTCTGGGCGCCGAGCTGCTCGGCGGCCCGCACGCTGCGATCGAGTTTGGCGATGGGGTTGGCACCCCACACGCGTTGCGATATCAGCAGGCACGGCGCATGCACCGAGAGCACCGGCACCTGATACTGCTTCGAGAGCCGTTCGATGGCGTCGACGTCCTGGCTGACGGCCTCGGCCCACACCATCAGTTCGACACCGTCGTACCCGAGCCGGGCGGCGTACTCGAACGCCGCCTCGGTGCGCAACGGATACACCGATGCCGTGGACAGGCCGACTTTGATCGCGGGACGCACCGAGTGGACTCCGCTAGTTGGCGTGCATCAGGGCCAGCGGCCCGAACGTGACCAGCAGCCCCACGCCCACCGCTATCAGCGTGCTGGCGATGTCTTCGGTCTTGCGGACCACCCACACGCCGGCCACCAGCCCGAGCGTGGCCAGGATGGCCAGCACCATGGCGACCAGGCTGTTCCACTTCCACAACTGGTCGAAGGCCAGGAAGAGCCCGGCACCGAAGACGACCGCGAGCACCGACTCCAGCGCGATCACCAGACCGTGCAGGATCTGCCTGCCACGCGAGGGCGCCTCCAGATCTTCGTCGAACGCCTCGCGGAGGTCGGCTTCGTCGAGCGCCTCGGGGCTCGCCGATGCGGTGGCGGTCCGGGAACCGCCGCGGGCGCGTTCGTCGGCCATGGTGTCGCCGCCGAACAGCGCACCGCTCTCGGACTTGTGGTAGCCGACATCGGCCAGGCCCAGCTCGTCGGGCAGCAGGTCGGCACCGGGTTCCTCGGTGATGTCGACATCGAGTGCGTCGGCATCCTCGTCGAGTTCGTCGACCGGATCGGGGCTCATCAGCTCGGCGTCCGGCGGCGTCGAGGCACGGGCGGATTCGACCGAGCGCAACGGGCGCGGATCGTGGCTGCGTTCCGGGCCCGCGTTGCGGTCACGGCGCGGTATGGGCTCGGATGCCCGTTCCAGACCGCTGAGCCGGCGTTCGGGCGGCGCGGTGTCTTCGACAACCGGCTCGGGCTCGGGTTCCGGTTCCGGCGCGACTTCGGGTTCGGGTTCGGGCTGGGACTCAGGTTCGGGTTCGGGTTCGGGTTCCGGTTCGGTGGTCTCCTCGACCACGGGCAACTCGCCGGTGCGCAGAATGGGGATCTCACCGGTCAGCTCGGCGACCGTCACCGCATCACTGTTGCCGCGTCGGCGTCTGCGCCTGCCGCCGACGGGCGGCGAACCGATGGTCCCGTTCTTGGCCAGCAGCTCGGCCACCGAAATGGGCCGCGTGCCGTTGTTGTCTGGTCCAGTCATCGCCTGTTGCCTCTCGACCGGTCCCGCCGGTCACCACCGTTGCGGTCTACCCGTCCTCCAGCATCCCCCACCAGGGTTTCCACCAAGGCCGTTCCGTCGGCTTCGCTGTCGAGTTTGCGCAGGATCAGCCCTTCGCGCAGCGCCCAGGGACAGATGTCGACACTCTCGAATCCCAGCGCTCGCATACTTGCTTCGGCCACCAGCGCGCCCGCCACGATCTGCGGAGCCCGCTCGGCGCTCACTCCCTCCAGCTCAGCTCGGTCAGCCGCGGTCATCCTAGAGATGAATGCTATGAGCTGTCTGAGACCGTTGGCCGTCAAGGTCCGCTTGACCCGCGGTCCCGCACCCGACGGCGCGGCCCCGGTAAGGCGCGCCAACGACCGGAAAGTCTTCGACGTCGCGACGGCCAGATCGGGACTACCCGCCTTGAGGACAGCCGCGGCGCCGTCGGCGAGCTCGGTGTCCAGCCAGTCCCGCAGCATCGCGACGCGGCGGCGGCCGGGCGGGTCGTCGGGCAGCCATTCCCGGGTCAGCCGGCCGGCGCCCAACGGAAGCGACATCGCCACCTCGGGTTCCTCGTCGACACCGTTGGACAACTCCAGTGAGCCGCCACCGATATCGATGTTGATGATCCGGCCGGCACTCCAGCCGTACCAGCGACGGACCGCCAGGAACGTCAGCCGGGACTCGTCGACACCGGAGAGCACCTGCAGCACCACCCCGGTCTCGGCCTTGACCCGGGCCAGGACCTCCTCGGAGTTCTTGGCGTCGCGCACCGCGGAGGTGGCGAACGCCATCAGCTCCGCGCATCCCGAACTCGCCGCGATCTTCGCGAACTCGTCGACGGTTGCCATCAGCTTGTCGGCACCCTTGCGGGTGAGCCGTCCCGAACTGTCGATCGACTCGGCGAGCCGCAATGCGGCCTTGGTCGAACTCATCGGAGTCGGGTGACCGCCCCGCCGCGCGTCCACCACCAATAGGTGAACCGTATTGCTGCCCACGTCGAGCACGCCCAATCGCACGCACCCAACCTAGCGCTACGACGATGCGGGGCTAGGGACCCGGGCGACGATGCGGCGAGGCACGAGCCGCTGAGGAGCCCGGGACGCAGATCCCGAGCCCAGCTGAGGAGTGGCGCGGTCAAAACCAGCGCTACGACGATGCGGGGCGAGGGACCCGGGCGTTTCCGGCGGGTACCGGTGGGCGATGTCGTCTACCGTGGGCATCGTGGCAGCCCCCGCGTCCCCCGGCGAGGTCGAACTCGACTTTCCCCGCGAATGGGTGGAGTTCTATGACCCCGACAACGAAGAGCATTTGATTGCAGCCGATTTGACCTGGCTGCTGTCTAAGTGGACCTGCGTCTTCGGCACCCCGGCATGTCAGGGCACCGTGGAGGGCAGACCCGACGACGGCTGCTGCAGCCACGGCGCGTTCCTGTCCGATGACGATGACCGGGCCGGGCTCGACGACGCCGTCAAACAGCTGACCGACGCCGATTGGCAGTTCCGCGACAAGGGCCTGGGCCGCAAGGGCTACTTGGAGATGGACGAGTACGACGACAAGCCCAACCTGCGCACCCGCAAGTACAAGGGTGCCTGCATCTTCCTGAACAGGCCCGGTTTCCCGGGCGGTATCGGATGCGCGCTGCACAGCAAGGCACTCAAACTCGGCGTCGAACCGCTGACGATGAAGCCCGAAGTGTGTTGGCAGCTGCCCATCCGTCGTACCCAGGACTGGATCACCCGGCCGGACGGTTCCCAGATCCTCAAGACCGTCATCACCGAGTACGACCGTCGCGGTTGGGGTGAAGGCGGGGCCGACCTGCACTGGTACTGCACGGGCGATCCCAACGCACACGTCGGCAAGAAACCGGTCTACGAGTCCTACGCTCCCGAACTGACGGTGCTGCTGGGCGAGAAGGCCTATGCCGAATTGGCCGCGATGTGTAAGCGGCGCAGCTCGCTGGGGCTGATCGCGATTCACCCGGCGACCCGCGCCGCTCAGTAGGACGGCGTAGGGCGCCAGACGCCCTGAGCAACGAATTCCATCGATTGCGCGCAACCGTCGCGAAGTTTCCTGGCGGCCGCTGCACCGCGCCGCTGCGCGGTTAGCTGTCGCGGGACTCGCCGGAGGGCGACGTCCGATTGTCCGCCGGACCGACTGTTTTGCGGCGCTCGCCGATATCGCACGCACCTCGACCACGGTCGATGAATCGGCGTGCAGTAACCCCTGTCGGAGTCCGCCCACCCTCACGATCGCACCGGCAGCATTGCCGGCCTGCACAGGAAGGTGTGCCCGGAACCGCGGCTACAGGCCCCGTAAGGCCCTTTTTGTACCGCCACAAATGCCCGAATAGGGCTACATAAACGGGTGGTTTGTAAAAACGCGACAGGTTTTGCCAAAGATCGAACAGAAAATGGTACGAAAGTGCCGGAGATCACATTCTGTCGTGTTGCCGCCGACATCTCCCCTCACTACTGTTCAGCCCGCGCGAGACCGATTACGCGCTCCGTGGGGGACTAGGAGAAATTTGCTGTGACATCTTTTAACGCCAAAGTCAGTGGTGAGACGATATTTCCTGACGCTGACGCTATTTACCCAAATTGCACGTCGGCGACAGTTTTGCCGCCACGGAGCGATGCCGACCGCGCCGCACCACTGCGCTCCTCGCGCGCGGCGCATCGCGCGAAATATTCCAGGTATCTCGCTTTCAGCGACGCCATCATTGTTTGCTGTTCTGTCACGGCCGGGCAGATTATCAAGTTCGCCAACGGCTCTCCCGACATGTCCCTGACGACCACCCGACCCGCCTCGATCAGCTACCCCCTGGTTTCGCTCCTGCTGGCGATCATCTGGATCGGCCTGTTGTCGCTGGGCAGCAGATCACCGCGCTACACCGAGCGCGGCATCGAGGAATACGTGGTCCTCACCGTCGCCACGGTGCAGCTCTTCGGTGTCGTTGCCATCGCATCGGTGCTGCTGCAACTCGACATGTCACGGGGCTACCTGGGCATAACGTTGCCGCTCGGCCTGGCCGGCCTGATCGCCAGCCGATGGGTATGGCGCCGCATCGCCGCACGGCAACGTAGGAGCGGCCTGCACCGCACACCACTGCTCGTCGTCGGCGGCGCGCGTGCCGCGCACGACATCGCCATGGAGTTCGGCAAGGACCCCTGGGCAGGCTATGAGGTGATCGGTATCTGCACGCCCGGCGGACCGCGCCATCCCGGCGAGTGCATCACCGTCGGCGGAACCGATGTCCCGATCGTCGGCGAGGACGAAGCCATCATCGACGCGGTTCAGCGGACCGGTGTACAGACCGTCGCGCTGGCGGCCACCGACCATCTGCGTCCGGTCGAGATCCGCAGACTGATCTGGGATCTCGACGCGCTCGGCGTGGATCTGCTGGTGGCCCCCGGACTCGTCGACATCGCCCAGCAGCGGATGCTGAGCCGCCCAGTTGCCGGGCTGGCCATCTTCGAGATCGCCAAACCGCAGTACAGCCGCGCGAACTCGATGACCAAACGCGCCTTCGACATCATCTTCGCGTCGACCGCGCTGATAATGCTCGCACCGGTGATGCTGGTTGCCGCGATCGCCGTCGAGCGTTCCGGCCCCGGCGGGGTGTTCTACCGGTCCGAGCGGATCGGCCTGGGCGGCAAACCGTTCAAGATGACCAAGTTCCGCAGCATGCATTCCGGCGCCGACGCGGCCATCGCCGGGATGATCGAGAGCAGTGGTGCCGACACGTTGTTCTTCAAGGTCAAGAACGACCCGCGGGTCACCCGGGCCGGCGCGGTGCTGCGCAAGTACAGCATCGACGAACTGCCTCAGTTCCTCGACGTGCTGCGCGGTGACATGAGCGTGGTGGGCCCGCGCCCCCAGGTGCGCCGCGAGGTCGACACCTACGACGACCTGGTGCGGCGGCGCCTGGTGGTCAAGCCCGGCCTGACCGGCCTGTGGCAGGTCAGCGGCCGCTCGGACCTCGAAGTCGAGGATGCCGTGCGACTCGACCTGTCCTATGTCGAGAACTGGTCGCTGATGGGCGATATCGCGATCATCGCCAGGACCGTCCGCACCGTCCTGCGCGGTGACGGCGCCTACTGACCGGGCCTGACGGCGCCGGCTACTAGCCCTCCAGCTTGTAGCCCAGACCACGCACCGTGACCAGGTGCACCGGGTTGGCCGGGTCGGCCTCGATCTTGCTGCGCAACCGTTTGACGTGCACATCGAGGGTCTTGGTGTCGCCGACGTAGTCGGCGCCCCAGACCCGGTCGATGAGCTGGCCGCGGGTCAGCACCCGGCCGCTGTTGCGCATCAGATACTCCAGGAGGTCGAACTCCTTGAGCGGCAACGTGATCGGCTCGCCGTTGACGCTGACGACGTGGCGCTCGACATCCATCCGCACCGGGCCGGCCTCCAGCACGCCGTCGGCCAGACCGATGTCGTCACCGTCGCCGCCGCGGCGCAGCACCGCACGGATCCGGGCGATCAGCTCACGCGCCGAGTACGGCTTGGTCACGTAGTCGTCGGCGCCCAATTCCAGGCCGACCACCTTGTCGATCTCGCTGTCACGCGCGGTCACCATGATGACCGGCACGCTCGAACGCGACCGCAACTGCTTGCACACGTCGGTGCCCGACATTCCGGGCAGCATGAGATCCAACAGGACGATATCGGCACCGGCCCGGTCGAACTCGGCCAACGCCGTGGGTCCATCGGTCACCACAGTGGCCTCGAAACCCTCCTTGCGCAGCAAAAACGCCAGGGGATCGGCCAGCGACTCCTCGTCCTCAACGATCAGCACACTGGTCATCGACTCGGTTGTTCCTCTCGGTCTGGTCCCGCGGGGGTATCCGGGGATCCGTGTTGCGCCGCCTTGTCGAGTTCGACCGAGGCGTCATCACTATCGATGTCATGGTCGGCATCACTGCCGAAATAAGCCGGTATCGACAACGTGAAGGTCGATCCGGTGCCGGGCTGACTCCACAACCGGATCGTCCCGTTGTGGTTGGCGGCAACGTGTTTGACGATCGCCAGGCCGAGCCCGGTGCCGCCGGTGGCACGTGAACGGGCCTGGTCGACCCGGAAGAACCGCTCGAAGACGCGTTCCTGGTCGGCGCGGGCGATACCGATACCGCGGTCGGTCACCGCGATCTCGATATTGGCGCCGAAGCGGCGGCGGCTCACCGAAACCGTCGACCCGTGCGGTGAATAGGCGATCGCATTCGATATCAGGTTGGCCAGCGCGGTGACGAGCAGCGTCTGGTCCCCCATCACCCGGAATCCGCTCGGCGCGTCGGTGGCGACCTCGATGTCGGCATTGTCGGCTGCCACCTTGTACCGCGAAATAGCTTCGCTCACAACGGTGTCCACGTCGACAGCATCCAAGTCGGGCAGACGTTCGGCGCCCTGCAGCCGGGACAGCTCGATCAGTTCGCCGACCATGTTGCCCAGCCGCCTGGACTCCTGCAGCACCTTCGAGCCGAACCGGTGCACCGTCTCGGGATCGTCGACCGATTCCAGCAGCGCCTCGGCGAGCACACCCATCGCCCCGACCGGGGTCTTGAGTTCGTGGCTGACATTGGCGACGAAATCCCGCCGAGTCGCCTCCATCCGGGCCTGCTCGGACTGGTCCTCCACATAGAGCACCGCGAACCTGCGGTCGTCCTCGGTCAACAACCGGACGTACCCGCGTACCGACAGCCCCGAACGCCCCGGTGTCGACGGACGGCGCGGCGACAGGTCGACCTCATGGTCCTCACCGGTCATCAGGGTGCGCTGGGCGGCGATCCACGCCCGGTCGTCGAGCAGCCGGTCGCGCACCAGGCCGAGTTCACCGGCGCGTTCGTTCATGAAAACCACATCGCGGTACGTGTCGACCACCACCACACCGAGCGGTCCCTGGGCGATGATGTGGGCCAGCATCTGCGACACCGTGATGCCGGACTGTTCGGCGGCGGCCCGGCGTCGGCGTTCGGCGATCCTCGGGGTCACCACTACCCCGATCGTGATTCCGACCGCCAGCGCCACCAGTGCCGTGACCCCGGCGACCGCCAACACCGCCACCACACTCACGCGAAAATCGTACGCATCGGGTGAACGTCATCCCAGCAGCGTGCGGCCAAAACAGGACAAGTCACACACACAATCTGAGGTGTTCGGGTCCCGTTCACCTGCGTTTACCCGGTGTTCGCCTGACGCTCGCCCGAACCGGGCGCGCATCGTGGTTCTCGGTGCGCACAGCGCGACCGGACACCGTCGGAGGCTATTTGGCGCCTTGGCTGGCCACAGCTGCCGCACCAGCGGCCGCCGCCTCGGGATCCAGGTACGTGCCGCCGGGGATCTTCGGCTTGAGGTTCTCGTCCAGGTCGTAGCGCAACGGGATACCGGTGGGGATGTTCAGCCCGACCACATCCTCGTCGGCCATATCGTCGAGATACTTGACCAGGGCACGCAGCGAGTTGCCGTGCGCCGCGATCAGCACGGTCTTACCGGCTCGCAAGTCGGGAACGATGGTCTCGGTGAAGTAGGGCACGAACCGCGCCACCACATCGGCCAGGCACTCGGTCAGCGGGCCACCACCGATACCGGCGTAACGCGGGTCGGCGTCCTGGCTGAACTCGCTGCCCTTCTCGATCGGCGGCGGCGGGGTGTCGTAGCTGCGGCGCCACGCCATGAACTGCTCTTCGCCGTACTTGGCCTTGGTTTCGGCCTTGTCCAGGCCCTGCAGCGCACCGTAATGCCGTTCGTTGAGCCGCCAGTCTCTGGTCACCGGGATCCACAGCCGATCGGCGGCGTCCAGCGCGATATGGGCAGTGGTGATGGCCCGCCGCAGCAGCGAGGTGTAGAGGATGTCGGGCAGCAGGCCCTGCTCGGCCATCAGTTCGCCACCGCGGACCGCCTCTGCGCGGCCCTTTTCGGTCAGGTCGACATCGACCCATCCGGTGAACAGGTTCAGCGCATTCCATTCGCTCTCGCCGTGACGGAGCAGCACCAGCGTGGAGTCAGCCATGCCCGAAATCCTCTCATGACCACGGTGAGGTGCGCTGGGCCATGCCCGACTCGCCGGCCGCACATCCGGCGGCGGGGCGGCTCAGTCGTCGTCGATGAGGTGCTCGAAGGCGGCGAGGTTCTTCAGCGACTCCCCGCGCGAGACCCGCCACGCCCATTCCTTCTGGATGGACGACCGGAAACCCAGCTCCAACAGGGTGTTGAAATCGTTGTCGACGGCCTCCAGCACCTGGCCCAGGACGCGGTCCACCTCGTCGACGGTGACCGACTCCAGGGCCATCCGGCCCACCAGGTAGATATCGCCGACGTTGTCGAGCGTGTAGGCGACGCCGTAGAGCCTGCGGTTGCGTTTGAGCAAGAAGCGGTACACCGCCTCGAAGTTCTCGTCGGGCCTGCGACACACGAACGCCTCGACGCGCACCGAATGCTCGCCGATGCTCAGCAGGGTGTTGGTCTTGAGCCGCCGCTCACCGGGAAGTGCCACCACCAGCCCCGGAAGCCCGCCGCGCGCACCCTCGTGGCGCGCGTATTCCAGTTCCCGCTCGACGAGCGCGTCCTCGATGAGCTGCTGGACGGCGCTCATGCGCGGACTCCCCGCCGCCGGCTCCAGCGCCGTGACGGCCGCCGGGCGGCGGCATCGCGGGCCGGGACGCGCTGATGGGTGCGCCCGTAATCGGCGATGGCCCGGTCATAGGCCGCCAGCAGCGCGTCGGTGGTGTGCTCCCAGGAGAAGCCGGCGGCATGTGCGACGGCCGCCGATCCCATGGCGGCCAGTTCGGCGGGGTCACGCGCCAGCAGCGTGCGAAGCGCATCGGCCCAATCGCCGGGGTCGTGCCCGTCGACCAGCACGCCGGTGACACCGTCGCGGACGGCGACCGGCAAGCCGCCGACCGCGGCCGCGACGACCGGCGTCCCGCAGGCCTGCGCCTCGACGGCCACCAGACCGAAGGATTCCGAATAGCTCGGCACCGCGACCAGATCGGCGGCGCGGTACAACGCGACGAGCCCCTGGCGGGTCTGCGGCGGCAGGAATGTCACCCGATCGGTGATACCCAGTTCGGCGGCGAGCTTGATGAGCCCGTCCGGCACGGCCAGCCCGCTGCCGGACGGACCACCGGCCACCACCACCCGCACGGACGGGAGCTGGGCCGCGGCGCGCAGCAACACATCGGGGGCCTTGAGCGGTTGGATCCGGCCGACGAAGGCCACCACCGACTCGTCGGGGGCCAGCCCGAGTTCGGCTCGCGCCTGCGCACGGTCCCCCGGCGAGAAGGTCTGCAGGTCGACACCCGGATGCACCACGTCGATACGTCCGGGATCGGCATGGTGTAGTGAAACCAGTTGGCGCGCTTCGTCTTCGGTATTGACGACCAAACGGTCGGCCTCGTCGACGACCTGCTGCTCGCCGACCGAGCGCAACGGCGGCTCGGGGGCGTCACCGGCGGCCAGCGCGGCGTTCTTGACGGCGGCCAAGGTGTGCGCGGTGTGCACCAGCGGCACCGCCCAGCGGTCCCGGGCCAGCCAGCCGACCTGGCCGGAAAGCCAGTAGTGCGAATGCACGATGTCGTAGTACCCCGGCTCATGGGTGGCCTCGGCACGCAACACCCCGGCGGTGAAAGCGCACAGCTGGGTGGGCAGGTCGTATTTGTCCAGGCCCTCGAACGGCCCGGCCACCACATTGCGCACCAGCACACCGGGCGCAACCCGCACCACGGCGGGATCGGCCGAGGACGTCGCGCGGGTGAAGATCTCCACTTCGACACCGCGGCGGGCCATGTGCAAAGCGGTCTGCAGAACGTAGACGTTCATCCCGCCGGCATCACCGGTTCCGGGCTGGGCCAGCGGCGAGGTATGGACCGACAACACGGCGACGCGCACACCCCATCCTTACACCGTTGCCTTTCGGCGGGCGAATGCGCGTGCCGCCCACCCCGATATGCAAGGGTGACCCGACAAACTTCCCCGCCACATGCTGAGGTGTCCGATGATCCCTGGCCCCGACGACGACGCGGGTGACCCGCCGCCAGAGACCGAGCCCGATTACCGGTTCACCCTGGCCAACGAACGCACCTTCCTGGCGTGGCAGCGCACCGCTCTGGCACTGCTCGCCGCCGGTGTGGCGGTGGTGCAGTTGCTGCCCGAGCTCGTCATCCCCGGGGCGCGCCACCTGCTCGGCGGACTGCTGGCGCTGCTGGCCATCCTCACCGCCGCGATGGGTCTGCGCCGCTGGGATCAGGTCGGCAAAGCCATCCGCTGCGGGGCCCCGCTACCGCGCAATCCGACACCGCTCTACCTGGCCGCGGGGCTGGTGCTGCTCGGCCTGATCACCGTGGCGCTGGTCATCGCCGGGGTGGCCGGGCGGTGACCATCGGCGGGGTCCACGGTCCGCCCGACGGCGGGCTGCAGGCCGAACGGACGTCACTGTCGTGGGGACGCACCTCGCTTGCGATGCTGGCCAACGGCGGTGTGCTGTTGCTCAAGGAGTTCGGCCAGGCCGGGCATCCGCTGCGGCTCGCGGCTGCCGGACTGGCCGTGGTGATAGCCCTCGGCACGTATCTGATCGGTACGCGGCGGCAGGCCGTCCTGCGCAAGTGGCCGTTACCGGCGACCGTCACCGCCACCCGCGAGGTTCACCTGGTCGGTGCCGCGGTGCTGTTGCTGATGGTCGTCAGTGTGATCGCCGTCCTCGTCTGACTCAGGCGCTCACACCGGGCCGGGCCGCTGCCGCCGAGCTGGTGGATTTGCGCAGCGCGCCCAACGGGTCGGTGTACAGGCCGCCCAACGACACGATGCCGGCACCGGCCTCCTGCACGCGGTTGCCGAATGCGCTGACCCGGATCTCGCGGGGGGCCAGCACCGACCGGCGCCCGAACGCCTCGAGGACGTCGGCCATGGCCTCCGGATACTCCGTGAACGCCTGCCCGCCGACCACCAGGTCATCGGGGTTGAGCAGATCGCGCAGCAGAGCCACCGCCTCGCCGAGTACCCGTGCCCGCTCGGTCAGCAGTCCCTGCGCGGCGGTGTTGCCGCGGCGCGCGGCGGCCAGCACCGGCGCCAGTGTGGAGGCCGCCGAGGGCGCGGCCGGCCCGGCAGGGCCGACGATGCCGAGGCGCCGGGCTGCGGCCAGCACTGCCTCGTCGCTGACCGTTGACTCCAAAAGCCCTGTGCCACCGAGTAATTCCGATTGAGCGGGCAGGTTCGCAATGGTCCCGGGCCCGGTGGCCGGGGTGTGTACCCGGCCGTCGATCACCAGTGCGTAACCGACCGTCTCGCGGGCGTAGACGTAGAGGCTGCTCGACGTCGGCCGTCGCACTCCCAGCAGCAGCTCGGCGCCGGCCATGGCGTCGACCGCGGCGGCCACCGACACCGGCAGACCCAGCGTCTCGGCCAGGACCGGACCGACCGGGGCCTGCGTCCAGCCCAGCCGCTGGTGGTCGACGTGTCCGCTGACACCGTCCACCGCGCCGCCGATGGCGACACCGACCCACAACGGGCGACGTTTGTGCCAGCGGCTCAGATAACGCTGGGCGCTGCCCGCCAGACCCGCCAGCGCGGCGGCTTGCGGCCCACTGGGTGTCGGCGTCTCCACCGCGTCCAGGGTCCGGCCGAACAGGTCGGTGGCCACGATGCTGGTGGTGCGCGCACCGATGTGCACGCCCAGGGTCAGGAACGGCTCATGGTTGACCTCGACGGGGATGCGGGGCCGGCCGATCGCCCCCGAGACCGCCAGGTCGGCCCGCTCACGCAGCAAACCGGCTTCCAAAAGGGCGGTGACCTGGCGGTTCACCGTCGCGATGGACAGTGAGGTGGCGCCGGCGATGACGTCGCGGGCGATCGGGCCGCGGCGGCGGGCGGCGGCGAAGACCGCGGCGGCCGGACCGTCCCCGATACGCAGCGAGGGCGCGACGATGTGGTGGCGGGCGCGCAGCACCTGCGCGCTGGTCCGCGCCTTGGGGCTGGTGAGAACCGGCTTGTGCAGTGGGGCGATGGTGGAGGAAGTACGCACGACGTTGTCCTTGTGTCCGAGGGATCTGGCGGGACTTGTTCGCGCCGATCGCCCGCTACAGGGACGCGTCAGACGCGACGGAAAACGGGACAACAACACATGCCGGCGTGCGCCGCGGCAGTGTTGTTCAGAGTCAATCCCGACATGGGTGAGAATTTAGCACGGTTATTAGAGTTGTACCGATGACCACTCCAGATGCCCACAACCGCGTCGCCGTCGTCACCGGAGCCAGCTCCGGCATCGGCGAAGCGACCGCGAAAGTCCTTGCCGGCCTTGGCTTTCACGTCGTCGCGGTGGCCCGCCGGGCCGACCGCATCCAAGCCCTCGCCGAGGAGATCGACGGCACCGCGATTGTGGCCGACGTCACAGACGACGCGGCAGTCGACGCCCTGGTCGCGAGCCTGCCGCGCGTCGACGTGCTGGTGAATAACGCCGGCGGCGCCAAAGGCCTCGAGCCGGTTGCCGAGGCCAACCTGGAGCATTGGCGCTGGATGTGGGAGACCAACGTGCTGGGCACCCTGCGGGTCACCCGGGGACTGCTGCCCAAACTCATCAGTTCGGGCAACGGGCTCATCGTCACCATCACGTCCATCGCGGCATTGGAGACCTACGACGGCGGCTCCGGTTACACCGCGGCAAAGCACGCCCAGGGCGCCCTGCATCGCACCCTGCGCGGCGAACTACTCGGAAAACCGGTGCGCCTCACCGAGATTGCGCCCGGAGCGGTCGAGACCGAATTCTCCCTGGTGCGCTTCGGCGGCGACGAGGAGCGCGCCGACTCGGTCTACGCAGGCATCACGCCGCTGGTGGCCCAGGATGTCGCCGAGGTCATCGGCTTCGTCGCGTCACGGCCGTCCCACGTCAACCTCGACCAGATCGTCATCCGGCCCCGCGACCAGGCGCCGCACGGCCGGTTCAACCGCCAGGTTCGCTAGTACTGCTCGACGTCGTGCTCGGCGTCGTCGTCGGGGTACCCGACAGCGTCGGGGCGTCGGTCGGCGTGACCGGCGCGGTGCTGGGCATGTTCGACGGTTTCGCCGATGTCGTCAGCGCCGACATCGACTGCCACTCGTCCCAGGACACCGCCCAGTCCCAGATGTCGCCGTCGGCGTAGGACAGCTCGATCCGGGTGCCGGTCACCTCGACCGGGTCGCCGTAGAGCGCGGTGTTGAAGTACTGCTGGGCGTCGTCGGTCGACAGGTTGATGCAGCCGTTGGTGACGTTGGTGTTGCCCTGGGCACCGGAACTGGCCGGGTTGGCGTGGATGAACTCGCCGTTGTTGGAGATCCGGACCGCGAAACGTTCGTGGACGTTGGCGTAACCGGCCGCCGGGTTGGTCATGTAGAAGTCTTCGTACTTCTCGGTGACGACGTGGATACCGCTGCGGGTCACGTTGCGGTCCACATCCCCCTCGCCGTAGCTGCACGGCAGGTCCATGATGACACCGGCGTCGGTGACCACCTGGATGCGATGGCTGGACGCCTCGGCGATGACGACCTGGCGACGGCCGATGCTGATGTCGAGCGTGGAATCGACAGCGCCGTAAGCATCTTCACCGAACGGGACACCGTAGAGCTTGGCGTCGACGTGCACGGTGGTGCCCGCCGGGTAGTACTCCTTGGTCCGCCAGTGCACGCGGGAACCGCCGACCTCGTCGGGCAACCAGGCCCAGCTGCCCTCGACGGCCGGGACGGTGGTGACGGTGAGCGCCTTCTCGACGTCGGCACGGTATTTGTCGTCGATGGACGCGTCGAACTGCATGATGATCGGCGCGGCCACGCCCACCGTCTGCCCGTCGGACAGCTGGAACTGACCGTTGACGGTCACGGTCGGGTTGATCGTGGTGAAGCTGCCGGTGACCGGGGTCGACTTCCCGTCGCCGCCGACGACCGATCCACCCCAGGTGTACTGCACGCCGTAGCCCAGCGGTTCGGAGGTGGTGAAGACCGTGCGGTCCCGGTTCAGGGCGCCCGCGACGGCCTTGCCCTCCGGGTTGGTCAGGCTCACTCGCTGCAGCCAGCCGTCGGTCACTTCCAACCGCACCGGGGCGGTGGGCGCCACGTCGACGGCCGCGGCGGCCGGGGTGAACTTCAGCGTGGGCGCCGGAGGCGGCTGCGCCGGGGTGTCGGATTTGCCGCCGCTGTTCATACAGGCAGCCAGCGCGGCCGGCGCAACAGCGCCCAGGGCAAGCGCGCCGAGCGCCCGACGCCGGCTGACCGGGTTCGGGCGGGACGGTTCGCCGACGGTACTCACGTAGAACCAGGGTACGGATTGCCTGGCGGTGACCGAAATCCTGCGGTGCGATCCCGGCTCAGATCACACAGCCGACCAGCACCGGTTCGGGTTCCAGGCGGATGCCGAACCGCTCGGCGACACCGTCGCGCACCCGGCGCGCGAGGGCGATCACATCGGCACTGGTGGCCGTACCGCGGTTGGTCAGGGCCAGGGCGTGCTTGGTCGACAGTCGCGCCGGTGCGTCGGCGGCCGGGAAACCTTTGCTGAAGCCCGCGTGTTCCACCAGCCAGCCGGCCGCCAGCTTCACCCGGCCTTCACCGCCCGGATAGTTGGGAATTGTTGTGCCACCGGTCTTTTCGTGTTCAGCGCAGAGCCGGGTGAAAAACTCGCGGGTGACGACCGGGTTGGTGAAGAACGATCCGACACTCCAGGTGTCATGGTCGTCGGCATCGAGCACCATGCCCTTGCCGCGGCGCAGGGCCAGGACGGCATCGCGCACCGCGGCCGGCTCGGCGCGGGTACCGGCTTCGGCGCCGAGTGCGCTGCTGAGTTCGCCGTACCGCAGCGACGCGCTGCGCCCGGATTCGTCGAGGACGAACTCCACTTCGACCACAACAGGGCTCGGGCCGGCGACTACCGGGTGTTTGAGCACGCTGGTGCGGTAGCCGAACCCCAGTTCCCCGGCCGGCACCCATGCGCATTCGCCGGTGCGACGGTCCAGCAATCGCACCCGGGACAGGGTGTCGGCCACCTCGGCGCCGTACGCGCCGACGTTCTGCACCGGCGTGGCACCCGCCGAGCCGGGAATACCGGACAGGCATTCCAGGCCGCCCAGACCCGCTGCGGTGGCCGTGGCCACCACGGCGTCCCACTCGGCGCCGGCCTCGGCTGTGATCGTGTTGCCGTCCACGGTGATTCGGTCGTTGACCAGCCGCACGACGGTCAGCCCGGTGAGATCGTCGGCGATCACCACATTGGATCCGCCGCCCAGAACCAACGGTTCGGAGTCGTCGTCGGCAAGTGCGGTCAGCACCGCGACGACCTGTTCGGTCGTGGCGGCGGTGATGAGCCGGCGCGCCACCGGACCCACCCGCAGCGTCGTCAGCGGAGCCAACGGCACATCGTGGCTGACCGCCGCGCCCGCGAATTCCGAACCGCCCACGGGCGGTAACGGTAGCCTGACCAGCTATGCCGCGTTCATTCGACATGTCCGCCGACTACGCGGGCACCGTCGATCAACTCCATCAGGCGTTCACCGACGAGCAGTACTGGCTGGACCGGTTGTCCGATTCCGGTGCCGACGAGGCCACCCTGGACTCGCTGCACGTCGACGGGGACGGCCGCGTCACCGCGGTCACCACCCAGGTGCTCTACACCGACCGGCTGCCCGGCATCGTGACGCAGTTCCACCGCGGCGACCTGCACATCGTGCGTACCGAGAGTTGGGCACCGGTGGCCGACGGCCGCTCCAGCGCCACCGTGAACGGCGACATCCCGGGCGCGCCGGTGACGCTGCAGGGCGATGCCACGTTGTCCCCGTTGGGTGCCGGTTCGCGGCTGACGCTGCAGGCCAGCATCGAGGTCAGGGTCCCGCTGGTCGGCGGCAAGATCGAGACCTTCATCCGCGGCCAGCTGTCCAACCTGCTGGTAGCCGAGCAGCGGTTCACGTCGAAATGGCTGGCAGCGAACCCGTAGCGCCCCGATCAGCTCGACTAAGCTGGACCGAATGAGCCGTCGCATGGATCACGTCGTCTCGTTCGACGCCCCGGCTGAGCGGATCTACGCCGACTTCACCAGCCGCAGCTACTGGGACACCCTGATGAGCGCGTACGGCTGGCTGACACCGCATTCGGAAATCACCGAATTCCGCTCCGACGACTCCGGCACCGACATCGTGTTCAAGCAGACGATGCCGCGCTCGGAGCTGCCACCCATCGCGCGTTCGGTGATGCCGGTGGACATGGTCGTCACCCGGGAGCAGCATTTCGACCCGTTCGATCCGCACACCAAGCGCGCCGACGGCACCTACCGCGCGACGGTGCCCGCCGGCCCCGGTCATTTCGCGGGCACCTATCACCTGACCGAGACCCCGTCGGGGAGCCAATTGCGCCTGGTCAGCGTGTGCAAGGTGCGGATTCCGCTGGTGGGCGGCACGCTCGAGCAGCTGATCCTGTCGAATATCACCCAGCTGTTCGACGCCGAAGGGGCGTTCATGTCCGATTGGGTGACCCGGCAGCGCTAACTCAGGAGGCGGCAATCGGGACCCGACCGATAGGGCAGCCGACCCGGGGCACCACCGGCTACAACCGGTTGCGGCGCGCCGACCGCTGGCTGGTGCACACGCCGCGGGTGCGCACCGCGCTGCTGGCCGCCCAGGATCCGCTGGTGGTGGATCTGGGCTACGGCGCGCTGCCCACCACCACCCTGGAACTGGCCGCCCGGCTGCGCACCGTCCGTGCCGACACCCGGGTGCTGGGGCTGGAGATCGATCCGGAACGGGTGCGGGTGGCGCGCGCCGCCGCGGGGACGAGCGCCGGTGTCGATTTCGCGCTCGGCGGTTTCGAGTTGGCGGGCCGGCACCCGGTGCTGGTCCGGGCCTTCAATGTGCTGCGGCAATATCCGGTCGACGAGGTGGCCGGCGCCTGGGCGACCATGCAGGCGGCGTTGGCGCCGGGCGGGTTGATCGCCGACGGCACCTGCGATGAGCTGGGCCGGCGCTGCTGCTGGGTGCTGCTCGACGCCGAGGGACCGGTGAGCCTGACACTGGCCTGCGATCCGTTGCATATCGATAAGCCGTCCGACCTGGCCGAACGCCTGCCCAAGGTGCTGATCCACCACAACGTCGCGGGCCAGCCGATCCACGCGCTGCTGGCCGCGGCCGACCAGGCCTGGGCAACGGCGGCCGGACACGGGGTCTTCGGGCCGCGTAACCGCTGGCGGGCCATGCTCTCGGCGTTGCAGGCCGACGGTGTGGCGCTGGCCCCTCAGCGCCGACGGCTGCGCGATGCCGTGCTGACCGTGCCGTGGGAGCTGGTCGCACCGGTGTAGCTCACCCGATTTCTGCACCAGGGTTGCCGTCGGCGGCCAAACACGGCCATCAGGCAGAAGTCGGCGTCGACCGCCTAGCCTGGATGCATGCGGATTGCCCTGGCGCAGATCAAGAGCGGTACCGACCCGGCGGCCAACCTGACGCTGGTCACCGAGTTCACCCGACGGGCCGCCGACGACGGGGCCCGGCTGGCGGTTTTCCCCGAGGCCACCATGTGCCGGTTCGGTGTGCCGCTCAAACCCGTCGCCGAACCCCTGGACGGTCCGTGGGCCGACGGGGTCCGCCGGGCCGCCGCCGATGCCGGTATCACCGTGGTGGCGGGCATGTTCTGCCCGTCCGGCGACGGCCGGGTGACCAACACCCTGATCGCCGCCGGGCCCGGAACCGACACCCACTACGACAAGATCTACCTCTACGACGCGTTCGGTTTCACCGAGTCGCGCACCGTCGCCCCCGGTCACGACCCCGTCGTGATCACCGTCGACGACGTCGGCGTGGGCCTGACCACCTGCTACGACATCCGCTTTCCTGAGCTCTACATCGAGCTGGCACGCCGCGGTGCGCGGTTGTTCACCGTCAGCGCGGCGTGGGGTTCGGGACCCGGCAAGCTCGAGCAGTGGACGTTGCTGGCCCGCGCCCGAGCGTTGGACACCACCGGCATCGTGGTGGCCGTCGACCAGGCCTATCCCGGTGCGGAGATCGCCGCCGTCGGCCCGACGGGCGTGGGCGGCAGCCTGGTCGCCTCACCCTACGGCGAGGTGCTGGCGTCTGCGGGTGCCGACCAAGAGCTACTGATGTGCGATGTCGACCTCGCGACCATCGACCCGGCCCGCGAGACTCTCGCGGTACTTGCCAACCGCTCAGGCTTCGCTCAGGCCGATAAGGCAGAATCGCGCGGGTGACGAATCCGCCACAGGGACCGCCACAATCGGGCGGCCATAATGAGCCGTCCCCGTGGGCCCCGCCGCCCGCGCAGGTGCCAGTCCCTCCCCCAGCAGACCACACGGCCTACATTCCGCGTGTCGACGACCCGACGGTCGCCGCAGGCCCGCAGGCCGCGCCACCCCAGCCACCCGTCGAGGCGAAGAAGGAGAGCGCGCTGCGCCGGTTCATCACCGATCCGCTGTCGATCGTCCTGATCTTCGTCATCATCATCGCGCTGTCGATCGCCGGTCTGCTCGGCGGCGAGCTATACGCCCGCAAGCGCGCCAACAGCGTGGTGTCCCAGGTGGTCTCCTGCGTGGTGCAGGACCAGGCCACCGCCTCGTTCAGCTTCGTGCCGCCGTTCTTGTGGCAGCACCTGAATTCCAGCTACACCGACATCTCGGTGGAGACCGCAGGCAACCAGATCCGCGATGCCAAGGGGATGAAACTCAACCTCAGCATCAAGGACGTCAAGCTGGAGAAGACCGGTGATTCGGCGGGCACGATCGGTTCGCTGATCGCCAACGTCAGCTGGTCCTCGGCCGGTATCAAGCAGACGCTGCAGGACGCCATCCCGCTGTTCGGCGGCATCGTTTCCGGTGTCACCACCGACAAGTCGGCGGGCACGCTCGAGCTGACCGGTCCGCTGGGCAAGGTCATCGCCAAGCCGACGGTCGTCAACCACGGCATCAGCATGGAGGTGCAGGAGGTCAGCGGTCTCGGCTTCACGCTGCCGCGCGAAACCGTGCAGCCGGCGCTGGATTTGTTCACCGCGCAGCTGACCAAGAACTATCCGATGGGGATCCAGGCCGACAGCGTGTCGGTCACCGATGACGGCGTGCAGACCCAGCTGTCGGCCTCCAACGCCACCATCCCGCGCGGCGAAGAAGACCCCTGCTTCGCGAACGTCTAGCACGAGTCGACTGCTTCGCTCCTCACCCGCCTCGTACCTCGGCGGGATCGTCGACTCAGCTCAGTCCATCCAGCACCGCGCGCGACCCCGACAATCCCAGTCGGGTCGCGCCGGCCTCGAGCATCGCGATCGCATCGGCTGAGGTGCGGATTCCGCCGCTGGCCTTGACGCCCAGCGTGCTGCCCACGCTGTCGGCCATCAGCGCCACCGCGGCCACCGACGCTCCGCCGGCAGGATGAAAACCCGTCGACGTCTTGACGAAGTCCGCGCCGGCGTCGGCCGCGGCACGGCATACCGCGGCCACGGTGTCGCCGTCGGACAGGCTCAACAGCACCGCCGATTCGATGATCACCTTGAGCAGGGCCCCCGGCGTCGCGTTGCGTACGGCTTCGATATCGGCCCGCACCGCGCCGATATCCCCGGCCAGCGCCATGCCGACGTCGATGACCATGTCGATCTCGACGGCCCCGGCGTCCACGGCCGACGCCGCCTCGTAGGCCTTCACCGCCGACGAGTGCTTACCCGACGGGAATCCGGCCACCGCGGCGACGGCGAGGCCTGCCGGTGCCCGGCCTGCGGCGACGGCCACCAGCGAAGGTGACACGCAGACGGCGAACACCCCGAGGTCGACGGCCTCGTCGACGAGGGCCAGCACATCGTCGGCGGTGGCTTCCGGTTTGAGCAGGGTGTGGTCGACCAGCCGGGCGACCTCGGCGCGGGTCCAGCACGATGCGGTCATCAGAACGGCTCCTCGGAGCCGCCGGGATTGCAGCCGCTGGCCACCATCTGGGTCTCGTCCACCACGGGACGCCAGGGTTCCAGATTCCAGCTCGTCTTGCCGGGCTCGAGGAACTCGGCGTAGTTCCAGTGGCACAGGAACTGCGCCCGCATCCCGTCCATATCGGCGTCGGGCGCATCGGCGAGCACTTCGCCCCACGCCTCGTCGGCGGCAGCGGCGGTATCGGGCGACTGCGATGCCGCACGGCCGTTCGGCGTCGGATAGACCCGCAGACTGGACATGTCGCCCCAGTGGGCCCAGCTGGTGTGGTCGATATAGGGCGGGCTCACCGGATCGGCGGATGCCGGCGCCGCGCCGATCCCGGCAGCCAGCAGCACCGCGCCGGTCACCGAAACGGCGAACCGGACAGGCAAGCCGGTCAGCGCGACTTCCCCTGTACTTCCAGCAGTTTGGGCCGCACGTCGGCCAGGTAGACCCCGGCGGCGCAGGCGGCGATGGCCGACCCGAAACCGGCACCCATCACCACGGCCAGCAGCAACGCCACCGCCAGGATGACCAGCCACACGGGCTTGGTCAGCTTGTCCACCGCGGTGTAGGCGTCGGGACGCTGCAATGCCGCGTGGACCAGCGCATACAACGCCACGATCAGTACGGCGATGTGCACGAAAAACAGAACGGCACCCGCTACCCCTTGGAGCATCACAGCTCCAGGGTAGGCGGGTGCCGTCCGCGCCGTCGAATGACGGGCCGTTCGCTACTTCTGGGTGACCTTCTTGGCCGGTGCCTTCTTCGCCGGAGCCTTCTTGGCGGCCGGAGTCGCCTTGGCCGGGCTGGCCTTGGCCGGAGCCTTCTTGGCCGGGGCCTTCTTGGCGGCGGCCTTGACCGGGGCAGCGGCTTCCTCGACCTTGCCCGGCAGCTCGACGCCGACCAGCTTGGCGGCGCGCTCGCCCACCGCGCGGGTCTGCGATGCCACGGTGCCCAGCGCATCCTGGGTCAGCTCGACGGCCTGGTCCGCGTAGCCTTCGACGCGCTCGGCGACCTCTTCGAGGGCCGGCTGGTTACGCAGCCGCTCGATGGCGGCCTCGCCGCGCTCGACCAGCTTGGAGTAGGTGCTTTGCGCCTGCTCGGCATAGGTCTCGGCGACCTTGCGCAGCTCCTCGGCGGACAGCTTCTCGCGCAGCTCGCCGAACTCCTTGGGCAGATCTTCCTGCAGCTTGGTCAGACGCTCACGGGTCTCGTCGACACGCGCGGTCAGCGCGGCACGACGCTCCTCGGCCGCACCCGATGCGTCGGCGCGTACTTCTTCGGCACGCTCGCGCAGGGTGGCGACGATCTCGTTGACGGTGGCCAGGGCCAGGTCAGCGGCGCCGACGGCGGCAAGCAGCGGGGCCTTCAGCTCTTCGATGGTGGGGTTCTCGGCCATGTTCATTTCCTTTCGGGAGTCTTTTGCCTGATCAGTTCGGGATGTGGTTTTCGGTGTCAGTCAGATGTCGGCTCCTCGCGGATCGCTTCGTTCTGCTGAAGGAAGGAGGTGTAGATGTCGAGCAACACCTGCTTCTGGCGTTCGGTGATCGCCATATCGGTGACGATCGCCTCGCGCACGGCGTTGGGATCACCGGGTTCGAGGATTCCGGCCTGTACATAGAGCACCTCGGCCGAAACCCGCAGTGCCTTGGCGATCTGGTTGAGCACCTCGGCTGACGGCTTGCGCAGACCACGTTCGATCTGGCTCAGGTACGGGTTGCTCACGCCGGCCTTCTCCGCGAGCTGCCGAACCGAAACCTGCGCCGCCTCGCGCTGCGTCCTGATGAAGCTGCCGATATCGGACGCCGCATGGGTCACCACGGCGGCAAGATTTTCGTCCTGCGACATCGGTTACCCCCTCGGCGGTGGTAGGAATCGGCCCTTGACGTTCATGTGACCGAACCTGACAAAATCCACGGTACCGATGGGTGCTAACAATTGCAAGCACTTGCTAGCGCAGGTCAGAATATGATTTGTGCCACTGTGTAGATGATCAGGCCCGCCAGCGAGCCCACCACGGTGCCGTTGATCCGGATGAATTGCAGGTCCCTGCCGACGTGCAGTTCGATCCGGCGGCTGGCGTCGTCGGCATCCCAGCGCTGGATCGTCTCGGTGATGATCGAGGTGATCTCGACGCCGTACTGCGCCACCAGATGCTGCGCGCCGCGCACGATCCAGTTGTCGACCTTGTCGCGGAGCTCGCCGTCATCGCGCAACGTTTCGCCGATGCGGACCACCGAGTCGGTGACCCTGCTGCGCAGCGCGCTCGACGGGTCGTCGACACCTTCGAGCACCAGACGTTTGAGGGTTCGCCAGGCGGTCTCGGCGGCGCGGGCCACCTCGTCGCGCGCCATCAGCTGCTCTTTGACGGACTCGGCCTTGGCGATGGTCGCGGGATCGTTCTGCAGGTCCTTGGAGAACTCGAACAGGAACCGGTTCGCCGACTGCCGCAGCTCGTGATTGGGATCGCGGCGCACCTTGTCGGTGAAATCCATCAGCTCGCGGTGAATGCGGTCCCCCACCAGCTGGTCGACGATCCGCGGCGACCAGCTCGGCGAATCCCGGGTGACGACGCGTTCGATGGTCTCGCCGGCATTGAGGGCCCATTCGAAGGCGCGGTCACACAGCAGCTGGATCAGCGCTTCCTGCCGGTTCTCGGCCAACAGCCCCGCCAGCACCCGCCCCGCGGGCGGGCCCCACTGCGGTTCGGCGATGCGGCGCACGATCATCCGGTCGATGACCTGCTGGACGTCGTCGTCGTTGAGCAGCTCGACACCAACCCGCAGCACCGTTGCCGTCTCACTGGCCACCCGCTCGGCGTGCGGACGCTCGGAAAGCCACTTGCCCAGCCGGCCTGCCACCTGCGCATCGCGCAGTTTGGTTTCCACGACCTCCGGCGACAGGAAGTTCTCCCGGACGAACGCACCAAGGCTCTCGCCGAGTTGATCCTTCTTACGCCGGATGATCGCCGTGTGCGGGATCGGAATGCCGAGCGGATGCTTGAACAGCGCGGTGACGGCGAACCAGTCGGCCAGCGCACCGACCATGCCCGCCTCGGCCGCCGCGCCGACATAACCGACCCAGGCCGGCGCGTCCCCGCCCGACTGCACCCACCGGCACGCGAGGAAGATCACCGTCGCGCCGAGCAGGAAGCTCAGCGCGACCGTCTTCATCCGTCGCAGCCCGCGCCTGCGCTCTTCGTCGGCAAGCGCGTCGGCGCCGGCGAAGGACTCCGCGAAACTGCTCAACGTGCCCGAGATTCCGGCCACGTCGGGAACGACGGCGCCCAGTGCCGACGAGGCGGATCCGCCGTTCGGCGAAGCCGGATGTTCTCCAGGAGCTGCCACTCTTACATCATCCGCTATGCCGACGCGCAGCCCGACCTGCGCAACCGATAGTTAGTGTGACTGCCTGCGCGACGTGCCTGCGTTCAGGCCGTAGTATCGGGTTCAACAAGAGATTGGAATTCGCGCCCGTGGCACCCAGGATCGAGGCCGGCGCGGCCAAAGTCGACGGCCGCAAGCGGCGTTGGCACCAACACAAGGTTGACCGACGCAACGAACTTGTCGACGGCACGCTCGAGGCGATCCGCACCCGTGGCCGTGATATCAGCATGGACGAGATTGCCACCGAGATCGGTGTGTCCAAGACGGTGCTGTACCGATACTTCGTCGACAAGAACGACCTCACCACCGCGGTGATGATGCGCTTCGTGCAGACCACCCTCATCCCGAACATGGCCGCCGCGCTCTCGACGCATCTCGACGGGTTCGTCCTGACCCGCGAGCTCATCCGGGTCTATGTCGAGACCGTGGCCGCCGAGCCGGAGATCTATCCGTTCGTCTTCGCCAACAGCTCGGCGGGACGAAGCAAGGTGATCGCCGACAGCGAGCGGATCATCGCCGGGATGCTGGCGGTGATGTTCCGCAGGCGTATGCAGCGGGCCGGTATGGAGACCAAGGGTGTCGAACCGTGGGCGTACATGATCGTCGGCGGCGTGCAGCTGGCCACCCACTCGTGGATGTCGCACCGTCGGATGTCCTCCGACGAGCTGATCGACTATCTGACGATGCTGTCGTGGAGTGCGCTGGAGGGAATCGTCGAGTCCGGCGGCTCACTGGAGAGATTCAACAGCGTTGCGCATCCGACTCCGCTTCTCCCGTCCTGGATCGGTGAGAACCCGTAACCTGGGCGACCATGTCTGATCTGCCCACGCTCTGGAGCCACGAACCGCATACCGTCCTGCGATTTACCCCCGGGATGAAGGTTGCCGATATCGACCCGGCGGCCACTCCCGGCTTCCGCGGCGACAAGGCTGACGCACCCGTCCTACAGGCAGAACGCAACGAGCGCTTCGCCGGGCTGCAGGAGATGCTCTACGCCAACAGTCGCGAGGGTGACACCCGCTCGGTTCTGCTGGTGCTTCAGGGCATGGACACCGCAGGCAAGGGCGGCATCGTCAAACATGTTGTGGGAGCGGGCAATCCGCAAGGAATCTCCTACCGCAGCTTTGGCGTCCCGACCGAGGAGGAGCGTAGTCACCACTACCTGTGGCGCATCCGCAACGCGCTGCCCACCGCGGGCCACATCGGGGTCTTCGACCGCTCGCACTATGAGGACGTCCTGGTGGTCCGGGTGCACGATTTGGTGCCACCGGAGGTCTGGGGCGCTCGCTACGACGAGATCAACGCCTTCGAGTCCGAGCTCGTCGCGGCGGGGACCACCATCGTCAAGGTCGCGATGTTCGTCTCACTGGCCGAACAGAAGAAGCGCCTCGCCGAACGCCTGGAACGGCCCGACAAGTACTGGAAGTACAACCCGGGCGATATCGACGAACGCCTGCTCTGGCCCAAGTACTCCGATGCCTACCAGGCGGTGCTGGACAAGACCTCGACCGATTACGCGCCCTGGCATATCGTGCCGTGCGACCGGAAGTGGTACAGCCGGCTGGCGATCACCGAACTGCTCATCGAGGCACTGAAGTCACTCAACATGTCCTGGCCGCCTGCCACTTTCGACGTGCACGCCGAAAAGCGCCGGCTGGCCTCGGTGTGACCGAACCCGTCAGCCGCCCTTGACGAGGGTGAACTGGCCGATATTGGTGATCCCGCGGTGGAAGAAATCGGCGCAGCCGACCAGGTAGCGCATATAGCGGTCGTAGACCTCCGGTGAGGTGACCGCGATGGCGTCTTCCCGGTTGGCCGCCAGGTTCTGCGCCCAGATGTCCAGTGTGCGCGCGTAATGCGCCTGCAGCAGATGGGTGCGTTCCAGGGTGAAACCCGAGCCGTCGGCGAGCTTCTCGATATCCTCGACCGCGGGCAACTGGCCGCCCGGGAAAATCTCGGTCCCGATGAACCTCATGAACTTCAGATCACTGAGCGTGAGCTTGATGCCGTTGTCGTGGAAGAACTTCTGGGTGTGCGCCAGGATGGTGTGCAGCAACATCCGGCCGTCGTCGGGCAGGATGTCGTACGCCTTGGCGAAAAAGGCCGGATACCGTTCGGCCTTGAACGCCTCGAACGCGCCGATGCTGACGATGCGGTCGACAGAATCGTCGAACTCCTCCCAGCCCTGCAATCGCACCTCGACGTCACGAGTGGTGTCCAGGCCGTCCAGCAAAGCCGTCGAGTATTCGAATTGATTGCGGCTCAGCGTGATACCGATGACGTTGACGTCGAAGCGTTCCACCGCGCGGCGGAGCGCGCCACCCCATCCGCAGCCGACGTCGAGCAACGTCATACCGGGTTGCAGCCCCAGCTTGCCCAGCGCCAGATCGAACTTGGCGATCTGTGCCTGCTCCAGGGTCATGTCGTCGCGTTCGAAATAGGCGCAGGTGTACCCCATCGTGGGATCGAGGAACAGCGCGAAGAATTCGTCCGATACGTCGTAAATCGACTGGGATTCTTCGTAATACGGCTCGAGATCGTTCTCGATGATGGCCACCCGGCAACAGCTCCTTGTTCTTTCGTCTACACAAGACGACCGAATGGGCGCACGCCGGCGGTTCACCGCCTCCGGCGGCCGCCTCCCCGGCCGGGGGCCCGAAAGCCCACCGCCGGACAGGCTAGCTCACCGGAGTGCTTCGCCGTTAACGAGCGAAAGACGTCAGTAGCTCATCAGTAGGTGTAGAAACCCTTACCGGACTTCTTACCGAGCTGGCCGGCCTCCACCATGCGTTGCAGCAGCGGCGGCGGGGCGTAGTGGGCGTCCTTGAGCTCGTCGAACATCGCGTCGGCGATGAGCTTCATGGTGTCCAACCCGATCAGGTCGGACAACCGCAGCGGGCCCATCGGATGCGACAGTCCCGCGACGACGGCCTTGTCGATGTCCTCGACCGATGCCACACCGGATTCGGCCATCCGGATCGCTGCGAGCAGGTAGGGCACCAGCAATGCGTTGACGACGAAGCCGGAACGGTCCGAGCAGCGCACCACCTGCTTGCCCAGCACCTCGCCGGCGAACTTCTCGACCCGTGCGGCGGCCTCTTCGGTGGTCACCAGCGTGCTGATCAGCTCGACGAGCGGCAGCACCGGCACCGGGTTGAAGAAGTGCAGCCCCAGCACCCGGCCCGGGTTCTTGGTGGCGGCGGCGATCTTCATGATCGGGATGCTGGAGGTGTTGGAGGCCAGCACCGCGTCCGGGTCGGTGACGATGGCGTCGAGTTCGGCGAAGACCTTCGCCTTGACGGCCTCGTCCTCGATGATCGCCTCGATCACCAGCTGCCGATCGGCCAGATCGGCCAGGGTCGTGGTGAAGGCCAGCCGGCCCAGTGCGGCGTCGCGCTCGGCCTCGGTCAGCTTGCCCTTGGCGGTGGCGCGTTCCAGCGATGACGTGATGCGGGCCCGGCCCGCCTCGATCAGCGCTTCGGTGGGCTCGTAGACCACAACGTCGGCACCGGCCTTCGCCGACACCTCGGCGATCCCCGCGCCCATCTGCCCGGCGCCGATGACGCCAACCCGTTCGATGCTCAAGTCGTTTCTCCTCGTTACACGCGTCAGGCCCCGCCCAAGGGTTCTGGGCGGGGCCTGCGCTGTCAAGCCGTTGGGCCTCGTGAGCCTACTGGGCCCGGTCTGATGGCCGGCGAACCGTTATCGGCTCAGTGGAACTGGCCCTCTTCGGTCGAACCCGCGAGTGCGGTGGTCGAGCTGGTCGGGTCGACGGTGGTGGCGATCCGGTCGAAGTAGCCGGCGCCGACCTCGCGCTGGTGCTTGGTGGCGGTGTAACCGCGCTCCTCGGCGGCGAACTCGCGCTCCTGCAGCTCGACGTAGGCGCTCATCTGGTTGCGGGCGTAGCCGTGCGCCAGATCGAACATCGAGTAGTTGAGGGCGTGGAAGCCGGCCAGCGTGATGAACTGGAACTTGAAGCCCATCGCGCCGAGCTCGCGCTGGAACTTGGCGATCGTCGAGTCGTCCAGGTGCTGCTTCCAGTTGAACGACGGCGAGCAGTTGTAGGACAGCATCTGGTCCGGGAACTCGCTCTTGACGCCTTCGGCGAACTTCTTGGCGAGCTCGAGATCCGGGGTGCCGGTCTCCATCCAGATCAGGTCGGCGTACGGCGCGTAGGCCTTGGCGCGGGCGATGCACGGCTCGAGGCCGTTCTGCACCCGGTAGAAGCCTTCGTTGGTGCGCTCACCGGTGATGAACGGGCGGTCGCGCTCGTCGACGTCGGAGGTGATGAGGGTGGCGGCCTCGGCGTCGGTGCGCGCGATGACCAGGGTAGGAACGTCAGCCACGTCAGCCGCGAGCCGGGCAGACGTCAAAGTGCGGATGTGCTGCTGGGTCGGGATGAGCACCTTGCCACCGAGGTGGCCGCACTTCTTCTCCGAGGCCAGCTGGTCTTCCCAGTGCGAACCCGCGACGCCGGCGGCGATCATGGCTTTCTGCAGCTCGTAGACGTTCAGCGCGCCACCGAAGCCGGCTTCGCCGTCGGCCACGATCGGGGCCAGCCAGTTCTCCACCGAGGTGTCGCCCTCGACCTTGGCGATCTGGTCGGCGCGCATCAGCGCGTTGTTGATCCGGCGCACGACCTGCGGCACCGAGTTGGCCGGGTAGAGGCTCTGGTCGGGGTAGGTGTGACCGCTCAGGTTGGCGTCACCGGCGACCTGCCAGCCCGACAGGTAGATGGCCTTGAGGCCGGCCCGCACCTGCTGCACGGCCTGGTTGCCGGTCAGCGCGCCGAGGGCGTTGACGAAGTCCATGTTGTGCAGCTGGTCCCACAGCACCTCTGCGCCACGACGGGCCAGGGTGTTCTCCTCGACGACGGTGCCCTGCAGGGCGACGACGTCCTTGGGGGTGTAGGTGCGGGTGATCCCCTTCCAGCGGGGGTTGTGATCCCAGTCGTGCTGGATCTGTTCGGGGGACTTGGGGGTGCCAACGGTGGACATCGACGTACTCCTTGACGGTTGTGCTCTGACGGACGTGTTAAGCCGCTCGGAGCGTTGCCGGGATCACCGGCTTGTTAACACGGAAGCGACTTCACTGGTGTGTTAAACACACGATGCCACCGCGGATATGCGCAGGTCCAGCTATGTCAGTTGTGAATTTCCGCTACACCATCGGGCAATCTTGCGAAGTTTGCAAAGATCCCCTGCTGCTGAACCGGTTCAGTGTTTACTCGCCGGTAACCCAATTGACGCAGGTCAGCCCGGAAAAACACCGGACAAACGTACTGTTAAAGCTGGAACAGCGAGGCGACCGCTTTGGTCTCGCCGCCGACCACATATGTGAGCGTTGTAACAGTGCGGTCGCTGAGGGCTTCACCGAATTTGTCGGTGGATCCGGCGGGATACACGTGCGAGAGGATCTCCAACCTGTCGCCCAGCGCCACCGGCGCGTCATGCTCGATGGTGACGCGCAGCGGCGCTTCGAGCAGTTCCGGGTGGGCGTAGAGGTAGTCCTCGATGACCGTCCAGTAGACCGAATTGTTCATATGGTCGAACAGGTCGATATCGGTGACCCGGACCGGATAGTCCTTGATCTCCTTGGCGTCATCACGGCCACCGGCCTTCAGATAGGCCTTCCAGCGCAGCCGTTTCTCGTCGGTGGTGCGCTGCAGGCCTTCCAGGAAGTCGTCGGCGATCCGGGCCGGCCCCTGGGTCTCCCGGTTGATGTTAATCCAGAACGCCTCGGATTCCATCAGGCCGCCCTTGCGGCCGTCGATGCGGACCCGCATCTCGCACCACCGGTTCGAAGTGCCCGAACACCAGCGCCGCATCCGGAGCATGTCCTGGAACTCGACGGGCCGGATCAGATCGACCATGGTGCGCCGCACGATCCACAACGGGTGGGTCTGCTCGAAGCCCAGTTCGCGCAGGTGATCGGAGCCGATGTCCTGGATGTGCCTGCAGGCGGCGTCGAACCGCAGCCGCCCGACGCGGTCGATATCACCCACCCGCAGTGGCCATTGCCGGTCGAAGACGTCGGGGTGCGGGTCAGGTACCGGCATCAACACTTTGCCCAGACCCGTCGACCCGGTTTGGCTTGTCATCGCACTGTCCCCTTTGCACGGCATTCGACCCGAAGGATCATCAGACCCTTTACCCCCGGTCCCAGCGCGATCATGCCAAACACCGGCCGCACGCTGCCACAAACCACCGATGCCAACTCTGCGAAGCCCGCGTTAGCAGGCGGGTACGCTGGCAAGATGTCCAAGACGTTCGTGGGGTCGCGGGTGCGCCAGCTGCGCAGCGAACGCGGATTCAGCCAGGCCGCACTGGCGCAGATGCTGGAGATCTCACCGAGCTACCTCAACCAGATCGAACACGACGTCCGCCCGCTGACGGTCTCGGTGCTGCTGCGCATCACCGAGGTGTTCGGCGTCGACGCGACATTCTTCTCCTCGCAGGACGACACCCGGCTGGTCGCCGAACTGCGTGAGGTCACCCTCGATCGCGACCTCGACGCCGATGTCGCGATGTCCGAGGTCGCCGACGTGGTGAGTTCGCACCCCGCGCTGGCCAAGGCCATGGTCAACTTGCACCGGCGCTACCGGATCACCACCGCCCAGCTCGCCGCGCTCACCGAGGACCGGTTCAACGGTGATCCGGGCGGCAGTGGCAGCGGGGCCATCACGATGCCGCACGAGGAAGTGCGGGATTGGTTCTACCAGCGACAGAACTACCTGCACGACCTCGACACCGCGGCGGAGGATCTGACCATCCGGATGGGCATGCATCGTGGCGAACTGGCCGGCGATCTGTCCCAGCGGTTGTCGCAGGTGCACGGCGTCCGGATCCGGCGGATCGATCTCGGCGATACCGTGCTGCACCGCTTCGACCCGGCCACCCGCACGTTGGAGATGAGCAGCCATCTCTCCGGTGGCCAGCAGGTTTTCCGGCTCGCCGCCGAGCTGGCCCACCTGGAGTTCGGCGATCTCATCGAAACCCAGGTCACCGAGGGCAAGTTCACCAGCGACGAGGCACGCACACTGGCCCGGCTTGGACTGGCCAACTATTTCGCCGCCGCCCTGGTGATGCCGTACCGGCAGTTCCACGAGGTCGCCGAGCGGTTCCGCTACGACGTCGAACGGCTGTCGGCGTTCTACGCGACCAGCTACGAGTCCATCTGCCATCGGCTGTCCACGCTGCAGCGGCCGTCGATGCGCGGCGTGCCGTTCTCCTTCGTCCGCGTCGACCGTGCGGGCAACATGTCAAAGCGTCAGTCCGCCACCGGTTTCCACTTCTCCTCCGCCGGCGGCACCTGCCCACTGTGGAATGTCTACGAGACCTTCGCCAACCCGGGCAAGATTCTGGTGCAGATCGCCCAGATGCCCGACGGCAGGCACTACATGTGGGTGGCGCGCACCGTGGAACGCCGGGCGTCGCGGTACGGCCAGCCCGGTAAGACCTTCGCGATCGGTCTGGGCTGCGAGCTTCGGCATGCCCAGCGGCTGATCTACTCCGAAGGCCTCGACCTGTCCGGGGACATCGCCACACCGATCGGGGCGGGCTGCCGGGTCTGCGAGCGCGACAACTGCCCGCAGCGCGCCTTCCCGGCGTTGGGGCGGGCACTGGACCTCGACGAACACCGCAGCACGGTGTCCCCGTATCTTGTGAAGCAGTGACGAATACGCCGCAACCCCGACTTCCGGTATCGAGCACGCTGCGCGATGTCGGCCCCGTGAACTGGCTGATCTGCCGACTGGGCGCCCGGGGTATCCGCGCGCCGCAATTCCACCTGTTCAACGCCATGGCTCGACACAGCGTGCTGTTCTGGACCTGGCTGCCGTTCAGCGGCGTACTGCTCTACTGGGGCAAGCTGTCACGGCGTGATGCCGAGGTGGTCATCCTTCGGGTGGGGCATCTGCGCGAATGCGAATACGAACTCCAACAGCACCGCCGGCTGGCCCGCTCCCGGGGCCTGGACACCGCGATGCAGCAGAAGATCTTCGAGGGCCCGACCGCCGACGGATTGAGCGACCGGCAGCGCGCACTGTTGACTGCGACCGACGAGTTCGTCCTCGGCCGCGCTGTCACTGCCGAGACCTGGGCAGCCCTGAGCGCACATCTGAACACCAAGCAGCTGATCGAATTCTGCTTTCTGGCAGGACAATACGACACCCTGGCAGCGACCATGAATACCCTGCAGCTGCCGATGGACTTTCCCGACTAGACGGACGCGTCCACGGGCGCTTTCATCGCCAGCTCACCCGCACGCCAGCGAACAGCCACGGCCGAGGTGGCACCGACGATCAACGCGATGAAGACCATCGATGCGATACCGGCCAGGTACTGGGCAGGTTTCGACGGCGACGAGTACAGCGAGACGTACATGAAGACGCACGACGACGCGAATACCGCGGGCAACGCGAAAAGTGGCACGACGCCGATCAGGATTCGCCGCTTGCCTTTCAGCATCGTGCCCAGCAGGTAGATCAAGGCGCCACACACGACGGGTACGCCGGCCATGCCCGGCGCCACCCCGAGGTACTTCAGCGGTGGCTCACCGTAGTAGATCCACGCTTTCGTGATGTTTCCGAACGTCTCGACGACAACCACCGAGGCGAATGACGCCAGGGAGATGAGGTGGATCGTCCGCCGCGACGCTCCACGGGCCATCAGTTCGGAGACCCAGAACGAAATCCCGGCTACCCACGGCACATACCCGACGACGAGAAACAACGGGATCCTGCGGTCGAATGCCACGAACGCCACCAACGAGTTCTCGGCATAGACGAATTTTCCGAGCAGGTCGTAGATGGGCTCGTTGATTGCGCAGATCAGCGCACCGACGCACAAAGCGATCGGGGCGATATCCCGACGCCGGATGCTCACCGCGATCATGAGAAGCGTCGTCGCGACGGCCAATCCGCCAAAGATGAACAGCCACCACGTCGTATCGATACTGGATGTCGGTCCGGTCATAGGACTCAGCGCCTTTCGCGCAGCAAGGTCCGCAGCCTCAGTGGGCCACGTGACTCAGGGCGTGGGAAAATACGACGGCAGCGGGACAGCCGGAATGTCGCGCATCATCGCAAACAGGTTGAAGGGCAGGAAGTAGAGGCCGATGTAGGTGACTTCGGCGAAGGCGAAGATGGCGAGGAATCGGATGGCGCTCTGCGCTTTCGGCGACCCGGTCAATCCTTCGACGCCACGCTCCACGAAGGAGAGCCCGTCGAAACGCGAGGATCGGCGAAGAGCAGTCAGGACCGTCCAGATCGCGCTGAACAGGAATGGGTTGTACACCGGCCAGGCGCCGAGACCGCTGTCCCACAAGGTGAGCCCCTGGTAGGGCAGGATGTTGACGATCGCGCCGATCTGCAGGAAAACCAATTCGGAGGCGGCGGCGATCACGGCGTTGGTGAAAAAAACCACCGCGTACTGACGTATCCACCCCCAGTTCGGGTACCGCTTCTCCAGGCTCTCGATCACGGCGCATCCGGCCTTCGCGGCCAGGAAGAAACCCCACGCGTAGGCACTGAGAACCCAGGCGATCGGCACCACCCACAGTTCGGGGTGCGGACTCTGCCAGCCCGGAATATAGCCGCCCCACGATCCGACGTTGAGGTGAAATGCATTGTATTGGAATGCGAAACGCGCGTAGTTGTCGAGCGGTTCCCAGAAGTTGAGCAACACCGCGGCGAGCAGGAACAGACCGTCGAACCCGAGTCTCTGGCGGCGCACCAGTGGCCGGATGACGACCAACCACAGCAGTGCGACGAAAACGCCGACCTGTCCCCACTCGACCACGTGCATCATCACGCGTTTTGCGGTGGGCATGGTGTCGACACCGGGATCGACAGCGTGGATTCCGTCCGCGGCCCACAGGCTCAACGCGATGACGATGTACATCACCGACACCGCGCCAAGGGCGGCCCAAAAGACCACCGGCGCAGTGAATCTGCGCCGCTTCTGATCCCCGGTCAGTGTGCTGCGAGCGGCGATCGCCATCGACCTTCACCTCCATCGACGCGGGATCCGGGCAGCAACTTGGCACGCAGCTCGGTTGCGACGAAGGCGGTCAGGCCGAGCGACATGGCGATGGCGTACGCCGCTGCGACGTAGCCGGCCCATTGCGGCGCATCGGAATGCAGTGCCAACCACACCGGCCAGGCACACGCGGCATGCGTGGTTCCGAACGCCGTCGCCGGCGTCACCAAGAACACCGCGCGACGCCAACCGGTCATCCGGTCCTCCAAGGTGAGTACCAGCCAGACCCCGACAACTGCCGCAGCCGCGTTGACGAAGGCCCACCACAGCGGGAAGCCCCAGAATTTCAATGGCGAGAAGTCGTAGTACAGACCAACTCCCAGCACGCTTACGCCCAGATACTCGACGAACAGATCCATCACGAACACTGCTGCGAACACCTTGTAGATCGACGTACCCTTGCCGACCATTCGCGACGCGATATACACAGCGCCACCCCAGAACAGGGAATAACCCATCAGAAGGAATGCCGGCTGCGGGACGCCCATCCCGACGTAGACCACCCAGGGATTGTCATGGGCGTACCACACCTTGCCCAGGGTATCGACCGCCGGCTCCAGACCCATGGAAATGAGCCCGCCGACGAGCATCACCAGCGGCAGCACGTCACGCTGGCGCACCACATAGACCAGGCACCAGATCACGGCGACCGCGAACGCCGCGCCGACGACCACGGTGTACGCCCACGCCGAGCTCGAGGCTGCGACCCACTCGGGACGACCGCCCAACGCGACCACCGACACACCTGCCGGGCCACCCATGTCAACTCCAATCATCCTTACTCTCCAGTCTGTTTCGATCTGCGTTCAACGCAACGGATTGCCGTGCGTACTGAGCCCGGCCTCCCGGTAGCTGCACCCGTAGGGCGGTGGCAGCCTCGCCTCCTGCCAGGCGCTAAACCGCGAAGACGACAGCTGGCTGCCGACACGTCGACACGCAGAACGCCAGCGCGGCGATTCGCGAAGACCACGTGGAATGCCGCGCCACAGGACCGGGGCGACGCGCCAGCTCAACGCGGCGAATACCCGATCCCGGCGGCTACCGGGCAGATCGGGATACTGGGCACGGACCGTGGGTGGAAGCCGGTAGACGATGAGACTCAGGATCCGCTTGGTGATCAGTCTGCGTACCGGGCCACCTGGTATCACACCGTTGAGAAGTCCCGCACGCGAACGATATTCCTCACTCACGTCCATGACTGCTGACGAGGCGTACCGGTCGAAGTAGTCCTCGAAAGCCGACCAGCTCACCGGCAGCAGCGCGTCATCGATGCCGAAAAGTAGCGCAAAGCGCCGACATTCGGCGTAGTAGCGATTGTGCTCCAGCCTGGTCAGCGGACCTTCCAGGGCTTCGTAGTACTCCTTGAGCGGACGGATGATGGTCGCCCAGACCCAGATGAGGAGGTCTTGCTCGTTTGCCTGGTAGGGCTGGCCGGCGCGATACCCGCCGATGTCCTCGGGCAGCGTGCCGTTCACTTTGCTGTGATAGCCGAATATGCGGCGGGCGGTCAGGAGGGCGGCGTCCAGGTCGCCGCAGAACCAGTCGTAGAAGGCATCGGCGCTGCGGTGAAAGCGGGGCAGGAAGTCAGTCGCGGACTGCGAGCCCATGGTGCCGAAGGCGATGAACGGATGCGGGGCCTCGAGCAGACCGGCTTCCATCAACATCATGGGTAAGACGGGGGCAGGCCGAATCATCCGCCACATCATCGAGTCGGATCCGAATACGCCGCCCTCGGCGCTGGACGCTGTTTCGCGTAGGTAGGCATGGGCCCTATCGAGGTTGGAACGCTGCACCACGGGTTCCGGTTTGCCCAGCTGAGAGGCAGTTATTGCCATCCCATGAAGATAATGTGAGCATTAACTCATGTCTACTCGCGTTTGTGAAGACGGTCACAACCCGCCCAAACGCGCCGTTCGACGTCCCACCCAGGCGCGATCACGCGCCACGGTCGACGCGATCCTGCGCGGCGCGGCAGAAGTACTCACATCCCGCGGCTATTCGGCGACCACGACCAATCACATCGCCGACGCCGCGGGTGTGAGCATCGGATCCGTCTACCAGTACTTCGCCGACAAGGACGACGTCGTGAAAGCTGTCGCGACGATGTTTGCCCGCGACGCACTGGAATTCTCCGGTGAGCACATCCACGACGGGGACGACGAACTGACACAACTCCGGGCGTGGCTTGACGCCGTCATAACCCGTGCGTCCCAGGACGAAGCCCTGATTCACGTCCTCTTTCGGGAGGTGCCCTTCATCTGGACCATTCCGGGTGTGCTTGAGGCCATGGACGATTCACTCGATGTGATCGAACGTCTGGCTCCGCTCAACCGTGTCGACGAGGCGCGCAGGCGGGATCGGGCTTTCGTGATCTTCAAGTCCATGCTGGCGGTCATCGTCGATGTCGCCGCCGATCCGCTTCTTCGATCACGCCGGGATGGCATCGTCGACGAGCTGACCCTGATGATCGAGTGTTATCTGATGTCCACCCGACAACAGCCCGAGTGAATCAACTGCCTCACGTCGGCTTCACACATCCATCCAGTGCCCGTGGGGCGTCCACCCGATCTGGAACGGCAGCTCGACCGTGGCGACCGGACCCGCGGCGATGTCCTCGGTATCGAAGATCATGAACTCCGAAAGGTGTTCGACAAAGCGCGATATCGGGACAATGAGATATCCGTCGGCCTCCGCGGCGTCTGGTGTCCGCGGGGCGAAAGTCGGTTCGAAGACCGATATCGGTGTGTCGCGCTCGATGGTGTACGAATCTTCCGTGCCGGTACGCACGTTGCGGCGAACGACCGTGCGCAGGGACCACATCTCGGGGCCCGCCATCAGGAATCCCCACTCGTAGGGCTTGCCGTAGAAGCGTTCGTCGACCTTCGGGAACTCGACCGCACGGTCGTCGACTCGCTCGGATCTGACTGTGCCGGCGCTGAGATCGATTGTCCAACGACCCATTTGCGTCGTTGACATGGGCACATAGTCGGCCCCGATCGGATTGGACTGTTCGGTCGGAAAAGGCGGTGTGTCATAGATCGGCGCATCCAGGATGATCGAACCATCTCGCTCGTTCGCCGACATGGTGTGCAGAACGTACTCGGCCTCGACGTCGACCGTCACCCAACGGATCTGCGCATCGAGGTCGTCTCGCGGAATGATCGCAAGCTTGATGGGCAGGTCGGGTTCCCATCCGAAGAAGGCCTTGCCCTGCTCGATGCGATCCAACCCGACTATCAGCGGCTGAAACGGCAGGATCACATAGTTCTCGGTCAACCACATGTCATGCGTCAACGCCGCATACGGAGCGTCGTCGAGAGGCCGGCTGCGTACGGTCCCGTCGGGTTTCACCCAGTGCAACGTTGTGTAGGGCTGGTTATCCGTGTATGCCCAACCGAACAGCTCACCGGTGTCGGGATCCCACTTCGGGTGGGCGGTGAACGCAGCGTCGCCGAAGCACGCCGGTGCCTGCAGTCCGGCACTCAGTTGCGTCGACCATGGCACGACGCCGCGGGTTTGGAGAGTGATCGGATCGAGTTCGATCGGAGGAGATCCCTGCTCGCCCAGGGCAAGCAGCTGCCCCGCGAACGGAACCACGTTGATGTTGTTGACTCCCTGGGGTACTCCGTGCGTCAGCTCGTTGCGAATGACCTCTCCCCACCCGAACGCCCGCCAGTCGCCGAAATCGCCGTCAGTCCAATCGAAGAGCGCTCGCCCGGCGCGCTCTTCAGCGATGTATTTGGGCGTCCGGACCCAGCGGTTGCGAAAGTCGACACGACCTTCCCGGAATGTCAGCGCCTGCACCATGCCGTCGAGCGTGAACGGTCCCACGAGCCCTTGCCTGCTGGGCCGCTTCCACGTGCCGCCACATCGGTAGAAGCCACCGTTGAGCGACTCCGGCACTTCTCCACGGGTGACGATGCAGTCGTCGACTGTCGCCTCGAACCGCATTGGCGTCAGCGGTCCCATCAGCCACATCTTCTCGGGGTACGGCGGTGCCATTCTTACTCCTCCGGGGTGTCACGGTCGATGCGAGGTGTTCAGCTGTCGGTCGCGGGCTCGATCCTCACCGGCACCGAATTCATTGCCGCATTGCCGGATAGCACGTCGTAGAGGGCCGGGTCGTTGATGTCGTTGACGCTCGCCCCGGCCTTGGTGGCCGCCAGTCGCCAACCGACACCGGGCCTGTCGTGTCCGAACCCGTGCGGGATGGACACCACACCGGGACGCATCGCGTCGGTGATCTGTAGGGGGACGTCGATCGATCCGATCTGCGAGCTGACACGCACCACCGCGCCGTCGCGGAGTCCGCGCTGCGCGGCATCGTCGGGGTGCAGCATCGCGGTGCAGCGGTCGGAACCCTTCATGAGCCTCGGCGAGTTGTGCATCCATGAATTGCAGCCACGCAGTTGACGACGACCGATCAGCGTCAGATCGAAACCGTTCTCCCCTGCCGCCGCATCCTCGTCGGCCCGCTTGGTCAGCTGTGCCACCTCTGCCAGTAGAAGTGGGGCAGCCAGATTGATGCGGCGGTCCTTCGTGCCCAATGCGCCCGGAAGGCACGGCTCCAACGCCCCGAGGTCGATTCCGTGGGGTGCCGCTTTGATGCGCGCCAGGGTCAAACCGCGCTTGCGTCCGGCCCGCAGAATGCCGCGCGGACTGGTCGCAATGATGAACCCCACCAGTCGCTGCGGGGACATGCGACCCATGGTGTGGGCGATCAACCGTCCCCGCACACCACGCCCGAGCCGGCGGGTGAGGGTGTTCAGGATTTCCCAGTCTTCGAGTTCTCCTGCGCTTTTCGGCACCGCAGCCGGGCTGTAGCGGATGTGATTGCGCACCGACATGGCGGCGAAGACCAAGTCGAGGTCATCGCGTTCCAGGGCGGAGACCGGCGGCAGGATCACGTGCGCATGCCGTGACGTCTCGTTGACGTACATGTCGATGGCGACCATGAAGTCCAGCCGATCCAGGGCGGCATCGAGCTGTCTTCCACCGGGCGCCGAGAGCACCGGGTTGCCGGCATGCACGATCAGGGCACGCACCCGGCCAGAGTCGATCTGTCGAGGAAGGGTCGCCACCGGGAATTCGCAGTTGACAATCGGCTGACCGGAAATAGGGTCACGCTCAGCGTGATTCAGCCCGATCACGCCTCTACGCGTACCCCATCGCCCGGCGAACGTGAGATCGACGGGCGGCTTGGCGAACATGAAGCCGCCTGGGGAGTCGAGCCGTCCGGTGACCACGTTCAAGGCCAGGATGAGCCACTGGGTGATGCTGCCGGTACGGGTCTGACACACCCCGACGCGGCCGTACGCCACTGGTGCGTCGGCCGCCGCAAAATCGCGGGCAAGCCGTCGGATCGCGTCGGCATCGACACCGGCGTGTAGCGCGGCGCGCGACGGCGGCCACTCTTGGGTGACGGTCCGCAACTCGTCGATGCCGTCGGTGAAGGACGCCAGTCGTCCCGGTGCGATCAACCCCTCGGTGAAGAGCACGTTCAGCATTGCGAGCAACAGAAACGGATCTCCGCCCGGTCGCACCCCGACGTGTTCGGACGCCACGTCGGCGGTCTCCGTGCGGCGAGGATCGACCACGACAACCGAGCCACCCCTGTCGATCACATCGCGCAGTCGGCGACGCATCCCGGGAGCCGTCATGGCCGAACCGTTGGAGGCAGCGGGGTTCGCCCCGAACATCAGCATGTGGTCGGTGCGGTCCAGGTCGGGTACGGGGAACACGGCCGCGTTGCCCAGAACCTCGCCGTTGACGACCTGCTGCGGGCTCTGGTCGAGCGATGACGCCGAGCAGTTGCTGCGGCTGCCCAGTGCCGCGCGGAACGCGAAGAAGGAATAGAAGCTCCAGTTGTGCGCGCCAGGATTGCCCAGATACGTTCCCACCGCGTCATTTCCGTAGCGCTTCTGTACCGATCGAATCCCTGCCTCGACGTAGTCGAAGGCCTCGTCCCAGGTGATCGGCTCCCATCGGTCCCCGATCCGTCGGACCGGCTGGCGAAGCCGATCGGGGTCCTCGTAGAGATCGGCGAGCGCGGGTCCCTTCGGACAGATGTAGCCGCGGGAGAATTCGTCATCCTTGTCGCCGGCGATCCGGCCGATCGTCGTGCCGTGGACTTCGACGGTGATTCCGCAATGCGCCTCGCAGAGATTGCACGTGCGGTGGACTGTGACCGGAATCTTTGACCCGGCATCACTTGTCACATGCGCCAGTTCAATTTTCACTGATTCTCCCCTGCCGCTATGCGATGGACGTCGACGTTGCGCCGCTGCGATCGCCGGTCTCATACCGCGATGCACTGTCTTGGGACGTGATATCACTGCGGGAGAGTCGATTTGCGATGTGAAACTGGATGAGCATGATGGCGAACCAGGCAAAGAAGACCCCGGCGGCGACCCAGAAACCGATCACTCCGTTCCACGCGAATGGACCACTCGTCACGAAAGGGATGAGCGAACCCGTCAGCGAGCCGAAAGCCATGAAGAGGCTGTACCAGGCAACCCAACGCGGGAAGACCGGCACAGATGACTTCTCGCTGAAGATGGCCGCGGCGGTGACCACAGCCTGGAGCGCTCCGGGCTGCCAGAGTCCGGCCCAGGCCATCCACGCCACGTGGTTGAGCAGCTGGTAGGTGGAGTCGGGCATCTCGGGGCGCTGCAGGCCCACCAACAACATCGGACCGAAGACCATCATCAACGCCGCGGTGGCGATGGCTGCGCCCAATTGACACATCGCCAACACGGGTCCCACACCCTCGACGCGACGGATCCGGTCGGCGACGGCAGCCCCGAAGGGGATGAACATGGTGCCGCCGACAATCAAGCAGATCACGGCGAACCGCTTGAGGTCGACATTCTCGTGGAAGTAGGCGGCAGTCGTCGCGGCATCGTAGGGACCCGGCGGAGGGACGAAGCCGCCGAGCAGGAATCCGGCTCCCATCAGGGCAATGAGCGCCCACCCCGCGATGATGCCAACCCTGGTCGATCCCCGGGAAGGCTGCATAACCGAAGCCACCATTGTTGTCTCCCTACTGATCTCATCACTGTTGGCGTTCACCGGTGGCACCGTCATGGCAGGACGTAGAGCCCGACGACCAGCAGGCAGGTCACGATGATCCAACAGTTCACGATGGCGCCGAGCCATCGGGGCGCGTGCCGTACGTCCATGAAGTACGACGTCACAAGCCATACCTTGACGAAGGCGATCACCAGTACGACCGCCATCGCGGCGCGCGAAAAGCCAAGCAGGTGATCGATGCCGAGCACATAGGAGCCGAGCGTCAGGAGCAACAAGGCGCCCCCGACGTACAGCGCGGTGGCCGTCAGGTATCGCGGTTGATCGTTGATGACCATCTCAGTTCACCAGGTAGAAGAGCGGAAAGAGGACCAGCCACAGCAGGTCCACCAGATGCCAGTAACAGGCGGCCGAGAGGAACAGGTCGCGGTCACGCGACCCGGGCAGGCCTCTCGCCACGGACCTACGAGCAAGTCCCAGCACGGTCACCCCGACCAGCACGTGCAGTAGGTGGGCACCCGTGACGGCGAAGAACAACAGCCAGAAGACGTTGGTGTGGATCCACATTCCATGGTGCAGCACCGATGCATATTCGATCCCTTTGATCACCGCGAATAACGCACCGCACGCCATCGCCGCGGTCAGAATGCGGGCCGCCGTGGAATACCGTCCCTGCTGCACATCGCCGATCGCCCGCATCACCAGCACCGATCCTCCGATCAACACGCAGGTGTTGATCAGCCCCAAGGGCGCGCTCAGCACCTGCTGGGCGTCGGCGAAAATCATCCGATTCGCATGTCCGTTGAAGGCGATAACCCCGAACAGCGCTGTGAACACTGCCATTTCGCAGATGAGGAAAACCCATACTCCAGGCTCCCCGGGGATCCGGACGGTCCGCGACATCGCGGACCGATCGGACACGGAAGCGGTCATCGGCATGGCGCCTCGCCGGATCTTCTCATCGCTGCGTGACCGCCGGACGAAAAGCCAGGTCAGCCATCGACCGCGCGGCGTAGGACGGTGTATCGAGGTACACCACGCCCGGCGGCGCCGCACATACCGGAACGATCGCGGTCACCAGCGGAGCGGCGGTCAGATAGGTGGTGGCCGCGATGTGGTCCTCGGGATCAACTGTCGCATCGAAGTTCATCGCGATATCGGTACCCGCGGCTTTGATGGCGACCTCGTAGTGGGAGCCGCCGGCGGCTCCACTGTCAAGCGGGTAGTTCTGCTCGCCGAGGTACCAGTACCAGTCACCGCGGAAGAACTCGCGGTCCCCCACCAGACCGCGATACGTATTGTGCAACAACAGAGTTTGGCCCGGTTCGATAATGAGTTCCGGACTCGCCTCGAACCTTTCGGTGGCTGGAATACCGCGGAAGGTGGTCTCGATCTGATAGTCGCCGGCGTTCAGGCCGAACAGCCGTCGCGCGATGTAGGCGACGCTTTGGCAGTAGTACCGCTTCTGCACCTCCGTCACCGGGTTACCGGCCGCCACCACCTCGGGATCCTGTCCCCAGCCGGCGAACTGCAGCACCATGGGGCTCAGGGCGCGCATCCCGTCGGCGGCTTCGACGATCCTCACGTGGTCGACCTCGGTGACACAGCCGGTCAAACCGACCGCGAGCCGTTCCACGAAGCCCGGGTAGATACCGCTGCCGTGGAACGACACCCCACCGCGCTGACAGGCCGCCTCGAATTTCTCGCTGTAGTCCTCGCCGAAGAACTCCGGTGCGGTGTAGGACACGGCAGAGACCACATTCTTACCGGACTCCAAGAGCCGGATGATCTCGTCGTCGGTGTCGGAGATGTCGAACGGCAGCATCGGTGTGTGCACGACGCAGTCGGCCTCGAGCGCGATCAACTGCTCGGTATCGGTGGTCGCGAGCACCCCGATGGGATCGCCACCTGCGAGCACGCCGACGTCGACACCGTTCTTGGCCTCGCTGTAGACCTTGCAACCGACGACCTCGAACTCCGGGCGCTTCAGTATCGCGCGCAGCGCGGTGCCGCCGACTTCCCCGGGACCCCAGGTGATGACTTTGTAGGTCATGGCTCACTCCTTACTCAGATGTGTGTGGGCTTGTCAGCGGCGAATCGGTTGGACGGCAGGACTTGTGGACCTGTTGCCCGCCGGATCGCCGGTGCCGATCCCCACCCCGATCTTGGCCAGCAGGACTTCGCGCAAGGTCACGTCGGCGTTCACGTCGATACCCGCTCGCCGCTGAGCGCGTCCGATCTCGCTGATCAGCAGCCAGACCAGTCCGAGACTCAACACGACAGTCGCGGTACCGCCGAGGTACACCAGTGCCATCGAGCCGTTCCCGTTGACATCGGCATTGAAGTTGCTGTTGAGCGCGGTGAACGTGGGCCACCCGAGGGCGCCGTTGAGGCCCGCGTACAGGCCGGGCAGGATCGGGATGACGAGGAGCTGCCCCCAGCCGACGAGGCGGTGACGCAGCAGGAAGAAGACGAATCCCGCGGTCAGTTGCAGTGTGGCATCGATGGTGTACCACCAGGCCGGCGCACCGAAGAACAAGAACGGCTGTTGACCGTAGTACTTGTAGAGCCCGAACTGAGCGCCCGTGATCTGCAGCGCCGCATCGAAGGTCCATGACAACGCGTACGCGTAGACGAAGAACTTCGCGCCCTTGCCCAGCAGGATGGCGCGATAGATGACGTAGGCCTGCAGACCGAAGAAGAACGAATAGCCCAAAACCACGTACAGCGGGATGTGGCGGGCGAAGAGGTTGACGGTGACCGCGACGTTGTCGGTGGCAAACCACAGCAGCCCGAGATAGTCGAGGTAGGGCTCCAAAAGTCCCATGCACAAACCACCGATGAGGAACACCAGTCCCAACTTGTCCCCGCGGATGGCCAGGCGCACCACCCAGATCAGCGCGAGCGCCCAGAAGGTCAGGCAGATGACGGTGAAGGCCATGCTCCACACGTGGGGGGCGGAGAGATCAGCGGGCGGCACCGGATACATCGGTGGCGCCTGACTGAGCAGGTGGGTCATTCGGATGGTGTCCTCTCGTAGTTCTGTTGTCGGCCTCTTGTCGCAACGGTGATCGAGTACTGCCTTGGCGAACCGTGCATCGACAGCTCGTGCACACCGACTCCGTAGATGTGCGCTGGGCCACATCTGATGTATCTCACATATGCGTATCAAAACGCAATAGATGATCTGCATTCTGTATTCACACAGGGGCGTTGATCCCGAAACGCAAGCGCATTCCCGCGAGGCGCATCGAATCACCCGCGCGATCGCCCGGCATCGTCGAATTCCCTGCCAGAACCACACATCCGATGGCATCACCACCCTCAGGAAACGCAAAATGTATATGCTCCGGGGATGACGAGCCGCTTTTGCGTACGCCGATGGGGCCGCCGTGCGGCCGACTGAACCGGCAGACGCAATATGCGAAACGGCCCCGCGGACACAGCGGAATCTGGATCCCGAGGCTCTCGACGCGCTCGACAGCATGCTCATCGACTGCCTGCGTCGCAACGGCCGAGAGACCAACCGTTTCCTGGCACTGCAGCTGGGAGTCAGCGAGGTGACCGTCGCCGCGCGACTGCGCCGGTTGGAGGAGTCGGGCCGCCTACGAGTCACCGCCGTCACCGACATCGGCCTGCTCGAGCACAGCCATCTTGCGTTCGCGATGATCGACGTTTCGGGCAGATCCGCATACGACGTCGCCGACGATCTGGCTCAGATACCCGAGGCGATGTCAGTCACAGTCTGCACCGGACGCTTCGACGTCGTGGCGACACTGCTGGGCCGCGATCACCGCCACATCAGCGAATTGTTCGGGACGACCCTGCCTTCGATCCCGGGAGTGGCCAACATTCATGGCTGTATGGGACTGGAAGTGCTTAAGTTCGAGTCGAATTGGGCAGTTTTCGCAGAAACCGTTGCCACTACGCCTCCGCCGCGGCCCGGCGAGCAGGTTGACGACATGGATCTGGCGATCATCGCCCTACTCCAAGTCGACGGGCGCCGAAGCAATCGCGAGCTGGCCGCCGAGCTCGGCGTCTCGGAGGCCACCGTTCGGGGGCGCATCAAGCACATGCTTGCGCGACGGGTCTTTCGCATCCAGGCGGTGTGCGATCTGGATACCGCCGGTATGGGAGCGCACGCCGTCCTCGGAATCAAGGCGGCTCCCGGGAGTGTCGATGCACTCGTCGAGGCCCTGGCGCCACGTGACGACATCACCCAGATCGATCGCGTACTCCACGGTTTCGACCTCATTGCCGTGTTGGTCGCCCCCGACCGGACCTCGCTGTTGGCCACGGTTGTCGACCAGATCTCGGTTCTTCCAGGAATGCTCGGGGTGCAAACCCTTTGCAGCTCAAAAACAGTCAAGCATGCCTACGCATGGACATGGATGGTGTAGCCGTGCGGAGCACCCTGTGCAGCTGCGGACCCCCTCGCCGTCAGGGCAGAGCGCGCGCACCGAGATTTTGCGTTCAGAAATATTGGAATTCCTATGCAAAGTGCAAGGTGCTCGTCGAACATGTGTACGTGGGACACCAGACGGTCAAACCACCTCAGGTGACACCCGCAGTTGAGGCCAGCTGATACGGTATGCCCTGCACAAGGCTGTCCAGCTGCACCGTTTGGACCTACGGACCAATACCGGGTGCGCCGCCGGACGGGCGGATCACCGCCGCGCGAGACCTTTGGCGAACGGATTGAGGACGGGCAGTGGCGAAGTCGACTGGCAGGGCGGATGAAAAGCGCACCCCGAGCATTCCCGCCGTAGTACAGACGGTGATCGAGCTGGACGACTTGGACAGGGCTTTGCTCGAGCTTCTCCGCATCGACGGACGTGAGAGCAATCGCTCGCTGGGATCGAAGCTCGACGTCAACGAGGTCACGGTCGCCGCCCGGTTGCGTCGCCTCGAGGAATCGGGCGTCATGCGCGTGGTCGCCATCACCGATATCCGGTTGTTCGGTCATCGTGAATTCGCTTTCGCGATGATCAACGTCGGCGGCAGATCCGTCTACGACGTAGCCGCGGACTTGGCCAAACTCCCAGAATCCATCGCGGTGACGGTGTCCACCGGCCGCTTCGACATCATCGTCCCGGTCCTGGGACGGGACCGACTGCACATCGCGGAACTGTTCGGAACGGTATTACCCAAGATCAAGGGTGTCCGTTCGATACATGCGAGCATGGCGTTGGACGTCGTCAAGTACGAATCCAAGTGGTCGCTGTTCGGCGTTGATTCCGGCTCCACCCCCAAGGCTCAACCCAGCGATACCGTCGATGAGATGGACCTGGCGATCATCGCTCTGCTGCAGGTCAATGCCCGCCGCAGCAACCGGCAGATCGCGACGGACCTCGGCGTCTCCGAAGGCACGGTACGCGGCCGCATCAAACGTATGCAGGCCGACCGCGTATTCCGCATTCAAGCGGTGTCCGACATTGTCGTGTCCGGTTTGGGCGCCCACGCATTTGTCGGCATCAAAACCGCGCCCGCGAAGGTCAATTCCGTCGCAAAGCTGCTGGCCGAGCGCGAGGACGTCGCCCAGATCACCCGTGTCCTGGATCGCCTCGACCTGATGGCTGTCATGATCGCCCCTGATCGTGCGTCGCTGATCGCGGCCATTCACAACGAGATCGCGCTGCTGCCGGGTGTGCAGAGCGTCGAAACATTCGACACCGTGGGCACACTCAAACACACCTACCTGTGGACCTGGATCGTCTAGCGTCCGTCTTCGTCAGGAGAAGTGGGGCGTGTTGCCGTAGCAGGTGACGTTACCGACGTCGAGGGTGCTCTCGCACAGTGCGCGGCCACCTTGAGAGATCCGGACGGTGACCCACTTGTAGGGCCCACGTATCCGCCGCCAGTCCGCCCGCACCTGCGCGCCCTGACCAGTGGGTCCTTCAGCGTCTGCGATAGGCACATCGATGCGCCACGGCAACGGTATGGACGTGATCAACCTGCGCCCGCCCTGGTCGACGTATTCGATATCGGCCATCGGAATACTGTCCGAAATAACCTCGTATGTCACGGTTTCGGCGGCTTGCGCCGAGGGCATCCCGCAGTCCGCCGATCCGAGTGCGAGGATCAGGAGCACGCCGCCCGCCCCGGCGCGCTGCAGCCGGCAGGGGCTGGTCGTCATTTTCCGCCCACGACGGCGCCGATTCCGCCGACGTCGGTGATCAGCCAGTTGTTGTTGCTGTCGATGGTGATGCTGTAGGTAGCCGTGGACTGGAGGTTGTCCGGCGCCTGGGTGGTCTTGGTCAGCACGCTGACGAAGGTGTCCACTACGTACACACCGTTGGTGTCGGTACGGACCTTTGCGGTCAGCGGCTCGGCAGTCGATGTCCACTGCAGCGGAATCAGGAGCTGTTCCATCGACTTGGCTGCCTTGGTCAGCTTGTCGGTGAGCTCAGGCGATGTGCCACTGACCAGATGGTTCTTCCAGGTGTTGATGTCCTGGAAGTTCATCGCCGCGGCTTGTACCGCATAGTCCAAGGCTATTTGCTCAGCGTGTTTACGCCCGTCAGCGGCATTCAGTTGCGCCTGGACGGTGGATCGCTCACCCATGTACAGCCAGGTCATGACCCCGAGCGCCAAAGCCATCAGCACGAAGGCGAGGCCTGTCAGCAGTGTCCGAACGCTCAGTGACACCCGGCGACCCACCCGCTGGGTATCCGTACCGCCGTCGCGCGAACTGGTCACGGCTTCGGAAACCTCAGTGCCGTCGGCACCTTCGGCCGTGTCGGCGTGTTCTTCGGTCATGGCGACATTGTTCACCCGGACCACTTCCTTTCATCGGAGATTACGGTGGCGGAGTCTTCACCCGAAGCGTGATGGTCCCGTCCTCGGGAATCGCGTTGAGCATGTTGGACAGGATCTGGCCGGTGTCGAAGTTCATCGCCGCCGCCGCCACCGCCTTGATGTTCGGCGTGAAGGCTTCGGCGAAGACCTTGAGATCAGGGGCTCGATCGTCGAGGAAGCCCTGAACCCGGTTCATCAACCGGCCGACATTGCGAATGCCCTCCGGGGAACCGGTCTCGGTGACCAAGTCCTGGGCGTATCGGTGTAGCCAGTGGATGGGCGGACCGAGCGCATAGAGAGAAGGGGCGATCTCCGCCAGTCGAGGACCTACGAACCCGGCGTTCTCCAACAAGGTCTGCATGTTCTCCAGCACATGCCCGCCTGCGCCATTCATGCCCATGACGGCGTTTCGCAGGAGCATGCTGGCGCGTTCCAAATTGGGCAGCACCGCTTTGTCGCTGGGCAGTGCACCGTCGAGCTCGCCGACCAGTCGGCTCAAGGCAGCGGGATCCATCTGGTTGAGCACTCGCGTCACGCTGGTCGCCAGTTCGGATATGGAGGCCGGTTGGCGCACGTTCTCCGTGGCCACCTGCTGACCGTCATAGAACATCGGGCCCGACGAGGTACGCGGGAGCAGTCCGATATAGGACTCGCCCAGCGCCGACAGGTTCTCCAGCCGCACTTCGCTATCGACGGGAATCGGATAATTCTTGTCGACGTAGAAACTGACGGTGGCCTCGTCCAGTGTCGTGCGGATAGCGGTGACCTTGCCCACCGGCACGCCACGCAACAGCACGTTGGAGTCGACCACCAAGCCGTTGATATCGGGCACCTGCATCGTGATGTTGATCCGCTCCTGCGGGGGCCCGATTCGGACACCGAGTGCGGCAATGTAATACACGCATGACACGACGATCACCGCGAAGGCGGTGAATGACAGGACGTAACGGAACTTCACGGCATTGCCCCCAACATGCGCAGCACATCTTCGACATTGCCCGAGATCTCTCGCCCGTCCGAAGTCTGGACCGACGTGATGTTCATGGCCGGATACCGGTCCTGCGGCAGGAACACATCGGTGAAAAGTTGGCGCCAGGGCCGGTACTCACCTTCGACCGCCCACTTCGACTTCTGCACCTTGTCCAAGGCTATTCCCAACGAATTCAGGAATGGCACAAGCCAATAGCCACCGGTATAGATGCTGCCGACGGACGGAACCAGCGTGCCGATCGCGATGCCGGTCTCCGCCATCCGGTCCCATTGCGTCATACCCGCCGGGGAGAACCAGTAGTTCAGCTTCGGCGTGTTCGCACTGATGACGCCGGCGGTGTCCGCGACACCGTTGAGCCACAGATCGACGGTATCGACATTGCGCGAGAGATCCTGCAAGTTCATCGATACCCGGGACGAGATTGCCCGCACCTCGTCGAGCTGCTGCGGCGTCACGTTGTTGACCCTGATGATGCTGTCCTGGATCCGCTGAATGGACCCACTGGTGACAAATGCCGCCATATTGGCAATGGTGTCCTCCAACTGCGGCGGCGATGTGGTCTGCGCCAACGGAATACGACCGTCGGGGGCCAACATCTGCGCACCTGCCGTCGGCTCGGGCGCGCGCTCGAGGGCGACGTAGATATCGCCCAGCACGGTGGCTTGCTGCAACATCGCCCGCGACCCGGCGGGAATCGTGATCCCGTGCTCGATTCGCGCGGTGACATCGACCGCCGACGGTGTCACCGCCATGCTCTCGACCACGCCGACCGTCGTGCCGTCCATCACCACCTTGGCGCGTTCGGGCAGGTTCAGCACATTCGCGAACTCCAGTACGACGTCATAGCCGTCGCCGTAAGTCTTGCCAGGCTGCGGCATGTCGTCGACGTTGATCGAAGCGCACGACGACAACGCCAACGAAGCGATGGCGGCTGCGGTCAGGGCACGGAGTTTGCGTGTCATCAGCGGGTCGCATTCAAGAAGACGTACTGCAGGAGATTGATATCGACGCCGTAAGGCTGTCCGGCGACGTTGGCACAGCTACCCGGCATCGAGGCGTTCATGACGGCGCACACGTACGGGCCGTTGGGTGAACGGACGTGATAGAGCGGCGGCCGAAACGACATGATGAAGTCCCGGTTGTTGAAATGGTTTGCCGCGCCGTTGATCCACCTGGGCAACGGGTCGAGCAGACTGGCCAGTCCCGCAGCGTGTGGTGAGTTGATCCGCAGGGCATCCGACACCGAGTTGAGCGTCAGCTGGATCTCGTCGCCGGCGTGCACCTCCAGATCGGAGACGGCAGTGATGATCGGGACCAGCGGCTGGACCATGTCGCGGGCACCGACGATGGCATTGACCACGTCAGGGGTCGTCGTCCCGGCGTCGTTGAGGATCTCTTTCATGGGGCCGCGCATCTGCAGAAGGGTGTCGGTCACCAATCCGAGGTTCGTGACGATCGAGCTCATATCGCTGATCGCGGCGTCGGGACTGTCGAGAAGGCTCGATGACGCGGTGAGGATCTGATTGACGCCGGCCCCGTTGCGCTGGCTGGCCTGATCGAGCTGGGCGATGACATCGCCGATGTTCGATGACGTTTCGGGGTTGATCCCGTTGATGAAGGTGTTGGCCGATCCGATGATCTCCGAGAGGCTCTTCGGCGTGACCGAGCGGTCCAACGGCACGCACTGGCCGGCGCTCATCGTCGGGCCACTCGCATAGTTGCCCACCAGCTCCAGTGCCCGGTCGGCGAGGATCGACGTCGATCGCACAACGGCTTTGACATCGCCGGGCAGCGTGCGCTGCTGGTTCAAGGTGAAATCGACGCGCACGCTCTGCGGGCCCGGTTTGATCGCGTCGATCGTGCCGATCTTGTAGCCCATTTGGGTCACCGGATTGCCGGCATAGAGCCCGACCGAGTCGGGCAGGATGGCGCAATAGTGGGCTGCGGTCGGCGCCGCAGTGGACGTGGCGCAGGACGTCACCGATGCGGCCACCACGACGCCTGCCAGCAGCAGACGCGGCCCCCTCAGCACGGTGACCCCGGTACCGGTATACACAGGTCGGTCGCCAGCAGTTCCGGCGGCGAGTTCTGGCGGTCCAGCGCGTCGTCGAGACGGGTGCGGGTCCGCTTGAGGATGCGGACGATCAAGCCGTTGCGGTCGGCCCAGGTGCGCACGATCTGTTGCCAGCGAATGATCTTCTCCAGGAACTCATCTCGATGATTCATGTAGAACGTTCCAAGCGGCCCGATACCCTGCAGCACCTGGCCCATGCCTTGCAGCGCTCCGGCGAAGCCCTTGCCGTAGAGCACCAGTGTCTGCTCGAGGATGGAGACCTTTTCGATGAGCTCCTGCAAACGGCCGCGGTAATTGCTCAATTGGGCGATGTACTCGTCAGACATGTCGAGGATCTGCGTCAGCTGCCCGCGCTGGCGCTCCAGCGTGTCCGTCATGGTCTTACCGGCATCCACGATCGAGCTGATGGTCTCGATGTTGGTACCTGTGAGGCCCTGCTGTACCTCGTTCAGCGACTGGTTGATGGGAGCCGTTTCGACCCGGTCGGTGATCCTGGTGGCATCGGTCAGTGTTCGAACGAGGCTGTACGGCAGAACCACTCGTTCTTTGGGAATCGGACGATCCCCGAGTGGTCGATCTCCGAGAGACTCGAGGCTGACGTAGTAGCCACCGACGACAGTGAGCATCCGCACCTGAACGGTCGATTGGTCACCGACGAAAGCGTCACCCTTGACAGACGCCCGCACGCGCACTTCGTCGGGTTCGATCGAGAGGTCTTTGACCTGGCCCACGGTGATTCCCGCGATGCGCACATTGAGCCCCGGGCTGATCGAGGAGGCGTCGTCGGTGAAGAAGGTGATGATCTTGTTGCCTGGCGGGCTGACGTACACCATGGCCGCGACGATCGCGAGGGCCGTCACGATGGCTACCGCCGCGCTGCCCAGTACTTTGGGATTGCGCAGTACGTTCATTGCTTGCACAGCACCACCTTCTGACCGTTGAGCAGCACGTCGACGGGCAACGGAAGTTCGGCGCGCCCGTTGGAACATGACAGCGCTTGCCCCTCTTGCCCGGGCGGCGGAATGTTGTCCCACATCACCGGCACCAGCTTGATGGCGTCCATGGTGTCGTCGAAGTTCGTGATCGCCTTGTCCAGCGCGGCGTCGACGTCGATACCGGGCTTGAAGCCGGCACCGTTGAGGACCTGCACCACCGATCTGGTGAATTCCGGACCGTAGATCTGCGATTTACGGAATTCGTCGAGCACCGTCAGCGCTGCGTCGATGGGACGGTTGAGCCACTCGATGATCTGGACGAAATCCCGGCTGTGCCCGGACATGGTGTCGGCCACGTTCTTGAGGTTCTGCAGCAGCGTGGCCACGACTTGCTGGCGATCGGCCAGGAACCGGGTCAGCGTGTTGACGCTCTCCAGTACCGGGCCGAGCCCAGTGCCGTCTCCGGACAGGAACGTGTCGACGTTGTCGGTGAACTTGTTGAGGTCATCGGGACTCAAGGTGGCCAGCACCGGCTGCAAACCGTTGAACAGACGCGTGATGTCGAACGAGGCCACCGTCATCGACGTCGGTATCGGGTTCGGCACCGCAGCAACCGATCCCGGTCCTTCGTGCGCGTTCTGGACGTCGACGTAACGCAGACCGGTGAGGGCCTGATACTTGACCGCCAACCGGGTATCGGCACCGATGCGGTACTGATCGTCAAGGGTGAGGCCGACCTCGGCGACGCTCTGACCATCGCGCCGGCGGAGGTCGATGGAGTCGACCTTGCCCACACGAACACCGCGGACACGGACGTCGGCGCCGCTGCGCAGCCCGGACACATCGGTGAACTCGGCTGTGTAGGAATGCAATTTAGCGTCGACCGGTTGCCGGATGACGTTGATGACGAGGGTCAGCAGGAGGACGGTGACCGCCAGCGCAATGCCCAGACGCCACAGGGCCGCAAAGGGTTTCACTACGGAGTACCCCCTGCCGATTGTGAGCCGAGATCGGGCGGGGTCGGGGCCGGCGGGTCGGTGACCGTCGCGGCGGGGGCGGACGCACCCGGCACGGCGGCTGCGGCCGGATCGACCGGCGGTGCCGCGCCCATCGCGTCAAGTGGTGCTGCCACCCCGGGCAGGCTGTCCAAGATGACCCGCACGTTGACGGCGCGACGGTCCGGTGGACCGCCGAACAGCCGTTGCAGGCGCTCACGGTATTCGCGCGCGGTGTCGGCGATGGCATCGGGTGGGACGACCCCTGGCGCCACGTCCGTGAGGATCTTGAGCATGTTGGTCAGCGGGGCCAGGTCGGTGCTGTGGCTCCCCACGAGCCTGCCGGCGGCACCGAAGAGATCCGTCGAGGCAAGTTTGATCGTGGGCTTGAACGTGTTCTGGAAGAAGTCCTCGGTGGCCCCGTCGAGGGCACCGTGCAAGAAGTAGTCCCCGGTACTTATCGACGCATTGACCATCCCTGGAAATGCGACGCTGATGCCCGTGGCGTTGGCCATCAACTGCTCCGTACTGACGCTCTGCACCCGGGCGACCGTCTCGGCGACGACCAGCATTGTTTCCAGCAGTGGGTCGAGGCCGTCGAGGTAGGTCGTGGATCGCTCGATGACGTCGATGAGCTGCGGTGTGAACACACCGTGGGAGATTTCGCCCAACCGTTGCAGCATCGCCTGCAGGGTGAAATTGCCTGTCGGACTGACGTGGATCAGCGAACCGTCGGTCAACGGGTGCCCACCCTGGCCCGGGCGCACATTGATACCGGTGACACCGAAGTAGTTGGCGGGCCGAAAGTCGACGCCCATGGTGTCGGTCAGGCCCGCGGTCGGCCCACTTTCCAGGTCTGCCAGCAGTCGGATGCCGCCGGCGGGCAGGCTGGTTACCTGCCGCACCTCTCCGACCTTGACTCCGTGCACCATCAGCGCCGTGCCTGGTTTGACACCTTCACCGACATAAGGTGATTCGATCGCCACGTTCACCAGATCCGCCTGGCTGTCCCGGAACGGATTGACGATCAGCAGGGCCGCGACCGCGCTGATAACGGTCACCACAGCCAGGCCGACGACCACCAGGAGTCGGGCCTCCTGCTCTTCGGACAACTTTCGGAACAACATCTGCGCCGCCACCTACCCCTTGAACACGAAGAGGGGCTCCAGGCCCCACAGGACGATGGTCAGCACCACGTCGAGGACCATGATCGCGACCAGGCTGGCTCGTACCGCTCGTCCAGATGCCCGCCCGACACCGACGGGACCGCCGCTGGTGAAGTAGCCGTAGAAGCAGTGGATCAGTGTCACCGCAGCACAGAACACCGTCGCCTTCAGCAGCGAATAGACGATATCGCCGAACGGTAGGAATTGGATGAAGTAGTGCTGGTATGTCCCGCCCGGCTGATCGTGGAATACCCGAATCACGGTGCTGGACACGTAAAAACTGGTGACGAGCGTGAGCAGGTAGCCGGGGACCACGGTGACCATCGCCCCGATCAACCGGGTGCCCACGACAAAGGGAATGGCTCGCAGGCCGAGGGCCTCCACAGCGTCGATCTCTTCCGAGATCCGCATCGCCCCGATCTCGGCGGTCATCCGGCAGCCCGCCTGCGAGGCGAAGGCGATACCCGCGACCAGAGGTGCCATCTCACGCACATTGGCCAGACCGCCGACGATTCCGGAAAGCGCACCGAATCCGATGAGGTTCAGCGTCGAGTAGGCCTCCACGGCCACGGTGCCACCGATGGCGATACCGAGGATCACCAGGACACTGACCACCCCGCCATCGACGATGATCGATCCCCGGCCCCAGGCGAGATCATTCATGGCATGAAGGGTCTGGCGCCGATATCGGCGAAGCGTGACGGGCAACAGCCACAGGGTCACTGCGGTGAACACCACGAATTGGCCGACCTGCCCAAATATGTTCTGGGCCAGTCGCATCGATGCGAGGTGTCCGGCGAACCTGAGCATGTGCGCCGAAGGGCGCGCGGCTGGCGAGGCCATCACGACACTTCCATGGGAAAGAACATGGTCTGCAGCTGCGTGATGGCCAGGTTGACGATGGCGATACAGACCACGTTGAGAACCACCGAGGAGTTGACGGCATCGGCGACCCCACGCGGTCCGCCCTTGGCCTCCATGCCCCGCAGGCATGAAACCACGGCAACGATTCCGGCGAAGATCAGCGACTTGCCGACGGTGAACCAGACATCGGTGACCGAGGCGAACGTGCCAAAGGATTGCCAGAAGCTTCCTGCGGTCACCCCGCTGACGCCTACCGCCAGTGCGAACGACGCCGCGACCGCAGAAGCGATGATGATCGAGCACAGCATCGGCGCGATGATCAGGAGCGCGAGGAACCGGGGGACGACCAGGTGACGTACCGGATCGATGCCCAATACCCGTAGCGCATCGAGTTCTTCGCGGATCGCCCGGGCACCGAGGTCGGAGGCGATCGCGGATGCCGCAGCTCCACCCATCAGAAGGCCGGCGGTCACCGGAGCACCCTGGCGCACGATGCCGACGCCACTGGCCGCTCCCACAAGCGAACTCGCGCCCACCTGGTTCACCAGACCGGCCGTCTGAATCGAGACGATCGCACCGATCGGAATGGCCATCAGGAGAGCCGGGGTGGCGGTGACCTTCAACAGCGTCCAAGCCTGAACCAGCGTTTCCCCGATGGGCAGCCGGAACGTGACGGTATCGAGAATGGTGTAGCGCAGGACCGAAGCCGCGACGAGAACCCCTCGACCGATGGTGGCCGTGCTGCGTACCGGAATGGAGACGAGGTGGGCGACCGCGCGGCGGATCGCGCGCCAGGTTTTGTTCGCTAGCATCGGCGCGGCACCGCGCGGACCACGCGGTTGCGCCAGCTCGGTCGGGGCAGGGGACGCCTGACCCGCAGTTACTAACTGCAACGTACATCGCCCCTATTGGCTACGCAGGTTGCCGACATTAACTGGCCATCCACGGAGATATGCATGTGTTTTTACCTCTGTTCCTACGGATGATGTCGGCGCGCCTATGATTCGTACCACACCTTACTGACTACTTGTCAATCCTCGCGGGAGCTCGGCGCATCCTTTGCCCATCCGCTGCCCAGGTGAACCGACGGCGTCAGCGGACCGGCATCTGTCGCACGCTCAATCGCAGACACCGGAGCGATGAATCCTGCTGCCCCACCGTTTCGCGCGTTGCAGCGACGGACCGACGAACCACGCCGGCTGGTGGCCATGAATCCCCGCACTGACATTGGAGAGCTGTTGCCACAGCCAATAGAACGTTTCACCCTGGTACATCGGGAAGTACTGATCACCCAGATAGTTCTGGCTCATCGTCAATGCCTGCGCACGCGGGGTCAGGTATGCCAGGGATTGATCCAGATTCGCCAGGACGGCATCGGCAATCTGCTGGTTGCCGGCCACACCGTAGTCACCGTTGGCGCGGCTGAGACTGTCGTCAAACCGTTCGATCTGCGCGATCAACGAGTCGTACTGCGCCGTATACCACTGGCACATCTCCCCTTCGGCGGTGATGTCAGCGCCGGTGACCTCGTTTCGCGTCTGGTCGTAGGGAAACGGGAACTTCGGCTGCCAGCCGTTGACAACAGGAACGATGACCGGCAGTGGCGGAGCGATCTCCTCGACGGTGGGCTCGGCGTTGGCCGGCACGGTCACCGATGTGAATCCGAGCCAGATAGCCGTCGCCACCACCAGCCAGGACGTGCAGAAACGGCGCATATTTGAGCCCCTCACTCACCAGCGCCGCATATCACGCAGGTGTTCAGCCGGATCGATCTGCATGACGGTACCCACGGACCGCCAGCGACGCCAGATCCCGGCGCTTTTTACGCCTCCGCAAGTAGTACCGTCCTCCCACCCCGATTGCCAGTCCGCATCACGGTGGGGGGTTATTGATTACGCAAACTGCTAGGAAGCCGCGTCTGAATACGCTAGCCTGGTCACGCCGCAGCCGGCTCCAGCCGCGAGTTCGACGAGTGAGGTCACGATGCGCACAATCCCGATACTGATCATGATCTCGATTCCTTTTGCGGGGCTGGGCTTTTCCACACCGACACCCGCTCATGCGGAACCGCAATCGGCGTTGGCACAAGCCGTCATCACGGCGCGAGCAACATCCACCTGCACGCCGCTGGAGTCCGATCCGCTCGTCGAACGGGCCGCAGCCATGGCGAACCTGTCATCGAGCGACTACATCTCGTTCCGGAGTGCAGCCGTCCCGTTCACCGACCCGATGCCCGCACTGTCCACGATCGGCTACCACGCTGCAAAGGCTCTTCTGCTATCCGGCTACGGCGCGACACAAGCCGACGCGCTGCACGGACTCATGCTGCAGTGGCAGGCAGCCGAACCGGACTGCTCGTACACGCAGTTCGGAACGAGCACCTGGCATGACGATGCGGGCTTCGAACTCGCATCGGTAGTGCTGACGACGCCGGCATAGTAATCAGCCAGGCGCACCCACTGCATTGCAAAATCCGCTCCGCTGTACGACTGAAAGACATTTCTCAGTCGATCCTGATATCAGTGGTACGCATACTTGACTTGAGGAGTTTGTCCGCAGTACGGTGCATGCGGTGTCCGGCATCACATATACGCCGCACTGATATGCGATCAAGGGAAGTTCGCCACGCCGGCGCGATCATTTCGTCACGGTGACGCTTCATGCATCTACCGCCCTTCGAGAACACGGAGTCCGCGAATGGCACGCTGTCCGCATCCGCGGTTGTCCCGTCGGGCACAGGCGCTTGCGGTGGCCGCGAGCCTGACGATGCTGGCGATCCCAGGGATCGTGCAGGCTGAACCGCCGTCGGCGGACCAGGGATCGCACCCTTACCCGGATCTGCGCTTCTTCACCGAGATCGACGCCGCACCTTATGCGATGTCCGATCCACCTGGGGCAACGCTGCCCGATCAACCCGGCTACTGGTTCACAACGGCTCAGGGACTCAGCTGCGGGATCTGGTTCCGCGGAAGCTTTGGGTGCACGGGTGCTATCCCCGGAGCTCCGCCGGGCATCGATAAAATCGGCTGGATCACCGGTGACACCCGAGTGCACTACGACTGGACGTTGGCTATCCGGTTCCCACCCCCTCGCGGGTCGAATCCCATTCCACCGCTTTCGTTCATCTCGATCGAAGGGACTCGGTGCGGAACCACGGTCGATCTGAGCACGTACTGCGAACGCGGCCCGTTCCGATTCCTCATCACCCCCACTCACACCTGGTTGAACGGCACATGACACCACGTATCCCCACATCGCTGTTGCGAGGAATCGCCGCCGTCACCGTAATGCTCACCGGAACAATGCCTTTCGCATCTCCAGCCCAGGCCGCACCGGTATCCGATCCGTATCCGGACACCAGTGGATACCGTCCGGTGTCGAGCACGTGGATCTATCGCGTCGTCAATGAAGACGGCGTCTGGTTCACCAGCCCGGTGGGCGTGCGTTGCGGTATCGCCGATGACGGCAGTTACGGCTGCTCCGGTGCCCTGCCAGGGGTGAGCGCCGGCGAGAACGAAGTCGCGTGGTTCGTCGGCGACCCGTTCCCGCGGCTCTATCACTCCGAGGAGCCGCGGTTCTCATCACCTGCTGCGCAGACCCTCCTACGCGAACGCATGTCGATCGAGTATCGAGGGTCCCGGTGTTCGACTACACGCGATTCCGGTATCTATTGCATCCATGGCAATGACCCGAACAGCCAGCTCATGGTGACCACCACGATGGTGTGGCGCGGGGCAGACGCGGTCCCGGGAGGCTGACACCGAGGCGCTGCCGCTGATCCATGGCTCAGACCGAGCCCACCATGGTCTTGCCAACGGCAATGAAGAGTTCGACACACCGGTCGACGAGCTGATCGCGCGTGTAGGGAACAGCGCCGCCCAGCCAAGCCCCCATGATCTCCGCGATGCCTGCGATGATCACCAGGAACGCGAGATGCGCTTCCGCGGGGTGATTTTCGGCTCCATCCCAGAACAATCCGGCGTGCGGGGTCAGGGCATCACTGACCACTCGGGTGACCGCGGCGCGGACCCTGCTGAGCACATCGTCCTTCTGACCCTGGATCGTGATCTCACTCAATCGCGGATCGCCGACGAGTTCCTCGAACATCACCGTCACTGCTACCCGCGCCCGCGCTGAGGGATGCGGTGGAGCCGCCTCGACCGCGGCCATGATCACATCGGCTGCCCGCGTTGCTTCGCGATCGAATATCGCGAGCATCAGATCATCGCGATCGGAGAAATTCTCGTAGAAATAGCGTTCCGTGAGTCCCGCGCGGGCGCATATGGCCGTCACCGTGAGCTTGGCCGTCCCGACCTCGGCGAGTAGGTCCAGACCCGCCGAGAGCAGCCGCGCGCGGCGATCCGCCTGCCGCTGCTCCGCACTGACACCGCCATAAGCCCTCTTCACAGCGTCCACCGCATCTCGTCGTCGATCAGTTCCGAGCAGTCTTTCATACCGGCCTTGCCATCTGACAGGATTCCTGTCAGAATTTGGCTTATGGCGCAGGCCACACTGGGCCGGGGATGTGACACGGGGCCGGGATCGGATCCGGCGACCGGGACACCAGTCCGGTCAACGCCGCGTTGCGAACACCAACAACCCTGAATCGCCTCTGAGAAGGCATCTTTCATCGACGGAGGAAGACGATGACGCTCGACGACGGTTCCATTCCGCAACCACCGGTCGACATGCTGGCGGGTTCGACGGCCGGATGGTTCTTCACCATCCTCGTCGGGATCCCGGCAGCGGCCTGCTACATCTGGGCGATCTGGTGGGGGCTCCGCCGCCGAGATCCCCTCCCACTGTTGTGCATGCTGATCGGTTTCGCGTCCTCGTTCATCGAGCCCATCGTCGACGTCCTCGGACACGTGTGGTGGCCCGTCGATCTGCCACTGGAGCTGTTCACCCTCTACGACCGTCATATCTATCTCTTTGTCGGTCTCGGGTATTCCTTCTTCCCGGGACTGGCGACCTGGCTGGTGTACCGGTATTTCCTGACCAAACCCACCAAGCGCGACATGCTTGCCAAGTTCATCCCCTTTGCCGTCGTCACAACGCTTTTCGAGATTCCGGGTCTGTTGGCCGGCGTCTATGTGTACTACGGCGATCAGCCGTTCGAGGTCTTCGGATATCCCTTGTGGTGGCCGGTGATCAACAACGTCGCCCCACTGCTCGGCGGCGGCCTCATGCTCTTGGCGGCTCCGCTGCTCACGGGTTGGCGCAGGATGGCGCTGGCGCTCGCGGTGCCGATCGGATACGGCGGCGCGTATGGGGCCGTGGCGTGGCCGACGTTTGCCGCGCTGAATCTCCCTGTCCCGGCATGGGTTCAGTGGAGCGCCGCCGTCATCACCATCGCCATGTGCACACTGATCGGTTTGGCAATTGTTCAGCTGGTGGCCCGCGACGCCGTGGTCGGCACGCGACAGGCGCCTTCCCCGACCGTATCGCATCTGTAGTAGGCCCATACGAGACGAAGACCCGCCCCCAGGCCATCCTGGGGGCGGGTCTTCGTCGTCGTGACCGGCAGTTGCAGCCGGGCCGTGCCTATCTCAGGATGGCACGGATTCGACTGGCGATACCGCGACCGCCGCGCGGTCCGATCCGGGTCGGCAGGTTGTCGATGTGATAGATGCAACCGTTCTCCGCACCCGTACGAGTCGCGAGGTCCTCGGCGGTTTCCACGTAGGTGCCGATCTGCAGGTCGATGAAGTCGGGTGCGGCCTGGCTGACCTTTTCCAGCAGGCGCCGCTCGGCTTCCCCACGCCATTTGTCCCAGCCACCGTCTGGACGCACCGGGGCCGGGCCGTAGAGCTGGACGACATCCTGCCCGGCCGGGGCCTGGCTCTCATCGATGGCCGACAGGATGCCCAGGCAGAACGGCATGCTGTCGGGTAGCTCACCCCGAGCCGACTGCTGCCCCGCAGCCACGACTTCTTCGAGGGTTCCCATGTAGATCGCGGGCCGACGCAGATCGACGCCGTCCTGGCGATTCGGCTGATGCCGCGATAGTTCGATACGCCCCGAGAGCGCGGCGTTGACGGTGAAGGTACCCAGGCCCGTCGAGTTGGCCGGGGCACCGCGCAACCGCTCGGCGATATCCGCCGGCAAGGCATCACCCACCATATCGGGCAACCGTTGGACGGGGCATGCGGCGATGACGGCGCGATCGGCGTGCAGCACGGTGCCGTCCATGAGTTCGACGATTCCTCCGGCCGGGGCGGTCATCCGGATGTCGGCGACCTGCGACGACAGCCGGACCTGGCCACCATGGGCCTCGAAACACCGCTGCAGGGCCGCGACCAGACCGCCCATGCCGCCGACGGGCCGCACCGCGCCATGGTGATGGATCATCGACGGCGCCAGCAACGCGATCGCACTACCGTCGACGTCCAGCGGGGCCAAGATCGAACCTGTTCCCGCGAATATCCCACGCAGCGCCTCGGATTCGAACAGCGCCTCGATACCGTCGGCAGCCGTCGTCGTCAACAGCGATCCGAGCAGGCTCCTGATTCGTCGGCTACTCGCTACCGCCCGGGCAGCCGCGGCCACGGTGGCCAAGCTGGGACGCTTGGGATCCGACAGGCCGTACTCATCCTGGATCTTGAGGATCTTGATGCCGGCTTCGGTGAGCTCGGCGTAGGTGACGGCATCCTTGGCGGAGAAGCGGCGAATGTCAGCCAAGGTGTCGGCCATGCTCGCTTGCAGCACCAGGGATTCGCCGCTGTTGCCCAGCCATGCCCATCCAGCGGCGGGCAGATCACGGTGACCGAATTTGTGCAGTTCGAGTTCATCGCCCACACCGCCGGCACGAAAGTAGACGTTCTCCCACGCGCCGGGACTGAGGATGTGATGGGGAGCCTCGGGGACGAAAGCCCGCGAGGCCGCCATCCCGCCCAGCCACGGGGCCTGTTCGATGATCGACACCCGCAGACCCGCCCTGGCCAGATAACAACCGGCCACCAGTCCGTTGTGACCACCGCCGACGATGATCACGTCGTTGCGGTGCGTGCCCTGCGTAGTCATATCCGTCTCCATCAGTACATCGTGGTTACTCGTGGTCAGGCCGAACGGGAATCCAGGTCGACAATGAAGTGCCGCTGCGCGCCGAGACCCCCAAGGCGTCTCGATGGTGACCCAAGCCACCTTAGGAGAAGGATCCAGCGATGGTCAATTATGCGTATATAATTCTGTATTCTACTGTGCATAGACCAGTCGATTTCGCGGTCAGCCTGCATTCCACGGAATCGCCGGACGGGTCGTGGTGACCGGTCCGCGTTCAGCCGGTCCGGTCGGACGGCTGACTACATTCACTGCGGAGAGGACGACAATGACATCGACTTTGGAAGCCCCTGGCCAGACCTCGTCGTGGATGACCGACGACGTGGCGGCGGTTGCCGATCTGGCCCGCGAATTCTTCACCCGGTATGTGATTCCGCAGGCAGAAAGCGCTGCCCATGACGGTCGGCCCGACCGCGAACTGTACCGACGGGCGGGCGAGATGGGCTTGTTGTGCATGTCGGTTCCGGAGGAATATGGCGGCGGCGGAGGAACATTCGCCCACGAGGCGGCATTCCTGACCGAACAGACCCTGGCCGGTGATTCGTCGTTGCACCTCGGCGTGCACGCCGTCATCGTCCCGCATTACATCTTGGCTTACGGGACCGAAGAGCAGAAGAAGCGCTACCTGCCGAAGCTCGCGTCCGGAGAGTGGATCGGCGCGATTGCGATGACTGAACCCGGCGCCGGCTCGGATCTACAGGCGATGACCTCCAGGGCGGTGCCCACCGACGACGGTTTCTCGCTGACCGGCACGAAATGCTTCATCTCCAACGGCCTCAACGCCGACATCGTCATCGTTGCCGCCAAGACCGACCCCAACGCCCGAGGCGCGGGAATCTCGCTGCTGATCGTCGATGTCACCGAACGCTCGGCCGGCAGCGAACCCACCGGATTCTCACGCGGCGCAGCACTGAAGAAGATCGGCCAGAAGGGTCAAGACACCGCGGAGTTGTTCTTCGAGGACTTCGCCGTGCCCGCCGACGCCGTGCTCGGACCGCTCAACGGTGGATTCTCCTGCCTCAAGACACAGCTGGCCACCGAGCGGGTGATCCTCGGCGTTGCAGCCGTGGCGTCGATGGAGCGCGCAGTTGAGCTGACTGTCGAATACACCAAGCAGCGCAACGTGTTCAACGCACCGTTGTTCGCCATGCAGAACACCCGGTTCGAACTCGCCGAATGCGCGACGCTCGCACACGTGTCGCGGGTCTTCATCGACTCATGCATCAGCAAGCTCATCGCCGGCGATCTCGACGTGACCACTGCGGCGATGGCCAAGTACTGGTTGGCCGATCAGCAGTGCGCGGTGATCGACCGGTGCCTGCAGCTGTTTGGTGGCTACGGCTACAGCCTCGAGTACCCGATCGCCCAGATGTACGCCGATGCCCGCATCCAGAAGATCTACGCCGGCGCCAACGAGGTCATGAAGGAATTGATCGCCCGCACGCTGTAGCGCCGGGTGCACATCGACCAAAAGCGGGGCCCGTCCAATAGGACGGGCCCCGCTTTCGTATGTCTGAGTTGGGCGTTGCCGCTGAATCAGTACATCGTCGGCGCCACACCGCCGCCGTCGATCACGACCCGTTGACCGGTGACGTACTCCCCACCGACACCGGCGAGGAAGACCACGAGGCGAGCGATATCGGCCGGCTTGCAGACCCGGCCGAACGGCGAATGGGTCTCGGTGCCCTCCATCGTCTCGCCGGGAGACGTGGCGTTGACCAACTTTGCACCCATATCGGTGTCGATCAACCCCGGCGCGATCACGTTGACCCGCACTCCGTTGTCGCGCTCCTCGCGCGCCAGAACCCGGCAGGCTGCCTCCATCGCGGCCTTGGCCATTGCGTAGGGCGCGGTGTTGGCCGGGCACGCGTCGACCACCGTGCTGGAGATCACCACGATGTCCGATCGCCCCTTGGCCCGCATTCCCGGCAGCAACTGACGGATCAATGCCAGCGGGCCCAGCGTGTGCACGCCGAGCAATTGCAGATACTCCCGCGGATCGGTATCGGCGACGGAACGCCCACGGCTGGCCACGCCGGCATTGCTGACCAACAGGTCCACGTCACCGAAACGGTCGGCGATCGCGGCCACGGCCTCCGCCCACGATTGTTCGTCCGCCGCCGAGGCATAGACCGCCATGGCCTGTCCACCAACGGATTCGATATCGGCGACGACCTGGTGGGCGGCCTCCGGTGACCGCATGTAGGTCAGGGCCACCTGCGCCCCGGCCGCCGCGAGTTCCCGGGCGACCCCAGCACCCACACCGCGGGACCCGCCGGTCACCAATGCCACCCGGCCGTGCAACGGAGCCTTGTCGTCAACGGCTCGCATTGCGAGCGCTTCACTCATCGACGTGCCCTCTCTTCTCGGGCGGAGCGCCGCTCGGCAGCCCTGACAAGCCGCTTCAACAATCCCGCGATGGTGGTCTGCAGGACAGCGTTCAGCACCGGATCGGCTATGCGGCGGCGCGCGGTGAACTCCACGCGCCATTCGATGTCCGCGCCGCCGCCGGCCGCGGGCAGCACCGTGACCGAGCCCAGATAGTGGGTGAACGCCGCGGGACTGATGACGGTGTAGGTCTGTCCGGTGTCGTCGCGGGTCAGGATGAGCTCACGGATCCACACCGGCCAGGCACCGACCTTGCGTATCGCGCCCGGGCCGGCAGGTGTCGACTCACCCCACCGCTCCCAATATGTCTGCATGACCATGGGGCGCGCCCACGCGGACCAGCCGTCGACATCGTCCAACAGTGCCAGCACCGTATCGGCGCCGGCCCGGCATGAACTGCTGAATGCGAACTGGCGGGTGGTCACTGGCTGCGCCGTCCCGCGCGGAACCGCGCCCGGGTCATGGCACGAAGCGCGAACATGGTGAAGGCGGGTCGTTGCAAGAGCATTCCGTTCAGTCCTGGCGGGTCGGCGATTTTCGTCGAGATCGACTTGGTGCGGCTGAACTCGCGTAAGCCCTCGGCGCCGTGGATGCGACCGTAGCCGCTTTCGCCGACTCCACCGAACGGTAACTCGGGGATGCTGACGAAGGCGATCACGGAATTGATGGACACCATTCCGCAGCGCAGGGCGGCCGCCAGTCTCGGCCCTTCCGACTTGGAGAACACGGCGGCACCGAGCCCGAAGTTCGTGCCGTTGGCCAACCGAACGGCTTCTTCAAGGTCCGCCACCGTGCGCACCGTGACCATCGGTCCGAACGTCTCCTCTTGTACCGCGGCACAGGACTCGTCGGGGTCGATCAGCACGATCGGTTCGCCGATGCGATCGCGAACGCGTTCCGCACCGCCCAGTGGTGCGCCGGCGCCGCGTCCGATGGCATCGCGCACCTGCTCGGCCACGGTGTCGGCTTGTGACGGCAGCATCATCGGTCCATAGGTCGCACCGGGCTCGGTTCCGACCCGCACGTCGCGCAGGCGACGGGACAGCGCCTTGCGGAACCGCTCGGAGACGGCCTGGTGGACGTAGATCCGTTCCACTCCGACACAGGTCTGGCCGGCATTGCTGAACCCGCCCCAGGCCGCGGCATCGGCGGCCGCCTCGACATCGGCGTCGGCGGCAACGATCATCGCGTCCTTACCACCGCATTCCATCACCACCGGGGTCAGCGTATCGGCGCACGCGTGCAGGATCTTTCGGGCAGTACGGGGAGATCCGGTGAAGGCCACCTTGTCCACTCCCCCGCTGATCAGGCCGGCACCGGCATCGCCGGCACCGGTGATGAGCGTCAGCACACCATGCGGCACAGCAGGATTGGCGCGCTCGAAAGAGACGACCAGTTCGGCGCCGACGGCGGTGGTGTGCTCGCTCGGTTTGAGTGCAACCCCGTTACCGGCCGCCAATGCCGATGCCAGGGGTGCCACCGGCGCGAAGAGTGGGTAATTCCACGGGCTGATGATGCCGATGACGCCAAACGGTTCGGAGTCGATGACCGCACGGTAATTGGCCATCAAGACCGTAGGGACGACTCGACGCCTGCGCAGTACCCGCTCGGCGTTACGTGCCGCCCAGCGGATGTGTTCGACGGCGATGACCAGCTCCATATAGGCGTCATCGACGGGTTTGCCGCTCTCGCGATGAATCAGCGACACGAAATCGTCACTGTGCGTGACGATGTCCGCGGCCCAGGCCAGCAGACAATCGCGACGCCTGCCGAAGCCCATACCCTGCCAGATCCGGCCGGCTGCGCGACATTCGACGATGCGCGACGCCACCTGGTCGGCATCCATGCTGGCGAACTCGGCGATGGTCGCACCGGTGGCGACATCGCGTGCAGCGAAGGACCGGGTGGACCGGGTCGTGGCGCTCATCGGGCCACCGCCTCGGCCGCATAGAGCCCCTCGATCTCGCTGCGGTACATCTCGGCGATGACCCGGCGCCGCACCTTGAGGGTGGGTGTGAGCTCTGCGCTGTCGGGCTGCCAGAACTGCGGCAGCACGGTGTAGCGCTTGATCTGCTCGACGCGGGCCAGGTTTTCGTTGGCCCGATGCACCGCCTGCGTGACAGCCGCGGTGACGACGTCGTGCGTGCACAGCTCCTCTGGGTCGACCACCGTGATACCCGCCGACGCGGCGAATGAGGCCAAGGCGTCCGGGTCGAGGACGATCAGTGCCGACAGGTAGGGGCGTTCGTCGCCGATGGCGACCACCGAACCGATCAGCGGACTTTCGGCCTTGACCGCCGCCTCCACCTTGGCGGGAGCGATGTTCTTGCCTGCGGCGTTGACGATGATCTCCTTCTTACGACCGGTGATGGACAGATAACCGTCCGCATCGAGTTCGCCGAGATCCCCGGTGCGCAGCCACCCGTCGGCGGTGATTGCCTCGGCTGTCGCCTCGGGTTCGCCGCGGTAGCCGCGCATGACGATGGGCCCGTTCACGAGGATCTCGCCGTCGTCATCGAGCTTGATCTGCACATCGCGCAGTGGTTTACCGACCGTCCCGAACTTCTGTGCGCCGCAGGGGTTGATCGTGGCCACGGCGCCCAGTTCCGACATACCCCACACCTCGACCACTTCCAGGCCGAGCGCCGCCAGGTAAGACTGAATATGCGGGGCGGTCGGAGCCGCACCGACCATCAGCCAGCGCAGGTTGCCCAACCCCATCGACGTGCGAATCGCCGCCAAGACCGGCTCGACCGCTTGGCGCTGCTCGACGAGCGCCGGGTCCGGTTGACCGCCGGCGACCCGTGCCTGCTGCGCCGCAACCGCATATCGCTGCCCGATGTCGATTGCCTTGGACAGCAATTCCGCTTTGGCCGAATCGGTCTCGGCCTCCAATCGGGCGCTCACGGCGGCCACCATCTTCTCCAGGATGCGCGGCACGGTCCCCCAGATGTCCGGCTGGATCGCGACCAGATTGGCTGCCAACGTCGTGAGATCGTCGATACACACCACATCCAGACCGAATGCCATGGCGTTGTAGTGCGTTCCCCAGCGTTGCGCGGCGTGGGCCATCGGCAATGCAGACGGCACGCGATCACCCGCCTTGAATTCGAGCACTTCGGCCGCCAGCAGCACTTCGGCGACCATGCTGCGATGCGTCAGTTCGACCGGTTTGGGTGATCCGGTGGTGCCCGAGGTGTAGATCAGGGTGAGGACGTCATCGGGTTGCACGGCCCGCCATGTGGCCTCGAAGTCGAAGTCACCGGCGCGGGGCAGGTCGCTCAACTCGGCGACGCCGTCCACGCCGGAGTCGGTGCACACGATCGTCAGCCCCCGTGCCGCCTCCTGAAGTCGCTGCACGAAAGCTTTTTCACACAAGGCTATTCGAGCACCTGAGCTGGTGATGATATGCGCGATGTCGCGGACCGGAGACGTGTTGTAGATCGAGCAACTGGCCGCACCCAGATGCATCACCGCAGCGTCGACAACGTGGAAGACCGGACGGTTTTCGAACATCAGAGCCACTACGTCGCCGCGTCGCACACCCGCGGCATGCAGCGCTGCCGCGGTGTCGGCAACTGCCGCGCGATACTCCGCGTAGGTGTAGCACTGCGTGCCTTCGGCGTTCCGCAGGGCGATCTGGTCGGGGTGGCTACCGACAGTGCGGTCGAACAGCTCGCACAGCGTTGCGCCTTCAGCGTTGACGGTGACATTCATCAGCGGACCGCCCGATCTGCACGCGATGCACGGCTCGACGAAATAGGTTGCGCGGCAGCCCAGGCGACATACTCGTCAGGCTTGAACCGGCGCGTGGCCCGCGCGTAGGCCAGGTGCGAAGCCGGCCACATCGCGGTCACCTTGCCTTGCGCGTTGGTGTACCAACCGGGGCAGTTGTCGGTGAAGACAGTGCGATCGAGCTTCTGTTCCAGCCAACCCTGGAACGTCTGATAGGTGCTGTCGCTCACCTGCAGCCACGACAGCCGGTTGCGTTCCTTGTGCTCGAGCGCTTGGCGGATATAGGCGGCTTGACGCTCAAGCAGGAAAACGATGGTGTTGGTGATGCTGTTCGTGTTTGGGCCGAAGAGCATGAACATGTTGGGGAAGTTGGGCACCGTCATTCCGAGGTAGGCCGACGGAGTCTGGGACCACTGCTTGTGCAAGTCGGCTCCCGCCCGGCCTCGAATGCTGATGGGCGCCAAGAACTCGCTGGCCTTGAAGCCCGTGCACCACACGATGATGTCGGCGTCGACGTGACGGCCGTCAGCGGTGTTGATGCCGGTCGCGTCGACGCTCTCCATGGCCGAACCGACCAGGTGGACGTCGTCACGTCCGATGGTGGGATACCAGTCGTTGGACAGCAGCAACCGGTTGCACAGGAGGCGATAGTCGGGAATGGCGGCCGCTACCTCGGCGGGATCCTTGACATGACGCTTGAGCCGCTGAATGAGGTACCACTGCGACAATCTGCGAATGGGTTCGGCGGCTCGGGTCACCAACGGGTAGCGAGTCTCGTACGACAGGAACAACACGTTGTGGTGCAACTTTCGCAACCAAGCGAAGCGACGCATCAGGGCGGTCTGGAACGGCCCCGGCACCCGCCGGCTCTTCCACATGACCCAGTTCGGTGAGCGCTGCACGATGGTCAGATCCTTGACCTGATCAGCGATCGCGGGCACGACCTGGATGGCACTGGCACCGCTGCCCACGACGGCCACCCGCTTGTCGGTGAGATCGACGTCATGGTCCCACTGTGCCGAATGGAATGCCTTGCCGGCGAAGGTGTCCAAGCCCGGGACGGACGGCGTCTTGGGCCGGCTCAGCTGCCCGGTGGCCATGATCAAGATGTCCGCTTCGACGGTGTCGCCGCCGGCAGTGGTCACCGTCCAGGTGCCCGCATCGTCGTCGAATTCCGCTGCGCTCACCTCGGTGTCGAAGCGGATGAGCGGTGTGATCCCGAACTCGTCGGCCACTTCGGCCAGATAGTGGTGGATTTCGGCTTGCTTGCCGAACAGTGCCGACCAGTCCGGTTTGAGCGCATAGGAGAACGAGTAGATGGCAGACGGCACATCGCATGCCGCGCCGGGGTAGGTGTTGTCCCGCCACACGCCCCCGACGGACGAGCCCCGTTCGAAGATCGTGATGTCGTCGAATCCGGAGCGCTTCAACTCGATCGCCGCAGCCAGCCCCCCGAACCCGCATCCGACGATGACGGCGGACGTCTTCTTGGTGGTCCGCCTTCCGACGGCCTTACTCATCGCAGACTGAAGACCCACGAATTCCTGCTTTCTGTAATGAGATAGCGCCGAAAGGCGACTGGACCGCGAAGCGGGACCGTGACAATCGATCCCCGCTGGTGACGTAGGAAGGCCTTACGGGGCAAACGTCATGACGACGCCGCAGTACTGCGCAGCACCGGTAGGGTCGTCGACTCGGCCTCGGCGGGCTGACGTCCCTCGGCGCCGAGCAGATACTCCTCGGTCGACCCCGGCCAGTTGCTGTAGAGATCGGCCAACCGGTGAAAGCACGGGCGCGGGTCGGGCACGACGAACTGCGCCTCACGAGTCCGCGCACCCGGGGCTGCGTCGGCGGCAATCCCTTTCCGGTAGATCGGGGCAATGCGCTCGCCGAGGAAGTCGTCGAATACCTCCAAGCCTTTGTCACTGAGGAACCACTTCGACAGCAGACGCAGCGCAATACCGGTGGCGAGCTTGGATCCGAGCTTGGGACGACGGTTGATCGCGATCAATTCGCGCTCTTCCCACGACATGGTCAGCATCGCCATATCCGCGAAGGCTCGCAGGACGAACATCGCCGGTTTCCGGAATGCCGGGCGCAGATCGCCGATCACCGTGCCACTGGGGTATTCCCCGGTGGCGAACGGCGAGAGAGTTTCGCGCGCCTGCAGTCCGGTGGCGAATTTGTTGCGCGCATGAGCGATGAAGTCGATCAATTCGCCGTAGGTCGACGGCAGGTGATCCGGATTGGTTCCCAGCAGTGCGGCAGGCACCTGCTGCTCGCGGCAGAACTGATCCCGCTCGGCGCTGGTCAGCTCACCATGCAGCCGCTCGTAAACCGCCAGGAACGACGCTGACAGCATGGCTTGGGTCAGGGCGAGTTCGTATTCGGCATTGGCCTGGTAGTGCAAGGCCGTCAGCGGTTCGAGACCGACGATCGTCGAATGCCGTCGACGCACGATTCCGCTTACGTATTCGGCGTCATCCGGTGTGCCATAGGTGGCGGCGTAGGTGTACCACGCCACGTGCTTGAACCGCATCACCGGATCGTCGCCGAAGCTGTCATGGTCAGCCGCAGCGGCGGCGAAGGCGGGATGCAGTGTCAGCAGCAGCGCCTCGCGCAGCAGGCCGACGATGAAGACCGTCGGATCCTTCATCACCCGCCAGGTGACCGACCCTGGCCCCAATGCCCACTCGACGGGATCGTCACTGCCCGGCTGGGTCGTGGTCGCCGGGACCTTGGTCTTTACGGCCGCGATTTCCATCTGCGAAATCCTTTCCTCGACATCCGTTTTGGCCGGCATCAGCGATTCACACCGCACCAGAGGCGTCGTGCGCGCGGTTCTGACCACTCGGACGACGTAGCGTCGACGACACTCGCGAGATGCTGCGGCGGCAATCCATGCCTTCAACGCATACTATTTATGTAATGGTGACCTAGTCAACATTTTGCGCAACTCTAAGGCGGATCTGTATCGCACGCTTGATTCCCGGCGACCGCATTCGCCCCATCACGGCCGTTGCGGCACCACCCGGTCTAGCATCAATCCATCTCGACACCCCGGGCGGCCGCGCCGTGGCGGCCGCTGTCTTCACGAGGAAGTCCGAACATGACTGGCGATAGCGCTCCCGCGAGACAGCGCCTGGATTCCGAACAGCGCCGCGAGCAGATTCTGGCAGTGGCAGCACGCCACTTCGAGGAGCGCCGCTACAGCGATGTATCGACCGGCGCCATCGCCGACGAGGCCGGGGTCGGACGGCCGTTGATCCACTACTACTTCGGCACCAAGCGCGAGATGTATCTCGAAGTCGTCCGCCGCTTCGCCCTCGTCCCGCCACACGTACCCGCCGCCGTGGTGCAGGGAATCGCGCCGGATGCACTGGAGGACCGGATCCGGGCAAGCATCGACTACTGGCTCTCGGTCACCTCACGCCACAAGTCCATGTGGACCTCGACGATCAGTGTCGACGCCCAAGACCATGACATTCAGCGCATCATCGAGCAGGCCGACGACGTGGCGGCCGACCGCATGCTCGAAGCGCTCGGCCTCGAAGAACATCCTCAACGGACGCGATTGCACGCAATGATTTTGGCGTTCGGCGGAATGGCACGGGCCGCCGGAAGGCAGTGGCTGGTACGGGACACCCTGGACCGCGGCGAAGTCACGGAACTTCTCACCATGTCGCTGCTGACCATCATCCGCGATGTCGCACCCCGCTTCGAATCGCAGCGGCCCCCCGAATTGCACCTCGCCGAGCCCCCGGCGGGGTAGACCAGGTTACTGCGCTCAGACCGCGTGCTGGCGGACCGGCTGCGCTTCAGACGATTTCACCTGCCGAGCCACGCGCTCGGCATGACCGGCGCAGAACAGGATCAGGCCCAGCGCCATTGCGATACTCAACGCAGCGGCGACATGCACCGCGACGGCCGGCATATCTGCGTTGAGCGCAACGCCCACCGGCATAGCCACGCCGAGCGTCACGAAGGACGCCAGTGGCGCACATACCGCCACCCGCAACAACATTCGCCGGTGATCACCGAGAGCTTCGATGGCCAACCACATCAGCGTCCCCGTCACCACGGGCACCATCGCGTTGATCACCACCCAGTGGACGGGGAATCCGAGGATCTGGAACGGCTGATGGCCGTAGTAGGTGTACATACCCCACCGCAAGAACGGCAGTTCATAGAGAAGGTCGGCAACACCCCAGGTCAGCGCGACACCGAAGACCGCGCGCGCACCGCGTCCGCCGTCGATCAACCGGTAACAGCTGTACCCGCCCAAGCCGAAGAAAAGGGCGTAACCGAGGTAGTCGAACAGCGGGTCCCGCATGCCGAAAGCGCTGATGTAACTAAGCGGGATGTTGTCCGGAAACCACACCAGCGTCAACCTGTTGAGTACCGGAGGCGCGAAATATGCCACCGCCAACGCCCCGCCCAAGGCCGCCAAGGGGATGGCGGTGCGACTACGCCATCCCACGTAGGCCAACCACCCGACTGCGGCAGCAAGCTGTGCGAAGAACAGCCAATAGAACACGGTGTACGCCGCCACCGGGGATTGCATGCCGGTAGGCATGACCACCATCTCGGTGGTGATGGGCATCGCTGTACCTCCAAGTGTGACGTGAGCCCCGTCGAGCGGATCTCTCAGCAGTGTGCCACATGGTTGCGCGACGTTGATGCCCTTTACATCCGCACAGTGCAAGTCATATCGACAGATACCGCCACTATGCGCAGATCGATCACGTGCCTGCCGCGTCGCCCGTTGAGCATCGCCATGCAGACACCCCAAGACCGAACAGAACCTGAGTCTGGCTTACGCATAGTTGCATCTGTGGTTGTCAGTAGTTTAAATACGCATAGCTTAGATGCGATGCGCTTGGGCAAAGTCGGCTTCTTGGGCCGCGATGTTCGCAGTGTGCACTGTCACGCATCCAGCACCACCTGGCCATTCAGAAAGGCGACGATGTCCGAAGAAGCATTTATCTACGAGGCGATCCGTACGCCGCGCGGTAAGCAGCGCGGCGGTGCCCTCACCGAGATCAAGCCCATCGATCTCGTCGTCGGCCTGATCGACGAGCTGCGCGCCCGGCACCCTGGTCTGGACGAGAATCTGATCAGCGATCTCATCCTGGGCTGTGTGTCCCCGGTCGGCGACCAGGGCGCCGATATCGCCCGCACCGCGGTGCTGGCAGCCGGCATGCCCGACACCACCGGTGGCTTCCAGCTCAACCGCTTCTGCGCCTCCGGCCTGGAGGCTGTCAACCTGGCCGCGCAGAAGGTCCGCTCCGGCTGGGACGACCTGGTGCTGGCCGGCGGCGTCGAGTCGATGAGTCGCGTGCCGATGGGCTCCGACGGCGGCGCCTGGGCCACCGACCCCGAGACCAACTACGCCGTCTCCTTCGTTCCGCAGGGCATCGGCGCTGACCTGATCGCCACCATGGAAGGCTTCTCCCGCGAGGATGTCGATACCTACGCCGTGCGTTCGCAGCAGCTGTCAGCGGCGGCGTGGTCGGGCGGCTACTTCGCCAAATCGGTAGTCCCGGTTCGCGATCAGAACGGCCTGGTCGTCCTCGATCACGACGAGCACATGCGCCCGGAAACCACCGTCGAGTCCCTCGGCAAGCTCAGGCCGGCATTCGACGGTGTCGGCGCGATGGGCGGTTTCGACGATGTGGCGCTGCAGAAGTACCACGCCGTCGAGAAGATCAACCACGTCCACACCGGCGGTAACAGCTCGGGCATCGTCGACGGCGCCGCCCTGGTGCTCATCGGATCCGAAAAAGCCGGTGCTTCGCAGGGCCTGACCCCGCGGGCACGCATCGTGGCCACCGCCACCAGCGGCGCCGACAGCACCATCATGCTGACCGGGCCCACCCCGGCCACCAACAAAGTGCTCGAGCGGGCAGGCCTGACGGTCGACGATATCGACCTGTTCGAGATCAACGAGGCCTTCGCCTCGGTGGTGCTGAAGTTCCAGAAGGACCTGAAGATCCCCGACGAGAAGCTCAACGTCAACGGTGGCGCCATCGCGATGGGTCACCCGCTGGGCGCCACCGGCGCCATGATCACCGGAACCATGGTCGATGAACGAGCACTACACCGAGTCGATGCACAACGCCGTAGATCGGCTTGTAGCGGAGCAGGATTCGATCACCGGCGTCATCATCACCAGCGCGAAGAAGACCTTCTTCGCCGGCGGCGACCTCAAGGCGATCTCTCGTGTCACGGCCGACACCGCCGGAGAGTTCTTCGCGACGGCCGAGGCGATCAAGGCCGACCTGCGCAAGCTGGAGAAGCTGGAGAAGCCCGTCGTGGCCGCCATCAACGGCGCCGCCCTCGGCGGTGGCCTGGAGATCGCGTTGGCCTGCAACCACCGCATCGCCGCCGATGCCAAGGGTGTGGTGATCGGCTTGCCCGAGGTGACTCTGGGTCTGCTGCCCGGCGGTGGCGGGGTCGTTCGTACGGTGCGCATGTTCGGTATTCAGAAGGCCTTCAGCGAGGTGCTCTCGCAGGGCACCCGGTTCAAGCCGGCCAAGGCCCTCGAAATCGGGCTCGTCGATGAGCTCGTCTCGTCCGTGGATGAGCTCGTCCCGGCGGCCAAGGCCTGGATCAAGGCCAACCCCGATGCGCATACCCAGCCGTGGGATGCCAAAGGCTACAAGATGCCCGGCGGCACGCCGTCGAGCCCAGCACTGGCCGCGATCCTGCCGTCGTTCCCGGCGCTACTCAAAAAGCAGCTCAAGGGAGCCCCCGTGCCGGCTCCGCGGGCCATCCTGGCCGCCGCGGTCGAGGGTGCGCAGGTCGACTTCGACAATGCCAGCCGGATCGAAAGCCGCTACCTGACCCAACTCGCCGCAGGCCAGACCTCGACGAACATGATCCAGGCGTTCTTCTTCGATCTGCAGTCGATCAACGCCGGCGGTTCCCGTCCGGAGGGTATCGGCAAGACTCCGATCACCAAGGTCGGTGTGTTGGGTGCGGGCATGATGGGCGCCGGTATCGCCTACGTATCGGCCAAGGCCGGGTTCGAGGTCGTCCTCAAAGACGTCACCCTGGAAGCCGCGCAGCGCGGCAAGGCCTACTCGGAGAAGCTCGAAGCCAAGGCACTGCAGCGAGGCACGACCACACAGGAGCGCAGCGACGCGCTGCTGGCCCGTATCACGCCGAGTGCCGACCCGGCAGACTTCGCCGGGGTGGACTTCGTAATCGAGGCGGTCTTCGAGAACCCCGAGCTCAAGCACCAGGTCTTCGGCGAGATAGAGGACATCGTCGAACCCAACGCGCTGCTGGGCTCGAACACCTCGACACTGCCGATCACCGGACTGGCTACCGGGGTGAAGCGTCACGAGGATTTCGTCGGCATTCACTTCTTCTCGCCGGTCGACAAGATGCCGCTGGTGGAGATCATCCGCGGTGAGAAGACCTCTGATGAGGCGCTTGCCCGGGTCTTCGACTACACCCTGGCCATCGGCAAGACCCCGATCGTGGTCAACGACAGCCGCGGCTTCTTCACCTCTCGTGTCATCGGCACATTCGTCAACGAGGCGATGGCGATGTTGGGCGAGGGTGTCGCACCGGCCAGCATCGAACGAGCCGGTTCACAGGCCGGGTACCCAGCGCCGCCGCTGCAGCTGCTCGACGAACTCAACCTCGAACTACTCAAGAAGGTCTCGGTGCAAAACCAGGCCGGCGCAGAGGAGTTGGGCCAGGTCTACAACCTGCACCCCGGCGAGTTGGTCGTGGACAAGATGCTCGAGATCGGTCGTCCGTCGCGCCTGAAGGGTGCCGGCTTCTACGAGTACGCCGACGGCAAGCGCGTCGGACTGTGGCCAGGACTGAAGGAGACCTTCAACTCGGGCACCGATGAAATCCCGTTGCAGGACATGATCGACCGGATGCTGTTCGCCGAAGCCCTGGAAACCCAGAAGTGCATCGACGAGGGCGTGCTCATGACCACCGCCGACGCCAACATCGGCTCCATCATGGGGATCGGCTACCCGGCCTGGACCGGTGGCAGCGCGCAGTTCATCGTCGGATACTCCGGCCCACTGGGCACCGGTAAGGAAGCCTTCGTGGCCCGCGCCAAGGAATTGGCCGCCCGCTACGGCGACCGCTTCAACCCCCCGGCCTCGCTGCAGGCCTGACTCCACCGACGCGGTGCTCCCTCGGTCCGTCTGCCGAGGGAGCATCGTCGGTGGTCGACTAGGCGTAATGGGAATTCAGGAAAGGCATTTCACGCATGAGCGGATGTCTCATCGACTGGCCATTGCGGTGAGGGGGCCCGAACGCCGAGGCCGAGCCGCCGCAGCAGCGGGCGTCGTCGGCACGGCGATCGCAACGCGCGCCGCGCTGGCGGCATGGTGCGACCGCTACAACATCACACCATCGTTGCGTAGCCCGCTGTTACCTGCCGCATCGATACCCTATACGCAGGTCACATTGCCGTTGTGGCGCAACGCATTGCGGATTCCGCGCTGGTCGGGACCGAAGGTGCACGTCGTCAACCGCAGCTTCGGCAACGACCCGAACATCCGGGTACGGGTGACCACTCCCGCCGGTCCGGCGCGACCACGTCCCGCCGTCATATGGCTGCACTCGGGTGGGATGATCTCGGGGTCTCCACAGTTCGAAGGCCCGACTGCCGGATTCCTGGCCCGCGCGATCGACGCTGTCGTGATCGCACCGGATTACCGCTTGGCGCCCGAGGAGCCCTTCCCCGCAGCACTCGACGACTGCGTGAACACCGTCAAATGGGTTCTGGCACGCGCGGAACAGCTCGGCGTCGACCCACATCGCATCGCGGTTGCCGGAGCCAGCGCCGGGGGCGGCCTGACAGCCAATTGCGTCGCGCGCTGCAGCGACGAGGGTATCGAAATCTCCGCTCAGGCATTGCTTTATCCGATGCTCGATGATCGAACCGCACTGCGACCCTGCCCCGCAGCGCCGGCATGGAGTGCAACGTCCAACGCCTTCGCGTGGTCTTCCTATCTCGGTCACGTTCCCCATCTCGACCCCGCGCCGCGGTATGCGGCAGCCAGTCGCCGAGAGGACCTGGGCTCGGCGCCGCCCACCTGGATCGCCGTCGGGGACATCGACATCCTCCACGAGGAGTCCCGCGAATACGCGCAGCGGCTCCAGGACGCGGGCGTGGCATGCGAGTTCGTCGCCGTCGGTGGCATGTACCACGCCGCCGATCTGTTGGTGCCGTGGGCGAGGCCGGTGCGCCAGTTGTATTCGAGTCTTGCCGAGCACCTCCGTTGCCATTTGGCGGCTCCGACGTATCCGTAGGCCCGCGCGCCGGAGGCAGTCGTGCGCCGAGCCAGGAGAACGCATCCTGTGCCTTTTTGGGGACTATTGTCACAACTTGCGTAAGACACGATGCGTTCGATCATCGATTCTTGATATCTTTCTTCCCGAAAGCGCCCCGCACTCACCGCGCGGCGAGAGGCTTCGACACCCACCCTGTGCGCCATCAACGACCGGGCGTGGGAGTGGCGAGAAAGAGGACCAATGACGCACTCCGCAACCAGAACGACCACCCCCGAGGTTGTCATCATCGGCGCCGGCTTCGGCGGTCTGTCGGTGGCCCTGGAGCTGAAGAAGGCCGGAATCGAGACATTCACGATCCTCGACCGCCAGGACGAGGTCGGCGGCGTGTGGCAGGCCAACGACTACCCCGGCGCCGCATGCGATGTGCCGAGCGTGATCTATCAGTTCTCTACGCACCTCAAGCCCAACTGGTCACGCCGGTTCGGCAGCCAGGGCGAGATTCGCGACTACGTGCGCGAGGTGTCCATCGAAGCCGGACTGCGTCCGCACATCCGGTTCGGGGTCGAGGTCGTCGGTGCCCGATTCGACGAGTCCACCCTGAAATGGACCGTGACACTGGCAGATGGCGAGGTGTTGGTTGCCGATGTGGTTGTCGGCGCCACCGGTCAGCTGAGTCAACCCAAGATGCCCGATGTGACCGACAGATCGAAGTTCGCGGGCCGGCAGTTCCATTCTGCCGAATGGGACCACAGCGTCGATCTGCGCGGCAAGCGGGTGGTGGTCGTCGGCGGCGGAGCCAGCAGCATCCAGGTGGTACCGGCCATCGTCGACCAGGCCGACCATGTCACCGTCATCCAGCGATCGCCGAGTTGGGTTGTCAGCAAGTACGACTGGTCGCCCGGACTGGTCGAGCGCACCCTGTCCCGCGTCCCCACATTCCAACGCGCTTATCACAACCTGATGTGGTGGTGGTTCGAGGCGAAGTATCCGTTCGTCCTGCGCAAGTTCGACGGCCTCAGAGCTGTGTACGAACGAATCTGGCGCAAACGAATGGCCGCCTTGCTCAACGACGACCAGAAATACCTCGCATGCGTACCCGACTACCGCATGGGCTGCGCCCGCATTCTGCTGTCCAGCCAGTGGTACCAAACGCTGGCCCGCCCAGATGTTTCCGTCATACGCAGCGGTGTCGTGGGGATGACCGAGCACGGCGTCAAGACATCCGACGGACAATTGACCGAAGCCGACGTGGTCATCTGGTGCACGGGGTTCGCTGCCACCGAATACCTTTCCCCCATCGCCATCACGGGTAAAGACGGCCGCGATCTACACGAGGTGTGGAAGGACGGCCCCGAAGCGTACCTGGGCATCTCCACCCCCGGGTTCCCCAATCTCTTCATGTCCTACGGACCCAACACCGGGTCGCTCACCAACACCATCACCAGCATGCTGGAGTACCAGGCGGGCTACATCCGCCAAGCCATCGAACACATCGCGCGGACCGGATACGCCTACGCGGTAAAGCAATCCGTTCACGACGACTTCAACGACGAACTCGGCCGACGCCTGCAGGGCACCGTCTTCAGCACGGGTTGCCCAGGCTGGTATTCCACGGCCAATGGGAAGGTCACCACGGTATGGGCCGGTCCACACACCGAATATCGGCGCCGCACCAAGACATTCGATCCCTCCGTCTACGAGCAGACCCGCCCCCTCACGTCTGGCCCCGAACCGGACATCACCGAACTCGACGTCGACGTCCAGACAATCCCGCAGTGAGAATCTCACAACTGACGATGGATCACACCGTCCCCGAGATGCCGATCCGCGAGGCACCGCAAGGCGCTCTGATCGCCTACACCGTGTTGATGATTCTGATAACCCTCGGGTTCTTCATCTGGTGGGGAGTGCACGAACGCAAGCGGGGGCCGGCGCTGGTTCTGTTCCTGATCGGCGGCGCACTGTCCGGGTTGATGGAACCATGGCTGGACAACGTTGTGCTGGTGGGCTATCCACCAGACCAGATCACCCCCACATTCGCGGCGTTCGAGCGCGTCGTCCCGATCTTCGTTCCCATCGGTTACGCCTGGTTCTGCGGCGGACTTCTCTACCTGCTCTACCGTGCGTTCACCAAAGAGTTCACCGCACGCAGGATCTGGGCGCTCTACGGGATCATCGCCGTGATCGACTTCATCGCAATCGGACTCTCGGCCTGGATCGGCATTCTTGAGTTCTTCGGCGATCCGCCGATGAAGATCGCCGGATTTGTCGTGTGGTGGGCAGCCATCGACGCCCTTCAGGTGGTGCTCGGCGCCACGCTGGCGGTGTTCCTGGTGCCGGCACTACGCGGGGCACAGCGGTTGTGGCTCATCCTGATCCCGTCGGTCGCACTCGGTGCCGCGGCCGGCATCGTGGGATGGCCGATCTCGACCGCACTGAACTCCGGCTGGCCGATGTGGGCGAAATACCTCTGCGCATTCGCCTCGATCGGTCTCAGCCTCGCGTGCACACATTTTGTCGCGCGGTCGGCACCCCGGATCGCCGACCACCTCCGCCACCCGCAGTCACCGGTAGCGCCGGCGACCCGCTCGTACCCTTGACCGGCAGGCAGACTAAATGCGACAGTATTGTCGCATTTAGTGTCCGGCCCGCCCAACCATGAGGTACTCATGCAATCAAGACCCCAGGCACTGCCCACGCTGCAACATCAGAAGCCTTCGGCGATCGGACTCACCTGGGCGGCAATAGGTGCCGTATCAGTAGTTTTCGTCCTCTACGTGCTCGTGGGGTGGGTCAGCGGCGGCGTCGCGCAAGTGGTGCCCGGCAGTGATCCCATGGCTCCCGGCAAGGCCATCGTGATGCACGTACTGGAATGGGGCCAGTTCGCGGTATTCGTCGCCATTCTGTGGCACTTCGTCCTGCGCCGCCTCGTCCGGCGCGAGGCCCTGGGATTCGATGGCCTCTTCGTGCTGGCGGCGATCCTGCTGAACTTCTGGGACGTCCTCGACAATTACTCGGTCTTCTCATTTCAATACAATGCCCACCAGTTGAATCTGGGCTCCTGGGCAGGTTTCATTCCCGGCTGGCGCAGCCCGGAGCCCGAGTTATGGGCTGTACCAATCGCCTTCGTCTTCGGTGCCTATACCTGGGCGTTCTTCGTTGCAGTGCGCTCCGGGTGTCAGATCCTGAGCCGGGTCCACCTCCGCCACCCGGACTGGGCACCGTGGCGAGGCTTTGCCATCGTCTTCGCATCGAACGCGGCACTGTGCGCGGTGTCCGAGAACGTCTACCTGCGTATCGGAGCCTTCGCCAACATTCATCCGTACGAGGCACTCACCGTGTGGGATGGCCAGCCCTATGCGTGGCCCGTCTACAACCCGATACTCTTCGGTCTCACGTGGACCGCGATGACCGCGCTGCGGTGGTATCGGGATCAGGACGGCCTGTCATTTGTCGAACGGGCGATCCCGGAAGTGGTGCGGTCTGGCAGGTTGCAGACACTCCTGCGGTTCTTCGCGATATTCGCCTTCCTGGAGCTGACCTACATTCTGCTGTATTTCCTACCGTGGAACGCGTTCGCGCTCATGAGGACAGTGCCACCCAATATCGTGCCCTCATACTTTCCGGTACCGCAGTGACTCCCTGACATACTGCGTTGGTGTCCGAAACACCGTTGCGCCGCAGCGACGCCCGACGAACCGAGCAACGCATCCTTGCGCTGGCGAGCGGGGTGCTGCGCACCGACCCGACCGCTTCGATGAGCCGCATCGCGGACACCGCGGGCGTACACCGCGCAACGCTCTACCGCCATTTTCCGACCCGTGACGACCTGATCGAGCGACTGGCCGCGGAGGCGACCTGCGACGGTCGCTCAATCGTCGCCCAAATACCTGATGGATCAGCAACATTGGAGGAGATCCGGCGGCTCACGCGTGCGATCACCGAGTTCGGAGAACGCTACGGGTTCCTGATCGGTACCAGCTCGGTGATGCGGGCCGGCGATGATCCGATCGGTCTGACATCGTTGATGTGCCGCTGGCAAGAGGCGTCATTGCTGCGCGGCGATCTGCCGCCGGCATGGCTGGCCGCAGGATTCACCGCCCTTGCGGTGATGCTCCACGACGCTACCGGGGGCCGTCCTCGCATCGACAAGGCAGAAGCCCTCTACACGATGTTCGTCAGCGGGTCGGGTGTCGGATCCGACGCGGGCAGCCAATAGCCAGGAACGAAAAGTACTGCCCTGCTACGGGTTGAAGTGCGTTGTCATCGCGACAGCGCAGCAGCAGAAAGATCTTCATCCGCGCGTCGAGAGGCGCCGTGGTCTCTCGCGACGACGACCGCCGAGATGGCCGCGCGCATCGCCGCCAGCACAAGCACGATAGAGATCAGTGCGGTGAGCCAGACGACCAGTGGCGCCGTCGTCGAGTTCTGCGCCAGCATCACCGGCCACTGAGTGGCGACCAACGTGCCGACCGCAGTACCGGGAATGATGGCGATGACGGCCAGCGGTGCCCATGCCGACTTCGGTGAACTCAACACCCAGTGCACCGCGAATCCGCATGCAAGTGAGACTGCAGACATCACGAACGGAATCGTCACCGCGAGACCGTGCTGGAAGAAGTTCGGTTGCGGTCCGAAGTAGATGTGCACTCCGGCGATGGTGGAGGGCAGTTCGATTATCACGTCCAGGATCGCGATCACCGCGAAGATGCGCCACAAACCCGCAGCAGTAATGCCGTTGAGCAACGCTCGATGAACGACGAAGGCCCCTAGTCCGACGTACCACGGGTAGCCGATCATGAGGTAGAGCGGCATGTGGGTTCCGTACAGGTCCAACATGATCAACGGAGTGTTGCTCGGGTACCAGACCAACATCAGGCGATCGAGGATGGGTTCGTTGGCCAACATCGCCAGGAATCCGCCGATCATGCAGTACACGGGCATAGCGTCGCGATGCCGGACTACCCACATCAGGGCGAGCACAAGGGCGATCGAAGCAGCCACGATATTGGCAATCATGAACGTCCACACCGCCACCGACCCCGGGGCGGCGTCAAACGGTGGGATGGACAGATCTGAATACGGCACAGGCTTCACTTTCTGCGTCGACAACAGCGATGGCCGGCCCGCAGCAAGCGCAGCCAGAGTGAGGTAGACAACCGAATAGTGCCAGATTAGCCGGTTATGGACAAGGATTTGCGCACCGGATATCTGATTGCCAATCGCATACTGGATCGCCCCGAACCCCGCGGCGATGCGCCTACCGCACGGAGCAGTCCGTGAGCCGACGGTTCGCCGACTAGCTCGACGCCACCTGCGCTCGGGCCGCGTCGACGATCGAACCGGCCAACGCATACGGCGAAGTCTCGCGGTGAGCCGGATCGATCGGCATCTGCGCTGCCCGACGCAACACCATCTTGGCCAGCGCGCTGTTGGTGGTGTGCGGCACCACCAACAGCCGCGCTTCGGCGCTGCTGCCGCTGATGTGGATGACGTGTTGCTGCTTTCCGCGCCAGCCCACCCAGTTCAGGTCGGGCGGATACTGCAGTGATGTCCAGTTGACGTTGATACCGCTGATATCCCCGAGCCGCGAACCCATCACCGCGAGTAGATCGGGCAACTCTGCGGCTATCCGGACGGTATGCGGCCACCAGGCCCCGTCGATTCCCTGGCCGAGTTCGCGCGCCAGGGTGAGCCGGACCGGGCTGGCCCGGCGACGACTTGCCGTCTCAGGGGTGATGGCTTGCCCGGGCCGATCCGCACCGGAACCGCCGCTTCTGCGGGTGACCACGAGCACTTCCTTCACGGTGGGCGTCAATCGGCTCACGACTGTGAAACGACGGAGTAATTCACCGTGCCCCTTGGCCGGGTCCACCTGTGACAGCAGACATGACTCAGCGACGCAACGAAAGGCTCGCCCTTGACGTTACGCCGCGGCGGGCGGATCCGGGTGGCGGCGGTGGCCCTAACTCGGCGGGCTGACGAATGTGGTGGTCTTCTCGGCGGTCACCAGGAACCCCTGGTTGGGGCCGCCGGCGGCACCGAAGCACGCCACGCCGCCGTCCCGGGTCGCCATGCAGGTGGCGCCGTTGGCGTCGATCCGGTGCCCCTGGGGAAGCGACTTGATCGGACCCGGATAGGACGGCGTCGCGAACGGCGGTGTACCGGCCCGTCGCGTCCCGACCGCACCGGGCAGCTGCACGTAGACTTCGTCGTCACCATTGGTGATTCCGGGAAGTGTTCCGTCACAGCCGATTTCACCACCCGAGAACATCGACATCTTGCAGGTCAAGCCGGACTCGACGGTGAAGACCGGGAAGATGTTCGTGGCGCCGACGCCGGGTACGAAGCTCTCGTCGGACGCGACGAAGTCGTTGGGGTCCGGGTAGCCGTCCGGCAGGCCCGGTGTCGCGGGGCCGATCCCGGTGTGGGTGTCGGAGATCTCCAGCCACGCCGTGGCCGGCGAACCCTTGGTGCACGCCGTCTTGCCCTGGTCCGCCACGGCGCAGACGAAATCTGCGTAGCTGATTTTCTGGCCGGCGTGCAGCACCGGGGCCGCGGCGCCGGTGGGCTTGACGAACTGCGGGTTGGCCGTGGCCCGCAAACCCCGCAGATGGGCATCGGCGGCCAGCAGGATCTCGTTTGCGCCCGCAGGCGCCGACGGCAGCGGTCCGTCGCAGCCCGCGATACCGGTACCCGGCCGGATCGCGCACAGCAGACCATCGGGGGTCTGGAAATAGACCTCACCGTCGGCGACATACGGGTCGACCGGGGTCTCGGCGTAGCCGCTCAGATCTGGTGCGGCGGCCGGTTCGGCCAGGGCCGGGCCCGCGGTGAGAACCGGCAGAACCGCGATGCCCAGCACACCGGCCAATACCGCAAAGCGCATCAGAAGTTGATCATGTGGCCGGCAAGGCCGTGGAAGCACTCCTGCAGCGCCTCGGACAGCGTCGGGTGCGTGTGCACGTTGCGGGCCAGCTCGTTGACGGTCAGATCCCACTTCTGCGCCAGCGTGAGCTCGGGCAGCAGCTCGGACACGTCGTGTCCGATGAGATGACCGCCCAGCAGCTCGCCGTACTTGGCGTCGGCGATGAGCTTGACGAATCCGCTGGGATCACCCAAACCGTGCGCCTTGCCGTTGGCGGTGAACGGGAACTTGGCGACCTTGACGTCATAGCCCTCGTCGCGGGCCTGCTCCTCGGTCAAGCCGAAGCTGGCCACCTGCGGCTGGCAGAACGTCGCGCGCGGCATCATCCGGTAGTCACCGAGCGCCATCGTCTCGGCGCCGGCGATGGTCTCGGCAGCCACCACACCCATCGCCTCGGCGACGTGAGCCAGCTGCAGCTTGGCGGTGACGTCACCGATGGCGTAGATGTGCGGCACGTTGGTGCGCATGTAGTCGTCGATGCCGATGGCCTTGCGGTCGGTCAGCGCCACACCGGCCTTGTCCAGACCGTATCCCTCGACGTTGGGCGCAAAGCCGATGGCCTGCAGCACCTTGTCGGCCTTGAGCTCTTCGGACTTGCCGTCCTTGCTGACCGCCACGGTGACCGTCGAACCATCATCGGTGATGGACTCGACCTTGGTGCCGGTGAGAATCTTCACGCCGAGCTTCTTGTACTGCTTCTCGATCTCCTTGGAGACCTCGGCGTCCTCGTTGGGCAGCGCGCGCGGCAGGAATTCCACGATGGTGACGTCGACGCCGTAGTTCTTCAGGACGTAGGCGAACTCCATACCGATGGCACCGGCGCCGGCGATGATGATCGAGCCGGGCAGCTCACGGGTCAGGATCTGCTTTTCGTAGGTGACGACATTGTCCGACAGCGACGTGCCCGGAACCAGGCGCGTACTGCTGCCGGTCGAGATGATGGCGTTGTCGAATTCGACCGTCTCGGTTCCTCCGTCGTTGAGGTCGACCTCGATGCTATTGGGCCCGGTGAACTTGCCGTACCCGTTGATCTCGGTGATCTTGTTCTTCTTCATCAGGAAGTGCACGCCGGCCACCCGGCCCTCGGCGACCTTGCGGCTACGGTCGAAGGCGGCGCCGAAATCGAAGGTCGCCTCCCCACTGATGCCGAAGGTTTTGGCTTCCTTGGTGAAGATGTGCGCGATCTCCGCATTGCGCAGCAGCGCCTTGGATGGGATGCAGCCGACATTGAGGCAGACCCCACCCCAGTATTTCGGCTCGATGATCGCGGTATTCAGGCCGAGCTGAGCGGCGCGAATGGCTGCGACATATCCGCCCGGGCCGGCACCGAGAACGACAACGTCATAGTGAGTCACGTCTACCTACCCTAGTGGTGCACGAGTGTGGAACGGGGAACGGATTCCCCATAAACCCACAACGGCCGGCGGTTCCCCACTGTCAGGGGGTGACCCAGCCGAACACGTATCCGCCGTACAACACCGCCGCCGCGCACCCGGAGACGAACGGCGCCGACATGATGCCGATGGCCAGCGCGGAGCGGGCCGGTTTCTGCTCGGCCATCGACACGATCAGTGCGGCCACCATGCACACCACCACATAGACCAGCACGACGAAATCCGGCCAGGTCTTGTCCACGGCGTGGAACCACCGGTAGTACATGGCCAGCCCGATGGCGGCCGCGGCGAACCAGATGACCAGCGTCAGCCCGACGAACTTCCACCGTTTGACGGCGACGAACTGACTCGGCACCACGACGGGTTGCGCCAGCACCGGCAACGGGCCCGATATCGCCTGCGGGTCGGCGCTCATCGGTGGCGGATCGTCACCCAGTCCGGCGAATGGATCCGAATCGGGATAGTCGTCGATGGCCACCGCCGCGTGCGGCAGCGGGTTGGGGTGCGGACCGGTGTCGAATATCGGAGCATGGTGCGGCTGGGTCAATGGCATCTCACCGGTGTCGTTGAACTCAGGCACCGTGCACCACCTGGGTGGCGACCAGCACCGTGAACCAGCCCGGGGCGACCGCGACGAGGAATGCGCCCAGCATCGTCACCCAGCGTCGGCCGGAGAACACCACCATGGCCAGGCCCAGGACGCTGGGCACCCCGAGTGTTGCGGCGAGGGCGATGTCGGGGCGCACGGGAGCTGTGACCACCAGCATCGCGAGGACACCGAGCAGCACGCCCGCGGCGGCGCCCACCAGCATCGCACTGGTCAGCAACCACGCCCGCGGAAGCGGTATCACGAGAAAAAACGGTACCCGCCCGCCGCGGTTATCCGGGGATCTGCGCGGCGCGCCCCGCCGGTATCGGGCAGGCGTCGGCCGCCTCGGCAACCACCGCGCCCCGCGGTCCCGGCGGCCGCTCCCCCGCGGCGTAACCGGATCCCGTCACCGGATTCGATGCGTTGAGCTGCTGGTTTTCCTCTTCGGTGAAGGCCCGTCCACGGGACAGGAAGCGCTTGCCCTCGGGTGCTTCCAGCGAGAACCCGCCACCACGGCCCGGCACCAGATCGATCACCAGTTGGGTGTGTTTCCAGGCGTCGAACTGCGGACCGGAAATCCAGACCGGGACACCGTCGGGCTGGCCTTCGCCGGTCACGTCCAGCAAGCCCAGCAGGACGTCACGATCCCCCACGATGAAGTCGCCGACGGGGTAGCACATCGGCGATGAGCCGTCGCAGCAGCCGCCGGACTGGTGGAACATCACCGGGCCGTGCCGGCTCTGGAGTTCGGCGAGCAGATCGGCAGCGGTACGGCTGATCAGCACACGAGCGGGGGCCACCATGAAGCTCAGCCTACGCGCGGCCACAATGGCTGCCATGGCAGAAATATCCGGCGCGGACCCGTACCTGTGGCTTGAGGACATCACCGGCGAGGACGCGCTGGACTGGGTGCGCGCGCACAACGAGCCGACGTTGGCCGAGTTGTGCGACGAGGAATTCGAGCAGATGCGCGCCGAGGCGCTAGATGTTCTTCACGGGTAGGTTGTGAACGCGTAGGCGCTCGATTGGTGTCATTCCGCCGATGCCGGTGTGGGGTCGGTGGACTCTTCTATGTCTTGTCAAGCGGCTTGGGGCTTGGTGTTGGGCTCGGCGTGGAGGCTTTCGA